>CAWGUT010000013.1:0-74978 GCA_963825825.1 uncultured Solirubrobacterales bacterium | reverse complement strand
GCCCGCCGTCCTGCTCGTGGACGAGCTCGACCGGGCCGACGACGACTTCGAGGCGTTCCTTTTCGAGCTGCTCGCGGAGTCGAGCGTCACGATCCCGGAGATCGGCACGATCCGCGCCACGCACCCGCCGGCCGTGATCCTGACCTCGAATCGGACTCGCGACCTGCATGACGCGCTCAAGCGCCGCTGCCTGTACCACTGGATCGACTACCCGAGCCCGGCGCGCGAGGTCGAGATCGTCCGGCGCCGCGTGCCGGGGACGGCGGAGGAGCTCGCGACCGAGGCGGCGGAGGCGGTTCGCCGCCTGCGCTCGAGCGACGTCCAGAAGCCGCCCGGGATCGCGGAGACGATCGACTGGGTCGCCGCCCTCGAGCTGCTCGGGGTGGACCACCTCGACGCTTCCGCCGCCGAGCGGACCCTGGGCTCGGTGCTCAAGTACCGTGACGATCAGGAGCAGGTCTCGGAGCAGGGACTCGATCGGCTGGTGGGCACGGATGCCTGAGGAGGCTGGACGCGGATGAAGGACGTTATGGAGGTCGTCGGGGACTGGGTCGGTGCCGGCGATCCGGTGGCGCTGGCGACGGTCGTGGACACGAAGAAGTCCGCGCCGCAGCCGCCGGGAACGAAGATGGCGATCAACGAGGCCGGCGGGATGGCGGGGGCGGTCTCCGGAGGATGCGTGGAGGGTCAGGTCGTCCAGGTGGCCGAGGGCATCCTGAGGGGCGACGCCCCGCAGCTCCTCGAGTACGGGATCGCCGACGAAGACGCCTGGGACGTCGGGCTGCCCTGCGGCGGCGAGATCTCGATCTGGGTGGAGACCTATGACGACGGCGGTCTGGAGGGCCGCTTCAGGGAGCTGGGTCTCCAGGGTGGGCGTGGAGCCCTGACCACCGTTCTCGAGGGCACCGACGTCGGCGCGAAGCTGCTGCTGCTGGAGGATGGGACGCGCGACGGCTCCCTCGGAGCCGCGAGTTGGATGAGGCCGCGGTGGAGAGGGCGGCGTCCGCGATGTGGTCCGAGCGCAGCGAGCTCTACGAGCACGATGGGCAGACCCTGTTCGTCGATGTGGTCGCGCCACCGCCCCGGTTGATCATCTTCGGCGCGGTTGACTTCGCCGCCCAGCTGGCCGCCGCGGCGAAGCTGGCCGGCTGGCGCGCCTTCGTGGTCGATCCGCGCAAGCGTTTCGCGACCGCCGACCGCTTCCCGGAGGCCGAGCGGGTGATCGCGGCGTGGCCCGACAAGGCCCTGGACGAGCTCGGCGGAATCGACCGGGCCACCTCGATCGCGGTGCTCACCCACGACCCCAAGCTCGACGACGCGGTGCTCAAGATCGCCCTCCGCTCCGACGCCCAGTACATCGGGGCCATGGGCAGCCGGCGGGCCCAGGAGAAGCGTCGCGAGCGCCTGCTCGCCGAGGGCCTGACCGACGAGGAGCTCGGGCGCCTGGCGGCTCCGATCGGGCTCGACATCGGCGCCCTGTCGGCGGCGGAGACCGCGATCTCGATCATGGGCGAGATCACGGCCGTCCGCCGGGGACGCGAGGGCGGGCGGCTGAAGACCGTCAAGGGCCGAATCCACGACGCGGTCCCCGATCGCGAGGCGGCGCCGGCAGGTGATGTACATCTTCGCTGCCTTCACGCCACTGCTCGGACACGTTGCCGGTATCCCGGTCGAGGAGACGCTGCCCGGCGTGCTCGCGTCGGGCTCGTCGGCGCGCGCCTGGCGACGGACTGGGTTCGGCGCCGCCTCCGCTGGCGCTCCACAGCGAGAAGGGCGCCGGGACGCGGGAGCCGCCCCGGATGACGCAGCGGGAGCCCCTTCGCGACGGTCACGGCCGGCCGATCGGCGACCTGCGTCTCTCGGTGGTCGATCGGTGCAACTTCCGCTGCCAGTACTGCATGCCGGCCGATGGCCTTCCCTGGCTCGACCGCTCGGAGATCCTGACCTTCGAGGAGTGCCAGCGTCTGATCGCGCTGCTCGCCTCGATGGGCGTCTCCGATCTGCGGTTGACGGGGGGCGAGCCGCTGGTCCGGCGGGAGTTCCCGAAGCTCGTCTCGATGCTGCGCGGCATCGAGGGCCTACGTGAGATCTCGGTCACCACGAACGGCTACCTGCTCGAGCGCGACGCCGAGGCGCTTGTCCGCGCGGGCGTCGACCGGTTCAACGTCTCGGTCGACTCGTTGGCGCGGGACGCCTTCTTCAAGATCACGCGCCGCGACGCCCTCGCACAGGTGATGCGCGGCCTGGAGGCGGTCGCGGCATTCCCGGAGGTCGGCCGATCAAGGTGAACGCGATCGCGATGCGCGACTTCACCGAGCGCGAGGTGCTCCGCTTCTGCGAGCTGGCCCGCTCGACCGACTACCAGGTCCGGTTCATCGAGTTCATGCCGCTGGACGCGGACGGCAAGTGGGAGCCCGAAGCGGTGCTGACCGGAGCGGAGATCAGGGAGATCGCGGAGACGGCCTACGAGCTCGAGCCGCTGCCGCGCGAGCCCCACTCGACCGCGCGCGTCTATCGCTTCGCCGACGGGGCCGGGGAGATCGGATTCGTGAACCCCGTGTCCGAGCCGTTCTGCGCCGACTGCAACCGCATCCGGATCACCTCCGACGGCAAGCTGCGCACCTGCCTGTTCTCGATCGACGAGACCGATCTGCGCGATCCGCTGCGCTCGGGCGCGAGCGACGACGAGCTCGAAGAGCTGATCCGCGACGCGGTCTGGCGCAAGGAGCTCAAGCACCGCATCAACGAGCCCGGCTTCCGCCGGCCGCCGCGGTCGATGAGCCAGATCGGCGGCTAGCTAGCGCGCGACGAGCCGGGTAGCTGTCGCCTTCCAGGTCGCGGTGACTCGGACCCCCGGGCCCAGGGCCAGCGAGCGGATCGATTCGACGGTCACCTCCGCCACCAGCGGTTGCGGTGAGGACAATCCGACCCGGGCGCGGTTCCCGATCTCCGTCACCGAGATGACCTCGACCGCGAGGCGGTTCAGGGCCGAGCTCTCATGGGCGGCCCCACCCGGCTCGAGGCTGATCTCCCACGGAAAGACGAGGGCGGCGACCGGTCCGCGGATCAGGTCGGTGCTGCGCAGGACGCCTCCGCCATCCAGCTCGACCTGCGTCAGCCCGTCCGCGTCCGGCCGCGCCGTGCCGTTGAGCACCACCGAGCCCGCGAAGTCGGCGACGAAGGCGCTCGCGGGTCGCGCCGACAGCTCCGCGGCGGTCCCGCGCTGGACGATGCGTCCCTCGTCCATGACGAAGATCTCGTCGGCCAGCATGGCCGCCTCCGAGAAGTCGTGGGTGACCACGATCGCGAGCGCAGGCGTCCCTCTCAGCGCGTGGACGAGCTCGCGGCCGGCGTGCGCGCGGGTGCGGGTGTCGAGCGCGGCCAGGGGTTCGTCGAGGAGCAGGACGCTCGGGTCTCGCGCCAGCGATCGCGCCAGCGCAACCCGCTGGCGTTCGCCTCCCGAGAGGGAGGCGGGGCGGGCGTCGGCCAGCTCCTCGACACCGAAGCGCCGGAGCTGCTCCAGGGCGCGCCCCCGGCGATCCTGGCGCGGTCCGGGCATTCCGAAGGCGACGTTCCGCCAGGCGCTCAGATGCGGGAACAGGGCGTAGTCCTGGAACATGAGTCCGCAGGTGCGCTCCTCCGGGCGGAGATTGATCCCGCGGCCCGAGTCGAGCCAGACCTCGTCCCGCATCACGACCCGGCCGGGATCGGGGCGCCGCAGCCCGGCGATGATGCGGAGCACGGTCGACTTGCCGGCCCCGGACGGCCCGACGATCGCCGCGCAGCCGTCCCCATCCACCTGCAGCTCGACGTCGAGCTCCAACTCGCGAAGCCGATCGCGTGCTCGGACCTCGAGGCCGCTCATGGTGCGCCACCGCCGAGAATCGGCGAGCGTCCCAGGACCTTGACCGAGAGCAGCAGGGCGGCGGAGACGATGACCAGCACGCCCGAGAGCGCCAGGGCGGCGGTGAAGTCGTCACTGAAGCGGGCGAAGATGGCGAGCGGCACCGTCTGGGTGATCCCCTGGAACGATCCGGCGAACATCAGCGTCGCTCCGAACTCGCCCAGGGCCCGCCCCCAGGCCAGCGCGATCCCCGACGCGATGCCCTGGCCCGCCGATGGCACGGCGACCCGGATGAAGGCGCGCGCCTCGCTCGCCCCCAGCGTGCGCGCGGCGTCCAGCAGGTTGCGATCCACCGCGGCGAAGGCCTCCTGCGCCTGGCGCAGGTAGAAGGGAGCCGCGACGAAGGTGAGCGCGACGATCACCCCCGCCGTCTGCAGCACCAGCTGGATTCCCGCGTCATCGAGCGCGCTGCCGAACAGCCCCTCGGGACCGAAGGAGGCGAGCAGGGCGATGCCGGCGACCGCCGGCGGGAGGACCAGCGGGAGCTCGATCAACGTCACCACCACCGAGCGGCCGCGGAACTCCCGTGTGGCGAGCAGATAGGCGGCGGGTGTTCCCACGATCACGATGATCGCGAGCGCCGCCAGGGACGTCTTCAGGCTGAGCCAGAGAGCGTCCCGGGCGTCCTGTTCCCCGAGGCTGCTGATCAGATCGCCGGGGGAGGTGTGAACGAAGATCGCGACGATCGGCAGCGTCAGGAAGGCGAGCACCAGGAACAGGGCGAGGAAGAGCCCAACGGCAAACGCCGCTCTGCGCATCAGCCCGGCGGAGGCTTGAAGCCGGCCTCCTCGAGCGCCGTGGCCCCGTCCCCGCTGAGCAGTCCGTCGATGAACTTGCGGGCTCCTTCGGGGTTCTTCGCGCCGGTGACCACCGCGGCCCCGTAGGCAACGTTGGGCTGCAGGTCCGCAGGCAGCTGGATCGCCTTCAGCTGACCGCTGCTCGCGGTCACGTCGGTGATGTAGACGAAGCCCGCGTCGGCCGCTCCCTGGGTGAGCTTGCCCGAGATGCTGCTCACGTCGGGTTCCTCGGAGCGCACGTTGTCGTAGATCGCCTTGCGCTGGTCTGCCGGAAGATGATCGAGCACCTCACGCGTGTAGGAACCGACGGGAACCGTCGGATCGCCCATCACGATCGAGGTGCCCGGTTTGGTCAGGTCGTCGAGGGAGTCGATCTGCGAGTCCTGCGGGACCGCCAGCACCAGCGTGTTGGTCGCGAACACCGTCGGCTCGCCGACGAGACCCTCCTTGTGGAGCTCGTCGGGGAGGGTCGTATTTGCCGCCGCGTAGACGTCCGGCTTGACCCCCTGGCGGATCTGGGCGGCGAGCTCGTCCGATCCGGCGAACGACATCTTGGCGTCGATGCCGGCGGCGTCCACGTAGTCGTTGAAGGCCGTATCGAGAGATGCCGCGGCCGAGACGACCAACTGATCCGAGTTGTCGCCGCCGCCCCCGCAGCCCGCCAGTCCGGCCAGGCACGCGACCGCGACGGCGAGCACGGCGAGGTGGCGGCTTGGCTCTTGATTCGACGGCGCCCATTCGCGCGCCGATCATTACATATGCACTACATAGGTAGGAGTCTCAGCCCTCTCGGTCGATCATCACCGAGGTCGCCTTCACCGTGGCGGTGGCTCGGGTGCCCTCCACGAGTCCCAGTTCCTCGACTGAGTCCCGGGTGATTGCAGCCGTGATCAGGTGCGGTCCGGCTTGGATCTCCACCAGCGCCATTACCCCGGCGACCTCCACGGAGGTGACCGTCCCGGGGAACCTGTTTCGCGCCGAGAACGAGTCGTCGGTTCGGTGGCGGGTCGGCGTGCGCCGAAGCCTTTCCACCTCGGTGGCCGGCACCTGTCGGCGGTTCCGCGAGTCCCGGGTGGTGCGGAGCTTCCCCGCGCCGTCCCAGCGGCGCAGCGTGTCGACGCTGACGCCGATCGCCCGCGCGGCCTCGCCCATGCTGAGATCGGTCATCGCGCTCAGTATGGCAGCGGGTGGCTCTGCCTATGCAAGGGCACCCACGCCACGTGCCGGTCGCGCCAGGCGGATGATCTAGCCTCGTCGCGAGACTGAGACAACCGCGGCCAGAGGAGGAGTCGATGCAGATCAGCGCCAGAAACAAGCTTCCGGGCAAGGTCACGAACGTCAACGCCGGCGAGGCGATTGCGAACGTGGAGCTCGACGTCGGCGGCATGAGGCTCGTTGCATCGGTGACCGTGGAGGCCGTTCGCGAGCTCGGCATAGAGCCGGGGAAGGACGTGACCGCCCTGATCAAGGCGAGCGACGTGATGCTGGGAGTCGAGTGAGGGCGCCCTGACGGGAGCGCCGGCGGACAAGCCGATCGCCCTCGGCGAGGCCAGGCGTCTCGTCCTCGAGCGCGTCGGCCCGCTGGGCGCGGAGGCGGTCCCACTGCGCGAGGCGCTCGGACGGGTTCTAGCCGACGACATCGCGAGCGCGGACCCCGTTCCCGGCTTCGACAACTCCTCGATGGACGGCTTCGCGGTGCGGGCGGCGGACACGCAGCGGTGCAAATCCCGAGTCCCCGGCGAGCCTGCTCGTCGTCGACGAGTCTCGAGCGGGGCGTCCGGCCGGCTCGGCGCTTGACGAGGGCCAGGCGATCGGGATCTCCACGGGCGCGGTGATTCCCGAGGGCGCGGATTCTGTCGTCCGGGTCGAGGACACGAGCCTGCGGGACGGACGGGTCACGATCGCGGTGGAGGTCGAGCCGGGGAACAACGTGCGCCACGCCGGCGACGACATCGAGCCGGAGGCCACCGTGCTCCGGCGGGGTGCGCGGCTCGGTGCCGCGGAGCTCGGGGTGCTCGCGTCCGTGGGTGTCGCGGAGGTCGTCTGCGTCCGCCGACCCCGGCTCGGGGTCCTGACCACCGGCGACGAGCTGCAGGAGCCTGGAGACGCGCCGCGACCGGGCGGCGTGCGCAACTCGAACGCCTACACGATCCCCGCGCTCGCCCTCAGCTCCGGTGCCGAGGTGGTTGCGACCGAGACCGTCACGGACGATCCCGAATTGACCCGCGCAGCGATCGAGCGCATGCTCGGCGCCGAGATCGCCGTGATCTGCGGCGGCGTCTCCGTCGGCGAGCACGATCACGTCAAGGACGCGCTCGACTCGCTCGGCGTCGAAGAGATCTTCTGGAGGGTGGCCCTGAAGCCCGGAAAGCCGACCTGGTTCGGAGTGGGGCCCGGTGGGACGCTTGTCTTCGGCCTACCGGGAAACCCGGTATCGGCGATGGTCACCTTCCTGCTCTTCGTCCGCCCCGCGATCCTGGCTCTGCTCGGGGTCGAGGAGAGGGCCGGTCGCACCTCGGCGATTCTCGATCGAGGACCTACCGGCGGCACCCGGGCGCGACCACGCCGTGCGCTGCTCGCTCGAGCTTCGCGAAGACGGCTGGCACGCCCGGCCGACCGGGAACCAGGACTCGCACGTGCTCACCTCGATGCTTGGCGCCGACGCACTCGCGATCGTGCCCGCCGACAGCGATGCCCCCGTGGCCGGCAGCCGCATCGAGGTCGAGCTCCTGCCGGATGTCGGCCCCGTAGCATCGCCCTGATGACCGTCACGGTCCGACTGTTCGCCGTCTTCCGCGAGCGTGTGGGCAGCGACTCGATCGAGGTCGAGGTGGACGACGGGGCCACCGTGGCCGAGGCGCTGGACAGGCTCGCCGAGCGCCCCGAGCTGAGCGATCTGATCGAGAGGATGCCGGTGCGGATGGCGGTCAACCGCGACTACGCGGACCCGGACACCCCGCTCTCCTCGGGCGACGAGCTGGCGCTCGTGCCGCCCGTCAGCGGCGGCGAGCAGGACCGGGTGCACGTCCGGATCACCGATGGGCCGCTCTCGCTCGAGTCGCTCGCGGGGCTCGTCTCCCGCCCCGAGGCCGGTGCGATCGTCACCTTTCAGGGCACGACGCGCGATGTCTCCCGGCTCGAGTACGAGGCTTACCGGGAGATGGCGGAGGAGCGGATCGCCGAGATCCTGCGCGAGTGCGTCGAGCAGCACGGTCTGGCCGCCGCGGCGGCCGAGCACCGGATTGGCTCGGTCCCGCTGGGCGAGTCGAGCGTGATCGTCTCCGTTTCGGCCCCCCATCGCGAGGAGGCCTTCTCGGGCGCCCGGGAGGCGATCGACCGGATCAAGGCTGAGGCCCCGATCTGGAAGCGCGAGGTGGACGCAGCCGGATCGCGCTGGGTGGAGGGCACGCGTCCCGTGAGCGAGCGACGCGCCGAGCCTCACGCCACTCTCTCGACGAGGGCAGCGCCCGGATGGTCGACGTCGGCGCCAAGGCGGAGAGCGAGCGCCGGGCGCGTGGCGCGAGGCCGTCGTGCGGATGAAGCCTGAGACCGCGGCGGCGTCGGAGCGCGGCGACGCGCCGAAGGGCGACGTGCTCGGCGACCGCCCGGCTCGCGGGCATCCAGGCCGCGAAGCGAACGGCGAGCTGATCCCGCTCGCCCACCCGCTGCCGCTCGCTTTCGTCGGACGTCCAGGCCGACTCGATCAGCCGAGGGAGTCGTCGAGATCGACGCCGAGGCGCGCGACGGTCGGCCGCACCGGCGTCGAGATGGAGGCGATGACGGCCGCCGCGGTCGCCGCACTGACCGTCTACGACATGGTCAAGGGTATCGAGCGCGGCGTGAGATCGAGGCGGTCGAGCTGATCGAGAAGAGCGGCGGGCGCAGCGGCACCTGGCGACGGGACGACTCGAGCGCCCGGCGGCGGCTAGGCGAACGTGCGCGCGCCGTATCGACCACTCTCGACGCTCCAGGGCGGCGGGAGAGGGCCAGGACCAGAGCGGCCCGAAGCTCGCGGACCTGGCGCGCCGGCTCGGCGCCGACGCTCGTCGAGCGCGAGGTCCTCCCCGACGACCGGGATCTGATCGCGAGCCGCCTGCGTCACTGGGCCGACGAGGAGCGCTGCGATCTCATCCTCACCACGCGGCGGGACCGGCCTGGCGCCCACCGACGTCACCCCCGAGGCGACCGCGCGCGGTGATCGATCGGCCAGGCGCCGGGCATCGCGGAGGCGATCCGCGCAGGCCTCTCAGCCCCACACCGACCTCTGGATGCTCTCGCGCGGGATCGCCGGCGCCCGGGGATCGACGCTGATCGTCAACCTGCCCGGCAACCCGGCGAGCATCGACCAGACCGCGCCCGTCCTCGAGGCAGCCTCCCCCACGCTCTCGGCCCTGTTGCGCGGTGAGCGCGCTGGCCACTGATCTCGACGTCAGCCGACCGCCAAGCCTGAAAGGATACGTCCGTGGGATTCGACCAGTACCACGAGCCCGCCGGCCGAACTCCCGGAGGAAGCGCGGACCTTCGCGAGAATGTCCGCAAACCTGATCGAGGAGGCGGAGGCGATCGACTGGTACGAACAGCGCCTCGCCATCGAGCGCGACCCGGCGGCCCGGGCGATCATGCTGGACGCCGAGGGTGAGGAGTTCAAGCACTTCTCCATGAATCTCGAGTTTCTCTTCCGCCGCCTTCCGCTGTGGCGCGAGATCGCGCAGGGGATCCTCTTCCAGGACGGCGACATCGTCGAGCACGGCGAGGAGTCGGAGGAGGAGGCGACCGAAGAGGAGGCCGCCAAGGGCGCGCCGCTCGCCGGCAGCGAATCGCTCGGGATCGGCAGCCTCCGAGGGAGCATGACTTGAGCCATCTGCTCCGCGAACAGGCGCCGATCACAGAGGCGGGCTGGCGGCTCCTCGACGACGAGGCGCGCGAGCGGCTCACGCCGGCCCTGGCCGCCCGGAAGCTCGTCGACTTCTCCGGGCCCCATGGATGGGAGCACTCGGCGACGAACCTGGGGCGCGTCGAGGAGCTCGACGACGCGCCTGGCGACGGCATTGCCGCGAGCCAGCGTCGGGTCCTCGGGCTGGTCGAGCTCCGGGCCCACTTCTCGCTCAGCCGCGCCGAACTGGACGACGCGGAGCGTGGCGCGCAGGACGTCGACCTCGGCACCCTCGATGCAGGCCGCTCGCAGAATCGCCGCGCGCCGAGAACGCCACCGTCTTCCACGGCGTGGAGCGCCGCCGGGATCGAGGGCATCGCCGAGGTCTCGACCAACGAGAAGATCACGCTCGGCGAGGACTGCGAGGTCTACCCGCGCCATGTCGCGAAGTCGGTGGACGCGCTGCGCAGCGTGGGCGTCGACGGCCCCTACGGGCTCGCGCTCAGCCCCGAGGGCCACACGCACGTGCTCGAGACCGCGGAGCACGGGGGCTATCCGCTGATGCAGCATCTGCACGAGATCCTCGGGGGGCCGATCGTCTGGGCGCCCGGGGTCGAGGGCGGGGTCGTGGTGAGCCTGCGGGGCGGGGACTTCCTGTTCGACTCCGGAGAGGATCTCTCGATCGGGTACGAGGGCCACGACGCCGACGCGGTCCAGCTCTATCTCGAGGAGAGCTTCAGCTTCCGGGTGGCGACCCCCGAGGCCGCCGTCCCGCTCCCGGCCTGACTCCGCCGGTCAGCCGGCGGGGAGCTCGGCCAGGCGCCGTTCGAGGAACCGCCTCTCGGCATCTGTGTGGACCAGCTCGAGCGCGCGGCCGTACTCGGCGCGTGCCTCATCGGTGCGATCGAGTCGGCGGAGCAGCTCGGCCCGGGTGGAGTGCAGGTAGTGGTAGCGATCGAGCTCGAGCCCGTCGACGAGCTCCAGGGCTGCCTCGGTGTCGCCAGCTTCGGCGATCGCCGCCGCGCGATTCAGCTCCACGACGGGTGAGCCGGTGAGGCGGCCGAGCTCGCGGTAGAGGGCGGCGATCTGCCGCCAGTCCTGGGGGTCCTGGACGTGGAGCACCGCGATCGCGGCCTGGAGCAGGTAGGGGCCACGGCCGCCGAGAGCGAGTGCGCGGTCCACCTCGGCCTCCGCCGCCTCGATCTCCGCCAGATCCCAGAGCGAGCGGTCCTGATCGCGGAGCAGGACCACCTCACCGTCCGCGAACCGGGCGTCCCGCCGTGCGTCGTTCACCAGCATCAGCGCGAGCAGGCCGTGGGCCTCGGGCTCGTCCGGCATCAGCTCGGCCAGCGCGCGCCCAAGGCGGATCGCCTCGTCGGCGAGGTCGCCGCGCCCGCCGTAGCCCTCGTTGAAGACCAGGTAGATGACGCCGAGCACCGCGGCGAGGCGGTCCGGCAGGAGGTGCGCGGGCGGGACGCGGAAACGGGATGCCGGCCTCCCCGATCTTCCGCTTCGCGCGGACGAGGCGCTTGGCCATCGTCTCCCGAGGAACGAGGAAGGCTCGCGCGATCTCCTCCGTGCTCAGGCCACCCAGGGTCCGCAGCGTGAGGGCGACCTGGGCGTCGAGCGCCAGCGCCGGGTGGCAGCAGGTGAAGAGCAGCTCGAGGCGCTCATCGGGGATCGTCGTCTCCTCCATCTCGTCCTCCGTGGCCTCCGGCACCTCGAGCAGCCTGGTCTTCTCGGCGAGGGTGCGGTTGCGGCGGATCCTGTCGATCGCGCGATTGCGGGCCGTCGTCACCAGCCAGGCGCGCGGGTTGTCCGGCGTTCCTTCCCGCGGCCACCGCTCGGCGGCGATCGCGAAGGCCTCCTGAGCGGCCTCCTCGGCGAGGTCGAAGTCGCCGAGGAAGCCGATCAGGTTGGCGAGGACGCGGCCCCACTCGTCGCGGAAGACGCGGTCGAGGATCGCCTAGCCCCCCGCCAGCGGCCGGATCTCGATCGCACCGCCCATGCGGGCGGCGGGGATCTTCGACGCGAGCTCGATCGCGGCGTCGAGGTCGTCGGCCTCGAAGAAGAGCCAGCCGCCGAGCGCCTCCTTCACCGAGACGAAGGGACCGTCGGTGGTCAGCGTCTTCTCGTCCTGCACGCGGACGGTGGTCGCCGTCTCAGGTGGCTGGAGCCGCTCGCTCGCGGGCGTCACGCCCGGGGTCTGGTTGACCTCCTGGTACCCGGCGTAGACCGCCTTCTGCTCGTCCTCGGAGAGCTTGCCCCACGCCTCGGGGTCATCCGGGGTCGGCGGCCTCGCCCTGGTGGATCAGCAGCATGTACTTCATCTGGTTCCTCCTTGAGGTGGGATGTTCGCCCCTGAGACGAACGGAGGACGGGGAAATGGACACCGGATTCAGTGAATCGGCGGCGGCTCGCCCTCGGCGCTCTGTGCCAGGACGGGATCCCAGGCACACACCTCGCAGGCGTGGGCGAACGCCGAGTGCACGAACTCGAGCGCGAGAGCGTGCGGATCCTCGGCCGATGCGGATGTCCTCCCAGTCGAGCACGAATTCGCCGAGGTCCGTATCCCAGTGCGCGGCCTCGGGATCGAGGTCGGCGTCGGCGAACCCATCCGGCGCCGGATGGGCGATAGGCGAAGAAGGCCGGCCCGTCGTGCTTCGGATCGCCGGGCCACCAGCCGATCTGGATCACCTCCGCGTCGCCGCGCGTTACGCAGGATGAAGTCGTCGCCCGGCGGATCGGCCGGCTTTCCCGAGAAGAACCGGACGGCCAGATCGAACGTCCCCCACCAGGCGTTGACCGGCGTCGCGCGCCCGCGAAACGGCGCCCGGAACTCGGTCAGGCACCAGGGCCGCCTGAGTCGCCGCCCGAAATAGGTCGCGACCTGATCGGGGTCGTAGGTCGCAGTGCTCGCGGTCCTCGTCCAGCGGAACGCGTCCAGGAGACCTCCTGCGGCTTCGGGTTGATCTCGACCTCGCCGGCCAGGCTGCCCACCGCCTCCAGAACGCTCGCGCGTCACCTCGGCGACGGGACGGTTCGGTGTGAGCGGGATCCGCGCCTCCCGCTCCCTCGGTGTGCTCGACGAACGCCTCGTGGCTGCGCAGGTCGAGTCCGGCGACGATCGCCCCGGAGCCGTTCGGGGCCGGCAGGACGTCGGTCTCCCAGCCGCGTGGGGTGAGATCGAGCGCGGCGTGCTGCAGCTGCGGCTCCGGCGGTGCCAGCTCGACGGCGAGCTTGCCGAGGACCTGGGTGTGGGCATGGAGCGTGTCGCAGGTCTCGCTCCAGGCCTCGTACGAGAGGGCTGGCCAGTCGGCGGCCATGACTGGACGCTACCGACCCGGCGGCGTCGGCTTACCCCCAGGAGGGCTCGATCATCGGCCGGAAGCTGGTCGTCAGGATCCGCATGCGCCTGGGGCGAGTGACCGTGAAGAGGACGACGTCCGCGACCTCGTCGGCAGTCAGCATGCCCTCGAGCGCAGGATCGCCCTCGGTCCGCCCGGTCCCGATCGCGAAGTTGGTGTTGACGCCGCCCGGGCAGATGCAGGTGGCTCGCACGCCCCGCTCGCGCAGCTCGTGGTCGAGCGAACGCGTGAACCCGAGCTGGCCGAACTTCGACGCGTTGTAGACGGACTCGCCGGGAAAGGCACGGAGTCCGGCGACGCTCGCGATCGAGATGAAGTCGCCCTCACCCGAGTCGATCAGGTGGGGCAGCGTCGCGGCCGCCGTGTAGAGCGTGCCCTTCAGATTGATGTCGATCATCGCCTCGACCTGCTCGGGGTCGAGCTCGAGGAAGGGACCGTAGGACCCGACGCCCGCGTTCGCGATCACCACGTCGAGGCGCCCGAAGCGCTCGACCACCGCTTCCGTCGCCTCTGCGACCGCCGCGCGATCGCGGACGTCGCAGGTCAGCCCGAGCCCGCGCTCGAGCCCGAGGTCGTCCCCGTGCCGCGAGAGCAGCCCGACCGACGCTCCCGCGTCATGCAGCTTGCGCGCCACCGCGGCGCCGATGCCGCCGCTCGCGCCCGTGACCAGCGCGACCTTTCCTTCGAGTTCCATGGCTTCCTCCGTTCAACTTCAGCCGCCGAGCGGCGAGGGCGGGATGCGCGTCTCGCCATGCACCTCCGGGATCAGCATGGCGACGTCGTCGACGTAGCACCAGGACCATTCCTCGCCGGGCTCGAGCGAGCGGATCAGGGGATGAGCGCTCTCCTGCGCGTGCGCCGTGGCGTGGCGGTTGGGCGAGTCGTCGCAGCAGCCGACCTTGCCGCAACTCAGGCAGATCCGGAGATGAAGCCATGGGTCGCCGACCTTCAGGCACTCCTCGCAGCCCTCCACGGACTCGGGGAGCTCGGTGATCTGGACCTGATCGAGGTGGGTGCAGGTGGGCATTCGGCTCCACCCAGCCTACTTCTCGGCCTCGCCGAGGGCAGCCGGAACGACCTGGGCGAGCTGGCGCCAGTGCCCGACGAGGCGCTCGCCGTTGACGAAGAAGGTGGGTGTGCCGGGCACGCCGGCGCGCGTCCCACCTGTGATGTCCTCTTCGACCGGCTCACGGAAACGGTGATCGTCGAGGGCTGCCTTGACGTCGTCCGGGTCGAAGCCGAGGCGCCTTCCCACCGAGAGCAGGTCCTCCGGTGAGATGCGCGTGCGGCCGGCCAGGAGCATGCCATGCGCGTCCCAGAACCTGTCGTCGGTCGCCGCCATCTCGGAGAGCTCGGCGGCGAGATCCGCTCCCGGATGGAGCTCCGGGTCCGGGAAGTGGCGCCAGACGAGCCTCAGCAGGTCATAGCGATCGAGCAGCGATTCGATCGGGCGCTTGGCGGCGAAGCAGTAGGGGCAGCCGAAATCGCCGTACTCGACCAGCGTCACAACCGGCCGGTCGGCCCCGAGCACGTGGTCGCGCTCACCGATCGGCGGCAGCTCACCGGAGATCGCCGGGGTCACCAGGAGGGACCTCGTGTTCGATCTGCTCGCGGGAACGGGCGTCCTCGCCCTCCACCGCGCGCGCTCCTGCGACGACATCGTCGATCTGCCCGCCGGGGATCACGACCGCGCCGGAGCTGTCGGCGAAGACGTAATCGCCGGGCTTCACCCCGACTCGCGAGATGACGACGGGAACGTTCGCCTCAAACGGGGTGACCTCTCCCCCGCCCCAGTGAGTGGCCTCACCCGAGCAGTAAGAGGCGAAGTCGTAGTTGGCAAGCTCGTCGAAGTCCCGCAGCCGGCCGTCGGTGAGGACTCCCGCGCAGCCGTGATCCTGCAGCCGGGAGAGCTTGGTGCCGCCCCCCATCGCGGTGTCCGTGTAGCCGTTGCTGGCCAGCACCACCACCTTCCCCTCCGGCTGGTCGCCGACCGCCTCGTAGAAGAGGTTCTCGAGGTTGTAGCGCTCCGGATCGAGCGCGGCCGAGCAGCTCGGGAAGTAAGAGATCGTCACAGCCGGGCCGAAGAGCACCCGACCGGGCGTCGGGCTGACCAGGTCGAGGATGTGACAGCGATGCCGATGCAGCCGCCCCATCGAGTCGACCAGGTCAGCGGTCTTGAGGCCCTCCACCGATGGCACGGGTCTCACCATATGAGGTCATCCGACGCGCTCGGGTTCAGCAGACCGGCTCGCCGCCCTGATCACCGCGCTGTCCCTCGCCCTTCTCACGGCCGAGGTCAGGGTCTCGATGTCGTAGGCGCCCTGGTGGCGCCTGCCGTTGATGAAGAAGCCCGGCGTGCCGGCGACCCCGCTGGCGTCGGCGCTCGCCACGTCCTCGGCGACCCGGTCCGCGTACTCGCGACGGCGGAGATCGTCCCAGAAGCGATCCACGTCCAGGCCGAGCTCCTCCGCATGGCGGCGGAGGTCCGGCGGCGTCAGTTGGTCCTGGTGCTGGAGAAGCCTGTCGTTCATCTCCCAGAACGCTCCCTGGGCACCCGCCGCCTCGGTCGCCTCCGCGGCCATCTGGGCGTTCGGGTGGACGTCGTTGAGCGGCAGGTGGCGCCAGACGTAGCGGAGGTCGTCGCCGAACGAGTCGAGCAGCTCCCTGACCACCACCTCCGCCCGCCCGCAGTAGGGACACTCGTAGTCCCCGTACTCGACGAGCGTCACCGGACCCCGCTCGGAGCCGCGGATGTGGTCGCGCTCGGGATCGACGTCCTCCGCGAGGTCGAGCAGGTCCTCGTAGGTGCGCGGCGATCTGGCGGGCCCTGACCTCGTCGGGCAACCGCGTGATCACCTGGAAGATCGCCCAGGCCACCAGCGGCGAGACGATCGGCCGCGGCGAGCACGCCGAGCTTCGCCTCCTCGAGCTGGCTGCCGTCGAAGGCGAGGCTCGAGATCAGGATCGAGACGGTGAAGCCGACCCCGGCCACGGCACCGCCGCCGGCGATCACCGGCCAGCTCAGGGCCCGCTGCAGGCCGCCCAGCCACGGCCGCGAAGCGAGCCAGCTCGCGCCCAGGACGCCGAGGGGCTTGCCGACGACGTAGCCGAGTGCGATTCCGAGCGTGATCGGCGAGCTGACGGCGTCGCCGAGCAGCTGCCCGTCGATGTGGATGCCGGCGTTGGCGAGCGCGAAGACGGGCACGATCAGGTAGCTCGTCCAAGGGTGCAGCTCGTACTGGAGCCGCTCGTTCGCGGAGATCGCGGACGCGACGCTCCGCCGGGCGCTGCGGGCCAGCTCGGGAGTCGGCTGCTCGCGGAACGACCGGGTCAGCTCGGTCGCCCGCTCGAGGTCGTCGCGCGCGGGCTGATAGGCCGTCGTCACGAGCCCGATCGCCAGTCCGGCGACGAGCGGATCGATCCCGGACTCGAACAGCGCGACCCAGAGCGCGACGCCGAGCACGACGGCCGCCTGGGTTCGCCAGGCGAACGGCACCCAGCGCAGAGCCACCAGGATCCCGAAGAAGCCGACCGCGAGCAGCAGGGGCAGCATCGAGACGTGGTCGGTGTAGACGACGGCGATCACCACCAGGGCCACCAGGTCGTCGACCACCGCCAGGGTGAGCAGGCGCAGCCGCAGCCGGGTGCCCCTGCGGGGCCAGCAGCGCGAGCACTCCCAGTGCCAGGGCCGTATCGGTGGACATCGCGGCACCCCAGCCGTGCGCCCCCGGGCCGCCGGCGTTGAACGCCAGGAAGATCGCGACCGGCACCGCCATCCCCCCGAACGCGGCCGCCACCGGGATCGCCAGGCGCTGGCGCTCGCGCAGCTCGCCGGTGTCGAGCTCGCGCCTGGCCTCGAGCCCGACGACGAGGAAGAAGAACGTCATCAGGCCCTCGTTGACCCAGTGCCGCAGGTCGAGCGAGATCCCGTCGCTGCCCGAGCGTGATCGAGAGCTTCGTCGTCCAGAACGACTCGTAGGAGTCCGACCAGGGCGAATTCGCCCACAGCAGAGCGGCGGCCGCGGCGGCGATCAGAACGATCGCTCCGCCGGTCTCCGTGCTCAGGAACCCCCGAACCGGCGCCGCGAGGTTTCTCGCCCAGGCCGTCTTCCCGGTGAACTCGTCGGGCCCGGTCTTGGCCTGTGCGCTCATCGCACGCTCAGGCTACGCGGGCTCGCCGCCGCCCGGCTTGGCGTTGGTCAGAGCCCGATGTTGCAGAACAGCTCGAAGCGGCCCGGATCGTGCTGCTGCACGAGCGACGAGGCGTTGCGGGCCGTGACCGGCGGGCCGGTGTGCCGGACGGCCAGGGCTCGACGCGCCTTCATTCCGGTCGTCGGCACGAGGCTCATGTACTGCCGGAGCGCCTTGCGGCCGCGCGCCTGCGGCCCCGCGATCGCCACCGTCCGGACCCGCTTCTTGCGAACCAGGTAGGCGATCCGGGTCTTGCCCTTCTTGCCCTTCTTGCTCGCCTTGGCCTTCTTGCCCTTGCGGCTCACCCAGATGCCGCCGCCGATGCGCTTGGCGCGGCCGCGGAGCTCGGCGAGCTTCGTGCCCGGGCGGA
This sequence comes from uncultured Solirubrobacterales bacterium, assembly GCA_963825825.1. Classification (GTDB taxonomy): domain Bacteria; phylum Actinomycetota; class Thermoleophilia; order Solirubrobacterales; family 70-9; genus DASUPK01. The sequence goes on along the minus strand of CAWGUT010000013.1, from coordinate 57,475 downwards.
TGCCTCCGGCGCGGTGCCGCGGCGCGTCGCTGGCGACCAGCGCGACCGTTCCACCGGGTGTCAGCACGGCGGCCGCACCCCGGTTCCCGCTCTTCTTGACGCAGTAGGTCCACGCGCGCGTTCGCCGGAGGGGCTGGCCGGCCCTCTGGAGCAGGGTGCGGAAGTTCATGCCGAGCCGGATCGGGCCGAGGCCGCGCCGCAGGCGGGCGCGCCGCTTCAGGCATCGGGTGGCGGGAACGCCGACCGACCGCTCCCACATCTGCAGATAGGCCTCGGGCCCACGCAGCAGGTCGTCGACGATCTGCGGGCCGCCGAGCTTCCGGACCTCGTCGGTCCAGTCGGCATAGAGCCCGTAGTGGGCGACGCCCTCGTTCGAGTAGTCGAAGATGCGCTGGCCGGTGCGCTGGCGGTCGACGGTCACGGCTCCGTCGAGCGACTTGAACGGATAGGTCACGCGCGCCGGCGAATCGGGCGGGACGGGCGCGCCCTGGGTGGCGAGGCCGCCGAGGTCGGCGCCCCAGCCCCAGCCGAAGTAGTAAGTGCGTGTTGGCGGGCCGCTGCCTGCGCCAGTCCTCGACGAACCCGCTGGCCGATCCCGAGTTGGGGAACGCCATCCCGCCGAGCGCCCAGATCCGGGGCCAGTTGCGGGGATCCATCCAGCCGTGGGGCGAGATCACGCCCGAGTAGTGGCGCTGCTCGGCGAGCCTGATGGTCGCGTCGACCGCGCGCTGGCTCATGTGGTCGGGGTTGACGATCATTCCGCGATCCATCATCTGCTCGACGGTGTGGGCGCCGAGTGAGGTCAGGCCGCGGGTGTTGCAGTGCGGCGCGGGCGGATAGGCGGGGGCGGTGCCGGCCGGAACGCCGAGAGTCGCCAGCAGGGTGGCGAAGGGCCCGGTCGGCGCGCCGCTGAAGATCTCGTTGTCGTGCTCGGCTCCCTGACAGGTCTCGGCGCTCCAGAACGAGCCCGAGCTCTCCTTGTTGCCGGCGTTGATCAGCGTCGCCGACCTCGCCGCTGTCGAACCGGACGCCGGTCAGCGGGTTGTCGAACTTGTTGAGCAGCAGCGATGAGCGGACGCCGCGGTCGTAGAGGTCCTGGAGCTGGGAGTCGATCTGGGCCTGGCTGCAGGTCGAGGTGCTCTCCAGTCCGCGGCAGCCGAAGGGCTCGGAGATCTCGACCTCCAGGACCACGGCCATCTTGCCCTCGTTGATCACGCGCCGGGCCTCGAACGGGTCGGTGACGATCTGGAAGAAGCCCTGGCCGGGGCCGCCGGCCTGCGCGTCGACGTAGTTCTGGAGCTTGTAGATGTCGTCGATCTCCTGCCGGGCCGTGGCCATCTCGTCGCAGTCGGTCTTCCGGTTGGCCTGCAGCTGGCAGAGCACGCGGTTCTCGTTGACGGGCATGACCATCAGCCGCTCGCCGGCCATCCAGTCCCGCTGCGACCCAGCGCCAGTAGACGCCGTCGTAGGTCAGGTTCGTTCGCGCCCAGGCGGTGAGCTTGGGCCAGCCCGAGGTGTCGTGAGGTGCCACCGGGTTGCCGTAGTTGAGGAAGTTCTGCATCGGCGCCGCCGCCCCGGCCGGGCCCTCGATGCTCGAGCAGTCCGGGAGCGCTGCCGGGATTCCGTACGGCGACCACGGCCGGCCGCAGTGGAAGTTGCCGCCGAGGTACTCGAAGTTCATCCAGTGCATGTGGCCGTCGAGCAGGCCCCTGACCTCGCCGTACGAGGTCTCGCCGCGGCTCGGCGTGCCGCTCACGTTCAGCTCCGCCTCTGGGAAGGCGGCACACCCCGAGGCGGGGGCGAAGTTGAAGCGAGTCGCATCGCCGGCGCCGCTCCGAGGCACCAGCACGAGCTGGGTGCCCGAGACCGCCAGCACCTTGCTCGGGGCCGACTTCGGCGAGAGGGTGAAGCCTCCCGCGGCCGCGTCCTCGACCACCCAGTCGGCGGCGGGGCTCGGCTGCGCCGCCGGGCCAACGGTGTCCCCCGCTCCCGCGGCCAGGAAGTCGCCGGCCTGCCGGTAGAGCAGGTAGCTCCCCAGGTCGCTCGCCTGGAAGCGGAGGGTCGTGGCTCCGGGCGCCGTCGCCCCGGAGGCCGCCGAGACGAGGTTGTAACACCCGCCCGCGATCGCGTAGCGCGTCTGCGTCTGGGCGGCGGCCGTCGAGGGTGCGATGACCGTGACGAGCAGCGCGCCGAGCGCGATCGCGATCGCGCTGCTGCCACGCCACCCGGCGACCAGCCGGCCAACTGACCCACCCCACACGGCCATGGCGGCTGACCTTACTCAGCGCACCTGCGGCCCGCGCCGGTTCCCTCCTCGGGTATCACTCCACCGGATGAGCCAGCACGCAGGCGCGCTCGTTTGGGCTCAGGCGCAGGTCGCGGCCGTGCGCGACGATCCTGCGGCGCGTCTTGCGTTGATGGCGCGGGTGTTCCGCGGGCCGACGGGCCGCGCGCCGCGACACCTGCCGTTCCGACGGGCGGCGTTGTCGTTCATGCGCTGGCAGGCGCGCCGCGGTGTGCTCGATCCGCTCGACGCGTCGCCGCCCGGCAGCGCGTGGTGGCGGGCGGTCAACGAGCGCCTGCTGCGGGATGGCTGCGAGACCATCGCGCTCCTCGGTGGCCGGGCCGGACGAGCCGTCCTCGCAAGCCGTGCGCCTCTGGCTGGAGTTCAGCGCGAGACCGACGGGGCACTGCTGGTACCGATCACACAACGCGAGCATCGTCGGCGGCTACCTGGAGCATCGGGGACTCGCCGACGCGGAGAGCGCACCGGAGCGCTTCTTCATGAACGTCGCGCTGGCGCGCGTGCTGTACGCGCACGCACTCGCCGCGGCGCCGCGCCTGGCGCTGGGGCGGTTGGCTCCGCTCGGCCGCCTGGTCAGCGATCCGCGGCTCGGGATGGCGGGAGTGTTCCTCTCACTCAGACGTGTGCTCCCGGACCGCTATCCGCTCGACAGCGACGTCGAGCGCTACATCGCCGAAGAGCAGCGTCTAGGCCGGATGCTCGACTACGCGGTGATCGTCCCGCGCCTGCAACGCCTGTACGAGTGGTCCGCCGAGGAGCTCGCCGAACCGCGCCTGCTCGAGCTCGTTCGCGACGGCAACCCGATCTACGCCTGGCCTTTCGAGCAAACGACACGTATGGCGCTCTCCGCACATGCCGTTCGCAGCCCGTGCACTTGCACGCATGACACGCCCAGCAGGCGCCTTGGATTACCCGAATAGACTGGGTTCTTGGCCGGTCCGACGAACGAATCGCTGGTCCAGTCGTGGCTCGAGCCCTTGCTGGCGGATCTCCCCGGCCTGTCGCTGTTCGACGCCCACACTCACATCGGCTTCAACGACCCGGACGGGGCTCGTTTGTCGGCAGAGCAGCTGCTCGAGATCCTCGCTCCCCTGGATGCCAGGGGAGTGGTCTTTCCGATGCACGAGCCCGGCGGCTACCGGGAGGCGAACGACCTGATTCTCTCCGAAGCCGCCGACTCCCAGGGGCGGCTGATCCCGTTCTGCCGAGTTAACCCAAACGACGGCGCGGTTGCCGAGGCCACCCGTTGCATCGAGCTGGGTGCACGCGGCATCAAGCTTCATCCTCGCTCCGATGCCTTCCCGCTCGACGGGCCTGAGTCGCGTGGGATCTTCGCGCTCGCTCACGAACACAGGCTCCCGGTGCTGATCCATGCCGGCCGCGGCATCCCGGCGCTGGGCCAGCACACGCTCGAACTCTCGGCCGACTTTCCTGACGCCAAGCTGATCCTCGCCCATGCGGCGGTCTCCGATCTCAGTTGGATCTGGCGTCGTCTGGATGAGCACCCGAACGTGTTCATCGACTCGTCGTGGTGGGTCCCGCTGGACCTGATGACGCTGTTCTCCTATGTGCCGCCCGGTCGGATCCTGTTTGCCAGCGACGTCCCCTACGGAGCGCCGGCGCTGAATGCGGTCCTGACGCTCCGGTGTGCACGGCAGGCGGGGCTGTCGGCCGAGCAGATCCGCGGCGTCTGCGCAGCCCAGCTCGAGCGGCTTCTCACCGGCGAGACACCGCTCGACCTCGGCCCGCCGCCGGGACCCGCCGAGCGGCCGAGCGACCTGATCACGGAGCGCGTGTACCTCTACCTCAGCGTTGCGCTCGGCCGGATGATCGTGGGGGCCGACGCCGAGGAATTGGTGGCACTGGCGGCACTCGCCTGTCAGGTCACAGACGACGCGCCGGAGGCGGAGATCTGCCGCAAGATGGCGGACCTGATCGCGTTTCAGGCCAGATCGTTCGTCGACGTCAGCCCGGAGGAACTGGCGGCTCCATCTACGCAGCGCCTCGCGCTGCTTGCGCCGCTGCTGTTGGCCACCGTGCTGGCCGTCACACCGAGTGTGCCGGCGCCCGGGGAGTTCGTCGCCACCTAGGAAGAATGTGCTCGATGTCCGCGCAAGAGCGTGACAAGCCGATCGTCATCCTCGGTGGCGGTCTCGCCGGAGGGAACGCGGCGGCCACTCTTCGGGATGAGGGATTTCGCGGCCGAGTCGTCCTCATCGGCCGCGAGCCGGGAATCCCATTCGGTCGTCCCCCGCTGTCCAAGACCTACCTCCGGTCGGAGGAGGATCTCGACGGCTGGTACGTCAGACCCGCCCCCTGGTATGAGGAGCACGATGTCGAAAGGCTCGAGTCGACCGTTGCCGAGGTGGATCCCGCCGAGCACAAGGTGGTCCTCGAGTCGGGCGAGGAGATCGAGTACCAGAAGATCCTGATCGCCACCGGCGGGCGGAACCGGCGGCTCGACATTCCCGGGGCCGAGCTACCCGGGATCCATCAGCTTCGGACAGTGGCCGAGTGCGATGCGATCAAGCGCGAGGCTGTGGCGGATCGCCACGCGGTGGTCCTGGGCATGAGCTTCATCGGCTGCGAGGTCACGGCCTCCCTGACGCAGCTCGGGGTTCGGGTGACCTCTGCCTTTCCTCAGCGCGTGCCCCTCGAAAGGGTTCTGGGCGAGGAGGTCGGAGCGGTGATCGGCGGGTTTCACCGCGCGGAAGGCGTCGAGCTGCTGGCCGAGACTCATGTCGTCGCCTTCGAAGGGAGCGAACGCGTGGAGGCGGCCGTGACCGCCGACGGCGATCGCGTTCAGTGCGATTTCGCAGTCGTCGGCATCGGGATCGAGCCCGACGTGCCGACCTTCGCGTCGCCGGTGGAGCAGGAGAACGGCGTCCTGGTGGACGAGCACCTGTCGCGCCAGCGCCGCTGACGTCTACGCCGCCGGCGACGTCGCCAACCAGCTCCACCCGGTTTTCGGACGAGTTCGCGTCGAGCACTACAACAACGCCGAGAAGATGGGGGGCGCCGCGGCGAGGTCGATGCTCGGCTCCAGCGCTCCGTACGACTACATCCACACCTTCTGGTCCGATCAGTACGAGCACAAGCTCGAGTACGCCGGCCACGCGACGGAGTGGGACGAGTTCGTGGTCCGCGGGAGCCTGGAGGAGGGAAAGCTGATCGGCTTCTACATGCAGGAGGGACTACTGCAAGCAGCCGTCGGCGTCGACCGTGGAGGCGACCCCGAGTTGGACACCGACGGGGAGATGGCGGCATGCGCCCGCCTCGTTGCGATTCGAGCCCGCCCTGACACCGGTCAGCTCGCCGACGAGGGCGTGGACCTGTGGTCCCTTGCCCGGTGACGTTCGCAGAGCTCTCGAGCTAGGCGTTTGAGAAGAGGGGGATGTTCGCCCCGCTGGCGGCCTCGAGGGGGCTGTTGAGCAGCCCGACGATCAGCTCGCCGACATCTCCGGGGGTCAGGCCGGGGCGCAGGCTTGGATTGGCCTGGCGAAGCATCGCGGTGTCGACCGCGCCCGGGCTGATGCAGATGGCGCTGATGCCATGCTCTTTCCCCTCGGCCGCGATCGCCTCGGTCAGCCCGATGACTCCGTACTTGGAGACGTTGTATGCGGCCAGGCCGGGGAACTTCTCCGTGCCGTAGACCCCGGAGAGGGAGGCGAAGTTGACGATGCGCCCCTCGCCTGACCGGCGCATGGCAATGAACGCTTCGCGGCAGCAGAGAAAAGAGCCGGTCAGGTTCACATCGAGCGTTTCCGCCCATACCTCGGCCGTCATCTCCGCGAATGGCACCGACTTCAATACGCCGGCCGCGCAGACGAGGGCGGCGAGATTTCCCATCCCGTCGACGTCAGCGAACAGGCGCTCGACCTCGCCGGCCTTGCTGACGTCCGTCGGCGCCGGCGTCGCCTCGCCGCCGCTGTCGCGGATGCGTGCGGCGATCTCGTCGAGGGCCTCGCGGTCACGGGCGGCAAGCACGACGTGAGCGCCGGCGGCCGCCATGGCCTCGGCGGTCGCGGCGCCGATCCCGCGGCTGGCTCCCGTGACCACCGCCAACCGCCCCGAGAGCCAATGCCTCGACTCAACCATGGACCGCGGCCCCGGCACCAGCGCCTACCACTCGCCGGTACAGCCGTTCGTGACCCTCGAGGCTCCGCCCGAGATCCAGGCGGCGCTCGGCATGCGCGCGGCATTCCGTACGCGACAGTCCCGACGTCCTCCTGACGGCGTCGGCTGCGGCGTGGATGTCGTCGGGAGCGACGAGGAAGCCGGTCCGCTCGTGGACGATGACCTCGCCGAGTGCGCCGCGATCGAAGGCGACGACGGGTGTCCCGCATGCCTGGGCCTCAGCGGCGACCATGCCGAACGGCTCGTCCCACTTCGCGGGGCAGAGAACGACGGCCGCGCGCGCCATCGCCTGCCAGAGAGACGCTCTCGGGACGGCTGGATGGACGCCGACGCCCGGCTCGGCCCGTCGCGGATCGATCCGCTCTCGCGCATATTCGGCGTCGTAGCTGTCGCCGTACACATCGATACGGACTCCTGCCGCCCGGGCGATGTCGATGGCTTCCGCTGCTCCCTTTTCCGGGCTCAACCGGCCGGCGAAGACTGCGCCCTCCCCCGCCCCCGGCGACCAGTCGATGAGGCTCGTCGGCACGTAGGGCGGGAGGATCGCGTCGATCGGGACGACCCGGCGCCAGGCGCTTGCCTGAAACTCGGAGACGCCGGCGACCGTCGGTGGTGCGTCGGTTCCCGCCGCGTGACGGAGCGCAGCGGCGACTGCGTCGTCCGGCGGGAGGTGGAGCGTGTGGACCACGGGCGCCCCGAGTCCGGTGGCGAGTCTGATCGCGGGCGCGTCGAAGGCGTGGTTGTGGATGACGTCGTATCGGTCCTCGCGCACAGCCGAGTAGACGCGGGCGAACGCGCTCTCGGCCGCGGCCGACGGGCGATCGGCCGCGCCGGAAGCTCGATAGAGCGTGGCACTCAACGGCCGGTGGTCGACTCCGGTGTCGATGACCGGAACGCCTGGAACCTCGGATCCGGACGCCGCGTAGAGGTGGATCTCGTGGCCTCTACCGATAAGCCCGCGCGCGAGGTCGGCGACGAAGGCCTGTGACCCACCGCGCTGAGGCTCGCCGATGGCGGCCACCAGTGGCGCGATGATCGCGATCCTCATTCGGCCATCACCTTGAAGGCGATGTCGCGCGGCGGGTTGATCCCCAGAAGCTCGTACGGAACCCGCCTCTGACCGAGGCGCCGTACCTCGGCGACCGCGCTCGGATAGAAGATTTCGGTGAGCTCAGCCGCCTCCTCGGAGCTGGCGAACTCGACGAACATCTCGCCGGGGAAGCTCGCGTACCGATAGCCATGCGCGGCGAGCCAGTCGACGTTGTTTGGCCAGACGATGACCACGCGGCCACCCGGCCTGCAGACCCGCTCCATCTCCGCCAAGCCGGGATCGCCGCCATGGCCTCGGGCGGGCGTGAGAGCCGAGCAGGCGACAACCAGGTCGGCGAAGTCGTCGGCCACTGGGACGTGGTCGAAGAAGCCAGGCGTGACCCGGACATGATGCTGACGGTCCACTCGCGAGAGCTTGCGCTTCAGCAGCTGGCGCATCGGCGCCGCGGGCTCGACCGCAACCACCTCCCCCGCGCGGTGAATCAGCTCGAGCGTCAGGCGACCCGTGCCCGCGCCGACCTCGACGATCCGCTCGACCTCGTCAGGCAGCGATCTGAGCACAGCCGGATGGAGCCGCTCCGCCCTGACAAGCCGGTCATAGAGCTCCGGGTCGAGCCGGTACAGCAGCTCCCAGGCCAAGGCGATGTCGGTTTGGGGATCGCCGTCCCCTTCGGAGACAAACCGCCTCGCCTCATCTCGGGTGAGCACGCTGAGGTCGGCGGTGGTGTAGCGCTTTCGCACCTCCCGACCCCGCCGCCGCGGCGTCCTAGGTGTTGTCACCAACTTCGGCCCAGTTCTTGTCGGTTTCCCACAGGCGGACCGTCCGCAGCAGCCCCTCCGGGAGCTCCGAGCGGATCCTCTCCCAGAACGCCAGAGCCAGGTTCTCCGCCGTCGGGATACGACCCTGCAGCCACGGCACGTCGGTATTCAGGTTGGAGTGGTCCACGTCCTGAATGACACGCCGATGGATCACGTCCGAAAGCTGCTTCAGGTCCAGGACGTAGCCGGTGTCAGGTTCGACCTCGCCGGCCACGACGACCTCGAGGACGTAGTTGTGCCCGTGCAGATTCGCGCACTTCCCAAAGAGGCGCTCATTCTCCTCGTCAGACTTGCCCGGGTCGTGGAGCTGGTGGGCAGCGTTGAACGACTCACGGCGGCTCACCAGGACGGTCGTCGAGCTATTCGTGGCCTTTCGGTCTGCGACGGCCGTGTCTACGTCCGTCAGATCCTGATACGCCACAACCACTCTCCTTCCTCATAGATCCGCCCCGATCGTACTTCTTCCCCTCGGCGGCTGGGTGACGTTCGGTTCAGGCTCAGATGGATGCCGCGTCCAGGGTCAAATAGCATCGTGGCGGCGCCGGTCGCCTGTCCATCGTCCAAGTATCGAGCACGCTCGGTCAGCGAGCCGCCTTTTCCCCTGGGACCATCCAGCTCTGCCGCTTTGCGCCCGCGCGCCTGAGCGCGGCCTACGAGCGCACCGTCCGTGGAAGCCCGAAGTGCTCGAAGAGGGCGGTGTCGGCGAACCAGGTCATCGCCGCGGCGGCGTCCCCCTCGAGCGTCAGCACGAACAGCCCGGAGGGCGGGCGATCCCGGTATCCGCATCCGGCGTGTAGCAGCCGAAGGCCGGCTGGGTGTTGGCCCGGGTCGGCACGACACGCAGCGGCGTGCCGCGCGCCTCCTCGCGGTAGCTGAGGAAGCCGGCGATCGCCTCGTGTCCCTGGTACTCGAGCGGCAGGGGCGGCATCGTGAGCAGGGCATCGTCGGTGAGCAGCGAGACCATCCCGTCGACGTCACCGCTCTCGACCGCGTCGGCGAAGCGCGCGGCGAGTTCGCGCTCGCGTGGCGAGCGCGGTAGCGGCGGACGTTCGCGGTCGGCGGGAAGGCGGGTCTCGAGCGCCGCTCGCGCGCGTTGCAGGGCGCTGTTGACCGAGACCTCGCTGCTTTCCAGCATCTCCGCCACCTCTGCCGCGTGGAAGCCGAGCACGTCGCGCAGCACGAGGACCGCCCGCTGCCGGGGTGGGAGGTGCTGCAGGGCGGCGACGAACGCAAGGGTCACGGCCTCCTTCGTCTCGTAGCGCGCCTCCGGCCCGGGCGCGGTCTCCGCGAGCCCCTCGAGCAGCGCGTCGGGGTACGGCTCGAGCCACAGCGGCTCCCCTCGGCGAGTGGGCTCGGGGAGCTCGAACGGGAGGCCCGGGGCCTCGCGGGGGCGCCGCCGGCTGTCGCGGAGCGCGTTCAGGCAGCGGTTGGTCGCGATGCGGTATAGCCAGGCGCGCAGCGAGTCGCGCTCCTCGTATTGCTCGAGTCCGCGCCAGGCCGCCAGCAGGGTCTCCTGGACCATGTCCTCCGCGTCCTGAACCGAGCCCAGGATCCGGTAGCAGTGGACGTGCAGCTCGCGGCGGTAGGGGTCGGTCAGCGCGCGGAACGCGTCGTCGTCGCCCAGACGAGCGAGACGGAGCGTGCTCTCGGTCACCGCAGGATCCTCGCACGCCCTCTTCGTCTCGCGGCCACCGACGGGAACCGCAACACCATTCGCGCCGCAAATTCATCGCTGAGTTCCCGTCGCCTCGGGTGTTTCGTCAAGCAGAAGGACAACACGGAGACGAAAGGAGATCCGAAATGGGAAAGATCGTGATCAGTGGACCGCAGAACGTCTCGCTCGATGGAGTCGTCCAGGACCCGGACGGTGAGGAGGGCTTCAGGCTCGGCGGCTGGTTCGTCCAGTTCGGGGGCAAGGACCTCGAAGAGTGGAACAAGGTCGCGCTCGCGGAGGCGCTGGGCGCCGAGGCATGGCTGCTGGGTCGGCGAAGCTACGAGTTCTTCGGGGCGCGGTGGCGACCCCGGAGTGGCGAGCTTGCCGACAGGTTGAACAGCATGCCCAAGTACGTCGTGTCATCCACTCTCGTAGATCCCGATTGGAACAACTCGACGGTCCTCAAGGGCGATGTGGTGGAGGAGGTCTCGAAGCTGAAGCAGGAGCTAGACGGAGAAATCGTCGTCCCTGCCAGCTATCAGCTCGGGCGCACGCTGATCGAGCATGACCTGGTCGACGAGCTGCGGCTGGTCGTCTTCCCGGTCGTGCTCGGGGCCGGCGAGCGCCTCTTCGACGAGACCAGCGACAAGAAGCCCATGCGCCTCGTCGATACCAAGACCATTGGTGACGGCCTCGTCTTCCTCACCTACGAGTTCGTCCGGGAGGCCATGAGGCCGAGCCGGTCGTCGACTGGCTGACCGGGCTTACGAAAGCGAGGGCGGCACGACGAGAGACGGCTGCTGCTCTCTCTACGTCGGAGGCAGCGACTCGTCGATCGCGGCCTGGGCTCGCCGCTGGGGCTCGACCGACGCCCTCAACCGCGAAAGCGCCAGGTTGTTTGGCTGAACGTGTCGCCCTTGCGGAAGCCGAGGCCGCGCACTGGCCGCACGCAGAAGACGATGGCGCGTCCGCCGATGTCGTCCTGGCTGAACGCGCCGTCGCGGACGACGAAATGCCAGGTTTCGGTCCCGTACTTCGCCGCAAACGCCTCGGCGATCTGCTGCAGTTCGGTCTCGTCGGTGACCAGCTCGGCCACACCCTCGAGCACGACATCGAGACCGCCTTCGAAGAGGTCGCTGCGTCCCGTGGTCAGGACGCAAGATGAGTTCTCGGCGAGGTTCTTCGCCTTGCGCTCGTCCGGACCGGTGGTAAACCAGATGGCGTCGCCGTGCCACACGGCGATCAGCGGCGTGACGTGCGGCCTGCCGTCAGGGCGGACCGTCGAAATCCAGAACGTGTCAGCGTCGATGACATGTTCAAGCCCTACCGCCCACGGCGTAGGCGCGGCGTCCGGATGGCTGAAGCCATGGATCTCAGCGGTTACCTCGGGGGCCGTCATGCGTCATCGCCTCCTGTTCGTGGTCGGGGCCCAACTGCGAGTAGGGACCTTGGGGAGCGCGCGAACTCATCGGTCGGATCCTCCGGTTGCACGGCGTGCCGCTCAAATGACCCGACACCTGAACTCTCGCGCGCTGCGGCCTCACTCGGCAGACCCGCCACGACGGAGCCGGTCCCACGGCGCATGGGCACTAGCGGGCTTTCATGGGCCGAGCAGGACCGAACCTGCGACCGACGGATTATTAGTACGTGTGAGGCGTCGAGCTCTGCTCCGCTAAGGGGCCATTCCGTGCCTGTACGTGCCCTGAGTTCGTCTGAGGTTTCGGCAGTTCGGGAGATATTTCGGAAGACGTTTTCGGTCCAGCTCGAGTCGTGTCCGAGCCCGATCCGCCTCTGCCCAACTCCTACGGCCACCGAACCGAGGAACGAGTAACCGGATTAGAGAAGCGCCGTGGGTGACCTAGAGGCCCTTCACCTCGCCGTATTCCTTCTTCTGCCAATCGGCCGTAGCGCGTTCCAGCAACTCCAGCCGAGGCACCCCGGTGATCACGCAATAGGCGTCGAGGATCGCGTCGAGGAGGCGATCTGCCGGGACCGCTATGCCGTTCTCAAAACGGGAAACGGTCGCCGTGCTCGCCCGCGCGCGCTCAGCGACCTCTCGCTGCGTCGCGCCGGCACGCTCGCGGGCGGCGCGCAGCACCGGACCGGCGTAGTCGAGCAGGCGACCGGCCATGGGTCCAGCTTACGCCGCCTTGCATGGGGGGTAAATCGGGCCGCTACTGTCGTTGTTGGGTAGGGGAAGCTGAGAGAGAGGGAGAAGGACCATGCGGAAAGCTGTCATTCCGTTCGTTGTGTCACTGGGGCTGATCGCGGTTTGCGCCGCCCCGGCCGACGCCGCCTCGACCCGCGCCGAGTACCTCGCGCAGGTCGATCCGATCTGCCAGTCATTTGTCGGCCTGGAGAACGTTGCCTTCCGGGCTTATGTCAGAAACTCCAAGCGCTGGAACCACCTCGCCGCGAAGGGAACGCTCAAGGCTTGGCTGGATGCGACGAGACGCACGTCCAAGTCGCTGAGCCAATTCGTGCAGATCGACGTCAGCATGCTCGACCAGATCGCGGTGGTGCCGCCCGCTGCTGCTGACGCAGGAGTGATCGGTAGCTGGCTCAATGCCCGCAGGCAAGCGGATGCGTTTTCCGCCTCAGCGACCGCGGCCCTCAATCGGCCCGTGCCCCAGATCGACAAGTACTTCAAGCGCGTTGATCAAGCCAACAGGTCAGTTGACGCCGCCGGAAGAGCAATCGAGGGGTTCGGCTTTCAGGTCTGCGAAGTAAGCGTCTAGTCAGTGCCGACGTTCCGCGTTGCCTTTGACGGGGAGTGGCAGGAAGACTTCGACACCCTCGCCGACGCTCAGGCATGGGCGCAGGAGGTCTCCAAAACTGGCCGTATGACATACGTGATTGAACGACGAGCCTTCATTTCTCGGTTTCGGTCGGCTTTTCCTGAGGAGCGCGCCGACGAACTAAGGAAGCACTGGAAGAAATGGTCGTGGCCATACCCAGGGGGCGGCGGTGGTGGTTAGACCGAACGACCCAATGTCTTCGAAAGAGGCGCAAATGCGAGATCGCGAGAGTCAGAGCGAGCCGATTCCGAGTGAGTTCGCGATCAGCGTTCGCGAGGACGGCGACTCGACCATGGTCGAGATCTCGGGCGAGCTTGACCTCGCTCACTCGACCGAAGCCGAGAACGCGATCGCGGAGGCCGAGAAGGCGGAGGGGCCGATCGTGATCGACCTCACCGATCTCACCTTCCTGGACTCCGTGGGCGTGGCGATCCTTTTGATGGCGCGAGGGCGCAACCGGCAAGACGGCGCGAGCCAGCTCAGCTTCATCGCTCCCATCAGCGAGGGAGTGATGCAGGTGCTCGTCCGGACCGGCACGGACACAGAGCTCTTCTGAGCTCGCCGCTGCCGAGACGCCACGACGGCAGCGCAATCATCAAAGAGGCCCTATCGGAGGCGGGGCCTCACCGCGTCCGTCTGATCGAAGCTCGCTCCCGATCTCCTGCGTTCGTGATGTGTCTGGGAGTGAGGATCGGCTCGGCCCCAGCTCAGAGCTCCTCGCACGCTGAGTGCCGCTTTTCGTCCAAGGGGTATTTCGAGCGTGTGACCGCCACTAGACCGGCAGGAGCTTCGCCTTCTTCTTGCACTTCCTGAGCTTCTTCTTCGTCCAGTCCTTCTTCTTCGCCTTCTTGCACTTCTTGAGCGCAGCGGCACGCTGGCCGGTCACCTGAGCATCCGCTTTGCATGCAAAGCGGCACTCCGTCGAGAGGTACTGGGCGGGCGATGTCAGAGGAGAACGTCGTGCTGACGCCATTGGAGGGCAACCCTCCGGGGCTCCTAGAATCGGTGGTCGCCGCCGGGTATATGCTCAGCGCGCAGTCCGACAAGCACGGTTAGGGGAGAAGGAGCACCTATGTCACACCATTACTCGGGCGCTGATTTTGGCTTCCCGCTAGACGACGCCCGACTCGACTACTGCGACCTGTTCGCGTTCCCCAAGCCGGAGGACACGAACAAGTCGATCCTCATCATGGACGTGCATCCTTCCAAGGCTCTCCCGGAGGGGACCACCACTCCAGAGCCATTCGCGCCCGAGGCGATCTACGAGCTCAGGATCGACACCGACGGGGATTTGGTCGCCGACATCACCTATCGGTTCCGATTCTCGCCGTCAGAGAACGGGGCGCAGATTGCGACGGTCCGCCGCGTCGAGGGCGTCGACGGCGAGGGCGACGGCGGGGAAGTGATCATCGAGGGTGCTCCAGTGTCGAACGGCCCAGAAGCTCCGGTGACGCAGGCGGGCGAGTACCGCTTCTTCGCTGGCTGGCGCAGTGACCCCTTCTTCTACGACGCGGCCGGTGGCCTTAACGATTTCCAGTTCACGGGAGACGACTTCTTCGCCGACGCCGACGTATGCAGCATGGTGCTCGAGCTTCCCAATGGCGCGCTGGGAGATGGCGAGATGGGGCTCTGGCACCGAACGCTGGTCCCGGCAGATGACTCGAACTGGACCCAAGTCGAGCGGGGGGCTCGAACCCAGGTGGTCCCCTTCCTCGTCCCGAACGAGGAGAAGGATGCATACGTCGGCAGCGAGCCGGCAGATGACGCTCGCTTCGTCGACGTGCTGGCCCACTCGCTGGAGCACACAGGTGGCTACTCTCCGGAGGAGGCCAAGCGGGTGGCGGGGACCTTGCTGCCGGACATCATCCGATACGACCCCGAGCGCCCGGCTGCCTACCCGGACAATGGCCGCGCTGCTCACCGACGATGTGGGCGATTCCATGACGGCCATCTTCACGAACGGGAAGGTGACGGAGGACGGGGTGGGGCCACACAACGACCTGCTCCCCGAATTCCCATACCTCGGGCCGCCACACGAGAACCGGGCGGAGGCGTAAGAGACCGCTGCACGCGGCGGACCTGGCCGGGCGCTGTCGCCCGAGAACGTCGAAATCATGCTTGATACCGAGCGCGGACTTGCGCTGGTCATCCTGTTGCCGCTGACCTATCTGGCAGTGCGAGGAATCGGTCGCTTCCGTCAGCTATGGGCCGAACCGATGGACACACGCGAGTACAGAGGGTGGCTCAACTCGCCGTCGCTGTTTCCTGAGTGGGACGAGCGTGCTACTTGACCACCCGGTAGCGGATGTGGATCGTGCCGGGAGCCTCGAGCACGCGCACCAGCTCGAGCTCCGGCTCTCCCGGCTCGAAGCCGTCGAGGAGCCGCTCCCCCGCGCCGAGGATCACCGGGGACACCTGGAGGTCGACCTCGTCGACCAGCCCGGCCTTGAGGGCCTGCTGGGCGCATGAGGCGCCGCCGGCGATGGAGATGTTCTGGCCTCCGGCGACCGCCTTCGCCTGCTCGTAGGCGGACTCGATCCCTTCGGTGACGAAGTGGAAGGTCGTGCCTCCCTCCATCTCGATCGGATCGTGGGCGTGGTGGGTGAGGACGTAGGTCGGAGCGTGGTACGGCGGATCGTCTCCCCACCAGCCCTTCCAGTCCGAGTCGCCCCATTCGCCGCGGATCGGGCCGAACATGTTCCGCCCCATGATGAAGGCGCCCATCCCGTCCATCATCTCCGACATCACCTGCTTGTTGACGGGGTGTCCGCCGCTCTCGGGCCCCTCATCGATGTGCCACCTGTGCAGCTCGATCCCGCCGACGCCGAGCGGATTGTCCTCGTCCTGGTTGGGTCCGGCGACGAAGCCGTCGGCGGACACGGACATCGAGAGATTCACTTTGTTGCCGGCCTGCGTGCTCATGCGGCACTCCTGTCAGTGGTTGCGATCCGGTAGCTGAGGTGCGTCACCTCGGGAGTCTCGATTGTCCGGATTCTCCACCATCCGGCGCAGCGGGGCGCCGTCCTCCCGCCAGACCCGGCTCTCCTGTCTTCAGCACGCCCGCGGGAACCTAACGCGAGAAGTGTCGCTTTCCATGCAAAGCGGCACTCTGCGTCCGAGCTTGTGTGACTGTCCCTTTGGCGTTAAAGCGGGTGCCTTCATCTACCTCCTAGCTCGCACAGCCGAGCCCCGCCCCCCTCCCCGTCCTGGGTGTTGCCCAATCAGTTGCCCATTTGCCCCTTAAGGCTCTGCTGTGATCGGGTCGTGCCATGAGAAAACCCCGCCGTAGCGGGGCTTTCTTTGTGGGCCGGGGAGGACTCGAACCTCCGACCGACGGATTATGAGTCCGCTGCTCTGACCAGCTGAGCTACCGGCCCCGCGGCCAGTGTATGGGCGCCGTCCGCCGGGATAGATTCGTCGCATGGAGGAGATCGGCGACCACGACGAGCTCCGAGCGATCAGACCTTCACCTGGCCGCTGCTCGGCGCGCTCTACGGCTCGCTGGTGATCGTCGCGGTGGTCGCGTTGCTCGCCTCGCACCTCGGCCGCAGCTTCGAGGACGAGGTCGACGCGCCGGCGCGGACGCTGGTGGCGGCGCCGGTGGTGGTGTTCGCCGCGGTGGTGTTCCTGGCGAGCCTGGTCGCGCTCATCGTGCCGGGATACCGGCGGCAGTCACTGCGGGTGGCGGAGATCGCCGGCTGGCTGATCCCGGCGTGGCTGGTGATGGCCGCGATGGGGATCGGCGCGGTCGCGTTCGCCCTCCACCACGCGGACTGAACGTCAGCGGTCGCAGCGCCTCCAGCGAGTCGCCGACCGAGGAGGGCTCCCCCACTCCCTCCGCCGCGGCCTGGGCCCCTTCGGTGAAGGCGCTCGTCGCGGCCACCACTGCCGCCGCGTTGGTCGGATTGATCCGGCCCGAGTCCACGCAGCCGGCGAGGAACTGCTCGATCAGCTTGGCGAGGTCGGCGAGGCGCTCCTGGCCGACGACCAGGGCCGCGCCCTTGAGGCCGTGGGCCTCGACGCGGAGCTCCTCGATGCGGCTCGAGTCCTTCTCCCCGGAGGCGGCGAGCTCCTCGACGCCGGTGATGATCGTCGGGCTTCGCCGCTCGGCCTCTGCGGCCAGCATGCTGAGGAGCTCCGGATCGTTCATCCGGCTATTTCTACTCGCTCGGGGCTCGCAGCGATAGGGGCGTGCGCTCAGGCGACCTTCTGGACCGCGGCCTCGAGCTCCTGGACGCTGAACGGTCCCTGGAGCACGGTGCTCACCTTGCCCGTCCGGTCGATGACGAACAGCCAGGGCTCGGTCTGCAGGCCGTAGGCGGTCATCTGCGGGCGAGGGCCGTCGTTGATCTGGTTGTTGTTGTAGACCTCCTGGTGGATGAAGGCGACGCTGTCGCCGAACTCCTGCTTCACCTGCTCGGCGACGTCGGTGACCGGGCCGCAGACGCGGCTCTGGCAGAGGGCGGGCGTCGCGAAGAGCAGGACGACGGGCTTCTTGCCGAGGACGTTGGCGAGGTCGTCGTTGTGCATGTCGTCGGGCGGGACTCGGGTGTCGATCTGCGAGATGTCGGAGACCGAGCCGACGGTCGGGGTGTGGACGACCGGTGCCTTCTGCCCGACCCGCGGCGCCGGGTACTGCCCGACCGGATGGGGCGTCGGGAGCGAGGCTGTACTGGTAGGAGCCGCCGGTCTTGATCAGGGCGCCGAACGCCCAGGGGCCGGTCTTGTCCAGCGGGATGTCGCTGACGTAGGCGACCTGCGCGGCGCTCGGATCGTCGGCGGTGGTCTTGGCGCGGAAGGCGGGCTTGGTGGTGAGGTCCTCGATCCGCGCCGGGAAGGGGCCGATCGCGGGTCCCCTCGGGTCCCTGCCCGGCGCGGCGTAGATCGCCACCTGCGCGTCGGTGATCTGGTCGCGGCCGGCGGTGAAGACGCCGAAGGGGAAGCGGTTCGTGCCGACGTAGAACATCGCGGCCGCCGGCGCGACCACGGGTCCCTGCTGGCCCTTCGAGGCCGAGAGCAGGACCTGCTGGAGGCTTTGGCCGTGCGGCGGCGGGGAAGTCGGTAGCCGGCGGGGCGGGCTTGCTGCGGCTGCCGGTGCCGTTGTCGGAGCCGCCGCAGCCGGCGACCAGCGCGACGGCGGCGAGTGCCGCCGCTGCGGCGGTGGTCTTCCTGGACACGGGCGGCATCGTAGACGGGGCCCCGATAGGGTGCCGCCCGCGGTTAGCGAGCCCTAAAGCGAGGAGGAGAGCACGTGGCGGAGAAGGCGGCCCTGATCACTGGCGGTTCGAGCGGGATCGGGCTGGCGATCGCCCGCGCCCTCGGCGAGGACGGCTACGGCCTGACCGTCTCCGCCCGGCGGCCGGAGAAGCTGGAGGCGGCGGCCGAGGATCTGCGCTCCGCCGGGCTCGAGGTGGAGAGCGTGCCGGCGAACATGGCCGACGAGGAGGAGCTCAAGGGGCTGGTCGAGGCCCACAGGGAGAAGTACGGGCGGCTCGACGTGCTGATCAACAACGCGGGCGTGGGGATCGGCGAGGCGATGCATGAGCTGACGACGAAGTACGTCGACATGCAGCTCGGGGTCAACCTGCGCTCGGTGATCCTGATGACCCGGGAGTGCCTGCCGATGCTGCGCGAGGCGGGCGCGGAGCACGGCAAGGCGCTGATCGTGAACACGGCCTCGATCTCCGGCAAGGCGGGGCAGCCGTGGCTCTCGGTCTACTCGGCGACCAAGGCGGCGGTGATCGGGTTCTCGCAGGCGACCCAGAAGGAGATCGCGGGCCAGGGGATTCAGGTGACCGCGCTCGCGCCGGCGTTCGTCGACACGCCGATGACCGAGTTCGTCAAGGAGCAGGTCGCGGCCGAGGCGATGATCCGGCCGGAGGACATCGCCGAGAGCGTGCGGTTCCTGCTGCGCACCTCGCCGAACTGCCTGGTCCCCGAGATCGCGTTCCTGCGGCCCGGGGACACCGTGGATACGCCCGAACTAGGTTGAGCGGTCCGGCTCGGCCTCGCGGCCGAGCCGCCAGATCCGGGCGCCGCGGCGGAGTCCGATGCGGGCGCCGATCCACCAGGCGAGCTGGCGGAGGAAGTCGAACCAGGCGTCCTCGATCCACTGCGCGGCGGCCGCGCCCGCGGAGGCCGGCCCAGAGGACGATGGCGAGCCCCTGCAGGGGTGCGGGCGAGCTCGCGGATGCGGGGCGGCTTGACCGGGTGGCCGCCCATGGCCTCGAACTTGGCGCCGACCAGGCCCGGCGCCGTAGGCCCAGCCGAGCTGCTGGCGGAAGAAGCCGCGCTGGGTGGAGCGGTTGCGGTGGCGGGCGGTGGCTCGCTCGGCGTAGGCGAGGCGGAGGCCGCTGCGCTCCTGGAAGCGGAGGCCGAGCTCGACGTCCTGGGCGCGGGTCATGTGGGGGTCGAAGGGGCCGATTCGCTCGAGGACGTCGCGGCGGTAGGCGGCGTTGGCGGTGATCGGGTAGGCGGGATTGGAGGTGAAGGCGAAGCGCTGCCAGTTGCCGAGCAGGCGGGCGGCCTGGCGCTCGGCCGCGGTGGTCGGGCGGCGCGTGCTGGAGGTCGCCGCCGACGCTGCCGACCTCGGGGTCCTCGAAGGGGCGGACGAGCTCGGTGAGCCATTGGGGCTCGACCAGGCAGTCGGCGTCGACGAAGGCGAGGATCTCGCCGTTGCTCTCCGCGATGCCGCGGTTGCGGGCGTTGGAGACGCCGCGCCTGGGCTCTCGCAGGTAGGTGACGGGCCGGGATCGGATCAGGGCGGCGGTGCCGTCGGTGGAGCCGTTGTCGACGACCAGGATCTCGCGGCGGTCCGCCGGGTAGTCGGTGGCGAGGATGGCGTCGAGGCAGTCGGCGATCGTGCGACTCGCCGTCGCGGACGGGGACGATCACTGAGACGAACGGGCTGGTCGGAGGGCGCCCGGTTCACGGGCGCAAGGTAGCCGCGGTGGCTAGCGCGTCGGCGCGCTCGGCGTCGGCGTCGGCTCGCTCGAGCTCGGTCGCCCGGGCCTCGGCGGAGTCCTCGTTGGGCGAGTGCTCGCCGTAGGCGCGTGGTGAGCACGTCCTCGACGCTGACGTCGGAGCCCTGCGGGCGTCGGCCTCGGCGAGGCGGCGGCGGGTCGCCTGGACGTCTCGGACCTCCTCGGCCAGGGGGCGGTCCGGGTGGATCTCGGTGTCCAGCTCGATGCCGTCGCGGATCAGCGACATCTCGAGGTAGCCCTCGAGGGTGCGGACCTCGCGGCGGGAGGCGCGGCGGGGCTTGCGCTGGTTGGCGCCGGTGTAGGCGTCCCAGGCGCGGGCGAAGGTGCCGAAGTTGGTGCGGCCGCCGTTGCGGTGGGCGGCGAGCATCGGGCAGACGCCGCCGCGCTTGTCCACGTAGGCGCCGACGATCACGCGGTTGGCGCGGATGCCGCGGAGCATGGCCGCCTTGGTGCGGCCGGGCATGGCGTAGACGGCGTTGCGGAGGCGCTGGGCGTTGTTGCGGCGCTTGGCCATGGACTCAAGGGATACCGGCTACGCGTAGGGTCCGCGCAATGGGCCGTTCAGATCGAGAGCTGCGGCTGCTCGTCGCCGCGTTCGGCGATCCGGGGCATGCGTTCCCGGCGATCGCGCTCGCGCGGGAGCTGGGGCGGCGGGGTCACGAGGTGCTGGTCGAGACCTGGGAGCGGTGGCGGGAGGCGGTCGAGGCCGAGGGGCTGGCGTTCACGGGGGCGCAGGAGTACACGGTGTATCCGCCGCCCGGGCCGGACACGCCGGACGGGCAGACGGCCGCGGCGGCGGCCCGGGCGCTGGCCCGGTTGATGGATGAGTTCGAGCCGGATCTGGTGGTGAGCGACATCCTGACCCTGGCGCCGACGCTCGCGGCGGAGGTGGCCGGGGTGCCGCACGCGACCCTGATCCCGCACGTCTATCCGGTGCAGCAGCCGGGGATGCCGATGTATTCGCTCGGGCTGCGGCCGCCGCGGACGGCGCTTGGGCGGCTCGGGTGGCGGGCGACGGGGCCGCTGCTGGCGATGGGGCTGCGGCGGGGACGGGACGAGCTCAACGAGACGAGGGCGCGGCTGGGGCTGGCGCCGATCGAGCGGTTCCACGGGGGGATCAGCGAGCTGCTGGCGATCGTGGCGACCTTTCCGCAGCTCGAGTACCCGCGGGAGTGGCCGCGCGCATGTGCGGGTGACCGGGCCGCTGTTCTTCGAGCTGCCGGGTGAGGAGGTGGAGTTGCCGGAGGGCGACGGGCCGCTGGTGCTGGTGGCGCCGAGCACGTCGCAGGACCCGGAGTGCGAGTTGCTGCGGGTGGCGCTGGACGGGTTGGCGGATGAGCCGGTGCGGGTGCTGGCGACGACCAACCGGCACCGGCCGGAGCGGCCGATCGAGGTGCCGGCGAATGCGGTGCTGGTCGACTGGGTGCTCTACTCGCAGGCGATGCCGGCCGCGGACGTGGTGATCTGCCACGGGGGGCACGGGACGGTGGCGAGGGCGCTGGCGGCGGGGACGCCGCTGCTGGTCTGCCCCTCGGTCGGGGACATGGGAGAGAACGCGGCGCGGGTGGCGTGGTCCGGTGCGGGGTTGTCGGTGCCGCGGCGGCTGCTGTCGCGGCGGTCGATCAGGCTGGCGACGCGGCGGCTGCTGGGCGAGGAGCGGTTCGCCGCGCGGCGCGGGAGATCGCCGCACTGGTCGAGCGGCACACGACGGCGCCGCGGCCGCGGCGAGACCTCGTCGAGGCAGGCGGCCCGAAACGCGACGAGCCGGCTGTCGCCGGCTCGCGTCAAGTCCTGACAGCTCCGGGGGAGGGACTCGAACCCTCAACCTCTCGGTTAACAGCCGAGCGCATCTACCAATTGAGCTACCCCGGACCGCCGGGCAAACCTTAGCGTCGGAAGGCCCGGCAGCCGAAGTGCTCGCGCTCGGGTGTTCTGAGCTTTTCACCGTGCTATGGCGCGGAAATCGTACGAAACTCGAGTCGGCTAGGAGACGACGCCCGCGTGCGCGATGCGGTCCGTGAGGGCCGCGCGCTCGCCCGAGAGGCGCGTGCTGACCTCGTAGTCGCCCGCCTTCTGCGCGGCCGAGATCCCGTCCTCCAGCCGCTGCTGCTCGAGCAGGTCGAAGTTGAGCTGCATCGCCGCCTTCCGAGGCCGGCTCGCTCTCGGCCCGCATGACCAGCTCGGTGATCAGGGAGGTGAGCGCCGCGATCCTCTCGCGGCAGCCCGGCCATCGGATCGTCCAGGTGACTCGCGCAACCACCCCAGCGCCGGCGCGCCGGACGGCGACATGTGCTCGTCGGTCAGCTGCTCGATGAACTTCGCGCCCCGGTCCCCGGGTCGACGATGCACATCGCCAGCAGCGCCCTCTCCCGGGTCTCGCGCGGCGTCAGCGAGACCGCCACCGGCCGCGGCGCCGGCTCCCCGCGCCCCGTTCTGCTCGCGCCCCGGCCTCCGGCGCCGACCGCACCCGCGCCAGCACCAGGCTCGGATCGGTGTCCAGCCGGTCCGCCACCTTCCGCACCAGCTCGTCGAAGCCGAGCGCCGTCTCCCCCATCGCCTTCAGCACCGGCCCGACCTCCTCCAGCACCCGCTCCCGCCCGGCCAGGCTGCCCAGCTCGCCCGCGCCCGAGCGCCACGTCCACGCGGAAGCTCGGCAGATCGACCGCCCCGTCCACCAGCTCCATGAACCGGTCCACGCGACCCCTCCTGCAGCATGTCCGCCGGGTCCTCCCCCTCCGGCATCGCCGCGACCCGCAGCTCCAGGCCCCTGCCACCGGCCACCTTCTGCGCCCGGATCATCGCGTCCGCCCCGGCCCGGTCCGCATCGAGCGCCAGCACGACCAGATCGGTCAGCCCCGCGAGCATCGAGATCTGCTCCGGCGTGATGCGCGGTCCCCATGATCGCCACCGCCTCCTCCACCCCCGCCTGGTGCAGCGCCAGCACGTCCGTGTACCCCTCCACCACGATCGCCCGCCGCGCCTTCGCGATCGGCCCTCGGGCCCGATCGATCCCGTAGAGCGTGTGGCTCTTCCGGTAGAGCTCGCCCTCCGGCGAGTTCAGGTACTTCGGCTTCGCGTCCGCGCTCAGCGCCCGCGCCCCGAACCCGAGCACCCGCCCGCGCTGGTCGCGGATCGGGAACGTGATCCGGTTCCGGAACCGGTCGTAGTGCCCGCCCTGCCGGCCCTTCTGCGATCAAGCCCGGCCGCGAGCAGCTCCTCGACCTTGAATCCCGCCCGCTGGCTCCCGGTCAGCACCTGGTCCCACGGGCTCGGCGCCATCCCCACGCCGAAGCGCCGCAGCACCTCCTCCCCCAGCCCCCGCTCGGCCAGGTAGGCGCGCGCCTTCTCCGCCTTCGGCGACTCCCACAGGTAGCGCTCGTAGAACTTCGCCGTCCGCTCCAGCAGCTCCCAGAGCTGCGCCTTCCGCCGCCGCCTCTCCTCCGCCCGCGGGTCCTCGTCCTCCCGCTGGAGCTCGACGCCGGTCCGCTCGCGCCAGCGACTCGACCGCGGACGCGAAGTCCAGCCCCTCCTTCTCCTCGACGAACCGGAACACGTCCCCACTCGCCTCGCAGCCGAAGCAGTAATAGAGCTTGTCCCGCGGGTTGACCTTGAACGAGGGCGTCCGCTCGTCGTGGAACGGGCAGTTCCCCCAGTAGTCCTGCCCGCGCTGCTGCAGGTCGGTGTAGGGCGAGACGATCTCGACGATGTCGGCCGCCTCCTTGACCCGATCGACGCTCTCGCGCGTGAACCTCGCCATCGATCCAGCCTATTGCCGGCCGCCAGCCGCTCGTACGTCGAGAGGCAGAATCGGTCGGTCATTCCGGCCAGATAGTCGGTCACCCGCTGCACCGGCTCGGCCTCCGGATCAGTCGCCGGCACCTCGTCGAGATGCGCGAGGTAGTGGTCGAACAGCGTGCGCAGCGCCACCCGCGCCCGCTCCTGCTCGGCCCGCGCCTCCTGCCCCAGGTACACCCGCTCGAACATGAACTTCCGCAGCCGCAGCATCGCCCCGCCGACCTCCTCGCTCTGCGCGATGTCCCCCTCGGCTCGGGACCGCTCCACCATGTCCCGCACCAGCAGGTCGATCCGCGCCGCTCCGGTCTCGCCGAGCAACTCGATCTCCTCGGCCGGCAGATCCCCCTCCGAGATGATCCCGGCCCGCACCGCGTCGTCGATGTCGTGGTTGATGTACGCGACCCGGTCCACGATCCGCACCACCCGCCCCTCCAGCGTCGCCGGCTTCCCCGGCCCGGTGTGATTGAGGATCCCGTCCCGGACCTGCTCGGTCAGGTTGAGCCCCCGGCCGTCCCGCGCCAGCACCTCCACCACCCGCAGCGAGTGCTCGTTGTGCCGGAACCGCATCCCGTGCTCCCGCAGCGCCTCGTCGAGCACCTCCTCGCCGATGTGCCCGAAGGGCGGGTGCCCGAGGTCGTGCCCAAGCCCGATCGCCTCGGTCAGGTCCTCGTTCAGCCCGAGCGCCCGCGCGACCGTCCGCGAGATGAAGCAGGCCTCGAGCGTGTGGGTGAGCCGCGTCCGGTAGTGGTCGCCCTCCGGCGCCACGAACACCTGCGTCTTGTGCTTGAGCCGCCGGAACGCCTTCGAGTGCACGATCCGGTCCCGGTCCCGCTGGAACGGCGTCCGCACCGGGCTGTCCGGCTCCGGCCTCGCGCCTGCGCGCCGGATACGAGGGGGTAGCGAGGTCCCAGAGGTACTCCGACTCCCAGGAGCGGACCCGATCCTCGAAGCGTCTGCGGCGCGAGTCTCCATCAACCCGATGTTCGCACCCCGGACGGCGCCGCCTGCCGGGAACGCCAGGCGAGAGTTTCTGAATAGGCTCCGATCCATGGCAGAGACGGCACTGATCACCGGCGCCTCCGCCGGCATCGGCGAGGAATTCGCCCGCCAGCTCGCCGGTCGCGGCTACGACCTGATCCTGGTCGCCCGCCGCAAGGACCGCCTCGAGCAGCTCGCCGAGCAGGTCCCCACCACGGCCCACGTGATCGAGAGCGACCTCGCCACCGACGCGGCCGAGCTGCCCGGCAGAGGTCGAGAAGCTCGGCGTGGACGTGGACCTGCTGGTCAACAACGCCGGCTTCGGCCTCCGCGGCCGCTTCCTCGAGCTCGATCCGGAGCGCGAGGCCGAGATGGTCCGCGTCAACTGCGAGGCGGTCGTCACCCTCACCCACGCCTTCGTCCCGGGGATGGTCGAGCGGCGGCGCGGCGGCGTGATCACCGTCGCCTCCACCGCCGGCATGCAGCCCCTCCCCTACGAGGCCACCTACGGCGCCAGCAAGGCGTTCGCGATCTCCTTCATGGAGGCGCTCTGGATGGAGCTGCGCGGCACCGGCGTCGGGATCACCGTCGTCAACCCCGGCCCCGTGAAGACGGAGTGGCAGGACGTCGCCGGCTACGACGAGAGCACCCCGATCCCACCGGGAATGATCACCGCCGAGCAGTGCGTCTCGGACTCCCTCCGCGCCTACGACCGCAGCAAGCGCTCGACGGTCCCCGGCCGCTTCTTCCCCTGGTTCATGCGCGTCAGCAAGGGGCCGAAGGGGCTCAAGCTCCGCGTCGCCGAGCGCATGTACCGCCCGCGCAGCTAGGCCGCGGCGCGCAGATGCACGTGCGCGTGGTGCTCGAGCGTCTCGGTGATCGCCCGGTCGGCCTGCGCCGCCACCCCGCGGCCCGCGGCCGGCGCCTCCGACAGCGGCCTGGCGAGGGCATCGACCATGAACCGGTGCGCCTCCTCGCGTGAGCGGGAAGCCTCCCCCCTCGCAGCTGGCGCAGACCACGCCGCCCGCCGCGCCCGAGAAGGCCGCGAGGTGCTCGGCCTCCCCGCAGCTCGCGCAGCTCGCCAGCTCCGGTGAGAACCCGGCCGCCAGCGCCAGCTTGAGCCGGAAGGCGAGCGCCGCGCCCGGCGCGCTGGCCGCCGCCGAATCGGCGTCCAGCAGCCCCAGGTAGTTGCAGAGCAGGTTGTAGGCCGCCTCGTTCGGCTCCCCCGAGTCGAGCAGCCGCAGCACCGCGTCGCAGGCCCGGCCCGCCGCCCCCAGCGCCGGCCCGGACGAGCGCAGCCTCGCGTGACCGTCGACCGTCGAGGCGCCGGTCACCGTGAGCAGGTCGCCCCGCCCCTCGTAGAGCACGAGGTCGAGCCGGAAGAACGGCTCGAGCCGCCCCCCGAACCGCGACTTCGGCCGCCGCGACCCCTTGGCGATCGCCCCGATCCGCCCCCGCGTCGCCGAGTAGAGATGGACGACGCGGTCGGCCTCGCCGTAGCGGATGCTGCGCAGCACGACGGCCTCCGTCTTCACGCTTCCGGGCATGGCCCACTGACGTTGCCGAAGGGCCCGGACGGATCCTCGGCCGCATCGGAACGCTCCCGCGCTGCGCCAGTGACCGAGGCTGCTCCGGGACGTTCAGCGTGAGGTCTGCCGCACCGCGTCCCGGATCGCCGCCGCCGTCACCGTGGCGGCCGCGGCGCCGATCTGGAAGGGCGCGAACGGATCCGGCTCCTCCCGTCCCGAGGCGAGGCAGAAGACGACGTCGCCGTCGACCGGCGTGAAGACCGGATCGACGGCCCGCCCCAGCCCGGCGGTGGCGGCGCGCGCCACCATCGAGCAGCCGCGCTTGTCGAGCGCCGCGTCCGTGCAGACGCAGACCGGCGTCGAGTTCCCCTCCGGCACCCGGAACTGCGGCGGCTCCTCCATCGCCGCGATCAGCTCGGCGCCGCGAAGCACCTCGCCCTCCTCGCCGCGCGGCCCGGCGAGCACCGAGCCGTCCTCGTCGATCACGTCCCCGGCGGCGTTGACCGCAGCGATCGCCGCCACCGTATGTCCCGTCCCGGTGACGAGCGCCGCATAGCCGACGCCGCCCGGGCGGGCCCGCTCCCGACCGAGGATCTTGCCCACCGTCGCGCCCGTGCCCGGCCCCCACCGCCCCGCGCTCCGGCACCCCCGGCTCGGCCGCCTCGCAGGCCGCATAGCCGGCGTCGGGCCCCGGCCGAGCCTTCTCCCCGGATCCCGAGGGCAGGTCGTAGATCACCGCGGCGGGCACCAGCGGCACCCGCCCGTACGGAGTGAAGTAGCCGCGCTCGTGCTCCTCGAGCCAGCGAACCACCCCGTCCGCGGCGGCCAGCCCGAAGGCGCTGCCGCCCGTGATCAGGATCGCGTTCGCCTCCTGCGCGTTCGCCAGCGGCCGCAGCGTGTCGGTCTCGCGGGTGCCCGGCCCGCCGCCGTGCACGCAGACCCCGCCCGCGAGTCTCGGGCGGCGGAATCACCACGGTGCAGCCCGTCCCGCCCTCCGGATCCGACCAGTGGCCGACGGCGAACCCCTCCGGCAGCGGCGGCGGCTCGCTCACCTCGCCCCCGCCCTGCGCGGCACCCGCCGTCGCGCCTTCCTCCGCGGCCGGCGACGCAGCCGCTCCTGGCAGTTCGGGCAGAAGTAGGTCGAGCGGCCGCGTCACCACGATCCGCTGGATCACCGGCGGCGGCGAGGGACGATGCTCCTCGGGGCGCCGCAGGCATGGCTCGCCCTCGCGGGTGTGGACCAGGAACTCGTCCTGCATCGAGCCCCGCTCTCCCACGGGCGTCGAGATAGTCGTCGATGCTGGCGCCCGCCATGGTCGAGCCCGGCCTCGAGGGCGGCCACGATCCCCTCCACGAGCCGCTCCGCGTGCTCGAGCTTCATCGAGCCCGCCGGCGAGAGCGGATGGAGCCGGGCCCGCCAGAGGGCCTCGTCCGCGTAGATGTTCCCGATCCCCGCGATCCGCGACTGGGTCAGCAGGAACGACTTGAGCGGCGCCTTCCGACCCGCCGCCAGCTCGAGCAGCCGCTCCGGGGTGAGCTCGCCCGAGAGTGGCTCGACGCCGAGGCGGGAGGCGAAGAAGTCATCGAGCTGATCGCCGGCGTCGAGCACGACCGCCTGCCCGAAGCGGCGCACGTCCGTGAACAGCAGCACCCTGCCGTCGTCGAGCTCGAAGCGAGCCCGGACGTGGCTCGGCTCCGGCTCCGACTCGTAGAGCCGCGGCCCGCCGAGCGGCTCGCTCTTCATCAGGTCCGCCGTCTCCCCTGCCGGGTCCCGCAGCAGGAGGTTCCCGGTCATCCGCAGGTGCAGCGCGAGCGTCCGGCCGCCCTCGAGGCCGAGCAGCAGGTACTTGCCGCGCCGGGCGACGGCGGTCACCTCCCGGCCGGCCACAGCCCGCTCGACGCGCCTGCGGCGGCTCGGGCCGGGTGAGCCGCTCGTCGAGCACCTCGGCGGACTCGATCCGCTTCCCGACCAGCTCCGGCTCGAGCTGGCGACGGACCGTCTCCACCTCGGGTAGCTCGGGCATCCCGCCCGATGCTAGTGACCCGCCTAGTGAGGCAGATGCGCCCTCGGGTGGGCCTTGAAGTAGGCCTCCTTCAGCTCCTCGCCGGAGAGGTGGGTGTAGAGCTGGGTGGTCGAGAGGTCGGCGTGGCCGAGCATCTCCTGGACCGAGCGCAGGTCGCAGCCGCCGGTCGAGCAGGTGCGTGGCGAATGAGTGCCGCAGCGTGTGCGGGCTCATCCGGTCGCCGAGGCCGGCCGACTCGGCGTGGCGCAGCACGATCTTGTAGAGGCCCTGGCGGGTCAGCGGCCCGCCGCGGAAGTTGAGGAACAGCTTGCGCTCCTCCGGCGAGTCGACCAGCTTGGGCCGCCCGGAGCGCAGATAGACCCGGACCGCGGCGATGGCCTTGCCCCCGACCGGCACGAGCCGCTCCTTCGATCCCTTGCCCCTGGCCCGGACGATCCCGTGCTCGAGGTCGACGTCGGAGATCTCGAGCGAGATCGTCTCCGAGGCCCGCAGTCCCGGACGCGTACATCAGCTCGAGCAGCGCCCGGTCCCGCAGGCGGTCGGTTCGTCGCCGCGCGGTTGGGCGAGCAGCCTCTGCACCTCCGCGTAGCTCAGGACCTCGGGCAGCTTGCGGCCACGCCGCGGCGTCTCGAGTCGAGCGGCGGGGTCGTCCTCGATCGCCTCCTCGCGGCGCAGGTGCCGGTAGAAGGAGCGCAGGCACGCCGCCTTGCGGTTGACGGTGGCCGTCGAGCAGGGAGCCCGGCCGTTGCCGTCGCCCTTGGCCAGATCCGCGAGGAAGTCGGAGAGGTCGCCGGCCTCGGCGGTGGTCGCGTCGCGCCCGCGCTCGGCCAGAAAGCGGCCGAACTGGAGCAGGTCCGTGCGGTAGGCAGCGAGCGTGTTGCGGGACAGCCCGCGCTCGAACTCCAGGTGCGCGAGGAAGTCCAGCACCAGAGCCTCGTAGCGCTCGGTCGGCTTCGTAGCTGTCGCCTCACGCGGAGGCGCAATCGTGGCCATGCCAACTACTTCCGCGGCCGCCGCCGGTCCCTTCGATGCGAGGGTGCTCCGCAGGAGCAACCCGTAGATGCAGCTCCCTCAGCATCATCAGGCCGATCGAGCGACTTGGCGTCCTCGCAGCGGCCGATCGCGGTGTCGAGATCGTCGAGCGGGAACTCGACGATCTCGATCCGCTCGTCCGTCTGCCGGCGCTCCGGGGTGTCGTAGAGCTCGGTCGCCAGGAAGAGCCAGACCCGCTCGTTGGCGAATCCCGGGCTCGTGTAGAAGCTCTTCAGCTCCCGCCAGTCGCCGGCGGACTTGCCGATCTCCTCGGCGAGCTCCCGCTGGGCGCACTCGAGCGGAGTCTCTCCCTCCACGTCGAGCTTCCCGGCCGGCAGCTCGAGCAGCGCCGGCTCCTCGACCGCCTCCCGCGGCTGCTCGACCATGTACACGGCGCGCCCGTCGTGCGGGATGACGCAGACCGCGCCCGGGATGGACGACCACCTGCCGCGTCGCCCTGCTCCCGTCCGCGTACTGGAAGGTCTCCATCCGCACCGAGACGATCTGGCCGCGATAGACGAGCTTGCTCCCCTCCTTCTCGAGGCTCTCGTCGTCTCGGCTCTCGTCGTTCACGCCGCCTCCCCGACCAGCGCGGCGGCGGCCAGGCCGTCCCCGGCGGCGAGCGCGGCGGCGAAGAAGAGGCGGTCCTCCCCGATCGAGCGCCCCATGTGGCGTCGCGGACAGGCCGCTCGCCGCGTACTCGTCGATCGGGGCCTCGCGCGGCCAGATCTCGTGCCGGTCGCCGCAGGCCTCCCGCAGCCGAATCGAGCGCGGCCTGCATCGCCGCCCGGAACGGGCACCCGGACGTCCCCGAGCAGCATCCGCAGCACGGTCTCGCTGTGGTGGCTCAAGCCCCGGTGCCGCTCCCGCGGGTCGCCGCTCGACATCCGCGGCGCGAGCAGCGTCTCGAGACCGAGCGCGATGGCCGCGTGCGCGGTGTCGAGGGCGGCCATGCCGCCGTGTCCCAGCGCGCTGCCGGAACCGGCGATGCCCGGACCCGGCCCGGCGATCGCCGCGTCCCAGCCGAGCGGCCCCGCTGCAGCCCGCAGCGCGCCGATCACGGTGAGCGCCTCCCGCTCGCCGCCGTAGGCGGCCCCGGCCGTGACGTGCTCGCAGAGCAGCTCCCGCTGGCGGAGCTCGGCGACGTCCTCAGACAGGGCACCCGGCAGGGCGCCACCGGCCGTCTGGACGTAGCCGACCCGCAGCCCGCTCGCCGCCCGCGCGGCGGCCCAGGCGGCCGGGGCGAGCTGTCCGTGGAGCGAGAGCACGAGCACCGGAATCGGCCGCCCCGCGTCCTCCTCCGACAGGGCCTCCACCGGCTCGACCGGATGCTGCAGCGAGGTGTAGTTGAGCTTCATCGCCGCGGCCTCGCCGGCGCCGGGCGCTTCGAGCCCGCGGGTCAGGTTGACGTGGACGACGTCGAAGCCGCCCGAGCCGAGCCCGAGGTCGCGCGCCTCGACGTTGACGATCACCTCGTCGCCCTCGCGGACCTCGCCGACCAGCCCGCGTCCGCCCAGGCGGGCCTCTCCTCCTCCCCGACCCGCACGGCCGGCGGGTCCGTCCCGCTCACCACCCCCCTACGCAGCTTCAGCATCTCCGGCCAGCCCGATCGCCGCTTCGCACACCCGCAGCATCTCAACGATCGGCGCCTCGGTGACCAGCTCGTTCGGAGTGTGGTTCGCCTCGGTGCCGTTGGCGAGCAGAACGGCCTCGTAGCCGGAGGCGACCAGCGCGTTGGCGTCGCTGCCGCCGCCGGTCGCGACCAGCTCCGGCTCGTGGCCCGTCGCGCCGCAGAGCCTCCGAGGCGATCCGCACGGCCTCGGACTTCGGGTCGAGGCGGTAGCCGCGGAACATCTCGCTCACCTGCGCGTCCACGTCGCAGCCCTGCTGGCTCGCCCCCCAGGTGCAGGCATCGACCATCTCTCCGATCGTCGCCGCCGCCCGCTCGCCGTCGACGCTGCGCGCCTCGCCCAGGATCCGGCAATGCCCGGCGACGACGTTGGAGGCGGTCCCGCCCTCGATCATCCCGACGTTCGCGGTGGTCTCCTCGTCGAGCCGGCCCAGCTTCATCTCGGCGACGGCGGCCGCGCCGGCGACGATCGCGCTGTGGCCGTCCTCGGGATTGATCCCGGCGTGCGCCTCGTGGCCGGTGAACTCGGCGATCAGCCGCTTGTAGGTCGGCGCCGCGACGATCACCTCCCCGATCGGCGTCGCGTGGTCGAGCACGATAGCCGAACGGCGCCCGGAGCGACGAGATGTCGAGCTCCTTCGCGCCGCGCAGCCCGTCCTCCTCGGCGACGGTGAAGACGAGCTCGAGCCCGAGCGGCGCCGGGTCCGCCGACGTGGCGGGCCGCCAGCTCCATCAGGACGGTGACCGCGGCCTTGTTGTCGGCGCCGAGGATCGTGTCGCCGGCGCTGCGGAAGGCCCCGTCGTCGCGGACGACCTCGATCGGGCCCTCGTGGGGAACGGTGTCGAGGTGGGCGAAGAAGGACAGCCAGCCGTCGCCGCGGCCAGGGACCCGGGCGATCAGGTTCCCCGCCCCGGCCCGCGCCGGAGTCGCCGACGCATCCTCGGCGACATCCACCCCGAACTCCGCGCAGCTCGTCCAGCACGGCGTCCGCGACCTCGCGCTCCTCCCCGGTCGGGCTCGCGATCTCGCAGAGCGCGCACGAAGCGCTCGAGCATGCGCTGGTCCTCCGGGGCGGTCACGGCGCGCAGGCTACGCGAGGCGGGGGTTGACTCCGCACCTACGGAGAGGAATAGCGTCGTCACGTAAGCGGAGAAGGAGGGTGCTGATGGCTTGGCGAATCTCGGGTACCTACCTGGCGAGCTGCACCTGCCACCTGCTCTGTCCGTGTCCGGTGGACGGCCCGCCGACCAGCGACGACGGTCAGTGCCACGGGATCGCCGTCTTCCAGATCGCCGACGGCAACCTCGACGACACCGACCTCTCGGGAGTCGAACCTCGGCCTCGTGAACCTCTTCCCGTCGAACCTCACCTCCGGCAACTGGAAGCTCGGGATCGTCGTCGACGAGAGTGCATCGGACGAGCAGGCGAGCGCCCTCGAGCGGATCATCAAGGGCGAGGAGGGCGGCGTCTTCGAGCAGTTCGCCGCTCTCACCGACGAGTGGCTCGGGATGGAGCGGGTGCGGTCACGCTTCTCGGACGGCGATCAGCCGTCGGCGTCGATCGGCGACAGCAGCTACACCTTCGAGCCCCTTGCAGGCCCGGAGGGCAGCGACACCGAGACCACCGTGAAGAACGCGGCCTTCGGCTTCGCCGCGGAGTTCCGGGTCGGCCAGGCGCCCGGGAAGGTGAGCGTCTTCGGGATCGAGTTCGACGCGATCTACGGCGAGACGGCCGACTACGAGTTCGCCAGCGAGATGGCGGAGGGCGCGCCCGTCGGGCGCGGCTAGCGCCGCAGGCGAATAGCCTATCGAGGTTGATGGAGTCAGCGACCCTTCGTCGGGTACCCCCGCTCTCGAACGCGGTCCAGCTCGGGCTGATCTTCGGGCTCGCTGCTGCTCGCCGCCGTCGCCTGGGCGATGACCGGCGACCGGATGGCCGGCATGGACGCCGGTCCCGGCACG
The DNA here is from genome assembly GCA_963825825.1 of uncultured Solirubrobacterales bacterium. Classification (GTDB taxonomy): domain Bacteria; phylum Actinomycetota; class Thermoleophilia; order Solirubrobacterales; family 70-9; genus DASUPK01. The sequence continues at coordinate 24,779 of CAWGUT010000013.1, read as the reverse complement.
GACCTCGGGGCCTCGGCTTCTGGGTCACGGCCTGGGTGGTGATGATGGCGGCGATGATGTTCCCCTCGATCGCGCCGATGGTCGTGATGTACGCGCGGATCGAGGAGGGAAAGCGCGAGCAAGGGCCAGGCGACCGAGGCCGGCGCGACCGCGCTGTTCGTCGCCGGCTACCTGCTGACCTGGGCCGCGGCCGGGCTGATCGGCTACGCGATCATCGAGGGGGGCCGGGCGCTCGACCTCGGCTTCCTCGCCTGGGACAGCGGCGGGCCCTACGTCGCCGGCGCTGTGATCGTCGCGGCCGGGCTCTACCAGCTCACCCCGCTCAAGGACGCCTGCCTGCGGCGCTGCCGCAGCCCGATGATGTTCCTGCTCACGCCTGGCGCCCGGGCCGGATCGGCGCGCTTCAGATGGGCATCGAGCACGGCGGCTGGTGCGTGGGCTGCTGCTGGGGGCTGATGGCGGCGCTGTTCGCGCTCGGCGTGATGAGCATCGGCTGGATGGTGCTGATCGCCGCCCTGATCGCGACCGAGAAGCTCCTGCCCTGGAAGGCGCTCGCCAACCGCAGCATCGCCGTGCTGCTCGTCGTCCTCGGCCTTGGCGTCGCCTTCGCCGCCGAGGACGTGCCGGGCCTCACGCTGCCCGACTCACCCGAGGCTCAGGCGGCGATGGACTCGATGGGGATGGGCAGCGGGCTCGTCCAGGGCTCGATGAACGACGAGCGGGAATGAAGAGCGACAAGATGAATTCCGGCGGGCGGAGATGAGCGACGAGAAGATGAACGACTCGGGATCTATGCCGAGCGGCGGACGCTGACGTCCGCGGACTCCTCGGCCTCGGCCTCCGCCTCTGCGGCGGGCTCCGAGGCGGCGGGGCGCTCGGCCGCCCGCTTGGCCGCGGCGCCGACGAAGTCGCGGAAGAGCGGCTCCGGGCGGGTCGGGCGGGAGTTGAACTCCGGGTGGAACTGTGAGGCCACGAAGAACGGGTGGTCCGGCAGCTCGATGATCTCGACCAGGCGGTCGTCGGGCGAGGTGCCGCTGGCCACCAGGCCCTCGTCCTCGAGCCGGCGGCGGAGCATGTTGTTGACCTCATAGCGGTGGCGGTGCCGCTTGTAGATCACGGCCTCACCGAAGATCTCCCGAGCCTGAGTGTCCTCGTGGAGCTTCACCGGATCGGCGCCGAGGCGCATCGTCCCGCCGAGGTCCGAGACCTCCTTCTGCTCCGGCAGCAGGTCGACGACCGGGTATGGCGTCTCGGGATCGAATTCGGCTGAGTTCGCGCCGTCCATCCCGCAGACGTGGCGGGCGAACTCGACGACGGCGATCTGCATGCCGAGGCAGATGCCGAGGTAGGGAATCCCCTTCTCGCGCGCGATCCGCGCGGCCTCGACCTTGCCCTCGATCCCCCGCTCGCCGAAGCCGCCGGGGATCAGGATCCCGTCGACGCCGTCGAGCTGTGACTCCTCGATGTCCTCGGCGGAGACGAGCTCGGTCTCGACCTCCACGCCGTGCGCCCAGCCGCCGTGGGTGAGGGCCTCGATCACCGACTTGTAGGCGTCCTCGAGCTGGACGTACTTGCCGACCAGCGCGATCTTCACCTTGCGCTCGCGGGAGGCGTCGGCCCGCTTGATCAGGTCCTCCCACTCGGCCAGATCCGGTGCCGGCGCGTCCATCCCGAAGTGGTCGAGGATCTGGTCGTCCATCCCCTCGGCTCGCAGGACGAGCGGCACCTTGTAGACGTTGTCCACGTCCCGCGCCGAGATCACGGCCTCCTCGGGGAGGCTCGCGAAGAGGGCGATCTTGCGGCGGATCTCGCGGTCGAGCCCCTCCTCGGAGCGGCAGAGCAGCGCGTGGGGCTGGATCCCGATCCGGCGCAGCTCGTTGACCGAGTGCTGGGTCGGCTTGGTCTTCATCTCCCCGGCGTGACCGACGTAGGGCACCAGCGTGAGGTGCACGAACATGCAGCGCTTCGGGCCCAGGTCGGTGTAGAGCTGGCGGATCGCCTCGAGGAAGGGCAGCGACTCGATGTCGCCGACGGTCCCGCCGATCTCGGTGATCACGAAGTCGACCGCCTGGGACTCGGCGACGATCAGGATCCGGTTCTTGATCTCGTCGGTGATGTGCGGGATCACCTGGACGGTCGCGCCGAGGTAATCGCCGCGCCGCTCGCGCCGGATCACCGAGTTGTAGACGCCGCCGGCGGTGAAGTTGGAGGCCCGGGAGGCGTTCTCGTCGGTGAAGCGCTCGTAGTGGCCGAGGTCGAGGTCGGTCTCGGCGCCGTCCTCGGTGACGAAGACCTCGCCGTGCTGGAACGGGCTCATCGTCCCGGGATCGACGTTGATGTAGGGGTCGAGCTTCTGCAGCTGGACGCGGAACCCGCGGCTGACCAGCAGACGACCGAGTGAGGCGGAGGCGATGCCCTTGCCGAGGGACGAGACGACACCGCCGGTCACGAAGAGAAATCGGGTGTCGCCGGGCTTCGGTTGGCTCAATTGACTCTGCCGAGCGAGTCTAGTCGCTCGAGGAGCGGAACCCGCCCGATCGCGGCGGAGATCGAGCGAAACTCCCCATACAGCGAGATCGCGGCGAGGACGGCGAGCGCCAACGCGAGCCCGAGTGGCGAGAGCGTCGTCACCAGGAGCACCCCGATCATGCCGCCGATCAGGCTCGCGCCGGTGTCACCGAGCATCGCCCTCTCGCCCAGCGTGAGCCATGCGCAGAGCCCGACCGCGGGAATCACCGGGGCGATCGGCCCCAGCGGAGCGAGGCTCCACGAGGCGAGGCAGACGACGGCCGCGGTCAGGGCAAAGGCCTTCTCGGGCCGCCCGGGACGCGTGTCGAGCAGGTTGCCGAGGTGTGCCGCCAGGGCGAGCACGAGCACCTCGATGATCAGCCCGGCACCGCTCGCCCCGTCACCGGCAGCCGCGTAGGCGGCGAGAGCGAGCGTGCCGGCCGCCTTGATCGCCCCCGTCGAGAGCTCCCCGCGCGCGACGGCAAGACCGTGTCCCCGCCAGCCACGAGCCGAGCCCCCCGCGAGATCGTCGAGCAGGCCGAGGTACCCGACGCCGCAGAGGAACACCAGCCAGCGATTGAGCCCTGCCGTCAGCGCCAGCCCTCCGACGGCGAGCAGAAGGATCCCGAGCGGGAAGAGCACGGGCCGCCCGCGGTAGTTGGCTCGGCGTGGGATCACCGCGGCGGATAGAGGTGGCTGACGCCCTTCGCGTCCACCAGCGTCTCGCCGATCCGCAGGCGAGTGAGGAAGGTCGAGGACATCCCTCCCCGGCGACGCTCGAGGAACTCGACCAGGTTGAAGTGCGCGCCGACGCTGACGATCAGCGACGCCCCCTTCTCGTGGGCGAGCAGCATCGCCACGTCCTGGCTGGTCCCCGCCGAAGGGACCACGGTGTGCGGGAGGGCGAGCCGCCGAAGGCGCTCGGAGCCCGGAGCGTTCCCGTCCGGATACGCGTGGACGATCAGCTCGGCGCCGCTTCGCAGGGCCGCCTCGCCCGCCGAGTCCATGTCGCCCAGGACGACGTCGGGCCGCAGGCCCTCGTGGATGATCGCGTCGGCGCCCCCGTCGACCCCGACGAGCACCGGGTTGACGTCTTCGATGTAGGCGCGCAGCGCACGCAGGTCGCGGACGTGGTCGGTCCCCCGAACCACGATCAGGACGTGACGGTCGCGGAAGCGTGTCCGCGTCTCGGGCAGGTCGATCGCGCCCGAGAGCAGCCCGCCCTCCTCGCGCAGGTGGGCCATCGTGTTCTCGGTGAAGTCGTGAAGCGCCCGGTCGATCCGCGCGCGCTGCGCTTCCAGGTCGCGAGCGAGCTGCTCCGCCTGCAGCGTCCGTCCCTCCGCGATCAGCGTCCCCTCCGAGGAGATCCGGCCTCCGTCGATCTCGAGCCGGTCGCCGTCGGCGATCACCTCGAAGAGATCCGGTCCGGCGTCGATCAGCGGGACGCCGGATCGGACAAGCGCGAGCGGCCCGGTGTTGGGGTAGGAGCCGTCCGAGGACGGCGAGGCGTTCAGGGCCGCGCGCGCACCGCTCGCGATCAGCTCCTCGGCCGCGATCCGGTCGAGGTTGCGGTGGTCGATCACGGCGATGTCGCTGGGCCCGAGGCGCTTGACCAGCTCCTTGGTGCGCCGGCCGAGCCGCGCGGTGCCGCGGATCGCTGTGGCTGTGGCGATCGCCATCGCCGGGAGCCTATGTCCACCCGCGCTCTAGGCGGCCTTCAGCAGCTCTCGCGCGTGGCGCTCGGCGGCCTCGTCGCCATCGCCTCCGCCCAGCATCCGGACGATCTCGGCGACGAGCTCGTCGCCATCGACTCGCTCGACGGTCGCGGTCGCCTGACCCCGATCGACGCTCTTCTCGATCCGGAAGTGCGACTGCGCCATCGACGCCACCTGGGGCAGGTGGGTGATGCAGAGCACCTGCCGCTCCTCGCCGAGCTCGCGCAGCCTCTCCCCCACCGTCCTTGCGGTGTTGCCGCCGACGCCCGCGTCGATCTCGTCGAAGACGTAGGTCGCGGCGCCGCCCGGCGCCCCCTGGCCCGCGAGCGCCAGCATCAGCCGCGAGAGCTCCCCGCCTGAGGCCGCGTCGCGGAGTGGCGAGGTGGGCATCCCCGGGTTGGTCGCGACGCGGAAGGCGACCCGCTCCTGGCCCAGCGCCCCGAAGCCCTCCGGGTGCGGCTCGAGCGAGATCTCGAGCTTTGCGCCGCTCATACCGAGCTGCTCGAGCTCCTTGGCGATCCGCCTCTCCAGCCGTTTCGCTGACTTGGCGCGCACCTCGCTCAGGCCGCCCGCGAAATCGGTGCGGGTCCGCATCGCCTTCGCCAGCTCGGCCTCCAGCCGCTCGGTCGTCTCGTCGGCACCCTCGATCGCGTCGATCTCGGCGCGGCAGTGCTCGGCGTGGGCGAGCACCGACTCGATCGAGCCGCCGTGCTTGCGCTTCAGGCGATCGATCGCCTCGAGGCGGTCCTCGACCTGCTCCAGCCGCCCGGGCTCGGCTTCGATTCCCTCGGCGTATCCGCGCAGCTCACCGGCCAGCTCCTGCAGCTCCAAGCGCAACCCGGTGGCAACCTCGGCGAGCTTGTCGAGCGCTGGGTCGACACCCTCGCGGGCGGCCAGGGCCGCCTCGGCCGATCCCATCGCCTCCGCCGCTCCGCCCGTCTCGCCATCCCCCGACACCGCCGCGAGCGCCTCGGCGGCCGCACCGCGCAGCGATTCCGCATGGCGAAGCCTCTCGCGCTCTGCCGACAAGCTCGGCCTCCTCCGCGGCATCGGGCTGGGCCGCGACGATCTCGTCGAGCTCGTAGCGCAGCAGGTCCAGATCGCGCACCCGCGCTCCCTCGCGGTCCCGGATCCGCTCCAGCTCGCGCTCGAGGCGGAGCACCTCGGCGTGCGCCTCCCGGTAGACGCGCCGGCGCTCGAGGTGCCGCTCGCCCGCGGAGCCGTCGAGGGTCTCGAGCTGAGCGGTCGAGAGCGTGAGCTTGCGGTGCTCGTGCTGCCCATAGAAGGCGAGCAGCCGGGAGCCGAGGGCCTGGAGGTCGGGCGCCGAGGCCGAGCGACCGCCGAGGAAGGCGCTCGTCCTGCCGGCGGCCGAGACGCGCCGGCCGACCACCAGTTCCGTAGTGCCCTCCGGCAGCCGCTCGGCGATCTCGCTGAGCTCGGGGTCGCCGAGCAGTCCCTCGGGCAGCTCGAAGACCCCCTCGACGTACGCCTCGCTCGCGCCGGGCCGCACGATCGCGTCCCGCGCCCTGCCTCCCATCAGAAGATCGAAGGAGTGGGCCAGGATCGTCTTGCCCGCGCCGGTCTCCCCCGTGATCGCGTTCAGGCCCGGCCCGAGGCGCAGCTCGGCGCGCTCGATCAGGAGCAGGTTCTCGATCCGGAGCTCGAGGAGCATCGGCTCCCCGTTCTAACGAGGAGCCCCGACGGATTAGTTCGGCCTCGCGGCTCCCTCCCGGCGGCTGTGAGAGATTTGGCGGGTGACCGCGCCACGGATACTGCTCTGTCCACAGTTCACCGAGGTCGAGTGGGTGATCGCTCCGCAACTCGAGGAGTGGGCCGAGGTCGCGACCTTCGACGCTCCCGGCGTCGGGGATGAGCCGGTGCCGGAGGGCGCCCCAGAGCTCATCGACCGCGACGTCGTGGTTCAGAAGGGCGCTGGCCGAGGTCGACAGGCTGGGCTGGGATTCGTACTTCGTCGCTCGGGGACGCATGGGGTTCGGCGACCGCGGCCATGGTGGCTGCGGCGGAAGCCCGAGCCGGTGCGCGGGCTCGCGCTGGGGCACGCGACCCTCCACTTCGACACCGAGGGCGCTCGGCCGGCCGTGAATGGCGAGGTGGTCGCGGCGATGACGCAGCTGCTCCGGACGGACCACAACTCGTTCGTGCGCTACGGGCTCACACAGTTCACCCAGGGCGGGTTCGACGAGGAGATGGCGGCCGAGATGGTCCGGCGCTTCCCGGCGACGGAGGTCGTCTCACGCGTCTGGGAGATGCATGTCGAACGGGCAGAGCCGATAGGCGATCTGCTTCGAGAGCTCGACAAGCCGCTGCTGATTGCGAAACACGAGGGCTGCCTCGTGTTCACGGCGGAGGGATACGAGGACCTGGCCGCCGCTTTCCCGGACTCACAGACGGTCATCGTTCACAAGCCGTCGAGTGCGAGCGAGGAGTTCGCCGAGGCGCTTCGCCGATTCTGCGCGAGCGTGGGCGGCTAGGCCGCCGCGGGCTCCTGCGGCACCTCGGCCTGCTCCGGCGGGCCGTGCGGGACGAAGTCGCTCTGGCGCACCAGGGCGAAGACGGCGAGTGCGCCGCTGAACAGGATCAGCGCCCCGATCAGAAGGATGTCGTTGAAGGCGTCCGTGAACGCGACCCCCGCCGCTTGGAAGGCCTGGTCGTGGAGCTGAGGCGGCGCCTGGCTCGCCGCCTGGGTGCCGCTCGCGGCGACCCCGTCGGCGAACCCGCTCGGCGCCTGGGGCAGCAGGGTGTGGAGCGAATCGGTGATCTTGCTCTGGAAGACCGCGCCGAGGGCGGCGATCCCGGTGGCGACGCCGGCGATCCGCATCGTGTTGTTGATCCCCGAGGCCATGCCCGATCGCGCCGCGGGCACGACCCCGAGCGCGGTCGAGGCGATCGACGGGTTGGAGAGCCCGATGCCGATGCCGCTGACGATGAAGCCGGCGAGCAGGGTCGTCCACTCCGAGTCGGGCTTGGCGCCGCGCATCAGCAGCAGCCCCACGCCGACCAGCGTCAGGCCGATCGTCAGTGGCACTCGAGCCGGAACCTTCGCGACCAGGTTGCGGGTGACGAGCGGCACGATGAACGCGAACAGGGTCAGCGGCAGGAAGCGGACGCCGGCTTCGAGCGGGGTCATCCCGATCACGCTCTGCATGTAGATCGTGATGTAGAGGAACATCGCGAACATTCCGGCGCCGATCGCAAAGGTGCCGTAGGAGACGCCGGAGAAGGCGGGCTTGCGGAACAGGCTGAGGTCGAACATCGCATGGTCCTGGCGCCACTCGACGAAGACGAACGCGGCGAGCAGGACGGCCGCCCCAGCGAGCGAGCCGACGATGATCCCGCTTGACCAGCCCTCGGCGTTGCCGCGAAGCAGTCCGTAGATCAGCGCGAAGAGCCCGACGGAGAAGGTGATCAGCCCCGCGTAGTCGAGGCGCTTGGCGTCCGGGTCACGCGACTCGCCGGCCTGGGTCTGGGCGAGGATCACGGTGCCGATCCCGATCGGGACGTTGACGAAGAAGATCCACTCCCAGCCGAGCCCGTCGGTGAGCGCCCCGCCGACCAGCGGCCCCACCGCGACCGCGCCGCCGATCGTCGCGCCCCAGGCGGCGATCGCAGTGCCGCGCTCGGGGCCCTGGAACTCCTGGGCGATCAGCGCCAGCGAGGTCGCGAACATCGCAGCGCCCCCGATGCCCTGGAGTCCCGCGCGCCAGATGCAGGAAGGTGGCGTTGGTCGCCAGCCCGCAGAGCAGCGAAGCGAGGGTGAAGAGCCCGACTCCGATCACGAACAGCCGGCGGCGGCCGAAGCGGTCGGCGAGCGCGCCCATGGTCAGGGTGAAGGCGGCGAGGGTCAGCGTGTACGCGTCGACGACCCACTGCAGCCCGGTCAGATCGGTGTTCAGCTCCTTCTGGATGTCGGGCAGCGCGACGTTGACGACGGTGATGTCGAGCAGCAACATGAACGTCGCCAGGCAGACCGCGAGCAGGCTCCACCACTTCCGCTCCATCGCCCGGGAGACTAGCTAGGCGAGCTTCCCGAACTTCTGGCGGATGCGGTGGTAGAAGTTCGATCCCGGCAGCTGCGCCAGCTTGCTGACCGATTCCTCGAAGCGCATCTCGCGCTCCGCGCCCGGCTCGAGCACTCCCGCGGGCGCGCCGTCCAGCGAGATCTCGACCGGCTCCCGGCCGGCGGCGTTGCGCACGATGAGCGCGTCGTCCGGCGCGACCACGAGGGCCCGCGCGGCGAGCGTGTGAGGAGCGATGAAGCTGACCACGTAGCCCTTCACGCCCCAGGCCAGGATCGGGCCGCTGTTGGCGAGGTTGTAGCCCGTCGAGCCCGCCGGGGTCGCGGCGACCAGTCCGTCGCAGCGCACGCTGCCCACCTCCTCATCGCCGATCGTGTAGGAGAGCTCCGCGACCCGGCCGCGCGGCTGACGCAGGAAGCTGACGTCGTTGAGCGCCGTCCGATGGTCGAGAGGCAGGTCCACCGTGAGCCCCGGCATGTCCAGCACCTCGAAGTCGCCACTGAACACGCGCTCCAGACCGTTCGCCAGATCCCCGCGTTCGACGGCGGCCAGGAAGCCGATCGTGCCGAAGTTGATGCCGAAGACGGGGACGCCGGTGTGGGCGAAGTGACGGAGTGCGTAGAGGATGCTGCCGTCTCCGCCAAGCACCAGGCAGACGTCGGGTCGCTCCCCGTCGGCCACCCGCTCGATGTGCGTCGCGGCATCGACGTGCTTCTGGTGCTCGTCAACGGTCGAGACGAGCTGCACGCCGGCCGCCCTCGCCGCCTCGGACGCGGTGGCGACCGCCTCGGCGGCCGCGCTCGGGATGCACGGGCGTGATCAGCATCACGCGCTTGACGGTCACGGCTCGACCTCCTCCAGCGCGGCGTCGAGATCGACCGCCTCCCCGCCGCGCGCGGCCCAGACGAAGGTCTCGCGGTTCCCCTTCGGGCCCGGCAGCCCGGACGAGGCGAGCCCGCGGACGACCAGCCCCTCCTGCTGCGCGGCCTCGGCCACCCGGCGGATCGCGTCGCGGCGATCCCCGGCATCGCGCACGACGCCCCCCTTCCCGACCTTCTCCTTGCCGAGCTCGAACTGGGGCTTCACCAGCCCGAGCAGGTCGAACTCCTCGGCCGCGGTGGCGACGATCGAGGGCATCAGCATCGCGAGCGAGATGAAGGAGACGTCCACGGTGATCAGCTCGGGCCGAAAGGGCAGGAACGAATCGCCCAGGTACCGGGCGTTGAGCCGCTCCATGACGAGAACGCGGGAGTCCTGGCGCAGGCGCCAGTCGAGCTGGCCGTAGCCGACGTCGACCGCGAGCACCATCCGCGCTCCCCGCTGCAGCAGGCAGTCGGTGAAGCCGCCGGTCGAGGCTCCGACGTCGAGCGCCAGACGATCCTCGACCTCGACGGGCAGCTCGATCGAGGGCGTTGTTGAGCTTGATCCCGCCCCGCGAGACGAACTCCTCGCCCTCCTCGACCAGGAGCTCGGCGTCCTCCGGGACCAGCTCGCTCGGCTTGTCGACGGTGGATCCGTCCTTCCCGAGGCGCACCCGCCCGGCGCGGACGGTCGCCGCGGCGGCGGTGCGCGAGGGCGCGAGGCCGCGCTCGGCGAGCAGCGTGTCGGCGCGGCGGCGGGTCACGCGCCGAACCGTACAAGCGCCGCATCGCCCGGAGCGGCAATCCGGTCGCAGCATCCACTGTGATCGCGCTCACAGACGAATCGCACATACGTTCGTACCCTGTTTTTCACGATGAGTCTGTTCAGAGCGATATCGATCAATGTGCACGCCGCCCTCGAGGTGGCGGCCGCGCCCCTGCTGATCGTGGCCCCCTTCGCGCTGGGCTTCGACTACCTGGCGGGCGCCCTCAGCATCGCGCTCGGCGTCCTGCTGATCGGCCTCGCGACCTCCCTCTACGGCGACAGCACTCGCGGGAACCTGCCGCTGAGTGCCCACGCCGGACTCGACTACACGCTGGCCGGCGCGACCATCGCGGCCGGGGTCATAGCCGGGATCGCGGGCGACTACGTCGCAACAGTCTTTTTGGTCGGGTTCGGCTCCGCGCACATGGCGCTGACCGCCTCAACGCGGTTCAGTCGTCCACTCGGAGCCTGATACCGGCTACCTCCCACAGACAAACAGCAGCACACATATCTCTCCTCCCTGTAGTACCCCAGAAACGGCCCTCTTCGGAGGGTCGTTTCTCTTTTTGGCGGTTTGCAGGGCTTCCGGCCGCTGGTCAGGCCTCGGAGCTGTCTGCGCTCTGGTCGGGAGGCGGCGGACCGCTGGGTCGACGTGCATACGCCGCCTCCCGAATCGCGACGTCAGTTTCCAATCCGGCCCCGAGTGCGCCGGCCACTGTGCCGAGAGAGCTGGCCAGCCAAGCAAGGGCGAGGTAGTCCCCGACCCCCACATCCGATCCGAGTGCCTCCGAGAAAGCGTCCGGCGTGATCAGAAGGCCCGCACCCGCGAGGGTCACGCAGAACAACGCGAGATAGAGGGAGGCCACGCCGATGACCACGGTGATGCCGGTGGCGGCGTTGAACAGGAGGACCTGGTCCCGGGCGAGTTCCGGCATGGAGCGCTCCCAGAGGTCGTGAATCACGATGAGCGAGGCGACGATGATTCCGAGCGATAGCAGGGTCAACGCCGTCAGGCGGACGGCGCTGAGGCTCTCGGACATGCGCCACAAGTCCGATTGCACGAGCGCGAAGGCCACCGTCGCCAGGGCCGCGACCAGCGCCCGATAGAGGCGAGCCGTCAATCGCCACGGACGATTGGCGCGAACCATCCCCCCGAGCAGGCGCAGCCGGCCACCGCTCGCGAGCGCGGCAAGGCCGGTGGGACCATGCGCCGGGTCCTCATCGGCCCAGTTCCGAGAGGTCCACCAGCCGCTGCCGCATGCGCTCACTCGGAGAACGGTCGGCGCCGTCGTCGCCGGCCACCTCGCCAAGGACAACGTCGATTACGTCGAGCGCGGTCTCGAGCACGCGGCGTCGCAGCCTTGCGGGACCGAGCGCGGGCACCGAGACCAATGCGATCCGGTGGGTTGGACTGGCATGACCGGCCACTGGGTGCCGCCCGATGCGAAGCGGCAGGTCGGTGAGGCAAATCGCAAGTTCCCAGTCCTCCCGCAGGAGGCGCTGATGCGCCGCATCGATCAGCTGGGTTGCTGGGGCCGGTGGCTCGACGAGGCCGTCGGTGACCACCGATACGTGCCAGCTTGCCTCGGGATAGCGCTCGCTCAGATGTTCATCGAGATCCGCCGCCAGGTCCCTGGCCAGCTCGGCGGGTAGACCGGGAGCGGCGATCAGCCCGATGGCAATCTGCGCTTGCGCTGGCTCAGCTGGCGCCGACTGGATCACGCCGGGCTCGCCGCGTCAAGGTGCCGGTGTACCGGGGTGGACCATTCGGTCACAGACCCAAGTTTGCCGAGCAACGTTCCCCGCCGTCGCGCCAGAGTGGTGCCAGAGTCAGACCGGTTTCAACCGGGTCTAACCGGCCGAATTCGTGCCTGGGAACTACAGCCCTCTTCGGAGGGTCGTTTCTATTTGGCGGTCTGCATAGCTGGTTCAAGAGCCGCCGCTGATGGGTCCACTGGAGGCGCGAGCCCACGGCCAGCGACCGTCGAGCTCGACTTCCAGCGAGAAGCTCAAGAAGGTCCTGATCAGGATGATCAGCCCGAGGACAGCGACGTTCTCGAGCGAGGGCTGGACCGCGACGGTCCGGATGATGTCGGCGGCCACCAGGAACTCCAAGGCGAGCAGGATGCTGCGTGCGAAGACGGCTCGGATGGTCCGGTAGACGGTCCCTGCACCGTCGCCCCCGAGCAGGCCGAGTGCGCCGCTCACCAGGGCTGCCGCCAGGCCCACGACGACAGTCGCGACGCCGAGGATCTCAACGCCCCTGGCGATGTCATCCATGGTCTGCTCGAAGCTCATTTCCTTCTCCAGTCGCCCCGATCGATCGGCTTCATCCGGCGGCCGGCTGCGCCTCGGGCAGGACGAAGGAGTTGATGGCGGCGTCGGCGCCCTCCTCCGCGATCTCGGGATAGCGCACCCCCGGCAGCAGCGCGACGTCGAAGACCTCCTGGACGAGCTCCTCGAAGCGGAGGAAGCCGACGATCTGGCCGCTCTGCGGGTTGACGGCCCAGACGCCGCAGAGCCGCTCGTCGAGCCGCTCCATCAGCGGCAGACCGCCGAAGGTGGCCGTCTCGCGCACCTGGGAGAGGCCGACGAAGGCGAGGCCGCCGGCGAAGAGCAGGCCGCGGGTGAAGCCGGGGAGCTCCGCAACGGTCTCCACCGTCCCCGCGTCGAGGTCCGCGACCGAGATCGTCCCCTTGCCCGGACTCGAGGACCCAGAGCCGGTCGTCGTGCCAGCGCGGCGAGTGGGGCATCGAGAGGCCGCTGAGCACGATCTCGCCGGACTCGACGTCCATCAGGATCCCCCCGCTCGCCTTGTTCTCCCGCCAGCCGCCCGGTGCGTCGGTCTCGCCCGAGGGCGGTGACGTAGCGGGGCTCGTCGTCGATCACGCAGAGGCCGTTCAGGTGGCAGCGATCCTCCGAGGTGAGCGCCGAGATGAACGGCGGCTTCCAGCGGGGAATGAAGCTGTGCTCGGCGTCGAGGGTCGCCAGGCAGGAGAAGCTGGTCGCGACCAGCCAGAGCTCGCCCTGGGCGAAGGCGATCTCGTGGATGCGGATGTCGCCGGTGAAGTGCTTGTTGCGGGGCAGGAAGCAGGCGTCGTGCTTGCCCCTCGGCTCGACCTTCGGAGCGACCGCCGGGAAGTTCCGGTAGTCGAGGACCTCGGCCCGGGTGCCGATCGCGATTCGCCCGGGCGCCACCGCGAGCCCCATGGGCCGGGAGAAGTTCCGGAAATGGGTGTTGAGCTGCCCGCCGTCTTGCCGAGCGCAGATCAGCTTCCCGGTCTGGTAGGTCGAGACGAGCATCGAGCTGCCGAGCTGGTTGAGGAACTCCGGGAAGCTCTGCGTGTAGACGCTGCGGAGCGGGGAGTCCGTCGGCGCCGACCACTTGGCCGTGCGCGGCGGCTTGACCGGCCTGGCGAGCAGTTCGCGGGAGCGCTCGGCGAGCTTCTCGGTTCGCGGCAGGAGCTCGTTCAGCTCCGGCGGGATCTCCCCAGGCCCATCGCCGTCCGAGACCGCGAGCTGATCCCGAAGGGAGCGCAGCGGCCGGGTGACCTCCTCGGACGGTTCGATCGCGACGAACTCGCAGATCCGCTCGAGCTCCCGCATCGGGTCGTTGAGCAGCGCCTTGAAGTCGGTCACGCACCAGCGTTCGGGCGGCAGCCGCTCGAGGTCGTCGAGCAGCGTGCCGGTCAGCCGGATCCACTGCTCGGTGACGATCTGCGGGAGCGGACGGCCGGCGAGATCGCGCCAGCCGGGCACCAGGGGAAGGGACCACGCCGGCCCCGGCCAGTCCGGCAGCTGTGGGTAGCTGACGCGCCTGCCCCCCTCCCACGCCCGCAACATCGCCGGCACCGTCTCGGACGGCTCGCGGTGGATGTAGACGAACTGGGAATCAGGAGCGACGGCGGCCAGGAACGGGGCCCGGAGCGCATTGCGGGGCTGCCCGTCGACCCAGCGCAGGCCCGACGCATCGAGACCCGGGCGGTTGCCGGAGCTGTCGGTGAGGGTGCCCTTGAGGCGCCCGCGGAGCTCCTCGACGGCTCGCGCCTCCAGATCGGCAGCGGTGAGCCGGTTGCTGTCCCACTCGCGGTTCTCGGGCTCGAGCTCGAAGATCCCGTCGAGGACGGGGCCCTGGGCGCTGAAGACGCCGGGCGCACGCGCCAGCGAGCGGAACAACGCGGTCCCTCCCGATCGTGGCGGGGCGACTATGAACACCGGCCGTTCGATCACCGCGCGCAGTCTCTCATTTGACAGCCCTGGGGAGGGATGATCCAATCGCAATTCGTCCACGCACGATTGGGGCGAGTAGATGGGGAGAGGAGCGGCCAAGCACCAGTTGTCAGCACCGCTGCCCTTCGCGGCGATGGTGCTCTGCGTGATCGCGTCCTTCCTCGCCCTCGATCACTACGCCACCCAGGGCGAACAGCTCCTGCTCGGCGCCGCGACCTGGGCCATCCTGATCGCCTCCTCCGTCTCGCTCGGACCTGAGGACCGCGCCCGGGCGCTGCTCGTCGTGGTGGTGGCGAGCTGCGCCGAGGTGCTCGGCTCGATCGTGCTCGGCGCCTACACCTACCGGCTCGAGAACCTGCCGGCCTTCGTCCCGCCTGGACACGGGCTCGTCTTCCTCGCGGGACTGCGAATCAGCCAGTCGGGGGTGGTCCGGCGGCATCGCCGGATCTTCCTGGCGGCTGTCATCGGGATCGTGGCCGCCTGGGGAATCGCCGGACTGCTGCTGCTCGGCCGGACGGACGCGCTCGGGGCGATCACCGGCGTCCTGCTGATCTACGTTCTGGCCCGCGGCCGCACGGCGACGCTCTATGCCGGGGTCTTCCTCATGGTCGGCTTCCTGGAGATCTACGGCACCTCGATCGGCGCCTGGCACTGGGCCGCCACCACACCCGACACGGCCCTGCCCGCCGGCAACCCGCCGAGTGGGATCGCGGGCGTCTACGTGCTCTTCGACATCGCGGCGATCGCGCTGGCGCCGCGCCTACTCCGCGCCTTCGAACGGGCGCGGCTCCTGCCCGCTTAGCAGCGAGGCGGCCGCTCGCCCGCGAAGCTTCTCGACCGGTTCGAGATCCGTTGAGAGTCCACGCCGCGCGCAGCGCGGGCAGCGGCGTGGGGACGTAAGCGGGTTGCGGTCGAACAGCGTGAGCCCGCAACTCGAACAGCTCAAATAAGACACTGCGATCACCTCTCCTCAGGGCCTGGCTCGCTCAGAGACCGGCACGAATCCCGGTCCCCTGCCCTTTCCCCTAGCTCGGCGTGCTGTGCAGTGGGCGATCGCCGATGAGCGAAAGCTACCCGTCTCGTGAGGCCTGAAACGAATGGCCTCGGCGCGCGGATCCAGGGTCAGCCGAAGATGGTCTCGCGGGTGCCGAGCGCCGCGAGGACCCGCTCGGCGACCGCCTCGCCGGTGAACCCGACCTCCTCGCGGATCAGGGCGGGCTTGCCGTGCGTGACGTAGCGGTCGGGCAGCCCGATCCGGAGGATGCGGGCGCGCTCGCCGCTGTCGGCGAAGGCGTCCTCGGCATGCTCGAGAACGGCCGACCCGAAGCCGCCGGCCAGCACGTTCTCCTCCACCGTCACCAGCAGGTCGTGATCCGAGGCCAGCCTCTCGACCAGCTCGCCGTCGAGCGGCTTGGCGAAGCGCGCGTCCGCGACCGTCGGCTCGAGGCCCTTGCTGCGGAGAACCTCGGCAGCGCGCAGAGCGACCTGGACGCCGTAGCCGTAGCCCAGCAGCGCGATCCGCTCGCCGGGGAGCAGGTACTCGCCCTTGCCGATCTCGATCTCCTTCGGGACGTCCGGCATCGGCGCGCCCTCGGCGGCACCACGCGGGTAGCGGAAGGCGATCGGGCCTTCGTCGTAGGCCAGCGCCGTGCGCAGCATGTGGACGAGCATGGCCTCGTCGCGCGGCGCCATCACCACCACGTTCGGCAGCGGGCGGAAGTAGGAGACGTCGATGAACCCGTGGTGGGTCGGCCCGTCGTCGCCGACCAGGCCCGCGCGGTCCATCGCGAAGACGACGTTCAGCTTCTGCAGGCAGACGTCGTGAACGAGCTGGTCGAACGCCCTCTGCAGGAAGGTCGAGTAGATGGCGCAGACCGGCTTCGCGCCCTGCAAGGCGAGGCCGGCCGCGAAGAGGACGGCGTCCTGCTCGGCGATGCCGACGTCGTAGTACTGCTCGGGCACCGCCTCGCAGAGCTTGTTGAGCCCGGTGCCGCCCGCCATCGCTGCGGTTATCCCGATCACCCGCGGATCCCGCTTGGCCTCCTCGACCAGCGCGTCCGCGAAGACCGCCGTGTACTGCGGCGGCCCCTTGGGCGGCGGCTTCTCGAGCTTCTCGATCTTCTCCGGGGAATCGGACTCGCTGACGGGGACGACCGGCTTCTTCGGGGCTTCCTTGCGGTCGACGATGCTGCCGGGCTTGGCGGCGTGCCACTTCTCCATGCCGACGAGGCCGCCCTCCTCGGCGGGCTCGAAGCCCTTGCCCTTGACGGTCTGGATGTGGACCACGACCGGCCGGCCGGCGTCGAAGCCCTTCCGCAGCGCGGCGCGGACCTCGGCGACGTCATGGCCGTCGATCGGGCCCATGTAGGCGAGGTCGAGCTCCTCGAAGAAGAGGCCGGGGGCGAAGTACGCCTTGATCGCCGCCTTCAGCTCGGGCCCGAGCCGGTCGATCCGCCGGCCCAGGCCGAGCGGCAGCTGGGTGAGGCGCTCCTCGGTGGTCGAGCGCGCCTGGTAGAGGCGCTTGTTGAGCCGTGCCCGCTGGAAGTAGCGGGACATCGCGCCGACGTTCGGGGAGATCGACATGCCGTTGTCGTTCACCACGATCACCATCGGCGTCTGCAGACCGCCCGCATGGTGGAGGGCCTCGTAGGCGACGCCGCCGGTCAGCGCCCCGTCGCCGATCACGGCGACGACCTTGCCGTCCTCGCCGATGCCCTTCCGCATCGCCTCCTTGAGGCCGACCGCGTAGCCGATCGAGGTCGAGGCGTGGCCCGCGCCCATGATGTCGTGCTCGGATTCGAAGATGGAGCAGAACGGCGCCAGCCCCTCGTACTGGCGGATCGTGTCGAGGCGGTCGCGCCGGCCCGTGAGCACCTTGTGCGGGTAGGCCTGGTGGCCGACGTCCCAGAGGATCTTGTCCCTCGGCGAGTCGAGGAGGCTGTGCAGAGAGACGGCGAGCTCGCAGGTGCCGAGGTTCGCGCCGAAGTGGCCGCCGATCTCGCCGATCACGTCGATGATCAGCTCGCGCGTCTCCTGGGCGAGCTGCTGGAGCTCCTCGTCCGAGAGCTGCTTCAGGTCCGCGGGCGAGTCGATCGAATCGAGCAGCCGCGCCTGGGTCTGCTTCGGGTCGCTTTCGTTGGCGCGCCATCAGGTGTGTCGGGTGTGGATGAAGTCGGTTATCCGGATCAAGTCATCTGTGCGGGGCCGTGCCCCCTCGAGCGCCGCACGAGCCTTCTGATGCGACTCGGAGGCTAGCTCGCGCGCCTCTTCCAGTCCATAAGCGCTCACGTACGTGAGCTTTCCGTGCCTCTCGTCGCTGCCGCTCGGCTTACCGAGCTCCTCGTCCGAGCCCGTCACGTCGAGGATGTCATCGACGATCTGGAACAGCACTCCAAGCTCATCGGCGAAACGCCGGTAGGGAATTGTCTCAGCTTCGGGCACTTCGCCGAGGATCAGGACCACCGCCACGCTGGCGGCGATCAGGCGGCCGGTCTTGAGCGAGTGCATCTCCCTCAGGCGCGAGGCGTTGAGGTTCACCGCCGCCTCCCAGTCGCCCTTCGCCGCCGCGTCGAACTCGGTGACGTCGATGTACTGGCCGCCCACCATGCCGCCCACGCCGGCGGCCGCGATCAGGTCCTTGAGCGCGGACAGGACCGCGGCCGGGTGCCCGGTCTGCTCCTCGGTGAACAGGCGAATCGCCTCGGCGAACAGCGCGTCGCCGGCGAGGATGGCGACGTTCTCGCCGAACTTGACATGCGAGGTCGGCATCCCGCGCCGCAGCTCGTCGTCGTCCATGGCGGGGAGGTCGTCGTGGATCAGCGAGTAGGTGTGAATCAGCTCGAGCGAGGCGGCTGCCGGGAGCACGCGCTGCGGATCGAGGCCGATCGACCGCGCCGTCGCCAGGGCGAGCACCGGCCGGATCCTCTTCCCACCGGCGAGCAGCGAGTAGCGCATCGCGTCCTCGAGCCCCTCGGTCGGCGGGATCTGGGAGAACCGAATGCCCTCCAGGTAGTCCTCGACCTGCTCACGCAGGTCGTCGGGGTACTCGGCCATGGCTCTGTTCAGCGCGACGACGTATCCGTCGCGGCCCTCAGCGCGGCTTCCACCGCTCTCCCTGCCTCCGCCGCGGACTCGGAGGCCTCCCGGACCAACTCCGCGGCGTGCTCCTCGTCCGGGACCGGCTTCGAGCTCCTGCGCGATCCGTTCCAGCCGTGCCGTTATCGCTTCCAGATCCGGGGTCCGGGCCTCCATCGCCGTCACGGTAGTCGATCGGTCGTGCCCACTGGTCGGACACGCGTCTGGTGAGCTCGACCTCCGGTGATCTCCGAAAGGCGCCGGGTGGACATTCGTCCAGGATCCTCCTCCGCTTGGCGTGGGCAGCATGCAACTTCACACCCCCGCGTCATCGCAGTCTCGGGCGCGGGAAACCGCCGTCAGTCGACGGCGCCCCTCTCTTCCAGGGCGGCGCCGAGAACGCCGTTGACGAATCCCGGCGCGTCCGCGCCGCAGTACTGCTTGGCGAGCTCGACCGCCTCGTCGATCGCCACCTCGACCGGGACGTCGTCGCGATGGAGCGCCTCCTAGAGGGCCGTACGCAGGATGCTGCGTTCCAGTGGCGCGATCCGGTTGAGAGACCAGTTCTGCGAGTGCCTGGAGATCAACTCGTCGAGCTCCGCGCGGTTCTCCTCCACCGCCTCCGCGAGCTCCCGGGTGTATGGCTTGGCGTCGTGGAGCAGCTCTCCGAGCGGCCGGCCGGTCACCTCGTGCTGATAGAGGGCGAAGACCGCGCTCGCGGCGCTTGGTCCGACCTACGCACGCGACACGTACTCGCCGCTGCGGGTGTCGACCCTGACCCTCTCCCCCGTCTCGATGAAGAGCGGGACCTGGATCGTCACGCCGGTCTCCAGCGTGGCGGGCTTGGTGCCGCCGCCCGAGGCGGTGTCGCCCTTCAGCCCGGGGTCGGTCTGGGTGATCGCCAGGTCCACGGCGCTCGGCGGCTGGGCGCCGGCGGCGCGCTCGTCGACGAAGAGCAGGTCGACGTCGGAATTGGGCGGAATCCACTTCAGCGCGTCCCCGACAACCGACTTCGGGATCTCGACCTGGTCGTAGCTCTGGTTGTCCATGAAGACGGCCGCCTCGCCCGAGTCGTAGAGGAACTGCATCTTGCGGGTCTCGGTGCGCACCGGCCGGAACTTCTCGCCGGCCTTGAAGGTCTTGTCGATCACGGCGCCGTCGTCGACCCGCTTCAGCTTCGAGCGCACGAAGGCGCCGCCCTTGCCGGGCTTGACGTGCTGGAACTCGACGATCCGGAAGACCCTGCCGTCGACCTCGATGTGGGTGCCGTTCTTGAATTGGTTCGTGCTGATCACGGCCGCGGAAGGCTAGCCGCCGTCCGGCGGCGACAACCTGTCGCCTGAGTTGCTCAGCTCGCCCCGCTGAGCTCGTGGTAGAGGTCCAGCACCAGCTTCTCGACGGTCTTTTGGACCGGGTACGACAGCCCCTCCCCGGTCTCGAAGCTCTCCCCCTCGATCCCGTAGACGATCAGTCGACCGGGAGCCGGTCGAGCTCGCGGGCCAGCTCGATCGCCTCGGGCAGTCCCAGGGAGTGGGTGGAGCGATTGAAGATCTCCGCCGGGAGCGGTGCGTCGGTGACGTCGAAGCGGTGGAGCCTTCCCGGCGCCGAGCCGGAGCCGATCCCATCAATTACAAGCGCTTCGTCGACGCTGCTCCAGGCCTCGATCAGAGAGGCGGGCTCCCCCTCCTCCTCGATCAACTTGACCCCCGGCGGATGGGCCAGCCGCAGCCGGCGCACCACCTCGAGTCCCGCGGCGTCGTCACGGCGAAAGCGGTTGCCGATGCCGATCAGCGACAGCAGCCTTGGCTCCTCCTCCCGATCGGCCTCGGAGTCGACTCGGACCCCGATTCTCGCCGCCAGCGCTCGCGCCCGCTCGATGTCATGGATGAGATGTTCTCGCTCCCGCTCCATCGTGTGCAGTACGCCCCACTGGCGTTCCAGGAACTGGCGCTCGTCGTGCAGGAAGGCCGGGTCCGTCGGCTCGATCGGTCGATGAACGAAGCCGGGCGTCAGCGGTCAGCCTCGCCGGATCGCGCCCTCACGCGCGATCCACGTTCAGCTTCAGGAAGTGGGTCGAGCAAGAGATGCAAGGGTCGTAGTTGCGGATCGCCTGCTCGCATTCCCACTGCAGGCGATCGTCGGGAAGGTCCGCCCGCGGCCTGACGAACTCGAGCAGGTCCTGCTCGATCCGGGCCTGGTTCTGGGACGTTGGCGGGACGATTCGCGCCTCTGCGATCGAGCCGTCGTCCTCGAGCCGGTAGCGGTGCCAGAGCATCCCGCGCGGGGCCTCGCTCCAGCCGGTGCCGACCGAGGCCTTCGGCTCCATTTCCTTCCGCCGGCGGCATCGGGCGGCACGTAGCCCGTCGATCAGCCGCAGCGCTTCGTCGAAGGCGTAGAGAATCTCCACCGCGCGGACGATGATCGACTTGAAAGGGTTGCGGCACGCCTCCCCAAGACCGGCCTCCTCCGCCGCCTCCCGCGCCACACCTGAGAGCTGCGCCGAATTGAGCGAGTAGCGGGCCATCGGCCCGAGGAAATAGGTGCCCCCGTCGCTCATCCGCGACTGCAGTGCCGTCGAGTGCGGAACCTGCTCCTCGACGAAGTGCTCTTCGTACTCGCCGGGCCCGATGTCGAGTCCGGAACTGGAGACGAGGCGCCCGTCCTCGATCGCGTACCGATCCGGGTGACGCAGCGCGACGAACTCGTAGTCCTGCTCGAAGTCCGGGAAGTCGAGGCCAGCCACCCAGGCCACCGACTCGCGCGCCAACTCCCTCGCCTCCTCCAAGCCGGGCACCAACGCCTCGAGATCCGCCTCGCTTGGCGCCTTGTAGAAGCCGCCGACACGAACGTTGACTGGATGGATTGCCCGGCCGCCGATCGTGCGAAGCAGCTCGTTGCCCATGGCCTTGATCTTCAGCCCGCCCTCGACCACCTTCCGATGATCGCGGGCCATGGCCCAGGCGGACTCGAAGCCCAGGAAGTCAGGGGCATGGAGCAGGAAGACATGGAGGGCATGCGACTCGATCCACTCCCCGCAGTACATGAGCCGTCGCAGCGAGCGAATTTGCTCGCCCACCGCTACACCGAGCGCGTCCTCCATCGCGTTGAAAGCGCTCGTCATGTAGGCGACGGGACAGATGCCGCAAATCCGCGCCGTGATGTCCGGCGCTTCCTTGAAGTCGCGACCGCGCAGGAAGGCCTCGAAGAAGCGTGGGGGCTCGTAGATCTGAAGCTCGACCTCCTCCACCTTCCCGTCCCGGATCCGCACCTGCATCGCCCCCTCCCCCTCAACCCGCGCGAGCGCCTCGGTGCGAATCGTCCGTGTTTCGCCGTTCTCAGCCATCGGCTTCGATCCGCTCGCTCTCGGAGCGGAACGGCTCGCGGGCGGTGTGGAAGGTGCGGTAGACGCGAATCAGATCGACCTCGTCCATGCCGAGCCGCTCGAACCAGCCCGAGAGCGAGGGGGCGTTCGGGGACTCCATCGGCCCGAAGCAGCCGTAGCAGCCGCGGTCGTAACTCGGGCAGAGCGCGCCGCAGCCTGCGTGCGTCACAGGCCCGAGGCATGGCGTCCCGTGGGCGACCATGACGCAGACGTTCCCGGCGCCGCTTGCATTCGACGCAGACGCTGTGATTCGCGACCTGTGGCTTGCGCTCGTTGACGAAGGCGCTGATCACCTCGAGCAGCTGGTGTCGGTCGACGGACAGCCCTGGAGCTCGAAGTCGACGTGGACGTTGGCCGAGATCGGCGTCGAGGTCTCGAGCGTCGAGATGTACTCGGGTGAGGCGTAGACGGCCGACATGAAGTCCTCGACGTCGGCGAAGTTCCTGAGAGCCTGGATCCCGCCCGAGGTTGCACAGGCGCCGATCGTCACCAATCGCTGTGACTTGGCACGGACCTCCTTGATCCGCTCGGCGTCCTCTGGGGTGGTGATCGAGCCCTCGACCAGCGAGAGGTCGTAAGGACCCTCGACCGTGCCACGGGTCGCCTCGAGGAAGTAGGCCACCTCGATCTGATCAGGCAGCGAGACGAGCTCGCGCTCGAAGTCGAGCAGCGAGAGCTGACAACCGTCGCAGGAGGCGAACTTCCAGACCGCCAGCTTGGGCCGCTCGGCCGTCATAGCTCTCTCACCCCGAGGAGGCTTCGAATCCGGCCGACCGGGAAGACGGGGCCGTCCTTGCAGACGAACCGATGGGCGAGCTGGCAGTGGCCGCAGTGGCCGATCGCGCACTTCATGTTGCGCTCGAGTGAGACGTGGATGCTCTCGTCGGGCACGCCGCGGTCCTCGAGCGCCGTGGAGACGAAGCGCATCATCACCTCCGGCCCGCAGATCATCGCTGTCGTCCGCGCGCCCTCGAAGCCGGTGATCGGGATGAGCTTCGTCACAAGCCCGACGCGTCCGTCCCATTTGCCGGCCGCAGTGTCGACCGTGTACTTGACGTCGATCCCGGCTTCGCGCCAGGCTTGGAGCTCGCCGAAGAAGAGCATCTCGTCGGGCGAACGGGCGCCGTAGAGAAGCGCCACCGCCCGGTAGCTGTCGCGCCTGGCAACCAGGTGCTCGATTGCCGGCCGAAGTGGCGCCAGCCCGATCCCGCCGGTGACCACGACCACATCCCCGCCCTCGGCCTCCTCGAGCGGCCAGGTGCTGCCGAATGGCCCCGCACGCCAGCTGGTCGCCGGGCTCGCACGAGCAGATTGCCCGAGTAGCGCCCCGACAGCGCGGACGGTGTGAACCAGGCTGCCGCCGTCGGCCGAGCTGACCGAGATCGGCACCTCCCCCGCTCCGAAGGCGTAGAGCATCGAGAACTGGCCCGGGCGGAACTCACCCAGCCCCTCCCCACTCGCCGGCTCGAGCTCGAGTGTCCAGGTGTCGCCGAGCTCCTGGCGCTTGTCGGTCACCACATACGGCTCGGCAGCATCGGGTCGGCCCCATCGCTCAGCTCGCTACGTGTCCGTAGACGTCGAGCATCTGTACACGGGTCGCCTGGAGCCGTTCGACGATCACCGGGATGAAGCGCCGCATCAGCTCGTAGCCCAAGACAGGGTCGTCGTCGGCCTTTCCCCGCAGGCAGGCCGCATCAAAGGCGACGACGTGCACCGAGCCCAGCGCTCGGGCGTCCAGGTGCACGCGGAAGGGAGGCGTCAGCCAGGACCAGCCGACCAGTCCACCGTCATCAATCGTCTCGATGGTCACGGCTCCCCTCTGCGGAACGAAGATCTCGAGCGCGACCCGGCCCAGGCGGATGACGTAGAAGCTGTCCGCCTCGGCGCCCTCGCGCATCAGGTACTCGCCGTCTTCGAAAACCGTGTTCTGCGCGCAGCCGGCGATCAGCGCAAGTTGGTCCTGCGACATCCCGTTGAAAGCGGTCGCTTCGGCAAGCAGCTGCTCAATGGTCTGCACTGATCCCCCTGTCCTTGCCGGGATCTGGGCCGAGATCTGTCGCGCGGATCGCCGCCGCCTCCTCGGTGATGTCGATCCCCACAGGACACCAGGTGATGCACCGGCCACAGCCGACGCAGCCGGAGGTGCCGAACTGGTCGAGCCAGGTGGCCAGCTTGTGGGTCATCCACTGGCGATAGCGCGACCGGGCCGAGTTGCGGACGCTGCCGCCATGGATGTAGGAATGGTCGAGGGTGAAGCAGGAGTCGAGCAGCCGCACGCGCTCGGCTTCCTCACCGGCAAGATCGGTGACGTCCTCCACGGTGGTGCAGAAGCAGGTCGGGCAGACCATAGTGCAGTTACCGCAGGTAAGGCAGCGCTCGGAGATCTCCTCCCAGTGCGGGTTCTCCATGTTGCGGTACAGCAGCTCCTTGATCCCGCGGTGTCGAGCTCGCGGCCCATCTCCGAGGCGCACTCTTCCGAGACCCCCTCTGCCCCGGCCCCGGTCGTCCTCGATCGCCGCCTTCGAGTCGATCGTGAAAGAAGCCCGGCCCCCGTCGCTGCCGACCTCGACCAAGAAGCGGTGGCCGCCCTCATCGATCAGCTCGGTGAGAGCCAGATCGAAGCCGCTCTTGGCCTTCGGGCCGGTGCCCATGGAAACGCAGAAGCATGTGTTGCCGGCCTTCGAGCAGTTGACGGCGACGATGAACGCTTCGCGTCGTCGCGCTTCGTAGTCGGGGTCGGTGTAGCCGTTGCCGATGAAGACCTTGTCCTGAACCCCGATCGCGGCCAGGTCGCAGGAGCGCACCCCGATCAAGGCGTAGCGGGGAACCTCTTGCGCTTCCTCCTTGAAGCTGATCTCGCCATCAGCTCCCTTATGGCCACGCCAGAGGGTGAGCCTCGAGGGAAAGAGGTGGCTCTTCCAGGAATTGGGCCCGACGTTGTATGCGAAGAGCGCGGAATGGTTCCGCTCTGCGAGCCGGTAGCTGCCGCCCTCCTGCTCGTCTGTGAGCCCCTCCGGCAGATCGGCGGTCGAGGAAATCTCCTCGTAGAGGATCGCCCGATCGCGAACGGTTGGGCCGTTCACGGTGAAGCCCCGGCTGGCGAGCTCAGAGATCAGCTCGTCCAGCGCGGAGCGCGAGATTACGGACGGAGTCGCCGCGGCTCGCTGCTCGCCCGTGCGGTCCAATCTAGAAGCCCCGTCGCTCCCG
>CAWGUT010000012.1:0-102482 GCA_963825825.1 uncultured Solirubrobacterales bacterium | reverse complement strand
GTCTCCGCCAGCACCTCGTGGGAGAGATCGGATACCGCAACCCGGAGATGCGTGTGGCCGAAGTCGATGCCGACGGCCAAGCCCGCCGAGGGGTCGAGCGAAAGCAGTACGGGCGGCCGTCCGCCGGCCTCCCCATGAGCGACGCCGAGCGCGTCGCGCTCCTCGGTGAGGAGTCCGGAGTCGATCAGGTCGGAGACGATGCTCGAAACGGTCGAGCGGGAGAGCCCGGTGGCGCGCGCTATCTCCGCCCGGCTCGCGCGGCCTCGCTCACGTAGCGCGTTGATGACGCGGCCGCGATTCAGCTCTCTGAGCGAGTGAAGCGATCCGGAATCCGACGATTCCACCGAGCCGGACCCTGATCGACCGGGCAGCGTTTGTCAAGAGTACGGAGTAACTCCTTCAAAAAGGCTCAACAATTGTCAGGACTCAGGACAAAGCCAAAGAGCGGCCAAACGAGGCACGCTTAGAACAGCGACGGTCTTGCATTGGTTCCGGAGTCGCGGATAGGGTGCCCTCGACCAGCAAGCGGAGAAGGGTGAAGACAACATGCGTCAAGGTTTCGCGAGCCAGGCTCAGATGGCCGGTTGGGCACGGCCCCACTTGAAGAGCTTCGCGCTCGCCGCCTGCTTCGTGGCGCTGGCGCTGGCGGCGAGCGTCTCCACGGCAGGCGCGTCCGTGACGATCGGGCAGACCGGACTGCCCACGTCCTCCTGCGCGGACGGAGCCGATCGCCTGCAGCCGACCGTGACCTCCGGCAACAGCTACATCGTCCCGTCCACGGTGGTGGTGGGGACGATCACGTCGTGGAGCACCGAAGCCTTCGCCGGGGCGGGACAGATGCTGGCGATGAAGGTCTACGAGCCTCTCGGCGGAGCGGCCTACAGGGTCGTCGGCCACGACGGGCCTCGCGCTCTGACTGAGAGCACCCTGAACACGTTCTCGACGAGCCTTCCGGTGAAAGCCGGCGAAATCCTCGGAACAAGCACTCCTACGCCGAGCGGCGCCGGGTGCAACTTCCCGGTGATCGGAGAGAACTACCTGACGCACACAGGAAATCTGGCGGACAGCGAGTCCGGCGACTTCGTCACTGGCACCGCAGACCGCCGCCAGGATGTCTCGGCCGTGATCAGTCCCTCGAACTCATTCACTCCTGGCGCGATCACCCGCAACAAGGAGAAGGGCACCGCAACACTGGCCCTCAACGTCCCCAACCCGGGCGAGCTGACCGGGTCGGGCAACGGAGCCAACGTCGCCGCCGCCGCGGGAGCCGTGATCAGCAAGGCGGTGAGTCCGGGTAACGCTCAGCTTCTGATCAAGGCAAAAGGAAAGAAGAAGAGGAAGCTCAAGGAGAAGGGCAAGGTGAATCTCAACGTCGCCGTGACTTACACCCCGACAGGAGGCGACGCCAGCACCCAGTCGGTGAACGTGAAGCTGAAGAAGAAGCTGAAGAAGGGCTAGACCGTCCGTATCGAACAACTAGAAAAAGAGAAAACCCACGATTTGCGGGGTCTTCTCTAGCTGAGTATCCGAATGGGAACTTCGCGTCCTCGGACATCATCTAGGTAGCTCTGGTCTTCCCTACCGACGGCCTGGGGATCGTGGAGCGAAGCCTCGGGCCAGCCGGATAGCGAGCGGCGTCCCCTTGGCGGAGGATCCGGTCCCATGTCAAGCATTTCGCGAAAGCTGGGGCTCGCGCTCGTTTCGGCCGTGGTCGGCGCTGCAATTGCTACCGGCCTGCTTTACGCCACCGGCGCCGCAGGGGATCAGACCACTGCCGATCCCGCCGGAAGCAGCTCCAACCAATCGACCGCCATTGACGCGGCCTCGATCTATTCGGCTGCAGCTCCAGGTGTTGTCGACATCACCGCAAGCGGGATCCACACGATTTCGAACGGCTTTCCCTTTCCCTCCAGATCCGAGACCGCCACGGGTACCGGGTTCGAAATCGACTCGCGGGGAGACATCCTGACCGCGGCGCATGTCGTCGCGGGTGCCTCGCAGATCACCGTCAGGCTCGAAAACGGAACCAGCCGCAGCGCGAAGGTGCTTGGCGCGGACACCTCCGTCGACGCCGCCGTGCTCCAGGTCGACCCGTCGGGGCTGGACCTGCATCCACTGCCGCTCGGGAGCTCGCAGGCGCTGGCCGTTGGCGATCCGCTCGCCGTGATCGGCGATCCGTTCGGGTTCAACCGCAGCCTGAGCACCGGCGTGGTCTCCGCCCTCCACCGGACGATCCAGGCCCCGGACGGCTTCACGATCGCGGACGCGATCCAGACCGATGCAGCCATCGACCCGGGCAACTCCGGTGGCCCTGTCCTGAACGCTCAGGGGAAGCTGGTGGGCATCACCGACCAGATCGCGACAGGTGGCTCGGGATCCGACAGCTTCACGGGGGTCGGCTTCGCGGTCCCGATCGATGACGTGATGGGCGAGCTCTCACAGCTCGAGCACGGCGTGCCGACCTCGCACGCGTACCTGGGGGTCAGCCTGGCTGAGACCAGCGCGGGTGCGGCCCTGGTCAGCGCCGTCGTGCCGAACGGCCCGGCAGCGTCGGCCGGCCTGCGACAGGGCGATTTGGTGACGGCCGTCGACGGTAAGGCGATACACGACCCCAACGGCCTGATCGCTGCCATCGCATCGCACAAACCCGGTGACAAGCTGACCCTTACAGTGCAACGCGGCCCGCAGCAACTAACCGTGACCGCAACGCTTGGCACTCAGCCGAGCCAGCCCTGACGCTGAGAGAGCCTTCGCCGGCCCTGGGGAGACAACGGCTTCACCGCAGGTATACGCTCGCGCCCAAGTCCCCTAACACGGAGGTCCTCATGACCGCCAGCCCGCTCCCTGATGTCGGGATCGAACTTCGGGAGGGCTATGCCGAGGTCGACAATCAGAGCCTGCACTACGTGGAGGCGGGTGAGGGGCCGCTGATCGTTCTGCTGCACGGCTTCCCGGAGTTCTGGTTCGGCTGGCGGCTGCAGATCGCGCCGCTCGCGGCGGCGGGCTTTCGAGTCGTCGCGCCCGACACGCGTGGCTACAACCTGTCATCGAAGCCAGAGGACTTCGAGGCCTACGGTGTCGACCTGCTTGCCGCAGACATCCGCGGCCTCATCGGAGAACTCGGTGCCGAGTCCGCGCATTTGGTGGGTCACGACTGGGGCGGATCCATCGCCTGGACCACCGCGATGAACCACCCCGAGGTGGTCGACCGACTCGCCATCCTCAATGCGGCCCACCCGCGGCGGCTTTCCGAGGGACTCCACAACCCGAACCAGCTCAGGAAGTCCTGGTACTTCTTCTTCTTTGCGACGCCGGGACTGCCCGAGGAAGTGGTGCACGCCCGAGACTGGCATTTCTTCCGACACTTCCTGCATGACGCGAACCCGCCTTACACGCCGGAGGAAATCGAACACTACGTCGAGGCGTGGTCGCAGCCAGGGGCAGCCGCCGGGATGATCAACTACTACCGCGCCTCGGTAAGACAGTCCCAGAAGGAGGCCGTAGCAAAGTTGCGCCCGCTTTCGGCGCCGACACTGGTCATCTGGGGAGAGCGCGATTCCTACCTCGGCTCCGACCTCGCCGAGCCGGACCGCGACGACGTGCCCAACCTCGACCGCGTGGAGCGCCTGGCCGACGCGTCGCATTGGGTCCATCACGACGAGGCGGAGCGCGTCAACCAGCTTCTCATCGACTTCTTCAGGGGCTGATCGCGCCCGCCGCGGGAGGCGGAAGCGGAGAGCAGGGATTTCCCGCCGTCAGTACCCGAGCGCGAACTTCGCGTCCTCGGACATCATCTCCGGGGACCAGGGCGGGTCGAAGACCATCTTCGGGTGGACCTTGTCGACGCCCTCGAGCTGGCCGACGAACTCGCGCATCTGCTCCGAGACCTGCGGGCCGATCGGGCAGGCGGGCGTCGTCAGCGTGAAGGTGATGTAGGCCTCGTCGCCCTCGATCTCGACGTCGTAGACGAGGCCGAGGGAGACGAAGTCGAGACCCAGCTCGGGGTCGATGACCTCCTCGAGCGCCTCGTAGACGTCCTCTTCGGTCGCGGTTCCTGTTGCCATCGCCAGCACAAGGATAGGGGGATCGGTCCGAGCCTGCCGGATTGGCTCCATGAGTAGCCTTGCGTGGCCGTGTTCTTGCTGGTCCTGATCTTCATCGTCGTCCCGATCGCGGAGCTCTACGTGATCATCAAGGTCGGCGAGGCGATCGGCGTGGTCCCCACGCTCGCGCTCCTGCTCGCCGACGCCGCTGCTCGGCTCGATGCTGCTTCGCCACCAGGGACGTGCGGCCTGGGTGCGGTTCAACCGGGCGCTGGCGGAGAACCGGCTGCCGCACAAGGAGGTCTTCGACGGCGTGCTGATCATCTTCGGCGGGGCCCTGCTGATCACTCCGGGCTTCCTCACCGACATCCTCGGACTCATCCTGCTGATCCCGCCGACGCGCGCGCTGGTGCGGCGCCTTTCGTCTCGCCTCGTCCGTCGGCGGCTGGCGCTGGGAGGCGGTGCCACGATGTGGACCTTCGGCCGGGCGCAGGGGCCGCCTCGCCGTCGCCCGGCCACGGGCGAGCCCGGGCGGCCGCCCGGAGGGCCACCCGAGGACCCCTTCGGCTGGGAGGAGCCGCCGCCTCCTCCGCCGCGGCGAACAGGCCCGCGTCCCGACGACATCGAGGGCACCGGGCAGGAGATCCGCGACGAGGACGAGCTGCCGCCCGGCCGGGAGCCGTTCGGCGGATGAACGACGACTCGCGGCGAGCCAGGAGCGCTTCGTTCGTCTGTGGGTTCGGAGACCCGGCGGCCGGTCTCGGCGGCGCTGGCCTGGGACCTCGGCGAGCCCGGCGCCCTTCTGCTCAGCGACGGCGCGGCTCGACGCCGCGAGCTTCGCGCTCGAGGAGGGCGGCGACGCGGCGACCCTCGAGATCGCGGCCGGCGACGCGACCATCGAGGCGACGCTGAGCCCACGGACTGCCGAGCTCCCCCTCGGTGACGCCGGCGATCTCAGGGTCGTCGTCGGCGTCGCCGACGTGGGACCCGAGGACGGCTCACAGAGCTTTCAGTGCCCCGGGCAGATCAGCCGCTGGAGCAGCGACCCGCTCGAGGGCGCCGGCACCTTCCGCCACCTGGCGATCGACGCCGGGGACGAATCGCTGCTGGTGGTCGGAGGCGTTCGGGGAGCCCGGGGCGCCGACCACGGCGAGGAGCGGACTCGAGGCGTGGCTGATCCGCGGCGAGGATGAGAGCCCGCTTCGAGGACGCCTTCGTCTCGACCCAGTACGACGGCGACGGCTGACGCCGACCCGTTTCGGCCTCGAGCTCTGGCCGGAGGAGGCCGAGCGGGCGAGCCGCGCCGCCGCCACCCGGGTCGCCGGCGGCGCCGCTCGGCGGGGTCGAGGGTGGGCGCGTGCCTGGGCGGGGCTCTTCCGCTGCCAGACCGACGGGATCCTGGGCCTCGGCAGCTACCTGCTCTGGCGCGGATGAGCGAGCCCGGCCGGATCACCACGGTGATCTCGGACTTCGGCGGCGTGCTGACCACGCCCCTGGTCCAGTCGTTCGCCGCCGTCCAGGACGAGACCGGCATCCCGTTCGAGGAGCTCGGCAAGGCGATGGCGCGGATCGCAGGAGCGGGACGGCGCGCCACCCGCTCTTCGAGCTCGAGACGGGCCGGCTCACCGAGGCCGACTTCCTCGAGCAAGCTCGGCGACGCCCTCGAGCCGGCCCTCGGCCACCGGCCGGAGCTGCACCGCTTCAGCGAGATCTACTTCGACGCGCTCCACCCCAACGAGCCGATGATCGAGCTGATGCGCGAGGCGAAGGAGCAGCGGCTACCGCATGGCGCTGCTCACCAACAACGTGCGCGAGTGGGAGCCGCTCTGGCGCTCGATGCTGCCGGTCGACGAGATCTTCGAGGTCGTCGTCGACTCCGGCTTCGTCGGCTGCCGCAAGCCGGACCGCGAGATCTACGAGCTCACCCTCGAGCGGCTGGGCGGCGCCGGCCCGAAGGAGTGCCTCTTCATCGACGACGTCGACGTCAACTGCGACGCCGCCCGCGAGCTCGGCATGTCCGCGGTCCACTTCCGCGACAACGAGCAGGCGATCGCGCGAGATCCGCAGCGCGCTCGGTCTGAGCTGACTCGGCCAACTGAGCCGGCTCTAGTTGTCGCGAGCCGCCGCGGTCCCAGATGTAGAGCTCGATCGCCTCGCGGCAGAGCTCCATCAGGCGGGGCGGCGAGAGCCACTCGAGCACGAGCTCGAGGGCGCGCTCCTCGGTGATGCCCTCCTCGAAGGCCTCCTCGCCGCGGAAGCCGGCGGCGAGCTTGAGGGCCTCGCGGCGGTTGTCGCCGAGCGAGTCGAAGGCGCCCATCAGGAAGTCGCGGTTCGGGACCGGCTGGCCGACCTCCATCGAGCCGTGCCAGGCGGCGAGCATCGAGATGTCGTGCTCGTCGAGCTCGGAGATCGCCTTGGCGTAGTGCTCCTCGAGCTCGTCGTCGGGGATCTCGTCGACCCAGGCGCGCACCGCCTCGCCGAGGAGCTGGCGGCGGGCCTCGCGGCCGACCGAGTCGGCGATCGCGCTGATGGCGTCGGCTGGGTCTACGAAGCAAAGTGTCATTTCGGTGCGGCCTCCCGTTTCGGCTTGCGGAGGTGTGATCTGAGGCCAACTTAGACTCGCCCCCGGCGGAAAAAATCCGGCCCTGGTTTCCGCGCGTTATGCGTGAAACCGCGCGGATTCGTGCGGCGCCTTGGACCGCGCCGCGACCCGCCTATGCTGGCTCGCGATGGCCGCTGAAGCTGATCGTCGGGCCCCCGAACTCGGGGCGCACGGGCGCAGACGCTCGACGGCGTTCAGCGCGGCGCTCGCCCGCGATCCCGTGCTGGTCGTCCCGACCGTCGACGACGTCGAGCGCTTCGAGGAGGAGCTCACGCGCGATGGCGACGTCGTGATCGGGGCGACGGTCGGCACCTTCGACCAGCTCTTCGGCGCTGGTCGCGCGGGCGACCGACGCGCCGGCCGGGCCCGCGCGCTCAGCCGGACCCAGCGGCTGCGGCTCGCCCGCGAGGCGGCGTCGCGGGCAGAGCTCGGGCTCCTCGCGACCTCGTCGCGGCGGCCCGGGCTTCCCGGCCGCGCTCGAGGAGCTCGTCTCGGAGCTGCAGGCCGCGCTGGTCGATCCGGCTGACGCTTCGCGAGCGTGCGGCGGAGGCGGGCGCCATACGAGCTGGAGATCGCCGCGCTCTACGAGTCCTACCTCGCAGGTCCGCGACGAGCTCGGCCTCCACGACGACCACTCCCTCGCCGCCGCCGCGACCGCCGCGCTCCGCGCAGCGGCCCGACGCCTGGGGAGCGCGCCCGGTCTTCCTCTACGGCTTCGACGACCTGACGCGTCGAGCAGCTCGAGCTGGTCCGCGAGCTCTCGGCGAGCGCCGGAGGTGACCGTCGCCCTGCCCTGGGAGGACCGCGAGTCGCTGACCGCGGCACGCGGGGCGCTCTTCGCCGAGCTTCGGGACTTCGAGGGCGTGACGATCGAGCGCCTGGAGTCCGAGCCCGCGCTTCACGCAGAGCTCGACCCTGTTCGAGCTCGAGCGCCGCTTCGGCGAGCTGGAGGCCGGCGAGCCGATCGAGAACGACGGCGGCGTCGCGCTGCTCGCCTCCGCCGGGGAGCTCGCCGAGGTCGAGGCCGTCGGCGCCGAGGTCGCCCGGCTGCTCGACGACGGCGTCCCGCCGGGGAGATCGCGATCGTGCTCCGCGACCCGCGCTCGGCCGGGCCGCTCTACCGCCGGGTGCTCGACGCGCTTCGACATCCCGGTCGCGGTGCAGGCCGATCTGGCGGCCACGCGCACCGCCACCGGCGCGGGCCTGATCGCGCTGCTTCGGGCCGCGGTCGGCGGCGGCGGCGCCTCGGACCTGCTCGCCTACCTGCGCACCCCGGGCGTCGCCTCGCCGTCGAAGGTCGACTGGTTCGAGCGCAGGCTGCTGCGCGGCCGCCTGCGGACGACCGACGAGGCGCTCGAGGCCTGGCGGCCCGGTGGCGAGAACGGCGACCGCGGGGCTGCGCGAGGTCACGAAGCTGCGGGAAGCCGGCTCCGGAGCCGGCGCTGCTCCGCGAGGCGGGCAAGCAGGCTCGCTGGATCGCCGAGTCGGCCGTGCGCCGCGCAGGGCGCCGTGGCCGAGGAGGACAGGGCTCTCGAGCTGCGGGCGGGAGCCGAGATCGAGCAGGCGCTCGCCGAGCTCGCGGAGCTCGGCCTGCCCCAGACCCCTCGAGGACATCGTCGCCGCGATCTCCGAGCTCGACGTGCCGATGTGGCGCGGGCCCGACCGAGGGCAGGGTCCGCGTGATCAGCCCCTACCGCGCCCGCGCCCGCCGGGTCGCCCACCTGTTCGTCTGCTCGATGCAGGACGGCGACTTCCCGCGGCGCGACACCGGCGGGCCGCTGCTCTCCGACGACGCTCGCCGCGCGCTCGGCCTGCCGCGAGCGAAAGAAGGCCGAGGTCGAGGACCGCTACCTCTTCTCGGTCTGCCTCTCGCGGCCGAAGCAGCGCCTCTGGCTCTCCTGGCGAAGCGCCGACGACGAGGGCGGCGCGACCTCGCGCTCGCCCTACGTCGACGAGGTGCGCGAGCTGCTCGCCCCGCGAGCTGCCGCAGGACCTCGAGGAGCGCGACGAGGCGATCGTCGCGCGAGGCGGGCGGCGCGCGGACTGGCCGAGTCGGTCTTCGACCGCCGGCTCGGCGCCGCAGCGAGCGCGAGCTCGGCCGAGGGCGAAGGCCGGCGATCGGGCCCGAGGACGCGGCGAACGGCCAGGCTGCGGCCCGGCCCGCTCAGCTCGAGCCGGTGCTCGAGCGGATGCGGGAGATCGAGCTCTTCGGGCCCTCGACCCTCGAGGAATACGCGCTCTGCCCCTACCGCTGGTTCATCGGCCACGAGCTCAGCCCGCAGCGGATCGGGCCCGCAGGACGAGCCGCTGACCAGCGGCTCGATCGCCCACCAGGTCCTCGAGGGCCTCTATGAGGAGCCGCCCGGCGCCGGAGCCCCGCCCCACCCCGCAATCCCTCGATGCCTGGAGCGCCGCGCCCGCGAGCTGATCTCCGAGGTCGGGGCCGAGCGACTGCCGCCGCAGATCGCGGACACCGCCGCCGCGCTGCGCCGGGTCGAGGGCCTGGTCCTGGCCTTCCTCGCCGACGAGGCGGTCACGGCCACCGCCCTTCCGCCCGGCTCACACCGAGGCGGCCTTCGGCTTCGACGAATCCGAGAAGGGCCCGCTGCAGCTCGCCGGCGGCGGGCGTCCACGGCCAGATCGACCGGATCGACCTCGGCCCGCGGCGGCGAGGCCCTGGTCCAGGACTACAAGTCCGGCGGCAAGGTCGACGGCGGCGCCGCGATGCTCGAGAAGCGGGGCAAGCTCCAGCTGCAGCTCTACATGCTCGCCGCCGCGGGAGCTCTGGGGGCATCGAGCTCGCCGGCGGCCTCTACCGGCCGCTGGGCGGCGACCGGCGACCGCACGCCCAAGGGCCTGCTGCGGAAGGAGCTCGCCGAGGAGCTGGCGGGCCTCGACCCGCGTCCCAAGGACCAGCTGGACGACGAGGCCTTCGAGGCCGCGCTCGACGAGGCCCAGGAGAAGGCCGAGGAGATCATCGCCTCGATCCACGCCGGGAAGGTGATCCGCGACCCGCTCGGGGGCAGCTGCCCCGACTACTGCACCTTCCAGCCGATCTGCCGGCGCGAGCGCGGGCTGCCGGAGGAGGAGCCCTGGTCCGAGGAGGGCGAGGAGGAATGAGCGCCGGAGCGCACCGACCAGCAGGACGCAGCGGTCGAGAGCCGCGACCGCGACATCTTCCTGCGCGCCGGCGCCGGCACCGGCAAGACGAGCGTGCTCGTCGACCGCTTCTGCGCCGCCGCGCTCGACCCGGAGGGCGGGGTCGAGCGGATCCTCGCCTTCACCTTCACCGAGCGCGCCGCCGACCAGCTCCGCCGCCGGATCCGCGATGAGCTCTCCGCCCGCGATCCGCGAGGCCGAGGGAGAGCGGCTCGAGGCCCTGCGCGAGACGCCTCGAGGCGACCGACCGGGCCTGGATCTCGACGATCCACGGCTTCTGCCGCCGGCTGCTCGCCTCCCATCCCGCCGCGGCCGGCATCGATCCGCGCTTCCGCGTCGTGGACGAGGCGGAGGCCGAGCGGCTCGCGATCCGCGCCTTCGACTCGGCGCTCGAGGAGATGGTCGAGTCGGGCGAGCCCGAGGCGCTCGAGCTCGCCGCGGCCAACCGCCGCCGGACGCTGCTCGAGATGACGCGCGGCGCCTACGACGAGCTCCGCAGCCACGGCGACCCGAGCCCCGCCCTGCCGCAGCTCCCGCCGCCGGACACCGCGGCGGCGATCGCCGAGCTGGTCGAGGCCGGCGCGGGCGGCCCATGCTCGAGTGCGAGGAGGCGAGCGGCAAGTCAGTGGCGAGCCGGGAGCGGATCGCCCGAGCGATGGACCTCGATCCGGCGCTTCCTCCGGACGACGAGCTGCTGGAGTCCCTGCGGCGACTTGGAGATCAGCTCGAGCGCGAAGGCCTTCAAGGGCGAGGCGTGCGAGCGCTACACGAAGGCGCTCAAGCGAGCCCAGGCCGCGGTCGCCGCCCACGTGCTCGGCCCGGCCTACGAGCAGCTCCGCGAGCTGGTCGGCCGCTTCGGAGCGCGCTACGAGCAGCTCAAGGCGGAGCGCTCGGCGCTCGACTTCGAGGACCTCCAGCTGAAGGCGGTCGAGCTGCTCACCGACTCGGACGCTCTGCGGGACCGCTACCGCGAGCAGTTCGGCCACCTGATGGTCGACGAGTTCCAGGACACGAACGGCCTGCAGCTGCGGCTGATCGAGCAGCTGCGCGGCCCCGAGACCCGCCTCTTCCTGGTCGGCGACGAGTTCCAGTCGATCTACGGCTTCCGGCACGCGGACGTCGAGGTCTACCGCCGCCAGCACCGCCGCTTCGAGCGAGGGCGAGGAGCCCAACGGGGAGGCGCTGCCGCTGACCGGCAACTTCCGCGCCGCGCCGGAGCTCGTCGCGACGACCAACGCGATCGGCCGGAGCCTGCTCGACGGCTTCGAGCCGCTGACCGCGTTCGTCGAGCGGACGAGCCGGGGGGCGGATCCGCGGTCGAGCTGCTCCTGACCGTCGACGACAAGAAGGGGTGGGAGGCCGAGGAGACCGCACTGCCGCGGCTGGCCGACGATCCGAGCTCGGGGTCGAAGGTCGCCGAGGCGCGCCGGCTCGCCGGGCGGCTGCGCGAGCTGGTGGACGACGAGAGCGTCGACCCGGCGGAGATCGTCGTCCTGATGCGCGCCTTCACCCACGTGGCGGCCGTCGAGCGGCACTCAAGGACGCCGGCCTCGATCCCTACGTCGTCGGCGGCCGCGGCTTCTGGTCGCAGCAGCAGATCGAGGACCTGCGCTGCCTGCTCGCCGTGATCGCCAACCCGCTCGACGACGAGGCGCTCTTCGGCGCGCTCGCCTCGCCCGCCTGCGCCGTCCTGCCGGACACGCTCTGGCTGCTGCGGCGGGCGGCGACGTGGCGCGACGAGGAGGGGACCGCGAGCGCCTCGGCCACATCTGGCCCCTCGTCCGCGACCTGGTCGAGAAAGGCGAGCCGAGCCGGGGCGACGCCGAGGCCGCGGCGCTGATCCCGCCGGAGGAGCTCGAGCGGCTCCGCCGCTTCGCGGCCATCCTCACCGAGCTGCGCCGAGCGCTCGACCGAGGGCGGCCTGGAGACGCTGATCGAGCGCGCCGCATCGGACTTCGACTACGACCTCGCGACGCTGAGCCGGGTCGACGGCA
Organism: uncultured Solirubrobacterales bacterium; assembly: GCA_963825825.1. Lineage (GTDB taxonomy): Bacteria > Actinomycetota > Thermoleophilia > Solirubrobacterales > 70-9 > DASUPK01. Next base: position 90,684 of record CAWGUT010000012.1, on the reverse strand, counting down.
AGGCCCGCTGGGCGAACGTCCGCAAGCTGATGCGGCTGGCGCGCGAGTTCGAGGCGCAGCGAGGGACCGGACCTGGGCGCCTTCCTCGAGTACCTCGACTCGCGGGCGGCGAGCCGCGACCGCGAGGCCGAGGCCGCGACCCGGGCCGAGGGCCACGCCGGCGTCCGGGTGATGACCGTGCACGGCGCCAAGGGCCTCGAGTTCGAGGTCGTCGCGGTCGCCGACCTCGGCCGCAACCTGCAGCTCGGCTGGTCGCCGCTGCGCGTGCAGCCCGGAGAGGAGGGCCCGGAGGGCGGCGAGCTGGCCCGCGTCGGAGTCCAGCTCGGCCGCCTCGGCCGGCCGGCCGAGCGCCTGCACGACTACCAGGAGCTTGCCGACCTCGCCGCCGAGCGCGACGCCGAGGAGGAGGCGCGCCTCGCCTACGTCGCCGCGACCCGGGCCAAGCGTCGGCTGCTCCTCAGCGGGACCTTCAACCGGAACGCGCTGAAGAAGGAGATCGACCCGGCGCAAGCCGATCGCCCTCCAGCTGATCCGCTCGCTGCTCGACGGTGAGGCCAGCCGACCGCGAGATCGAGATCTGCGGCCGCGGACGACGGCTATCCGACCGGGCGCCTGCGGGTCAGCGTCAGCGAGCCCGGGCCGGGCGCCGGGGCCGAGCTGCTCGCACCACGCGAGGCCGAGCCCACCGAGGAGACGGCCGGCGACGCCGAGCCGCCGCTCGGACGCCCGGAGGTTCCGCCGGCGCTGATCGGCGGGCTCTCCTACTCGGCGCTGTCGGCCTTCGAGAACTGCGGCTACCGCTTCTACGTCGAGCGCGTCCTCGGCATCGGGGAGCCCGAGGTCGTCGCGGTCGACGGTGACGAGCCAGGCCGCGCCCGAGGTCCGGCAGGCGCTTCGGGCCGGGCTCGCCGTCCACTCCCTGCTCGAGTGGAGCGCCCGCAACCGCTGGCGCGAGCCGAGCGACGAGCGGGTCGCTGCCGCCCTGCGGGAGCAGGGACTCGAGGAGACGTCGAGGGCAGCGGCCCAGGTGCTCGAGCTCGACCAAGGCCTTCCTCGACTCGCCGCTTCGCGAGGAGATCGCGGACGCGAGGGCCAGCCCCGAGGTCCCCTTCGTGCTCTCGATCGGCGGCACCCTGATCCGCGGCTCGATCGACCTGCTCGTCGGGCGCCCCGACGGCTCGGTGCTGGTCGTCGACTACAAGACCGACCGCCTCGCAGGGCGGGACCCGGCGGAGATCGCCACCCGCTACTCGATCCAGCGCGACCTCTACGCCCTCGCCGCCGCCGCCCGCGGCGCCCCGGTCGAGACCGCCTACGTCTTCCTGGAGCGGCCCGACGAGCCCGTGCGCACGAGCTTCGATCGAGGCGGAGCTCGAGGCGGCACGGGCTCGGGTGGAGTCAGTCCTGGAGAGGCTCGCGGCCGGCCGCTTCGAGGTCACCGACCGCCCGCACCGGGCGCTCTGCGCCGACTGCCCGGCGCGGGAGCGGCTCTGCAGCTACCCGATCGAGCTGACGATGCGGGACTCCGCCGAGGCGCTGACCGCATGAGCCTCGGCCTCTTCGGCTACGGATCGCTGGTGCTCACCGACAGCGCGTCGATGACCCTGGGCAGGCCGGTCGGGGAGCTGAGACCGGCCCGGCTGCACGACTGGCGCCGGCGCTTCTCCCAGCGCCGCGACAACCTGACCTGCGAGAAGACCTTCGAGTGCGACGGCGGATGGCGGCCGGAGTGGATCCTCGGCCTGAACGTCGAGGAGGGCGAGGACGAGGCCGGGCCGGTCAACGGCGTGGTGATCGAGCTGACCGAGGCGGAGCTCGACCGGCTCGACATCCGCGAGATCCGCTACGACCGCGTCGAGGTCACCGGCTCGGTCGAGGGCGAGGATCTCCCCGAGCGCATCGTCACCTACAAGGCGAAGCCTTTCCATTTCGCGCCGGAGCCCCCGGAGGACGCGGTGATCCTCCGGACGTACGCCGAGGCCGTGGAGATGGGATTCGAGGCGCTCGGTCCCGGCGAGCTCGAGCACTACCGCGCCACCACTCCCTATCCCGTGGACCGAGTGGACGCGGAGCTCGTGCTCGACAGGATCCCGGAGGGCAACCCCAGGGCTTGGTAGGAACCGGCGCGCGCCGCGCGGTGGTTGATTACGGTTGACCCTCTTGTGACGGGAGGTGTTACGTCGTGAGCCGTAGGGGTACGGCTCGAAAGGTCAAGCGAGGGGTCGCCGCGGCGGCCGTCGTCGCGCTGGCCGCCTGCGCGCTGGCCGCTCTCGCCGCCTCGCCCGCTCCCGCGGTCAAGGCACCGAAGGCTCCTGCGACGACTCCCGTCGTCTTCGTCGGCAACAACTGGGACGGCACTGCCGACGTGCTCCGGTTCACGCCGCCGTCGAAGTCGAAGCCCGCGAGCTTCAAGCGGATCGCCCGCCTCAACATCATCCCCGACATCGATCAGCGGATGCAGGAGATCCTCACGAACCCTCAGCGCCTCGGCTACTTCCTCGCCATCCGGCAGCTGATCGGCGAGGGCCACGACCAGTTCGTCGACGACATGTACAGCACCAACGACGGGACGCTGCTGATCGTCTCCCGGCCGAGCTTCGCCGACGTCGTCGCGATCGACCTGGCGACCGGCCAGATCGCCTGGCGCTTCAAGGTCGACGGCCAGCGCTCCGACCACATGGCGCATCTCGCCCGACGGCAAGCACGTCGCGGTCTCGGCCTCGACCGGCAACGTCGTCCACATCCTCGACACGGCCACCGGCCAGGAGGCGTGGCAGGTTCCCGTCGGGCGACTCGCCGCACGAGAACAACTACTCGCGCGACGGCAGCCGGATCTACCACGCCAGCATCGGCCTCGTCTACACGCCCGCCGACCAGCCGCAGCTCGACACGACCAAGGGCGATCGCCGCTTCCAGATCGTCGACGCGAACACCAACCAGATCATCAAGACGATCGACATGGGCCAGAAGCTCGCCGAGGCCGGCTACCCGAACATGAGCTCCGCGGTGCGGCCGATGGCGCTCTCGCCGGACGAGCGGTTCGGTCTACTTCCAGGTCTCCTTCTTCCACGGCTTCGTCGAGTACGACTTCGCCCAGGACCGGGTCACCCGGGTCGCCAACCTGCCCGAACCTGGTCCCGGAGATGCCGCGCGAGCAGTACCTGCTCGACTCGGCGCACCACGGCATCGCCATGAACGCCGCCGGGACCAAGCTCTGCGTCGCCGGGACGATGTCCGACTACGCCGCGATCGTCTCGCGCTCGACCTTCGACTACAAGCTGATCCACGGCGGCGAGAAGCCCTACTGGTCGACCAACAGCGCGGACGGCAGCTACTGCTTCGTCTCCTGGAGCGGGACCGACAGATCTCAGCGCGATCTCCTACGGCAGCGAGAGCGAGGTCGCCCGGATCCAGGTCGGCGACCATCCGCAGCGGGTCCGCAACGGAGTGGTGCGGACGAGCTGGGCGAACGCGCAGTCCGGCTGAGCCGAGCGGTCGCGGGCTAGGCCCGATGCCAGTTGCGGGCCCAGTCGCGGAGCCCGCCCATCACCGGCTCCAGCGAGTGGCCCTTCTGCGTGAGCTCATAGCTCACGCGAACGCGCTTGCCCGCCTGCTGGACCTCCCGCCTGACCAAGCCGGCCTCCTCGAGCTCCTTGAGCCGGTGGGAGAGCAGCCGATCCGACATGCCCGGCACCGCCTCGTTGAGCTCGGCGAAGTGGAGCGGGCCGTCGGTGAGCGCGTAGAGGATCGCGCCCGCCCAGCGACGTCCGATCAGCTCCACGGCGCCATGGAAGTGAGGACACACTTGTTTGGGCTTGGCCGCTCCCCTGGCTCGGCCGACGCCGCCTTCGGATCTCACCTCGACTAGAGCTTACCGATCGTAAGGGACCGGCCAGAATGAAACGGTTGCCTCGCGCCTGCGGGCACCCTCGCACCTAGCGCGTGCAGGGCCCGGTGCTGACGGCGCCCGTCGAGTCGCCGAGCGCGCCCGCGACCACGCTGTTCGGCACCGCGTAGCCGCCCGGCTTCCCCTGGGTGGTCGCCGCGAAGACGGTGCCCATCACCCTGCCGCTGCCGTCCACCAGCGGTCCGCCCGAATTGCCGCTGTGGACCTCGCCGCGCAGGGCGGTGAGCTGGCGCGTCACCGGTCCTCGGCCATAGGAGTCCTGGGTGATGACCGGGCCCGTCGCCCCAACCCGCGCCGGTGTGATCGTCAGTGGGCCGTTCTCCGGATAGCCGATCACCGCGCCCGGGGTCCCGCTCCGCACATCCGGCGCGAACGACAGCGGGTCGTCATCCAGGCCGCTCACGTGGAGCAGCGCGAGGTCGTTGGTGGGGTCGTAGTGGACCGCGGTGGCGTCGAGCGATGAGCTCGCTCCGGCAGGAGTCACGGTGGTGTCGCTCTCCCCCGCCACCACGTGCGCGTTCGTCACCACCAGGTCCGGGCCGGCGACCCAGCCCGATCCCTCCACCCCGAGGCCGCAGGCGGTCCCCAGCACCCGGACCACGCTGCCGGCCGACGCCCTCACCTCAGGATCCCGAGTGATCTTCGAGTCCGGTGCCGCGACGTCCGGGCTCGGCCCCTGGACCGAGACCCTGGGGTCGATCCGGTGGAGCGCGTTGATCAGTCCGCTCGACGGCGGGAAGGCGTCGTTGAGCGCCCGCAGGATCGCCGACTGCTGGACGGCCTTGCGAAGTCCCTTGGCCCCGGGGGCGTTGAGCGCCACGGCACCGAACAGCCAGGCGAGCCCGAGAGCCAGAGCGACCAGGAGAACTGCGCCACCCGAGGACTCGGCGATCGCGACGCCCCGCCGGCGCCCGGCCGCCCCGATCAGCTGCCGGCGCGCCGCGATTGCGACTCCTTCCATCGAGACGGCGACGATCCCGCCGATCAGGAGCGCGCCGGCGAGAGCGGTGGCCGGCGCGTATGGCGAGTGCGACCCCTCGGGCAGCAGTGCGGGCCCGAGCCGGCTGCCGAGAAAGGCGCCGATCGCGAAGCCGCCGAGGCTCAGCACCCCTACGATCAGGCCCTGCTGGTAGCCCCAGACGGCCATGGCCAGGGAGAAGGCAATGATCAGCCAGTCGAGGCCGGTCACGGTTTCCCGAATACAAGCGTACGAGCGACTACCTTTGCCCGCGTGAATCCCCCCGTGACACGTTCACGGCAGCGAGGACGGGGGGGCCCACCGCCGCGGCGGCCCGCTCGCGACCCCCGCGCGCAGCGCGGCCCGCTCAGCGAGCGACAGCGCCGGCTGCGGCAGCGGGCCCTGCCGCTGGCGATCGTCGCCGTGATCGCCTTCATCTTCGGGGTGATCAGCTCCGCGGGCAATCCCGAGCAGGACATGGCGAAGCGCTTCGTGGACGACTGGGCCAATCAGGACTTCAAGTCGATGCGCGACGAGCTCTCCGACTCGGCCCGCGCCCAGTATTCCGCCGCCGAGCTGGCCAGCGCCTACCGCGACGCGCAGCAGGCGGCCACCGCGACCGCGATCGACCCGGGCGATGCGGACGGCCCGAAGAGCGTCAACGGAACCGACGTGGTCGACGTGAAGGTCGAGGTGCGGACCAGGCTCTTCGGCACGGTCGACGGGGTGCTCCGCCTGCCGCTCGACGGCGGCAAGGTGGCCTGGACCCCGCATCTGACCTTCCCGGGACTGCTGCCCGGCGAGCAGGTGGGTCGCCGCCTCGACCTGGGCGGTCGTGCGCCGATCATGGCCAAGCACCACGTCCCCCTCGCCACGGGGTCGGTCGACCACCGGACGTCCCCGCTGGGTTCAGACGCGATCGACGTCGCGGGCGAGACGGGCGCCGCCGACTCGGAGCAGGAAGCGAAACTGCAGCGGGCCGGCTACCCGACGAACGAGAGCACGGGGATCAGCGGCCTGGAACTCGCCTTCAACCCGCGGCTCTCGGGAACGCCGAGCGGGCAGCTGCTGGCCGTCAAGGGGAGCAGCCCGCAACTCGACCTCCCCCGGTCGGCTCAGGGCCGAGTCCTCGCCACCGCCCACGGCACCCCCGGGCAGCCGGTGAGGACGACGATCGATCCCCGCCTGCAGACGATCACCGTGAACGCGCTCGGTGGCCAGTCGGGCGGCGCCGTCGTGCTGAATGCGCGTAACGGCGACGTCCTTGCTCTCGCCGGCTCCGCATACTCCGCTCCGCAACCGCCGGGCTCGACCTTCAAGGTGATCACGACGACGGCCGCGCTGGAGGGCCACGACGTGAAGCTCACGGACACCTTCCCGGTGCTGACCGAGATCAACCCCGACCCGCAGAACGGCGCCCGCGTCGTCCACAACGCCCACGACGAGGCCTGCGGCGGCAACTTCGTGCAGGCGTTCGCGAAGTCCTGCAACACGGTCTTCGCGCCGCTCGGGGTGAAGGTCGGCGCCGAGCGCCTCGTGCAGACGGCCGAGAGCTACGGCTGGAACGAGAAGCCGAGCCTCTACAACGCCTCAGCCACCGCCGCCACCGACCCGAATGGCATGACGATGCCCACGGACTTCAGCGACGACACGAGCCACACCGACCTCTCCGTGACGGCGTTCGGGCAGGGTCAGGTCCTGGCCACTCCGCTCGGGATGGCGTCCGTAGCCCAGACCGTCGCCAACGGGGGCGTCCGCAGCCCGACCTCCATCGTCAAGGACCCCGCGCTGAAGAGCGACGCAAAGCCCGTCGAGGTCACCTCCAAGGACAACGCCAAGGTCCTGACGGGGCTGATGCGGGCCGTGGTCACCTCGGGCACCGGCGTGGCCGCGAACATCCCGGGCATCCAGGTCGCGGGCAAGACCGGCACCGCCGAGCTCGGTCCGAAGCCGGGTCAGCCCCCCGCGGCCCCAGGCGAGGAGAACACGGTCGAGCAGATCGTCGACGGCTGGTTCATCTGCTTCGCTCCGGCACAGAACCCGAAGCTCGCGGTCGCCGTGATGTTGATCGACGCCTCGGGGGACGGCGGGACGACGGCCGCGCCCATCGCGAGCAACATCCTGACCGCGGCCCTCAAGTAGCCGGGTAACCGAAGACCACGCCGACGATCGCCATCCCGCCGCCGAGCGCGGTGAGCAGGCCGCCCGGGGCCTCCAGGACCAGGCCGAGGGGCACACCGATCAGGGCGAGCGCGGTTCCGCCCGCCAGCAGCGCCCACCAGTTGAGCCCGCGCGCGCCAGGCTCGGGCGCGGCGGGAGCGCTCAGGATCGTCGAGAAGACCATCAGGCCGACGCCCGCGAGGCCCCCGGCGATGCCGAGCAGCTGGATCAAGGCCAGCCCGGCGCCGATCGCTCCGATGACGAGCAGCGCCTGGAGCTGTGTCTTCGTCATCGGGCCGGGGGCCCCGGGCGCCGTGCCCTAGATATCAAGTGTGATTTCGCCGGTCTCGCCGTCGTGCTCGATCTCGAGCTTGAGCGGCCGGTTCTCGCTGACACCCTCGTCGACCAGGAAGAGAACGATCGCCCCCTGTGCCGGGCCACTCTCGGCCGGGGAATCGGGCACCGGGATCACGCCATGGCCCGCCAGCGTGGTGCCCAGCGGCGCCGCGAACGGCGTGTGGCTGGGAATCGCCTCATAACCCGCACCGGTCGTGTCGACGACCGTCATCTGAGCCGTGGAGGGCAGGCGGGTCGCTTGGTCGCCATGGTTTTTCATCGTCAGGAAGACCCCCAGGTACGCCTTGCCGGCGGGCGTGGGAATGGTCTGCCCGACCAGATAGTTCTTGTCCTCGTGGTCGGTCGGGTTCAGGAAGCGCGTCAGCTGGACGTTGATCTCGAGCTCGCCCAGCTGGATGGGCACTCCCTCGTCGGCCTCCTTGCCGGGCGAATTGTCGGCGCAGCCGGCCACGCCGACCAGGGCGAGGACGAACGCGAGGGCGAGGACTCCCTTGCTCCCGAGGCGCATGAGGGCGCGCAGTCTATCCAGCGATGCTGGGGACACGATCACCACCGGCGATCTCGACCCGGGGCACCTGCGCACCGGTCTCGATCAGGTCCCGCATGCGCGTCAGCGCCTTCGCCCAGCGCCGGTGCCACCAGCGCTCCCTGCCCGTCTCCCGGATCCGGTCGAAGATCGACGGCGGCACGGTCCAGAAGGTCAGCCTGACCGTCGTTGTCGGCCCCGCCTCGAGCTCCCAGACCAGACGCATCGAGATGTGGTCCAGCCGCCCGCCGCGCGCGTGCTCGACGACCCGGTGGGGGCGATCGGCCTCCGCGATCACCGTCTCCATGTAGCGAACCCCCGCCGGGGCGTCGACCCGGAAACGGGCCGCGGCCCCGATGCCGGAGGCGGGGATGCGCTCCACCCTGTAGTCGCTCGCGAAGTGATCGATCCAGCTCGGGCGGGTCGCCAGGTCGCAGATGAAGTCGAAGATGCGCTCGCGCGGGGCGTCGATGGATGTGGTCACGGTGATCGGCCCCACAGCCGCGCGATTCTAGAGGCCAGGCGTCCTCCCCCTCCCGCACCGGCTGCCCACCGACCGGTCCGCAGAACATCCCCGGAAAACCTGGACTTTCCGTACTACATGAACAAAATCGACTAGCCATTACGCACTACTGGGGTAGTATCGGCTCCACCCTCCGGATGGCCCTGATCGGACAGAGCACGGATGACGTCCACCACGCGGGAGAGACCGCCGGCGGCGTCGGATCCTTCATCTGCCAGGGGTGCTCCTTCCCGGTCTCCTTCGAGCCGGCCGAGTCGATCCCGCTCTGCCCCAACTGCGGCGGCACCGACTTCCGGCGCTCCTCGCTCTTCGAGCAGCCCACCCTGAGGAACATCGCCGTCACGCGGCCGGCCGCGAAGCCGACGGACTGGCTCGACGGCGTGCGGGAGTCGATCGCCGAGCCCGGGAAGTACCTCGCCCTGTTCGCGGACGGGCGAACGCGCGTGATCGAGCTCTCCGCCGGCTGGTCGCGGATCGGACGCAGCGGCTCGGCGGACATCCGGCTCGACGATCCGACCGTCTCCCGTCGGCACGCCGTCATCGTGCAGACGCCGGAGGGCGAGCTGCGGGTTCTCGACGACCGCTCGATGAACGGCATCCGCGTCAACGGCGAGCCGGTCGACTGGAGCCCCCTCGCGGACGGGGACGAGCTCCAGATCGGGCGCTACACCCTGAGCGTCATCGAGAGCGCGGGCCAGAGCGAGTACGGCGACACGGCCTAGCCGCCAGAGCCGTCCGAGTCGCCGACCGCCTGCAGGGCGTCGTCGAGCGCCGCGTCGATGGCGACCGACCGCTCCATCGAAACGGCGGCGAGCACCTCGCCGACGAATGAGCGCGGGGTCACCACCAGCCGAAGCTGCTGCCTGCGATTTCGCAGCCTCGCAGCCGCATCGAAGATCAGGCTGATCCCCGAGCTGTCGATGTAGCTGGTCTCGCTCAGATCGAGCACCAGGGCGCGCGCCTGGTTGGGCACCGCTTCGAGGAGTCGCTGGCTCAGGTCGTCGACGTTCGAGGCGTCCACCTCTCCCGCCACTCGGGCAAGCTCGATGTCTCCCTGACTCTCGAGCGAAAGCAGGGCGAGCTGCGGCCTCAACGTCCCTCCCGGAGACGGCGCACGAGCTTCACCGTCGTTCCGTTCTCCCCAGGCTCGACCGAGACGTCATCCATGAACTCCTCCATGATCGGGATGCCCCTTCCCCGGTTGCCGTCGCGCGGCTCGCGCCACTTGCCGCGGTCGCGAATCGTGACCTCGGCCTCGCCGTCGACCAGCGAGGCGCGCACCTGGACCTTCCCGTCCCGGGGGCCGTATGCATGCTCGATCGAGTTGGCGCAGGCCTCCGAGACGGCGATCGCGAAGGCGGCGCAGTCGTCGTCGCTGCCCCCGTTCGCCTCCACCCAGCGCCGGATCAGGTGCCGGGCGGTCGCCAGCTGCTCGGCCTCCGCCGGCACTTCCACCTCCAACAGCTCGTCGAGCCCCACGGTCTGCACCGTGAGAACCGCGATGTCATCGGCGATCGCCAGGTTCTCGGTGAGCCGGGAGGTGATCGCCTGGCACTTCAGCTCGGGCTCGTCCGGCGCGGTCGATCGCGGCCTCGACCAGTGCGGCCTCCCCCTCCGAGAGCTGGCTCCCGCGGCGCTCGATCAGCCCGTCGGTGTAGAGCAGCGAGGGTCTCCCCGGGCAGGAGCGTCACCGCGCTGCTCGTCATAGGTCTGGCCCCCGACGGCCCCGAGCGGCGGACCCGCCGCGTCGGAGAGGAACTCGGTGCTCCCGTCCGCGCGGAGCAGAAGCGGATACGGGTGGCCGGCGCGCGCGAATCGCACCTCCCAGGTGTCCAGGTTGAGCGTCGCGTAGACCACCGTCGCCATGCGCGAGTGCATCCGGTCGGAGAACTCCGCGAGCTTGGTGATCACCTCGCCCGGGCCGTCGGTGTCCAGCGCGTAGGCGCGGATCGCGCTCCGCAGCTGGCCCATGAAGGTCGCGGCCGCCATGCCGTGGCCGGCCACGTCGCCGATCACGAAGCCGATGCACCTGTTGCCGAGCTCGATCACGTCGTACCAGTCGCCGCCCACCGCGGACTCGTCCGCCGCCGGCAGGTATCGGGCCGCCATCCTCAGCCCGGGCACCTGGGGCAGCTGGCGGGGCAGCAGGCTGCGCTGGAGGGTCTGCGGCGATCTGGCCCTGGACCATCAGCCTCGAGCGCTCGATCGAGAGCGCGACCCGGTTCGCGACGAGCTGGAGCAGCTCGATGTCGCCCTCCTGGAACTCCCGTGGCGTGAGGGAGCCGACGTGCAGCACCCCGATCACCTCACCCTCGACGACCAGCGGGACGCCGAGCAGCGAGCGGACCCCCTTCTCGCGGAACAGCGGGTTGACCGGCTGGATCGTCGCGTCGCTCGAGGTCCTCGATCACGACGGGCTCCCGGGTGAAGGCGACCCGGCCCGGCGAATCCGCGCCCGACGGGCAGGCGGAATCCCCGCTCGACCTCCTCCTCGAGCCCCTTCGCGGCCCGCGCGGCGAGAGTCCGGCCGCCTTCCTCGACCAGAAGCACGGCGGCCGTGTCCGCCTCGAGGATGTCCGTGACACGGTCGAGCAGCTCCGTCGAGGAGATCGTCGAGGTCGAGGTAGGCGAGGGCGGACTCGGTGACCCGCTGCACGTCCTCGAGCCGGATCACGGCATCCGCCGCCGCCGCAGCCCTCTCCTCCTGGTTGGTTTGATCTGGCGTCATGCCGATCCGGACCAAGGTTCGCAGGTACGCCGGCCGCGACGAACTCGGCTGGACGGCTCGCCCGGACGGTGCAGCTACTCCGTCGAGATCGTCGGGTCCGCCTGGACCTTCTCCGGGATGATCATCAGGAAGTTGGACCTGGCGTCGCGCGGCCAGGCGCTGCACCCGGTCCGCCTCCTCGCCTGGTCGGTGGCGCGCAGCTCGTCGGCGTAGTGGCCGAGCAGGTCCTCGAGGTCGAGCTGGCCCTCGGCGTCGAGCTCCTCGAGCTTCACCTTGGCGCCCTCGCCGAGGCGGCGCTGGATCGCGTCGCGGTCGAGGTTGAGCTCGTCGTTGATCCGCACGTAGACGCGGCCGCCGGTCATCCCGGCGCAGGCCCAGGGCCCGATGTCGCCGAGCACGACGGCGCGGCCCGAGGTCATGTACTCGAAGGCGAAGCCCTTGGCGTTGGCGCGGTCGACGACGCAGCCCTGCGAGTCGTCGAGCGGCTGCTCGGGCTCGCCGGCGAGGACCACGTCCGCGCCGGAGAGCCGGATGCAGAAGCGCGAGTCGGCCGATCCCTGCACGAAGAGCCGGCCGCGCTGGGCGCCGTAGGCGAAGGACTTGCCGACCGAGCCGTTGACGCGCTTGCCCGTCGGCGTTCTTGCCCTTCAGGATCGAGACGGTGCCGCCGAGCATCGTCTTGCCGACGCCGTCCTGGGCGCCGCCCTCGACCCGGCAGGTGACGCCCCACTCGTTGAAGGCGCCGAAGCCCTGGCCCGCCACGGAGCCGCCGTTGAAGACCAGCTGGGCGAGCTCGTCGTTCTCGGTGCCCTCCGGGCGCGCCGTCGTAGATCCGGGCGCGGGCGATCGCGCCGGAGAGCTCGGTGCCGAGCACGCGGTCGTGGGCGTCGGTCGCGGCGCGGGAACTCGACGCTCACGCAGGAGCCGTCGAAGACCTTGTCGGCGACCTGGGCGATCTCGCGCGGAGGCCTGCTTGGGCTCCATCCGGATCGGCTTGGCGCGGACCAGGCCGGCCTCGGCGCGGGCCTCGACCAGCGCCTCCTCCTCGACCGGCAGGTCGATCGGCTCGAGGTCGAGGAACTCCTCGAGCGGCGTGATCAGCGGCGCGAGGTCGATCTTCTCCTGGTGGGAGATCTGCTCGAGCAGGTCGTAGCGGCCGACCAGGTCCTGGGCGCGGTCGTAGCCGAGCGAGCCGACGACGGCCTTGACCTCCTCGCCCATCGCCTGGAAGAAGCGGGCGCAGCTCTCCGGCGGCGTCGACCGCCTGGCGGGGTGAACTTCTTGAGGCCGTGCTCCTGGGCCTGCTCGACGGTCTCGATCTGGGTCGCGATGCCGACGTGGCAGGTGTCGAGCTGGCAGCCGCGGCAGATCGTGCAGCCGAGCGAGACCATCGCCAGGGTGCCGAAGGCGACCCGGTTGGCGCCCATGCAGTGGAGCTTCACGATGTCGTGGGCGTGGCGGTAGCCGCCGTCGGCCCAGATCTCGACCCGGTTGCGGATCCCGGCCTCCATCAGGGCGCGGTGGACGGCGCGGGTGCCGATGTCCGAGGGCAGGCCGACGTGGCGCAGCGCGTGCTGGCGGGCGGCGCCGGTGCCGCCCTCGAAGCCGCTCAGGGTGATGATGTCGGCGCCGGCCTTGGCGATGCCGAGGCCGATCGTGCCGATGTTGGGCACCACCGGGACCTTGACCGAGACGCGCAGGTCCGGGTTGACGGTCTTGAGCTCGTCGATCAGCTCGGCGAGGTCCTCGATCGAGTAGAGGTCGTGGTTGTTGGACGGCGAGATCAGGTCGGTGCCGGGCGAGGCGTTCCGGGCCGCGGCGACCTTCTCCGAGACCTTCTTGCCGGGCAGGTGGCCGCCCTCGCCGGGCTTGGCGCCCTGGCCGATCTTGATCTCGGCGACGTAGGAGGAGTTGAGCATCTCGGCCGAGACCCCGAAGCGGCCCGAGGCGACCTGCTGGCCGCGCCACTTGCGGTAGCTGGCCGTACATGTCCTGGATCTCCCCGCCCTCGCCGTTGATGCAGAGGATGTTGATCGCCTTGCGCCGCCTCGGCGTAGGCGCGGAAGGCCGGCTCGGACTGGGAGCCGAAGCTCATCGAGCTGATCACGATCGGGTAGTCGTGGTGGCCGACCGACGCGTCCACCTGCGACGGCGTCGACCGGATCGCGGTCGGGCTCCTTGCGGAGCCCCATGATGTGGCGCATCGAGATCGGGCTCTGCGGCCTCGAGCTCGCGGACCTTCTGGGAGTACTCCTCGAAGTCGGCGGTGCCGTTCGCGGCCGCGATCGCCGCCTTGTAGACCTTGGGGTAGAAGCGGAAGGTCTTGGCGGGCTTCGCCTCCTCGTCGCCGGCGAGGATCTTCTGGCGCTCGTCGGTGTCGGCGTCGAGCTGGGCGAAGCCGGCGCCGCCCTTCTCCGAGGCGGCGAACGCCTCGGTCTGGAAGATCTCGGCGAGCTCGGGCTTGATCCCGATCGAGGAGAACTGGCGGGCGTAGCCGCGCACCTCGTGGATCCCGATCGTCGAGATCACCTTCTCGATCCCCTTGCGCAGGGCCGAGCAGAGGTTGGCGACGTCGTTCTCGTAGTCGTCGACGCAGATCACCTCGACCATCACGTACGGGCAGACGCCGTTGGCGCCGAGGCCGAGGGCGAGCATCACGTCGTGGACGTTGCGGATCGCCGCCGAGCGCAGCACGATCGAGCAGCGGCGGCGCAGGTTCTCCTCGCCGGCGCCCGACCTCGAACTGCTTCAGCGCCTGGTCGATCGCCGAGGTCGCCAGGTGGGGATCGATGTAGCGGCGCTCGCCGTCGTAGACGGTGCGGTCGGTGAGGACGAGCAGCTCGGCGCCCTCGCTGACCGCCTTCACCGCCTCCTGCCTGAGCCGCTCGATCGCGCCCTGGGTCGTCTCCGACTCGAGCAGCGCGATGTCGATCGCCTTGGCGCGGTCGCCGAACGCCTCCCAGAGGTCCTCGAGCAGGTAGGTCCCCTGCTCGTTGGCGATCCGGCGGTAGGCGCTGTGCGGCGAGCGGCGCCAGGTCGTGGTGGCCGCCGAGGATCACCGGGAAGTCGGTCTCGACCGTCTGGCTGTCGGCCGAGGGATCGGCCGAGCGGCGGGCGGCGGCCGAAGACGGCGCGGGTCGAGAAGTGCTCGATCTCGCGCTCGCGGTCGATCGCCGGGTTGGTGACGACGGCGACCGTCTCCTTGAAGTAGTCGGCGAGGTTCTGGCGCTCGGGCGAGAGCGCGGCGAGCGGCCCGTCGTAGCCGAGCGAGCCGATCGGCTCGGCGCCGTTGTCGGCCATCTGCTGGACGAGCTTGACGTCGTCGCGCTGCCAGCCGAAGCCGGCGAGCACGCGGTCCTCGACCTTGACCGGCTCCTCGGGGCCGGCGTCGGTGTAGCCCGGGATCTCGGCGCCCTCGAGCGGGCCGCCGGTCTCGAGCGCGCGGTCGATACGGCGCGACCTGCGTCCGTGCCGGTTCGCGTCGAGCCAGCGCTTGCGGACCGCGCGCAGCATCTCCGCGTGCGGATGGAGCGTCGACGCGCTTGCGGTCGCGGTCGATCAGGACCATGAACTTCTCGCCCGGGGCCATCGGCTTCGGCTCGGAGATCATCTCGTCGACCGAGACGACGCCGGGCTCGGAGCTGAAGACGAAGTCCTGCGGCGGTCTCGAGCTGCCAGAGCGGGCGCAGGCCCATGGCGTCGGCCGAGAACACGCACTCGTCGCGGTGGCGCGCGATCAGCGCGACCGGGCCCTGGGCGAACGGGCCCATCGTCTGGCGCAGGTACATGTAGAAGGAGTGGAGCTCGTCGGGCAGCGCCGGCGATCTCGTCGACGATCGGCGGCACCACCATCTCCATCGCCTCGGCCAGGGAGAGGCCGTGGCGGCGGACCAGGCGTCTCGATCGTGCGGTTCAGGTCCTGGGAGTCGGAGTTGCCCTCGCCGATCGGCACTCCGAGCATCCGCGCCTCCTGGCGGAGCTGCTCGATCGTGTTGATCTCGCCGTTGTGGCCGAGGACGCCGAAGGGCTGGACGCGGGTGAACGAGGGCCAGGTGTTGGTCGAGTAGCGGTTGTGGCCGAAGGCCCCGATCGTCTCCATGCGCTCGTCGGAGAGGTCGGCGTAGTAGGACCCGAGCACCTTCGGGCTGCCCATCACCTTGTAGACGCAGGTCTTGCCCGAGAAGGAGGCGACGTGGACGCCGAGCTTCTCCTCGAGGGTGACCTTCAGGTTGAAGAGGGTGCGGTCGGCGTCGGCCGCCTCGGGGACGAGGCCGGCGAACTGCCAGAACTGCGGCTCCTCCTCGCGGGCGGTCGGGCCGAGCGCGGCGGAGTCGACGGCGCCGACCCGCTCGGCGAGGATCCGGAAGCCGGCCGCGCCGAGGATCTCGCGGGCGTCGTGCCGGATCCTTCTCCAGGTCCTGCGAGCGCTCGACGAAGACGTGGGCGACCGCGAAGGCGTCGTCGAGCGCGAGCGCGGGGTTGTGGCCGCCCTGGCGGACCTCCTCGGCCCAGATCTTGGTCGGGATGTCGACCAGCAGGCCGCAGCCGTCGCCCTCGCCGTCGACGTTGCCGGCGCGGTGGAGCATCTTCTGCAGCGACTCGAGCGCGAGCGTGATCGGCTCGTGGCTCGGCGTCGCGTCCCGGCGGACCGACGCGTAGATCGCGCAGGCGTCCTTGTCCTCCACGCTCGGCGGCGAGACGAGCGGGCGATAGGCGCGCTCGGGGGAGTAGCGCTGGCGCTCTGCGGACGAGTTCTTCAATTGAGCCTCCGGTTCCGCGCCTTCTTCGAGAGGGCGCGCGACGGGGGTGGACCGACGGGCCGGGGATTATAGGCGGCGACCCACTCGGCACCGTCGCACCCGTCAGGCCGCCCGCGGCTGCTTCGTCCGCAATTTGCGAAACCGGCCCGGGCCGGATCCGGCCCCCTGCAGCGCTACTTTCAGCCTGGTGGGCTGTTCCTCCTAGTGTCTTAGCGAACGCTCACAACTGGTACAACTTCATGCGGCAACACGCAGGGGATGGATGGAGAAGGATGAAGGCACAAACTGAGGCAGAGACGGGGGACCGGACGGTCTCCCAGCCCTCCACGGCGGGCTCGGAGACGGAGCGCTTCCGGGCGATCGTCGACGTCAAGCACAACGAGGCCGTGACCGGCGAGTCCGGCGTCCCCGCGAAGCAGCGGGACCACGAGCTGCGCTGCCAGAAGCGCTCGCTCGACGAGTTCTCCTGAGCCCCTGAACTGAGCGGCGCTTGCCGGGGGGCGATGTCCCCTGGCTGGAGCGCTAGACCCTGGGCAATAGGCTGCGAGCCGGGGATCGACCGTGATCGCACGGATCTGAATGGACTGGTCGCTGACGACCGTGGCGCTGGCGCTGATCGCCGTTGCCGCGGTCTCGAAGCGGCTGTCGGGATCGCCGATCACGCCCGCGATGGTGTTCGTCTCGATCGGGCTCCTCGTCGGCCCCAGGGTCCTCGACGAGATCAACATCGCGAGCACCAGCTCGACCGAACGAGCACTGGCCGAGGCGACGCTGGCGCTCGTGCTCTTCTCCGATGCCTCGAGCATCGACCTCGGAGCGCTGCGGCGTGGAGCCTCGGTTCCGCTGCGGCTGCTCGGGATCGGGCTGCCGCTGACGATCGCACTCGGAGCGCTCGCCGCCGCCGTGATCTTCGGGGAGTTGACCTTCTGGGAGGCCGTGATCGTCGGGGTGGTCCTGGCGCCGACCGACGCCGCCCTCGGCCAGGCGGTCGTCACCGAGCCGCGCCTCCCGACCCGGATCCGCCAGGGCCTGAACGTCGAGAGCGGGCTCAATGACGGGATCTGCGTGCCATTGCTCTTCGCGGCCGTGGCGGCCGCGGACGTCCAATCCGGTATTTCCGGGGGACGAACGGGGATCACCCTCCTGCTCGAGGAAGTCGGCTACGGCATCGTCGGCGGGGTGGTCGCCGCGCTGGTGATCGGAGCCGTCGTCGTCTATGCCGGCCGAAAGGATCTGATCGCCGGGGCCTGGCGCCCGGTGATCCCGGCCGCCGGCGCCGTCCTCGCCTACGGGACCGCCAGCGCGCTCGACGGATCGGGCTTCATCGCAGCCTTCGTGGGCGGCATGGTCTTCAGGGGGGTGATCAATCGCGACCCCGGCGAGATGAACCGGCTCACGGAGGAGGTCGGGGGCGTGCTCAGCGGGGTCACCTTCCTCGTCTTCGGGGCGATCCTGCTCGGGCCGGCGCTCGGCGAGTTGAGCTGGGAACTTGCCCTCTACGCGGTCCTCAGCCTGACGGTCGTGCGAATGGTCCCGGTTGCGATCGCGATGCTCGACTTCCACCCTCGACTGCCGACGCTCGGCTTTCTCGGCTGGTTCGGCCCCCGCGGCCTGGCCTCGATCGTCTTCGCGGTGATCGTCATCGAGGATTCCCAGCTTCCTCACGAGCACCTGATCGTCCTGGCGGTCTACCTCACCGTGGGGCTCTCGGTCTTCGCCCATGGCCTCACCGCCGCCCCGCTGGCGGATCGCTACGCGGACTGGTTCGAGCGCCACCCCCGAAACCAGGCACCGCCGATGTAGAGACCTCCGGTCGAGAGAGGTCCGAGCTAGGCGCTTGACTCGCCGCCGAGGGCCTCCCGAGCGGCCCTGACGCGGAGGTCCTCCACGCGGTCGCGCTGGTCCTCCGCGCGGGCGGCGAGCGCCGCGAAGTCCATGCCGCCGGATCTCAGCGCCGCCGTCGAGCGCCTCCAGCGAGCGCCAGAGCTCGAGCTTGCCGGTGATCCCGATGGTCAGGCCCTCCAGCTCGAGCACCCGGCTCAGCGGTGAGTAGCCGACCAACCGGCCGTTCGGCTTGAGGCGCGTCCCCAGCTCGGTCACGCGTGCGAAGGCCAGTCGGACCTGCTTCCGCCTGACACCGGCTCGATCCATCACCTTCTGCAGCGTCGCCTTGTCCTCCTCGATCTCCTTGGCGATCTTCGCGACTCCTCTGCCGTATTCGTTGTCCTCGTTCTGGCGGACGATCCTCTTGGCGAGGTTCTCTCCCACCACCGACCCCGCCAGGTGGTCATTCAGGTAGATCTCGAGCATCTTGCGGTCCATGGCCGAGGGACTTCCCTGCGGAAGGAACCACAAACTCCGTCAGCCGTCTCCTGCCTCATGTCCGTGCTCGTGCCCCCCGCCGCCGGCCTTGCCGTGCACGTGGGGATGCGAATGGACGTAGCCGCCGTGGCTGTGCTCGTGCTCATGGCCGCCGTCCTTCGATCGCCCCGGAGGCTGTTCCTCGCCGGCGACCTCCCGCCGGCAGCCCGGGCATAGACCGAGGATCGGGAAGTGGGTGAACCGAGCCTCGTAGCCGAAACGGCGGCGGATGGAGCGCCTGATCGAATCGAGCTTCCCCGGCTCGACGGTGGTCACCCGGCCGCAGCGCTCGCAGGCGAGGTACTCCCGATCGGCCTGGCCGACCAGCGCGTAGAGGCCGGGGCCGTGCCCGATGTGGACGTGGCGGACCAGCCCGAGCTCCTCGAGCTGCGAGAGGATCCGGTGCACCGAGGCGGCGTCCATCGGCGTGCTCGCGCCGTCCATCCCGTCCGCGACGTACTCGGCGGAGACCGGACCCTCCGCCGCGAAGAGCGCTTCGAGCACGAGGCGCCTCGGGGCGGTGACCCGGTGGCCGCTCTCCCGGAGCGCGCTCAAGGCGTCCTCCAGGTCGTCCACCTTGACCGCGTCGCGGAACGGCGAGAACCCCATCTCGACCCTATCCGACGGTCGATCGGGTCTGGCCGGACCAGCGTTCCTCGATCCGCCCGAGGCGCCAGACGGCGTACGCGCCCACCCAGGTGAGCATGAAGAGGCCGACGATCGCGTAACCGATCATGTTCAGGTCGAGCCCGGCGATCGACTGCCACGGCTCACCGGTCAGATCGAGGCGGTCCGCGAGCACAGAGGTGAGCTCGATCGTGCCGATCAAGAGCGCCACGGACACGGACAGCCCGGTCACGGCGAGGTTGTAGAAGACCTTCCGAATGGGCTCGGAGAAAGCCCAGCCGTAGGCGAAGTTCATGAACGCCCCGTCGATCGTGTCGAACAGGGTCATACCGGCGGTGAACAGGACCGGAAGGCAGAGGATCGCGTAGAAGGGCAGCCCGCTCGCGGCGGCCCCTCCGGCGACGACGAGGAGTGCGATCTCCGTCGCGGTGTCGAACCCGAGGCCGAAGAGACAGCCCAGCGGATACATCTGCCAGGGCTTGGTGATCCGGCGCGTCGCACGGCCGTAGAGGCGGTTGAGGAAACCGCGAGACTCGAGTTCGCGCTCGAGCTCCTTCTCCTCGAGCTCACCCTCCCGCATTCGCCTCAGGATCCGGACGATCCCGATCAGCACGGCGAGGTTGAGCAGCCCGATGACGAGCAGGAACACGCCCGAGACCGTGGGGCCGATCAAGCCCGTGGCGCTGTGCAGCGACGAGCCGTCGTCCGCGAGAGCACCGCCGATCCCCCGGACCCCGATCGCGATGAGCGCGCCCAGGAGGAAGACGATGGTCGAGTGGCCGAGTGCGAAGAAGAATCCGACGCTGAGAGGGCGCTGGCCCCCCGCCATGAGCCTCCGGGTCGTGTTGTCGATCGCCGCGATGTGGTCGGCGTCGAAGGCATGGCGGACGCCGAGCGTGTAGGCGGTGATCCCGACGCCGACGCCGAACGCTCCGGTCGAACCGAGGCTGTATCCGGCAGGGGCGACCAGCGCGATCAGGACGAAGAAGCCGATGCCGGTGAGCCCGAGAATCACGAACGCCATCAGCGCAACCGTGCGCCATTCGCGGGGACTGAGCGCCGATCTGATCCGACCCCACCGCATCACCGGCACCCTATTACGGGGACCTCTCAATTGCAATCGCCCTGCGATTAGGGCTTTGACAGCGGCGGTAACGTGGGTATCGGTGCCCAGTCGCCTGATCTTCCGGTGTGAGTACTGCGGTGTGCGAGCCGAGGGCGCGACGGAGCGGGCGCTGGAGGCGCAGCTGCAGGAGCTCCTCTTCGGCGAGTACCTCGATGTCGAGCCGGGCCACTGGCTGCACTGGACCGGCAACGGGATCTACGGCCGGGCGCAGTACGCGTGCGGCGAGCATCGCGGAGAGTTGAAGGCGGCCCTGAGAGAGAGCTACGGCACGCTGGGCTGGCACCCGTGGGCGATGGGGCCCCATCCGGTCAACTACCGGCGCGGCCGGGTGGCCGCGCGGCGCGCACTCGGCCCCGGTCGCTCCTCGCGCTGGAGCCCGCTCGCCTGAGCCGCTGAGCTAGACGCCTGCGGCGGCCGCCACGGCCGCCTGGCCGAAGGCGATCCCGCCGTCGTTCGGCGGCAGCAGCCGGGGCACGAGCACACGCAGCCCCTGGCGCTCGAGGGCGGCGGCGGTCCGCTCCAGCAGCAGGCGGTTCTGGAAGACGCCCCCGGAGAGCACGGCGAGCTCGACTCCCTCCCCCCGCGCGATCTCCGCCGAGGCGCGGGCGGCGCCCTCGGCCATGGCGTTGTGGAACCTGGCCGAGACGGTCGCAACCGGCACGCCCGCGCCGAGGTCGCCGAGGATCGCTCCGATCGTCTCCCTGGCGTCGAGCACGTCGGTGCCCGGCAGCGGGTAGGCGTCGGGCTCGGAGGGGTCGGCTGCCGCCTCGAGCTCGATCGCCGCCTGCCCCTCGTAGTTCACCTCTGCCCGGATCCCGCAGAGCGCCGCGACGGCGTCGAAGAGCCGGCCGGCACTCGTCGTCACGGGCGACGCCAGCCCGCTCGCCGCCAGCTCCGACACCTTCCGCCAGGCATCCTCGGCGACAGCCCCGGCGAGCAGCGGTGGAAGCGGCGGCTCACGGCCCGCGGTCTCGAGGAGCCAGGCACAGGCCATCCTCCACGGCTGGCGAATGGCGCGCTCTCCTCCCGGCATCCGCACGGCGTGGAGTCGCCCCCTCCTCTCGAAGCCGCCCGCGTCGCCCAGCAGGAGCTCCCCGCCCCATACCGTCTCGTCCGTGCCGTAGCCGGTCCCGTCGAAGATCACCCCGATCGCCGGACCGGGGTCCCCGTGCTCCGCCAGGCACGCCGAGAGATGGGCGTGATGGTGCTGCACCCCGATCGTCTCGACACCCTCCCGCTCGAGCGCGTACTTGGTGGAGAGATATTCCGGGTGGAGGTCGTGCGCGACCAGCTCGGGCCGCACGGCGAAGAGCGACTCGAAATGCTCGATCCCCTCGGTGAACGAGCGCAGCGTCTCGTAGTTCTCCAGGTCGCCGATGTGGTGGCCGACCCAGGCGCGCCCGCCCTTGGCGATGCAGAAGGTGTTCTTGAGCTCGGCCCCGCAGGCGAGGATCGGCCTCGGGGTGTCCAGCGGCAGGTCACGCGGGACATAGCCGCGCGAGCGCCGCAGGAACAGGGGGCGTTTGGCGACCACGCGAAGCACGGAATCGTCGGTCCGGGTCTCGATCGGCCGATCGTGCATCAGAAACAGGTCCGCGATCCCGGCCAACCGCTCCAGCGCGTCCTCGTCCCGGTAGGCGATCGGCTCGTCCGAGACGTTCGCGCTCGTCATCACCAGCACCGCGCCCGAGTCATCGAGCAGCAGGTGGTGGAGCGGCGAGTAGGGCAGCATCACGCCGAGCTCTCGCGACGAGGGCGCGACGGACGGTGCGACGGTGGTGTCCGGGCGGCGCGGCGCGAGCACGATGGGGCGCTCGCGTGAGGTGAGGAGCGCTCCGGCGTCATCGTCCAGCTCGACCAGCTCCAGCGCCACCTCGGCCGAGGGCGCCATCAGGGCAAAGGGCTTGTCCTCGCGGTGCTTGCGCGCCCGCAGCTCGGCGACCACCGACTCGTCGTCGGCGCGGCAGGCGAGGTGGTACCCGCCGAGCCCCTTGACGGCGACGATCCTGCCCTCGGCCAGCGCCAGGGTCACGCCCTCCAGCGCCGCCTCGTTGCCCTCGGCCACAGCCCTGCCGGCCCGATCCACCAGACGAAGCGAGGGCCCACACACAGGACACGCGTTCGGCTGGGCATGGAAGCGCCGGTCGAGCGGGTCCTCATACTCGGCCCGGCAGAGCTCGCACATCTCGAAGGACGCCATCGTCGTCAGCGGGCGGTCGTAGGGGACGCCGCGGACGATCGTGAACCGGGGGCCGCAGTTCGTGCAGTTGGTGAACGGGTAGCGATGGCGGCGGTCGTCCGGATCCCGCAGCTCCGCCAGGCAGTCGTCGCAGGTTGCGACGTCCGCCGAGACAGCGGCCTCGGCCTCGCCCCCCTCCTCGCTCTCGGTGATCCGGAACCCGGCCTCCCCCATGGGATCGACCGCCTCGTCCGCCACCCGCTCGACGATCGCCAGCGGGGGCGCGTCGGTGCGCAGCCGATCGAGCAGCGCATCCAGCGCGCCCCTCTCCCCCTCGGCCTCGATCAGCACCCCGCGCGAGTCGTTCAGGACCCAGCCGCCCAGCCCGAGCTCTGTCGCGACGCGGTAGACGAACGGCCGGAAGCCGACACCCTGCACCGTTCCCTCGACGCGCACGCGCAGCCGTTGCCGGGCGCCCACGGTCATCCGAGCTCGATCAGCTCGCGCAGCGCGTGGTACGCGCTCGCCTGCGCCTCCTGGATCCGCGGGATGTGCTGCGACGGCGTGACGATCACGTGATCGGCGAGGCCCTCGTCGGCCACCCGGCCGCCGTCGTAGCCCACCAGCGCCACGGTCGCCAGCTTTCGCCTCCTCGCCTCCCCCAGCGCCTCGATCAGGTTGACCGAGTTCCCGCTGGTGGAGATCGCGATCGCCGCGTCGCCCTCGTGGCCGTAGGCGATCACCTGTCGCAGGAAGATCGCCTCGACCCCGATGTCGTTGGCGATCGCGGTCAGGATCGACGGGTCCTCGGTCAGGTCGATCGCCGCCCGTGCGGGCCAGCCCTGCGGCGCGGCGCGGAGGTCCGCCACCAGGTCCATCGAGTCGGTCGCCGAGCCGCCGTTGCCGAAGGCGAGCGCCTTGCCGCCGCGATCGAAGATCGAGCGCAGGGCGGCCGCGGCCTCGAGCAGCACCTCGCGGGACCCGGCGATCGTGCGTTCGCGGAGGTCACCGACCTCCTCGGCCTTCATCAGCACGTTGGCGCGGACGTCCTCGATGACGTCGTCGAGCCCGGTCTCCCCCTCCGAGAGGAACGGATAGAGGAAGCTGGAGGCGCCCGGTGTCGTGGACGGGCCCGGCCTCCCGCCCTTCGAGCAGGCCCCGATGCTCGAAGAAGACGTGGACCAGCTCCCAGAGCACGTGGTACAGCGTCTCGGCGAGCTCCTGCCGGATGAACGGGTCCTCGCTGGGAGGCTCGAACTCCCACTCCGCGCCGCAGGGGGCGAAGGCGATCGTCTGGCAGCCGCGCTGCCGGGCCAGCCCGAGCGCCTCGATCGTCTCGGCAGCGTCCGGCTCGTCGGTGCCGAAGCCGATCGCGATGTCCTCCGGCTGGGCGATCAGCCCGACCTGCGACGTCAAGGGCCCACCCTCGCGCGAGAGCCCGATCGCCGGCAGGGCACGCTTTCCGACGATCACCGGATGCACGAACTCCACGGCGACATGGCGGACGTCCGAGCGCGCGGCCGGGGAGAAGCCGAGGGAGATCAGGCGCCCTCCGCGGGCGAAGCGCTCCGCCATCCGGTGACAGCAGTGCGCGACCTCTTCCGCCCGCGCCTCGAAGAAGGCTTGATTTGCCTCGGTTCGCTCGGCGAGCAGGGAATCCAGCCGCCCTGCTGCTGCGACGGTCAAACCGCGGCGGCCTCCCTCGCCGCCACCCTCGACAGCCACTCCCCGAAGGCGTCGGTCCCCTCGCCGGTCCTGGCGCTGCACTCGATCACCTCTGCATCCGGGTTGACGGACTCGAGGTTGTGCCGCAGCTTCTCGATGTCGTACTCGAGGTGCGGGAGCAGGTCGACCTTGTTGATCACCACCAGCTCGCACGCCCGGAACATCAGCGGGTACTTGAGCGGCTTGTCCTCGCCCTCGGCGACCGAGCAGATCATCGCGCGGGCGTCCTCCCCGACCCGGAACTCGGCGGGACAGACGAGGTTGCCGACGTTCTCGATCACGAGCAGATCGATCTGATCCAGATCGATATCGGGGAGCGCCGAGCGCACCATGTTCGCGTCGAGATGGCACTCGCCTCCGAAGCCGGCTTCGGTGTTGAGCTGCACGACCGGGAGGTGGAGATGCGCGATCCGGTCGGCGTCCATCGACCCCTGCACGTCGCCCTCGAGGACTCCGACGCGGGCGTCGAGCCCGGGCAGCGTCGCCTCCAGCAGGGTGGTCTTCCCCGCCCCGGGGGCCGACATCAGGTTGACGACCCGCACGCCGGCGTGATCGAAGTCATGGCGGTTGGACTCCGCGATCGTCGTGTTGGCGTCGAGGGCGTCCTCGGCGACTTTCACCTTGGTGCGATGCATCCCGCCTCCTCCTGGTCGTTTGAAAGCTCCTCCGTCACCTCGATCGAATCCACCTCGAACTCCGTGCCGGCCACCACCTCGACGTCGGTCCCCGCGCAGGACCGGCACCGAAAGTCGGGCTGGTCGAGCTCCCACTCGTGGCCGCAGGAGCGGCAGCGGACCCGCGCCTGGATGATCTCCTGCTCGAGCGTCGCGCCCTCACAGACGGTGTCGCGCGAGCAGATCCCGAAGTAGAACTCGAGCGACTCCGGAACCACCTGGCGCAGGGTGCCGATCCTCATCTCCACCGAGGTGACCGGCCGCCCGTCGGCGTGCCTCACCACCGTCTCGACTATCCCTGTTGCAAGTGAGAGCTCGTGCACGGTCAGCTCGGATCGTAGGCGGCGTCCGACTGCAGCTTGTTGAGCTCCTCGAGCACCACGGCGGCAGCGCGGTCGACCGCCGCCTTCACCGGCTCGGAGAGCTCGAGGGCGACGTTCTCGACGTCGGCCGGCTCGCAGCCGACGACGACGACCTTGCCCGGCCAGCCGTGCACGGTCTTGACGAATCGCAGCACGCTCTGCGGGTCCATGCCGTGCGGGCTGATCGTCTCGCCGTCCTCGATCGGCTTGATCTCCGCCGGGTCGGGCTCGATCACGTAGACGTCCCCCGGCTCGCCGCCCTGCTCGCTCACGTCGACCAGGACCATCGCGTGATAGCCGCGCATGACCTCGTAGGCGAGGTCGAGGCCACCGGAGCCGAAGTCCTGGACCTGGACACCGGGCGGGACGCCCATCTCGACCAGCCGGTTGACCACGTGGCCCCCGAAACCGTCGTCCCCGAGCCAGGCGTTGCCGACGCCCGCCACCAGGATCTGTTTCTGCCATGTCCGGCAGCTCGGGTTCGGCAAGGTCGGCCAGGTCGGGCATCCGGGGGACGTGTTCGCTCTGCTCGCTCATCTCGACACCGGCTCCACTTCGTCGGCGAAGAAGAACAGGAAGCGGCCGGTCTCCCGCAGCAGCTCCTGTCCCGGATCGTCGTCGACGGTGACGCCGAGGTAGATCCGCTCGTCGTAGCCCCTGTAGATCCGCTCGACCGTCGCCGTGCGCCCGTGCAGGATCTTGTCGTAGACGTCCCCCTCCGTCCCCGGCCGCAGCACGATCTTGTCCCCGAGCCTCACGGTCGTCCCCGCGGCGGCCACCTCGCGCTCACCCTGGATCTCGTCGAGCCCGGGCGGCGGCTTCGGAGGACTGCCGTTGGTCGCCGATTGCTCGTCGGCCTCCGGCTCGGTGTAGGTCAGCCGGCCGTGCAGGCCGAGGATCTCCTCGCCCGTGGTCGACTCGGCCCGCTCGATCATCTCCCGGACCGCCGGGTCCTGAGAGGAGATCTGCTCGCGCTCGTCCTCCGACAGGGCGTGGACGTGGAGCAGCAGCGCCTCCTCGATCTCGGTGTTGTCGAAGAGGTTGCCGAGGCTCTCCGGCGCGAGCTCCGGATGGTCCGGGAGCACGATCGCCGCCCCGAGCACCGCCCTGTCCTCGTCGCCGAGCAGCACCGGGAAGGTGTTGACGGGCTGGCTGGCGAGCGCCGCCTCCCCCTCCGGCCCCATCCCGCTCGAGCGGCGAGACGAAGCGACCGCCCTCGACCTCGAGCAGCGGATGGGTGGAGATCAGGCTGTGGCGAAGCGCGTCTCCGCGGGAGGTCTCGGCCGGATCTCCCGGCATCTCGGTCTCGTTGTGGACGCAGAGGCGGACCCTGGCGAGGGTGGGCGAGAGCAGCTCGGCGCGCATCGCGACCCGGCCGTGCAGCTCGCCCGCCTCGTCCATCGGAAAGCCGAAGGTCTCGCGCACCGGGCTCGCGCGCCAGCTCCGCGAGGGTCACCGGGCCCAGCTCGAGCGACCGCTCGGCCGCCTCGTGCCGCTCGCCGGTGGCCTGCAGGAAGCAGAACGGTGCCGCTGAGCCGGGCGTCGGGACCGCCCTGGAGCACCGCCTCGAGCCGGAGCATCGAGAACGCCGCCGGCTGCGCCTCGGCGTAGTCGGGCGGGTAGACGATCCCGAAGGGCGTCGGGCGTCGCGTTCTTCACCCCGGGCGTGTACGGATAGAGGGCGTAGCCCTCGTAGAGCAGCGAGCGGACCAGCTCCTCGATGGCGCTATTCATCGAAGCTCTCCCTGCGCGAGCAGCTCGGTGACGGCCGCGTCGAACGTCGGCGCTCCCAGCCTCGCCTTGAGCCGCTGCAGCGCATCGAGGGTGTCGCGGTGCACCGGCACCCAGCCGCGGTACGGGTAGTAGGAGTCGATCATCTCCTTCCAGACCGAGACCGGCATCTTGAAGTCCGCCGTCGTGTCCCACGGGACCTGGACGACCTGCAGCCGCCCCTCGTCGCCCGAGTAGTAGATGCTGCCGTTGAAGTGGAAGGCGAGCGGGATCTCGCCGTCGGCCACCGAGTGGAAGTACTTGGCCGCCGCCAGCTCGACGTCGTAGTTGCAGAGCACCTCGATCTCGGGCCGTGGTGCGAGCCGATGAACGACGGGAGCAGCACGCTCTCGCTCGTCCAGTGCATCCGCTGCGCGGTGGTCGCCCAGCGATGCGGATCGCCGAACAGCTCGGTCAGCTTCGCCTTCTCCTCGGTCGTCGTAGGTGCGCTTGGCGGGCTCGATCTGGATCTGGACGCTGAGCCCGGCCATGAAGATCTCGCGGCCCGAGGGGTCGTCCACGCTCAGGGTGAAGGCGAGCGTGGGAGCGGCGGCGTGCGGGATCGCGTCGACGCCCGTCGATCCCGAGCTGCAGGCCCGGCTCGCCCGGACGCCGCGAGGTCTCCGGCTCACCCCGCTCCGCCGTGTCGGCCTCGACCTCCGGCGGCCGCGGATGCGGTGCTCCGCTGATCCGGCATCTCCTCGAGCCGGCTCGCTCATGTCCTCTGCCCCGAGCGCTGCCTGAGGCGCCCGAAGAAGGTCGGGACGGCGCGCTCGATCGCATCACCGCCGGAGATCCCCTCCCAGCTCACCTTGATCGCGCCGACCAGGCGCGTAGCACTCGTCGATCGGCGCGATCACGTAGGCGGTCGGCTCGGAGATCCGGTTGACGACCAGCGCCTCGGCGTCGGGCTCGAGCGAGTCCAGCTCGGGATTGAGGGCGCGCAGGTCCTCCCAGGCTCGAGCTTGAGCTCCGACTCGGTCGCGCCGGCCGGGCTCGGGTACATCGCGACCATCCCCCCGACGGAGCTGCTGCGCATGAAGAAGGCGAGCCCGATCGGAACCTCGAGCCTCGCCCAGACCTCCTCCGGCAGCTCGAAGTCGTCCAGCCAGACGACCGGCTGCCGGTCGGCCGCAGCTCCGGATCGCCCGATCGCTGGGCCCAGCAGGTGGCGCAGACGCAGAGGATCCGCCGATCGCCGAGATGGAGCAGGTGCTCGTGCTCGGAGGGGATCCCGACGCCGCAGAGATCGCAGCTGCTCCTCGGCGCCGGCGGCTCCGTCCCCGTCGGCGTCCGGCGCCGGCGGAGCTCCGGGCCACGCCGCATGCCGCGCAGGCCCGTCGACCATGTTGGCCCGCCGCCGGGCGGCCACCGCGTCGTCGATGGCCCGCCCGTTTCCGCTCATCGTGCCAGCGCCACCCGCACCCCCTCGGTCTCCGAGGCGAGCAGCGGAACGGGCCCGAGGTGGAGCTTGCTCGTCGTCCAGAGAGCGGCCCGCCCTCGGCAGGAAGTAGCGGCGATCGCAGGTCGGGCAGGTCGAGCATCCCCTCGTCGAGCTCCGCGTCCGCGATCGATCCGCTCGCAGCTCGGGCATGAGTCGAGGTAGGCGAGCAGCGAGCCCTCGACCTTGGCCACCACGATCGGCGTGCCATCGACCTCGATCCTGGTGAGCTGGTCCTCGCCCAGCGCCGTCGACCTCGCCGTTGAGCTCGTGCCACCCGGAGGATCCCGCGGGAGCCGGGCATGTCCGCCGAGCCGTTCGACCCGCCGGCCTGCACCACAGGCAGCGGCGTGCCGGTCACCTCGACCGGATCGAGCAGGTCCTGCTCGATCCCCTCGACCTCGATGCCGAGCAGGTCGGGTGCCGCCTCCTCGAGCGCCGTCTTGATCGCCAGCTCCAGGGTCGACGAAGAGGCCGGGCAGCCGTCGCAGCTTCCCTCGAGGCGGAGCCGGGCGACGCCGTCCTCGAGCGAGACCAGCTCCACGTTGCCGCCGTGGGACTCCATGTAGGGACGGACGTTGTCGAGTGCCTCGGTGACCCGCTCCTCGATCGGGACCGGATAGAGGTCGTGGATCAGCAGCAGGCTGGCGACCACCCCGTCGTCGACGAGCTGCTGCTTGACCTCGCGCCGCGCTCTCGTCCTCGTCGAGGATCTCGACGATCCTGGTCAGGCCCAGTCCGTACATGTCGATCACCGCGGACATCAGGTCCTCCGCGGCCCGGCGGGCCGCCGGGTCCGGAAGCTGCTCGACCTGCGCGGTCAGCTCCTCGACCCTCTGGATCAGGGCCTCGGGGCTGACCGCTTCGGCTCTCTCGGCGGGCATTCCTCGGCGCTCCGTCGCGGGCTTACGACAGGCCGGTCGGCGTGTGGGTCACCTTGCGGACCTGACCGCCCCGCTGGTCGTACATGTGGACGCCGCACGGCAGGCACGGATCGAAGCTCCGCACCGCCCGCATGATGTCCACGCCCTTGAACTTCTCCGGGCCGTTCTCCTCGAAGATCGGCGTGTTCTGCACCGCATCCTCGTAGGGGCCGGGAGTCCCATAGGTGTCGCGCGGGTTGCTGTTCCAGGGCGTCGGCGGGTAGGGCTGGTAGTTCGCCACCTTGCCGTCCTGGATCACCATGTGGTGCGAGAGCACGCCGCGGGCCGCCTCGGCGAACCCGACCGAGACCGCCTCCTGCGGGACCTTGAAGTCGTTCCACGACTTCGTCCGGCCCGCCCGGACCTCGGCCAGCGCCCGCTCCAGGTTGTGGAGCCCGATCAGCGCCGAGAACGCCTCGTGATACGTCCGCGCCCGGTCGCGCTCGATCGCGTTGGACTTCTCCGGGATCTTCCACTCGAGCTCCATCTCGGGCTTCGAGGCGGTCCTCGGCAGGACCATCTTGATGCTCTCGCCCGGTGGCCTTCGCGTAGCCGAAGTCCACCAGGCCGGCCTTCGCCGTCACCCACGAGCGCGCGAACGGCCCGCCGCCGGTGTCGCAGGCGACGTAGGTGTCGTTCCGCTCGTCGTAGATCCGCGGCGAGGCGACCCAGCTGTACTTGTCCTGCCAGTCGCGCTTCTGCGGCTTCGGCAGGGTCACCTTGTTCCACGGATGGCGCTTGTCGACCGGATTCCCGAGCGGGTCCTGGGTGACGAACGTCTCCTCGTTCGTCCAGTCGTCGAAGTACGAGCTGCCGAGCAGGATCCTGATCATCAGGTTGATCTCGACCAGGTCGGTCGTGATCAGCTCGCCCTTCAGCACGACGCCGGGGGTGATGTAGCGCTTCCGCCCCCACTCGGCCATGTTCCGGTAGTCGTAGTCGACGTAGTCGGGGTCGTCGAAGTAGCCCCAGCAGACCAGGTCCGTGTCGCGGTAGCCGACCATGTCGTACCCCGGCAACTCCTGCAGGAAGAAGTCGTAGAGGTCGTCGTGCATCGGCACGGCCCGCTTGACGTAGTCGATGTAGCGCATCAGCCGCACGTAGTAGTCCGTGCAGGTCTGGTGCGTGATGTCGACCGAGACCCCGCCCGGCATGATCGTCGAGGGGTGGGTGTGGCGGCCGCCGAACAGGCAGTACATCTCGCGCGTGTAGCGCGCCACCTGCAGCGTCTCCAGGTAGAAGTCGCCGGTGAACGGGTTGAGCGCCCGCATGATGTCGGCGATCGTCTTGTAGCCGTGGACGTCCTGACCGGGCGCCGCGGTCGACTCGGCCTTCTGGAGCAGCGACGGGTTGGTCTCCTTGACCATCTGCTCGCAGAAGTCCACGTTCGCCATGCAGTCGTTGAAGATCGCGTGGTCGAACATGTAGTCCGCGGTCTCGGCCAGGTTGTAGCCCAGGTCACCCAGCGCCGGCGGCTTCACGCCGTAGGCCATGTTCTGGTTCAGGCACGAGGTGGTGCAGTGGTTGTCGCCGCAGATGCCGCAGATGCGGCTGGTGATGAAGTGCGTGTCCCGCGGGTCGATCCCCTTCATGAAGATGTCGAACCCCCGGAAGATCATCGAGGTCGACCACGCCTTCTCGACCTTCTTGGCGTCGAAGTCGATCTCCGTGTGAATGCCCAATGACGCCCACGATCCGCGTGATCGGGTCCCAGGACATCTCCTTGACGGCGACCTTCTTCGATGTCGTCGGAGTCTCTGTCGTTGCCATGTTCTGTCTCTCTCCTCTGCTCGAAGTTGGTCGTCGTCTAGGACCCGGGCGGGGAGTAGCCCGGCGGATCGGGACTTGTAGCCGGTGGTCAGCTGGTTCCCCGCGCCGGCGCCACTCGGGCTCCACGTCGTACTTCTTGCGGATGTTCCGCTTCCGGAAGTCCGCGCACGATGCGGGCCGATACGTGAACTTCTCAAGCTCGCGGCCATGCCGCCCCAGCGGTCCTCGTCCATGAACGGCATGTACTTGTCGGGGAAGCCGGGCATCGTGCAGGCCATGCAGATGCCGCCCACGTTGGGGCAGCCCCCGACGCCGCTCTGCCAGCCGCGGACCGGGACGTTGCACTTGACCACCGGCCCCTTGCAGCCGAGCTTCACCAGGCAGCGGTGATCGGAGCCGTACTCGGTGGCGAACTCGCCCTGCTCGGAGAACCCGCCGCGGTTGCAGCGACTCGCGGACCGTGCGGCCGAACAGCCAGGTCGGCCGGTGCGCCTCGTCCAGGTCGGGTACCGGAGCGCGGCCGGCGAGGTGCAGCGCCAGGTAGAGCAGCGACTCGGTCGTGTTGTCCGGCTGGACCGGGCAGCCCGGGATGTTGACCACCGGCAGGCCGGCGCTGGACTTCCAGTCCCAGCCGAGGTAGTCGGCGACCCCCATCGCGCCGGTCGGGTTGTTCTTCATCGCCGGGATGCCGCCGTAGGTCGCGCAGGTCCCGAGCGCGACGACCGCCGCCGCCTTCGGGGCGAGGCGATCCACCCACTCGTTGGTGGTGATCGGCTGGCCGGTGTCATGGTCGGTGCCCATCGCCGCCCAGTAGCCCTCGCCGCGAGAGCTCCTCGTTCGGGATCGAGCCCTCGACGATCAGCACGAACGGGTCGAGCTTGCCGGCCTCGGCGTCGTACCAGGCCTGCATGAACTCGTCGCCGTTCTCGTAGGCGAGCACGGGGTTGTGGACGATCACCTTCGGCATCCCCGGGATCGCCTGGGTGACGATGTCCTCGAGGCTCGGGTCGACGGCCGAGGTCATGGCGACCGAGTCGCCATCGCAGCCCAGTCCGGTCGTCATCCAGATGACGTGGGCCTCGACCGCCTCCGTCTTTGCCTGGTCCGGTACGAACTCGACTGCGTTGGCCATCTCTCCTCCTAGGGGTTGTCCAGCTTCAGCAGATCCTGGGAAGCGGGTCACCGACCAGCTGGTCCATGACCCGCTTACCTCCGAATGCGGTCTCGACGAGCACCATGCCCGGCGGCTCGCTCTTCACCTCTCCGATCTCCGCGGCCTGCTCGCAGCCGGAAACGGAGCGCAGGGCCTCGAGCGCCTGCCTCCGCCCGATCCGGCGCGACGAAGGCCACAAGCTTTCCCTCGTTGGCGACGTACATCGGGTCGATCCCGAGCATCTCCGCGGCGCCCGCGACCGCCGGCATTGACCGGGACGTCGGCCTCGCGCACGCTGATCGCCACGCCCGACGCCCGCGCCAGCTCGTTGAGGACCGAGGCGACCCCGCCCCGCGTCGCGTCGCGCATGCAGTGGAGCTCGGCTCCGGCGGCGTCGAGCAGCGCGTCGACCGCCGGCCAGAGCGGCCGGGTGTCGGAGAGGATCTCGGCGTCGAGCGAGAACTCGTCGCGCGCGAGCATGATCGCCGAGCCGTGGTCGCCGACCGTGCCCGAGACGATGATGCGGTCGCCCGGCCGTATTCCGCGCGGGGAGAGCCGGCCCTCGGGGATCGACCTTGCCGATCCCGGCCGTGCAGATGTACATCCCGTCGGCGTGGCCGCGCTCGACGACCTTGGTGTCCCCGGTGGCGATCTCGACGTCCGCCGCCTCGGCGGCCTGCGGCGATCGCCTCGACCTGAGCCCGGAGCTCATCGGCCGGCAGTCCCTCCTCGAGGATCAGGGACAGGCTGAGCGCCTTCGGCTTCGCTCCCGCGACCGCCAGGTCGTTCGCCGTGCCGTTCACGGCGAGCTCGCCGATCGAGCCGCCGGGGAAGCGGATCGGCCGCACGACGTAGCTGTCGGTCGAGAGCGCGATGCCGAGGTCGTCGATGCGTGACGACGCCCGCGTCCCCCATCTCCTCCAGCGTCTCGCCCTCCTTGGCGAGGGCCGGGACCAGCAGGCCCTCGATCAGGGTCTGCGTCGCCTTGCCGCCGGCGCCGTGGGCCATCGTCACGGTCTCGTCCTTGAACCGCGGGCGCTTCGCGCGAGCGGTCTCGATGATCCGGAGGACCTTCTGCTCGCGCTCGGAGACGGCGGAGTCCGGCATCAGACGAGCTCCTTCTCCCGGGCGAAGCGCCCGTAGTTGTAGTAGGCGGCGCAGGCACCCTCCGGCGAGACCATGCAGGTGCCGATCGCGTGCTCGGGCGTGCAGGCCGTGCCGAAGACCTTGCATTCGTAGGGCTTGATGACGCCCTTCAGCACCTCGCCGCACTGACAGGCCTTCGGGTCGGCGACCCGGACGCCCGGCACGCCGAACCGCTTCTCCGCGTCGAGCTCCGCGTAGGCGTCGCTCAGCCGGAGCGCGCTCTGTGAGATGAAGCCGAGCCCCCGCCACTCGAAGTGGGGGCGCAGCTCGAAGACCTCGGACATCACCTTGAGCGCCGCCGGGTTGCCGTCGTAGGGGACGACGCGGCTGTACTGGTTCTCGACCTCGCAGCGTCCCTCGCCGAGCTGCCCGAGGATCATCCGGATCGCGTGGAGGATGTCGAGCGGCTCGAAGCCGGCGACGACGACCGGCTTGCCGTAGTCCTTCGGGATGAACTCGAACGGCCGGGCGCCGACGACGGTCGAGACGTGTCCCGGGCCGATGAAGCCGTCGAGCCGGAGGTCCGGCGAGTCGAGCAGCGCCCGCAGCGGCGGCACGATCGTGACGTGGTTGCACATGCAGGAGAAGTTGGTGACGCCCTCGGCCCTGGCCCGCTTCAGGGTCAGCGCGGTCGAGGGGGCGGTGGTCTCGAACCCGATCGCGAAGAAGACGACCTCGCGGTCGGGGTTCTGCTTGGCGAGCCGGAGCGCGTCGAGCGGCGAGTAGACCATCCGGATGTCGGCGCCGTCGGCCTTGGCTTCGGTGAGCGTCTTCTCCGAGCCCGGCACCCGCATCATGTCGCCGAAGCAGGTGAAGATGATGTCGTTCTCGGTCGCCATCGCGATCCCGTCGTCGACTCGTCCCATCGGGATCACGCAGACGGGACAGCCGGGACCGTGGACCAGCTCGACGTTCTCCGGGAGCAGGTCGTCGATCCCGTACTTGTAGATGGAGTGGGTGTGGCCGCCGCAGACCTCCATCACCTTGTAGTGGCGGCCCGGCTCGACGGCGTCGAGGATCTTGCCGGCGAGCGCCCGGCCGAGCTCCGCGTCGCGGAACTCGTCCATGTACTTCATCGTCATGCCGCCACCTCGCTTTCCGCGTGCGCGATCGCGGTGCCCGCGTGAACCAGCAGGACGTCGCCCTCGGAGACCGGCTGGACCAGGGCGATCTCGACGGTGCTCCGCTCGCCGCCTCCTCGCGTTGCGCAGAGCGCGAGCTCCCGCTCCGCGTCGATGCGGACGACCTTCATCCGAACCGCCTCATCCCCACAGGTGATGCATCCCGTCGTGTGGTCGCAGCTGGGGATGAGGCCGTCGGTCATTCTCCGGGGCTCCTCCCGCCGCAGCCGGGGCGGAAACGTCGCCGCGACCATTGGCAGTAGCGGCTGGTCATTCGATCACGCTCGCCTTCAGCTCCTCGAGCTCCTGCTCGTAGTCCTTGCCCATGCCCTCGAGCAGGCCGAGGGTCGCCCGCGCCTCCTCCTCGTCGACCTTGGAGATCGCGAAGCCGACGTGGATCAGCACCCAGTCGCCCGGGACCGCCCCCTCGCCCTCCTCGTCGAGAAGCCCGACGTTGACGTTCCGCTGGACTCCGGCAACGTCCACCTTGGCGAGGCGGTTGCCCTCGTCGACCACTTCAACCACTTGGCCCGGAATCGCCAGGCACATCCTGGTCTCCTCTCGATCTGGGCTTCGTGCGGCCAAAAATGCCCAGGCGCCGCGAACCTACTCCCCTGCCCCAGGAGGTGTCAAGGAAGAGTGATGAGGCGTCGACCGCGGGCCGCTG
This sequence comes from uncultured Solirubrobacterales bacterium, assembly GCA_963825825.1. Classification (GTDB taxonomy): domain Bacteria; phylum Actinomycetota; class Thermoleophilia; order Solirubrobacterales; family 70-9; genus DASUPK01. Next base: position 55,720 of record CAWGUT010000012.1, on the reverse strand, counting down.
GGGGACAATGGGTTCGATGGCAAGCGACGAAGACGAACTGCTCGCCCGGGAGGTCTACGTCGGAGACGGCTACAGGCGGTTCGGCGAGGTGACTCCCGAGGACGCCCGTACCCTGGCCGATCGCTTCAGCGGGCTGAGCGGCGGAGGCCTGGAGCAGAAGGTCGCACCGGTCGGGCGAGCCTGGCGCGAGCTTGCCGATCTGATGGAGACCGAGGGAGCGGGCCGCGTGGCCGACCTGGGTGCGGAGAGGGCCGCCGGGCTGGCCGAGGGCCTTCGCGTGGTCCCTCCCGGCGGCAGCTGGCTCTCCTCCTAGCCGAGACGGTTTCCGACGGCGGCCGCGGATAGGGTCTCGCGCCGATGAGCCTGGCAGTAGTCGGCAGCGACGCCTACAAGTGGCTGCTCGCGTTCCACATCCTCCTCGCGGTGGTGTGGGTCGGGAGCAACACCGCGATCCAGATCTTCGTGATCCGCGCGACCCGCGCGAGCGGCGATCGGCTCGCCTACCTCGCGAGCGAGATCGAGTGGTACGGGACGCGGGTTCTCCTGCCCACATCGCTGACGCTCGTGGTGCTCGGCTTCATCCTCCTCCACGAGTCGAGCGGCGCCTACGACCTCGGGCAGGGATGGGTGGCGTTCGGATTCGCCGCCTGGCTGTTCTCAGTGATCGTGGGGGCCGGCTATCTCGGCCCGGAGTCGGGACGACTCGGCAAACTCGTCGAGGAACGCGGCCCCGATGACCCGGAGTACCAGAGCAGACTCCGCCGAGTCTTCCTCGTCTCACGGATCGAGCTGACCCTCCTGATCCTGGTCGTGCTCGACATGACGGTCAAGCCCGGCCTGTAGCGCGCCTGCGGCTGATCAGCCCCAGGGCATCTGCTGGTAGCCGCTGTCGACCGGGACGCCGATCAGCAGCGCGCGCACATTCGCGTCGGAGTCGTTGCGGATCGTGCGCTTCACCTCGGGCGCGTAGCGGCAGTAGGTGCCCGCCGGCGCCTCGCGCTCCTCGTCGTCGGCGATGATCGTCGCCTGGCCGTCGAGGATGATGAAGACCTCTTCCTGGTTGTCGCCGCTGTGGTCGTGCTCGGGGATCTGGCCGCCCGGCTCGATGTCGACGACGTTGAATCCGAAGGACTCAGCGCCCAGGGTCTTGCGGGCCAGGCGCCACGTGGCGCCGCCGCTCCCCTCCATCTCCTCGAACTCGTCGACCTTCTTGATCGTGTAGCCGTCTGCCATCTCTCCTCCTCGTCGCTTTCCCCTTGTCTCGCCGGGTGCCTCGAACATATCCTGTCCACCCGTGGGAGACGACTCGGCGCAGAGTCTCGAAGAGGCGATCGGTCGTTACAACGAGGCGTGGAACGACCACGACCTCGACGCGATCATGTCGATGCACGCGCCCGACATGGTCTTCGAGAACCACACCGCCGGCGAGTCGGCTCAGGGTGAGGAGGTCCGCGAGCACATCGGCGCGATCTTCGAGACCTGGCCCGACATCAACTTCGAGACGCGCCGCCTGTACGTCCGCGACGGGGTCGTCACGCAGGAGTGGACCGCCACGGCCACGCACTCCAACACCATGCGCCGCGGGGATCTCGTCGCCGAGCCGACCGGCAAGAGGATCGAGTGGCGCGGGATCGACGTGATCCCCTACGAGCAGGGCCAGGTGAAGCGGAAGGACGTCTACTCGGATTCGGTCTCGATCCTGCGCCAGGTCGGTTTGCTCGACTGACCCGGCTCAGCGGCGGTACAGAGCCCAGCCCGCGATCGCCGCTGCGCAGGCAACCAGAATCCCCGCCGATAGCAGTGCCGCGTTGCCCCGCTCGGGGTCCTGGATGATCGAGTCCCGCGCTTGCGCCGAGAGCACCGACCCCGCAGAGGCCCAGGACATGACCGAGCCGGCGGACGCGGCCGAGCCCACCGAGAACGCGGAGGCGGCCGAGCCGATCGATCCGATCGAGGCGAAGGAGCCGATGGAACCGATCGACAACGTCGAACCCTTCGAGGCGATCGAGAGGTAGGAGTTCTCGCTCCACAGCGAGAGGACGCTGTCGGTTTCCCCGCTCACAGCTCGGGCACGTCCGCGCCGGTCGGCGAGAAGGGGACCCGACGCACCTCAGCCCAGTCCCCCACCCTTTGCGTGAGCTTCTTCATCACGTCGCCGGTGCTCTGCCAGAACGTCCAGACGAGCACGGACGGCCCCGCGCCGGAGATCGTTGCCCCGATTGCGCCCATCCGGGGCGCCTCGTGGACGATCTCCATCGAGCGCGGATAGAGGTGGGCCCGGTGGGGCTGGTGCAGACGATCGGCGAGCCCGCGGCCGATCAGCGTGAGGTCCGAGCGCTGGATGCCCAGCACCAGCTCGGAAGCGGCCGAGATGTTGGCGACGGCGTCGGCGAGCGGGACCTGCTCGGGGATCGCCTTCCGAGCCTCCTCGGTGGGCACCTGTTCGTGCGGGATCACCACCACCCCCTCCACCCCCTGCGGGGGATCGAGCCGCGTCGCCGTCACGCCGTTCCCGTCCTCGGCGCAGACGACGAATCCGCCGTAGAGCGCGGCCGCGACGTTGTCGGGGTGACCCTCCAGCTCTGCGGCCTTGACCAGGACATCCTGCGGCTCCTGCGCCAGCTCGTAGAGGTGATCGGCGGCCAGCAGGCCGGCGACGATCGCCGCCGCGCTGGAGCCCAATCCCCCGGCGACCGGAATCTCGCTCTTGATCCGGAAGGAGATCCCGTCGGCGGGACGCAGTGCCTCGAAGGCGCGCACGCAGAGGTTCGAGCGATCGAGGGGCACACCCAGGCCATCTGCCTCAACCGAGAACGACCCCGCCTCCTCCACCTCGAGCTCCAGGTGCATGGCGAGCGCTGCCGCCAGCACGTCGTACCCCGGCCCGAGGTTGGCCGATGAGGCCGGCACCTTGACGAGCCGTCGTCGCGCGGTCACGGGCCGGAGGCTATACGTGGGGCGTGCGGTTACTGGCGCTCAGATCAATGAGCTTCTGTAGCGTCATCGCTCGTGCTGCGCGCCTTGGGAGGCAACCGTCGCAGGGCGGCCGTGCGGGCGGCGATGCTCGCTTCGCTCGTCTTCCTGCTCACCACGGGCGCCGCCCTGGCCGCCTTTCCGCAGGATCCACCCAACGATCCCGAGTACGCGCCCGCCGAGGGCAGCCCGTCCGACTGCCTCACCAAGTCGGCGGACGACCAGGAGCACTACCTGTTCAGCTTCATGCCCCAGTGCAGCCCGGGCGCGACCGATCCAGAGAGCGCGGCCGGGATGTCGGTCGACACCGCCTGGCGCGATTACACGGCCGGCGATCCGAGCACGGTGATCGCATACGTCGAGGGTGGGATCAACTGGCACAACGGCGATGCGGAGGAGCTGCGCAACAAGGTCTTCCTGAACGCCGGCGAGCTGCCCGCCCCGACGAACGAGGACAGCCAGCCGGGCCTCAATGCCGGCGACTACGAGACCTTCGGCGGAACGCCCACCCAGGACGCGAACGGCAACGGCGTGGTCGACCCCGAGGACATCATCGTCCGCTTCTCCAACGGGGTGGACGACGACGGCAACGGCTACGTCGACGACATCTCCGGCTGGGACTTCTACAACGACCAGAACGATCCGGCCACGCTCGACTCGACCTACGACCACGCCAACAACCAGATGAAGCAGGCGGCGGCGCAGGCGAACAACGGCTTCCAGGGGGTCGGGGTCTGCCCGCGGTGCATGCTCCTGCCGGTCAAGGCGGGGGCTGAGGCCCTCGACCGCACCGACGATCTCGCCCAGGCGTGGCTGTTCGCCGGCCGATTCCGGCGCCGACGTGATCGTCTCGCACCACCGCCGACCTCGGCTACTCGACGTTCATGCGCAGGCGGTCGACTACCTCTGGAACCACGGCGTCGTGATGGCTGAGTCCTCGAACGACTTCGACTCCACCGACCACCAGGGCGGCATGTTCCACCAGCACGTCCTGCCGGGGAACGGCCTCGTTTCCAACGTCCACGGCCTGGGCCTGGTCCCGGGGGTCGGCGCCTCTGCCCAACCCACTGACCACCACCTACAGGGCGCGGTCGGGCTACACGTCGTGGGGCACCCACAACATGTTCTCGGTTGCGACCACGGGCGGGACGACCTCGGAGTCGACGCCCACGGTCGGCGGTGTGATGGCGCTGCTGCTCTCCTACGGAAAGAAGGCGGCCGCCGAGAATCTGATCGAGTCACCGCTGACGAACGACGAGGCCATCCAGGTGGCGCGCGCCACCTCCTCGGACATCGCCGGCAACCCCAACCCGCCGGGCGGCTGGGAAGGCAAACCCGGCTTCGACCTGCAGTACGGCTACGGGCGTCCGAACGTCCACAAGGCGATGCAGGCGATCCATGACGGCGACATCCCCCCGGTCGCCTGGTTCAAGTCGCCCGAGTGGTACTCCCTCTATGACCCGACCAAGACCTCGAGCGTTCCGGTGACGGGCCACGTCGATGCTCCGCGCTCGGAGCCGTACACGTGGAAGCTCGAGTTCGCGCCGGGGGCTGAGCCGACCGATGCGCAGTTCATCACCGCCAACTCAGGCAGTCGGCAGCGGCCCGATCGACGGCTCACTCGGAACGATCGACCTGAGCCAGGTGCCGCAGTCGTTCTGGGACGCCGCCTTCCACCTCTCGAGCGAAAAGACCCTGGCGACGAGCGAGCAGTACACGGTCACCCTCCGGATCCAGGTGACCGACGATGACGGCCGGGTCGGTGAGGAGCGGCGCTCGATCGCCGTCCACCACGACCCGAGCCTGATGGACGGGCTTCCCGTCAAGATCGGTCCGGGGGCGAGAGCGCAGCCGGTGCTCGCTGACCTCCAGGGCCGAGGCGAGCTCGATGCGATCTTCGGCGATTCCGACGGCAACGTCCACGCCTTCCGCCCCAACGGGAACGAGCTCCCCGGCTTCCCTGTCCACACCGACCCGACACAGGTGACGGTCTCGCATCCAGGGGTCGACCCGGGCAACGAGCCGATCCTGATCGGCGCCGCGGTGGGTGACCTGGACGGCGACGGGCGTCTTTCGATCGCCGCCACCTCCACCACCGGACAGCGTCTATGTCTGGGACGCCCAGGGACAGCGCCGCCCGGGCTTCCCACAGGCTCTCGACACGGGAGTCCAGCAAGCCGGGATCTGCCCCGGCCCGACAGCCCGTTCACCCGCCAGCCACTCCAGGGCGCCGACCTCCTGCCCGATGCTCGCCGACATCGACGGGGACGGCAGGCTCGACATCGTCCAGGTCGGCTGGGACGGCTACATCCACGTCTATGACAGCGCGGGGCACCGAGCTGCCCGGCTGGCCGGTGAAGCCTGAGAAGCCGACCGCCGGCAGCGGGCTTACGGTGATCAACGATCAGAAGATCGACGTGCCGCCCGCCCTCGCCCAACTGGACGACGACCCGGAGCCCGAGCTGGTGATCCAGCTCGCAGTACAACGAGACACCCGCTGCCGGGCTGCAGGTCGTCGGGCGTCCGGTTCCGCCTCAGCTCCGGTCTCCCACCTCTACGCCTACAACTCCGACGGCACGCCGGTGCCCGGCTGGCCGAACAGCGCCAACGCCCTGGTCATGTACTACGGCTCCGCCCAGGAGTTCGTCACCGAGGGGGCCAACGCGCCGGTCACGGCCGACGTTGACGGCGACGGGAAGACCGAGGTCGAGGCATCGGCCGGCATCTTCTCGCCGAGCTATCTCTTCGCCCCGAACGGCTCCCAGATGGGCGTCTACGGACCGGTTCCCGACGAGACCCTCGCCCTGTTCTCGGGGCTCGCCGGCGGCACCCTGAGCGCCGGGGAGATCACGGACATCCTCGGCGGCGACACCCCCGACGACGCGCCGGTCAACTTCGCCACCACCGGGCGCCTTCGGGAAGATCGGCCCGACCGACACGCTCTCGCTGGCCGAGCCGGGCAGCGGCGCGGCGAGCGTGGCCACATCCCTGCTGCTCCCCGGCCTCGGCACCCCGATCAACAACTACATGCGCGTGCACGACGCGGCCACCGGGGCGGCGCTTCCCGGTTTCCCGCCGAAGCGCCAGGGACTCGACTTCCTCGGGGCACCGGTGATCGCCGACGTCACAGGCGACGGGCAGTCCGACGTCATCCAGGGCGGCGACAGCTCGGCCCTGCACGCCTTCACGCACGGGCGGCGCGCAGGCGTCCGGTTCCCGAAGTTCACGACCGGCTGGATCGTCTTCGGCCCCTGCCGTCGGCGACTTCGAGGGCGACGGCCACAACGACGTCGTCGCGACCACGCGCGAGGGCTACCTGATGGCCTGGAAGACGGGCGGCGACGCCGGACGCCAACCAGGAGTGGTGGAGCTCCCATCACGACGAGCGCAACACCGGGCAGTACGGCATCGACACCCGGCCGCCCGGAATCCTCCGCGACGCCTCGGTCTCCGCTGACGGCGACGACCCTCAACTGGACCGCGCCTGGCGACGACTGGTACGCCGGCACGGCCGACCACTACGAGGTCGTCACCTCGGCGGGCGCCGATCTGCCCGCAGAACTTCGACTCCTCCCAGCCGCTCGGCCGGCGCTCCGAGTCCCGGCCGAGAGCGGCTCCTCGCGAGTCCTACACCGTCCCGGCGGGCGCGCTCGAGCACGTCGGCGATCCGGGCCGTCGACGAGGCCGGGAACCTCGGCCCCGTCCACGACTTCGACCTGTCCGGCGGGACCGGCGGCGGCGCCTGCGCGAGCGTGGGCGGCGAGCGGCAGCGGGGGCGGCAGTGGCGGCGTCAACGGCGCCGGTCGGCTCAGGCTGAAGGTCAAACCGAAGCGCGGCCATCTCGGAGCGCAGCTGCTTCAAGGTCAGGGTCTCGACCGTCGAAGGCGCACCGGTGGCGGGCGCGCGAGTGAAGCTCGGGCGCAAGTCCAAGCTCACGAACGGTGCCGGCCGCACGCAGGATCTGCCGTCGCTTCAAGAAGGTCGGAAAGCCGCGGGTCACGGCGACGAAGCCCGGTACGAGTCGGCGTTCCGTCGACTGCGGGTACGCAACCGCGCTAGTCGAAGACGGCCTTCTCGACCGCCGCAAGCTCGGCCTTGCAGCCGGTGACCGCAGGCGCCTTGCCGATCGCGCTGTCCGGGTCCTTGAGGCCGTGGCCGGTGAGCACGCAGACGACGGTCTCGGGCTTCTCAATCCCGTCGGCCACCGGCAGGCCGTGGGCGAGCAGCCCGGCGACCGAGGCGGCCGAGGCCGGCTCGCAGAAGACGCCCTCGCTGGAGGCGATCCAGTGGTAGGCCTCGAGGATCTGCTCGTCGGTGACGGCAGCGACCCGCCCCCGTGACGCCGTGAACGCGTTCATCGCCTCCTCCCAGCGCGCCGGGTTGCCGATCCGGATCGCGGAGGCGACGGTCTCCGGATTCTCGATCGGATGCCCCTCGACCAGCGGAGCCGCGCCGGCCGCCTGGAACCCGTAGAGGATCGGCGAGGCCCCGTATTCCTGGAAGCCCGCCCACCAGGAGGTGACATTGCCCGCATTGCCGACCGGAATGGCGAGCGCGGCCGGCGCCTCCCCGAGCTCGTCGCAGGTCTCGAAGGCGGCGGTCTTCTGGCCCTCGATCCGGTACGGGTTGACGGAGTTGACGAGCTCGACCGGGTGCTTGTCAGCGATCTCCCGGACGATCTCGAGCGCTTGGTCGAAGTTGCCCTCGAGGGCGATCACCCTCGCGCCGTGCATAAGGGCCTGGGCGAGCTTGCCGATCGCGATCTTCCCCTCCGGGACGATCACGGCACCGCGAATGCCGGCGCGCGCCGCGTAGGCGGCACAGCTCGCGGCGGTGTTGCCCGTCGAGGCGCAGATGATCGCCTCGGCTCCGGCTCCCTTTGCCCGCGAGACGGCGACCGTCATGCCCCGGTCCTTGAAGCTGCCGGTCGGGTTGGTGCCCTCGAACTTGAGGTGGACCTCCGCGCCCACCCGCTCGGAGAGCCGCGGAGAGTGGATCAGCGGGGTCGAGCCCTCGTTGAGCGTCACCACCGGGTCGCCCTCCTCGAGCGGGAGGCGGTCGCGATAGCGCTCTATCAGCGGCGTCGGCACCGGCCCGGCCTAGCCGAACTCTTCCTCGATCACCCTGATCGAGCGCGGCGGTGAGCGGAGGAAGTCGAGCTTGGCGATCCTCTCGAGAGCGGCTCCGAAACGCTTCTCCGAGACCGGGTGCATCACCATGATCAGCTGAGCCTCGCCGCCGAGCCCCCGCTGCACCACGCTTCGCACCGAGACCTCGTTGTCCCCCAGGACCTCCGCGACCTGGGCGAGGACTCCGGGGCGATCGTCGACCTCCAGGTGGAGGTAGAACGCCATCTCGACGTCCTCGGCTATCGCGAGCTGCGCGTTCTCCTCGAAGAGAGGCGAGCCTCCCGTGATCACGGAGACGACGTCCCCGAGCACCGCGGCCGCGGTCTCGGGTCCGCCGGCGCCGGGTCCCGACATGGTGATCTCGGTGATTGCCGGGGACTCGACCATCACCGCGTTGAACGGGCCCTCGATCGGAGAGAGGGGATGCCCGGGATAGAGGAAGCAGGGGAAGACGCGGACGCTGATCTCTCCGTCGCCGATCCGTTCGGCGACGCCGAGGAGCTTCAGTGAAAGCCCGAGCTCCTTCGCGTACGCGAGGTCGTCCGGCTTGATCCGCTCAATGCCTTCGAAGGGGACATCCTCGAGCTCGACGGGTGCACCGAAGGCGAGGCGGGCGAGGATCGCCATCTTGGCCGCGGCGTCGGCCCCGCCGACGTCATCGGTCGGGTCGGCCTCCGCGTAGCCAAGTTCCTGCGCCTGCCTCAGCGCCTCCTCGTAGGAGAGGCCGCTGCGGGCCATCTCGGTGAGGATGTAGTTGGTCGTACCGTTGACGATCCCGAAGACCTTCTCGATCGGGATCGCGCCGAGGCTCTCCTGCACGACGCGGATCACCGGGATCGCCCCGGCCACCGCCGCCTCGAAGCGCAGCTGGGCGCCTCCCTCGCGCGCGGCGGCCACCAGCTGCGCGCCGTGCTGCGCGATCAGCTGCTTGTTGGCCGTCACCACGTGCTTGCCGTCGCGCAGGGCGCGGCTGACGTAGTCGAGGGCAGGGTCGATCCCGCCGATCAGCTCGACGACGATCTCGCTGCCCGCAAGGATCTCGTCGAAGTCCCCGTCCCTCGAGCTCAACACACCGGCCACCTCCGGCCGCCGGCCCGAGACCTCTTCCACCATCTCCGCGCGCTCCTCGAGCAGCTTCAGGAACGCGCCGCCCACGGTCCCCTTGCCGAGGATCCCGACGTTCACGGTTTCGGCCATCACTCGTCCCTGCTGATCAGGTCGTCCCAGGTCTCGCGGCGGACGACGACCCTCGCCTCGCCATCGCGGCAGAAGATCACCGGCGGCCGCGGCACGCCGTTGTAGTTGTTCGACATCGCGTAGCCGTAGGCCCCGGTGGCCGGGGTGACCAGCACGTCGCCGACCCGAGGGGCCGCCAGCTCGGTGTCTCGGACGAGCACGTCACCAGACTCGCAGTGCATCCCCGCGATCGTCGCCAGCGTCTCGGGCGTCGCTCCGGCGCGGTCCGCGATCACGGCCTCGTAGTGGGCGCCGTAGAGCATCGGCCGCAGGTTGTCGGACATCCCTCCGTCGACGGCCACGTAGGTGCGGACGCCGGGGATCTCCTTGACGGTCCCCACCCGATACGCCGTGATCCCGGCGTTGCCGACAAGCGAGCGGCCGGGCTCGACCAGGATCCTGGGGACGGGGTCGAAGACCTGCCGCACCCCCCGGACCTTGACGTCGACGTAATCCTCGATCGAGGGCGGCTCATCGGAGTCGAGATAGGCGATTCCCAGTCCGCCGCCCACGTTGAGCAGCTCGGGCTCGAGGTCCACGGTGTCGCAGAAGTCGGCGATCACCTCGATCGCCTTCACGTAGGGCTCGAGCTCGAAGATCTGAGAGCCGATGTGCGCGTGGAGCCCGACAAGCTCGAGGTGCTGGGAAGCCCGCACCCGCTCGACGGCCCGCTCCGCGAGCCGGTCGGCGAGGCCAAAGCCGAACTTGGAGTCGAGCTGCCCGGTCTGCACATAGTCGTGGGTCGAGGGCTTGATCCCGGGGGTGACCCGGATCAGCACGTTCTGGGGACGATCGAGCAGCCGGTCCGCCAGTTCGATCTCATCGAAGGAGTCGAGGATCAGGTGGCCGACGCCGGCCTCGAACGCGTAGCGGAGCTCGGCCTCGGTCTTGTTGTTGCCGTGCAGATGGATGCGGGCGGGGTCGAAGCCGGCGGCCAGCGCCACACGGAGCTCCCCGCCCGAGGCGACGTCCACCGACAGACCCTCGTCGCGCATCACGCGGTAGGCGGCGGTGGCGGGGAACGCCTTGCTCGCATAGATCACCTCGAACGCATCGGTGCGCTGCGCGAACGCGTGCAGATACTCGCGGGCACGTCGGCGCATGTCGTCCTCGGCGTAGATGTAGGCCGGTGTCCCGAATCGCTCGGCCAGCTCGACCACGTCGCAGCCCGCGATCTCCAGGTGACCGCGCTCGTTCACGCGCGAGCCCGCCGGGTAGACCGGCGAGGCGGCGATCGGGTCGGCGGTCGCCACCGACCCCGGGTTGTCCGCGGGCGAAGTCATGGGACGGCAATTCTGACGGCAACGGCGAGAATGGCCCGCAATGGAGCCGTCTCATCCAAGCCGCCCGGCCCAAGAGGGGATGCACGGCGGGCTCGCCTATGCGCTCTGGCTGCCCCATGATCACCGGCCGCCACAAACACCGCGGCCGAATAGACCCTGGCCGGGAGTGGTGATCGTGCACGGCGCCGGGTCATGCAAGGAGAACCACGCCGACTTCGCGCGGCTCGCGACGGCGAGCGGCTGGGCGGCTCTCGCCTTCGACCTGCCTGGCCACGGCAACTCCGAGCCGCCGATGTCCGGCGCGGCGGTTGAGGACGTCATCTCGATGACGCGCCTGATCGCGTCGCAGGACGGGGTCGACGCGAGCCGGGTAGCGCTCCGGGGATCCAGCCTGGGCGGCTTCCTGGCGATCCAGGCCGCTGCGGCGTCTTCGGAGATCGCCGGCGTGGTCGCGATCTGTCCCGCGGGAGAGGACCATCTGGCCGGCGGGCTCCGCCGCGGTGATTTCGAGATGCGCGTCGGGGATCCGGTCGCGCTGGAAGCGTGGCTGCTCGCGCAGGACATCGGAGACGCCGTCGAGCGGATCGCTCCGCGACCGCTGCTGCTGATGCACGCGGAGGGCGACACCCAGATCCCGAGCGATCACTCCGAGGAGCTCTACGAGCGGGCCGGGGAACCGCGCAAGCTCGTCATCGCCCCGGGCGGCGCCCATCAGACCGTGCAGCACGATTCCGAGCTCCAGGGGGTGGCGCTGCGCTGGCTGGAGCGCGAGCTCGCGGCCCGGGAGTCGAGCCGCTAGCGGTTCCTAGTCCCGGTCCGCCGCGGCCGTGGCCCCGGCTGCGCCCGGACCACTGAGCCGAGCTGCGGCTCGGCGAGGAGGACGAGGAGGAGTCGTGATTCCCGCGATCACGCCCGTGCGACCGGCCGGGGCCTCGGGCAGTTGCCGTTGGAGTCATCGGACGAGCCATTGGACTGATCGCCCGACCCACTCGACGGGGGCGGTGCAGGAGTCCCACTGGACTGACCCGGCTTGCCGTGATGCGAGTGCCCGTGGCCGTCCTGGTCGCTGCCGTGATGGTCGCTGCCGTGATTGGCGTTGCCGTGATTGGCGTTGCCGGTCGGGAGGTCCGGCGTGCCCGGGAGATCCTTGTTGGGGCGTCCGGCGTCTCGGCCGCTCGGGGCCTTCGGTGTCTCGTGGCCGGCGGGGATCGGCTGGCCGGTCCCGAGCTGAGGCCCTTGGTCGGATCCACCGCCGGAGCTCGGAGGAGCGGCCGGTGTGTTGCCCGCGGGGGGCGGGGCCCCGGCGCCGAAATGGCCACCGGCCGAGCCGCCGCCGTTGCCGCCGCCACCGTTGCCACCGCCACCGCCACCGCCACTGCCACCGGCGGCGGCAGAGGCGGCTCCCGCCCCGCCAACACCGACGGACGCGGCGGCCAGCTGGCCGGACGCGGCGCTCAGCGGAGCACCCGTGGCACCCGCGACACCGCCGCCACCCGCCGCGGGCGTCCCCGCGCTCAGCTCGACGTTGCCGCCGCTGGACGAGATGCCCGCTGACGAAGGCCAGACGTTGAACGACACGACACCGAGCAGCGTGACGAAGACGATCGCGGCGCCGGCGAGCAGGCCCCCGGAGGCCCCGATGCCGACGATGAAGCTCTCTGATGTCCGGCTTGCCGCGTGAGCCTCCCCTTCTCGCGCGGCGCGCCAATTACGCGCACTCACAGTGACTGAATCGTGCCTCATTGGCCGGACTATAAAAACCCCAATAGAGAGGTAAACGTTTGTTCTAAAGCCGCACGTTGCGGCCTACCTATTAACGGGGAAGCCGGGGCCTATAGATAGCCGAGCGGATCGACGGCCTGACCGTTCACCCTGACCTCGAAGTGAACATGGGGGCCGAGGCAGTGGCCGGTGCAGTCGGAGATCCCGATCACCTGGGCCTGGGCCACCTGCTGTCCGCTCGAGACCAGGATCTGCTCCTGGTGGGCGTAGCAGGTGGAGAGGCTGCCGCCGTGATCGATGCAGGTGTAGTTCCCGTAGCCCCCCGCCGACCCGGCGATCGAGACAGTCCCCGAGGCTGCAGCTCGAATCTGGGTGCCGGTCGGAACCGCGATGTCGATGCCCTCGTGCATCTGGCCCCAGCGCATCCCGAAGCCCGAGACGACCGGCCCATTGACAGGCCAGATGAACATCCCGCTTCCGGCCCTGACCGGACCGGCGGGCAGGGCGCCGGTGTTGGCGGCGAGCTGCTCGGCGATCTTCTGGGAGATCTCGGAGAGATCGCCCTCGAAGTGGTCCTGCTGCTTTCGCACCTGCATCAGCGTGGCGTGCTGCTTGCGGCGAGCCGCTGCGAGCTCCTCGGTCCGCTGGCGGAGGCTCTGCTGGGTGGCCTCGAGCTCCTGTTTTCGCGCCGCGATCTGGTCGCGGGCGGCGCGCACGGTGTTGACGGTGACCTGCATCTCGTTTCGGAGACCGCGGACCCTGGCCACGATGTCGTTGTCCTGATGCTGCAGCGTCTCCATGTACTGGGTGCGTGCCACGAGGTCGTCGAAGCCGTGGGACTGCAGCAGCACGGTGATCAGGTCCGGTTCGTTCGACTCGTAGATCGCGACGAGCCGCTGCTCCAGGATCTGAATCCCCTCCCGGAATCGCTTCTTCAGATGATCGAGCCGGGCCTGCGCCTGCTCGAGCTCAGCCTGCTTCTGCGCGAGCTCAGCTGCCACCGCGGCCTCCTTGTTGCGGAGGACAGCGACCTCCGCCGTCAGCCGGTCGAGCTGCGCCGACTCATGGCTGATCCTGGTCGTCAGCACGCCGGCGTGCGCCTTCACGTGCGAGAGCTTGTCCTGGGTGGCGCCCAGCCTTTCCTGAAGGCTCTTGCCGGACGCGCTGCCCACCGCCAACGCGCAGGCGCAAGCGAGCAGCGCTCCGGAGAGCGCCAGTATGAAGCGCTTCGATCGAGTCATCTCCGCTTGAAAGGTTGAACGCCAGCCGGGGCGCGAACTGAAAACGCGGTTGCAGAGCGGCCGTCTAGGCGACGGCCACGGGCTGCGCCGAGTCTTTCCCAGACCCGTTCATCGCCCGCTTGGCGATCTCCGCCGCCTCCGCGAACCGCTCCTGGTAGGCGCGCGCCTGCATCCTCGAGATCACCAGGCGCTGCACCTGGGCGGTGCCCTCGAACAGCTGGTAGATCTTCGCGTCGCGGAACCACTTCTCGAGCGGGCAGTCGGTCGTCTGCGCGTACGGCCCGACCAGGTCGATCAGCGTCGTGGTGGCCCACATGGTCACGTCGCCCGCCTTGAGCTTCGACATCGAGCCCTGGCCGCCCGTCATCGGAATGCCGTTGCGGCCCATCCACGCGGCCCGCTGGACGAGCAGCCTCGAGGCGTCGATCTCGGTGGCGACGTCGGCCAGCACCTGCTGGATCCGCTGTTCCTCCAGCGCCGGCCTCCCGCCGTCGACGGTCTGATCCGAGAGGTAGTCGAGCGTCCACTCGTATGCGGCCTGGGCGATGCCGAGGGCCGAGGCGCCGACGATCGGCCTGGTCATCTCGAAGGTCGCGAGGGCGTTCGATGAGCCCCCCTTCTGGCCCGAGCGGGCGCGCTCGAGCTTGCGGTTCAACTTGTCCATTCCGCCGAGCAGGTTCTCGACGGGGATGCGGCAGTCCTCCAGGATCACCTCGGCGGTGTGGGAGGCGCGGATGCCGATCTTCGACTCCTTCTTGCCCTGGCGCAGGCCGGGCGTTCCCGGGCCGACCACGAACGAGGCCTGCCCACGATGCCCGAGGTCTGGGTCGACCGTCGCGACGACCACGTGGACGTCTGCGATACCTCCGTTGGTGATGAAGACCTTGACCCCGTTGAGCAACCACTCGTCGCCGTCGAGCTTGGCGGTGGTGCGGAGGCTCTTCACGTCGGATCCGGCCTGTGCCTCGGTGACCGCGTAGGCGCCGAGCTGGATCTGCTCGTCGGTCCCGAAGCACTGCGGCACCCACTCGGCGATCTGATCCGGAGTCCCGGACGCGGCGATGCCGGCTGCGGCCAGGCCGGAGCCCTGGATCGCGAGGGCGATTCCCGCGCATCCCCAGTGGAGCTCCTCGGCGGTGGTCACCCCGAACTGACCATCGGGATCGGCGCCCATCCGCTGCATGTGCTCGAGGCCCTGCAGGCCCCACTTCCGTGCCTCCTTGATGACCTCCCAGGGAGTGCTCTCCTCCTGGTCGTGCTTGCGGGCGGCGGGGCGGATGACCTCACGGGCGAACCGGCGGACCTGCTCCCGGTGCTCCCGCTGCTCGTCGGAGAGGGCGAAGTCCATTTCGAGCGCCTTTCGTAACCGCGAGGGTGCTCCGCAGCGAAGCGAGGAGCAACCCGTTTGATGCTGGTTGACTGACTGGTCAGTCAGCCAGTCTACTCGACCTGGAAGTGGGACCTGCCACTTACCGCTGAAGCCCGGCCGAGGCGCGACCGGACATTGCGGGTAGCGTTCCCCGCCGTGCGCCTCCCACACCGCATCGAGAACGGCATCGATTGGCTCCGCTCCCGCCTACCGCGCCGGCTCGGCTCCAAGGGTCTCGTCGCCGCCGGGCTGGCGCTGGTCGCGGCGGTCGCGGTCGTGCTGGTCGCCGTCAACCCGTTCGGCGGCGGCGGCAACGGGGAAACGCGCGTGGTGACGATCGCGGTGGCGACGGACAACGCCCAGCAGGCCCCCGTCGGGACGCTGGGATTCCCTCTGGTCGCGACCCGGAACACCACCAGGATCAGCGGACCGGACCCGACCGCCGACGCCGCCGCCGCCGCCCTGGCGACGCATCCTCCCGCTCCCGCCGCCAAGCCGCTGCAGGCCGCGCTCCTCGTGCCGGACGACGACTGGCAGGCCGGAATCGCCGCCTCGGTGCTCGCCGGCCCGCCGACACGCATCCCGGTGCTGATCAGCGGGCGCGGCTCGGTCCCGGACCCGACCGCCCAGGCGCTGGCGCAGCTCAATCCACAGGGCGGCGGTGCCTCCGGCGACTTTGCCGTCTATTCAACGGGCGGCGCCGCGGTGCCCTCCGGGTTCCACGCCGGCGAGCTGCACGGCGACTCGCCCGCCGAGATCGCCAACTCCATCGACCTGCTCCGCCAGCGGCTGATGAAGAGCGAGCCCGAGCACATCGTCGTGGTGAGCTCCGACGTGCCCGGCTACGCGATGCCCGCCGCCGCCTGGGCAGCCCGCTCGGGCGATCCGGTCCTGTTCAGCGGACGCAACCGGGTGCCATCGGCAACGCTGGCGGCGTTGCGGCGCCACGCGGCGGCCGCCGTCTATGTGCTCGGACCTGACTCCGTGATCTCCAAGGCTGCGCTCACGCAGATCGGCCGGGTGTCCGCGAGCGTGCAGCGGGTCGGCGCAACCGGCGTGGTGCAGAACGCTCTCTTCTTCGCCCGTTACACGGACGGCTCGTTCGGCTGGAACATCAATGACCCGGGACACGGGATGGAGCTCGCCAACTCCGACCGGCCACTCGATGCGGCCGCGGCGGCCTCCCTCGCGTCGAGCGGTCAGTGGGGACCGCTGCTCCTCACCGACACCGGCGAAGGCCCTGCCGCCCGAGCTCCGGAGCTTCCTGCTCGACATCAAGCCCGGCTTCGAGACGGATCCGACGCGCGCCGTGTACAACCACGTCTGGCTGATGGGTGACGCGACCGCGATCGGTGGACAGGTGCAGGCGGAGGTCGACGAGCTGGCGGAGCTCGCGGCGGTCGGCAACGCCGCCGGCCAGGGAACCTCCGCAGGTGGCGCCGCCCAGCCGGGCGGCGCCGAGAGCGAGCCGAGCCCGACTCCGCAGAAGGGCAAGAGGTGAGCGAGGCCGAGCGCCCCGATCGCCTGACGAGGCCGGTGACCGTCGAGGACATCCGAGCCCTCGCCGGGCCGTCCACCCCGCACTTCGCCCTCCAGGTGCGCAACCGGATCCGGCGCCTGATCGAGGGGTTGCCCGAGGGCGACCCGGTCCGGCGCGAGGGCGAGCTCCAGATTGCCCGCCTCGAGGAGCTCGCCGAGCACAGCGGTGACCCGCGCGGCGGAACCGGTGTTGCGCACTGATGAAGGAGCTCGCCGACGGCGTCTGGCACCTCAAGTGCCTGCCAGGGCTCCCCTGGGCGGTCAACGCCTATCTGGCCGGCGATGTCCTGATCGACGCGGGCTGCCGCCAGTCGACCGGCCGCATCCTGAAGCAGCTTGAAGGCCACGAGGTCACGGCTCACGCGCTGACTCACGCTCATCCGGACCATCAGGGCGCGAGCCGCGACATCTGCGAGAAGTTCGGCATCCCGTTCTGGTGCCCGGAGGCCGACATACCCGCTGCCGAGGATCCGAACGTGATCCGCGAGCGCCAGCCCGACCACTTCATGGCCGTCTTCTTCTGGCGGATCTTCCACGGCCCCGGGCACAAGGTCGACAAGCCCCTTAGGGAGGGAGATGAGGTTGCCGGCTTCCAGGTCCTGGACGTGCCCGGTCACTCCGCCGGTCACGTCGCCTTCTGGCGCGAGTCGGACCGGGTGCTGATCCTCGGCGACGTGCTCTCCAACCTGGATCAGTACACGGGCATCCCGGGTCTGCACGAACCCAAGCCGAAGCTCACTCCGGACCCGGTGCGAAACCGCGAGTCGGCGCGCCGGCTTGCCGCCCTCGAGCCCGAGCTCGTCTGCTTCGGCCACGGTGCGCCGCTCCGCGACCCCCGCAAGTTGAACGAGTTCGTGGACGGGCTTCCGGCCTAGCTTGATCCGGGGACGCGCGCCAGCGCGACCCGTTTGAATCAGGCCGGTCCGAACGCCTCGATCAGTTTCGTCTGGTACTCGCCGATCTGCTCGGGCGGGATGAAGTAGGTCGGTGGCGTCAGCCAGACCCCGTCGCCGCGCTGACCAGCCTCTTCGACGCGGGAGCGGACCTTGTCGAGCGGCCCGGCGGCCGTGTAGGCATCGACCATCTCATCGGGGATCGCCTCGGGCACGGCGGCGAGGTCGCCCTTCCGGAAGGCCTCGCCGGCCGCTGCCGCGGCGTCCGCGAACCCGTGCATCTCCCAGAGCGGCTTGTAGGTGCGAACGGTCGAGTAGAAGGCGATCGTCCGGCGAGCGGCGTCCAGGGCGCGGGCCTCGTCGTCGTCGATCGCGCAGCACACGGTGGGGATGAAGTCGATCTGCGAGCGCTCGCGTCCGGAGCGCGACAGGCCGGTCTCCATATTCGGCAGCATCACCTCGTCGACCCATCGGGGCGGACACATCGGGTGGCCGATCAGGCCGTCCGCCACGTCCCCGGCCATCCGGCACATGCCCTCCTGCATGGCCGCGGTGTAGATCGGGACGCGCTCGCGGACCGGCTTATGGGGCCGGACCCAGCCCTTGATGTCGATGTCCTGATATTCGCCGTCGTAGCGGATCGGCTCGCCGGTCGAGGCCTTCTCCATGATCAGCCGGGTCGCCTCGATGGTCTCGCGCAGGTGAGGCGCAGGCTTGCCGTAGTCGACCGAGTGCCAGGTCTCGTTCAACCGCTTCACCCCCGCGCCGAGCCCGAGCCGGAAGCGACCGCCCGACATCTCGTCGATGTCGAGAGCGGTGACCGCGAGGATGAAGGCGCTTCGCGTGAAGGCCCAGGCGATCCCGGTCCCGACCCCGACCCTCTCCGTGTTGGCGGCGAGCCAGGTCGCCTGGGTCACCGAGCTGCGAAAGAGCTCCGGAGTCCAGACGCAGTCGATGCCGGCGGCCTCGGCCACACTCGCCTGCTCGGTGAGGTCCGCGGCCGTGTCCCCGATCGCGGCGATGGAGATGCGGTCGAGGGCGGCCACGGCGTGAGGACCCTACTTCGAGCTGTCCTGCACGGGCGTGTTCGCAAGCGACCGCCAGAGATAGAGCCCGGCGAGAGTGCGATGGGGTCGCCAGGGCTCGGCGATCCGGTCGATGTCCTCGGGCCCCGGCAGGTCGTCCATCCCGTATGCGAGCTGGATCGCCCGTCGGATACCGAGGTCACCGGCCGAGATGACGTCGTGCCGTCCGAGATGGAAGATCAGGAACATCTCGGCGCTCCACCGGCCGATCCCCTTGACCTCGACGAGCTCGGCGCAGACGTCCTCGTCGGAGAGGTCCTTGAGGCGAGCCAGGTCCAGGCGGCCATCCTTGATCCGGAGGGCGAGATCCCGCAGGTACTCGACCTTGGCGTTGGAGAGCCCGGCCTTGAGCAGAGTCGGGCGCCTCCGTCGCAGGAACTGCTCCGGGGTGGGCATCCTGCCGCCGAAGATCGCGAGCAGCTTGTTCCAGATCGACGCGGCCGCGCGGGTCGAGAGCTGCTGGCCGACGATCGCGCGCGCCAGGGCCTCCCAGGGATCGGGCCGGCTCCCGCGCCGGTCGATCTCCGGATGAATCGGTCCCTGCTCCTCCATCACCCGGCGCAGCACCTTGTCCGCGCGCATCAGCTTGCGGTCGTCGGCGCTCCACGTCCCGGCGGAACTTTGTGAGATCGGGTCAGACCCTCTGAATCAGGGTGCCGGTGCCGAGCCCGCCGCCACAGCACATGGTCACCAGGCCGGTCTCCTTGTCGGAGCGCTCCAGCTCGTGGAGCAGCGTGGTGATCAGGCGCGCGCCGGTCGAGCCGAGCGGGTGACCGATCGCGATCGCGCCGCCGTTGACGTTGACGCGGTCCATGTCGGGCTCGAGCTCGCGCCGCCACGCGGCGACCACCGAGGCGAAGGCCTCGTTGATCTCGATGAGGTCGATGTCGTCCATCTTCATCCCGTTGCGCTCCAGGATCTTCCTGGTCGCCGGGATCGGGCCCGTGAGCATGATCACCGGGTCCACGCCGACGGTCGTCTGATCCACGATCTTCGCGCGCGGGGTGACGCCGAGCTGCTTGGCCTTGTCCGCCGTCATCAGGAGCACGGCGGCGGCGCCGTCGGAGACCTGCGAGGAGTTGCCGGCGGTGATCTTGCCGTCCTCCTTGAACGCCGGCTTCAAGGACGCGAGCTTCTCGGCGCTGTCCTCCGTTGGGGGCCGGATGCCCTGGTCGGTGACGTAGGTGTCGCCGTTGCTCTGCCAGGGGATCATCTCGCGCTCGAAGCGGCCCTCCTCGGTTGCCTGGTGGGCCAGCTGGTGCGAGCGGAGGCCGATCTCGTCGAGCTCCGAGCGGGGGATCTCCCACTTGTCGGCGATCATCTCGGCCGAGATGCCCTGGGGAACGAGGTTGTAGCGCTCGAGCAACTGCGGCGAGAAGGCAAAGCCGTGCTCCTTCATCACCTCGGCGGAGTCGGCGAAGGAGATGTGGCCCATGTGCTCCACGCCGCCTCCGATGGCGACGTCGTGGACGCCGGAAGCGACCAGTGCGGCCGCGAAGTTGACGGCCTGCTGCGCCGATCCGCACTGGCGATCGACGGTCGTGGCGGGGGTCTCGATGGGAAGCCCGGCCTCGAGCCAGGCGTTGCGGGCGATGTTGATGCCCTGCTCACCGAACTGCTGCACACAGCCGGCGACGACGTCCTCGACCTCGGAGGGCTCGATGCCGGCCCTCTCGATCACGGCGCCGTAGGACTTGGCCAGCAGATTCGAGGCGTGGGCGTCCTTGTAGTAGCCCTTCTCCTCGTGTCCGCGCCCGACCGGAAGGCGAGCCGCCTCCACGATCACGACCTCGCGTCCACCGAACCCTCCGTTCTCAGCCACCTCTTGCCTCCTCAGTCGGTTTCTTCAAGCAACCAAGTCTCGTAGACCTGAGCATACACCCCTTGACTGGCGAGTCAGCCAGTACAGCCCCGTGATAGACACCCTGCGTGGCGGGCGTCCCTACATATGAGCGGCCAGCGGTCGCGGGCAGCGGCACGATCGCGACCGGCCTCGCGGCATGCGCGAGCGTCGCCTCGAAGGTCGTCCTGCTGGCCCGCTCGGACGCCTCGGCGTGGCGTGCCGAGGAGCAGGCGCATTCCCTCTCCGCGAAGGTCGATGGGGCAGACGCCAAGAGGATCAAGGTGACCACCGCGGCGGGCGACCTTGCCGACTGCGACCTGGTGGTCGAGGCCGTCGTCGAGGAGCTCGGGCCCAAGGTCGACCTGCTCAAGGCCGTCGGTGACGCGGCGGCCGACGCCGACCTCGCGACGACGACCTCCTCCCTGTTGCTCGACGAGCTCGGCTCTCAGAGCGGCCACGCTGAGCGGGTCTTCGGGCTGCACCCCTTCAACCCGGTGGTGAAGATGGAGTTGGTCGAGCTCTGCATGCCTGACGCGGCCCGACGCTCAGATCCGCCCGCGGGCGCGCGCCTGGTGCGAGGCGATCGGCAAGACGGTGGTCGAGGTGCCGAACGAACCCGGCTTCGTCGTCAACCGCCTGCTCTTCCCCTACCTCTTCGACGCCGTGCGCCTGATGGAGCAGACCGGCATGGAAGCCGAGGACGTCGACCGCTGCATGACCCTCGGCGCCAACTACCCGATGGGGCCGCTCGCCCTGCTCGATCTGATCGGCGTTGATGTGGCGGTCGCGATCGGCGAGGCCCTCCACGCAGACAGCGGCGAGGATCACCACCGTCCGCCGGGCCGGCTGATCGCACTCGTGGACAAGGGCAAGCTGGGACGCAAGTCCGGCGCAGGGTTCTACGAGTACGACTAGCGGGCGGCGTTCAGGTTGATGACGAGCTGGGCGACCGTCTCGCCGACCTCGTCCAGCACCGCTGGATCCAGCTTGTCGGGGGTGTCCTCCACCGTGTCGGCGTAGGGGTAGTTGAAGTCGATCAGGTCGATCGAGGGAATCGCCTGCTCGAGGAAGGGGATGTGGTCATCGATGACCCCGCCCTGGACGCCCGCCGGGAAGATGTCCGCCGCGCCGACCTGCTCCGCCGCCTGGCGCAGCTGCTCCCAGAGCGCCTGGCTCGAGTTCGCCTCGCGGGCGATCCGCGCGCCCCGGTTGGCGATGTAGTCGAGCAGGATCATGTCCCCGATCTCGCCCGGGTGCGCGGCCGCGTAGGCCCGGGATCCGCGCAGGGCGCAGAACTGGAAGTCCTTGTCGCTGCAGCCGGGCGGGTCCTCCTCGCCATCGAAGAGCACGAACCGGATCTCGCGGTGGTCCTTGGGGAGCTCACCGGCGAGCGAACGGGCGAGCCCGATCACGGCCGCCGTGCCGGCCGCGCTGTCGTTGGCGCCCACGAACCCCTTCGGGTGCCACTCGGTGTCGTAGTGGGCGCCGATCAGGATCGCCGGCGCTCGCCCGGGGAGCGACGCCGACGATGTTGCGGAGACCCTGCTGCGGCCCGGTGCTGGGGAACGGCTCGAAGCGACCGCCGGGCAGCAGCGGCCGAAGCTCCGTCGCGAGCCGCCGAAGCTGGGGCGAGCCGGCGGGCCGCTGCCCGACGGCGACCTGGCGCTGGAGAAGAGACCACGCGGCGGGGCCGTCGAAGCGGTTCGCCGGCGCGGCGGAGTCGTCGCCACCACCGCACCCGGCGACGCCGACCAGCGCGAGCCCGACGAGCGCCGCGCCGAGGAGTGCCCCGGCTCTAGGCCGCCGCCTGCTTGCCCTTGCGCTTGACGCGCGACTTCGCTGCGATCGGCGGCACCGCGGGCTCGTCATGGCGACCGGAACGATCCCAGATCACATCTGCCTCGGAGACCCCCTGCTTCGTGGCCTCCGCCTCGACCTCGGACCAGGGGAGCTGCGCTTCGGGGAGGTCGTCCCATCGGGCGAGATCGAGTGCCTCCAGCGCGCCCTCCAGTGCCGGCCCCCGGTGCTCCTCCGAGCGGAGCACCGCCCTGACTACCTCAAGCTGCTTGTCGCTGAACCGGACGACCCACATGTGGCCTCCTCAAGACCCAACCTCAATTTCCGGCAACGTAGAGCCCTAAACGGACGGAAGGAAAAACGCCTGCAACGACGGCCCTACGCGGACTGGGGATGGATCCGAACCGCCTCGATCCGGTTCTCGCGCACCGACTCCACCCGGATCTCGTAGCCGTCGGCCGTGATCAGATCGCCGCGCTTCGGCAGCCGGCCGAGCTCCCCGAAGACGTAGCCGCCGACGGAGTTGTAGGCATCGGTGTCCACGGGCAGCTCGATGCCGCGGTCCGCGAGATCGCCGAGCGAGACGTGACCCCTCACATACCAGTCGCCGTTGGCGAGCTGCCTCAGCGAGCCCGCCAGGGGGTCGGTCTCGTCCTCGATCTCCCCCACCACCTCCTCGAGGATGTCCTCGACGGTGACGATGCCGACCGTCCGCCCGTACTCGTCCACCACGACGCCCACCGAGGATCGCTGGCGCTGGAGCTCGGTGAGCAGGTCGTCGAGCGGCTTGGTCTCCGGCACGATCAGGGCGTCGCGGATCGCCGGCTCGATCTTCGCCTCGGGACCCTCGGCCATCATCAGCCGGACCAGCCTGAGCGCGTGGACGATGCCTTTGACGCGGTCGGCGTTGCCGTCCTCGACCACAACCAGTCGGTTGTGTCCCGAGGAAATGCAGAGGTTGAGCGCCTCGGAGACGGTCGCCGATGCATCGACGGTGACCACCGCGGGGATCGGAGTCATCACCTCGCGCGCCTCCTGCTCGTGCAGGTGGAAGACCCCGCTCAGCATCCCCGCCTCGCCCGGGTCGAGTTTGCCTCGCACCGCCGATTGGGAGATCAGCAACTGGAGGTCCTCGGGGGTCGGCTGCTCCTCGTCGAGCTCTTCCGGCCGGATGCCGAAGAGGCGGGCTACGCCGTTGGCCATCCAGGTCAGCGCGACGGTGATCGGAGCCGTGACCCGCCGGAACCAGTTCAGGGGAGCTGCGAGACGACGGGCACTGTCCTCGGGCCGCGCGATTGCGAACAGCTTCGGCGCCTGCTCGCCGACCACGACATGCAGTGAGGTGACCAGCGCGTAGGCGATCGCGACGGAGACCGCGACCGCGACCCCATGGGACAGCCCGCCGAAGATCGGCTCGATCAGCTTGGCAACGGCCGGTTCTCCCAGGAAGCCGATCCCGATCGAGGCCATCGTGATCCCGAGCTGGCAGGCCGACAGGTACTCGTCGATGTCGTCGAGCTGCCGGAGGACCGCCACAGAACCTCGGGAGCCTTCCGAGGCGAACTGCTCGAGCTTGGACCGGCGGGAGCGGACCAGCGCGAACTCGGCGGCGACGAAGACGCCGTTGATCGCGATCAGGACGAACAGGAGGACGAGAAGGACGGCGCTCATCTCGTCCTCCCCCCGTCAGGCAGGGGGCCGGCGGCCGGATCGTGCACGCCCCAGCGGGCGCACGTACTTCGAGGGAGGTCGTCGTCGGTCACAGGCGACGAGCCAAGGCTACCGAACGACCCGACGGTGTTTGTGCCGCCCGGCGTCGCCGCTTCCGTTTCAGCGGCGCGGCCTGCGCCGGCGCCTCGGCTCAGGCCAAAGATTCGACCTTCTTGGCCAGCTCGAAGTCGTTCTCGGTGAGGCCGCCCTCGGCGTGGGTCGAGATCGCGACCTCGACCTGGCTCCAGGAGATCGCGATGTCGGGATGGTGGTTCATCTCCTCGGCGGGCGCGACCAGGGAGTCGACGAACTTGACCGAGCCCACGAAGTCCCCGCGGTCGAAGCTCTTGACGATGTACTCGCCGCGCTGGCGCCAGCCCTCCAGCTCCTTGAGCCGCTCCTTGATCTCCTCGTCGCTCAGAAGTGCCATATTCGTCGGGTGCGAATCGCCAGTCTGGTTCCGTCCGCGACCGAGATGCTATTCGCCCTCGGCCTCGGCGATCAAGTCGTCGCCGTCACCCACGAGTGCGACTACCCGCCGCGAGGCCGCCGGCAAGCGGCATCTGACCCGGAGCCTGGTCCCCGACGGGACTCTCAGCGCGGCGAGATCGACGCGGAGGTCCGACGCCTGACCGGCGAGGGGCGCCACCTCTACGAGCTCGACGAGCCGGCCCTGCAGGAGCTCGACGTGGACCTGATCGTCACCCAGGCGGTCTGCGAGGTCTGCGCGGTCTCCTACGACGACGTCGTGGCGGTGGCGGCCCGCCTGCCGACCAGGCCCCGAGTGATCTCGCTCGATCCCTCGAACCTCGCCGAGGTGCTCGCCGACGTCCCGCGACTCGGCGAGGCGACCGGGGTCGCCGAGAAGGCCATCGCCCTGCGCGACGATCTCGAGCGGCGGCTGGAGCGGGTGCGCGCAGCCGTCGAGGGCGCCTCCCGTCCGCGGGTGCTCGCCCTCGAATGGCTCGACCCGCCCTTCATCGGCGGGCACTGGGTGCCGGAGATGATCGAGATCGCCGGCGGCACGGACGTGCTCGGGAGTGCCGGGCGCGAAGTCGCGGACCGCCGAGTGGGACGAGCTCGCCGCCTCCGCTCCCGAGGTGATCGTCGCGATGCCCTGCGGCTGGGACGCGACGAGGGCACGTGCGGAGGTCGAGACACGCGCGACCGAGGTTGCGGCGATCGGCGCCGAGCGGATCTGGGCCGTTGACGCCGCTGCATCGTTCTCGCGTCCCGGGCCGCGCCTGGTCGAGGGGACCGAGCTGCTCGCCCACCTGCTTCACCCGGATAGGGTTGACGCCCCCCACGGGGTGACGTTCGAGCCGGCGCCCCTCCCCGCGCCGGCGGGGCGCTCCTAGGTCGGAGAGGAGAGAGATGGGCCTCAACTGGGCCGAGCACACCGTCGAGATCGCGGCGCCGATCAAGACCTGCTTCGACGCGATCACCGACTACGAGACGTTCCCCTCCTGGCAGAGCGCCGTCGTCGACACCGAGGTGCTGGACTGGGACGAGCAGGGCCGCGGCAAGCGGGTCCGCCTGTTCATCGACGCGAAGGTCCGCAAGGTCGACTACACGCTCGACTACCGCTACGACGAACCGGAGCGGATCGAGTGGGACTTCGTCGAGGGCAACGGGATCAACGACGCCGACGGCCACTACCTCTTCGAGGATCTCGGCGGAGACCGGACGCGGGCGACCTACAAGCTCGGCCTCGAGGTCGGCATCCCGCTCCCAGGCCCGGTCGCGCGGCGCGCACACCGCTCGACCCTGAAGGCCTCGGTCGAGGACCTGAAGCGCGAGGCCGAGCGGCGGGCGGCCTCGGCCGCCCAGGTACGCCAGGACGATCCGCCACGGCAGCGCGAGAGGGAGCTCGCCGAGCAGGTCGGGATCACGAGGCCCGAACGCCGCTCGGCCCCTCCCCCCGCGCCGGAACCGCCGGACGATTGGGGCTCGGACGGATCCCACTCGGTGGCCGAGCTGCCGGGGCTGCTGGTCGGCGAGGCCGCTTCCATCGGCCGCCGCGTCGCCGACGGCGGGGCTCGCACCGCCCGCGAGCTCTCAGAGGGCGCGGCCAGCGCCGGTGTTGGAGCTGCGCGCCGCGCTGTCGGCGCCGGGCGCGAGGTCGCGGGCGCGATGCGGAGCCGGGCGAGCCGCCTCCTGGGTCGCGGGCGGACGGACCACTACCCGCGCTGAGGCCGCCCCGGCCGATCCGCAATCATCACGGCGTGGACGAGGTCAGCTTCGAGCTCGCGCCGGCCGGGGAGGAGTTTCCCGACGACCTGCGGCAGATCAAGATCGAGGTGAACGGCGTCGAGCTGCCGGAGCTCGTCCGCGAGGCCGAGCTGCCCTCCGCCCGGTCAGACGACGAGGAGGAGATGGCCGGGAACTACATCGGGTTGGTCGCCGGCTACCTGCGGATCGATCTCGCCGGCCAGTTCCTCGGCGGGCAGGGGACTCCGATGTTCGACGGCTCCGGCGAGAAGACGGCGCTGCTCGGCTGCGGCTGCGGCGACGTCGGCTGCTCGCCCCTGATGGCCCGGGTCACGGTCGCCGAGGGGACCGTCACCTGGGAGGACTTCGAGCAGCCCACCCGCCCCGACTGGGATTACGAGGGCTTCGGCCCGTTCACCTTTGACCGCGCCCAGTACGAGCGCGCCCTGATGGCGATCGAGGATTAGAGGGTTGGTCCTCTAGCCGGCCACGGCTAAGGCGCCGGCGAAGGTCGCCGCGATCATCACGACGATGCCGGCCAGCTCGAGGCCGAAGCCCGCGCGGCCGCTCATCCGACGCTCGACGAGCAGGACCAGGCCGGCCGCCACGGCCCCGCCGATCAGGCCGCCGATGTGCCCGCCCACCGAGATTCCGGAGATCGAGAAGGTGAGCACCAGGTTGAGCACGATGAAGAGGCCGAACTGGGAGGCGATCTGCTCGACCCCGCGGCCCCGCGCGATCACGACCACCGCGGCCATCAGCCCGAAGATCGCCCCGGAGGCGCCGACGGTGAGCGAGTTGGGATCGACGATCAGCGCCCCGAGCGAGCCGGCGATCAGCGAGACGAAGTAGATGCCCAGGAAGCGCGGGGTGCCGATTCCCGGCTCGAGGATGCTGCCCGCCACGTAGAGGACGTACATGTTGAGGAGCAGGTGGAGGAATCCGGCGTGCAGGAAGCCGCCGGTGATCACCCGCCACCAGTCGCCGTTGGCGACGTCGGGGCCGCGCAGCCCGGCGTCGTGGATCACGCTGCCGCCGCCGCTGAGCGAACCCGACCCCCCGCCGGCGAGCTCGATGATGAAGACGATCACGTTGATCGCGATCAGCGCGATCGTGGCGGGCATCTTCCCCGCGGTGGGACTGAAGGCCCCGGCGCCGGCCCTCACCTTCGTCGTCTGCCGGGCGCACTCGGGGCAGCGCATCCCGACAGAGGTCGACGTCATGCAGTCAGGACAGATCGGCCGACCGCAGTTCGAGCAGGAGACGCCGGTCTCTCGATTCGGGTGCCGGTAGCAGGTCTGGCGCTGCTGGGTGCCGGTCTCCATGGTGAGCGCCAGCGTAGAGGAGCGGCCCAACGGGCCGCCCTCGCTACTGGACGGCTGCGCTGAGGAGGATCGGCGGCGTGGGCGTCGTCTGGCCCGGGTGTGGTTCTCGGGTGACCATCACCTTCGTCCCGGCGGTGAGGTGGCCGTCCACGGCCGTCATCGCCCTGCCGCTCGCGTCGGGAATGAAGTTGGAGGAGGGCCGCAGGCTCTGGCCCTTGGCGACCCACACCTGGTAGACCTGCCGACCCTTCAGCGGGCCCATGCCATGCAGGTCGAGCATGGAGGAGTGCTCGCCGACCACGAGGGTCCCGCCGATTCCCTGCTGTGCCACGACCGGAACGGTCGTCTCCTGCGGACCACCTCCACCGTTGTTGCCCGCGATCAGGTAACCGCCGACCGCGGCGATCACGATCGCCAGTCCGACGGCGATCGCCGGGCGCATCAGCAGGCCGCGCCAGCCGGGACGCTGGCGGTTGGGCGGCGCCTCTCGCTCGGGAGCGGAGCGCGCGACATCGGCCTGCACCTCGGCGAGCACCCGCTCGCGCAGCTCGGGCGGCGGCTCGAGCTGCTCGACGGACTCGCCCAGGACGGCCACTGCCGGCACCAGGGCCTCGAGCTCTCGGGTGCAGCGGGCGCAGCCCGGCGTGTGGGCCTCGATCGCCCGCTCCTCGCCCGGCTCGAGCGCGTCGAGCGCGAAGGCGACGAGATCGTCCCTATCGGGGTGCTCGCCGGTCACCAGCCCTCCGCCAGGGTCGCTCTGATCTTGTCCATCCCGAGGCGCATCCGGCCCTTGATCGTTCCGAGGGGCTCATTGAGCATCTCGGCGATCTCGGAGTGGCTGAAGCCCCCGAAGTAGGCCAGCTGGATCACCCGGGACTGGTCCTCGGGCAACTCATGGATCGCGCCACGGACCTCCCGGGCCGTCTCCCTGCGCACGGCCTCGGTGTCGGTGAGCTGATCAGCCGCGTGGCGCTCCAGCACCTCGTCGCCACCTGCGGCGAGCTTCGGGGAGCGGCCGGACTCCTTGCGCAGCATGTCGATCGCCCGGTTGCGGACGATGCCGAGCGTCCAGGCCCGCACGCTGCCCCGGGCGCGGTCGTAGCGGGCGCCGCTGCGCCAGATCGAGAGCAGCGCCTCCTGAGTGACGTCCTCCGCACCGGTGCGGCTGCCGACGATCCGATAGGCGAGCGAATAGGCCGCCCCGGCGTGCCGGTCGTAGAAGACCTCGAACGCCAGCGGGTCCTCCCTCGCGACCAGGGGCATCAGATCCTCGTCGGCGAGGCGTTGGAGCTCTGCCCGGCTCACCGCGACCACCGCGGATGATCTACTTGGTTGCCTCCCACGCATGTGGCTACGAGCAGGACCTCAATTCGGATCATGCAGCGCAAGGAGGAACGCATGGAGGAAGCAAGCCCCGCAAGGCTCTACTGCCTACTGGTAGGTGCGGTGCTCGTGATAGCCGGGATCATCGGCTTCTTCTACGAGGCGAGCTTCGCGACGGGAGACTCGATCCGGACGCGAGAACGTCTTCGGGGTCCTGTCGGTGAACGGCTGGCACAACCTCGTCCACATCGCGATCGGTGCCCTGCTGCTGATCGCCGCGGGCTCCGCCGCCCGAGGGGCGGCGCTCTTCGTGGGCATCCTCTACATCGTCCTCTGCGTGCTCGGCTTCATCGCCACCAGCAACAACGGGATCGGCTTCATCGCCGAGAACGACACCCTGTTCAAGCTGGTGCCGGTCAACAACGAGGACAACGTCCTGCACCTGATCCTCGGGATCACCGGCGTGATCGCCTTCTACGCGTCCCGCCCGATGCGCCGGGCGGCGCCGGCCGCCCGCGCCTAGAGGCCGATCAGTCGCGACGGTTCCGGACCTGGTCCCGGACCTGATCGGCGATGTCCGTGACCTGGTCGGCCAGCCCGGAGAGACGTGACGGCCTCTTGCCGCCGCGGCGCCTGAGCTCGACGAGCACCAGTCCGCCGGCGGCGATCCCGCCCGCGGCGATCGCGGCCGCGGGGCGAACCCAGTTCCGCGGATCGCGCAGCGAGCGGAGCTCGGATTCGGAGAGCTCCTCCGCCCACGCGGAGAGCTCCTCGGCGGCTGCCTCGGTGACCGCGCTGAGCGTCTCCTCCACCCGGCCGGGGAGGTTCTCGGGAGGCTCGATCGGCCGCAGCGCGGACCGCAGCAGGCTCTCGACGTCCCGGCTCGGCTCAGCTGCCATCGGCACTCATCTCCTCCTCGAGCTGCTTGATCGCGCGGTGGATCAACACCTTGGTGGCACCATCCGAACGGCCCAGAGCCCGCGCGATCTCGCGGTTGTCCATGCCGAGCGCGAAGCGCATGATCAGCGCGTCGCGGCGGTCGTCGGGTAGGTGCTGGAGGTGGTCCATGACGCTCTTCAGCTCCTCCCGCCCCTCGACGATCTGCTCGGTCCCGTGCGGCGCGGCGATCGGCTCGCTCTCCTCCAGGACGCGCTGGGGCCGGCGGGCCCGGTCGCGGTGGTAGTTGGAGGCGAGGTTGTGGGCGATGCGGATGAGCCACGGCCGCAGCGGCCGGCCGTTCGACTCCCGGCGGGCGCGCTCGAAATGCCGGTAGGCCTGTAGGAAGGCCTGCTCGGTGACGTCCTCGGCGTCGTGGTGGTTGCCGACGCGGTAGTAGGAGTAGGAGTAGACGTCGCGGAGGTGATCGCGATAGAGGCTCTCGAAGGCGCGGTCGAGCTCGGCCTTCGACTCCTCGGCCGGAGCCGAGCCCTTCTCCGAGTCGGACACCTGGCAAGCGTACCCGCGGGACGCCTGATCATGCCGCCCGGCCTCCCGCCGCCGGCTCGCGCCGCAGCCGCTCGGCCTGCCTGACCCGGGCCATCCACTCGCCCGGCGAGATCTCGCCCGCGATCAGCCCCGCCAGGCCGTCGAGCGCCGAGCTGCCCATGCCCGACTTCCTGACACGGCCTCGGCGATCAGCGGCACTGAATCGAGCGCCTCCGAGGCCTGGCCGATGATCCCCGGGATCTGCTCGGCGGGCGTGCCCTGCCCGAGCAGCTCGCCGGCCCGCCGGTTGCGGCTGCCCTCGGCCAGGATCGTCGCGGTCAGGTCGCCGACCCCGGCGATGCCGGCGAAGGTCTCGTGCTCGGCGCCGCGCGCCCGGGCGTAGGCGACGCACTCCCGCCACACCTGCGCGGTGGCGATCCCGGCGGCGTTCATTCCCTGCGCCTGCGGCCGCCGCGCCGGCGAGCGCGGCCGCGTTCTTGGCCGCGCCCGCGACCTCGACCCCGATCATGTCCTCGGAGCGCTCGCAGACCAGGCCCGCCTCGTCGAAGACGCTCGCCGAGCTGGTCCCGCAGGTCCGGATCGCGGCTGCCGAGCACGAGGGCCGCGGTCCCGGACACGGCCTCCTTGGCGTGGGCGGGGCCGCCGAGCGAGGCGATCGCCCGGGCGCGGACGCGCTCGGAGACGTACTCGGAGGGCAGCGCGGCCATCGGGGCGACCATCCCCTTGCTGAGCAGCAGCACCGAGGCGCGCTGCCCGACGCGGTCGCCGATCGCGCCGACCGCCTGCGGAAGGGCAGCCGAGGGGACCGCGAGGCAGACCAGGTCGATCCCGGCGAGCTCGATGTCGGCCGCCCGCTTGACCGTCGAGCGAGTCCGGGAGCTCGATGCCCGGCAGGTAACCCTCGTTCGTGCGGGTCTCGTTCATCTCCTCGGCGCGCTCGGCGGTCCGGGTGCCGAGCTGCACGTCGAGCCCGCCGCGCGCGAGCAGCACCGCGACCGCCGTTCCCCAGCTGCCGGCGCCGATCACCGCCGCCTTGCGGAGCGGCGGCAGCCCGCCGAGCCACTCCCACTGCAGCTCGATCACGGGCCAGACTCGCGCGCCGACGGAGTTCGCGAGCGCCGGCGAGGGGTCCTCGGTCCGCGGGAAGGTGAGCGCGCGGCCCATCCGCACCTTGACCTTCTTCGGGCGGATCTTCCAGCCGCGGCGCACCTGCTCGGTGCCGTGAACGGCGACCGGCAGCACCGCCGCGCCGGTCTCCAGCGCGAGGCGGCCGAAGCCGCGCTTTCGGCCGGCCCAGCGAGCCGGTTCGGTGCCGTGTCCCCTCCGGGAAGATGCAGATCGCGCCGCCGCGCTCGAGCACCTCGCGGCGAGGTGACCAGGGTCTGCTCGTCGGACTGGCCGCGACGCACCGGATAGGCGCCGAGCCGGTTCAGGATCCAGCCCTGCCAGCGCTTCTCGAAGAGCTCGACCTTGGCGACGTAGTGGAGCGGGCGGCGCCACGGAAGGGAGGCGCCGATCACGAACGGGTCGAGGAAGCTGCGGTGGTTGGACGCGACGATCAGCGGCCCGGTGACCTTGCCGTGCTCGCGTCCGATCCGCGCGAAGCCGGAAGTAGACGAGGAAGAAGGGGACGAGATCAGGCGCGCGAGCCAGTAGAGCGGACGGTTGACGCCGTGCTCGCGCGTGAAGCGGTGATAGGTGAGCAGTCTCTCCTCGTCCATGCCTGGCGCCCGTTCCGAAGGCAGTAGATCGAAACCCCGCCTGGCGAGCCAGTTACAGGCGGGGCCCGCCTTGTCAGTGCTACCAGGCGGCCTCGAGAATCGCCAGCCAGGTCCGAGCGCTCGACCTCGCCGGGTGTCATCTGGGCGAGCTCGGGCGCGCCGCATCGCCAGATCGACCACCTCGTCGATCCGGCCGCGATCCGCGCCGAGCTCGCCGAGCCGGCGACTGCCCGGCGAGCTCGTCGATTCGCTCTCGATCCCGTCGGGCTCGGTACCGAGGGCTTCCGCCAGCGCCGCGATCTGCTCGGGCGCACGCGGCCGCATCGCGCCCATCGTCTGCGGCAGCAGCGCGGCGTAGGTCTCGGCGTGCGGGGTCCCGAGGACCCGAACCGCGGTCTGGCCGAGGACGTGATGGAGCGCGAACCCGGCCCGGTCGACCGCGATCGCGCAGAGCAGCGCGCCGAGCGCGAGCGCGGCGCGGTCGCGCTCCGCCGGCGGCTGGTCGAGCGCGCCGGCGATCAGCTCGGCGCCGCGAAGCGCGTCTCGCGAGAGATGGGGTCGGCGAGAGGCGTGTAGAGCGAATCCGCGCCGTGGGCGAGGGCGTTCATCGCGGTGGCGCGCAGCTGAGGCTCGGGGGCGCTGGTCATCGCGTCGGCATAGGCGAGCACCAGGGACGGCCTGACGAACCCGGACACCTCCGACTCGCGGCCGGCCGGCAGTCGGTGGAAGCCCGTGATCGGCGCGCCGGACAGCGTCGTCGGGATCGCCGCCACCTCCGCGCCGCGTGACCGAGGCGACCGCCTTCGCCGAGTCGATCACCCGGCCGCCGCCGAGGGCGACCAGCCGGTCCGAGCCGACCTCGTCGAGCGAGCGCCGCGGAGGCCTCGTCGACCGGAAGGTCCGGAACCAGGTGGACTCGCCCGGCTGCGTCGGCGCAGCCCGGCGGTGTCGGCGAGGGCGCGCTCGGTGGAGAGCAGCTCGAAGCTCTCCCACCCCTGCCGGTTCAGCGTCTCGACGGGCTCGGTGATCGGCCCGCCGTAGAGGAGCAGGGTGCGCAGGTCGTCGGAGTACTCGACCCACTCCCCCGGGCACGGCGGCTTGAGATCGCTTAGGGGCAAGAGCCCGCCCCCGGACTCGAACCGGGAACCTCTGGATTACAAATCGAGTGCTCCACCAATTGAGCTAGGCGGGCAGCTCGACAGAGTAGGAGCGGCCACGCCGAGCTGCGAACGACTATTCCGTCGTCCGTCGTCGTCTTCGACGTCGTCATCGCGAGTCGAGGATCTCGTCGACTCCCTCCGCGATGCACTCGCGCCATCGCGTTCTCGACCGAGTCGTCGGCTCATCCCCGTAGCAGATCGATGAAATCCGTCTCGCCGAAGTCGACCAGCTCCTGCCTGGCACTCCGGCTGGCCGTCCGGACCGCAGCGGAGACGCGGGCGCGGTTGCCGCTTCGAGCACAGGCCGCGCATCGTGTGCTTCTGCCCATAACGCTTGCGGAACACCCGTCTTGCCCACGTCCGCCCGCTCCTTGGGCGCACTGTCTGGCCGGCGAGGGCGAGCGCCTGGGCCTCGTCCCGGCCCCGCCGCCGCGCTCGCGGGAAGCGCGAGCAGGGCGAGCCAGCCGGAATCCCTCCGATGGCATACCGGGCTCTCACCTCGCCCGATATCGGCATCGCGGCGCGGATTCCCGACCACGAAATCCGGGTCTGGACACCTGTGCCGCACGCGCCGCCTAGACTGGCCGCGTGCCGCCTCCGCAGCAGATTCAGCGACGCGCTCAAGGATCCCGCCGCCGCCGCGGCGCGCGGCAAGTGGCTCGCCCGCGGGGCCTGGCTGCTGGCCGCGGCCGAGGTGGTGGTCGCGGTCCGCAACCACGTCTGCGATCGCCTCACCGACGAAGGAGCGCAAGCGCATGGTCGAGATCGTCCGCTCCTCCAAGGGCCGCCCTCGAACCTCTCCGACCGCGAGCGGAAGGAGCTCCGCGCCCTGCTCGGCAAGGTCGAGCCGGGCGAGCTGGCGAAGAAGGTCGCGACCAGCCCCTTCGCGGGCCGGATGCAGGCGCCGCAGATAGACGGCGGCCGCCCCGGGCGCACCCGGGACGGCCGCCGGCTGCCGTGCCTACCTGCGTAAGTTGACAGCCGCTCAGATCTTCACCGCGCGGGAATCGAGGTGGATGCCCACCTTGCGCTTGACGCGCTGCAGCGCGTTGTCGACGGTCTTGGTGTCGCAGTCGAGCCGCTCGCCGATCACCTCGTAGGAGTGACCGTCGAGGTAGAGCGCCAGCACGTGGCTCTCGAGCTCGGACAGCACGCTGGTGAGGCAGGCGACGAGGCTCTCGAGCTCCTCGCCGGCGATCACCTGGTTGGCCGGGTCCCGAACCGAGGGCCCGGGCAGAACCTCCTCCAGAGTCGTCTCGGAGTCAGGGCCGGCCGCCGCCGGCGTCTGGCTGAACGAGACGTACTGGTTGAGCGGGGTGTGCTTGTTGCGGGTCGCGGTCTTCACCGCGGTGATGATCTGCCGGGTGATGCAGAGCTCGGCGAAGCCGCGGAAGCTCGACTCGCGTTCGGGCCTGTAGTCGCGGATCGCCTTGAACAGACCCAGCATCCCCTCCTGCATCAGGTCGTCGGCGTCGCCGCCGAGCAGGAAGTAGGACGAGGACTTGACCCGCACGAAGCGCCGGTAGCGGCGCACCAGCTGGTCGTAGGCGTCGGTCCGGCCGTTCTTGGCGAGGGCGACGAGAAACTCGTCGTCCGGGCCGGGGCCGGTATGACGGGCGCCTTCGGGAACCGCTCGACCCTGGACGACCGCATGCTCTTCGGTGCTTGGGGTGGGAACTGCCACAGCAACCTCCTCTGACGGGAGTGGTCCTGTGGCGCCCAGTTCCTCCCCTGAGGCGCCTGTAGGGTTGCTCCATCAGGCTCGACCTGAGGTTCACCCTTCTCCGCGCAGCAGCCTAACTGCCGGATCCCCGAATGTCAACCACCGTTCGGGGCCGATGCAATTCGCGTTGCAGGAGCGCATGCCTGCGATCACGCAGGGATCCGCGATCGCGTCCGCTGACAGGTGGTAATCGCCAATCCCCGCTCGGCGCACGATCGCGCCGGCGTCCGGGCTACTCCTGGGCGTGCACTGGGCGTCCCCTCGGCGTCGCCGATGCCGGCCGAGCAGCTCGGTGAGCGTCCGCATCTCGTCCTCGTCGAGGACATCCGCCAGGTGGCGCTCGATGTCCTCGATGTGCCCCGGAGCGGCATCCCTGAGCTTGGCCAGGCCCGTCGTCGGTGAGGATGGCGTAGCTCACGCGGGCGTCCTCCTTGCAGGCGCCCTTCCCCACCAGGCCCTGATCCTCGAGACGGTCGAGGAGCCGCGTGATCCCAGACGGCGAGAGCCGCAGCTCGTTCGCGAGGTCGATGCGGCGCATCCCCTCCTCGCCCGCTCGTGAGAGCAGCAGCAGGCACCCGTAGTCGTTGATGGTCAGCCCGTGCTGGGCGACCAGCGAGGCGCTGAGCTCACGGGTGAGGATCGCGTAGGCGGCCGCCAGGTTCGCGAACGCGTCGGTCGACGGAAGTGTTTGAAGTGTTTTAGTGCTCAACTGTTGTGTGCTCAAGTTCTCTGCTAAACTGTTTGACAGGTCAAGTAAAGCTTAGCCCTCACGAAGGAGACATTCAATGGCAACAGCACAAGCAGAGTCAACCATCCCGACCGGCAGCTGGCAATCCGATCCGATCCATTCGAGCGTCGGGTTCGCCGTCAAGCACGTGGTCGGGACCTTCCGCGGCAGCTTCAACGAGTTCGAGGCGACCCTGTCAGCGACGCCTCCGGGTCGCCGGAGATCTCCGGCCGCGCGAAGGTGGAGAGCGTCCAGGTGAGCGGAGGAGAACCTCTACGGCACCTCCTCTCGCCTGAGTTCTTCGACGCCGAGCAGCATCCCGGAGATCATCTTCGAGTCGAAGGAGATCTCGAGGGATGGCGACCAGCTGGTCGTCAACGGCGAGCTCACCGTCAAGGGCATCACCAAGCCGGTCGTCGCCCGCGGCGAGATCACCGGCCGCCGCGCCGACCCGGCTGACAACGACAGGCTCGGGATCGATCTCGAGACCATCGTCGACCGTCACGACTTCGGCCTCGACTGGCAGATGGATCTCCCGGGTGGCGGCAAGACCCTGGGCGACGAGGTGACCCTGACGGTCCACCTCGAGCTCATCAAGGAGGCGTAGAACGATGAAGGTGCTCGCGATTTCAGGAAGCCTGCGTCGCGGCTCCCATAACACCGAGCTGCTGCGGGCGGCGGAGGATCTCCTGCCGCCGTCCGTGGAGCTCGAGCTCTTCGACGGGCTGAAGGCGGTCGAGCCCTATGACGAGGACGACGACGTCGGCGGGGGCCCGGCCGGGGCCCGCCGCCTGCGCGACGCGATCGAAGCAGCCGACGCCATTCTGATCGCCGCTCCCGAGTACAACTCCTCGCTCCCCGGCCAGCTCAAGAACGCCATCGACTGGGCCTCCCGCCCGCTGCGCGAGAACGCTCTCTGGGGCAAGCCGGTCGCGGTCGTCGGCGCCAGCACCGGGATGTTCGGAGCGGTCTGGTCTCAGGCCGAGGTGCGGAAGGCCGTCGGGGCGAGCGGGGGGCGCGTGATCGACAAGGATCTGCCCGTCGGCCACGCCGATCAGGCCTTCACCGATGACGGCAGGCTCACCGACATGGAGCTGCACAACCGCTACCTCGAGATCCTCGACGAGCTGGTCGTCCTGGCCGAGCAGATCGAGCAGACCGAGGACAGCCGGCAGCTGGCCGCCTAGGGCGCGCCGGCGCGGGTGCGCTGGCGGCGGGCCTCGAAGAGGATCACGGCCGCCGCGACCGACGCGTTCAGCGACCCGACCCTGCCGGCGACGGGGATCGAGATGAGCTCGTCGCAGGCGCTCGCGACTCGCGGGCGCAGCCCACTGCCCTCCGAGCCGAGGACCAGCACGGCCCGGCCGGTCCAGTCGACGTCCGTGTAGTCGCGGTCCGCCTCGGCCGCCGCCCCGTAGACCCAGGCGTCGGCCCGCTTTGCCTCGCCGAGCCAGTCCGCGACGTTCCTCACCCTCGCCACCGGCAGGTGCTCGACGGCGCCGGCCGAGGCCTTGCACGCCGCCGGCAGTGACCGAGGCTGCACGCCGCTCGGGGATCACCACCCCCGAGGCGCCGGCGACCTCGGCGGCGCGGCTGACCGCCCCCAGGTTGTGCGGGTCCTGGACCTGGTCGAGGACGACGACCAGGGCGTCCTCGGCCTCGAGCAGGCTGCCCGGGTCGGCGTAGGGGTAGGGGTCCACCTCCGCCACCACCCCCTGGTGGTCGGGCGAGCCGCTGAGCCGCTCGAGCTCCTCCGGGGACGTGTCCGGCGCCCGCCAGATG
Source organism: uncultured Solirubrobacterales bacterium (assembly GCA_963825825.1). GTDB lineage: Bacteria > Actinomycetota > Thermoleophilia > Solirubrobacterales > 70-9 > DASUPK01. The sequence continues at coordinate 18,482 of CAWGUT010000012.1, read as the reverse complement.
CGATGAACGCGGCGCCTCCCCCGCTCGGCCTCGGCAACCGGCCGGCGGCCATAGATCCGCTCGCTCATCACCGTTTCGTGCACTTGACCCCGTATACGGGGGTCGAACGCACGAAATCGCAATCGATCACCGGCGCCGCACCAGCCGAGCCCCGCCCGCCTCGTCGCGGACCTCCCAGCCCATCCCGGCGAGCTCGTCGCGGAGCTCGTCCGCACGGCCGTAGTCCTTCGCCGCGCGGGCCTTCTCCCGCTCCTCGAGCAGGTTCAGCGCCTCGGCCGGAGGCGCCTCGTCTTCATCGATCAATGAGTCGAGCCCCAGCAGCGGCAGGAGCTCGCTCGAGCACCTCGCGGGCGCCGGAGAGCTCGCGCTTGTTCCCTTCGCTGACGATCTCGAAGAGGACGGCGAACGCCTGCGGCGTGTTGAAGTCGTCGGCGAGGGCGTCGAGAAAGGCCTGGCGCCGATCGCGGAGGAAGGCGTCGGGTTCTCCGGAGGGGGCGTCTCGGAGGTAGTTGCGGATCCGCTCGACACGGGCGGCGGCCTCCTGGAGCTGCTCGTCCGAGAAGGCGAGCGGCTGGCGATAGTGGCCGGAGATCAGGTAGGCGACCACCGTCTGCCCGCCATAGCGCTCGATCGCCTCCGAGAGCTGGAAGATGTTGCCGACGGACTTCGACATCTTCTCCTCGTCGAGCTGGACCATCCCGTTGTGCATCCAGATCTCGGCGAGGGGGACGCCGCGGGCGCCCTCGGTCTGCGCGATCTCGTTCTCGTGGTGCGGAAAGAGCAGGTCGATCCCGCCGCCGTGGATGGCGAAGTCGGGGCCGAGTTCCTTCTCCGACATCGCCGAGCACTCGATGTGCCAGCCCGGCCGCCCCCTCCCCCACGGCGAGTCCCAGGAGGTGTCCTCCCCCTCCTTGTGCCCCTTCCAGAGGGCGAAGTCGAGCGGGTCCTCCTTGAGGGAGGCCGTGCCCGCCTCCTCGCCCTGGTCCATCTCGGCGGGGTCCCGGTTCGAGAGCTTGCCGTAGCCGTCGAAGCTCTTGACGCGAAAGTACACGTCGCCGTTCGCCTGGTAGGCGTGGCCCGAGTCGATCAGCGACTGGATCAGGGAGACGATCTCCTCGATCGTCCCCGAGGCGAGCGGCTCGGCGTCGGGACGCTCGAGGCCGAGCGCGTCGGTGTCCGCCACGTAGGCGGCGGTCATCTCCGCGGCGAACCGATCCGAGGCCTCGCCGGCCTGCTTCGCCGCGTCGTAGATCTTGTCGTTGATGTCGGTGACGTTGATGACGAGCTTCGCGTTCAGGCCCTCGTGCTCGAGGAACCGCTTGAAGAGGGTGAAGACGACGTACGGGCGGGCGTTGCCGATGTGGATCCGCCCGTAGACGGTCGGGCCGCAGGCATAGATGCCGACCTCGCCGCGCTCCCCGGCGTGCAGATCGCGCAGATCGCCGCTGAGGGTGTCCTGGACGCGAATCGGGCTCACGGCGCGGACTCTATTGCCGTGCCCAATCACGCATATTTCGCGTGGAATCGGTTAAGAGCATGGGCGTGAGCGGGAACAACCGTTCGGGGCGATACCCTGACAGGGCCTTGACTGAGGTCTCGTCCGAGGGGCAGCGACTGCACGAGGTAGAGGCGGCTTTCGCCTCTCTCCACGAGCGCTACCTCGGCGCGGACCGGGAATTCCACGCGAGCTACCGGATCGAGGTGGACGACCTCGGCCTGAGCTGGGCGGTCGAGCTCGACGAGACCAATTGCACGGTCACCGTCTCCCCCGAGCGCGAGCCCGACGCCGTCATCGGAACGGACGCGGCGACCTGGCTCGAGCTCCGCGAGGGGCAGCTCTCCGGCCTCGACGCCTTCCGGTCGCGGCGGCTCTGGGCGAGGGGCAACCTCGACCTGGCCGTCGCCTTCGAGGGCTTCTTCCAGCGTCCGAACGGTCGGCCTCCCCTGCTCCGCATCCACGAGGTGCAGGCCGGCAAGGCGCGGATCTCCACGCTGACGGCGGGCGACGGGGTCGAGACGGTGATCCTGATCCACGGCCTGGGCAGCAACAAGACCAGCTTCTACGAGACCGTCTCGGCCCTCACTCCGCAGCACACGGTCCACGCGATCGACCTGCCCGGGTTCGGCTCCTCGTCCAAGCCGCTTCGCGCGCCATACGACGCACCCTGGTTCGCCCGGTCGGTCACCCGGTTCATGGACGCCATGGGAATCGAGCGCGCCCACCTGGTCGGCAACTCGCTCGGCGGCAGGGTGGCGATCGAGGTCGGCCTCCGCGAGCCGGGACGGGTTCAGAGCCTGAGCCTGCTCTGCCCGTCGATGGCCTGGCGGCGGCGCAGGCACTTCGTCCCGATCGTGAAGCTCCTGCGGCCTGAGTTCGCGGCCATCCCGCACAGCTTCGGGGGGCCGCTCGTGCGCCAGCAGTTCTGGAGCATGTTCTCGCGGCCCGAGCGCATCCATCCCTCAGCGGCCGACGTCGCCGTCGAGGAGTTCCTGCGGACCTACCGCTCGGTGAACGCCCGGGTCGCATTCAGCGCTTCGGCCCGCCACATCTACCTCGAGGAGCCGAACGGCCCCCGCGGCTTCTACACACGGCTGCGGGAGCTCGAGCCGCCGGCGATGTTCGTCTGGGGCGACGAGGACCCGGTCGTCCCCCTCGCCTTCTCGCGGTACGTGTGCGACTCCCTGCCGGACGCGCGGCAGATCGTCCTCGAGCAGTGCGGGCATGTCCCCCAGGTCGAGCACCCGGTCGACGCCAACGCGCTCGTCCACGACTTCATCGGGCACGCGCAGGCGTCCGCGCGGGAGCGCGCCGCCAAGCGGCTCGGGCGCGCGGCGCGACGCCTGCAGGGCCGGATCAACGGAAACGGCCGTCCCAACGGCACCGCCGCGCGAACCGACAGCCCGTCGAAGATCGCGGCGGACGCCGCGGACGCTGCCGCGTAGCCACCGTTCACACGACCTAGACTCCGAGCCATGGCAGAGACCGGCGCAGGCACCGCCGCCCGGAGCGGGAGAGGCCGAGCCAGAACGGTGGAGACCCCGGGCGGAAGCGCGAGGGCGGTTTCGGGGTCCCGTCCCTGCTGAAGCGGTTCGCCAACGAGGTGCAGAGCCGGCTGACGGCCGATCTCGACGATCGCGACCCCGACTTCATCCGGGAGAACCTCTCGCTCTCGTGGCTGATGGCCACGATCTGGTTCCGCGGCGAGGTCCGGGGCATGGAGCGAATCCCCGAGCAGGGCCCCGTGCTCCTCGTCGGAAACCACTCCGGGGGGAACATCACCCCCGACACGATCGTCTTCACGCTCGCGTTCAACACCTTCTTCGGCGTCGAGCGGCCCTTCTACCAGCTCGCCCACAACCTGGTCCTCACCTCCCCCGTCGGCCCCTACCTCCGCAAGTTCGGGACCGTCGCGGCCTCGCACGAGAACGCGCGCAAGGCCCTCGAGTGCGACGCGGCCGTGCTCGTCTACCCCGGAGGCGACTGGGAGGTCAATCGCCCGACCTGGGAGGGAAACCGCATCGACTTCGCCGACCGCAAGGGGTTCATCAAGCTCGCCCTCGACGCCGGGGTCCCGATCGTCCCCATCGTCTCCGTGGGAGGCCAGGAGACCGCGATCTTTCTCAGCCACGGCGACCGGCTCGCTCGGGCTGCTTCGCCTCGACAAGCTACTGCGGCTGAAGACCCTGCCGGTGAACCTCTCGCTGCCGTGGATCGTCAACATCGGCGACTTCCTCGGCCATCTGCCCCTGCCCGCCAAGATCACGGTGCAGGTCCTGGAGCCGATCGACCTGCGTGAGCGCTATGGGCCGGACCCGGATATCGGCCGGATCTACGACGACGTCACCGCGCAGATGCAGGACCAGCTCGACGAGCTCGCCGCCGAGCGCCGCCTACCCATCGTCGGGTAGGGATTCCGGCGTGAGGATCGAGCAGAAGGTCACCGTCGAGGCGCCCCGCCACCTGGTCTGGGAATACGTCACCGAGCCCGCGAACTACCCGGTCTTCATCGATGGGATGACCCGCTGGGAGGTGGCAGGGGACCGCCACAAGGGGCTCGGGGCGCGCTACCGGATGCTGATCCGGGTCGGCGCGGCGGACGTGGGGGGCCTGATCGAGATCGTCGAGTGGCAGCCCGAGGGCGACATGGCCTGGAGCTCGGTGACCGGCGTCGACCAGAGGGGCCGGTGGCGGCTGCGCGACCTGGGTGACGATCGCACCAGGGTCACCTTCCGATTCCAGTACGGGGTGGCGGGCGGAGGCATCACGGGCCTGATCGCCGAGCGGGTCGCGGGGATCTCACTGAACCGCCGCTTCCGCGTCTCACTGCTCAACCTGAAACGCGCGGTCGAGGAGCAGGCCGCCGAGCTCGCGACGGCGTAGCGGGCCGTCAGTAGGTCCGCAGCCGCCGGCCGCCCGCATAGTGGGTGCCCGCCGGCTCGCTCGCCGCAGCCTGCTCGGCCACCCGCCGCTCGGCGAGCTCGTCGACGTTCGCGGCCTCCGCTCGCTCCTCCGCCTCGTGCTGGAGCCTGGTCGCCTCCTCGCTCAACGCCGCCGCCGCCTCAGCCCGCGCGCGGGCCTCGGCCTCCCGGGCGACGCGTTCGGCGAGCCGTCGCAGCCTCTCCTCAGACTCGGTATGGGCATGATCGCGCGCCTCGCGAACGCGGTCATCCATCTCCCGGCGAAGCCGCTCCACCTCTGCTCGGTCGCCCTGCGCCGCCTCAGCGCGTTCCTCGGCCGCGATCGCCCGCTGCTCCGCCTCGTTGAGACGGGTCCGGACCTCCCGCAGCTCGCGCTCGGTCTCCCCCGCCTTCGTCTCCGCCCGCTGCCTTCGCTCCAGCGCGTCCTTCAGCGCCGCATTCAGCCGCGCCGTCCGGCGCTCGTCCTGCTCGGCCTCCTGAATGCGCGCCTCCGCCTGCTCGGCTCGCTGATCAGCCTCGGCAGCTCGCCGGCGGGCCTTCTGGACGGCTCCCTGAGCCTTCGCCGTCAGATCCTGCTCCATCCGCCTTGCCCGCTCGATGGCCTGGCTCGCGGCGGCGCGCATGCTCTCGGCAGCCGCCTCGGCCGCCGCCGCCTGATCGCGCGCCTTCGCCTCCCGGGCACGGAGCTCCTGAATCAGCTCAGTCGCCTTGGCGCGGAAACGCTCGGTCGCGGCACGAGCCTGGTCGATCTCGGCTCGGATGGGTCCTCCAGTCGGCTGGGTCTGATCAGTCAGCGTGCTGTTGCTCGGCGAGCTCGCGCTTCAGGACCTTACCCGTCGCGTTACGCGGAAGTTCCTCGACGAAGACGATCTCGCGCGGGACCTTGTAGCGCGCCAGGTTCTCCTTGACGTAGCCCTTCAGGTCCTCCTCGCTGACTTCCTTGCCCTCCTCCTTGACGACGAACGCCATCAGCCGCTGGCCGAAGTCCTCGTCGTCGACGCCGATCGCCGCGGCCTCCCCGACCCCCTCGTGGTCGGCGAGCAGATCCTCGATCTCCCGGGGGAAGACGTTCTCCCCGCCGGAGACGATCATCTCGTCATCCCGGCCGTCGATGAAGAGGCGGCCGTCCTCGTCGAAGTGGCCGACGTCACCGGAGGAGAGCAGCTCGCCCAGATGCTCCTTGTCTTCACCGCCGGTGTAGCCCTCGAAGGCGAGCTGGTTGCCGACGAAGATCCGGCCCGTCTCGCCGGGCTCAACGTCGTCGTCGTCCTCGTCCACGATGCGGATCACGGTGCCGCGCGGCGGCCTGCCGGCCGTGCCGGGCGCGGCACGCATGTCCTCCGGCGTCGCGATCGAGGCCCAGGAGACCTCGGTGGAGCCGTAGAGGTTGTAGAGGTTGTCGCCGAACTCGTCCATCCACTCCGTCGCCAGCTCGCCGGGCAGCGACGAGCCGCTCGCCGCAGTCACCTCGAGGGAGGAGAGGTCGTAGCGCCGCTTCGCCTCCTCCGGGAGAGCGAGGATCCGCTGCATCATCACCGGCACGACGGCGAGCACCCGAGCGCGGTGCTCGGCGACCGCGCGCAGTGTGTCCTCGGGATCGAAGTGTGGCCTGAGGACCATCGTCGCCACGGTGGGCAGGCTGAGGATGAAATGCAGGAAGCCCCAGGAGTGGAACAGGGGCGCCCCGATCATCACGGTCTCGCCTGACCGTCTGGGGATCTTGGAGAGGAGCGCCGCCAGGGAGCTCAGCCCCTCGGGCTGGCTTCGCTGGGCCCCCTTCGGAGTTCCGGTCGTCCCGGAGGTGAGGATGATGTAGCGGCCGTGCTCGGGCGGTGCCTTCAGGTCGTCGTCACTCTCGGCGCCGGAGATCAGCTCCTCCACGCGTGGTCTCGTCAGCCTTGTCGACCTCGTCCTCCCAGGCGACATAGCGGCGCAGCCCGCCCTTGACCTCCGAGAGCAGCTCTCCGAACTCCTGGTCGTAGATCATCGCCTTGGGGTCCTCGCGCTCCATCACGTCCACGAGCTGCGGGCCGGCAAAGGCGGTGTTGAGGTAGAGGGCGACGGCGCCGAGCTTTGCGCAGGCCATGGTCGCCTCGATGAAGTAGCGGTGGTTGCGGCACATGATCGCGACGCCGTCGCCCATCTCGATCCCCTCGTCCCGGAGGGCGCGGGCGAGGGCGTTCGAGCGCCGGTGGGTCTCCTCCCAGGTGAGCGCGCCGGCCTCGTCGATGATCGCCACGTGGTCCGGGTGGGTGATCGCGTTGGCCGCGGACCCGAGCGCCGGAGAGGCTCCCCAGCGGATGTAGCGCTCGGCGACCCTGGCCAGCTTGTCGGGCCGCATCGGGCGAAGAACCCCGACCTCGGAGAACACCTTGAGCTCGAAGGCGGCGTCGCCGAGCGCCGTCGGAATCCGGGTCGCGAAACCCGCGATCCCCTCTCTGAGCCCGTCCGGTGCCATCCAGGGGAAGCTTATGCCCGGGAAGCAGGCGGGCGAACCGTGATCAGGCCCGCTGGAGCTCGTCTCCCGTATCGACCAGGGCGACCGCGACGCAGGCGATCCCCTCGCCTCTGCCGATGGCGCCCATGCCCTCGTTCGTCGACGCCTTCACGCTGACCGGCGCCGAGAGGACGCCGCTCAGCCGCGAGGCCATCTCGGCCTTGTGCGGCGCGAGCCTGGGCTCCTCGCAGATCACGGTGGCGTCGACGTTGGCGATCGCGCCGGGGAGGCGGCCGACGACGATCCGGAGCAGGTCGATCGAGTCGGCGTCCCGCCACTGCTCCTCATCTTCCGGGAAGAGCTCGCCGAGATCACCCAGGGCACAGGCGCCGAGCAGCGCGTCGATCACCGCGTGGGTGAGCACGTCGGCGTCCGAGTGCCCGGCAAGGCCGCGGTCGTGTTCGATCTCGACGCCGCCGATCACCAGCCGCTCGCCCTCGACCAGCCGGTGGCTGTCGTAGCCGGTCCCCACCCGCAGCCCCATCAGGTCTCCGCCTCGCCCGAGTTCGTCGACCTGACCTGCACCGTCGCCGGCGCGGCCGAGCGGCTCGAGGCGGCGCTCGCGGCCCTCGAACACACAGATCCTCTCGACGCCCAGCGAGGAGAGCAGCTCGAGCGCCCGGTCATAGCCGAAGCCGACCTGGTCCGGCGCGTGGGCGTCCGAGGAGAGCGCGAAGTCGGCGCCGGCATCGACGCACATCTCGGCGAGCGCGCGGGCGGGGTAGATCTCCTCCACCGGCTTGCGGAGGCCGGCGGTCGAGATCTCCACCGCGATGCCCGATTCCGAGATCGCCTCGACCAGCGGCTCGTAGTGGAAGCGGGGATCGCGCTGCGGCCGGGGGCGGTCGGCGCCCCAGATCTTCACGAGGTCGGGGTGCGAGACGACGTCGAAGAGGCCGGAGCGCACCAGTTCGGCCTGCCAGCGGAAATAGGTGGCCCACACCTCGTCCGGATCGCCGATCTCCTCCCAGATGTCGTAGCGGCGGTCGTCGACCGAGCCCCGCGGGCCGAGGAAGTGGATCGAGCCGATCACGTAGTCGAAGTCGCGCTCCAGCAGATTCGCGATGCGGTCCTCCGCACCCGGCACGAAATCGCACTCGATGCCCAGCCTGAGCGGCGTGCCCCGGACGAACTCCACGTAGTCGTCGAGGTCGTCGAGAGCCTGCCTCTCCCAGTAGGGGTGGTTCCAGATCTCGAGCGCCTGGGTGAAGCGGTAGACGTGCTCGGAGACGCCGAGCTCGTCTATCCCGTGCTCCTCGGCCGCCGCCAGGTAGCGGTCGACGTTCTGATCGCTGAAGTAGTCGCCCGCCTCGCCGGTGTCGTCCGGCCGCAGATGCAGGTGGTAGTCGGTCAGCACCCGCCCCAAGCTACCGGGCAGCAGTGCTGTCTAGAGTCCGCCTGCGTGCTCGCCAAGGTCGCCATCGTGCTCGCCGCCTTCGCGATCGGCGTCGGTCTCGCCGAGCTCTTCGGGGCCAAGAACCTCGGCACCGCGTTCGGGGTGGGTCAGCTGACCTTCGTGGTGGCGCTGGTCTACGTCTTGCTGCGCCGCTAGTCGCTCAGGTCCTCGGACCGCGCGGCATGATCAGGCTGAGCAGCGAGCGGCGGCCGCAGCGCGGGCAGCGGCTCCAGCCATGCTCCAGGGTCGCGCCGCAGTGGCGACAGGCGGGTTTGGGCTTGACCACGTTCGGCATCAGAACTCGATCAGGGAGCCCAGACGTAATCGTCCGTTCGCGCGGCAGCTTGAAGTAATCGGCCGGCTCGTCAGCGAGCAGCCCGGTGACCAGGAAGACGCGCTTGCGCCAGCGGCTCATCCCGGGCCGATCGGTCGGCCTGAGCTCGACACGAGAGAGGAAAAAGGATGCGTGCCGAGCATCCACGGGGCACTCGACGCCCGCCTTCGAGATCTGCCTGACGATCTTGGGGACGTCGTACTCCTCCGCGTAGCCGTGTTTGGCCCGGACGAAGGTGAGGCGGTCGTCCTGGTAGCCGAGGTCGTCGATCTCGAGCCGGTCCTTGGGCCTGATGCGCGGAACGGGCAGGGTCTCCAGCGAGAGGATGATCGCGTTCTCCGGCAGCGAGTGGAGGTGCTCCACGCACGCCCGCATCGAGAGCGGCGCGGTCTCCTTTCCGCGATTCAAGAACACCCCTGTTCCGGGAACCCGGTCCACCGGCGGCTCCCTGCGCCGGATCTCGTTGACGAACTTCCGAAGGGGCCCCTCGACCCGGAATCGCTCCGCAGTGACGAGCTCGCGCCCGCGGTACCAGGTGACCATCACGAAGAAGAGGACGAGGGCGATCGTGAGGGGCAGCCAGGCGCCGTGGGCGATCTTGGTCAGGTTCGACGCGAAGAACCCGAGCTCGATCGAAAGGAAGAACGCGGCCCCAGCCAGAGTCAGCCAGAGGGGGCGGTGCCAGCGGTGCCGGACGATGAAGAAGAAGAGGACGCTCGTCACCAGGATCGTCCCTGTCACCGCGGTCCCGTAGGCGAAGGCCAGCTTGGCCGACGACTGGAAGGCGAGCACCAGCGCGAGCACCGCGACGAGCAGCAACCGGTTGATCACCGGCACGTAGACCTGGCCGTACGCGCTCTTTGACGTGTGGACCACGCGCAGGCGCGGCAGGTAGCCGAGCTGGGCCGCCTGATGGGCGATGGAAAAGGCTCCGGAGATCACCGCCTGCGAGGCGATCACCGTCGCGACGGTCGCCAGGATGACCAGCGGGATCAGGCCCCCGTGCGGCATCAGCCTGAAGAACGGAGCGCTGATCGCACTCGGATCGTCGAGGATCAGCCCGCCCTGGCCGAGGTAGCTGAGAATGCACGCCGGGAAAACGAGCAGCAGCCAGGCCCGGGTGATCGCCGGGCGGCCGAAGTGGCCCATGTCCGCATAGAGCGCCTCGACCCCGGTGAAGGCGAGCACCACGGAGGTCAGCACGAAGAAGCCGGTCGACCCGCTCTGGAAGAGAAGCTCGAAGGCGTAGCTCGGGGAGAGCGCCTTGAGGACCTCCGGGTGCATCGTGATCCCGCGGATCCCGAGCACTGCGATCGTCGCGAACCAGATGAGCATCACCGGTCCGAACACCCTTCCGACCGCCCCGCTCCCCAGCCGCTGCAGGAGGAAGAGCAGGACGATGATCGTCACGGTGATCGGAACTACATACGAGTCCATTGACGATTCGATCGTCTTCGTCCCCTCCACCGCGGAGAGCACGGAGATCGCCGGCGTGATCATGCTGTCCCCGAAGAAGAGCGCCGCGCCGAATACCCCGAGCCCGCCGAGGAGGAACTTCGTGCGTCCCGTGACCCCGTCCCCGACCTTGCGGATCTGGGAGATCAGGGCCATGATGCCGCCCTCCCCGTCGTTGTCGGCGCTCATCACCAGGCCGACGTACTTGACGGTGACGATGATCGTCACGGCCCAGAAGATCAGCGATGCCACCCCGTAGACGTGCTCGGTGGTCGCCTGGATTGGATGCGGGTCGCTCGGGTTGAACGCCGTCTGGATCGTGTAGATCGGGCTGGTCCCGATGTCGCCGAAGACGACGCCGAGCGCCGCTACGGTCAGGGCCGTCCCGCCGAGCGCGCGCTTTGAGTCGGCCTCCACGGGCGGCGAGCCTACGCCCGCTCGCGCAGCAGCAGCTCGGCGACACGCAGATCGATCGGCGCCGTCACCTTGAGATTCTCGGCGGGGGCCGAGTGGATCAGGACGCGGCCGCCGCGACGCTCCACGAGCAGCGCGTCGTCTGTGGCGTCCGGCAGCGAGTCCGGATCGGAGAGTGCCTCGCGCAGGGCATCGGCGCGGAAGGCCTGCGGGGTCTGAACCGCCCAGAGGCCGGCGCGATCGAGCGTCTCCTCGACGCGGTCGCCATCGGCCGTCCGCTTGATCGTGTCGGTGACCGGCGTCGCGGCGATCACGCCGGCTGCATCCTGATCGGAGGCGAGCCGCTCGACGATCGCGTCGATCAGCTCGGGCGTGACCAGAGGACGCGCGGCGTCGTGGACCACGACGATCTCCTCCTCGCAGAGCTCGACGGCGTTCGCCACCGACTGGGAGCGATGCTGCCCGCCCGCCACCGCGACCACTCCGCGCTCGGCAACCGAGCTCTCCTGACCCGGCGGAACGGCGACGACGATCTCGGCGATGCTCTCCGCGGCGCGGAACGCGTCCAGCGACCAGTCGAGCAGCGGCCGCCCGGCGAGCTCGACGAAGGCCTTCGGGCCGCCGGCTCCGAGTCGCTGCCCGGAGCCGGCGGCCGCGATCACGGCCGATGCGGAGTTGCTAGGCGGTCGCCTTTGCGGCGCCGAAACGCTCCTCCAGCAGCTCGTCCAGATAGGCCTCCGCGCCGTCCTCGTCCTTGTCGAGCGCGTACATGAACTCCGACGCGAGGATCTTCTTGGCTCGCGTGTACATCTGCTTCTCGCCCGTCGAGAGCCCCTTCTCCCACTCCCGGATGGCGAGGTTGCGAACCACCTCGGCGAGCTCGTAGACGTCGCCCGTCTTGATCTTCTCGCGGTTGTGCTTGAACCGGCGGTTCCAGTTCTTCGGCATCTCGGAGACCTCGTCGGTGAGGACCCCGATCACCTTCTTGACCTGCTCCTCGTCGATCACGCGCCGCAGGCCCGCACGGTGGGCGTTCTCGCAGGGGACCATCACGGTCATGTTGTTGTGGAGGATGTTGATGGTCAGGTAGTCCCGCTTCTCTCCCATCAGGTCCTTCGTCTCCTTCTTCAGGACCACTCCCGCCCCGTGGTGCGGATAGACGACGTTGTCACCGACCTCAAAGCTGCAGACGGGCGCCTCGAGCTCGAGGTCGGCAACCGGCGCCTCGTCCTCCATAACCTCCTCTGTTACCTCGGGAATTGGTCTCTCCTTTCGTCGAGACGGCCTCGATGGGCCGTCAGCTCTGCAAGTAGCGGTCGACCGGGTCGACCTCCTGAAGTCTCCGTAGACCCTCGCGGATGTCCTTGGCGCGGCCGGCGCCGACGCCCTCGACTGCCTCGAGGTCGTCGTCGCTCGCAGCCAGCACCTCGTCGAGTCCGCCGAACTCCTGGATGATCCGCTGCACCACCAGCTTCGGCAGGCGCGGGATCCGCCCGAGCACGCGGTAGCCGCGCGGGGACACCGGGAAATCGAGGGTCGAGACCTTGCGGTCGTAGCCCAGCAGCTCGGCGAGGCGACCGAAGTCGAGCAGGTCCTGGTGGGGCATTCGCGCGATCGCCGCGAGCGTGGTGGCGAGGTTCTCCTCGGTGTCCTCGACCGAGTAGTCGCGGATCAGCGCGGACTTGTCGGCGGCGACGCCGACCATCGTCTCCTCGAGCTGCATCTCGATCAGCCGGCCCTCGGTCCCCAGCTCGACGATGTAGCGCTCGACCTCCACAGCCATCCGCGTCACCAGCTCGGCGCGCTGCAGCACGGACAGCACCTCGTAGAGGACCGCGGCGCCCTCGAACTCGAGCCGGGTGAGACGGGTCGAGACGGAGTCCAGTCGGGCGCGGTACTTGTCGAGGGTGGCGAGGCCCTGGTTGGCCTTCGCGAGGACCGCGGGGATGTCCTGGAGGATGTACTTCATCCCGCCCAGGTAGAGCGAGACCACGTCGCGCCGCTCGGAGATGGCCACGACGAGGGCGTCGGTCTGCTTCGAGACGCGCTCGGCGGTCCGGTGCCGGGTGCCGGTCTCCGACGAGAGGATCGTCGGGTCCGGCATCAACTGGACGTTGGCGCAGACGATTTTCGTCGCCTGCTCGTTGAGGACGATGGCCCCGTCCATCTTCGCCACCTGGTAGAGCAGCGCCGGCGTGTAGTCGATGTCGAGGCTGATGCCCCCTGAAAAGAGAAAGGAGACCTCCTCTGGGTCTCCGATGACGATCAATCCGCCTGTCCGCGAGTGGACGATGTTGTCGATGCCCTCGCGAAGCGCTGTGCCCGGGGCGACGATGTCGAGAGCCCGCAGAAGTCGCGGGTCCTGTCGCGCCTCCAACTCCTGTAAATCGTCGCCGGGAAGAGCAGACGCCATCGCTGATGATGGAAGCAGAAACCAAAGCAGCCTGCTTTGCGGGGAAATCCGTGTGGAGAGGTCGGGAAAGCGCTTGTCAAGCCGCCCGCCGCAGCGAGCGCGAACTGCCGCCGGACAGGGCGGCGCGCAGACCACTGACGGGCTCGAGACCCGGGATCGCCTCGTCGCCGGGAGGAGGGCCGAGGACGTGACCGAGGCCGAACTTGCGCGCCTCCGCGACCCGCCGGTCGGCGTGTGCGACATAGCGGATCTCCCCGGTGAGGCCGATCTCGCCGAAGCAGGCGAGCGGCTTGCCGTCGGCCTCGAGGGCGCGGCCGGAATGGGCTGAGGCGACCGCCAGAGCGATGGCGAGGTCTGCGCCGGGCTCGTCGACGCGGATGCCACCGGCCACGTTCACGAAGACGTCGGCCGCCCGACATGGAGATGCCGCCGTGCCGCGTCAGCACCGCGAGGACGAGCGCCAGTCGATTGCGGTCGACCCCGGTCGCCGTGCGGCGAGGCGGCACGATCTCGGTCGGCGCCACCAGGGCCTGCACCTCCACCAGCAGCGGCCGGGTCCCCTCCATCGCGCAGAGCACCACGGAGCCCGGTGCCGGCCGCGCCTCGCCCACGAAGCGGGCGGAGGGGTCGGCCACCTCGACGAGGCCGCCCTGCCGCATCTCGAAGACGCCGACCTCGCTGGTCGCGCCGAAGCGGTTCTTGAGGGCCCGCAGGGTCCGGAAGGTCCGCTCCCGCTCCCCCTCGAAATGCAGGACGCAGTCGACCAGGTGCTCCAGGGCGCGCGGCCCGGCCAGGGAGCCCTCCTTGGTGACGTGGCCGATCAGGATCAGCGTGACGTCGAGCCGCTTGGCGATCTCCAGCAGCGCCGAGGTCGCCTCGCGCACGGCACCGACGCTGCCGGGGGCCGAGTCGGGGATGGCGAGCGTCTGGACCGAGTCGATCACGCAGGCGGCCGGCCTCTCGGCCTCGAGCGCCGCCAACACGCTCTCGAGCGAGGGCTCGGCGAGCATCGGGACGGACAGCGCCGCCTCCCCGAGTCGCTCGGCGCGCCGCCGGACCTGCGCCGCGGACTCCTCGCCGGAGACATAGAGGACCTGATTCCCCGCCCCGGCGATGTTGGCGAGGGCCATCCCGGCCAGCGTGCTCTTGCCGATCCCCGGCGCGCCACCGAGCAGAACCAGGGAGCCCGGCACGAGGCCGCCTCCCAGGACCCGGTCGAGCTCGGCGATGCCGGTGCCGAGCCTCTCCGAACGCTCGGGCTTGACGTCGCGAAGCGGGACCGGCTTCGGCGCGCCCGCCTTGGCGGCGCCCCCGCCCCGCAGGCCCGCGGCCGGGGCGCTCACCTGCTCCAGCGTGTTCCAGGCGCCGCAGCCGGGGCACTGCCCGGTCCAGGTGAGCGCCTGGTGCCCGCACTCGGAGCACTGAATCGATGCTGATCTGGCGGCCATCTCCTCACGATAAGGACGAGGCCCGACGACTTACCCGGCTACGAGCCTAGGCCTCTGACAGGAGTCCTTCGCTTGACAGCGTCCGAATCGCCTTTCGGGCATCTGCCCCTTTGCCGATGAAAGCTGCGCCCCTGCGGCCTCCGGATTCGATCGTTGCCGGCGTGCCGGGATACGCGACGATCGCATCATCCGGTAGTTCCAACATCGCCTCGGATAGCGGCTCGCCACGCGAAGTGTCATAGCCGTAGCCGGGGTCAGTGGGCACGAGAAAGTCGTCGATGACGATCAGTGCGTCTGCCCAGGCGCCGAGGACCGCCACCACTTCCTCGCCCAACGGATTTGCCTCGTCTTCGTTCCGGGGGTTCCCCTCCCTCCAATGGGCATCGAGGTAAAGAAGCGGCCTGGAGACATTCGGGCGCCGCGCGAGCATCGCCAAGGCATCCACGGAGGCACCGCAGATCAGCTCGACATCCGACGCACCGCGGAGCCTCCGCTTTGCCAGGCGAAAGAACGCCGGCTCCAGCTCGACGCTTACGACCGGCACCCCAAACTGGGCCAGCCAACGGGTCGTGTCCCCGAGGAAAGTCCCGGTTTCGACGATCACGTTCGGCTCGAACAGCTCGATCAACCGCCGCATCACGCTCTGTCTGGTGGACTGCCCGTTGAGCGGCTCGCCGAAGCCAGCCCATGGAGGAGATCGGCGCCAGTGCCACCAGACCGGGGCAAAGCGCAGAACCCCGTAGTGCTCCCTCAGCCTCTTGCCGAAGCCGCGGTTGTCAACCCGCGTTGCTCGCACCGCGGAAGCGTATCCGCGGCTAGTCCGTGCCCGGTTCGGCCAATCGCCCGATCAGCAGATCGAACAGGGGCACATAGAGGTCCAGTGGGACCTCCTCGGGGTCGACCACGTGCTGGACGACAAGGCCGATGTCCAGCGCGATCATCGCCGTGGCGATCTGCTTCGGGGGCAGCGGGGGCTGGCGGCCGACCTCCTCGAAGACCTCTTTCGTCTGCTCGGCGATGAGCTCGCGATTTCCGCTCCAGAAGGTCGCGGCGAGCTTGCGGAACTCCTCGTCCCGAGTCGCCAGCGTCAGGCACTCGAGCCAGAGCCGGAAGAGCCATCTGCCGTCCTCCTTCTCGTAGGGCTCCTTCAGCCGCTCGATCCCCCAGCGCAGCCGCTCCCGCGGCGATCCGGGCTGAGCCTGAGCCTCCATCGCCATCGCGGCGTATTGCCGGTAGACGCGGTCCTGGAGAAGCTCGACGAACAGCTCCTCCTTGCTCTTGAAGTTGGAGTAGAAGGCGCCGCGGGTGAAGCCGGCCTCCGCGGCGATCTCCTCGACGCTCGAGCCCTGGAGGCCACTGCGCAGAAAGACCTGCTCCGCGGCATCCAGCAGACGGGCACGCGTCTCGGCCTGCTTCTCCTTACGCGTCAGGCGCTTCGGTGCCCTGCTGCGCGGAACGGTGGCCTGCCCACTCCGTGCCATGTCAGAACGCCGGCTGATTCGGGAGAGGCGAGCCGGCAAAGAAGAAGAACCAGACCTCGAAGGCGATGAGCCCGAGAATGGCCACGACGACGAAGATGCGCTCGATGGGATCGCTTTCCCGGTCCGCCGCGCTCAACGGCTGGTCGCGGAAACTACGATTCCAGGACATGCGCCGTTGTCTGGCGCGCTCCTCCGCCTCGCCGACCCAGCGCCTCCGCAGACGCGATCCGACAAGCAGAACGAACCAGTAGCTGACCAGGATCCCGGTCGTGATCAGGATCGCCAGGGCAGGCGTGAGGTCCCGCTTGGTCCCTGCGACCTGCGATGCGATCCAGATCCAGGCCAGCGGAATCCCAAAGCCGACCGCGATCGCCACCGCCAGGCCCGTGAGGGAACCGGTCCCTCTGGCGAAGCCCCGCGCGGCCCGGCTGGGTTTGTCGCGAGCGCTGTTCATCTCGCATACGGTAACGCATCCAAATACAGCTATGTATTCGAGTTGATGCGCCGCAGCCGGTGGATGCTGATCACGCCATGCACGCTGGTTTCGACGGACCAGCGACGCCCCACCTGCTCGAAGAATGCCTCGGCCGCGGGCCGGCCCGGATCGGCGATCCAGGCCTCGGGCGCGAGCTTCGGCAGCAGCTCGAGCAGCTGGGCGACGCCCGGCCGCTCGTAGAGGACATCGGCGCCGAGCACGAGGTCGAAGGGAGCTCGCTCGATCAGCTCGGCGGGCGCGGCCCAATCGACCGGCAGAGTGTCGACCTCCAGCCCGTTCTCTCGGGCGTTGCGCTCGACCAGGTCGAGCGCCTCCGCATCGGAGTCGGTGGCCAAAACGCTGGCCCCCCCGCGCCTTGCAGCCAGGCTCGGGATGCCGAGACCGCAGCCGAGCTCCACGACGCGCAGGCCCTCGAGGGAAAGGACCGAGAGCTCGCGCGCCAGAGCCACGCCGCTGCGCCAGATGATCGACCAGTAGGGCGCGAGCGGCGCCCACTCGACCGGCCCGTCGTCGGGGATCTCGGCGCCGTCGATTGGCTGGAACAGCCGGAGCGAACCGCCCGGCAACTCAACCGTCGCAGGGACGAGCTCCCAGCCGAAGGGGGCAGGGTCAGCCAGGGCTGGTCGGGAACGGCGCCCCGGCGAAGAAGGCGAACCAGATCAGGAAGGCGATCAGCGAGACGATCGCGGTGGCCACGAACAGCCGCTCGACCGGGTCGCTCTGGTGCTCGCCGGGCTTGTAGGGGGTGTCCCGCATGCTGCGGTTCCAGGGGTCGCGGCCGGTCAGCGGCTGGGGCTGGCCGTTCTGCCGGCGCAGGAGGCGCGCACGGACCCAGGAGGCGATCAGCAGCAGTCCGTAGTAGGAGACCAGGATCCCGGTGCCGATGAAGGCGGCGACCGGCCCGTTGACCGCCCCGGTCTTCGCGTAGAACTGCGAGGCGAGAAAGATCCAGAGAAGAGGCACGCCGAAGCCGATCAGCAG
The DNA here is from genome assembly GCA_963825825.1 of uncultured Solirubrobacterales bacterium. Classification (GTDB taxonomy): domain Bacteria; phylum Actinomycetota; class Thermoleophilia; order Solirubrobacterales; family 70-9; genus DASUPK01. The sequence goes on along the minus strand of CAWGUT010000012.1, from coordinate 1,148 downwards.
GGCCCCCACGATGGTGAACGCGGTCGAGCCCGTGCCGAGGATCACTCTCCTGATCGCTGCAAGCACTGGGGTCATTGCCGGTCCCTGGCTGCGGCTGGGACGAGATCGAGGTTAGCGGGCAGCAGCCGCCGCCTGCCGGAGATCCCGATCCGGGTCGATCTGCCAGCGGCCCGCGACCTCCGCGAGCTCGGGGGTGAGGGGCCACCGATCCGGCCGCTCCTCCCCCGAGTGATCGGGGGTCGCGCCCTTGAGCGCCATGCAGCCCGTGTTGTCGCCGATCGAGCGGATCTCATCGACCTCGCTCGCGCTGAGGCGCTGCTCGGCCGGCAGGCTGGCGAGCTCCGAGCGCTTCTCCTCGATCGGCCGCGCCCCCTCCCCCATCTCCTGGATCAGGGTCGGGACGACGCACGCGACGGCGGGGTGGGCGAGGTTCCACTGGCAGGCGAGCTGCATCGGGGTGAGGCCGGCGGCCTCCCCGATCGGCCGCAGCCGATCGAGCTTCGCGAGCCCTTCGGCGATCCAGCCCTCGGGGCGGAAGGAGCGGTGATCGCCCTGCGGCAGCTCGGTATTGGGAGTGACGTCGCCCCAGAAGAGCCCGCCGTAGTCCACCACCCGCGTGATCACCTTGACGTTCTGGCGCGCGGCGGCGTCGAGGCAAAGCTCCCCCGGCCAGGGCTCGAGCGGGTTGAGGATGATCATCGCCCAGTCGATCAGATCGCCGAAGCGCTCGAAGCAGCGGACCAGATCGAGCGTGAACCCGTTGGCCGGGCCCGGCGCGACACCGATCGCGTCGGCGAGGCCGGCATCGCGCAGCGCGGCCATGCCGTCCCAGACGGTCTCGCTCTCGTATCCCGTGCGATCGGGGTTGTGGAGCAGGAGCAGGTCGAAGCGATCCTGGCCGAGGCGCTCGAGACTGCGCTCGGCCGCCATCCGCAGGTAGCCGGCGTAGTCCTCCGGACCGCGAAGGGACGGGTCGGTGAAGCGCGGGAAACCGCGCGGGCCCTGGCGCTCGCCCTCGTAGAAGTCATGGCCCACCGCCCCGACGAGGCTGAACCCGTCGCGTCCGAGGCCCGCCAGCGCCCGGCCGACGAGGGAGTCGGCCTCCCCCTGGCCGTAGGCGTCCGCGGTCATCACGGTCTCGATGCCGT
>CAWGUT010000011.1:0-171807 GCA_963825825.1 uncultured Solirubrobacterales bacterium | reverse complement strand
CGTAGACCATGTTCGCCTTGTCGGTCTCGATCTCCACCAGCTCGTCGCCGACCGCGACCTCGTCCCCGACTCCCTTCAGCCAGCGCAGGACGGTGCCCTCCTCCATCGAGTCCGAGAGCCGGGGCATGACGATCTCGGCCATCAGCGGCTCCCCTCCAGCGTCTGGAGCGCGGCGCTGACGACGTTCTCGGCGTGCGGGATCGCCGCCTGCTCCATCCGCTTCGAGTAGGGCATGTGGACGTCCGCGCCGGTGACGCGCTCGACCGGGGCGTCGAGATAGTCGAACGCCTGGCCCTGGATCAGAGCGGCGAGGTTGGCGCCGACGCCCCCGTGCGGCCAGCCCTCCTCGACGATCACCGCCCGGTTCGTCTTCTGCACGGAGTCGATGATCGTGTCGAGGTCCAGCGGCCGCAGGGTCCGCGGGTCGATCACCTCGGCCTCGACGCCGTGCTCCTCCGAGAGAACCTTGGCCGCCTGCAGTGCGACCTCGGCCATCCGCAGGATGCCGACGATCGTCACGTCCGAGCCCTCGCGGCGAATCGCGGCGTGGCCGAAGTCCACGATGTCGTCGCCGTTCTCGGACACCTCGCCACGGATTCCGTAGAGCGTCTCGTGCTCGATGAAGATCACCGGGTTGTCGTCGCGGATCGCCGCCTTCAGTAGGCCCTTGGCGTCGGCCGGAGTCGACGGACAGGCGACCAGCAGGCCGGGGATCTGCAGGAACAGCGCCTCGAAGCTGTGTGAGTGGGTCGGGCCGAGCTGGTGGCCGCCACCGCCCGGCATACGGATCACCATCGGCACCCGGACCTGGCCGCCGAACATGTACGGAATCGCGGCGGCGTGGTTGACGATCTGGTCCATCGCCAGCAGGGCGAAGTTGACGGTCATGATCTCGACGACCGGCCGCAGGCCTCCCATCGCCGAGCCGACCCCCATGCCGACGATCGAGTTCTCCGAGATGGGGGTGTCGCGAACCCGCTTCTCACCGAACTCGTCCAGAAGCCCCTCGGTGACCTTGAAGGAGCCCTGGAAGACCGCGACGTCCTCACCCATGACGAACACGTCCTCGTCCCGGCGCATCTCCTCCGCCATGGCGTCCCGGAGCGCCTCGCGCATTCGCATGACGGGCATCAGTGCACGTCCTCGGGCCGGGTGTCCGGTTGGTCGCCCTCGGCCTCTCGAAGTTCCTCGTCCTCGGCGTACTCCGCACCGCGCTCTGCGAGCTGCCGGGCGCGCTTGGTGGCCGTGCGCTCCTCCTCCGCCGCGTGCGAGTCGGGGGAGCGCTCGTCGACGCCGTACCAGCCCGGAACCTGGTCGCCGAGCACGTAGAGGTCGTCGTAGAGCGAGTCGAGCGGTGGCTCTGGGGAGTTGTCCGCGAACTCGACCGCCTCGGTGACGGTCCTGTCGGCTTCGTCGCGGATCTCCTGGATCTCGTCCTCGGAGAGCACCTTCTCCTCCATCAGCCGGCGCGCGAAGGTCTCGATCGGGTCCTTGCGCTGCCACTCCTCGACCTCCTCCTTCTCGCGATAGACCTCGGGGTCGGCGGCGGAGTGGCCGCGATAGCGATAGGTGAAGGCCTCGATCATCGTCGGCTTGCGGTCCTCGCGAGCGAGGCGGATGTGCTCTGCGACCGTCTCGCGCACCGCGAGGACGTCCATGCCGTCGACCCGCACGCCCGGGACGCCCATCCCCTCGGCCTTGTGGGAGAGGTCGGGAACCGCCGAGTGCCGCTCGAGCGAAGTCCCCATCCCGTAGAGGTTGTTCTCGACGAGGAAGACGACCGGCAGGCTCCAGAGGGCCGCCAGATTCATCGTCTCGCCGAAGTTGCCGGTGTTCGAGGCGCCGTCGCCGAACATGCAGACGGTGACCTCGTCCGTGCCGCGGTAGTCGGAGGAGAGGGCGAGGCCCGCCGCCAGCGGCAGGTTCCCGCCGACGATCCCGTAGCCGCCCATGAAGCGGTGTTCGAGGTCGAAGATGTGCATCGAGCCGCCGCGGCCTCCCGAGGTGCCGTCGACGCGCCCGAAGAGCTCGGCCATCACCCGCTTGGGATCGGTGCCGCGGGCGATCGCGTGGCCGTGGGTGCGGTAGGTGCCGATCAGGTAGTCGTCGGGGCGCATCACCGAGGTCGTGCCGACGATCGTCGCCTCCTCGCCGATCGCCAGGTGCAGGAAGCCGCCGGCCTTCGCCCGCTGGTACTGGCGTCCGGCCTCCTCCTCGAAGCGCCGGATCAGCACCATCGTCCTGAGCAGCTCGCGGCAGGTCCCCTCGTCGGGCAGCTTCAGCTCGGCCGGCGCGCCGTCGGTGGATTCGGCTGTGGCGCGGGTCGAGCTTGGTCCTGCTTTGAGCCACGGGCTCAGCCTACTCCGGCCGCAAACGGTGGTCGAAGAATCAGGCGCCGCGGCCTCGACGGCCTCCTCAAGGCGGTCGTCTCCCCAGAAGAGCTTGTCGCCCACGGCGACCGTCGGAATGCCCTCCACGCCCAGCTCGAGGGCCTCGTCGGTGGCTGCCCGCAGCTTGTCCTTGACCGACCTGGTCTCGATTCCCTTCAGCACCGCGTTGGGATGGAGCTCGCAGGCCGCTGCGGCGATCAGGACGTTGTCCACGTCGCTCATGTCCCTGCCGCCGGCGAACACCTGGCGGAAGCAGGCGAGGGAGAAGGACACCACCCTCCCCGACTCCTTCGCGTAGATGGCGGCCCTGGTCGGGTTGAGGCTGTAGTTGTCGACCGGCCAGCCCTCGGGATAGACGACCTCCGGCAGTCCGCGCTCGTCGGCGCGCCGCTGGATCTCGGCGAAGTCGGCGCTCCGGTCCTCCTCGAATGACCAGGGCCGCCGGCCCGTCGTCTTCAGGACGTGGCCGAAGGAGATCGGCTGCCACTCGGGCTGCTCGAGCCCCGCCTCGGCGAACAGCCCGCTGATCCGCTCGGCCGCCAGGTACGAGTAGGGCGAGCTGAAGTCGTAGTAGAAGACGGCGCTCGGCTGCGTCATCCGAGATCGGGGCTCCTCATTCCGAGGGCCATGTAATAGACGGCCACGAGCGCCGATGATCACCAGGACGACCGCCGGGCTGATGAACGAAACCACGATGGCTGCCAGGTAGAACGGGTTGCCGATCACGAATTCCATGGTGGTCCGCCGGACCTGCTCATCGCTCAGCTCGACCCCGAGCCTCTCGCGGTGACGTGTGATGTAGGTCCAGAGCAGCGCCCAACGGCGACCCCCATTGCGAGGAAGGCACCGCTGTAGACGAGCGGCGGCGACCTCCTCGTCCGCTCCCGACTTCAGGTGCTCCGCCAGCAGAGCGGTCGAGAACGGGATGAAGACCACCGTCATCAGCACCAGCAGGTTGAGGTAGAGGACGCCGCGGTCCGCCCGCTTGAGGTGGTCGAGCAACCCGTGGTGGTTGACCCAGATGATCCCGATCACCCAGAAGCTGACGAAGAAGGCGGCGAACGACGGCCACTCCTCCTTGAGGTCGTGCCAGAGATGTCTCCCGTCGGGCACGTCGATCTCGAGCACCAGCAGCGTGATCGCGACCGCGAAGACCCCGTCCGATGAAGGCCTCCAGTCGGTTGTCTTACATCTCCTAGGCGTGGATCGCCCAGCCGTCGACGGCGCGGGCTCCGTCGAGCACCGCCTCCGACATCGTCGGATGCGGATGGATGATCCGCTCGAGCTCCGGATAGCCGCCCTCGAGCGCCATCACGTTGACGATCTCGCTGATCATGTCGCAGGCGATGTTCCCGACGATGTGGGCGCCCAGGATCTCGCCGTACTCCGGGTCGCCGACGATCTTCACGAGGCCCGCGCGGTCGTCGTAGACCACCGAGGCGCCGGCCCCGCCGAGCTTGAACTTGCCGACCTTGATCTGGCGGCCGGCCTCCTTCGCCTGCTCCTCGGTCATGCCGACGCTCGCCACCTGCGGGTGGCAGAAGGTCGCTCCGGGGACGAGGTCGATGTTGACGGCCTCGGTCTCGTGTCCAGCGGCGGTCTCGACGGCGACCACGCCCTCCTCCTCGGCCTTGTGCGCGAGTGCCGGGCCGCGGACGAGGTCGCCGATCGCGAAGATGCCGTCGGCCGAGGTCCGCTGGAACTCGTCGATCTCGATCTGGCCCCGGTCATTGGTCTTCACGCCCGCCGCATCGAGGTTGAGCGGGTCGGTGTCCGGCCGCCGGCCTCCCGCGATCACCAGGTAGTCGGCCTTCACCTCCGCCTCGCCCGCCTTGACCGTGACGCCGTTCTTCTGCTCGCTGACGCTCTCGACCTTGGTGCCCGGTCATCACCTCCATGCCGTCCTTCTTGAACTGGCGCTCGACGACGCGGGCCATGTCCTTGTCCTCGAGCGGGAGGATCTGCTCGAGCATCTCGACCAGGGTCACCTCGACTCCCATCCGGGAGTACGCGGAGGCGATCTCAGATCCCGAGGCGCCCGCGCCTGCGACGACCAGCGACTTCGGCATCGACTCGAGGGAGTAGGCGCCCCAGGTGTCGATCACCCGGTCCGAGAAGTCGACCCCCGGGATCGGCAGTGCGACCGATCCGGTCGCGAGGACGATCGACTTCGCCTGGTGCTCGTCATCCCCGACGCGGACCTTGCCGCCGCCGGCGAGGGAGGCCTCGCCGTGGAGGAACTCGACCTTGTTCTTGTTCCAGAGGAATTGGACGCCGTCCTCGAGCGTCTTGGAGACCTTGGCGCGGCGCTCCTGGAGGGCCTTCCAGTCGATCTTGGCGCCGTTCGCCGTGATGCCAAGGTCGGCGCCCTCCTCGGTCACGGTGGAGAAGATCTCGGCCGTATGCAGGACGGTCTTGGCCGGGATGCAGGCGTAGTTCAGGCAGCGACCGCCGGCCTTGTCGCGCTCCACTACGGCCGTCTTCTGCCCGAGCTGGGCGGCGCGAATGGCAGCGACGTAGCCCCCAGGGCCGCCTCCGATCACGATCACGTCGTACTCGGCCATCGACTCGACTCTATAGAAGGGCTCTAGTCCGCTCCGGGCGGCTCGGGCATCTGGATGCGGGCCATCGCGCGGATCATGAAATAGAAGAGCGCGCCGGATCCGAGCAGGAGCAGCGTCGTGCCGACGGCCTGCAGGACGGAGTCGACGACCACCAGGCCGAAGGCGCTGGCGAGAATCATCAGCAGGAGCAGCGTCTGGAAGCCGAGCACGGCCCAGTACCGCGCACGCCACATGCCGAACGCCATCGCCCAGAAGACGATCGCGAACACGACGATGGGCGCCGGCTTGATCTCACGGTCGCCCGCGTCCACTCCCGCGATCGCGAGTCCGGCCGAGACGGTGAAGATCACCGCGAGGACGGCAGCGACGATCGCACCGACCGTCACCGCGGTCGGCCTCTCACCAGGCTCGAGCGGCTCGAGCTTCGCCCGCGCCTCGGCGTTCCGCTCCTCGTAGCGGCGGGCCATCTTCTGTTGGAAGGTCTCGTTCGCGACCTGCCCGCCGTTGCCCTCCGCGTCCGGCGGGGTCGGCTGGGGAGCGGCCGCCTCGACCGGCGCGCTCGACCGTTCGGTGGAGCGCCGCTTGCGCTTTTGGCGCTCGGCGCGCTTCCGGTCTCGCGCGCCGGTCACTGGCTCGATTCCTCTCGTGCCGCCGGGTCGACCGCATCGAACAGCGCCGCGGTCGCGGCGCGGGGGTCGTCGGCGTCGCGGATCGCTCGCACGACGCAGATCCGCTCGGCACCGGCCGCGACGACCTCGTCCACGTTCCCGGGGTCGATGCCGCCGATGGCGAACCAGGGGAACGCGGCGACCTCGGCCGCCGTTCGGACCAGCTCGAGGCCGGTGGCGGGCCTCCCCTCCTTCGTGGGCGTCTCCCAGATCGGCCCGACGCTGATGTAGTCCACGGGCTCGCTCGCCGCCGCCTCGATCTGCTCTCCGGAGTGGGTGGAGAGCCCGATGATCGCGTCGGGGCCCATGATGCGGCGGGCCTCGGCGGGGCCGATGTCGTCCTGGCCCACGTGGACACCGTCGGCGCTCAGCTCGATGGCCAGGTACGGATCGTCGTTGACGATGAAGAGAGCGCTGTAGGTGTTCGCGAGCCGGCGGAAGGTTCGTCCTGAGCGCTCGATCACCGCCTTGGGCTGTTCGCGGTCGCGGAGCTCGACCATCCCGGCGCCGGCGGCCATCGCGGCGTTCAGCAGGGGCTCCGGGTCGTCTCGGCGGGGGAGGGCGTCGCTGACGAAGTAGAGCCTCGCCCAGCGCAGCCGCTGGCGCCGCAGCTCGCCGATCGACTCGGGCGGCGCCAGATGTGAGGGCTCGGTCACTCCACGCTCAGCCTAGATCAAGGATCGCGGGGGTACGATGGTCATGCAAACGGGAGCCCACCACGGGCTGAGAGGGCGGCTGAAGCGCCGCCGACCGTTCGAACCTGATCCGGGTAATGCCGGCGCAGGGAGGTCGATGGGCAGAGAAGCGGACAATCGATACGACGCGATCTTCGTCGGCGGGGGCGTGATCGGCCTCGCCTGCGCCTGGCGGACGGCGCAGCGCGGCGCTCGGGTGTGCGTCCTGGAGCGCGAGCACCCGGCGGCGGGCGCAAGCGGTGTTGCCGCGGGCATGCTCGCGCCGGTCGGCGAGGCGTCCTGGGGAGAGGAGCGGCTGCTCGCCCTCAACCTCGAATCCCTCGAGCACTGGCCCGGCTTCGCCGAGCAGCTCGAGAGCGAGGCGCGAGCAGGAGGTCGGTTTCGCGCAGACCCGGAGCGCTGCACGTGGCACTGGATCGCGACGAGGCCGAGGAGCTGCGCCGCCGCTACGAGCTGCATCGAAGCCTCGGCCTGGATTCCGAATGGCTGCCCGGCCGTGAATGCCGGCGGCTCGAGCCGGGTCTCGCCACCGTGGTTCGCGGAGGTGCCCACGTGCCCGGCGAGGCGAGCGTCGATCCGCGGAAGGCGCTCGCGGCCCTGCTTGCGGCACTGGATCGCCGCGGGGTCGCCGTCCACTCTGGCGCGGAGGTCGTGGGCGCTGAGCGAAAGAGGGGTGCCTGGCGGATCGAGACGGCGGATCGCCGCGTCTTCAACGGGGAGAAGCTCGTGCTTGCCGCCGGCTGCTGGTCGGGCCAGGCGCAGTGGCTGCCCGGGGCCGTTCCTCCGGTACGGCCGGTGAAGGGCGAGATCCTGACACTCCGCGGCTCGGCCGACGAGCCGGTCTGCGATCGGATCGTGGCCGGCGAGCGGGTCTACATGGTGCCCAGGGCGGACGGCCGGCTGATCGTCGGTGCGACGGTGGAGGAGCGCGGCTTCGACACGACCGTCACGGCCGGGGGCGTGCACGAGCTGCTGCGCGAGGCTTACCGGGTGATTCCGGGGTCGCCGAGCTCGAGTTGGTCGAATCGACCGCCGGTCTGCGCCCCGGATCCCCCGACAACGCGCCTCTGATCGGGGCGGGGGACACGGAGGACTTGCTGATCGCGACCGGCCATTTCCGCAACGGCGTCCTGCAGGCGCCGGTGACTGCCGACTGCATTGCCGCGCTGCTTGCCGGTGAGGCCGCTCCGGTCGACCTGGAGCCGTTCTCGCCGCAGCGGTTCGCACGGCAACCCGTGGATTCGCCGGTGGAGATCGTATGAACGTCGAGCTGAATGGCGAGGTGGTGGCGCTGCCCGAGGGGGCCCTCGTCGCCGAGGCGGTGGAGGCATCGGGCGCGGCGGGGGATCAGCGGGGTCTGGCCGTCGCGATCGACGGCGAAGTCGTGCCGCGCAGCGAGTGGGGCCGGACCGCGTTGCGCGAGGGCCAGAAGGTGGAGGTGCTGGCCGCGATCCAGGGCGGCGCCGAGGATGGCTTCGAGCTCGGCGGTCGAAGCTGGGGCTCCCGGCTGATCGTCGGGACCGGCGGCTTCCGCTCGCTCGAGCAGATGGAGGAGGCCCTGATCGCATCGGGCACCGAGATCGTCACGGTGGCGCTCCGGCGGGTGGATCCCGAGGCCGAGGGATCGGTGGTGGACGTGATCCGGCGCCTCGGCCTCTTCGCCCTCCCGAACACCGCGGGCTGCTACACGGCCCGGGACGCGGTGCGCACGGCGAAGCTGGCCCGCGAGGCCTTTGAGACCGACTGGGTCAAGCTCGAGGTGATCGGCGACGATCGGACGCTCCTCCCCGATGCCGTGCAGCTGGTGGAGGCCGCCGAGACCCTGGTCGACGATGGATTCACCGTCTTGCCCTACACGAACGACGACCCGATCCTCGCCCGCCGGCTGGAGGAGGCGGGCTGCGCCGCGGTGATGCCGCTCGGCTCGCCGATCGGCTCCGGGATGGGGATCCGCAACCCGTACAACATCCAGATCATCGCCGAGCGCTCCGGGGTGCCGGTCATCCTCGATGCCGGGATCGGCACCGCCTCGGATGCGACGCTGGCGATGGAGCTGGGCTGCGACGCCGTGCTGCTCGCCAGCGCGGTCTCGCGCGCCGAGGATCCCGCCGGAATGGCGACCGCGATGCGCGCCGCGGTCGAGGCTGGTTGGGCCGCTCGGCAGGCCGGGCGGATTCCGCGGCGCCTGCACGCCGAGGCGTCAACACCCATCGAGGGGCGCCCGGAGCTTTCCTAGCCGTCGTCGCCGCGCCGCCGGCGACCGGCGATCTGGTCGATTCCCTCGCCGACCGCCCCGAAGGCCCAGCCGACCCCGTGGGCGACCCGGTTGAGCAGCGAGTCGTCCACGGGCGCCGCGACGCGATCGGGGTCGGCGCCCAGCTCCACTGCGCCCTGGCGCACCGCATCCAGCTGTGATTCGAATCGCACCGCCCACTCCTCGCAGAAACCGGCCAGGTCGTGATCCCCTCTCGCTCGCGCCAGCTCTGCGAGCTGTCGCAGGAGCGTGGTCAGATGCTCGGCGTCCAGGACGGCGAACCGCGCGACGAGGCCTGTGTCGGCGCCACGGTCGGCGATCCCCGTCCGCAGGTCGGCCAGGCCCACTCCAAGTCCCTGTGCCATCGGGCCGCCGTGGAGACCGTATGCCTCGGTTCGCGGACCGAGCTCTTCGAGCAGGCGCTGCGCCTCGGCGGCGCCGCGCTGCAGGCTCTCGCCGACCGGCGTTCCCTCGAGCAGCGTCCCGACCCTGCGCCCAGCGGTGGACCAGGTGGCGCGAGACCACGTAGAGCTCCCGGTAGGCGCGGTGCTCGGCGGGGTGGAGTTTGGTTCGCTCGGTCGCCATCGGCTCCGGGATTGTGACCGGCCGGCGGCGCTACCGGACGAGCTGGTAGAGCGTCTCCCAATCCGGCCTGCACGCCGTCGCAAGCTCGTCAACCCGCAGGTGAGCCCCTTCGATGCCGAAGTCGCCGGTGATCGGCACCGGCTGGATATCGCCGGGTGGCGCCACATGCTGCTTGATCGATCTTGATCGCCGGCTCGATCCGGTCGTACAGGCACTTGAGGAACTCCTCGCACTCCTCGTCGGCCGTGCCCTCGATTCGCAACAGGTGGACGACGTGTTCCTGCACGGGCTGATCCTTTCACAGGGCCGCGCGCCGGAGCATGTGCGAACATATGTTCGTACCCAAGCTGACGGGCATTGCAACACTCAAAACGGATGCGCTGGGATTCACAAAAAGTCGATCGAGAGAAGGGACGGAGCCTCCCGGGCCTCGACGTCGAACGGGTCCGGACCTTCGATGCTCCGGAGGCCCTCGGCATCAACTTCCACGAGGTCCGGGCCAAGTCGGCACTCAACAAGGTGCCCGGCGACTACCTCCCGTTCAACTGGACGATCAACGCGTTCCGGGGGTGCGCGCATGCCTGCCCTTTGCTTTGCCCGCAAGACGCACACCTACCTGGACCTGAACGCCGGGCGGGACTTCGAGCGCGAGATCGTCGTCAAGGTCAATGTGCCGGAGCTGCTGCGGGCCGAGCTCGCGCCGGCCGAGCTGGAAGCGCGAGCTGGTCGCGATCGGGACCAACACCGACCCCTACCAGTGGGCGGAGGGTCGATACGCGCTGATGCCGCCGATCATCGAGGCCCTTCGGGACTTCGAGACGCCGATCTCGGTCCTGACCAAGTCGCCGCTCGTCCTCCGCGACCTCGACCTCTACCTCGAGCTCGCCGAGGTTGCCGACGTGAGCGTCAACTTCTCCGTGCCGACGCTCGACGAGAAGATCTGGCGCGAGACCGAGCCGCACACCCCGCATCCGCGCAAGCGGCTCGAGGCGGTGGCCAAGTTCAACGAGGCCGGGATCCCATCGGGGGTGCTGGTCGCGCCCCTGATGCCGGGCATCAACGACTCACCGGAACTGGTGGACGAGATCGTCTCGCTGGCCGAGGAGGCCGGCGCGACCTTCGTCAACGGGATCGCGCTCCATCTCCGCCCGGGTGTGAAGGAGGTCTTCATGTCCTGGCTCTCCGCCGCCCGGCCCGATCTGACGCCCCGTTACGAGGAGCTCTACGAGGGCCGCGCCTATGCGCCGAACGCCGAGCGCAAGCGGATTGGCGCCCTGGTTCGCGCCCCAACCGCTCGCGTGATCCGCGCTACCGCCGGCGGGACGAGCTCGCCGAGCGGCGGCGCCGACGGGCGGCGGAGGCGGACGCCAAGGCCGCGCGGGCGGAGGATGCTCAGACGAGCCTCTTCTAGGCGTCGGTCGAGCGCTAGCCCTCGACGCCGGTGGCGTCATGCGGTGTGCCGACCGGCTTCGATTGGGAGGAGCCGCGCTGGCGAAGGAACGCGGTGATGGCGACGAAGGAGCCGACCGCGAGGAACTCCGACTGCCAGTTCTCGAGCGTCGCCTCCCAGAAGTCCGCGGAGCCGACGTAGCCGATCCAGGTCACGGTCGCCTGGTGGTGGTCGACCTGATTGGCGTTGTAGGTGGTCCATCCCGTGACGGACTGCGCGAACCAGGACCCGAAGAAGATGATCGACATCACGATCAGGAGCGAGTTGGAGTAGACGAACGTCCTCAGCCCGCCGGTCTTCGCCCATCTGGGTGACCTCTCGTCGGCGTGAGGGCCGATCTTCTGCTCCCTATCGGACTCGGTTCCCGCCTGTCCGGGGGGCTTCGACTCCGGTGAGCCCCGTTGGATCAGCCAGATCGTGGCGAGCATGAAGAGCGTGAACTGGAGGTACTCGGACTGCCAGTTCTCCATCACCGCGTTGCCGAAGTCCGAGGAGACGATGTAGCGCCAGAAGGACATCGTGGAGCTGTGGTGTGCGATCGCGTCATCGTTGTGCAGGGCGTGGCCCGCGATCGCCTGGCCGACGAGGGCGGCCAGGAAGATGACCAGGAAGAAGAGCGAGAGGGAGTTGTCTCGGATCCAACTGCGCATCGGCGATCAGTGGTGGCTGAGCCCGATGACTGTGTAGAAGACGAGACCGGCCGCGATCAGCGTCAGCCACGTGAAGAACATGACTCTCATGGCGGGGGAGTCCTTCCCGCTCGCCGCCTCTCTAACCGCCTGAAGGCCCGCTTTCCCATCGGCTTTCTGGCATTTCCCCCGATCAGGTAGGGAATACAAGCATCTTTTGATCCAAAAAGTCAAGAACCTGCTACCGTGCCGCCGCTTGTCAACGAAACCAATCAAGAAAGGCCACAAGGAAGCCTCTATGAGCAAGGGAAGAAACGCCAGTCGAGGCGTCTCCTCACCCGTGTCGGGATCGCCGTTGTCGCTCTCGGAGCGACGCTTGGGATCGCCGCATGCGGTGGAGGTAGCGGGAGCACACTCAACTTGGTTGCGTACTCGACTCCGCAGCAGGTGTACGAGCAGAAGCTCGAGCCCGGTTTCAAGGACACGTCCGACGGCAAGGACGTCGATTTCTCGAACTCGTTCGGATCGTCGGGCGATCAGAGCCGCGCGGTCGAGGCCGGCCAGCCGGCTGACGTCGTCGAGTTCTCACTCGAGCCGGACATGACGCGGCTCGTGGACGCGGGGATCGTCGGGTCCGACTGGAACCAGAATCAGTACAAGGGCATCGTCACCAACTCGGTCGTGACTCTGATGGTGCGACCGGGCAATCCGAAGAACATCCAGTCCTTCGACGACCTCGCCCGGGACGACGTCGAGGTGATCGACCCGAACCCGGCCACCTCCGGCGGAGCGCGCTGGAACATCATGGCCATCTACGGGTCGCAGATCGCGGAGGGCAAGTCGGAAGCGCAGGCGCAGGACTTCGTCAAGCAGGTCCTGGCCAACACCTCCGTGCAGGACGACAGTGCGCGTGACTCGCTGAACACCTTCTCGGGTGGCAAGGGCGACGTGCTGGTCGGCTACGAGAACGAGGCCATCCAGGCAAAGCAGGAGAACATCGATCTCGATTACGTCACCCCCGACAGCACGATCCTGATCCAGAACCCGATTGCGGTCACCAAGGACGCGCCGTCCGAGGCCCAGAAGTTCCTGGATTTCCTCTACACGGACCAGGCACAGCAGAGCTTCGCCGACGCGGGCTACCGCCCGGTCGTGAAGTCGGTCGCGGACAAGAACGCCAGCAAGTTCCCGACGCCGTCGGGCCTGTTCACCATCGACAAGTTCGGTGGATGGAGCAAGGTCGCCGATCCGTTCTTCGGCGACAACGGCTGGGTGATCCAGGCCGAGAAGGAGCTCGGCAACCCGACCAGCTAGCCGTCAGGAGCGAGCCGTCGAATGGCATCAGCCGATACAGCTGTAGCCACGCCGCCGAGGGCGGGCCTGAGGGCCCCCCTCGGCGGTGAGGCGCTCTCGCGCGGTATCGCCACCCTGTGGATCAGCGTCATCGTGCTGATCCCGCTCGCCGCGGTGGTGAGCAGGGGGTTCGAGGACGGTCTCGGCCACTTCTGGGATGCGATCAGCGATCCGGAGGCCGTCGCGGCGATCAAGCTGACCCTGATCTCATCGCTGATCGTGGTCGCGATCAACGCCGTGATGGGGACGCTGATCGCCTGGGTCCTCGTCCGCGACGAGTTCCGGGGCAAGAGCATCGTCAACTCGATCATCGACCTGCCCTTCGCCCTGCCCACGATCGTTGCCGGCCTGACACTGCTCGCGCTCTACGGGCCGAATTCCCCGATCGGCGTGCACGTGGCGTACACGAAGGCGGCGGTGGTTGCTGCGCTTCTCTTCGTCACGCTGCCCTTCGTCGTGCGGGCGGTGCAGCCCGTGCTGATGGAGCTCGATCGCGAGATGGAGGAGGCCGCAGCGTCGCTCGGCGCCCCCAACCACCGGATCTTCCGGAGCATCATCCTGCCCAACCTCGCCCCCGCAGTGATCGCCGGCTGCGCGCTCGCCTTCGCCCGCGCGATCGGCGAGTTCGGGTCGCTCGTCCTCCTGACGGGGAACATCCCCTTCAACACCCAGGTGGCTTCGGTCTACATCTTCGGGCGGATCGAGACCAACGATGCCTCCGGCGCGGCGGCGGTCTCGATGCTGCTGCTCGCCATCTCGGTGGGACTCCTCTTCGCGCTCAATCTCTTCTCGACCTGGAGGTCAAGGCATGAGCGCGGCTTAGCCTGCGATCGCGCATCGGCCTGCGCTCGATCGCGCTGATCTACCTCAGCGCCCTGCTGGTCGTGCCGGTCGGGGCGATCTTCTACCGGACCTTCGAACACGGTCTGAGCGGGCCGATCGACGCCGTGACCAGCGCCGAAGGCCTGCACGCCTTCTGGCTGACGATCGTCTGCGTCGGGATCGCGGTACCGCTCAACACGGTCTTCGGGGTGATCACCGCCTTGGTCCTGGTGCGGCAGGACTTCCGCGGCAAGGCGCTGCTCAATGCGGCAATCGACCTTCCCTTCGCGATCTCTCCGGTCGTGATCGGCCTGGCGCTCTTCCTCGTCTACGCGCCGCGCGACAGCTGGGTCGGGGGTTGGCTGATGGACAACGGGGTCCAGGTGATCTTCTCGCTGCCGGGCATGGTGCTGGCGACGATCTTCGTCTCGCTGCCCTTCGTCGTAAGGGAGGTGATGCCCGTGCTCCAGGAGATAGGCACGGACCAGGAGGAGGCCGCCAAGACGCTCGGCGCCTCGCCATCGCAGACCTTCTGGCGGGTGACTCTCCCCGCGATCAGGTGGGGGCTCACCTACGGCATTGTGCTCGCCACCGCGAGAGCCCTGGGCGAGTTCGGCGCGGTCAGCGTGGTCTCCGGAAAGATCTCCGGCGCGAACGCAACCCAGACGCTGCCGCTCTACGTCCAGCGGCAGTTCGAGAACTTCAACGTGGCGGGGGCCTACGCCGCGGCCATCGTGCTCGCGATTCTCGCCGTCGCGGTGCTCTTCAGCATGAACCTCCTGCAGAGGCGATCGGCAAGGAGCGCCGATGCCGAGGAGGGTGACGGCGGGGCCTGCCAGGTCCCGGCGTATTCGTCCCACAGCCGATCGAAAAGGAGGCCTGAGATGGCCATCTCCGTCAAGAACGTGACCAAGCGGTTCGGCGACTTCGTCGCACTCGACGACGTCTCGATCGAGGTGCCGGACGGTGGCCTGACCGCGCTGCTCGGCCCGAGCGGCAGCGGCAAGTCCACGCTCCTGCGCGTGATCGCGGGCCTCGAGCAGCCCGACACCGGCCAGGTCCTGATCTCGGGCGAGGACAACACGGAGACCCGGGTGCAGGACCGGAACGTCGGCTTCGTCTTCCAGCACTACGCCGCCTTCAAGCACATGACTGTGTACGACAACATCGCGTTCGGCCTGCGGATCAGGGGCGAGGGCAGCGGCACGATCCGCGAGCGGGTCAAGAAGCTGATCGAGCTCGTCCACCTGAAGGGGTTCGAGAAGCGGTTCCCGAACCAGCTCTCGGGCGGGCAGCGGCAGCGCATGGCTCTGGCCAGGGCGCTGGCGGTCGAGCCCCGCGTGCTGCTGCTCGACGAGCCGTTCGGGGCGCTCGACGCGAAGGTGCGCCAGGAGCTCCGAACCTGGCTGCGCCGCCTCCACGACGACGTGCACGTGACGACGATCTTCGTCACCCACGACCAGGAGGAGGCGATGGACGTGGCTGAGCAGATCATCGTGATGAACGACGGCGAGGTCGAGCAGTCGGGCGGCCCACGCGACCTCTACGAGCACCCTGCCTCGGAGTTCGTGATGAGCTTCGTCGGGCCGGCCCACCGGCTCGGGAAGGCCTGGGTGCGGCCGCACGACATCGAGATCCGCCACGAGCCGAACGGCAAGACGATCGAGGCCATGGTGGATCGGATCGTCCACCTCGGCTTCGAGGTCAGGGTGGAGCTGACGCTGCCGGAAGGGGAGAACTTCTCGGTGCAGCTGACGCGCGACGAGGTCGACGAGCTGGAGCTCGCCGAGGGTCAGATCGTCTTCGTGCGGCCACGCTCGACGCGCGTGTTCGGCCAAGACGGCAAGCCGCAGGAGGTCACCAGCGAGCCGGAGGTGCTGTAGGCGGCGGTTCCGCTGGGTTGAGCGAGTCGGCGGGCCTCCACCGGGTGGCGTCGCCGAGGACGACGGCTAGCGCGCACTCCAGGCTTCAGCCGGCTCGCTCAGCTCACGGACCTCGGCGGGGAGGTCTCCGGCCACGACGTCCGCGAGGCTGGTGTCCTCCATCACCGCTCGGATGTTGGCGCGGAGCGCGATCCAGACCTTCTGCAGAGGGACCGCCTCGCCCTTGTAGGTGAGCGTCTCGGGGCCCTGGCCGCGGACGCTCGCCAGCGGGCCCTCGACCGCGCGGACGATGTCGGCGAGGCTGACGTCCTCGGCGGGCTTGGCGAGCCAGTAGCCGCCCTGCGCCCCGCGGCGGCTGGCGACGATGCCGGTGTGCTTGAGCTCGCCGAGGATGTTCTCGAGGAACTTGAGCGGGATCCCCTGGGCGTCGGCGATCTGCTCGCCCTTGATCGGTTCCCCGCCCGCGGCCGCGAGCTCGATCGCCGCCCGCACGGCGTAGTCCACCTTGGCCGAGATCCTCATGTCTTCGGGACTCTAGTGGCCGAGCGCAGCGCCGGCTAGATTGCAGGCCGCCCCGTAGCTCAACTGGTCAAGAGCGGCAGGCTTTTAACCTGCGGTCGCGAGTTCGATTCCCGCCGGGGGCATTTCCTTCGTTTCCAGCGCGGCAGGCGAGATACTTCGCCTGTGGGAGAGCATGCTGACCTGATCCGCCGCATCTACGGCTTCGACTGGGCGACGGTCGGGAGCCGGCGCGAGGGCTTCGCCGAGCTCCGCGAGGTGGTGGCGCCCGACTTCGAGTCGCTGCTCTCGGATGAGCTGGGGAATCGGGTGCTGACGGGCGTGGGGGGTCTCGAGATGTTCGTCGAGGCGCTCGAACAGGACTTCTCCGAATTCCACTACGACGCCGACGAATTCGTGGAGGTCGGCGACGACGGCGTGCTGGTGCTCGGCCGGATCTTCGCCAAGGCTCGGGCGACGGGGATGCCGCTCTCCGGCGAGTTCGGCCACATCTGGACCGTCCGCGACGGGCTGGCCGCGCGGGTCGCGGCTCATCGCGACCCCGACGAGGCACGGAAGGCGGCGGGCGTTTCCTGAACGCCTGTCTAGTGGCGGAAGTGGCGCCGCTTGGTGAAGACCATGGCGACGCCGGCCGCGTCGCAGGCCTCGATCACCTCGGCGTCGCGCTTTGAGCCGCCCGGCTGGATGACCGCGGTCGCGCCGACCTCGATCGCCGCCTGCGGACCGTCGGCGAACGGGAAGAACGCATCGGAGGCGACCACGGATCCGGCGAGCAGCGGCTCGGCGTCCGGCCCGCGTGAGTCCTTGGCCTTCTCGATCGCCAGGCGCACGGAGTCGACCCGGCTCATCTGGCCCGCCCCGATCCCCAGCGTCGCCCGATCCCGAGCGAGCACGATCGCGTTGGACTTGACGTGGCGCACCACCCTCCAGGCGAAGAGCAGGTCCTCCCACTGCTGGTCGTTCGGCTGGGTCTTGGTCACGACCTCCATCAGCTCGCGCGGCTCCGGCGTCCCATCGGGGTCCTGCACGAGGATCCCGCCGCGCACCCGCTTGATGTCGGGCTCGATCTGATGAGTTCGCCGCTCGCCGTCCTCGAGGATCCGGATGCCCTCCTTCTGCTGCAGCACGTCGAGCGCCCCGTCCTCGTACTCCGGTGAGATCAGCACCTCGATGAACTGCTCATGCAGTCGCTCAGCGAGCGCCCTGTCCACCGGCCGGTTGAGCGCGATCACCCCGCCGAAGGCGGACATCGGATCGCAGGCGAAGGCGGCCTCGTAGGCAGGGCCGATCTCACCCGCCTCGGCCACGCCGCACGGGTTGTTGTGCTTGACGATCACGCACCCCGGCCCCTCCAGGTCCCCGAGCAGCGTCCGAGCCGAGTTGAGGTCGAGCACGTTGTTGAACGAGAGCGGCTTGCCGTGCAGCTTGGCGACCCGCGAGAGGACGTGCGAGCGGACCCGCGGCTCGACGTAGAGGGCGGCCCGCTGGTGCGGGTTCTCGCCATAGGAGAGATCGAGCTCCTTCTCCCACGCGGTCACCCAGTGCGAAGGCAATTGCTCGTAGCGGCGGGCGAACCAGCGGCTGATCGCGGCGTCATACCGCGCCGTGTAAGCGAACGCCTCGTTGGCGAGCCAGTGCCGGGTAGCGGCGGAGAGCTCCCCCGTCTCCTCGAGCTCGTCGAGCACCGCGTCGTAGCTCTCCGGCCTCACCACCACCGCCACGAAGCGGTGGTTCTTCGCCGCGGCCCGGATCATCGTCGGCCCTCCGACGTCGATGTTCTCGATCGCCTCGTCCTCGGGCACATCCAGGCGGGCGACGGTCCGCTCGAACGGATACAGGTTCACGCACACCAGGTCGATCGGCTCGATCTCGTGCTCGCGCAGCGTCTCGGAGTGCTCGGGGTTGTCGCGCACCGCGAGCAGCGCGGCATGCAGGTTCGGGTGGAGCGTCTTCACACGCCCGTCGAGGATCTCCGGGAAACCGGTGAGCTCCTCCACCGGCTTCGCGTCGACTCCCGCCTCGCGGAGCACCGAGAGCGTCCCTCCGGTCGAGATCACCTCCACCCCCGCCTTCGCGAGCCCGGCCGCGAACTCGGCCACCCCGGTCTTGTCCGCGACCGAGACCAGCGCCCGGCGAACCGGCAGCGACTCCCCGGCAGGCTCCGGAGCGATCTCTGGCGAAGGAGTCGACACGAAGACGCGAGTCTAAGTGCTCGGAGTCGATGTGGACGACCCGGGGATTGGCTTCGTCGAGTCTCACCCGGCCGGCCGCGATCAGCCTGATCGTCTCGGGCAGCAGCGCGTGCTCGGTGGCGTGAATCGCCTTCTCGGCTTCCTGCCAATCGCGGCTCGGCGGGATCGGCACCGGGCGCTGCAGGATGATCGGGCCGGAGTCGACCCCCTCATCGACGAAGTGAACCGTGACCCCGGTGATCTTCGAGCCGTGGTCGATGGCCTGTTGCAGCGCGTCGATTCCAGGGAACGAAGGCAGCAGCGCGGGGTGCACGTTGATCACTCGGTTCCGGAACCGGGCCACGAACTCCGGCGAGAGCAGCTGCATGTAGCCCGCCAGGACCACCAGGTCCGCCTCCCGACCCTCGATCCAGTCGCCGAGCGCACGGTCGCGGGCGGCGCGGTCCTCGTACTCGCCGGTCCGGAACACCGCCGCCTCGACCCCGGCCTGCCGCGCCCGCTCCAGTGCCCTCGCACCGGGCTTGTCGGACCCGACGCCAACGACCTCGATCCCCTCCCCGCCGCCGTGTAGCTGGTTCAGGATCGCCTGCAGGTTGGTCCCGCTGCCGGAGGCGAGAACCACGATGCGGAACTGACTCACGTCCGCATCCTTTCGGATCGCCCGGCGGGCGGACGTCTAGCGCGAGGCCGGAACGACCGCGATGTCCTCGAGCGCGAACTTGCCGTTCGCCGTTTCGGGGTCGCCCAGCGGATAGTCGCCGGTGAAGCACGCGTCGCAGTGCTTCTCTCGCGGTGTTCCGATCGCCTCGTAAACCGCGTCCATCGAGAGGTAGGCCAGGGAGTCGGCGCCGAGCTCCCGCGCGATCTCCTCGACCGTCTTGCCGTGGGCGATCATCTCCTCGCGCGTGGACATGTCGATCCCGTAGTGGCAGGGATGGCGGATCGGCGGCGCCGAGATCCGCAGGTGGACCTCCTTCGCGCCCGCCTCCTTCAGCATCGCGACGATCTGGCGCGTCGTGTTGCCGCGCACGATCGAGTCGTCGACCACCACCACCCGCTTGCCGGCGACGATCTCGGGCAACGGATTGAACTTCATCCGCAGCCCGTGCTTGCGCAGCTCCTGGCCCGGCTGGATGAAGGTCCTCTGGACGTAGCGGTTCTTGATCAGGCCGTCGTCCTTGGGTAGGCCGGCGGCCCGCGCGAAGCCGTTCGCCATCGGATTTCCCGAATCGGGAACCGAGATGACCAGGTCGGCGTCGACCGGCGCCTCCTCCGCGAGCAGCTCACCCATCCGGCCGCGGACCTCCTGCAGGACCCGGTTCTCGAGCCGAGAGTCCGGCCGGGAGAAGTAGATGTGCTCGAACACGCACTGGGCCGGCTGCTCGCCCTGGATCACCGGCTTCATCTCGAGCCCGCCGGCGGTCAGCGAGACCATCTCCCCGGGCTGGACCTCCCGGATCATCTGCGCGCCGATGATGTCGAAGGCGCAGCTCTCTGACGCGACCACGAAGGACTCGTCGAAACCGTCGCCCGCCTTGATCTTGCCGAGCGCCAGCGGCCGCACCCCGTGCGGATCCCGGAACGCGACCACCGCGTGCTTGGTCATCACCACGGTCGAGTACGCGCCCTCCAGGCGCGGCATCACCTCGGCCACCGCGTCCTCGATCCACTCGTCGCCCTCACCGGCGGTCCGGGAGAGCAGCGCGGCCATGATCTCCGAGTCCGAGGTGCCGCGCAGGTGGAGTCCAGCCTCGGTCAGCTCGTTGTAGAGCTCGACCGCGTTGGTCAGGTTCCCGTTATGGGCGAGGGCCAACTCGCGGCCGTCGTCGCGCCACACGGGCTGCGCGTTCTCCCACGCGCCCCCGCCCGTCGTGGAGTAGCGAACGTGACCGATCGCCATGTCGCCGGCGAGAGCGCGGAGCTTGTCCTCATCGAAGACCTGCGAGACCAGCCCGAGCTCACGCAGCGTGGTGATGTGGCCGCCTTCGCAGGTGGCGATCCCGGCAGACTCCTGGCCACGGTGCTGGAGCGCGTACAGGCCGAAGTAGGCAAGCCGCGCGACGTCGCGGCCGGGTGCGTACACGCCGAAGACCCCGCACTCATCGCGCGGGCCATCGCGATCGGGAACGTCGAAACGCGGGTCGGTCACGTTCTGTGGAGGTGTCTCAACCTCTGGAGATCGAATGGTCGGGCAGGACTTCAGCCCGCAGACGGAGGGTAGCAGCGAGCACGGCGCGGCCCGAGACCCTGGCTCGCCCAAAATGCGGCGATTTGCAGGGACCTAGGACGCAGGACCTACTTCTTTCCCTTCTTCTTGGCCTGCTTGATCAGGGTGACCTTGACTTGCTCTGTGTTCGGAACGCCCGCCACGCCGGCAGGGACGAAGTGAATGAACACCGTCACGCTCACCTTGGCCTTCGCCTTGCGCTTCTTCCTCAGCTGCTTCTTGATCTGCTTGTTGAGCTTCTTGGCCGTCTTGCCAGTCGGCTTTACGGCCAGCTTGAAGGACGACGCCTGCGTGATCGTCAGCCCGACCTGCTTGACGCGCGGCCGCGGTCGCGTTGACGTCGGGCGGGGTGTTCGTCTGGTTCAGCGTCACCTGGCCCGGGCCCGGCACCTTGGCGTCGATCGTGGCCGTGCCCTTTTTCTTCTTCTTGGTGATCGAGTTGACCGTGATCTTGTTGGACGGCGCCGCGGCGAGCTGGCAGGGGCTTGCTGGCGCCCGGTGATGAATGTCGGATTCGGCGAGCCGCCGTTGATGTTCGAGCGCCCGATCGTCTTCGCGTCCTGGTTGCCCCAGAAGACGAACTGCGAGTTGACGGCGACGCCGCACGGGCCGCCGGATGTCTGCCGGTCGGCGATGAAGCTCGATTCGCGGCGTCCGCCGCCCACCGGTACGCGGCCGATCGCGTCCGGGGTGCCGTGCTCCAGTAGAGGAAGCTCGGGTCGACCGCGAGGCCGCAGAAGCGTGCCGGGGATGCGTGATGAAGTTGCGACTCGATCCCCGTGCCGTCGAGCCCGCGCCCGGCCGATCTGTGGGGCATCGCTGTAAGCAGTAGAGGAAGTTCGAGTCGGCGACGAACCCGCAGGTGGTTGACCGGACCGGCGGATGAAGTTGAGACTGGAGCCGCCGCCGTCCATGTTGGCGTGGCCGATCGAGTCGCCGGTCTCCCCAGTTCGTTCGTCCCAGTAGATGGCCGAGCTGCTGGTCACGGCGACGCCGACGTCGGGATCGCGACGTTCGTGGTGATGAACTGGTTGTTCACCCCCGAGCCGTCGAGGTTCGCGCGGCCGATGGGCTCGCCCCGTTGCTCAGCTCGTCCAATAGATGAACTTGGAGTCCATTGCGACGCCGTGCACGCCGTCGACGCCGGTGATGAAGTTGTTGTTGGCGCCCGCTCCGTTGATCTTCGCCCGCCCGATCGAGTTGCCCGGATTGTCGTTGGCCCAATAGACGAAGTTGCCGTGAGCGTGCGGCGGCGCGATCAGCAGCGCCAGCGCCGCGAGCACGGCCGCGGCGAGGAGCGTGAGCAGCACCCGCCTGCGCAGCGGGTGGGGGTGCTCCGCGTGATGCGAGTGGCCGGCGTGCGAGAGGCGTCGCCCGAACACGCTTGGATCCTACCCCGCAAATCGGCCTGGTATTCGCTCGGTTCAGAGGCGGTCCGGCAGCGAGCGCCAGGCTCGTTCCGCGTCGGCCAGCGCCACGGAGACGTCCCGCTCGGCGGCCGAGAACGAGAGCCGGTCCCCGCCGACGCCGGCGATCTCGAGGGCTTCCACACCGGCCCGCTCCGCAGCCTGGAGCAGGTCGTCGACACGGTCGGCCGAGACGCCGAGGATGATCCCCCCCGGCCCCTCCCCGAACAGGCAGCTCTCGCCCGATCCTCCGCGCAGCTCGACCAGCGGATCGAGGTCCGCCTCGATGCCCCAGCCGGCCGCGATCGCCATCTCGGCCAGCGCGCAGGCGAGACCCCCGTCGCTGACGTCGTGGGCCGCGCCAACCCCGCCGTCGCGCACGGCCTGGCGAACGAAAGCGAGAGCCTCGGCCATGGCGCCGATGTCGACCTGCGGCAGCCCGGTGTCGAGCTCGCCCCTCTGCTTGGCGAGTTCCGAACCGGCAAGCGAGGGAGCGAACGGCCCCACCAGGACCAGCCGGTCGCCTTCACCCGGCGCCAGCCCGGGCGCCCGCTTCGGGTCCGGCAGCTCCCCGACCATGCCGATGACCGGGGTCGGGTAGATCGGGCCGTGCTCGGTCTCGTTGTAGAGCGAGACGTTGCCGCCGACGACAGGGACTCCGAGCGCCGAGGCAGGCATCCGCCAGGCCCGAGCACGGCCCGGTCGAGCTGCCAGGCGACGTTGGGCTTCTCCGGATTGCCGAAGTTGAGGCAGTTGGTCAGCCCCAGCGGTTCGGCGCCGACGCAGGCGAGGTTCTGAGCGCACTCGATCACCGCCTCCACCGTCCCGGCATAGGGGTCGCAGGCGACGCGCCGCCCGTTGCAGTCGATCGCGACCGCGATCGCGCGACCCGACTCCGGGAGCATCAGCACCGCGGCGTCGGCCTCCTCGGGCCGCCGGGCGGTCCGCGAACCGACCACGGAGTCGTACTGCTCGAAGGCCCAGCGCTTCGAGGCGACGTTGGAGGAGGCGAGCAGCGCGCAGAGGATCGCCGAGGGGTCGCCAGGGTCGGCCGAGCGCCCCGCGCCGAGGGCGACGAGCTCGCCGAGCGTCTCCGTGTTCCCGTACATCCACCCACCCGGCTCCTCGGGCTCGAGGTCGTAGAGCGGGCATTCGTCCACCAGGGCGGAGACCGGGACGTCTCCGACCTCGAGGCCGTCATCCAGCACGCGCAGCCGCTCGCTGTCCGTCACCTCGCCGATCGCGGCGGCGCCGGTCTGCCACCGCTCGCAGGCCGCCACGACCTCGTCGAGCTTCGACGGCTCCACCACCGCGAGCATCCGCTCCTGGGACTCGGAGATCATCACCTCGAAGGGCTCCAGGTCGGGCTCGCGCAGCGGAACGCGGGCGACGTCGATGTCGATCCCCACCCCGCCCTTGGAGGCCATCTCCCCCGCGGAGGAGGTCAGCCCGGCCGCGCCGAGGTCCTGGAGCGAGACGAGCAGGTCGCGTTCGAGCAACTCCAGGCAGCACTCGAGCAGCTTCGACTCCTCGAAGGGGTCACCGATCTGCACGCTCGGGCGCTTCGAGTCGTCGCCGGCCTCGAGCTCGGCGGAGGCCAGCACGGAGGCTCCGCCGATGCCGTCGCGTCCCGTCGACGCGCCCATGATCACCAGCAGGTTCCCGGGCCCGGCGGCCGCCGAGCGGATCATCCGCTCCGTGCGCGCCAGGCCTACGCACATCGCGTTGACCAGGCAATTGTGCTCGTACGGTGGCTCGAAGTAGACCTCGCCGCCGACGGTCGGGACGCCGATCGAGTTGCCGTAGTGGCCGATCCCGGCCACCGCGCCCTCGAACAGATACCGCGAGCGCTCCGAGGTGGGCTCGCCGAAGCGCAGGGAGTCGAGGACGGCGATCGGCCGTGCCCCGATCGCGAAGACGTCGCGCAGGATGCCTCCGACCCCCGTCGCCGCCCCCTGGAATGGCTCGACAGCGCTGGGGTGGTTGTGTGACTCGACCTTGAAGGCGACCGCGTGGCCGTTGCCGACATCCACCGCCCCGGCGTTCTCGCCCGGCCCCATGACCACCCGGTCCCCCTCGGTTGGCAGCCGGCCGAGCAGCTTGCGCGAGTGCTTGTAGGCGCAGTGCTCCGACCAGAGCAGCGAGAACATCGCGAGCTCCACCTGGTTCGGGGACCGCCCCATCAGCTCGACGATGCGCTCGTACTCGGCTTCCGTGAGACCGAGCTCGACGGCCTGCTCGACGCCGGGCAGCTCGGCGGTGGACGTCACGCGGCGGAGACGCGAGGGCGCGCGTCAGCGCGACCCGTAATGTGATGGCGCTGACCAGCGCCCGGAACAGGGCGAGCCCGTCCTCGGATCCGGTCAGCGAGTCGACGGCGTGCTCCGGATGGGGCATCAGGCCGAGGACGTTCCCCGCCTCGTTGAGCACCCCGGCGATGTCCCGGACGCTGCCGTTGGGATTCTCGCCGGGCGCGTAACGGAACGCGACCCGCCCCTCCGCCTCGATCCGGTCGAGCTCCTCGTCGGGCGCGAAGTAGCGCCCGCTCATGTGCTTGACGGGGATCGAGAGCCGGTCGCCCTGCCTCAGCTCGGCCGCCGAAGGGGCCGCCGAAGTCCTCGGCCACCAGCCCGACCTGGCGGCAGATGAACCGCAGCCCCTCGTTCGGCAGCAGCGCACCGGGAAGCAGGCCGGCCTCGCAGAGGACCTGGAAGCCGTTGCAGATGCCCAGCACCGGCCCCCCCTCGGCCGCGAAGCGCGCGACCGCCTCCATCGCCGGCGAAAAGCGTGCGATCGCTCCGGCGCGCAGGTAGTCGCCGTAGGAGAAGCCCCCGGGGACGACAACCCCGTCGAGGTCCGAGAGGTCCGTCTCCTCATGCCAGACGAGCCTGCCCTCGCCGACGCGCTCGACCGCAGCGAGCGCATCCCGCTCGTCGCAGGAGCCCGGAAACTGGATGACCCCGATCACGCCGGACCCCCGCCGTTCCCGGGCGTCTCGTCGAGCACGATCTCGTAGTCCTCGATCAGCGGGTTGGCCAGCAGCTTCTCGCTGAGTGCGTCGAGCTTCGCCGGATCGTCGACCTCCAGCTCGACCAGCCTCCCCACTCGAACGTCATGGATGCCGTCGAAACCGAGCGCCGGCAACGCTCGCTCCACCGCCTTCCCCTGGGGGTCGAGAATGCCCTCCTTCGGCCGAATCAGGACCTTCGCCTTCACGTCAGCGTACCTTCGAGTCCGGCTCTCAGACGGCTTCGCCATCAAACGGGTTGCGCCTCGGCTTTCGCCTGCGGCGCACTCGCATCTTGCGACCCGTGATTCGCTCGTAGGCCTCGACGTACTTGGCCCGGGTGTTCTGGACGACCTCATCCGGCAACTCCGGCCCGGGCGGGCTGTGATCCCAGCCGATCGAGTCCGCGTAATCGCGGACGTACTGCTTGTCGAACGATGCCTGGGAGCGGCCGGGCTCATAGTCGTCGGAGGGCCAGAACCGCGACGAATCGGGGGTGAGGACCTCGTCGCCGAGGACGATCTCGGCGCCGGCCGACTCGCCGAACTCGAACTTGGTGTCCGCCACGATGATCCCGCGCTCGGCCGCGTGGTCGGCGGCCCGCCTGTAGATCTCGATGGAGATCCGCCGCAGCTCCTCCATCAGATGCCGGTCGCCGGTGATCTCGACCGCCCGGTCGAAGTCGATGTTCTCGTCGTGCTCTCCCAGCTCAGCCTTGGTGGCCGGGGTGAAGATCGGCTCGCGCAGCTTCTCGGACTCCTTCAGGCCAGACGGCAGCTCGATCCCGCAGACCGCCCCCGTCTCCTGGTACTCCCGCCAGCCGGAGCCCGAGAGGTAGCCGCGGACGACGCACTCGATCGGGTACATCTCGAGCCTCCGGACCCGCATGCCGCGTCCGGCGGCCTCGGGCGGGACGTCCTCGGAGATGAAGTGGTTCGGGACGATCTCGCCGGTCAGCTCGAACCAGAAGAGCGACATCTGCGTCAGGACCTTGCCCTTGTCGGGGATCTCGGTCGGCAGGATCACGTCGTACACGGAGATCCGATCGGAGGCGACCATGATCAGCTCGTCGCCGTCCTCGTAGATCTCGCGGACCTTGCCCGAGGCGTGGAGCTTGAGCTCTGCGAGGGAGCTCGTCATCCGCCTCCCACCTGCGGCTGGTAGCCCGGATGGGCCTTGGCCCAGTCGACGATCCTCCCCGAGCCGACCACGGTCTCGCCCTCATCGAGCAGCAAGACCGGCAGGTTGATCTGCCCGGTCAGCTCGCTTGACCTCCTCGCGGGCGTTCCGCCGCTGCCCCCAGGTCCACGGCACCAGCCGGTATCCGGGTAGGTCGCGGATCTCGTACTCGTAGCCCGCCTCGTCGAGGGCCTTGGCGGCTCGTCCGCACGGATGCCCCAATCGAGGCGGCGGCCTTCTTCTGGCCGCAGGTGAAGAGGATCACGGCGCAAGCCTATCCAGGCGCGCCATGACCTCCGGGACGTGCTCCAGATAGGCGTCGTAGTCGAAGACGGCGTCGAGATCGAGCTGCGGCGCGGACGACGCGATCAGCTCGCGGAAGCTCGTTCCCTCGTCCCAGGCCCGCTGTGCGGACTCCTGGACGAGGCGATAGGCGTCGTCGCGGCTCATCCCGGACTCGACCAGCGCGGTCAGGGCCCGCTGGCTGAAGAGCGCCCCGTGGGTGAGCTCGAGGTTCTCGCGCATGCGGTCGGTGTGGACGGTCATCCCCTCGACCAGGTTGGCGGCGAGGTACTGCATGTAGTCGAGCGCGATCGTCGCGTCCGGCAGAACGATTCGCTCAGCGGCCGAGTGGGAGATGTCGCGCTCGTGCCAGAGGGCGACATCCTCGAAACCGACCTGGGCATAGCCGCGCAGGACGCGAGCGAGGCCGCAGAGCCGCTCGGCGATGATCGGGTTGCGCTTGTGCGGCATCGCCGAGGAGCCCTTCTGACCCTTGGCGAACGGCTCCTCGACCTCGCGCACCTCGGTCCGCTGGAGGTTGCGGATCTCCGTCGCGAAGCGTTCGATGCCCGCAGCCGCGATCGCGATCCTCGCGAGCAGCACGGCGTGCCGGTCACGCGGGATCACCTGGGTCGAGATGTCCTCCGCACGGAGGCCCAGCTTCTCCATCACCCTCCCCTCGATCGAGGGCGGCACCGACGCATAGGTCCCGACCGCGCCGGAGACCTTGCCGACGGCGACCTGGTCGAAGGCGTCCTCGAGACGGCTCAGGTTTCGGTCCGCTTCGAACGCGAGCGATGCCAGCTTCAGGCCGAAGGTCGTGGGCTCGGCGTGGACGCCGTGGGTGCGGCCGACGCAGAGCACGTCGCTGAATTCGCGCGCGCGCCGCACCAGGGCATCCCGGTAGGCGCGGGCACCAGCGACGATGATCTCGCCGGCCTGCTTCAGCTGCAGGGCCAGCGCGTTGTCGACCACGTCGTAGGAGGTGAGGCCGTAGTGGAGCCAGCGGCCGGAGTCGCCGATCGACGCCGCGACCACGTCGACGAACGCCGCGACGTCGTGACCGGTCGTCCGCTCCCGCTCCTCGACCGCCTCGACCGTGAAGGACGCCTTCTCGCGACACTCGCGGGCGTCCGACTCGGGGACCACGCCCTCCTCGGCCCAGGCATCGACCGCGGCGAGCTCCACCTGAAGCAGCGCCTCCATGCGCCGCTGCGGCGTCCAGACGGCGCCGATCTCCTCGCGTGTGTAGCGGGGGATCACGTACTAAGTCTGAACTATCGCCGTCTAGGCGTTGATGATCCGGGCGGCCAGGATCCCTGCGTTCTTCGCCCCATCGATCGCGACGCAGCCGACGGGCACGCCGGGCGGCATCTGCACGGCGGAGAGCAACGCGTCCAGGCCGCCGAGGTTCTTCCCCGAGATCGGGACGCCGATCACCGGCAGGTCGGTGTGGGCGGCGGCGAAGCCGGGCAGGGCGGCTGACATGCCGGCGCCGGCGATGATCACCTTGAGGCCGCGCATCCGCGCGTTCATGCAGTAGTCGCGGGTCTCGTCCGGAGTCCGGTGCGCGCTCAGGACGCGGACCTCGTAGCGGATCCCATGGTCGTGCAGCGCCTCCCCTGCGGGCTGCAGCTTGGGCTTGTCGTTCTTCGAGCCCATGATGATTCCCACCAGCGGCGCGTCGACCTCGATCTCCTCGAACGCCTCCTCCACCTGGGGCATCGTCTCGACGGCTTCGCCCTCGGCCATCAGCTCCTCCGTTCCGTTGTCATTTCGCGGTCCACCGCCCGGGCGGCGATGTCGGTTCGCATCTGCTTCCCGTCGAAGCTGATCAGCTCGGCCGCATCGTATGCGCGCCGCCGCGCCTCGGCGGCCGTGGCGCCGAGCCCGGTGACGTTGAGGACGCGGCCTCCGGCGGTGACGATCTCCCCGTCGCGGCGGGCCGTCCCGGCGTGCGTGATCTCGACCCCGTCCAGCCCGGACGCCTGATCGAGCCCGCGGATCACGTCCCCCTTCGAGGAGGACTCCGGGTATCCGGCGGAGGCCAGCACGACGGTGACGGCCCAGTCGTCCGCGAAGTCCGCCTCGAGCCCGGCCAGGCCGCCCTCCGTCCGCGTCGCCAGGCAGAGGCCGATCAGGTCGGAGCGCAGCCGCGGCAGCACGGCCTGGGTCTCCGGATCGCCGAACCGGGCGTTGAACTCGAGCACCCTCGGCCCCGACTCGGTCAGCATCAGCCCGGCGTACAGGACACCGTGGTACGGGATCCCACGAGCCTTCATCGCCGCGACCGTCGGGCGGTGGACGAGGTCGGCGATGCGCTCGGCTTCGGCGGAGTCGATTCCGGGCACCGGCGAGTAGCTGCCCATGCCGCCGGTGTTCGGTCCCTCGTCGCCGTCGTGGATCCGCTTGTAGTCCTGGGCCGGGGCAAGCGGCAGTACGTTCTCCCCGTCGCAGAGCGCGAGCACCGACAGCTCCTCGCCTTCCAGGAACTCCTCGATCACGACCCGGGTCTCGCCGAAGCGCCGTTCCGTGAAGAAGACGTCCACCGCCTCGCGGGCCTCGGCCTCGGTCGCGGAGATGATCACGCCCTTGCCGGCCGCCAGCCCATCCGCCTTGAGCACGGCCGGATACGAGGCGCGCGCCAGCTGGTCGAGCGCCTCCTCCCTCGAGGCCAGGACGGTGTGGGCCGCGGTCGGCACCCCAGCCTCCTCCATCAGCCGCTTGGCGAACAGCTTCGATCCCTCGATCTGTGCCGCCGCGCCCCGCGGCCCGAAGGCGGCGATGCCGGCGTCCTCGAGCGCGTCGACGAGCCCCGCGACGAGGGGCGCCTCCGGGCCGACGATGACGAGATCGATGCCGGCCTCCCGGGCGGCGCCGACGAGGCCGTCGACGTCCTCGCCTCCGACGCGGACGATCTCCGCGTCCTCGGCGATCCCGGCGTTCCCCGGCGCGCAGAACAGCTCGGGTTCGCTGGGCGAGCGTGAGAGCGCGCGGATGACCGCGTGCTCGCGTCCCCCGCCGCCGACGACGAGGACCTTCATGCCGAGGCCTTCCCGAAGGTCAAAGCGACTTCGCGAACTCCTCGGCCGGGATCGCCGCCAGCGTCTGGCTGCTCATCGTCCCGCGCGAGCCGAGCTCGACGGAGACCTTCGCCATGGTGACATCGTCGGGCGCCTCGACGATGGTGATGAAGTCGTACGGGCCGAGGGTCGCCCACTGCTCCTTGACCGTCACCCCCAGCTGTTCGACCTCCTTGTTGACCTCCTGAATGCGGCTCGGGTTGTTCTTCAGCGTCTGCACGCCCTCAGAGGTCAGGTTGGTGAGCATCACGAACATCGCCATCTTGTCTCCTCTCCTATGACTTGCCCCGGCAGGCCCCTTTCTTTCACTTTCCGCCGCGCCGTGCAATCTCGATAGCCGCGACGCGCTCGTCCGGGGAACCGGACATCATCAGATCCATGCCCGACCACCCGCTCTTCGCCCGCTTCTACGACCGCCTCATGGCCAGGACCGAGCGCGCCGGCCTGGCGGACATGCGTCACCGGCTGCTCAGTTCGGCGGCCGGGCGCGTCCTCGAGCTCGGGGCCGGCACCGGCCACAACCTCGAGCACTACACGGACGCGGTCACCGAGCTCGTCCTCGCCGAGCCCGACCCGAACATGGCGAAGCTGCTGCGCGAGCGGCTCGAGCGCGAGGGGACCGCCGCCCGGAAGCCCCTCCGTGATCGAAGCCCCGGCCGAGGATCTTCCCTTCGACGACGGCAGCTTTGACGTGGTGGTCGCGACGCTCGTCCTCTGCACGGTCGAGAACCCGGTTCGCGCCGTGGCGGAGGCCCGGCGAGTGTTGGTCGAGGGCGGGCCGCTTCCTCTACCTGGAGCATGTGCGCAGCGCACGGCCGGGGCTCGCGCGCTGGCAGGACTGGCTGGAGCGGCCGTGGGGCTGGGTGGCCGGCGGCTGCCATCCGAACCGCGCGACGGACCAGCTGCTTGCGTCGGCCGGGTTCTGGATCGACAGCCTCGAGCGGGACAAGCTCCCCAAGGCCCCGCCGCTGGTTCGCCCCGTGATCCACGGGGTGGCGATCAGGCCCAGCGGGGTCGGCGGAGGCTGAGCACCCCGCCACTCGCCATCAGTCCGCCTGCTCCTCGCCGCTCACGGCGGTCCCCTCCTGCCAGGGCTCGAGCGACTCCGACGTGATCCACGGGGATCGCCCGTCGACCTCGACCTGCCGTGTCCATCGCTGCCATCTTCTCCTTCGAGGACTCGGTGGCCGACGAGACCATGAACCACTTCCGCTCCTCCGCCAGCCCTCGGTGCAGCGGCAGCGAGCCACCCTCGTAGACCGCCCGCTTGAGCGAGCGGATCGCCTCGGGCGAGCGGCGCGCGAGTCGCTCGCCGATGCGGACGGCGGCCTCCTCGACCTGCTCCGGTGGCACGACCGCCTGCACCAGTCCGTAGTCGAGCGCCTCTCGAGGGCTCAGCGTCCGCCCCTCGAGCATCATCGCCATGGCCCGCCCGACCCCGACCAGCCTGGGCAGCCGCTGCGTCCCGCCGCCGCCGGGGTTGAAGTCGACCGTCATCTCGGGCAGCCCGATCGCGATGTCGGCGTCGGCCATCACCCGGATGTCGCAGGCGAGCGAGGTCTCGCAGCCACCGCCGGTCGCCGGTCCGTTGATCGCGGCGATGAACACCTTCTCCGAGCGGTTCATCGACAGGAATAGGTCGTGGACCCGGTAGAGCTCGAACACCGCTGCCAGCGGTGTGCGTTCGGCGAGGTCCCTCACGATGGGCACCCTCCGCACCGCGCCGGCGATCCGAAGCACGATCGAGGTCAGCCACGGCGGGGCGGCGATCCCCGCCCTCTCGACGCTCGCGAGGATCTCGCCGACGTCGTAGTGCGTGATGTAGAGGCGCTCCGGCTTGCCGGTGATCACGACGGCGCCCACCGAGCGGTCGCCGCGCAGCGAGTCGAACAGAGCGCCGAGCTCACGGACCATCCCGGCGGTCATGAAGTTGTGCGGCGGGTGATCGACCCTCACGACCAGGACGCGGCCGCGGCGCTCGGTCTCGAACAGCGGCATAGGCCGAAGCCTATGCGTGGGAGCTACGAATCAAACCCGACGTGGACGTGGTCGCAGTGGTCGGCCTGCGCGAAGCCGTTCGGGTTGGCCGGGCCGTCCGGGTCCCAGCAGTAGATCAGCTCGGTGGGCTCCTGCCCCGGCGGCAGCGCGCCCAGCTGCCGGGCGAGCGTTCCGCAGGGCCCGTCGGGCGAGACGTTGGTGCAGGGCACGCCGTCGATCGCGGCGATGTCCATCGCCCGCCCGTAATAGTGGTTCGAGACGTTCCCGCTCGAGGTGTACTTGGAGTGATCCGAGCGCAGTGCCGAGATCGTGATCGTGTGCTGCTGGCTGATGGCGCCGATCAGGTTGATGATCCGGGGATCGATCGCGCCCGACTGGATGTCGACCATCTCGAGCTGGTTGGAGAGCTCCACGTTCTGCCAGTTGATCGGAGCGTTGGTCGGGCCGGGGAGCGCCACCGAGTAGGCGACCGTCTTCACCTGGCAGGTGCCCCTCATCGCCTCGGCATCGGCCAGCACGGCTTCGACGTACCACTCGGCGTGGTTGTGCTGGAAGAGCCCGGCCGGCAGGTCGCCAGCGCGCCCAGATCATCCGCGCGAGGGTCGCAGCGGAGTCTGCCGGGCTTGAGTGCTTGACCTTGCCGTCACCGTCGCCGTCCACCGCGTAGCTGCTTCCAGTTGTCCTCGGTGATGCCGAGCGGCCCGCGTGAGGCGAGGTCCTCGGCCGACATCCCCTTGCCGAAGTTCGACTCCACCCTGGCCACCGCCGCGAGCGCCCAGACGCCGCTCTGCCCGAGCTCGTAGCGGCCGGCGGCGTCCTGGAAGGCCTTCATGTACTCCTCGGGGATGGTCGCCTCCACGTCCTTGGCCGGGGCGCACACCAGCTCCTGCCGCTTCGGGATCAGGGAGAGGCCGCCGACCGCGCCGTTGCCGATCCCGCTGAAGCAGGCCGCCCGCGCCATCACCTCGGCGACGTACCAGTCGGCGTGGTTGTACGCGAAGACGGCGCCCTCGGGGTCCTCGGGCATGCCGGCGGCCCTCAGGTAGCGCGCCGCCGCGAAGATCGCGTCGTGCGGCTCGTTCGGGTCCTTGTCGCCGTCGCTGTCCGCGTCGACCCCGTACGTCGCCCAGGTCGAGGGCATGAACTGCATCCACCCCACCGCGCCGGCCGAGGAGGGGCCGAGGTTCTGCCCGAAGCCGCTCTCGATCTCGTTGATCGCGGCCAGGATCGAGGGGCCGGCGGGACCGAGGTCGTAGGCCTGGGCAGCAGCCTGGTAGATCGGGGGCAGGAAAGCGGGAACCGCGATCGGCCCGCAGGCGGTCGGCAGGGGCGTGGTCGGCGGTGGCAGGGCGCTGCCGCCGTTCTCGGCGGCGCCCTTTTCGTTTCCCTCCGGGTCCGGCTTGGACGGGTTCGGCCGCTTGGACGGCTTCGGCTGCTTCGTGCCGCCCTTGGGCTTCGACGGCTTCGTCTGGGGCTTCGGCTTCGGCTTCGGGATGTACTTGGGCGGGCTCGCGGTGACGGGCACCTGGGGAAGGGTCGGCGGCGGATCCGGCGGCGGCGTGGTCGTCGTCGGCGGGGGCTCCGTCGTCGTGGTCTGGCGCCACCGCGGTCTGCGCGGCGATCGCGGCGCCCACGGCCGTCGCCGCGATTGCGGTCCTGACCCGTCCCATCAGCCGAGCACCTGAGCGACACGCCACTCATCGTCGGTCCGGGTCAGCGTGAGGCGGAGCTCGCTGACCGCCCGCAGCCTGACGAGCGAGACGCTGGCGGTCACCTGCTGCTTGCTCGCGGTGCCGAGGACGACGTTGAGGACCCGGGCCTTGGGGACCTTGCCGCTCGCGGGCAGGCGCGGAGGGTCGGCCTTCAGCGCCTTCGCCAGCGGCTTGGTCGCGGTCGCGGCGAAGGTCGACGCGGTCTCCTTGCCCGAGCTGGCCGACCTCGTAGGTGACGAATGCCTGCGCGAACTCCCAGGCGACCTCCGCCGGCTTTTCGGTCGGCTTGGCCGCGGGGGCCGGCGGCGTCGGCGCGTGGCCGGGCTGGAACTGCGGTGTGACGCCCTGGAGCACCAGGCTGTCCGAGGCCGGCGCGCGTCTTCGCGATCGGGGCAAGCGGCGAGGCCGCCCGATGGGTGGCCGAGCCGTGGTCGGCCGCAGTGATCGCACCGGCGGCCCCGGCGGCGACGACGAGCGCGGCGGCCGATGCCGCGAGCGCGGCCCGGGTCTTCCTGCCCCGCGCGCGGTAGGCGTCGGAGAGCGGCCAGGCGAGCCTCGTCTGGATCAGCCGCTGCAGCGGCTCGGTGGCGCGGCCGGCGCGGTCCAGCGCGGCCCGGGCAGCGTCGGATCCGCGCCAGAGGACGCGCTCCTCGAAGCCCCAGGCGGCCTCACGGATCGACCACCCGGCTTGGTCGGCCGAGACACGAAGATTCATGCGTAATTAGTCGTCTCGGCACGGGTGGGCCCCGATACCGAGAACGTGGGTCGATTCATGCCTGCGAGGCAGGCAATCCGTCGCGGAGGGCTAGGCGGCGGCCTTCTCGCGAGGTTCGGCGGGCTTCGCCGGCTTCGACCTTCGCGAAGCTGAGCTCGCCGTCCGCGGCGTCGACCCTGACCGTGTCGCCCTCCGCGAACTCGCCCTCGAGCAGGCGCAGCGCCAGCTTGTCGACGAGCTGCTTCTGGATCACCCGCTTCAGCGGCCGGGCGCCGTAGGTCGGGTCGAAGCCGAGGTTGCCGAGCAGCTCGCGCGCCCTGTCGGTCAGCTCGATCTCGATGCCGCGCTCGCTGACGCGCTTCGCGAGCTGGGCGACCTGAATGTCGACGATCTTGCCGAGGTCCTCCTTGGTGAGGCGATGGAAGATGACCACGTCGTCGATCCGGTTCAGGAACTCCGGCGGGAAGGTCTGCGTGAGCGCCTCCTCCACCTGCTCCCGCGCCTTCTCCTCGACGGACTCGGCCGCGATGTACTGGCTGCCGACGTTCGAGGTCATGATCAGGACGGTGTTCTTGAAGTCGACGGTGCGGCCCTGGCCGTCGGTGAGACGGCCGTCGTCCATGATCTGCAGCAGCACGTTGAAGACGTCGGGATGGGCCTTCTCGATCTCGTCGAGCAGGATCACCGAGTAGGGCCGGCGGCGGACGGCCTCGGTGAGCTGGCCGCCCTCCTCGTAGCCGACGTAGCCCGGCGGCGCGCCGATCAGCCGCGCGACGGCGTGCTTCTCCATGTACTCGGACATGTCGATGCGGACCATCGCCTGCTCGGAGTCGAACATGAACTCGGCGAGCGCCCGGGCCAGCTCGGTCTTGCCGACGCCGGTCGGGCCGAGGAAGAGGAAGCTGCCGATCGGCCGGTCCGGGTCGGAGAGCCCGGCGCGGGAGCGCCGCAGGGCGCCGGAGACGGCCTCGACCGCCTCGTCCTGGCCGATCACCCGCTCGTGCAGGCGCTCCTCCATGTGGATCAGCTTCTCGACCTCGCCCTCCATCAGCCGGGAGACCGGGATGCCGGTCCACTTGGCGACGACCTCGGCGATGTCCTCCTCGGTGACCTCCTCGGTCAGCATCGAGCCGCCGTCGCGGTGGAGCTCGGCCAGCTTGCGCCTCCTGCTCCTCGACGGTCCTCTCGAGCTCCGGGATGCGGCCGTAGCGCAGCTCGGCGGCGCGCTCCAGGTCGGCGTCGCGCTCGGCGCGCTCGGCCTCGCGCTGCGGCCTCCTCGAGCTCGGCCTTCGCGCGCCTTGATCTCGCTCGATCGCGCCCTTCTCGTTCTGCCAGCGCGCCTTCATCTCGGAGGAGCGCTCGCGCAGGTCGGCGAGCTCGGCCTCGATCGCCTCGAGGCGCTGACTTCGAGGCCTCGTCCTTCTCCTTCTTCAGCGCCTCGCGCTCGATCTCGAGCTGCTGGATGCGCCGCTCGACCTCGTCGATCTCGGTCGGCATCGAGTCGATCTCGATCTTCAGCCGCGAGGCCGCCTCGTCGATCAGGTCGATCGCCTTGTCCGGGCAGGAAGCGGTCGGCGATGTAGCGGGCGGAGAGGGTGGCGGCGGCGACGATCGCGGCGTCGGTGATCCGGACGCCGTGGTGGACCTCGTAGCGCTCCTTGAGCCCGCGCAGGATCGCGATCGTGTCGCTCGACGCTCGGGCTCGCCGACGAAGATCGGCTGGAAGCGGCGCTCGAGGGCGGCGTCCTTCTCGATGTGCTTGCGGTACTCGTCGAGGGTGGTCGCGCCGACGGCGCGCAGCTCGCCGCGGGCGAGCATCGGCTTCAGGAGGTTGGAGGCGTCGACGGCGCCCTCGGCGGCGCCGGCGCCGACGATCGTGTGGAGCTCGTCCATGAAGAGGACGATCTGGCCCTCGGCGGCCTGGATCTCCTTGAGCACGGCCTTGAGCCGCTCCTCGAACTCGCCGCGGTACTTGGAGCCGGCGAGCAGCGCGCCGATGTCGAGCGCGATCACGCGCCGGTCGCGAAGCGACTCGGGGATGTCGCCCGAGACGATCCGCTGGGCGAGGCCCTCGACGATCGCGGTCTTGCCGACGCCGGGGTCGCCGATCAGCACCGGGTTGTTCTTGGTCCGGCGCGAGAGCACCTGGATGACGCGGCGGATCTCCTCGTCGCGGCCGATCACCGGGTCGAGCTTGCCGCTCTCGGCCTCGGCGGTCAGGTCGCGGCCGTACTTCTCGAGGGCGCCGAAGCTGTCCTCGGGGTTGGGGGAGGTGACGCGATGCGGCCCGCGCACCTCGGAGATCGCCTGCACGAGCTCCTTGCGAGGCGGGAGCAGGTCGGAGACGCCGGACTTGGACTCGGCCAGGGCCAGCAGGATGTGCTCGGTCGAGATGTACTCGTCGCCGAGCCCGGTCGACTCCTTCTCGGCCTGCTGCAGCACCCAGACGAACTCGCTCGAGGGACGGACGTCGGGAACGGTGTTGCCGCTCAGCTTGGGGAGCTTCTCGATCGCCTCTCTGGCCCGGCTGCGGGCATCCTGGGCGTCGACGCCGAGCCGCTGCAGGACCGGCACGACGACGCCCTCGTCCTGCTCGAGCAGGGCGAGCGAGAAGGTGCGCCGGAGCGACCTCGGGGTTCGAGTTCTCCGAAGCGAGCCGCTGCGCGGCGGCCACGGCCTCCTGGGCCTTGATCGTGAATCGGTCTGGCTGCATCCAGGACAATGGTAGCTGCTTCAGTCGGGTAAGTAAAGAAATCTATGTCGATATCACTTAGATTCTTGCCGAGAGAAAACGGCTGCAAAGACCGAAGATCCGCCAAATGTGGGGTAGACGGGCGCCTTTCGGCAAGCTTAGGATGGGCCGTGAGGGACGGATCCCGAGGATGCCGCGGAACACCAACGTCGAGATCTCCAGGCGTCTGTTGAACGCCTTCAACGACGAGGGGGTCGAAGGCGTGCTCGCCGTTCTACGACGACGACTGCGAGGTCTACGACCCGGACCTGCCGGGCAACCGGACCTACCGCGGCAAGGAGGGCCTCCGCAACCTGCTCGACCTGATGCTGACGGGGTCCGAGCAGACCGAGATCCGCGATTACGAGCTGCTTCCCGCGGGCGACCGGGTCGTGGCGCTCATCCGGACCTACTTCCGGGGTGAGGGCGGAGGGCCGGAGGTCGAGGTCCGAGACGCGCACACGATGACCTTCCGCGACGGCAAGATCGTCTACTGGCGCCTCTACATCGATCGCGTCGAGGCCCTGACCGACGCCGGCCTCGATCCTGAGCTCGCCCGCCCGGCCAGTCCCGAGGCCGCCTACTCGCACCTACGCTTCGCCCGTGGGAAACCTATGGCGGACCCGGAGGGTGCGGGGCGCGCTGGTCGCGCTGGCGGGCCTCCCCCTGGTCCTCCTGGGCGCTCCGGCCATTGCGCACGACGATCGGGGCGATGGCCACCGAGCCCGGACAAGGTCTGGCCGCGCTCCGTCTATCCGCCGCCCGCTGCCGTGCGGCGGGCGCAGCGCTTCGCCGCCTCGCGGGGTGACGTCTCGTTCGCGGTCATCGACCGCTCCCTGGGGCTCCGCGGCTACGACTACGACCGCCAGTTCAGCTCCGCCAGCGTCAGCAAGGCGCTGCTGCTCGCCGCCGAGCTGCGGAAGCTCGATCGCGAGGGCCTGCCGCTCGACGGCGAGACCCGGGCCCTCCTGGAGCCGATGATCACCTACTCGGACAACCGGGCCGCTGATGCGATCTACGCACGGGTCGGGGACGAGGGACTGGAGGAGGTCGCGGAGCGCGCCGGGATGAGGGACTTCGAGCCGACCCCCGGTTTCTGGGGCGGCGACCGGATCACGGCCGCCGACATGGCGCGGTTCTTCTACAGGCTCGACGCCAACCTCCCGGCCCCCCACCGCGCCTACGCCAAGCGGCTGCTCGCGAGGATCGCACCCGTCGAGCGCTGGGGAATCCCGGAGGCGATCGGGCACGGCTGGTCGAGCTGGTTCAAGGGCGGCTGGCGCCCGCCCGGAGGCGAGCACAACAGCGGGCCGGTCACCCACCAGGCCGCCCTGCTGGTCCATCGCCGCGGCGAGCGTCTGGCGCTCGCCGTCCTCACCGACGAGGCGCCCTGGGGCGGCGGCGGATTCGAGACGATCGAGGGCCTGGCGGGCCGCCTGCTCTCATCCACGCCGCCGCACCGGGGCGGCTGGCCCGTGCCGTAGCGGCTGTCAGGCCGTCAGCCGGAACGGCGACGAATCGGAATCCTTGTCGCGCTCGCTGCGCCGCGCATCCCCTGTGGCTCGTACGCGCCGTAGGGGACGAGCTCGCCGCCGATCGACTTGCGGAGCCGCTCGAGCTCCTCGGTCATCTTCGACTCCATCTGCGCCGCGCGCCTGCGCATCCTCGCCATCTCGGCGCGCATCCGCTCGAGCCTCTGCTCGAGCTCGAGCACGGTCTCGACGCCGGCCAGGTTGAGCCCCTCCTCGCTGGTCATCCGCTGGATGCGGCGCAGCAGCTCGACGTCGGCCTGCGAGTAGAGCCTGGTGTTCTTGGGCGAGCGCTTCGGGGTGATCAGCCCGCGCGCCTCGTACATCCGCAGGGTCTGCGGGTGCATCTCGGCGAGCTCGGCGGCGACGGAGATCATGAAGACCCCGCGCTCCTGGTCGATGCGCTCGCGCTCCGTCCTGCCTTCTCGCGCCTGCGCGTCCGTCAGCCATCAGTCCTCAACTTTCCCTCGCCTGCGCCGGACCGACGGCCGTGCGCTCCGAGGAGCGAGGCGCGCGGGTTGCGGCCGTTGAGCGACTCGGCGAGCTTCTCCACGGCCTCGCGCTGCTCGTCGGTGAGCTCCTTCGGGACGTCGACGCGGATCCGGTAGTAGATGTCGCCGCGCCCCGCGCCCTTGGTGCTGCGGGGGCCCCTCGCCGCGCAGGCGCTGGACGGTGCCGTGCTGGGTTCCCGGCGCGATCCGGATCGTCTTCGATCCGTTCAGCGTCGGCACCTCGATGTCGCCGCCCTGGATCGCCTCGGTGACGGTCACCGGCAGGTCGACCTCGAGGTTGCCGTCGGGGCGCTGCTTGAAGACCGGCGAGGGCGCGACCCGGGTCGTCACGTAGAGATCGCCGCGCGGCCCGCCGCGGTAGCCGGCCTCGCCCTTGCCGGCGAGCCTGATCCGGCTGCCGTCGTGGACGCCGGCGGGGATGTTGACCCGGTAGCGCTTGGTCTCCTGCGGTGACGCCGCTGCCCGCGCAGGTCGGGCAGGGGTCCTCGATGATCGCTGCCCTGGCCGCCGCACTCGGGGCAGGGCTGGGAGATCGAGAAGAGGCCCTGGCTCTGGGCGTCGATGCCGGTGCCCTCGCAGCGCGGGCAGGTGTGCGGCGAGGTCCCGGGCTTCGCGCCGCTGCCGTGGCAGGTCGGGCACTCGCCGGTCGTCGGCACCGAGACGGCGATCTGGGTGCCGTGCATCGCCTGGTCGAAGGAGAGGCGGACCTCGGTCTCCAGGTCGCGGCCCCGCTGCTCGCGCGGGCCCTGCTGGCCGCGCCCGCGGAAGAACGTGGAGAAGATGTCGCCGAGGTCCGAGGCGAAGCCGCCGCCGGGGAAGCCCCGCCGCCGCCGCCGGGAAGCCGCCCGCGCCGAAGCCGCCGAAGCGGCCGCCGGCGTCGTACTGCTTGCGCTTCTCCTCGTCCGAGAGCGTGTCGTAGGCCTGCTGGATCTCCTTGAAGCGCTCCTCGGCCTGCTCGTCGTCCGGGTTGCGATCCGGGTGCCACTTGCGGGCCAGCTCGCGGTAGGCCTTCTTGATCTCGTCCTGGGAGGCGGACTTCGAGACCCCCAGGACCTCGTAGAAGTCGCGCGGCTCGCGCCATTACTCGCTCACCACCACCTTGGCCGCGCGCAGCACCTGGCCGTTCAGCCGGTAGCCCTTCTCGACCGTCTCCAGCACGACGCCCGACTCGGTGCCCTCAGCCGGCCTGCGTCGAGAGCGCCTCGTGCAGCTGCGGGGTCGAACTTCTCGCCGGTCGGATCGAAGGACTCGACGCCGGCTGCCTCGAGTCGGCTGT
Source organism: uncultured Solirubrobacterales bacterium (assembly GCA_963825825.1). Lineage (GTDB taxonomy): Bacteria > Actinomycetota > Thermoleophilia > Solirubrobacterales > 70-9 > DASUPK01. Next base: position 132,146 of record CAWGUT010000011.1, on the reverse strand, counting down.
GCAGCTCGTCACGGACCATCGCGACCCCCTTGACGAGGGCCTCGTGCGTCCGAGGCGATCCTCGCCCGACGCCAGCGCCCGCTCGAGGTTGTCGAGCGCGGGCAGCAGCTGTCGGGCCAGGTCGGCCTTGCCGCGAGCGAGTGCCTCGGAGGTCTCCTTGGCCACCCGCTTGCGGTAGTTCTCGAAATCGGCCTTGGTGCGCTGCGCCAGCTCGAGGTACTCGTCGCGCTCGCGCTTGGTCTCGCCGAGCTCGTCGAGATCCCGCTCGACCTGGTCCGCGGCGCCGCTCGCCGTTCTCCGCCTCAGCGGCCGGACGAGGTCGGTCCCGTCCTCGACCACCTCCGCGTCGACGACTCTCGCTCTTCGGTCCGTTGCGACGCCTGCTCGTCCGTCATCGGCGCCCCTTACGAGGTCTTCTCGTCGTCGACGACCTCGGCGTCCACGACCTCTTCCTCGTCACCGGCGCCGTTCTGCGAGGCGCCGTCGGTGGAGGCCTGCTGCTCCTGGGCCGCCTGCGAGTAGATCTGCTCGGAGACCTTCTGGAAGGCGGTCTGCAGGGCATCCGACTTGGAGCGGATCTCGGCCGCGTCCTCGGACGTGAGCGACTCGCGCACGTCCTTGATCGCCGCCTCGATCTCCTCCTTGGAGCTCGCGTCGACCTTGTCGCCCAGCTCGCCGAGCTGCTTCTCCGCCTGGTAGGCGGCGTTCTCGGCGACGTTGCGGGCCTCGGCCAGCTCGCGCTGGCGCCGGTCCTCGTCGGCGTGCGACTCGGCGTCCTTGATCATCTGCTCGACCTCGGACTCGTCGAGCCCGGAGCCGCCCTTGATCTCGATCTTCTGCTCCTTGCCGGTGCCGAGGTCCTTGGCCGAGACGTTGAGGATGCCGTTCGCGTCGATGTCGAAGGTGACCTCGATCTGCGGCATGCCTCGCGGCGCCGGTGGGATCCCGGTGAGCTGGAACTTGCCCAGGCTCTTGTTGCCGGAGGCCATCTCGCGCTCACCCTGGAGCACGTGGACCTCGACCGAGGGCTGGTTGTCCTCGGCCGTCGAGAAGATCTCCGACTTCTTCGTCGGGATCGTCGTGTTGCGCTCGATCAGCTTCGTCATCACGCCGCCCTTGGTCTCGATGCCGAGGGTCAGCGGGGTGACGTCGAGCAGCAGCACGTCCTTGACGTCGCCGGCCAGCACGCCCGCCTGGATCGCGGCGCCGATCGCCACGACCTCGTCGGGGTTGACGCCCTTGTGCGGGTCCTTGCCGGTCAGCTCCTTGACCTTCTCCTGCACGGCCGGCATGCGGGTCATGCCGCCGACCAGGACCACGTGCTCGACCTCGCTCCCGGCGTCCGCCAGCGCCTGCTTGACGGGCCCGACGACGCGCTCGAGCAGATCCGAGGTGAGCTCGGTGAGCTTCGCCCGGGTCAGCTTGATGTCGAGGTGCTTCGGCCCCGCGTCGGTCGCCGTGATGAAGGGCAGGTTGATCTGCGTCTCCTGGGTGGTGGAGAGCTCGATCTTCGCCTTCTCGGCGGCCTCGTAGAGGCGCTGCAGGGAGTTCTTGTCCTGCGAGAGGTCGACGCCCTGGTCGCGCTTGAACTCCGCGACCAGCCACTCGACGATCGCCTTGTCCCAGTTGTCGCCGCCGAGGTGGTTGTCACCTGCGGTCGACTTGACCTCGAAGACGCCGTCGCCGATCTCCAGCACGGAGACGTCGAAGGTGCCGCCGCCGAGGTCGAAGACGAGGATCGTCTGGTCGGACTCCTTGTCGAGCCCGTAGGCGAGCGACGCGGCGGTCGGCTCGTTGATGATCCTCTTCACGTCGAGCCCGGCGATCTTGCCGGCGTCCTTCGTGGCCTGGCGCTGGTCGTCGTTGAAGTAGGCCGGGACGGTGATCACGGCCGAGTCGACCGGCTCGCCGAGCTTGGCCTCGGCGTCGGCCTTCAGCTTCTGCAGGATCATCGCCGAGATCTCCGGCGGGGAGTACTGCTTGCCGTCCACGTCGATGCGGACGTCGCCGTTCGGGCCGGCGACGACCTTGTACGGGACGATCGTCTCCTCCTCCTTGACCTCGGACTCCTTGCGTCCCATGAAGCGCTTGATCGAGAAGATGGTCTTCTCGGGGTTCATCACGGCCTGCCGCTTGGCGACCGTGCCGACCAGGCGCTCGCCGGAATCGGTGAAGGCGACGACGGAGGGGGTGGTGCGGCCACCCTCGGCGTTCTCGAGCACCGTCGGCTCGTCGCCCTCCATCACCGCCATGGCCGAGTTGGTCGTGCCCAGGTCGATGCCTATCGTCTTTGCCACTGTCATTCCTCCAAAGCTTGAGTTGAGTGCTTACCCAGCGTAGCGCCTCCTAGAGGCTCGCCCAAGAAATCTCAGTGGGATAGTGGCAGATGTAGGCGGGGTTATCCCTTGATGCAAAAAGAGAGGCCGGGGCACCTGGCCCCGGCCTCTCGGACTGCTTCCTGTTGAGTTGACGCTACTTCTTCTGTGCCCTTCTTGCCTCCGAAGAAGCTCAGGACGGCCCCGACGCCGGCGTGGTCCGAGGACCAGAGGCCGTTGGCGAAGGTGGTCGTCTGGAACGCCTTCTTCAGCTTGATGCCCGGCGTATGGGTCATCACGTGGTCGACCTGATGGTCGAGCCCCGGGTCATTCGGGTTGCTGAGCAACGGGTCGTTGTAGCAACAGCTCGCCGGATTGGCGGTCCGCTCGGTGAACCCGTTGTCGAGCAGCGCCTGATAGGCGAGCTCGTCACCGGGCTGGACACCCGGCACGTTCGAGTTCAGGTCGCCGACCAGGATCACCGGCATGGGCGACTGCAGGGCCTGGGAGATCAGCTGCTGGGCCTGAGCTGCCCGCACCTGACCCCGGTTGACCGGGCCATTGTTCGTCGGGTTGCCTGTCGCGGCGCTGTCGAACGCCTCGAGGTGCGTGTTCACGAAATGGAACTTGTGACCGCGCACGCTGGCGTCCGCCTGGTTGAACCCGCGGGTGACCGGCACGGGGTTTCCGCCGAACGAATACTGCAGAACGGTGTTGTAATGACCGCTCGAGGCGTTCGACGTCTTCACGCCGTGCCCGACCTGGGCGATGATCGCGTCACGCATCGTGAGGCGGCCGTCCAGGTCGATGCCGTGGAACACGCAGACGGGGGTCTGCACTCCGGGCTCATCGGGGTGGATGTCCTGGTCATAGCCCTGGAACGGCCACGGACCACCGCTCGTCGGATCCCCGAATGCCGGCCCGGCTGCCGGGTTGGTGTCCGGGCAGTCGGTCCCGCCGTTCGGATCGGGCGACGGTCCCCGTAGATGCTGGTGTCGAAGTTCGCATCCGTCGGGAACGACGGCGTCGGCGGCTCTCCGAACTCGTTGCCCGTGTCGTCGTTGCCCTGCAGCCACTTGGCGAAGTCGGACGGGCCCGTCGTCGCGGTGATGTCGAATGTCTTGCCGTCAGGACCGTTGTTGTGGTCGGTGTCCGCGAACGACTCGAAGTCGAACTCGTCCTGTGAGGTGACCAGCCGATAGCCGCGGTAGCACTTGTTGCTCTTGGGGCTGATGCCCTTCTTCTTGCACTGCTTCTTCGTCTTGGCCTTTGCGTTCAGCTTGTCCAGCAGCTGCTGGACGAAGTCGAACGTGACGGTGTTGGCCTGGCTCCCGTTCGGATTAAGGGGCGTTCCGTCGGTCGGGATCTGGACCCGCCACAAGGCCGCCTCCTGGAGGCCGACCAGGTCAGGCCGATTCTTGCTGATCTCCTTACTCAGGGAGGTCGATCGCCGTCCGAAGTCGGTGGCGTTCACGTCATCGATCACCGTGCCGACCGCGTCCGCGAACGAATCCTGGTGACCGGGGGTTCCGAGCTTCAGCCCCTCCGTCAACGCCGGGGTCAGATCAGCGCCCAGGTACAGGTTGCGGGTCATCACGGTGACGTTGTTGTTCTTCTTCTTTTTCTTGCCCTTGGCCGCGTCGGAGATGCCGGGGAACAGCGCCAATCCCAGGACTGCAACCAGCCCCAGGACCATCGCCATGCCCAATCGCCCCCGCTTCCTCGGGAATCGGTTTGCGTCGTGACTCAACAGAACTCCTTTCCATGAGGGCTCAGCGCGCCGCATCCATGCGGGACCGCCTCCCTCGAGTTTCCTCTCTGCCTCTTTAATAACGCTATTTCACGCCGAGTTGCGGGGATACCGAAAGTCGCCGCAAATTCGGTAGTACTCCCTACGTAGGGATAACTCAGTAAGGGCTGCGATACGAGCGGCGCTACGGGCCCTGGCCCGCGACCTGGGCGACGAAGTTCGCGACCTGATCGGCCTGCTGGCCGGAGACAACGCCCTTGGGCATGCGCCCGCCGACGCCGTTGTTGATCGCGGCCAGCACCCGAGGCTTGATCGTCGCCGGGTCGGGGGCGCTGGCGCTCGGCGGGGCCAGCAGCTCGTCCAGGTTCGGGCCGATGACGCCGTCCGTGCCGGCCTCGGCGAGCGTGTGGCAGGCGCCGCAGTTGGTCACGAAGAGGTCCTTGCCCTCCTGGAGGCCGCTCGCGACGTTCTCCGCGGCCGAGTCCTCGGAGCCTTCCTTGGTCAGGGCCCAGGCGGGAATGCCCACGCCGAGGAGCAGGACGACGATCCCGAAGATGACGAATGTGCTCCGCTTCACTGGCGCGGGAGCATATTGCCCCGTGCGTCCGCCTTGTGCCGGCGATACCACGGGCACATGCGGCGCAAGGCGCACTCGTCGCAGCGGGGCCGGGGCCTGCAGATCGCCCGTCCGTGGCGGATCAGGTTGATGTGCAGCTCGTAGGCGTCCTCGGGCGGGGTGATGGCGAGCATCTCGTCGTGCGCCTCCTCGAAGGACGCCCCCGAACGGAACAGCCCGAGCCGCCCGCCGACCCGGTAGACGTGCGTGTCGACCGGGATCTCGGGGCGCCCGAAGGTGAACAGCATCACCACGGCCGCGGTCTTTCGACCGACGCCCGGGAGACCGGTGAGGAAGTCCAGTGCCGCTTGACGCGGCGCCTCGGCGAGCCAGTCGAGATCGGGCGGATCCCCGAGCTCCCCGAGGATCTCCTGGATCCGAGGGGCCTTCGTCGGGCTGAGGCCGCCCGGCTTGATTGCGGCCTCGACCTCCTCGGTCGGAGCGTCCCTCACCTCCTCCCAGGTGGGGAACCGCTCGCGCAGCCGGGCGTAGGCGACGTCGCGGTTGCGGTCGTTGGTGTTCTGGGAGAGCACCCCCCGCACGAGCTCGGCGATCGGGTGGCCGTGCGGCTCGTTCACCGGCCGCCCGTAGAGCTCGCGCAGCCGGTCGCGGATCGCGAGCACCCGCCGCCGCGACGGGCGCCGCCACTGCGGATCTCGCTTGGGGATGCGCGGCCGCCTGCCGGGTGGGAGGGTGCCCCGGCTGTCGTCGCCGAGCACTATCCTGTCGGGAAGAGGCACCGGGCGAGGATATTCCGCGCCCATCTCAGCCGGCCGATCCGCTCGTTCGACCCCGAAAAACAGGGGAAGGGCTGTGCGGTCGGTCACGAATGTGTAATCAGAGGGTTAACTAGAATCCTGCGTTCGTGCGCTCCCTGATCGACAGAATCGGCCGTTGGCTTCCCCATGGGTATGGGGACGCGGGCAAGCAGCTCGGCCTCTTCGTGCTGGCCGAGCTCAGCTACGAGGCCGTGCGCGGCATCGCCGACGGCGCGCGCGATCAGGCGATGATCAACGGCCAGAACGTGATCTCGCTCGAGAAGAGCCTGCACACCTTCTTCGAGCCCAACCTGCAGGCGATCTTCATCGACCACCGCTGGATCATCGACTTCGCCAACTACATGTACATGAACAGCCACTTCGTCGTGACCACGACGTTCCTGGTCTGGCTCTACCTCTTCCGCAACCAGAACTTCTACTTCGTGCGCAACATGTTCATGGTCGCGATGGCCCTGGCGATCGTCGGCTACGCGCTCGTGCCGACCGCGCCGCCGCGGCTCTTCCCCCAGGAGGGCTTCGTCGACACGATCACCGACTACGCGCAGGTCAACCACGACTCCGGCCTGGTCAAGCTCTTCATCAACCCCTACGCCGCGATCCCCTCGCATGCACGTCGCCTTCTCGACGATGATCGGCGTCACCGGCGTCCTGATCGCGCAGCGCACAGGACCAGCAAGATCCTCTGGGCGCGCCTATCCGGTGCTCGTCTTCTGGGTGGTCGTCGTGACCGCCAACCACTTCTGGATCGACGGTGCCGCCGGCCTGCTCGTCGCGGTTCTCGCAGCTCTCGCCGCGCGCTCCTGGCCCGCGCCCGTCCCGCCGTCTGGTCCTTCCGCCCCGCGACGGCTTGACCGCTCGAGTCGCGCTCCGTCGCTACGGCGAGCCGGGGCTGGTGGCGGCTGCTCTCGGCGCCGCCTACCTGATCATTCAGCCGGACAGCGCGGACCACGCCGCGCAGTTCTTCCGCTCGGAGCTGTTCGCCGACCAGGGCTTCTCTGCGTGGGACAACTTCTGGTTCGGCGGCCACCACCTGCCCGGGTACGGGCTCCTGCTGCCCCCGCTCAGCTCGCTGATCGGTGCCCGGCTGGTCGGTGTGCTGTCGGCTCTCGCGGCAGCGCTGCTCTTCTCCGCGATCGCGTATGACCGCTTCGGGGAGCGCGCCCGGCTCGGCGTGGTCTGGTTCGCGACGGCGACATCGATCAGCCTGTTCACCGGTCGGCTCACCTTCGCGCTCGGCGTGGCCGTGGCCCTCGCGGCGGTCTACGCAGCTCAGCGAAACCACAGGCTGGTCGCGATCTTCTTCGCCGCCCTGACACCGCTCGCGAGTCCCGTCGCGGCGCTCTTTTTGGCCTGCGGTGTGATCGCCTACGCGATCGCGGAGCGAAGCCGCCGCGGCCTGGAGCTCGCCGTCGTCACGTTGGGGATGGCGCTGCTGATCAATTCCGCCTTTCCGGAGGGCGGCACCGAGCCGTTCACCTTCTCGAGCTACCAGCCGGCGATCCTGGTGGCGGTCGCGGTCTTCATCGCCCTGCCGTCGCACGAGCGGCTGCTCCGCTACGGGGTCGCCGCCTACTGCTTCGCGCTGACCGCCGCCTTCCTGATCCAGACGCCGATGGGCGGCAATGCCACCCGGCTGGGCTCGCTCCTGCTGGGTCCGGTGCTCGCCTTCGGTCTCTGGCGCCGCCAGCGTTTTGCCCTGATCCTGCTGGTTCCGGTGCTGATCTACTGGCAGTGGTCGCCGGTGGTCCGCGACCTCGAGCAGGTGAGCGCGCAGCCCTCGGTCAACCCGGGCTTCTACGCGCCGCTGATCGACTTCCTGCGGGGTCAGCCTCGGCACGATGCCTACCGCGTGGAGGTCCTGCCCGAGGCTCATCACTGGGAGTCCGCCTACGTGCCCGCGCGGCATCTACATCGCGCGCGGCTGGGAGCGCCAGCTCGACCGCAAGCTCAATCCGCTCTTCTACCAGTCGGCCCCGCTGACGGGCCCGAGTACCGGAGCTGGCTCGACGACCTCGGCGTCGGGTACGTCGCCGTCCCGCACGCGCCGCTCGACTACGCGGCCCGCCCGGAGAAGCGGATGCTGAAGCGCGGGCCTCCTCGCTACCTCGACCGGGTCTACAGGAGCACCGACTGGACCGTGTACAAGGTTCGCAACCCATCGCCGCTCGCGATCGGCGGAAAGATGGTGAAGCTCCGCCCGCAGGGATTCGTGGTCGACACCAGCGCCCCGGGGACGGTTCTCGTGCGCGTGCACTGGACTCCGTACTGGTCGATCGAGCAGGGCACGGGCTGCGTGGAGCAGGCCCCGGGCGGCTACACCATGCTCGACGTCGAGACGCCGGGCCGTTTCCGGGTCGGCATCGACTTCTCGCCCGTGCGGGCGATCAGCTCCGGACCTCGCTGCCATGCAGGAGCCGGTGATCCAGTACGGGTCGGCGGGGAGCGACCCGCCCGCCGCGGTTCCGCACGGAGGCGGGAAACGCTGATGGTCCCGGCAGGCCAGGTCGCTGATCGCGTCCGGAGGTCCGTCTCCACGCTGCTGCCCCGCGGGCCCCTCGACCTGCTCATCCAGCTCGCCCTGCTCGCCGGCGCCTACTGGGCGTGGCGCCACGCCAGGGGCGCCGTTGACGGCAGCATGGGCCTCTCCTTCTCCCATGCGCGGGACCTGGTCAGGCCGAGCGCTCGCTCGGGCCTCCTGATCGAGCCCAGCGTGCAGCACTGGGCCGTCAGCGCCGGCTGGCCCGCCGAGGTGGCCCGCTGGGGCTACGCGAACCTGCACTTCAAGGGCAGCTGCCTGATGCTGGCGATCCTCTACTTCGGCTACCGGCGGCAGCTTCGGCTTCGTCCGCAACGCGGTCTTCGCCGCGATGGCCATCTCGGTGATCGGCTACGCGCTCTTCCCGACCGCGCCGCCGCGCTTCCTGCCCGAGCTCGGCCTCGATCCCTCGAGCGCGGTCACCGGCAACAACCCGCTGCTCTCGAACCCGGGCGACCCGCTCTTCAACCCGTTCGCGGCCGTGCCCTCGATGCACGTCGGCCTGTCGGTGATCCTCGCCTGGTCGCTGGCCATGCTGGTGCGTCCTCGCCTCCTGCAGGATCGCCTTCTTCGCCTATCCGCTGCTGATGACCTACGTGGTGGTCGCCAGCGGCAACCACTTCTGGCTCGACGCCGTCTTCGGCCTGCTCACAGCCGCGCTCGCGACCGGCGTCGCTATGCTCCTCGCCCGGCTCAACTCGGACTGGTCCTTCGGTTCGGCGACCCGTCGCGCTCCGACCGGCGACCTCGAACCGCAGCCAGAGCCCGAGGCGGCACCCGCATAGCAATATGCGAGGGTGCGTCGAGCGAAGCGACGCGCAACCCGTTTGACATGACCATCGATCAGCGAGACCTGCCCGCCAACGGGACCCCGTCCGCCCGGCAGGGGACCGACCAGCGCCGCCGAGCTCTCGGCGGCGGTGCGCAACCGGCTGATCGAGTCCCGCCTGACGCCGAACGCGATCTCGATGGTCGGCCTGGTCGGCAACCTGGCCGCCGCCGTCCTGATCTGGCAGGGCCTCTACTTCCTCGGCGGCGTCGCCTTCATCGTCGGCTCGGTGATGGACACCCTCGACGGGCGCTACGCGCGCGTGTCGGGCAAGGGCACCCTGTTCGGGGCCTTCCTCGACTCGACGCTCGACCGGGTCGAGGAGGGCATCGTGCTCACCGCGGTCGCCTATCGCTTCGCCCTCAGCGGGGACGAGTTCGCCGCCGCGATGTGCGTCGTGGTCGTGCTCGGCTCGCTGATGGTCTCCTACACGCGGGCGCGCGCGGAGGCGCTCGGGGTCGAGTGCAAGGTCGGGTTGGCCACGCGCCCGGTTCGGGTAGTCATACTCTCGATCGGCCTCGTCTTCGCGAAGGGAGCTGGAGTCTTCGACGCAGACCTTCTGGCACCGGCGATCTACGCGATGGCGGCGCTGACGGCTTTCACCGTGGTTCAGCGCGTCTGGCACGTCAGGAACGAGCTCAGGCGGCGCGGCGCGGAGGTCCGGAAGCGCCCGCCCGGGCAGGCCGGTTCCGGCCGAGGACGTGTAACCGCGCAGCAGCGCAAGTGTGGTTTCAGAGCTGAGTCTTCTTATCGAGGAGGATTCCCAGGATGAGCACCGTGAATGGAAGAGCGAACGGCGCCCGCCGCAACGGCGCCCGGGACGAGAAGGTCCGGGTCGCGATCGTCGGCGTCGGCAACTGCGCGAGCTCTTTCGTGCAGGGCGTCGAGTACTACAAGGACGCCGACCCCGCCGAGCAGGTCCCGGGCCTGATGCACGTGGACCTCGGCGGCTACCACGTGCGCGACATCGAGTTCACCGCCGCCTTCGACATCGACGCCGACAAGGTCGGCAAGGACCTCTCCGAGGCGATCTTCTCCGGCCAGAACAACACCGACGAAGTTCTCCGACGTGCCGAAGCTCGGCGTCAAGGTCCACCGCGGCATGACCCATGACGGCCTCGGCAAGTACCTGAAGGAGAAGATCACCAAGGCCCCGGGCGAGACCGCCGACATCGTCGGGATCCTGCAGGACACCCAGACCGACGTGCTCGTCTGCTACCTGCCGGTCGGCTCCGAGCAGGCGACCAAGTGGTACGTCGAGCAGGCGCTCGCCGCCGGCGTCGGCTTCGTCAACTGCCTGCCGGTCTTCATCGCCCGCGAGGACTACTGGGACAGGCGCTTCGAGGAGGCCGGCCTGCCGATCATCGGCGACGACATCAAGTCGCAGGTCGGCGCCACCATCGTCCACCGCCAGCTCGCCAGGCTGTTCGCCGACCGCGGCGTGCGCATGGAGCGCACCAGCCAGCTCAACGTCGGCGGCAACATGGACTTCTACAACATGCTCGAGCGCGAGCGGCTGGAGTCCAAGAAGATCTCGAAGACCAACGCGGTCACCTCGATCATGGACCACGAGCTGCCCGCGGAGGACGTCTACATCGGCCCCTCGGACTACGTGCCGTGGCTGACCGACCGCAAGTGGGCGCACATCCGGGTCGAGGGCAAGTCCTTCGGCGACGTGCCGCTGAACGTCGAGCTCAAGCTCGAGGTCTGGGACTCGCCGAACTCCGCCGGCATCGTCATCGACGCGGTGCGGATCGTGAAGCTGGCCCTCAACCACGGCATCGCCGGCCAGCTCGACGGCCCCTCCAGCTACCTGATGAAGTCGCCGCACAACCAGCGGCCCGATTCGGTGGCGCGCGAGCATGACCGAGGAGTTCATCGCCAAGTACGCGCGCCAGCGCGGTGTGCCCGCCGGCAAGGCGAAGAGCAAGGCGAAGGCCAAGGCGAAGTAGCTCGCGGCCGCAGCGCTGCTGCTCGAGAGCCGCTCGGCGCGCCGTTCGCAGCCCCTGAGCTCGCGCGTGGCCGAGCCCCTCGCGATCGCGCAGGTCAGCCCCCATCCGTGGGGGAAGCGGCACGAGATCAACGAGTTCGTCGCCCGCACCTCCGAGGAGCTCGCCGAGCGCGGGCATCGCGTCCTGATCGTCGCCCCCTCGGATTCGCGGACAGGCGATCCGCGAGAGCCGCCGGCTGATCCGCGAGGCGGCAGGACAACCCGGGGCGCTGCTGGCGCGGCGAGAACCCGCGGGTGATCGCGATCGGCCAGAGCATCCCGCTGCCGAGCGGTCCCGCGGCGGCGGCCGGCGCCGCTCCCGCTCGACGTCAGCGGGGCGCTCGAGCGGCTGCTCGGCAGCGGTGCCGCTCGACGTGGTGCACGTCCACGAGCCGTTCGCGCCGAGCACCGGGCTCGGCGGCGCTGCGCCACTCGCAGTCGCTCAACGTCGCGACCTTCCACGAGCCCGTCGAGCGGGTCCTCTCGACCCAGGTGGCCCGGATGCTGGTCGAGGTCTTCTTCGGGCGGATCGACGCGCGCACGGCCAGCAACGAGGCGACCGGCGAGCTGCTCGCAGCGCTTCTTCCCGGGCCAGTACGAGCTGATCAGGCCGGGCGCCGACGTCGCCGAGCCCGCCCTCGAGCCGCCGGCGGCGGGACGGGTGCGGATCGTCTACTGCGCCGAGGAGGAGCGCGGCGCCCTGCGCCTGCTGCTCCGGGCCCTGCGGAAGCTTCCCGACGACCTCGACTGGGAGGGCGTGATCTGGTTCGACGGCCCGACCGATCCGCTGGCCCGCGTCAGCCGGCGGCTGCGGGAGCGGCTGCGCGTCGTCCGGCCACGGGACGGCGAGCCCGCGGAGTTCCTGGCCGGAGCGGACATCGCCTGCCTCGCCTCCGGGGGCGTCCGGGCCGCCCCGGGCGTGGTCCGGAAGGCGTTCGCCGCCGGCGCCGTTCCCGTCGTCTCCGACCTCGAGCTCTACCGCGAGCTGGTCGGGCGAGGGCGAGCGCGGGCTGCTCTTCCCGCTCGGCGACGTGCTCACGCTGGCGGCGCAGCTCGAGCGGCTCTGCCGCGACCCGGCGCTCCGCGACGAGCTGCGGTGCCGCCGCGCGCGATCCAGCTGCGAGGCGCGGCCCTGGGCCGAGGTGACCGACGAGGTCGAGGCCGTCTACCGCCGGCTTGGCCGCGCAGACGGCACGACGCCGACCGGCAACCCGGAGATCCGCACGCGGCTGCAGGAGCGCGAGTACATCCACTGCGACCTGCACATGCACACCGACCACTCGCCGGACTGCGCGACGCCCGGCGGAGCTCCTGCTCGAGACGGCCAAGGAGCAGGGGCTCGGCGCGATCGCGATCACCGACCACAACGAGATCTCCGGCGCCCTGGAGGCCCAGGAGATCGCCGAGCGGATCGGCGGGATCAAGGTGATCCTCGCCGAGGAGGTGAAGACGGCGCACGAGGGCGAGGTGATCGGCCTCTTCCTGAGCGAGAGGATCGAGCGCGGGATGTCGATGGCGGAGACGATCGCCGAGATCCGCCGGCAGGGCGGCCTCGTCTACGTCCCGCACCCGTTCGACCGGCTGCACTCGGTCCCCGACTACGAGCACCTGCTCGAGATCGTCGACGAGATCGACATCCTCGAGGTCTTCAACCCCCGGGTCGCCTTCTCGGCCTTCAACGAGGAGGCCGTGCGCTTCGCCCGCAAGTACTCGATCGTCCCCGGCGCGGGCTCGGACAGCCACGTCGCCCAGGGCCTCGGCAGCGTCAAGATCCGGCTGCGGGACTTCGAGGGCCCGCAGGAGTTCCTCGAGTCGATGCGGGAGGCGGACATCGTCCGCAAGCACAAGAACCTGGTCTACGTCCAGGCGCTCAAGTTCCTGCAGACCAGCGGCGGGCGCGGCGGGCGGTCGCTCGCCGACCGTGACGGCGGTCGCGAGCCTCGCGATCGGCGCCGCTCAGCGAGCAAGAGTTGATGCACCCGCAAGGGGCCGGGGCCGGGCCGAAGAAGAGGCAAGGCGCCGTGTCATCCATTACCGACGACGAGATCCGCGAGAAGTACCTCGAGCGCGCGATCCGGGAGCTGAACGACCTCGGCGCGAGCTCTCGGCCACTCTGCCAGGACTGCCCGCGGGGCAACGTGATGCCGGTGCAGGGCTCCGGCCATCCGCAGGCGGACATCCTCATGCTCAAGCGCTCGGCGACCGCCTCGGAGATCGAGGAGGGGGTCGCCTTCTACGGCCGCGCCGGCAACGCCCTGATGAAGAGCTTCAAGCGGCTGGCGATCGACCCGATCGTCGTCTTCGGCACGCTCTGCGTGAAGTGCCCGCTCACCGATCCCTCCCTGGCCTCGGAGGCCTGCGTCGCCAGGGTCGCCGAGGAGATCGCGATCGTCCAGCCGCGCATGATCGTCGTCATGGGGGACGAGGCCCTCGAGACCCTGAACGACCTCGAGCTGCCGCTGGCGGAGCCGATCGAGCCGCGCGAGGGCGAGGTTCAGCGCCTCACGCCGACGATCGATGCGCTCTACGTGCCGGACATCGACGACTCGCTCGACACCGACGACGCCAAGCAGCGCTTCTGGTCGGCGTTCAGGGTGCTCGGCGACTGGTACGACAGCTGCCGCCGTTGACACCCCGGGAATGACTACGTGGAGCTCGAGGACGCCGATCGAGCAGCCGATCGCTGCCAGAACTGCGGCGCGCTACCGATGCCGAGAAGCAGACGGCCTGACCGAGGGACCGCCGAGCCGCGTTCTGCACACCTGCGCTCCGAGATGTCCGCTGCGAGGACGAGGAGGACTGAGGGTAGCACCGGCGCTCGGCGCAGCGCCCGCCGGCTGCCTCGGCCAGCTCGCTCATGTCCTCGAAGGTGGCGCTGGCGAGGGCCCTGACCACGACCGTGTCGAGCGCGCGGTAGCGGGAGAGCTCCTCCTGGGCGACGCCGGCGTTCTCGGCCGCCACGCCGACGGTCCCCTCCGGCGCGCCCTGGCGGTCGAAGTGGCTGCGGTAGCCCTGGTGCATGTCGCGGTAGAAGGACTCGTCCTTGGCCAGGCGCTCCTCCGCGTTGGCGCCGACCGCGGTGCGCACGTAGCCGAAGACCGGCGGGGGCTCCCGGCCCGCCTCGCTGGCGCCCTCCTCGACCCACTCCCGGGCCTGCGCCGCGAACTCGGGGGTCATCCAGTTGAAGAAGACGCCGTCCCACTCGGCCCCCCCGAACGCGGACATCTTCGGGCCCATCGCCGCGAGCACCAGCCGGACGCCCGGGAGCGCCTCGCGGAGGCCCGGGCAGCGCCTCCCGCATCGTGGTCAGCGGCTTCTCGGTGAAGCCCGCCCCCAGACCGAGCCAGAGCCGGTCGCGGTCGAGGCCGAGGCGCTCGATGTCCGAGGCGATCTCCTCGGGCGACTGGCGGTCGAGGGCGATGACGGCGACGCCGAGGTCGATCCGGTCGGCGCCCTTCGCGTACTCCGCCAGCGTCTCGAGGCCCTTGGCGCCGGGATGGTCGTTCGACCACATCGAGCTGTAGCCGAGCTCCTGGCAGCGGGCGGCGAGGGGACTCGCGATCTCGGGGTCGAGCCCGGCGGTGACACCGAAGCCGCGGCTCACGACCTTCTCCAGCAGCGCCACGCACTCGATGTGCGGGGTCTGGGGAAACATGTCGACGGGCTCGCACGCGGCGCACCCTATAGCCGGCCTCCGCGAGCTGCGCGGCGTTGGGGGCGAGGGTGGTCGGATTGCACGAGACGTAGACGATGCGCGGCGCGTCGCACTCGATCAGGCGCCGCACCACCTTCTTGGAGAGGCCCGCGCGCGGCGGGTCGACGACCACGACGTCCGGCTTCCCGGCCTCCTCCAGCAGCGGCCGGATCTCCTTGCGCGCGTCCCCGGCCCGGAACTGGGCGTTCTCGATCCCGTTGAGCCGGGCGTTCTCCTCGGCGTCCGCGATCGCCTCCGGGACGATCTCGACGCCCCAGACTTCGCCCGGCCCGCGACGCGAGGCTGAGGCCCAGGGTGCCGATCCCGCAGAAGAGGTCGAAGACGCGCTCGCCGCCGGTGAGACCCGCCATCTCGGCGGCGATCCCGTAGAGGCGCTCCGCCATCTCCGTGTTGGTCTGGAAGAAGGCGTTGTGGGAGATCCGGAAGCGCAGGCCGCAGAGCTCCTCCTCGAGGTGCTCCGCGCCGAGCACGCCGGTCGGGCCGTCGGTGCCGCCGCTCGAGCCCTCGACGATCGTGTGCAGGTCGACGGGCGGGCGCGGGATCTCGGCGGGTGAGGTGACGAGGCGGGTCTGCAGCTGTCCGGTCCGGCGGCCCTCGCGAACGACGAGGTTGCGGAGGACCCCGGTGCCGGCGCGGCGGTCGTAGGCAGGCAGGCCCTCCGCCGCGCGCCCAGCCGCGGATCTCGTTGCGCGTTTCGTTGTTGCGCTCGGAGGCGAGCTGGCAGTCCTCCGCGTCCACGATCAGGTCCCAGCGGCCGCGGGCGTGGAAGCCGAGCACGAGCTCGCCGTCGCGCTCGCCGAAGGAGTACTCGAGCTTGTTGCGGTAGCGCCACTGCTCGACCGCAGGTTCGATCGGCTCGAGCTCGAATCCGTCGAGGCCCCCAAGACGGACGAGAGCGTCCTCGACCTGGGACCGCTTGTGGCGAAGCTGCTGCTCGTAGGGGAGGGACTGCCAGGGGGCCCCCGGGCAGGGCTCGCCACCGTGGTCGCAGCGGGGGGGCAGGCGGTCCGGCGATTCGCGGATCAATTCGAGCGCCGACGCCTCGGCGTAGCCCCGCTTCGCCTTGGTCACCTCCGCTCGAACGCGATCCCCGGGCAGGCCGCCGGCGACGAAGACGACGTAGCCGTTCCGGCGGGCGATGCCCCTGCCGCCGTAGGCGAGGGACTCGACGTCGAGGGTGAGCAGCTCGCCGCGCCGCGGGCGCTCGTGCGCCTCGGTGCGCTGCGGTCCTCCGTGCTCAGGTTCTCGGCCATCCTCGGCCTATCGTTGCAGCCGCCGTTGACTGGGATCTCGACGAATACCGGCGGGACGCGGAGCTCTTCCTGGAGGAGATCGACCGCGAGTACTACCTGCACCTCGCCGGGCACAAGCCCGACCTCGAGATCGAACCGATCTACGAGCGGCATGAGGCCCTCTTCGAGCGCGGAGCGGTCGAGCGGGTCGGGGAGGCGAGACGGGACGCGGAGGGCGAGGAAGAGGACCGTCTCCGGTACCTGCATCAGTTCGCGCTCGACGGCCACCTGGGGGCGATCACACGCTCACTGGAGGCCGCGTCTGGCCGAGCTCGAGGCCTCGCTCGAGATCGAGGTCGGCGGCGAGTCCGTCTCCTACCGGATGGCGCCGGTGGTGCAGGCGAACGAGCCGGACCCGGAGCGCCGCGCAGCGATCGAGGCCGCTCGCAATGCCGTGCTCGCGGAGCGGCTGAACCCGCTCCACCTCGAGGCGCTGGAGAGCGTGCACGCCGCCTGCGCGGAGCTCGGCTGGCCGTCCTACCTCGATGCCTACTCGGACGTCCGCGCACTCGACCTGAGGGCGCTCGCGGATGAGCTGGACCGCTTCGCGGACGCCACCGAGCCCGGCTACGCCCGGATCGTCGATCCCGAGCTCGAGCGGACGGTCGGGCTCGGCTCGGCGAGCTGCGGCGCTCCGACCTGGTGCGCTTCTTCCGAGCGGCGCACCTCGACGGGCTCTTCCCGGGCGAGCGGATGGTCCCGGCGCTGCGGGAGACGCTCGCGGGGATCGGCATCGACCTGGCGACCCAGTCGAACGTCATGCTCGACACCGAGAGCCGGCCGACGAAGAGCCCGCGGGCCTTCTGCTCGATGCCCCGGGTTCCGGCCGAGGTGTATCTGGTCATGCCGCCGATCGGCGGGCGGGAGGACTATGCGGCGCTCTTCCACGAGGCCGGGCACGCGGAGCACTACGGCTGCACCGAGGCGGAGCTCGCCTTCGAGTTCCGGCACCTCGGGGACAACTCGGTCACCGAGTCCTTCGCGTTCCTGCTCGAGGGGCTGACCGCGAATCCGGCGTGGCTGGAGAAGGTGCTCGGGGTCGACGGGGCGGAAGCGGCCATCGAGCACGCCCGGGCCTCACGGCTGGTGTTCCTGCGCCGCTACTCGGCGAAGATCGCCTACGAGGTCGAGCTGCACGGGCCGGACGCGGATCTCGGCGCGATGCCGGAGCGCTACGCGAGCCTCCTCGGCGAGCGCATCGGGGTCGACTGGCCGCGGGAGACCTGGCTCTCGGACGTCGACCCGGGTTTCTACGTCGCCTGTTACCTGCGCGCCTGGGCGCTGGAGGTCGATTGGCGCGCGGAGTTGGGGGAGCGATTCGGCGCCGAGTGGTTCGCCGACGGCGAGGCGGGAGTCTGGCTGCGGGGTCTGTGGAGCCGGGGGCAGCGGCTCGATGCCGACCGGTTGCTGGCTGAGGTCGCCGGCCGCAAGCTCGATTTCGCGCGGCTGGCCGGCGAACTGAGCTGGACGCCGGGTATAGGCTTGCGCCGCACTTCACAAAACGGGTTGCGCCTGAGGCGCACCCTCGCACTATCCGCAAGAGGAGGTCCAAGGTGGAAGCAAGCGAGAGTGGTGGTGGCATGCGGGACCAGGTCCAGAAGGCGATCGACGAGCTGCGCGCGGCCGGCGAGAAGGCGACCGGCGACGTGCGCTCGAGCATCGATGACGCCGTGGCGCGACTCAAGGACGTGTCCGGCGACGCGACCTCACGGGCCCAGGATCAGGTCTCGAACTGGCGCGACACCCTGGACAAGGCGACCGAGGACGTGCGCAAGGAGCTCGCGCAAGCTCGCCGTTCGGGCGCAGACCTCGACGGAGGCCCTCGACGAGATCTCCAAGGAGATCGACGAGCGCCGCAAGCTCGCTCGGCCTAGCTCTAGCTCTAGCTCTCTGAGCTTGCGGTCGAGGGCGCGCAGCAGGCCCTTGCGGGCCTTGTGGCGGCGCTCGTAGTCGCGGACCTTGCGGAGCTGCGCCGGGCTGAGTTCCGGTAGCCGGCCGTTCGATCTGCCGGACCGAAAGCTGGTCATAGGCGGTGATCGGGAAGCCTGGGACGCGGGCCGCGCGGCGGACCCGGTCGGCGCCCGGCGAGCGGCTTGTCGACCGCCTTGACGGCCTGCTTGCGGGCCTTCTGCGCTCGCGCGCCGGCCTGCTGACGCGTTCGAGCCGGCGCCTCCCGGACCTGAGCGAGGAGGCGCTCGAGCTTGTTTGAGAAGGTCCTCGGCCTGGTCGCGCCCGCGGCTGACCAGGCGGCCGACCATCTCCTCCGCGTCGCCGCGGGTCATCCGGCCCCGCTTGACAGCCTCGTCGATCACCTCCTGGAGACGGTCACGAGAGATCGTGACGCTCTTCTCCAGCGCATCGCGAAACGCCTGGACGCTCTGCTCCGAGCGGGAGCCCTTCTTGGCTGCCGCGCTCTTCTTCTTTGGTTTGGATGCCGTAGCCATCGCCCGGGACTATCTCAGATCTGAGAACTTTGCAATCACAGGGTTGTGATCGGAGAGGCGGATCAGCAGCCCGGTCTCGGGGTCGGGCACGTCACGGGCCTCCGGCGGCAGGGCGGCGGGGTGCTCGATCACCTCCAGGCCGCGGACGAGGAGATGGCTGAGCCGGTCCGGAGCCGTGCGGGGCGCGAGGCCGTAGCGGTCCTCCAATTGGTCGAAGACCGCGCTCGCCTTGGGCCGGACGTTGAAGTCGCCGCCGAAGATCAGCGGGGAGGATCCCGCGAAGGCCGTGGCGCGCTCGGCGGCGGCCAGCAGCTCGCGCTCGGCGGAGGACGGCTTGGTGCTGACATGGAGGTTGGCGACGCAGAGGCCGGATTCCATGCGGGTCAGCGCCATGACCCGGGTTTCGGGCCTGCGGGTGAGAACGACGCGGTGACGCTCCGCGATCGGCCCCGCGCCGGGACGGACGAGGGTGGTGTTCGATCCGCCCTCCCAGGCGCCGAGCAGGTCCGGGCGCCAGCGGCCGATCAGCGAGGTGAGGGGCTGGAGCCAGTTCCGGCCACTGAGCGCGCGGTGGGCCTCGGCGCCGCACGCCGAGGCCATCCGCCCCTTCCAGCTGGGCGGGAACTCCTGGAAGAGGGCGACGTCCCACTCGATGCCGCGGATCAGACCGGCGAAGAGCTCGAAGAGGTCCCAGTTCGTCTGCTCGTAGCGCTCGCCAAGGCGCGGCCCCCGGCGGAGGTTGCCCTTGTTGGCGCGCACCTGGAGGTCGGGCTCGGGTGGCCAGTCGCGCCCGTGGAACACGTTCCATGTCATCGCTGTGAGCGGCACGGCCCTAGTATCGGCTGCTCGATGGTCCCACCGACTGCACAGCTTCCAGCCAGCAACTTCCTGACCGGAGAGGAGCTGGATCGCGAGGAGCTGCTTGCCCTGCTCGAGCGAGCCGAGGAGCTGAAGCGGGGCCGCGAGCAGCGGGTGGGCCAGGACTCGCTTGCCGGCCGTTCGGTCGCGCTGGTCTTCGAGAGGCCCTCGACGCGCACACGCGTCTCCTTCGAGGTCGGTGTGGCCGAGCTCGGCGCGACGCCGATCGTCCTGCGGGCCGACGAGTTGCAGCTGACGCGGGGAGAGTCGATCGCCGACACCGGCCGGATTCTCTCCCGCTACCTGCACGGGATCGTGATCCGCTCGGGTTCCGACGAGAGGGTTCGCGAGCTGGCGGCGGGTGCGACCGTCCCGGTGATCAACGCGCTGACGCCGGAGCACCATCCGTGCCAGGCGCTGGCCGACCTGCTGACGCTGAAGGAGCGGTTCGGGGAGCTCGATGGGCTGCGCCTCGTCTACGTCGGCGACGGGAACAACGTGGCGCGCTCGCTGGCGATTCTGGGTCGGATCGCAGGCGTCGAGGTGGTGCTCGCGAGCCCCGACGGCTATCGGATCGAGGAGGGTCTGGCGGAGCTTGCCGCCGACCCGATCGCGGCGGCCGCGGGGGCAGATGCGATCTATACGGACGTCTGGGTGAGCATGGGGGATGAGGAGGAGGCGGAGCGAAGGCGCCGCGACCTGGCGCCGTTCCAGGTGAACGACGAGCTGCTCTCCGCCGCCTCGGACCGCGCGATCGCGCTGCACTGCCTACCTGCGCATCCGGGTGAGGAGATCACCTCCGAGGTCCTCTACGGGGAGCGATCGGCGGTCTGGGACCAGGCGGAGAACCGCCTGCACGCCCAGAAGGCGCTGCTCGAGCGGCTCCTGAGCCGCTAGACGCGCCTCGCGGTCGCGGGGCTCGCAGACGACCACCGGGATGCGCCTGCCGGAGGGGTCGGCGCGCTGCTGGTAGTCGTCGTAGCCGGGATATAGCTGGGTTGCCAGTTGCCAGAGCCGATCGCGCTCCTCTCCGTTGGCCTCCCGGGCGCGGTAGGCACCCCCGCGCCCGCCGGCCCAGAGCTCGGCGTCGGGATTGGCCATCAGATTGTGGAACCAGCCCGGGTGCTTCGGCTTTCCGGTCTGGGAGGCGATCAGCACCACGTTCGGGCCGTCGGTGAAGTAGAGGAGCGGGGTGGTGCGCTGCTTGCCGCTCTTCGCACCCGTGTGGGTGACCAGCACCGTCGGCGCCCCGCTGGGCAGCTTGAGCAGCCCGCGGCTCGCCCGCATCAGGTACGGGTCGACCTTGTTGGCCACGTTCAGGGCCATCCAGCTGCCGAACCTGCTCTTCGCGACCCAGCGCAGGCCACGCTGGACCGGGTTTCGCGGCTTCGCCGGATCGAACTCCGGTACCCGTCCCACAGGCGCAGCCTAGACTGACCTCGCGGCCCCGTGGTGTAACGGTTAGCACGCGAGGTTTTCAACCTCGTAGCGCGGGTTCGACTCCCGCCGGGGCTATTCGAGCTGCCGTTAAGGCGCCTCGACTAGCCTCCCGTCCCGGTGCTGCCCGAGATCCACATCGGCCCCCTGACTCTCCAGACCTTCGGGATCTGCTTCGCCTTCGCCTTTCTCGCGGCCGGCGCGCTGCTCTGGCGGCGGCTCGATGAGCTCGGCAAGCCAGTCGACTGGGCCTACGAGATTGGCTTCGCCGCCCTACTGGGCGGCCTGATCGGCGCCCGGCTCGATTTCATTCTCGAGAACTACAGCGACGTCAAGAACGACCTGCTCGGCAACCTCTTCTCCGGTTCGGGACTGGTCTGGTACGGCGGCGCGATCGGTGGAGCGATCGGGGTCTTCCTCTGGGCCTGGTGGCGCAAGTACCTCACTCTGGGTCTACTCGACCTAACCGCCCCCGCTCTCGCCATCGGCTACGCGATCGGCCGCTGCGGCTGCCAGCTCTCGGGCGACGGCGACTACGGCAAGGCCTGGGACGGACCCTGGGCGATGTCCTATCCGGACGGCACCAAGCCGATCGATACGCCCGTCCACCCGACCCCCGTCTACGAGACACTCGCCATGGGCCTGGTCGCGCTCGTGCTCTGGCAGCTCCGCGACCGCCTCACCAACGGACTGCTCTTCGCCCTCTATCTGCTGCTCGCGGGCACCGAGCGCTTCCTGGTCGAGTTCATCCGCCGCAATTCGGACACCGCCCTCGGCCTCACCCAGGCGCAGCTGGTCAGCCTGGCGATGATGATCGTCGGCGGCGTCTGGCTCGCCCTCGCCCTCCGCCGCGCCCCGCGTCCCGCGCCCGCCTGAGCATCGCTCAGACGAGCTCTAGCGGCTAGACCGAGCGGAGCCGGCCGCCGTCGAGCGGGATCACCGCTCCCGTGAGATAGGCGGCCCGCTCCGAGCACAGAAACGCGACCAGGTCGCCGTACTCCTCGGGCCGCCCGAGCCGGCGGGCGGGAATCAGCTCACGCGCGGCCGCCTCCGCCTGCTCCAGCGACCCATGGCGGTCCGCCAGCCGGTCGGTGGCGAACATCCCCGTCGCCACGGTGTTGACCGTGATCCCATCCCCGGCCACCTCGTCGGCGAGCGTCTTCAGCAGCCCGAGCGCCGCCATCCGGTTCGCGTTGGAGAGCGCGAGCCCGGGAATCGGCTCGCGGATCGAGCTGGAGGAGACGTTCACGATCCTGCCCCAGCCCCGTTCCCGCATTCCCGGCAGCACCTCTTCGATCAGGACGCGAGGCGCCAGCACCAGCGAGCGGAACGCCGCCTCCCACTCCTCCAGCGTGTTGTCGAGCGCGCCGCCGCCGGGCGGCCCGCCGGTGTTCGCGACCAGGATCTCCACCGGCCCGAGAGCCTCCGCGACCTCGCCCGCGAGCTCTCGCATCCGGGCGAGATCCTCGGTGTCGGCGGGGAACGTCCGTACCTCCCCGCCGAGCTCCTCCGCCGCGGTCCGCAGCGCCTCCTCCGAGCGGCTCGAGATCGCGACCCGCGCCCCCTCGCGCGCGAGCGCGCCCGCGATGCCCCTCCCGATCCCCCGGCTGGCGGCCATCACCAGCGCGGTGCGCCCCTCGATGCCTAGGTCCACCGCAGCCTCCCGGAGCGTCCCGCCAGCCAGGCGCACCATCCCGCGAACGCGGCCACCGCGATCGCGACGCCCAGCCAGTGGACGCCGGCCAGCACCGCCAACGCGCTCGGGATCCCCGCCAGCACCGCACCCAGCATCACCCCGCGCACGGGCAGGTGGAGCGCCCACGCCGTGATCGCCGCGCAGGCCAGCCAGGCGGCGGGCCCGGTCAGCCACCCCCAGTCATCGAAGAAGGAGTGCGGCAGCACCAGCGCCAGGATCACCGAGATGAGTGCCACGAGCAGCACCTGCGCGGCCGCTGCCCGCCAGAGGATCGAGCGGTCCATCAGCGCCATTCTGGCGCCCCGCCGGCTAGCGGGGGTGCTTCCGCTTGTGCCGCTTCTTCTTCTTTTTGTGCTTGGCCGCCGCCTGCGGCGCCGTCACCGGGTCGCCGAGCGGCATCGTCGCCCTGATGTCGTCGAAGGTGACGACACCCGCCGAACGCTGCAGGTCATACAGCGACGAGGAGGCCGTGAGCTGGAGCGTGTAGCCGCCGCCCGCAGGCGCGCGGCCCGCCACCATCTCGAGGTCGCGGGAGATCGAGTGAGTCTGACCGTCGAGCGTCACCGGGATCGGTGTGGCGATGTTGCCCAGGACGGTCCCGTTGCGCGGGTTGACGAACTGCGCGTAGACCCAGGTCTTCTGGGGCGCCGCGGTGCCGTGGTAGGTCAGGTCGAGGTGGGGCGCGCCGACGACGTTGGCGTCCCCGCTGGGCCCGGCAACCGGGACGTTCACCGCGTTGGGCGACTCGCTGGCGAAGATGAGGGCGCCGCTCCCCTGCCCCGGGGCGATCGGCAGCGTCCCCGAGCCGGAGCCGCTGAGCTGGCCCGCCGGACGCAACGGATAGGCATCGCTCGAGCGCAGCTGCGCGTCGTCGGCGATCCAGGCGAACTTCGGGCCGGTGTCGGCGTCGTTCCGACCCCGGAGGTACCGGTCGAACCAGGCGAGCTGCCGCTGGTCGAGGTAGTCCGACCCGGGCCCGGCGCCGGTCAGGCAGACGCCGTGGCCACCGCAGAACCAGACCATCTTCACCGGCACGTTCTGCACCGAGGTGCGCGCACGGCGCTTCTTCCGCTTCTTGCCCTTCCGCTTCTTCGCCTTTGCCTTGATCGCCGCCGTCCGCCAGGGGTTGTCGGAGATCTGGTTGAAGTTGGTCACCGCCTCGTCCAGCGGGAAGAGCGTGTCGGCGGTCCCCTGGATGAGCAGCGTCGGGACCTTGACCCTGTCGACCAGATCGCCGGGGCCGTGGGAGGCCATCCAGGCGTAGTCGTCGTCCGTCACGGTCCCGCTCGCCAGGCCGTTGGTGAAGATCGAATAGAAGTGCGGGTCCTGGCGCCCGGCGGCCGTCGAGGGGGAGCTGGCCCCGCCGGGCAGGCTCCCCTGGACGCCCAGCGCGACCAGCAGCGAGCCCCAGCCGAACTTGATGTTCCGCTCCGGGAAGAGGCTCGTGAGCAGCGAATGCCAGGCGATCGTGGGCGCGATCGCGTCGATGCGCTTGTCGATCGCCGCCGTGACCAGCTGGATGCCGCCTCCGTAGCTCGCGCCCGCCATCCCGAGCGTCGGGTCATTCGGGCTCGTGGCGCACGTGACCCGCCTCTTCGCCCTGCGCT
Organism: uncultured Solirubrobacterales bacterium; assembly: GCA_963825825.1. Taxonomy (GTDB): domain Bacteria; phylum Actinomycetota; class Thermoleophilia; order Solirubrobacterales; family 70-9; genus DASUPK01. The sequence goes on along the minus strand of CAWGUT010000011.1, from coordinate 108,282 downwards.
TGCGCTTCGCGTGCCGCTTGCGCTTCTTCTTGCTCGCGGCACAGCTCTGATCGAGCTGCGCCTCCGGCTGCTTCGCCACCCAGTCGATCAGCGCCTGGACGTCTCTTCCCTCATAGCGGGGGTCGTCGATCTCGACGGTCCCGCCCGACTGGCCGAAGCCGCGCGGGTCCCAGGTGAGGACGTTGTAGCCGTGGTCGATGAAGTTGGCGATGCCGGGAACCCCGAAGAACGAGCCCGCACCCGGTCCGCCGCCGGTCGACGTGTCGCCCGGTGAGCTCCAGCCCGGGCCCTCCAGGATCGTCGGCGCCGGCTTGCCGGTCGAGACCCCCTTGCCGACGAACCAGTGGGCGGCGATCTTGGTGCCGTCGAACGACGTGATCGTTACGTCCGTGGCGCTCGCCGCCGGTGCGAAGACGAGGGCGGCCACGGTCAGTGCGGCAGCGGGCAGCAGACCCCCGATGACTCGCCTCCACATGGCGGCGACAGTACCAGCGAGGGTCGGCTGCGGCGCCGGTTCCGGCGGCCCGGCCTCGCGTCCCGTAGCCGCCATAATCGGCTCCCCAGGGCGGTTAGCTCAGCTGGGAGAGCGCTTGCCTTACAAGCAAGAGGTCGCCGGTTCGAGCCCGGCACCGCCCATCGTCAATCGGATTCGGATTGCTCCTCCTCCGGTTGGGTATACGTGCCGGGAGCCAGTCAGGCTCAGGAAGGAGGGAACCTCATGCTCTGGCTTATTGCAGGAATCGTTCTGTTGATCATCGCTATCGCGGGAGGCGCGATCATTCACCCGGTGCTGTTCGCGCTCGCGATCGTCGCGCTCGTGGTCTTCTTCATGGGACGCGGCACCCGCACCGTCTGAGCGAACGCTTAGTCCGAGGCGCCGGGCTCGTCGCCCTGCGTGTGCTGCGGCATCAGCGTGCCGGTTGAGCGGGCTCGGTCGCGGGCGATCAGCTTGCGCGCCTCGGACTGATCTTCATTGGGATCTTCGGGAAGCAGTGTGCGCCGCAGCTCGTGGGCGGCGAAGATCTCGTCGAGGTCCTCGCGGGTCAGCGTCTCGCGCTCGAGCGCGTTGCCGGCCAGGTCGTCGAGGCACTCGCGGTTGAGCTGCATGCAGCTGGCGGGCGCGGCGTGTAGGCCATCGCGGGCCAGCGTCATCGGCGTTCAGGTCGACGTCGCGGCGGGTCCGGTCGGAGAGCGCGTAGTCGCCGGTCGGCATGCGCGATCGGCGGCGCTCGTCGGGCGGGCCGTGGGCGACGCCCATGCCGAACTCGGTGACCATCTGCACGCAGATCTGCGTGGACGCGGGCGAGGTCGTCGGCGGCGCCCGAGTAGGCCTCGCCGAAGACCTCCTCCTCGGCGGCGCGGCCGCCGAGCAGGGTCACGATCTCGTCGAGCAGCTCCTTGCGCGAGCGCAGGTAGCTGTCCTCCTGCGGCGAGTGGCCGACGAAGCCGAGCGCCGGGCCGCGGGGGACGATGCTGAGGATCTCCGGCGGGTCGAGGCCGAGCAGCCGGCGGCAGAGCGCGTGGCCGGCCTCGTGGTAGGCGACGATCCGGCGCTCCTTCTCGGTCAGGCGGCGCGACTGCTGGGAGCCGACCGACTGGCGCAGCAGCGCCTCGTCGAGGTCCTCGCGGCGCGATCGCCATCGCGGCCGGCGCGGCCGGCGATGATCGCCGCCTCGTTGAGGGCGTTGGCGAGCTGGGCGCCGGTCATCCCGGTCGTCTTGCGGGCGACGTCGCTCAGGTCGAGGTCGTCGGCCGAGCGGCTTGCCCTTGGCGTGGGAGCGGAGGATCGCCTCGCGGCCGTCGCGGTCGGGCGGCGCGACCAGCACCTGGCGGTCGAAGCGGCCGGGCCGCAGCAGCGCCTTGTCGAGCTTGTCGACGTGGTTGGAGGCGGCGAGCACGATCACCGTGCCGGGGTCGCGCTCGAAGCCGTCGAGCTCGACCAGCAGCTGGTTCAGCGCCTGCTCGCGCTCGCTGGTGCCGCCGTCGCCGCCGCCGCAGCCGCGGTGGCCGCCGACCGCGTCGAGCTCGTCGATGAAGATCACCGCGCGGCCGGACTTGCGCGCCTCCTTGAAGAGGCGGCGGATCCGGGCCGCGCCGCGGCCGACGAACATCTCGACGAAGCTCGAGCCCGAGGCGGCGAAGAAGTCGACGCCGGCCTGGGCGGCGACGGCGCGGGCCAGCATCGTCTTGCCGGTCCCGGGCGGGCCGTAGAGCAGCACGCCGCGCGGCGCGCGGGCGCCGAGCGCCGCGAAGCGCTTCGGGTCGCTGCAGCCACTCGGCGACGTCCACCAGCTCCTCCTTGGCGGCGTCGACCCCCTGCACCTCCTCCCAGAGCGACCGGCGCGGTCTTGCTCGCCTTGACCGTCTCCGGCCTGGTCGACCCCATCGTCGTGCGCAGCAGGACGACGAAGACGACCAGCAGCCCGCCAAGAAGAAGACCCCGAAGACCGGATACCAGTCGAAGAAGAAGTCTGTGATGGATGCAGGCAGGGGCATAGAGACGCCTAGCTACCTATCGGCACGCCCGCGCCATGCCTGGACCCTCTTATTGGGTGCTGCTCTGGCCAGGGTCACGTCCGATGTGCTTCATCCCCTCCTCGCCTGGCGGGTCGCCGGACTCCATCCGCCCCCATTCGGATAGGTTGCTGCCGAACGAGGCAGGGGAAGGAGGAGGCATTGGACACAACTCAGCTGAAGCGCATCCCGCTGTTCGCGGATGCGTCCGACGCAGAGCTGGCGAAGGTCGCGGTCTTCGCGCAGTCGAAGGAGGTTCCGGAGGGCGAGACCGCCGTCACCGAGGGCGGGTTCTCGCGAGAGCTCCTGGCGATCGAGGACGGGACCGCCGAGGTGAGCCGAGACGGCGAGCACATCGCCGACCTCGGTCCCGGCGACGTCTTCGGCGAGGCCGGGATGCTCGACGACGAGATGCGCAGCGCGACCGTCATCGCCACCTCGAGGCTCAAGCTGATCAGCCTGGGTCACTTCGAGGTGCAGCGGCTGAAGAAGGACGCGCCCGGGATCTACTCCCGGATCGAGGAACTGGTCGAGCAGAGGCGATAGATCGCTCAGGCGATCGTCGTGCGCAGCTCGCCGAGCGTCGGTGAGCTGATCACGATCTCGTCGCCGGGCTTCAGCCAGACGCGTGGCTCGCGAACACTCCCCACTCCGGAGGGCGTGCCCGTGGAGACGATGTCGCCCGGCTCGAGGGTCATCCAGCGCGAGAGCCGGGCGACGAGTTCCGCGACCGTGAAGATCAGGTCGGAGGTGGTTGCCTCCTGCATGCGCTCCCCGTTCAGGTCGAGGCTGAACGAGATCTCGTCCGGGTGCGCCCGCCTCGTCGGGGGTGACCAGCGCCGGGCCGCAGGGAGCGGAGCCGTCGAAGACCTTGCCGGGCATCCACTGCGGGGTCGCGAACTGGAGATCGCGCGCAGAGAGGTCGTTGAGCAGCATGTAGCCCGCGACTGCGTCGAGCGCCTCCGCCGGGTCCACCTGACTGCAGCGCCGCCCGATCACGAACGCGACCTCCGCCTCGTAGTCGACCTTCTCGCTCGCCGCCGGAAGCGACACCGTCGCACCGGCCGGGGCGAGGGCGTTGCGGAACTTGGCGAAGAAGGTGGGCTCGCTCGGAGGATCGATGCCGGCCTCGGCGGCATGGGAGCGGTAGTTGAGTCCGATGCAGACGATCTTGTCGGGATCGGGAATGGGCGGAAGCAGGCTCAGGACGTTCGCCGGCTCGACTTCCGACTCCACCTCCGCCAGCTCGGCCAGTTCGTCGAGTCGGCCATCCTCGATCAGCCGCCGCAGGCCCAGCGGCCTCCCGCCGAGCAGGGCGCCAGCGTCGAGGATGGCGTCCACCGTCTGCACGCCGGCGCAGATCCCCTCGTCGCTCCGATAGCTGACCAGACGCATCTCGGCGCCACCCTAATCCGTCCCGCCATTCGGCGACGACGTCCGAGCTGAGCGGCTAACCTCACGAGCTGAGCGGCTAGCCTGCGTGTCTGCGGCGGGCGCACCGTCGCACGCCCTCGGGGGCGTAGCTCAGTTGGTTAGAGCGCCGGCCTGTCACGCCGGAGGCCGCGGGTTCGAGTCCCGTCGCTCCCGTTAGCCGCTTCGCGCCCCGAGGTCAGGTCGGCAGCGAGGAGCCGGCGAGGAAGAAGAACCAGACCTCGAACGCGAGCAAGCCCGCGATGACGCACGCCGCGACGACCCTCTCGGGCGCGCTCAGCGGGTAGCGGGCTCTCAAATGGTCGTCGAGCTCTCCGCGCATCCGGCGTTGCCACGGGGAGGTCCGAGTGAGAGTCGGCGGCCTGCCGATCAGCCGGTCGTACTTGGCGTGCAGCCAGGTCAGCGCCCAGCCGAGCAGGAACGCCAGGACGCCGAGGACGACCAGGACGCTGACGACGCCGCGCAGGCTGAGCACCTCTCCGCCCTGAGCCTGGGACCCGACCCAGACCGCGAGCAGGGGGGCGCCCGTCCAGAGGTTCACAGCCGCAAGCGCGGTTGCGATCACGATGGCGATTCTCTTCGCCTTGAGGTGCGAGGAACCGGCCTTCTCGCCGGCCAGCTCCGAGGCGAATTGGTCAGGCACTCGATCCGGAATCGCCGTGAGTGCCACCGGCTCCTCCTTTGCGTCCGCGCTCATCCCCGGCGGCAGATCCAGCTCGAGATCTTCGAGCCCGTCCGGAAGTCCATCGGCGAGCGCAAGCATCTGGTCCCGCGTCACCCAGGGGGTGTGCACGGTGACCGCGTTCGTCCGCCCGTCCTGATGCGCGCTCAGCACCTCGATGCAGTCACGCCGGACCAGCGCGATGCCCGAGGCGGCGATCTCGTCAGCAGCTCGATCCAGCCCGAAGACCGCCTCGCGAGCGCCGGTAGAGCCCGACGTCCGGAGAGGTCACCCAGAGCGGCCACGACGGGCCCAGATGTGTGCCGAGCCCGGCGAAGCCGAGGACCTGCCCTCCCGCGTCCCTGACCGGGAACATCACGCGAGAGTGGAAGTAACCGTGGACACGCCCGCGCACGGAGCGCGTCGCGAGCCCGGCGGCCACGATCTCCTCGCTCGAGTGGCCGAGCCCACGCAGGTAATTCATCAGCAGGTGGGGACCGACCGGCGCCCAGCCCACGCCGAAGGCCCGGATCACCTCCTCCTCGAGACCCGAATTCGGCCAGCGCGGCGCGGGCGCCACTGGCGGTCTCCGATTCCCACAGATAGGCCTCGAAGAATTCGGAAGCAGCGGTGAGCAGCCCCTCGAGGCGGGTCTCCGCATCCTCCCTGGCCTGGATCTCCTGTGTTGCTGCGATGGTGGAATGCTCCCAGACCGTCCTTAAGGGAGCGTCATGCGCATCCCGCCGGGTGCCGGCGCCGCTTCTTCGGGATGCTTAGTGGGCATGGCGACGGACGTGAACCTCACCGCATCGGTCCCCGGGATCGATGAGCTACCGCGCGAGTTCCAGCCCAGGACGCTCCGCCGTCGCGCGCTGCAGGCGCTGATCGCCCTCGCCGTCCTGTTCGCAATCGTCCTGTTCGCTCCCGGCCTGGGGGAGGTCCGAGACCGGCTGGCCGATGCCGCCCCCGGCTGGCTCGCCCTGGCGACGGTCTTGGAGGGACTCTCCTTCGCCTCCTACGTGGTCATGTTCGGGCCGATCTTCTGCGCCGGACTGGGCTGGCGCAGGGCCTGGGAGATCGGTGGCTCCGAGCTGGCCATGGGCTCCCTCGTTCCCGCGAGCGGCGCCGGCGGCCTGGCCCTGGGGGCGTGGGTCCTGCATCGCGGCGGCATGGAAGGCGACCGCATCGCCCGTCGGTCCGTCGCCTTTTTCCTGATCAAGAGCGGCGTCAACTTCGTCGCGGTCGCGGTGATCGGGACGGCGCTCGCGATCGGCTTGGTCGGGCCGGACCTCTCGCTCTGGCTGACTGCCCTCCCGGCGGCGATGGCCACGCTCGCGATCGTGGCCGTGGCGTCCCTTCCGCGGCTGGGCTCGGGTCCTCGCCCTTTTCCCGGCCCGAATGCCTCCCGCTCCGAGCGCTGGCTCAGCGCGACCCGGCGAGCGGTGGTCCGCGGCATCACGGAGGCGCGAGGCATCCTGCGCTCCGCCGACCGCCGCGTCCTGGCCGGCTCCTTCGGCTACTGGTTCTTCGACAACGCCGTGCTCTGGGCGACCTTCCATGCCTTCGGCATGTCCCCGCCGATCACGGTGATCCTGATGGGCTACCTGATCGGGCAGCTCGGCGGGCTGATCCCGCTCCCCGGCGGCATCGGCGGCATCGACCTCGGCCTGATCGGCGTGCTGGTCGCGTACGGGACGTCCGCGGCCGGCACCACCGCGGCTGTCTTCGCGTACCACGTGATCCTCTTCTGGCTGCCCCTGATCGTCGGCGGCGTCGCCTTCGCGATGCTGCGCCGCCACATGCCGAGTCGGGGCGAGTTCGCCAGCTGCGCGCCCGCGATCGCGGCGCAGTCCACCTAACGCGAGCCTGAGCGGCGATCGGAGAAACTGCTCGCCATGCGCGTGCGGCTCCTGGTCCCGATCGTCGGTCTGACCCTGCTCGCGCCCGCGATGGCGCATGCGCAGGTCCCCGCGAACCCGGCAGACCAGCCGCCGTTCGACGGGGGTCGTCCGTACCTGCTGTCGGTTCCGCCGTCCGGACCGCAACCTCCTCAGGGATTCCGGCTCACCGTGACGAGGGCCCAGGCGATCGCGACCCAGGCGGTCAGCGGCGATCTGCCCGGCCGCGGCGGCCACGTGCGGGTCCGGATCCGCCTCGGCTCGAACGGCCGGAACCAGTGGCAGATCGACTTCTACGAGGCAGACGGCAAGGACGTCGCGGAGGTCGTCATCGACGACGCGACGGGAGCCGTGGTGGAGAGGTGGACCGGCGCCAAGGTCGACACGAAGCTCGCCCGCGGCTACCAGGGGGCTGTCGCCGGCAAGGTCAACAAGTGGTGGATCTGGCTGCCGCTCTGCGTCCTCTTCCTTGCTCCGTTCGTCGATCCGCGGAGGCCGTTGCGGCTGATCCATCTCGACCTGCTCGCGCTGCTCGGCTTCAGCGCCTCGCTGTTCTTCTTCAACAAGGCCAAGATCGAGCTCTCGGTGGCCCTGGTCTATCCGGTGCTCGCCTACGTCTTCATCCGCATGCTGTTCGCGGGGTTCCGGTCGATCGAGCGGCGCGACCGGCTGCTCCCGATCGCGCCGCGGGGCCTGCTGGTCGCCGGGATCGTGGCCCTGGTCGCCTTCCACAGCGCCTACATCGCGACCGAGGGCAAGGTGATCGACGTCGGGCTGGCCGGGGTGATCGGCGCGGACCGGCTCACGCACGGCGAGGACGTCTACGGCGAGGACTTCTCCCGGGGCCTGCCGCCGAGCTCCGATGTCCGCGGCGACGTCTACGGCCCAGTCAACTACCTCGCCTACGTGCCCTTCGAGCTCGCGTTCCCATGGAGCGGGCACTGGGACGACGTGCCGGCCGCCCGCGCGGCGGCGCTCGGATTCGAGCTGCTCACCGCTCTCGCCCTGTTCGGACTCGGCCGGCGGCTGAGAGCGGGCGCCGAGGGCTCCACCCTCGGCATCGCCCTCGCCTATGCCTGGCTCGCCTATCCATTCACCATGTACACGCTCGGCTCGAGCTTCAACGACGGGCTGGTGGCGTTGCTGGTCGTCTGCTGCCTGCTGGTCGTGACTTCCGCCCCCGCTCGCGGCGCGGCGTCGGCCCTGGCGGGGCTGACCAAGTTCGGCCCGCTGCTGCTCGCGCCGCTGTTCGCCGCCGGCCACGGCGATCGGCGTACGCGGCCGCTCCTCCTCTTTGCGCTCGGCTTCGTCGTCGTGGCGGCCCTCGTGACCGTTCCCCTGCTTCCCGACGGCGGCTTCCGGGAGCTCTATGACCGCTCGCTCGGCTACCAGGCCTCGCGCGGCTCTCCCTTCAGCGTCTGGGGGCAGGCGCCGTCCCTCCACTTCCTGCAGACCGCTCAGCAAGGTGTTCGCGGTCGCTCTCGCAGCCGCCCTCTTCTTCGTTCCCAGGCGACGGACGACCGCCCAGCTGGCCGCGCTCGCCGCGGTCCTGCTGATCGCGGTCCAGGTGACCGCCAACCACTGGTTCTATCCGTACGCGGTCTGGTTCGCCCCCCTGGTCCTCGTCGCCCTGTTCGCCCAGGAGCGGCAGCCCGACCCGGCGATTCGCGCGAGGCACCACGCCACGGGGAGACATCTCTAGGCGCGGATTGCGCCGCCCACGCGTCGGCTTCGACGAGGTGTCGAGCGCCGCCGGGCGATCTTTCGACATCGGTCCAAGGATCGAGCGGCCGAACCAGCCGAGAATTTCCCTGCATGCAGCCGATGAGACAGGTGGTTGCGTTCGGAGGCGGCGGGTTCTCCCAGGAGTCCGGGAATCCCCTGCTCGACGACTACGTCCTCGGGCTGACCGGGACGGCCAGCCCACGCGTCTGCTTCCTGCCCACCGCATCCGGCGACGCCGACCACTACCTGGTGCGCTTCTACAACGCCTTCCGCGACCGTGCGCGGCCCTCCCACGTCAGCCTCTTCCGGCGGGAGCGTGGCGTCTCGGACATCCGCGCGCACCTGCTCGCCCAGGACCTGATCTACGTCGGCGGCGGGAGCCTGGTCTGCCTGCTCGGCGTCTGGCGCGCGCACGGCATCGACGCGATCCTCCGCGACGCCTAGGAGGCGGGCGTGATCCTCTGCGGCCTCTCCGCCGGGTCGCTGTGCTGGTTCGCCGAGGCGGTGAGCGGCTACCACGGCGAGGTCAACCGGGTGCCCGCGCTCGGCTTCCTCCGCCACTCGCAACGCCGTCCACTACGGGGATGGGGACCGGCGGGGCGCCTTCCATCGCAATCTCCTGGACGGGATGCCGGCGGGCTACGCCGCCGAGGACGGCGCCGCGCTGCGTTTCGTCGGCGACGAGCTGGTCGAGGTCGTCGCCTCGCGTCCGGAGGCCCGCGCCTACAAGCTCGAGCGACGGGGCAGCCAGATCCTGGAGACCAGGCTGGCGACCAGGTACCTCGGCGCCGAGGTCCCGGCGACGGTGATCCCGCTCGTGCGCCCGGCAGCTGCCGCGTATGGATGCGGCCGCATCCTCGCCCTCGGCGGGCACGATTTCGACCGCCGGGTCGGCAACGACGCGATCTGCGACCTGATCGTCGAGCTCGCTGAGTCCCCCCGGCCGCGGATCTGCCTGCTGCCGACGGCGAGCGGCGATCCCGAGGATCAGATCGCCCGCTTCCGGAGGGCCTTCGGCGAGCGCGACTGCGAGCCGGAGGTGATCTCGCTCTTCCGGCTCGGCCGACAATCCGGTCGATCTGCGCAACGAGCTGCTCGCGCAGGACGTGATCTACGCCGGCGGGGGCAGCATGGTGAACCTGGTCGCGGTCTGGCGGGCCCACGGCCTCGACGAGATCCTGCGGGAGTGCTGGCGCGAGGGGATCCTGATCTGCGGTCAGAGCGCCGGCGCGATGTGCTGGTTCCAGGGAGGGATCACCAGCTCTCAGGGGGAACCCGCGGTCGCCGCCGGGCTTGGCCTGCTGCCCGGCAGCGTCTGCGTCCATTACCTCACCGAGCCCGTGCGCCGACGACGCTTCCTGCGCGCGATCGGCGCCGGGGAGCTGGAGCCCGGGCTTGGGCCTCGAGGATCAGACGGCGGCGCTCTTCGAGGACACCGAGATGGTCGAGACGATCAGCGCGCGTGACGGGGCCGCGTCTGGGAGGTGACGGCCGACGGCGCGGGGGCGACCGAGACGGAGCTCAACTCGCGCCGCCTGGAGGACAGCCGCGCGCCGATCAACGGCGCCCGCGCGGACATCCTCGAGCTGCGCCAGACGCTCGCTACGCGGTCGGCGCGGCGCCGGTCGCGCCGCGGGCGACCCGGTCGATTGGACTAGAGCGCCCCGCCCGCGGCGGGGGGCATGGAGGGGTCGGCGCCCTGGTCGCCGATCTGCTCGCGGGCCAGGAAGTCCTCGACCAGCAGCGGGTTGTCCTTGGAGCGCTCGACGACGTTGAGCAGGTCGTTCATCGAGGAGACCTCCTCGACCTGCTCCTTGACGAACCAGGTGAGGAACTGCTCGGCGCGGAAGTCCCCACTCTCGCGGGCGAGCTTGAAGAGGTCGTTGATCTCCTCGCTGACCCGCTTCTCCTGCTCCAGCGCCATCCTCACCGGGCCGGCGACGTCGTCGTAGCGCGTCTGCTGCGACTTGATGTCCGGGATCCGCACCTCCTCGTCGGTGTCGAGCAGGTACTGGACCATGATCATCGCGTGGTTCCGCTCCTCCACCGCCTGGCGGTAGAAGAAGGCGGCGAGGCGCGGCAGGGTCTCGGCGTCGTAGTAGACCGCGGCCCCGACGTACTGCTGGGAGGCGGCGAACTCGTTCGAGATCTGCTCGTTGAGGGCGTCGGCGAAGCTCTGATCAGCCATGGCCTATCGCGAAGCGCCTATTCGCCCCAGCGGAAGCCCGTCTCCGTGGGCATCGGGCTCGAGCGGGCTGGAGGGCAGGCCCGGGCTCGGTACCGGCGGTGTTGTAGCCGGAGGGCGCGACGTCGTTCGGCGTGTCGGGGTGGAAGAGGGAGGCGAGGTACTGGATGTGGCCGCGTCCCGGGCCGAGCTCCCACTGGCCGCCGCCGTAGGCGCCGATCCCGTTCTCGTCGCAGTAGTCGTAGGCGGCGAAGAGCGCGTGCAGCGGGCCGAAGCGCGACGGCTTGATGTTGACCATCTTCGGCGGCCAGGGCTGAGAGCGTCGATGTCGGCGACCGAGTGGATCGGCGCGTCCCAGGTGACGCGGTCGGCGACCGGGTCGAGGATCGGCTTGGTCTCGTCGTTGACGTCGGGGTCCTCGAGCCAGGCGTCGGGGAAGGCCTCGATCAGCTTGCGGTAGAGCTCGGGATCGGTCTCGACGTCGACCGGGGTGCCCTTGTACTGGCCCTTCAGGTCGAGCGAGTCGACGGCGCCCGGTCTCGACCAGCTGCTCGATCAGCTCGTCGGTCCAGTCGTTGGTCGGATCGAGCTTGAAGCGCAGCGTCGGGTAGATCTCGAGCCGCTTGCGAACCGGCTCGATCGTCGAGACCTCGTCGGAGCCGGGCGGGGTCAGCCGCATCGAGACGACGAAGTTGACCGGGCGTGGCTCGCGCCCGAGCACCTCGTGCAGCGACTTGCCCGCCTGGCGCAGGGCCAGGTCGAGCGCGGCGCTCTCGAACGCCCAGCGGCGGTAGTTGACCGAGACCTCGCGCTCGGGCGGGCTCGGGAACAGCTCGAGGCCCTCCAGCAGCTTCGAGAACGAGTCGATCGTGTGCTCGCCGGCGAGCTCGAGCACCGGTCCGGCGTCCCGGAAGGCGACGTGGTCGAGCGCGTCGTAGACGACGTCCTCGCCCATCCCCTCGTGCCCGTCGCCCTTCAGGTGGATGATCGTCGTGAGCCGGTCGAAGTCCGTCCCCGGCGGGTGGAACTCCAGGCCCTGGAGCTCGTAGGAGTCGATCTTCAGGGGCAGGTCCTTGATCTGGTCGTAGCTCGCCACGGCGGCGGACACTACCGACCGCGCCTGCTCGGCCCGGGGGCCTCGCGTAACGTTGCGCCGTCCACGTGGACGAAGGCGAGCAAGTCGTCCCACAGAGAGGAGAAGGCATGGCGGAGTCACTCGGCGCCGACGCAGGCGCCGGCCTCACGGCCCTTGGTATCAACTGCACGCTGAAGCGCTCCCCCGAGGTCTCCAACACCGAGGCGCTGATGAATCAAGTGCTCGGAATCCTGGAGGAGCACGGTGTCGAGACCGAGCTCCTGAGGCCGGTCGACTACGAGATCAAGTTCGGTGTCAGCTCCGACGAGGGCGACGGCGACGAATGGCCGCAGATCCTGGAGAAGATCAAGGCCGCTGACATCCTGCTGATGGGGATGTCGATCTGGTTCGGGGTGCGCTCATCGGTCTGCCAGATGGTCATCGAGCGCCTCGACGGGACCTACAACGAGCGCAATGAGGTCGGGCAGTACCCGCTCTACAACAAGGTCGCCGGGCGTGGTCGTGACCGGGAACGAGGACGGCGCGCATGCGAGCGCCGAGACCACCCTGTTCAACATGACCCACCTGGGCTGCGTGGTGCCGCCGAACGCCGACACGTACTGGGTCGGCGAAGCGGGGCCGGGCCCGTCCTACCTCGACGCCGGCGGGCCGGACCATCCCTACACGCAGCGGACCAGCTCCTGGTGCGCGCACAACCTGCTGCACATGGCGCGCATCCTGCGGGAGAACCCGATCCCGCCGATCGGCAACACCCTCGACGAGATGGGCGGCGACGTCATGCACGTCGGGTAGCGCCATATCCTGCTGTCGGCATGAGACAGCTCACCTTCGTCGAGAAGGGGAAGCTCGAATGGCGTGACGGGCCCGACCCGAGGCTCGAGGGCGACGGCCAGGCCCTCGTCCGCCCGCTGGCGCTCGCCACCTGCGACATCGACACGGCCTTCGTCCAGGGCCGGGCGCCGGTGGGTGGCGCCTTTGCGTTCGGGCACGAGTGCGTGGCCGAGGTGACGGATGTCGGCGACTCGGTCGCCTCGGTGAAGCCGGGCGATCTCGTCAGCGTCCCTTTCCAGGTCTCGTGCGGAGAGTGCGAGGCCTGTCGCGCAGGGCGGACCGGAAATTGCGACTCGGTCCCCAGGCTCTCGATGTACGGCCTCCCGGTCGGCCCCCAGACGTACGGCGGATTCGCGAGCGACGCGGTGAACGTTCCCTACGCCGACGCGATGCTCGTCCCGATCCCCGACGGAGTGGAGCCCTCGGCGGTCGCCAGCCTCTCGGACAACATCCCGGACGCCTGGCGGACCGTCGCCCCCGCGCTGGAGGCCGCGCCGGGCGCTCCGGTCCTGATCGCGATGGGGGCCGGATCGATCGCGCTCTACGCGATTTCCATCGCGCTCGCCCTCGGCGCGGAGCGGGTGGACGTCGTCGGCGGGCGGCCGCGCGACCGCGAGCTGGCCGACCGAGCTCGGCGCGAACGTCCTCGACCAGGAGTTCCCGGACCGGATGGGCTTCTACCCGATCACGGTCGATGCGAGCGCCGATCCCGCCGGCATCGCCTGCGCGTTGCGCTCGACCGATGCGGACGGCATCTGCACCAGCATCGGGATCTACTTCGAGCCGACCCCGCTGCCGCTGCTCGACATGTTCACCCAGGGGATCACCTTCGTCACGGGCCGGCCGCACGTGCGCGGGCTGATGCCGGAGGTGCTCGAGCTCGTCCGCGAGGGGAAGTTCGACCCGGATCCCGTCACCGCGAGCAAGGTCGACTGGGACGATGCGGCCGAAGCCCTCTCGGACCTGCGGGCGAAGACGGTGCTGACCCGCTGATTCAGGGGATCAGCGCGGACTGCCGACGCCGCCGGTGCTGGCCGAGCCGGCGGCCGCCGGGCGCAGCGCGTTGATCTGAGGCTGCTGGAAGAGCATCCGCATCGCGTCATCGGAGGCGAAGAAGAGGAATGCCCCGACGCCCTGCTTCATCGCCGGACCCACACAGGCGGCGGCCAGGGCAGGGGAGGTGCGGACGAGCGCCATGTCATCGCTCGGATCCGGGGTGTCGGTGAAGGAGATCTGCATTGCCGTGTTGCTGAGCAGCGGCTTGCCCTTCTTCTTGATCGGCTGCCGGAAGGTCTTCTTCACCTTCTTCTGTTTCCCCTTGACCCTCACCTTCTTGGTGATGAACTTGAACGTGTACTGGAGCCGGAGCTGCTTCGCGCGCGCGCCGTAGCCGGCGGGCCCGCCGTCGGCGCAGGTGTCCTGCGTCTGAACGCCCATCGGGCCGATCTTGGGGTCACCCAGCCGGGCGTTCTGCTTGTTGAGGTTCTGGGCGATCTGCCCGAAGTTCCAGGTGGCGTTCTCCTGCACGGCGAGCCCGGTCCGCTTGCCCGCGCCGGCTGGATTCGCCGCGACCGTGTTCATGAAGCCGAAGTTCCACCCCCGCAGCAGCGGGAAGGCCTTCTTGAACTTGTCCGTCCAGGGCGGCCTCGTGGGATCGGTGGCCCGTCCCGCATTCCAGTCGGTCTGCTCGTAGTCCGAGAGCAGGGCGAAGACGTTCGGGTCCTCGATCGCGGAGAACGCATAGCCCGGCTGGGCGGGGTCGAAGCTCATCCCGTTCAGGGCGATGATCCGGTTGCAGGGGAAGGTCGCGCGCAGGTCGGCCGCGAGGTCGGCGGCGACCGCGGAGGTCATCGCGGGGAACTGGGCGCTGCCCGCAAAGCGGGTGTTGAGCACGAAGATGTCCTGAGGCTGGATCCGGCCACCCATTCCGCCGTCGGGCTTCGTGTAGGTGTCCACGTTCCCCTGGGTGTTGATCCGGATCAGCATCGTGAAGTTCGCCGGGCTCGCGGCGTCGGGGGTCAGGCCCCGAGGCTGGACGCAGCTCGCCTGGGCCTGGGCAGCGGGCGGGGAACCTGAGCGGCCGCCGATCGCGAGCAGGGCGAGCAGCGCGGCGCCGATCGCGAGTGCGACCAGCCTGGGGGCGTGCGTGCGCCAATGCGGTTGTGAGGCGACTCCTGCCATCTGGAACGAAACGGGTCGCGCCTCGCCTTCGGCTGCGGCGCGCCCTCGCATAACGCCGCAACGTAACGGCGCTCTCTTCCCCAACACGCGAGTCAGCTTGCAGTTGTGATGCGGTCGTTGACGATCGCCCCGAACACCTCGATCGCGGTGCGCAAGTCCGGTTCCGAGGTGTCCTCCTCGGGCGCGTGGCTGACCCCGCCGATCGAGGGGGAGAAGACCATTGCGGTCGGCAGGAGCGGGGCCATCGAGGCGGCGTCGTGGAGCGCGCCGCTCGACAGCTCGTAGGCGGTCCCGGCCACGCGCTCGCACGCCTCGCCGGCGAGCGCCACAAGCTCCGGATCGAAGGCGATCGGCTCGATCCTCCAGACCTGCTCCTCGGAGGCTTCACAGCCGCGCTCGGCGGCGCAGGCCGCGACCGCCTCGCGGGTTGCCTCCAGCATGCGCGCCAGCGCCTCCGCGCTGCGGTTGCGCAGGTCGACCACCATCGAGGCGCGGCCGGGCACCGCCGTCGGGATCCCCGGCTCGAAGCCGATCTCGCCGACCGTCCCGACGCCGCCCTCCGCGACCGCGATCTGCTCGACTCGCAGCGCCGCGGCCGCCGCCGCCAGGCCGGCGTCGCGGCGGGCGTCCATCGGCGTCGTCCCGGCGTGTGACACGCGGCCGGTGATCTCAAAGCGCAGTCGCTCCACGCCGACGCAGCCGCTCACCGCCGCCGCGCTGATCCCCTCGGTCTCCAGGACCGGGCCCTGCTCGATGTGGAGCTCGAGATAGGCGCCGAGCCGGTCCAGCCGAGAGCGGGAGTCGAGGACCCGCTCGAGATCGACGCCGTTCTCGGCCAGCACTCCCGGCGCGCGCCGGCCGTCGGCGTCCCGTGCGTTGGCGAGCTCCGCCGGGTCGAATGTCCCCGCCGCCGCCGAACTGCCGAACAGGCTGCGCCCGAAGCGGGCGCCCTCCTCGTCGGCCCAGTCGACGAGCGCGAGCGTCCGCGGTGGTCGCGCCTCCGCGCCCGCCCAGGCGCGGAGCACCCCGAGGGCACCCATCACGCCGAACGCACCGTCGAGCCAGCCTCCGTTCGGCACCGAGTCGAGATGCGAGCCGACCGCCAGCGCCGGTTCCCGCTCGCCGCGCAGATACGCCCAGGCGTTTCCCGCCTCGTCGATCTCGGGCTCGAGCCCGATCTCGGCGAGCAGTTCCCCCAGGAAGTCGCGCGCCGCTCGCCAGCCCTCGCCCCAGCAGAGCCGCTGCGCCCCGGCCTCGTCGCTGGTCCGCCGGGCCAGCTCGCGGAGATCGGCGATCACCCTCCTCGAGCGTCGATCAACCCACGCGCTCCCGCCGCAGCGCCTGGCCGAGACAGTGGGCGCCGCCGCCGCCCAGCGTGAACATCGAGAGATCGAGCTCGATCACCTCGATTCCGCGTGCCCGCAGGGCGGCGTTGAGATCCGTGGCGCCGGTCGCCGAGATCACCCGGTCACCACCGAGTGAGATGCCGTTCACGCCCAGGGTGAACGCCTGCTCGGCGCTCACCTCGATCAGGTCGAAGCCCTTGTCGCGCAGCCACTGGACCGCCGAGCGCGGGCAGGACCTCAGCGCAGACTGCGGCGAGCTTCTCGCCGAGAACGGCCACCAGGACGTCGATGTGGACGTAGCGCTCGGGAAAGGGCTGTACGCGAGCCTCCCAGCCGTCCTCCTCGAACCAGCCGGCGAGCTGGCGGGCGGCGGTCTCCTGGGTTCGCGTCTCGCCGCTGCCGATCAGCACGCTCCCGGGCTCGACGATCATCACGTCCCCGCCCTCCAGCGAGCCCGCCGTCACCATGCCGCGGATCGGGATCCCAGTCTCCTGGTGAAAGCGGATCGCCGGCGCGTATTCACCGCGCCGCCACCACTGGCTGAGCTGGGTGATGAAGGTGCCGTTCGGGCCCATCGCGCTCGAGTCGCGCGCAAAGACCTGGTACGGAAGCGCAGGGTCCGGCTCGAGGAAGTGGCAGCGCACCCCCGCGTCCTCGTAGGCCGAGACCATCTCGCGCATGCTGGGACGCCGCGAGCCCGCGGTCGTACCGATGCCCGGCGTCGAGCGTGGCGCGGCTGATCGCGCTCGTCGGCAGCCAGCGGAAGTTCTCGGGCCGGCCGAGCAGTACGTCGATCAACGTCCCGTACTCGGAGTCGACGCCCCACTCCGACTCGCCTGGGTTCATTCCCTCACCACGCGGATCGTCCGCAGGGTGCGATCGCTCGCTCCGCGGACCAGGCCGCCGTGCGCGAGCGAGTCCGCGATGTAGGCGATGGTCGGACCGGTGAGCCGCTCCCCCGGCAGGACGTTGGGAACGCCGGGCGGATAGGCGGCCAGCGATTCTGCGGCGATCCGCCCCTCGGCCCGGTCGAAGGGGACCACCTCCTGCGGACCGAGGAAGGCATCCCGCGGCGCCAGCTCCAGCGGCCCCCAGGGAGGCGGCTCGGCGAAGGCGCCGCGGTCCTCCACGTCCGCGGGGCCGATCTGCTCGACCGCGTGCCGGAGACCTTCGACGAGTCGATCGGCCGATGCTGTCGGCGCTTCGGCGATGCCGAAGACCGCGACGACCACGTTCTCGGAGAAGAGCTCGAGGATGATGTCGTCGCGCTCGCGCATCAGCTGCGCGATGCGGTGCCCGGTGGCTCCAGTGCCCCTGACGTCGACGGAGAGCCGCAGCGGGTCCCAGGCGGCGACGCTGGTTCGGCCCGCGAGACGCTCGTCGAGCACGTCCAGGCCCGGGATCTCCCGGACGCGCTCGCGCGTTCGGGCCAGCGTTGCGAGGGTGTCGTCGAGCAGCTCGTGCCCCTCGGTGACGGCGTAGCGCCGCGCCGCGTCCAGGGAGGCGGTCAGCAGCGCGTTGGGGCTTGTCGACTCCACGAGGGTCACCGACCGGTCGATCACGTCCTGGTCGATGCGACTCCCGTCACCCAGGTGCAGGATCGCCGACTGGGTCAGGCTGCCGACGATCTTGTGAGTGCTCGAGAGAACGAGGTCGGCGCCGCCGCGCAGCGCCCCCGACGGCAGGCCGTCGTGGAAGTAGAGGTGGGAGCCCCAGGCCTCGTCGACGACCAGCGGGATGTCGCGGGCGTGGGCTACCTCGGCGAGCTGCTCGATCCGCGCGACCGCCCCGAAGTAGGTGGGAGAGACCAGCAGCACGGCCTCGGCGTCCGGCTCCGCGTCGAGCGCCGCGCCCAGCGCGTCGGGCGTCACGCAGTGGGCGATGCCGAGCTCCGGATCGATCTCCGGCGCGACGAACGTCGGCCGCAGCCCGGAGAGCACCAGCCCGTCGATGATCGAGGAGTGGACGTTGCGCTGGACGACCACCGGCCCGCGGTCGGGTGGCCCCGTCCTGAGCTTCCCGGTCGCGTGGGCCAGGGTCATGCAGATCGCGTGGTTTCCGCCCGAGGCGCCGTTGACCAGGAACCAGCTGCGCTCGGCGCCCCAGGCCTCGGCGGCGAGCCGCTGCGCGCGCTGGAAGGGCGTCGGCTCGGACCCGACGTCGATCCCCTCGATGCCTGGCGGGACGTCATGGAGGATGGCGGCTTCCCCGAGGGCGGCGGTCAGGCCGGGATCGGCACGGGTGCCCTTGTGGCCCGGGATGTGGAAGCGCCCCGGGTTCCGTGCGACATAGGCGACGAGAGCGTCGAGGTAGGGCGCTTCGGTCTGATCGGCCATCCGCGCCGAGTCTATTTACGCGCCGAGCGCCGGCACGTATCGCTGCTATTGGCCCCACCCCGGCGGCCCACCCAACATTCGGGCAAGGCGGGGATGGACGGCCAGGGGGAGAAGGAAACCGGCCGCCCGATCCGCCCGCCTGCGCCGAGGCTAAACCCGGCGGAGGCGAGGCAATTGAATATGTGGGCGGGCGCCGGAGTAGGGGGTCTCCGAACGCCCGCCCGCTGCCTCGACTCGGGTCGAATATTACCCCTGCGCCGAGCCGACTAAACGGACGTACCAGCGAAAACGCCCAATCAGCGGCTTTTTGCTGCCACCGCTCGTTGCAGCTGGCTCTTGTTCATGCTCGAGCGGCCCTGGACCTTCAGGCGCTTCGCCTGGTTGTAGAGCTGCTCCTTGGTCTGGCCCTTCTGCCGATTGGTGCCCGATCGCTGCCCACCTCGCCGCTGCGGCGAGGAGCCGCGGGTGGAGCTCCGCGAACTGGTGCGCGACTCGCCCGAGCGGGCGCGGTTCTTGTTGACGGTTCGGGCGGCCATCTCCTTCGCGCGAGACGTGGAGGCGCCGCGCGAGCGCGCGGACCGCTTGATCTTCTCGTACTGCCTGGAACGCTTCGTGCCCTTCTTGACTCCGCGGGGTGGCATCGACATCACTCCTTGGATCGGTGTCACGGCTGCGGTACCCACCTCTTCGCCTGCGAAACCGCTGTTTGCGACACGAGCGCATCCGGGTAGCTACGGTAGGTGGGCGGCCAGACCACGAGGTCCCCCAGGGGCGACGCAGCCACGGGCATCGAGGTCTCCGTTCAATGACAGAACTTGCCTCGGCGGAAAGCCAGATGAGTCAGACGCCCTCCCCGGGTCCCGGCGAGCAGCTTTCGGATGAGCGCCGCCTGCTCGAGCGATATGCGAAGGACCATTCCCCCATCGTCCGCGAGGAGCTGGTGGATCGCTTCATGCCCCTCGCCAGGCGCCTGGCCGCGCGCTACGCGGGCGGCGCCGAGCCCTTCGACGATCTCGTCCAGGTGGCGAGTGTCGGCCTCGTGAAGGCGATCGACCGCTTCGACCCCGCCCGGGGGACCGCCTTCTCGACCTTCGCCGTCCCCACGATCCTCGGCGAGCTCAAGCGCCACTTTCGCGACCGCGGCTGGTCGGTGCACGTCCCGCGCGACGTCCAGGAGCGCATCCTCAAGGTCGAGCGGGCGATGGCGGAGCTCCCGTCGAAGCTCGGGCATACCCCGACCGTGCACGAGATCGGACAGCGCATCGAGGCCACCGACGAGGAGGTCCTGGAGGCCATGCACGCCTCCCAGGGCCACCACGCGGTCTCACTCGACGCGACTTCGACGACCGGGGACGGCGACGAGCCGGCACCCCTGCGCGATCGGATCGGCTCGGAGGATCTCGCCTTCGACACGGTCGAGTACGGCGAGGCGATCGGCCCCGTGCTCAAGGAGATCTCCGAGCGCGACCGGACGGTCCTCCACCTGCGGTTCGTCGAGGACATGACCCAGAGCGAGATCGCGGAGCGGGTCGGCGTCTCGCAGATGCATGTCTCGCGCATCCTGCGCGCGACGATCGAGAAGCTCAGGCAGCGGATCCCCGACGAGGAGTGATCAGCGACGAAGCCGCCTCAGGCGACTTCGAATACCAGGAACTCCGCTGCCTGGCCCTCGGCGGTCTCGCCCTTGGTGACCTCCATCTTGGAGGCCAGGGAGCGCAGCGAACCCGCGCCGGGAAGCTCCATCTCGTCGATCAGCTTCTGCGCGGCCCCCTCGATCAGCGGGCCGACCCGCACGTCCAGGGTGCCGTCGCCGTCCTTGATCGAGATCCCGAGGCGCCCCTCGGCGAAATCCACGCCTTCCGAAGAGGACACCGCGTCGCCGAGCAGGACGGTGTCGGCAAGCCGATCGACCGAGAGCTCGGCGCGGGCGGCGAGCGCCCCGATCACCCTGGCGAGCACCGGCTTCGCGATCTCGCCCGGGGTGATCGCCATCTCGAGCTCCTCGGGCGCCTCGGTGGGAGTGCCGTTGTTGTTGAACTCGGGCGGGACGAAGCCGAAGCGGATCGTGGTCCGGCTGCCGTGGCCGGCGCCGCCGCTGATCTCGAAGCTGTCGGAGAGCGCCGCGATCAGCGGAAGGCCGAGACCGAGCGAGGGGTCGCCCGTCGGTGGCATGCGGGCGGAAGCCCTTGCCCTGATCCGACACCTGGACCTCGAGCTCGCTCGGAGCGGGGCTCGGCGATCACCTCCAGCGGGCCGGGTTCGCCCTCGTAGGCATGCAGCACGACGTTGTTGCAGGCCTCCGAGACGACCGTCTTCAGGTCGTCGATCCTGGGTCCGGAGAGCCCGAGCGCCTCGCCGAGCCCGGCGACCGCCTGGCGAACGACGATCACGTTCTCGGCCGTCGCCGGGAGAGTCAAGCGGAATTCGCGGCCGGTCACGGCGGCGTCTTCCCGTTGCCCGAGGCCGCCATGATGGCCTCCTCCCGTCGGGCGTGCACAGGAAGCTCTGCGCGGAGGCCGGTCACCTCGAGGACGCGGTCGACCGCGTCCGAGGCGTTCGGGCGGGCTACGGCGAAGCCGATCTTCGCCTCCGCCGCCCGTCGGCGCCCGTCCAGGATCACGCTGAGAATGGACGAGTCGATGAAGGTGGCGGGCGAGAGATCCAGGACCGTCGCAACGCCCTCCTCGAGAAGGCCATCGAGGCGACGCCTGAGGTTCGGGGCTGTGCTGAGGTCATGCTCGCCTGAGATCGTAAGCACTGCAACTCCTGGATCGTTCCGCTCGAGCGCGAGCTCCCCCGTCCGCACACTGGCGAAATACCTTGATCTGGAGGTCACTCAAACCTCCTGCTCAGGACGCACTGACGCCATTCGCTCGGCGCGGCGCTGCTGCCAGAGGACGAAGCAGATCGCGGTGACCGTGAGCGCGAACAGCATCGTCGCCAGGACGTTGACCTGGACGGGGATGCCCCTCAGGTGCGCCCCGAAGACGTAGATCGGGAACGTCTCGGTTGTCCCCTTGTTGAAGTCCGAGACGATGAAGTCGTCGATCGAGAGCGCGAAGGCGAGCAGGGCCGCCGCGAGGATTCCGGGTCGCAGCAGCGGCAGGGTGACGTACCTGAACGTCTCGATAGGGGTCGCCCCCAGGTCCGCGGCGGCGTCCTCGATGCTGCGGTCGAAGCCGATCAGCCGCGAGCGGACGACGACCACCACGAAGCTGATGCAGAACATGATGTGGGCGATCAGCAGGCTGGTGAAGCCGAGCGCCACGCCGTAGATCAGGAACAGCGAGAGCAGTGACGCCCCCATCACGATCTCGGGTGTCGCCATCGGCAGGACGAGCAGCAGATTCGATGGCGCGCCGGCCGTAGAAGCGATAGCGAACGAGCGCGATCGCCATCAGCGTCCCGATCGCCGTGGAGATGAGCGTCGCCAGCGCCGCAAGCCTGAAGGACGTGAAGAGGGCGCTGTTCAGGTCCGGTATCGAGAAGGCGTGCTCCCAGTACTTGAGCGTGAATCCGTTGTTGATCGCGAACGCGAGGTGGTCCCTGTTCTCGGAGGCATCGGCGAACGAGAAGACCGCGATCACCGCGATCGGGATCAACATGTAGGCGAGCGCGAACCCGGTGTAGATCTTGAACCCGTTCCGCCTCACCCACGACCAGGCCGAGCTCGGACGCTGCCGATGAGCCGCTGGTCTCGGCCTTGCTGTCGCGGTCGCCGACTCCATCCCCTATCGCGCCTCTTCCTCGCTGCCGGTGAAGGCCTCGGTCCCCGCCATCCGGATGTAGATGAACACGATCGTCAGCACCGCCGCCATCATCAGGAAGGAGAGCGCGGCGGCCTTGGGATAGTCGCTCTGCTCCAGGTAGGTGGACTGGATCTTGTTGCCGATCATGGTGTTGTTGGCGCCGCCGAGGAACTCCGCGTTGATGTAGTCGCCGGACGCCGGAATGAAGGTGAGCAGCACCCCCGCGATGACACCCGGCATCGTCAACGGCAGGGTGACGCGAAGAAAGGCCTGTCTCGCGGACGCGTAGAGGTCCTTGCCCGCCTCGATCAGGCTGGTGTCGATTCGCTCGATGCTGGCGTAGATCGGCAGGATCATGAAGGGGAGGAAGTTGTAGGTGAGCCCGGCGATGACGGCGCCGGAGGTAGCCAGCAGGCGCCCGTCGTCCGGGATGATCTGGAGCGACTTCAGGATGCTCACGATCGGACTGTCGTCGGCGAGGATCGTCTCCCAGGCGACGGTCCTGATCAGGTAGGTGGTGAAGAAGGGCGCGATCACCGCGAACAGCAGCGGCAGGCGCCAGCGCGGGTTGACCTTGAGCGCGATCGCGTAGGCGAGCGGATAGGCGATCAGGAGGGCGAGGATCGTCGCCGCTCCCGCGTAGTAGAAGGTGCGGACGATCTGCTCTCCGCGGCCCGCGAGCGCGTCCGAGTAGTTGGAGAACTCCCAGCTGAAGGTGAAGCCCTCCGGCGTGTTCGGCACACCGGAGCGCAGCGACATCTCCCCCATGAAGTACATGGGGACGAGGAAGAACACGACCAGCCAGATCGCCCCGGGGCGCGAGCAGCCCGTAGGGGATCAGGCGCCGGCGGAGGGTCTGCGCAGAGCGTGCCCTTGTCGCTCATCCGTCTTGCGCGTCCGCCGTCGCATCATGCGACGGCGCGCGTCAGCGCGACCTCGCTCAGCTCAGCCGGAGGTCACCTCCTGGAAGGCCGCCTCGACGTCGGCGACGTCCTGCGGGCTACCCGGCGGAAGCGGGTCCCCGGAACATGGCGCGATCTCCTGCTCGGTCGGGAAGATCTTCGGGTCGTTCGCGACCTGCGGATCCTCCTTTTGGAGGATCGGCCGCACGCCGTTGACGGGCGTCACGTACTGGACGTAATCCGTGATCTTGGCCGCGTTCGCCGGCGTGTACGCGAAATTCAGGAACGCGTACGCCGCGGGCGTGTTCGGCGCCCCGACCGGGATCACCGCCTGGTCGAAGAACAGGTCGCAGCCGTCGGTCGGCCTGCGCCACTCGGCGTTCTGATTCCCGATCAGGGAGCCGTCTCCGGACCAGCCCAGCGCGGCGACGATGTTCCCGCTGGTCAGGTCCTCGGTGTACTCGTTGCCCGTGAACTGGCGGATCTGCCCCGAGTCACGCGCCTGCGCGGAGCTTGTCGATCGCCGCGAGCCAGTCGTCCTTCGTCGCCTCGTCGACATTGATCCCCTCGCTCTGCAGGACGAGCGGCACCGTGTCGGTCATCTCGGTCAGCATCGTCACCTTGCCCTTGTACTTCGGGTTGAACAGGTCGGCGACGGAATGGATCTCCGGGGCCTTGGACGTGTCGACCCAGATGCCGGTCTGGCCGCCCTGCCAGGGAATCGAGTACTTGCGGCCAGGGTCCTCCGTTGATTTCTCGAACTGGGGCAGGATGTTCTGGAACACCGTCGGCAGATCGGCGTGGTTGATCTGCTGCAGGTAGCCGAGGTCGTACATCCGCTTCGCCATCCAGTCGGTGACGACGAAGAGGCTGCGGCCGCCCGAGCTGCCCTGATCGAGCTCGGGCTTCAGCTTGTTGAAGAAGGTGTTGTTGTCGTTGACGTCCTCCTTGTAGGTGGTCTTCACGCCGGTCTGCTGCTCGAACTGGGCGATGGTTCCGTCCGGCCCCGGGTCGACGTAGCCCGGCCAGTTCGAGATCAGGACGGAGCCGCTCGGCGGGCCCCCCTTGGCGACGGTGATGTCGCCCGAATTGCCGCCGCCGACGTCGCCGCCGCCCCCGCAGGCGGCCAGGACGACTGCCGCCGCCAGCGCCCCGCCCGCGGCGACCAATGCCCCGAATCTCCTCTTGCTCGATCACGTTTCCTCCTCGTCTGGCTCGTTCAAGCCGTTTGCGCGGCCCTCTCGATCGGGACCGCCGCCGTTTGTGTCGGACTCCCGGACCACGTGCATGTGCTCGGGAGCCCAGGAAAGCTTCACCTTCGCCCCTCCTCCCGGAAGCCTTCTGTCGCTCCGCCTCGTCGGCGTTCGGCACCAGAACGGTCATCCGCACGTCGCCCGGCAGTTGCACGATCAGCTGGGTCGAGGTCCCCAGATAGATGGAGCTCTCGACCAGGCCCTCGACGCTGGGCTCGCCCGCCGATCGCCGGAGCCGATGGTGAGCTTCTCGGGGCGCACCACCGCGTGGCAGCGGTCGCCGGGGTCGAAGCCGTCGACGTCGGTGCGCACCTGCGACCCCGCTGTCGAGCTCGACCTCGCCCTGCTCGCCGCTCTTGCGCACTGTGCCGGGCATCAGGTTCGAGACGCCGATGAAGCCGGCGACGAAGGTGGTCGCCGGGCGGTCGTAGACCTCCTCCGGGATCGCCGACCTGCTCGATCCGGCCCTGGTTCATCACCGCGATCCGGTCGGACATCGTCAGCGCCTCCTCCTGGTCGTGGGTGACGTAGACGAAGGTGATCCCGACCTCGCGCTGGATCTTCTTGAGCTCCACCTGGAGGCCCTTGCGGAGCTTCAGGTCGAGCGCGCCGAGGGGCTCGTCGAGCAGCAGCACCCGGGGCAGGTTGACCAGGGCGCGCGCGAGCGCGACGCGCTGCTGCATGCCGCCGGAGAGCTGCGCCGGGCGCCGGTTCGCCTCGGCAGCGAGCCCGACCCGCTCGAGCTCCTCGCGCACTCGCCGGTCGATCTCGTCCTTCTCGACGCCCTTGCGGCGCAGGCCGAAGGCGACGTTCTCCTTGACGCTCAGGTGCGGGAAGAGCGCGTAGCTCTGGAAGACCGTGTTGGTGGGGCGCTTGTGCGGCGGAATCCCCAGCATGTCCTCGTCGTCGATCGCCAGGCGGCCGTCGGTGACCTCCTCGAAGCCGGCGATCATCCGGAGCGTCGTCGTCTTGCCGCAGCCGCTCGGGCCGAGCATGGTGAAGAACTCGCCCTCGGCGATGTCGCAGGTCGATGGCGTCGACCGCCGTCAGCTCGCCGAAGCGCTTGGTGACGGAGTCGAGGACGACGCAGGGGCGCTCCCTTTGGCGGGCTCCCGTCCGTTTCACCAGGCTCCATCACGGGCGCACAACCAGCACGGGCGTCTCGGAGAAATGAACCAGCTTGTACGCATTGGAGCCGACGATTGCGCCCTTGAGCGGGGACTCCCCGTGGCTGCCCACGACGATCATCCGGGCATCGTGGCGCTTCGCGACGGTGATCAGCGCCTCGTGAGCGTGCTCATTGATGCAGCTCGACTGGAGCTCTCGACGTTCGCCGACTTGGCGGTATCGAGCGCCTCCTGGGTCACCTTGCTGGGCGAATTCCTCCACCGCCTCGCCGCTGCTCGGGCACCTCGCCGCCGCCGTATCCGCCCGGAGCGTCGCCGAAGACGATCACCACGCTGTCACCCAGCGCCTTGGCGAATTCGAGCGCGTGGCTCAGCGCCGCCTTCGAGGAGTCCGAGCCGTCATAGCCGACGATTATCTCGCTCATCCGTTCGTCCCTCAGTCCGACATCACGGACGCTTCGCCCTTGACGGTCCCCTCGAGGATCCCGGGGTCGGCCGTCTCCCACTTGCGCTTGAAGAACTTCGGGTAGACGAAGTTGGCGAACACCATGAGCGACGACGCCGACGAGCAGGCATCCCGACGCCGATCGCGACCGGAGTGCCCACTCCCGAGGAAGCCACCCGAGTAGTTGACGTCGGTGCTCGTCGTCTTGTAGTCGAGGAACGCCTTGACGAAGATGAAGGTCAGCATCGCCCCGCCCAGGAAGGGCGCCACCCCGACCATGAAGAAGTTCTTGACGCTCTTGAAGATCTCCTTGCGGTAGTAGACGCAGCAGGCGAAGCCGGTCAGGCCGTAGTAGAAGGCGATCTGGAAGCCGAGCCCGGTGATCGAGTCGTTGAGCACGTTCTGGCTGACGTTGATGATGAACAGCGTCCAGACCAGCGAGACCGCCCCCATCGCCAGCGTCGAGACGTCGGGCGTCAGATAGCGCGGGTGGATCCGTCCGAAGGCCTTGGGGATCGACGCCGAAGCGGGCCATCGACAGCGTGGTCCGCGCGGTCGGCAGGATCGTCGTCTGGGTCGACGCCGAGGCCGAGGTGAGCACCGCGATGATCAGGATCTTGTCCAGCGGCGAGCCGAGCACGGGCCCGCCGAGGGCGCTGAGGACGTCATCGCCGTGGTGCTTCAGGAAGGTGGTGCCGGCGTAGGCCTGGGCGGCGGTGGCCACGACCACGTAGATCAGGACGAGCAGGATCGTGCTCATCACCGCGGCCCGCCCCGGCCCGTTGGCGCTGTCCTCGGACTCCTCGTTGACGCAGACGCCGCTGTCCCAGCCCCAGTAGATGAACACCCCGAGCAGGACCCCGTCGACCAGCGCCGTCGTGCCGCCGTGGAGGGTGAACGGGTTGAACCAGTCCGCCTGGACGTGGAAGCCGCCCGGGTCGCCGAAGTAGACCTTGGCGAGGGCGACCGCCGCGAACAGGCCCAGCGCCGCGATCTCGGCGGCCAGCAGGAAGTACTGGGTGCGCGCCGAGAGCTCGATCCCGACGTAACAGATCCAGGTCATCACGACGATCCAGATCGCGGCGACGATGCTGACGTCGAGCAGGTTGGTGGCGGCGGCGTCCAGGCCGAAGAGCAGGAACGTGTAGACGCCGGCGATGTAGGCGAGGGTCGCCATCACGACGACGTCGGCGACGACGATCGCCCAGCCCGTCAGCCAGCCGAGCCGCGGCCCCATCGCCCTGGTCACCCAGGTGAAGCTGGTGCCGCAGTCGGGGTCGGCCCTGTTCATGTAGTAGTAGGCGGCCGCGATCAGCAGCATCGGGATGAAGGAGACGAGCATCACGGCCGGGGCGTGGAAGCCCATCCCGTGGACCGCGACGATGAAGCCCAGGGTCGCGGCGAGGCTGTACCCGGGCGCCGTCGAGGCGACGCCGATGACCAGGTTGGAGAGCTAGCCGAGGGCGCCGGCCTTCAGGCCCTTGTCACCCTCCCTGGCGCCCGCTCGGACGCCGCCAGCCGGTGCCTGCGATCGCTCGCGCTCTCCAAATTGTCTCCTTCCCGCGTCCAGACCGTCCTCGCGTGGAGTCCGGCTGGCCGCGCCGACCCGGATTGGCCGCCGCGGATGCCCGAGCCTAAGAAGCACGACGAATCGTCGCAAGGGGCGAAAGCCCTAAAACTCGGGCCTCGTGTTGTACATGCTGTACAAGTCGCCAGCAGGCTGATTTCACACAATTCCGCTTGTAGGCCCGAGCGCCTGCGGGGTAGCGTTGTACGGGGAGGCTAGAGAGACAGGAGGAGACGGATGGCAGCACCGACCAGCGCCCCGGGCACGGCCCAGGCTGAGGCGAGCGCACTCCAGGAGCAGGCGCGGCGGCATCTGTGGATGCACTTCACGCGGATGGGCTCGTTCGGGCCCGACCACGAGGTCCCGATCATCGTCCGCGGCGAGGGCTGCTACGTCTGGGACGACCACGGCAACCGCTATCTGGACGGCCTCTCGGCGCTCTTCTGCGTCAACTCCGGGCACGGCCGGGCGGAGCTCGGCGACGCGATGGCGGCCCAGGTCCGCGAGCTCGACTTCATCACCGTCTGGAGCTACGCGCACCCGCGGGCGATCGAGCTCGCCACCAGGATCGCCTCGCTCGCGCCCGGCGACCTGAACCACGTCTTCTTCACCAACAGCGGCTCGGAGGCGGTCGAGTCCGCGTTCAAGCTGGCTCGCGCCTACCACCGCGCGAAGGGAAGCGGCCAGAAGGTGAAGCTGATCGCGCGCGACATCGCCTACCACGGGACGACGCTCGGAGCGCTCGCCGCGACGGGCATCCCGGCGCTGCGAAGCGTCTTCGAGCCGCTCGCCCCCGGCGGGGTCCACGTCCCCAACACCCTCAGCTACCGCTGGCCGGCCGACCGGGATCCGCTCTGGGCTGCGGACCAGATCGAGGAGGCGATCGAGTTCGAGGGCCCGGAGACCGTCGCCGCGGTGATCCTCGAGCCGTTGCAGAACGCCGGCGGCTGCATCCCGCCCCAGGAGGGCTACTTCCAGCGCGTGCGGGAGATCTGCGACCGCCACGACGTCCTGCTGATCTCCGACGAGGTGATCTGCGCCTGGGGCCGCCTCGGCCACTACTTCGGCTGCCAGCGCTACGGCTTCCAGCCCGACATCATCACCGTCGCCAAGGCGCTGACCTCGGCCTACGTGCCGATGGGCGGCATGATCGCCTCCGAGAAGGTCTACGAGCCGTTCGGGCAGGACACGGCGATGTTCGCCCACGGCTCGACCTTCGCCGGCCACCCGGTCGCGGCCGCGGTGGCGATGGCGAACCTCGACGTCTTCGAGCGCGAGGACCTCTGCGGGCACGTTCGCGCCAAGGAGGGGGAGTTCAGGGCGGCTCTCG
The DNA here is from genome assembly GCA_963825825.1 of uncultured Solirubrobacterales bacterium. Classification (GTDB taxonomy): domain Bacteria; phylum Actinomycetota; class Thermoleophilia; order Solirubrobacterales; family 70-9; genus DASUPK01. Next base: position 79,705 of record CAWGUT010000011.1, on the reverse strand, counting down.
AGTCGCTCTACGACATCCCGATCGTCGGCGATGTGCGCGGCGACGGCTACTTCTACGCGATCGAGCTGGTCAAGGACCAGGAGACGAAGGAGTCCTTCAACGACGAGGAGTCCGAGAGCCTGCTGCGGGGATTCCTCTCCGGCGAGCTCTACCGGCGTGGGCTGATCTGCCGTGCCGACGACCGCGGTGACCCGGTCGTCCAGTTCTCGCCGCCGCTGATCGCCGACACCGAGCAGTTCGAGGAGATCGTGGACGTCCTTCGTCCCACCCTCGAGGAAGCATCCCGGCGCGTAGGGCACACAGCGGCGGCCCCGACACGCCAGGCGGCGCGTAGGTCACCGCAGTGATGCTCACCATCGAGAGCCTGACCTCGGAGCTCGGTCTCAAGGTCTCGGCCGGGGAGGAGGCTGCGGGCGAGCGCGAGATCCGCTGGGTGCACATCACCGAGCTGCTCGACCCGACGCCCTGGCTCTCGGGCGGCGAGCTCCTGCTCACCACGGGCATCCCGCTCGACAACGCCGAGCTGCAGCGGAAGTTCATCCGGCTCCTCTCCGATTCCGGCGTCGCCGGACTCGGCTTCGGCACCGGCTTCGACCACACCAAGATCCCGAAGGCGCTGCTCAGCGAGGCCGACGGGTGCGACTTCCCGGTCTTCGAGGTCCCCTACGAGACTCCATTCATCGCGATCACCGAGGCGGCGTTCAGCCGGCTGGTGAACGACCAGTACGACGTGCTCTCCCGTGGCATCGCGGTGAACGAGCGGCTCGAGCGGCTGGTCCTCCAGGGCGGCGGCCTCGACGAGATCGCGCGAGAGATCGCCGCCGCCATCGGCGGCAGCTCGGTGGTGCTCGACGCTCGCGGCGAGATCCTGGCGAGCGGCGGCCGCAAGCTTCCCGAGGACCTGCTCGACCCGATCCGCCAGGAGGTGCAGCCGCGCGGCGCGGCGGCGGCGCCATTCGTGCCGAACCAGACCGACCTGCGGGGCAGGGCGCTTGCACATCCGGTCTCGCCGCGGGCCGGATCCGCCGAGGCCTGGCTGGTTGTCGTGCGGCGCTCGGGCGAGCTCGGCGACTTCGAGCGGCTCTGCGTCCAGCAGGCCGCGATCGTCGTCGCCCTCGAGCTGATGCGGGAGCGTGTGGCCAGGGAGACCGAGCGCCGGCTCTCCGGCGAGGTGCTGGCGGCGACCCTCTCCGGCCGGCTCGCGGCCGACGACGTCCGGGATCGGCTGGCCCCCTTCGGCATCGGCGAGCGCGCCCTCGTCCTGGCCTTCGAGCTCGGCGACGCGGCGGCGGCAGAGCCGACGCTGGCCGAGTTCCTCTCGAGCCAGAACCGTCCGGCAGTGGTGGCGCCGCATCCCGCGGGTCGCCGCGAGCTGCTCTGTGCGGTGGTCGACGGAGGCAAGGGCGACCCCCTGGAGCTCGCCACCCAGGCCCGCTCGAAGCTCGAGGCCGTGCACGGGCCGACCCGGGCGGCCACCAGCCGTGCTCTCCCGACGGAGCGGGTCCGTCACTCCTTCCACGAGGCGCGCTGCGCGCTGGAGGCGACGAGCTTTGCCAACGGCGCGGCCCCGGAGGTGGCCTCGTATCGCGATCTCGGCGCCTTCACCCTGCTTCTCTCGGTGCAGGACACCGAGGCGCTTCGCCTCTACTGCGAGAGCGTGCTCGGGCCGATCGAGGACTCCGACGAGCGCTATGCCGGGGAGCTCCTGCGCTCGCTGGAGGCGTACATCGACCGCAATGGGCACTGGGAGCGAGCCGCCGGCGACTGCTACTGCCACCGCCACACGCTGCGTTACCGGATCAAGCGGATCGAGGAGCTCACCGGACGAGACCTGAGCCGCGCGAACGACCGGGTCGAGCTCTGGCTCGCACTTCGCGCCAAGGAGCTGATCGCATGAGGGTCGCGATCCTCGGAGCCGGCGGCACGATCGCGCCGGCGATCGTCCGCGACCTGGCGGAGTCCGAAGAGGTGACCGCGATGAGGCTCCTCGATCTGGACCTCCGCCGGGCGGAGGGGGTCGCCATCGAGCACGGCGGCGGCAAGGCGCAGGCGCGCCGGGCGGACGCGACCTCCGATCTGGCGGAGCAGCTGAGCGGAATGGACGTGCTGGTCAACTCGGCCGCCTACCGGATCAACCTGGCGGCGATGGGCGCATGCCTGGACGCCGGCTGCCACTACATGGATCTCGGCGGCCTCTACCACGTCACCGCGGAGCAGCTCGAGCTCTCCGGCAAGTTCGAGCAGCGCGGACTGCTGGCGCTGCTCGGGATCGGCTCGGCGCCGGGAAAGACAAACCTGCTCGCCGCCCGGGCGGTCCGTGAGCTGCCGGGCAGCCCGACGTCGATCTCGGTCCTCGCCGCAGGGCGGGACCTCGATCCACCCGAGGGCCTCAGCTTCCCCTACGCGGTCAGGACGCTGCTCGACGAGATCACGATGCCCCCGATGGCGCTGATCGACGGCAGGGCCCGCGAGCTGGAGCCCCTGCAGGACGGCCCGACGGCCGACTTCGGTGAGCCGATCGGCGCGGGCGAGACGATCTTCACCCTCCATTCGGAGGTCCTCACGTTCGGCGACAGCTTCGGCGCGCCGAACGTGACCTTTGCGCTCTCGCTGTCACCCAAGGTGCTCGAGAGCCTGGAGACGCTGCGGGGGGCGAGCGAGGAGCGGATTGCCGAAGTTGCGCGCTCCGCATCGCCCCCCTCAGCAAACACGGTCTCCATCCACATCGTGGAGGTCGACCGGCGGGGACACCGTGGTGCGCGCCCGGAGCGTCACCCCTCCGCACGAGGGCTGGGGCCTCGGGGGCGGCATCGTCTCGACCGCAACGCCGGCCGCTGCCGCGGTCAGGCTGCTGGCCCGAGGCGCCATCGAGCGGCGCGGGGCGCTCCCGCCGGAGAGCTGCATCGATCCCGAGGAGATGTTCGCCGAGCTCGAGGGACGCGGCGTCCGCTTCGACTTCAGCAGCGTGCCGGCCGAGCGGAGCGAGGCACTGGCGAGCAAGGTGGCGAGATGAAGGTCGGGGTGCCCACCGAGATCAAGGAGGACGAGTACCGCGTCTCGCTCACCCCGGCGGGCGCGCGGGAACTTCGCGAGCACGGCCACGAGGTCCTGATCCAGGCCGGCGCGGGCGACGGCAGCGCGATCCCGGACGACGCCTACGCCGCGCAGGGCGCCCAGATCCTCCCGGACGCCGCCGCCGTCTTCGAGCGAGGCCGAGATGGTGCTCGGCGTCAAGGAGCCGCAGCCGGCCGAGGTCGAGCTGCTCCGCCCCGAACACACCCTCTTCACCTACCTGCACCTGGCCCCCGCCCCGGATCTGACGCGGGCTCTCCAGGCGACCGGCGCAACCTGCGTCGCCTACGAGACCGTCGAGGACTCCCACGGCCAGCTGCCGCTGCTCGCGCCGATGAGCGAGATCGCGGGCAAGATCGCGACACAGGCCGGAGCGTTCTTCCTCGAGAAGCCGCTCGGCGGCCGCGGCATCCTGCTCGGCGGCGTCCCGGGTGTGGCCGCCGGCGAACGTGATGGTCATCGGCGGCGGCGCCGTCGGCATGAACGCAGCCTTCATCGCGATCGGCATGGAGGCCGACGTCTTCGTCTTCGACGTGAGCATCGACAAGCTGCGCGAGCTCGACGTCGCCTTCGGCGGGCGCGCCTCGACCGTCTACTCGTCGACCCTCGCGATCGAGGAGATGCTCCCGCGAGCGGACCTCGTGATCGGGGCGGTCCTCGTCCACGGCGCCAGGGCGCCATACGTCGTCCGTCGCGAGCAGCTCAAGCTGATGAAGCACAATGCTGTGCTGGTGGACGTCGCGATCGACCAGGGTGGCTGCTTCGAGACCTCGCACCCGACCACGCACCGCGATCCGATCTTCGAGGTCGACGGGATCACCCACTACTGCGTCGCGAACATGCCCGGCGCGGTGCCGATCACCTCGACCTACGCGCTTACCAACGCCACGCTGCCCTACGTGCTGGCGCTGGCCGATCACGGCGTGGCCGAGGCCGCGCGGCGGGATCCCGGCCTGAGGCTCGGGATCAACGTCGCGGACGGCAGGGTCACCCACCCGGCCGTCGCGGAAGCCGTCGGCGTCGAGCACACCCCGTCGAGGACGTGCTCGGCAGCAAGCAAGAAAGTCTGACCAAGCAGAGGAGTGGATCAAGTTGAGCATGTACGCAGTCGTTAACCCGGCCACCGGCGAGAAGCTCGAGGAGTACCCAGAGATCTCAGACGACGAGCTCGACGCCGCCATCGCCAGGGCTTGGGAGGCGCGTGAAGCGCTCACCTCGCTCTCTGCGGCCGAGCGCGCCGAGAAGATCAAGCGCCTCGGCGAGCTCCACCTCGAGCGACGTGAGACGCTTGCCGCAATCGTGGTGAAGGAGATGGGCAAGCCGATGGAGCAGGCCCTCGGCGAGGTCGACTTCTGCGGCGACATCTACGCGTACTACGCCGACCGCGCGGCGGACTTCCTCAAGGACGAGCCGATCGAGCTGCTTGCGGGCGAGGGCACGGCGGTGATCCGCCGCTCGGCGATGGGGCCGCTGCTCGGAATCATGCCCTGGAACTTCCCCTACTACCAGGTGGCCCGCTTCGCGGGACCGAACCTGATCGTCGGCAACCCGATCCTGCTGAAGCCGGCGCCCCAGTGCCCGGAGTCGGCCGAGGCGATCCAGAAGATGTACGACGACGTCGGCCTCCCGGAGGGCGCGTACCAGACGATCCTCGCGACCCACGAGCAGATCGCCGAGAAGGTGATCCCCGACCCGCGCGTGCGCGGTGTCTCGGTCACCGGCTCCGAGCGAGCGGGCGCCGCCGTCGCCGAGGTCGCCGGACGGAACCTGAAGAAGGTGGTCCTCGAGATGGGAGGCTCCGACCCGTTCATCGTGCTCGCGACCCAGAACCTCGACGAGGTCGTCGACGCCGCGGTGGAGGCGCGCCTCGACAACACGGGCCAGTCGTGTAACGCCGCGAAGCGGTTCATCGTCGTCGACGAGCTCTACGACGACTTCCTCGCGAAGTTCACGGAGAAGATGAAGGAGGTGGAGCCCGGGGATCCGGCCCAGGACTCGGCGATGGGGCCACTCTCGTCGTCGACCGCGGCGGAGCGCCTTCAGGACCAGATCGACCGCGCGAAGGCCCAGGGCGCCGAGGCCGTTCTCGACGGCGACCGGAAGGACAACTTCTTCGGCACGACGGTCCTCACCGGTATCAGCCCCGAGAGCGACGCCTACCGGGAGGAGTTCTTCGGGCCCGTCGCGAGCGTTTACAGGGTCTCGTCCGAGGAGGAGGCGATCCGGGTCGCCAACGACACGCCGTTCGGCCTCGGCTCCTACGTCTTCACGACCGACCCCGAGCAGGGCGACCGCGTCGCCAACGACATCGAGGCCGGCATGGTCTTCGTGAACGGCGTCCTCCTTGACGGCGCCGAGTTGCCGTTCGGGGGCGTCAAGCGTTCCGGCTTCGGACGCGAGCTCGGCCCGTACGGGATGGACGAGTTCGTCAACAAGAAGTTGATCCGCGTCGTGAAGTAGCGCGTCGGTCGGGCGCTCCGCTCGGGGCGGAGCGAAACGGGTGACTACTTCGCCCGCTGGCAGTAGCCGTATGCGGTGAGGTTCGCCGGCCCGAAGTAGCCGAACGCGTTCGCGGTCGTCGTGCCGTCATCGTTGATCGAGCTGCCCGCGTAGAAGGCGTTCCGCGAGTCGAGCGCGAAGCCGGTGGAAGTCAGTTGGAGGTCGCCCGGGCAGTCCGGCGTGGTCGCCGAGGCGTTCGCGCCTTGCGCGACCGGCGCCGGCGTTGACGCGACCTCGGTGAGAATCGGCTTCTTGCTCCTGGCGCAGTAGGCGATCGCGGTGAGCTCGCCGCCGCCGGTCGTGCCGCTGCCGATGAAGGCGCTGCCCGTCACCTTCCAGGCATTCGTGCCGGCGGCCCGAGACTCGGTGATGTAGTTGCCGCCGTCGCTCGCGAAGTTGGTGCGCTGGAAGCCGCCGGTGATCAGCTGCTGGCCCTTCGGGCAGCGGGCGATCGCAGACTTCGTCTGACCGGGCAGCATGAACACGGTCTTGTGCGGCGTGGGGTTCTGCGGGATCTGGCCACGGGCGCAGACCGCCTGGACGGTGATGTTGCGCGGAGTGGTCGACGCTCGGGCTGGAGTCGTAGAGAACCTCTGAGATGTGGAAGCCCAGCTGGGCGCCGAGCCTCTCGTAGGAGTGCGGATAGATGCCCTCACCGTCGGGGCCCGGCGGCAAATTGACGGTCATCCCGCCGCCGATCGGATACCGCCCTCCGGGGCAGAGCACCTCGAGCCGGGTCAGCTGGTCGGGAGCGGCCATCTTGAACTGCTTCGAGACGAGCCTCACGCTGCGGGGTGGACCGGGCTTGCCGGGCACGACCCTGGGACCGCCCCGGCCATGCAAGCGGATGGTCCCCTGAGCCGAGTTGAGGACGTAGAGGCCCGAGGAGCCGCGCAGGGCCATCATCACCTTGTTGCAGTTGCTCCCGTGCTTCAGCACGAAGACGATGTTGAAGCGGTTCACGCCTCCGAGCCCGTTCGCGACGCGTACCTTCAGCCCGCGCTTCGTCTGCGCGATCTTCTTGGCCAGCGACCGCGCGGGCGGATAGCAGCCGTCGGAGCTCACCGACCGCACGTAGAGCGCGATCTTGAAGGCGTCCTCGAGCTTCTTCGTCGGGTCGTTGTGGCCCGCACCGCCGCGGGCGAGCGCGGCCGGCGAGCAGGCGAGGGCGAGCGCCAGGATGGCGACCGCCGGGACGAGTCGAAGCGAGATCCTCCGCACGGTCACGATTTAACACGTCTCCTGGCGAGAAAGAGCGCTGCCAGGATCAGCGCGGCGCCGCCTAGTGCGAATGGCCACCAGGGCGTGCCTCCGCCGCCGCCCGACTCCTCCTCGGTGGCGCTCGGGGCGCCCCCTGGCAGCACCTGCGCCAGGAAGTTCGCGTACTGGGGCGCACCGGTGAAGTTCGGATGAAAGAGGTCGGGGAGGAACCAGGCACCCGGGGCCGGCTCCACCTTGTGGTGGGGCAGGCTGTACTTGACCCAGTCGAGCAGCTTGATCTGGTCGGGATGGTCCTTCGCCGCCTTGACCAGGACATCCGTGTCGGGAGCGGGGGCCTCGCCCGTGTCGGCGTTGTAGGCGGTGACCAGCACCAGGGTCCGCTTCGGTCCGATCACCTTGAGCGCGAACTTGATCAGGTCGTCGTTGACACCGCCGTTGCCATACGCGTTGATCAGGATCAGCCGCGGCAGGACCCCGCGGTTCCGCAGGTCGCGGGCGACCCAGACGCTCTGCTTGAAACCGCGGCAGCCCTTCGCGTTGACGTCGAAGCCGACCCGGGTCAGGTCCGGGATCGGCAGCAGCATCGTCGAGTCGCCGATCGCGATCGGCGGCGGGCCGTCATTCGGGCCGTACGGATTGCGCTGGGCCTCGGCGGTGTGTATGTGCCCGCACCCGAAGGCCGGCTCGCCCGCCGCCATCGCGGAAGGTGCGGGCCAGAGGGCCACGAGGGCCAGCGCAAGCCCAACCATCCCTGCCTTGATCCTCACGCCACTCGCCCCCGGTCTCAGAAGTTCTGCGTGTAGGAGCTCTTGATCTCCGCCTCGCCCTTCTTGCAGTCCGCCGTGGCGTTGAACTGCACCCCCGGGACGGACTGCCGCGGCCCCTCCGTGCACGTGAATCCCTGGACGGGCGCATCGCAGGTCCCTCCGGCGCCGCCATTGTCGGCGCGGCACTGGTGATAGGCGGCGACCACCTTCTCGGCCTGCGGGCAGCTCACCTTCGCCACCTCGATCGAGGTGACGTACGAGGCCCCGAGGTTCTGTTGCTTCCCGTCGATGTTGCAGCTGCTCAGCGCCGTGGTGCTCGTGCTGCCCGAGGAGTCATCGCCGCCGCCACAGCCGAAGAGGGCTGTCGCCAGCGCGATTGCGACCAGGATCGGGAGGAGTCGCTTCAAAGCGGGGCCAGTCTATTCTTCGCTCACCTTGCGCAGGGTGATCTCAGGAGGCATCGTCCTCGCGGTGATCGGGGCCGGACTGCTCGCCCAGATGGGCAGCGCCTCGCCGACCGCGCACGCCGCCACCTTCACGCCGTGCAACATCAGCGGCAAGCAGCAGCAGCTGGGGGCGTCCTACGTGACCTCGCTACAGGTCCAGGGAGTCAGCTGCGCCAAGGCGGAGAAGGTCATCAAGGCCTACCACCAGTGCCGTCACCAGGACGGCGGTGCGGCCGGCACCTGCGGCGCCACGCTGTTCGGCTTCAAGTGCAAGGACGGGAAGCGCACCGGTGTGCCGCGCGTGCAGTACAACGCCACGGCCAAGTGCCACAAGGTCTCCAACCCGTCCAAGCGGGTGAAGAGCCGCTACACCCAGAACACGTAGCTCAGGTGGGGCGGCTGTGGGTGGCCGCGACCGGGTGGCGAATCCGTCGGCCGATGCGCCCAATGAACGCCCCGACTGTCTCCAGGGGGCTTGGCGGCGCGAGCAGCGCCGGCTTCGCGGCCTTCTCCTCTCGCCTCGCTGCGCGAGCCTCGGCTGCGAGCCGATGGAGCTCCGCTCGCCGGTACAGATCGGCGGCATGGACCTGACTGTGGCGGTGATTCATGCTGGGATCCATCTCTCTCTCCTCTGTGAGCCCCCTGCAGCGACCCTAGGTCCAAGCCGGGGGCCGCGACCGTGACCTTCCGCACAAACGTGCCGGAGGCCACACAACGGGCTCAGTAGTCGAAGTCCCTGTCGACGGCCTCCAGGACGAGGTCGGCTGCCACGGAGGAGCCCTCCTCGTTCAGATGGATGCCATCGGACTCGCGCACGATCGTCTGCTTGCCGTCTATCGCGATCGCGTCCCGATAGGAGTCGCCGGGTGTGAAGGTCGGACGGAGGTCGATCACCCGGACTGACGCGCCGCGTTCGGCGGCGGCCTGCTCGATCGCCTCGTTGACGGCATCCGCGATCGGCTTGCGGGCCGGGTCGCGCTGGGTGGGGATCGTCAGCCAGTAGACGCGCTCGACGCCGCCCTCGCAGGTAGTTGTCCATCATCTGGCCGACCCGCGAGCGGAAGATCGCCTCCCACTGCGGACCGCAGCAGCTCACCTGCGCGCCGTTCGCGCCAGGCATCGGGTAGCCCTCGTTCGCCCCGATGAACAGCACCACCGCGTCGGGGTCGTCGTTGGCTGCCTGGGTCGACGACAGCTGTCCCCAGTCGACAAGACCCGAGTTGGAGATCCCGGTCGCGAGGTGCGGATCTCGCGTCACCTGCACCCCCGCGCCCTGATCGGCGAGCTTCCGCGCGATCTCGATGTCGAGCGGCGTCGAGAGCGAGTCTCCGGTGACGAGCAGCCGATTGAGCGGCTGGGGGGTGCTCGCCGGCGGCGGTGTCACGGGCGCGGCGCGACCCGGGCTGACGCCACCGGCCTCGAAGCCGGTGCCGGAGAGCTGCTGGTCGGGCGAGAGCCAGGAGGTCAGGTCCCTGCGCGTGTCGGAGAACGGCAGCTGGTCCGAGACCCATCCCGCCGGCTCCCCGATCGCCTTGACGATGTCCCTGCCGAGCCCTGGGTCGAGCTCGTCCGTCGCCTTCCGCACCGCGCCGCCGGCGAAGAGCAACAGCAGCAAGGTGGTCAGTGTGACCGCCTTGACCGCGTCCCACGCCGTGAAGCGGCGCAGGTCCCAGCGGTCGAAGCGCTCCATCAGGCTGTCGTCGCCGTGCGGCTCCCCCTCCCGGCCGGCGCGCGCCTCGGCCTCCATCTCGGCGATCGACTCGAAGTCGTCCGGGACGAGGCGGTCCATGCCTGAGCGGGTCGCGCTGTCGCGCGCCCTCTCATCGTCTTGCCGGGTCTCGCCATCAGAATCGGAAGTAGATGAAGGGTGGGACGCCCTGGCTCGGCACGGTCGCGCCGACCACCAGGACGACCAGGGCGAGGGCGGCACCGAGGAGCAGGGGCTGCAGCCGGCCGATCCGGAGCTCGATCCCCTCCATCGGCCGCTCGGGCAGGAGCTGCAGGCCGATCACCAGCGCGATCGCGCCGACGACCGGGACTGAGTAGAGGGTGGCCGGGCCCGAGCGGACCAGAGCCGACATGTAGTCGCCGAACAGGCTCAGGTCGGTCGAGCGGAAGAGGATCCAGCCGACCACGATCAGGTTGAAGGTGACGAACCAGCGCAGCCAGCCGGGGAAGATCCGACCCAGCCGGCCCTTGATCGCGTGCTCCGCGGACAGACCCGTTCCCTGGTAGGCGCCCCAGGCGACGAAGTTCCAGGCGGCTCCGTGCCAGAGGCCGCCGAGGGTCATGGTCGCCATCAGGTTGACGTAGGTGCGGACCTTCCCCTTGCGATTCCCGCCCAGCGGGATGTAGAGGTAGTCGCGGAGGAAGCGCGACAGCGTCATGTGCCAGCGCCTCCAGAAGTCCCGGAAGCCGGTCGCCCGGTAGGGGCTGTTGAAGTTCTGCGGGAAGACGAAGCCCAGCAGCAGGGCCAGGCCGATCGCCATGTCCGTGTAGCCGGAGAAGTCGCAGAAGATCTGCGCCGCGTAACCGTAGGCGGCGAGGATCGCGTCGGGCGCGCTGTATGCCTGCGGAACCGCGAACACCGGGTCGACCACCTCGCGGGCGAGGTAGTCGGCGATCAACACCTTCTTGATCAGGCCGAGCGCCACCAGGGTCAGGCCGGCGCTCACGGCCACCCTGTTGGGATTGCGGGGTTCCTTGAGCTGCGGCAGGAACTCGCTCGCTCGGACGATCGGCCCGGCGACCAGGTGGGGGAAGAAGCTCAGGTAGATCGCGGCGTCGAGGAGGTTCGCCGGTTCCGTCTGGCGGCGCTTGACATCCACCACGTACGTGACGGCCTGGAAGCTGAAGAAGCTCACGCCGACGGGCAGCGCGATGGTCGCCAGCGGCAACGGCATCCCCAGGCCGACCGTGTCGAGCACGTCGGAGACGTCCGTCACGAAGAAGCCGTAGTACTTGAAGACCGCGAGGATCCCCAGGTCGAAGACGACGCCCCCCGCGCAGAACCACTTGCGCAGGCGCTCGTCCTCGGTGCGGTGGATCGCCACCGCTGCGAGCTGGCTGGCCAGGGTGATCGCGGCGAGCAGCAGGCAGAATCGGGGGTCAGCCGCCGCGTAGAAGACGTAGCTCGCGACGACGATGAACGGTTTCCAGAGCGGCTGCCTCGACATCAACGCCCAGGAGATGGCGAGGACGATCGGGAAGAAGATCGCGAATTCGACTGTCGGGAAGAGCACCTGCCAGGCGTCCTGGAAACGGCCCGGGCGCATGCCCGAGGAGCGGCGATGCTAGAGAATCAGCCGGGATGAACGGAGGCGCCGCCAAGGCCGGAGTGGCTCTCAGCGCCCTGCCGCTGATTGTGGTGCTGTTGGGGGCTCCGGCTGCGCAGGCAGGCTGCGGGGGTGTCGAGAAGGCGACTCCGAAGCGCAAGGTCGCTTCCACGGCCGCCGCTCGCGATCGGCGACTCGTCGATGCTGCTCGCCCTGCCGGCGCTGGCGCGGGTCGGATACAAGGTGAATGCGCGTGGCTGCCGGCAGTTCTCAGAGGGGCTGGGGGTGCTGCGGGATGCTCGCCGTCATCACCGGCTGCCCCGCCTCGCTGTGCTGGCGCTGGGGGCGGACGCGTCGGTCTCCGCCGGCCAGATCGCCCGGGCGAGCAAGATCGTGGGACCGAAGCGGAAGCTCGGCCTGGTGACCCCGCGTGAACTGGGCGGCGGGGAGTCGAAGGACGCGCAGGTGATCCGCAATGCGGGCCAGCGCGACCCGGTGCACATCAAGGTGCTCGACTGGGTCCACTACAGCGCCGGGCACTCGAGCTGGTTCCAGCCCGACGGGCTGCACCTCACCTTCAGCGGGGCGAAGGCGTTCGCGCGGCTGCTGAAGAAGCTGATACCGCTGGCGAAGCCTCCGAATCAGGGCAAGGGCGGGAAGCGGCCGTCCTTTGCCAGCGGCAGGGCCTGAGCGAGGAACTGCGCGAACGCGTCGGCGCCTGCGGAGTTGGGGTGGAAGAGATCGGGCAGGAACCAGGCGCCGGGCTTGGGATCCGCTGCGTGGTGGGACCGGCTGTACTTGACCCAGTCGAGGACGAAGACCCGATGCGGGTACCGCCGCGCCGACTTGTAGAGGACATCTGTGTCGGGTGCCGGAGGCTTGCCGGTGTCCGCGTCGTAGGCGGTGATCAGTCCGAGGACCCGATTCTTCCCCAGGACGGCGAGGGCCTCGGCGATCAGGCTCGGGTTGACGCCGCCGTTGCCGTATGAGTTGATCAGGACGAGGTGGGGGAGATGGTCTTTGGCCTTGAGCTTGGCAGCGATGTTGATCGCCTCCCGGAACCCGCGGCAGCCGCGAGCGTTGACCGAATAGCCAACCTCGTTCAGGTTCGGGATCGGCAGGAGCATGGTCGAGTCGCCGATTGCGAGCGGGGCGGGGCCCTTCGGATTGGGATCGATGTCGGCCTTGCCCCGATGGACCTTCTTGCAGCCGAAGGCGGCCTCCTGGGAACCCTGCGCCCCGACCGCGAAGACGAGCGAGCCCGCGAGCAGCGCGAGCGCAAGAGCGATCGTCCGTGATCCTCCCCGGCTGGCCACGGCCGAATTCTAGTTAGGGAATCGCCGTGCTCTCGGCGATCGCGCCGGCGCCGCCCGCCCGCGCGCTGACGCCCTCCTCGCGCGTCAGCCGATGCGCGAGGTAGACGGGGATGATCGAGAGCAGGACGACGATCACGGCGACCACGTTCACGATCGGCAGCTGGGCCGGCCTGAACAGGTTGCTGAAGATCCAGATCGGCAGGGTCTGCTCGCCCGCGCCGATCGTGAAGTTGGTGACGATGATCTCGTCGAAGGAGAGAGCGAAGGCGAGCAGACCTCCTGCCACCAGCGCGGTCTGGATGCTTGGGAGGGTCACGAACCTCAGCGTCTGCCAGGTGTGAGCCCCGAGATCGGCCGAGGCCTCCTCGAGGTTGCCGGAGACCCTCCGCAGCCGCGCGATCACGTTGTTGTAGACGACGACGATGCAGAAGGTGGCGTGCCCGGCGATCACCGTCAGCAGGCTGAGGTCGACGCCGAGCACCTGGGTGAAGGTGTTGCTGAGCGCGACTCCGGTGACGACCCCGGGCAGGGCGATCGGCAGGACGACCAGGAACGAGATCGTCTCGCGGCCGAAGAACCGGAAGCGCGCCACGGCGAACGAGGCCAGGCTGCCGAGGAGGAGCGCGATCCCGGTGGCGACCGCCCCCACCCTGATCGACGTCCACAGCGCGTCACGCGCGCCCGTGTTGTCGATCGCCTCCCCGAACCACTTGGTCGTCAGGTCCGGTGGGGGCCAGGCCAGGGAATTGCCACCGTTGAAGGCATAGATCGCGATCACGATCAGCGGGATGTAGATGAAGGCGAGGGTGATCCCCACACCGACGCGGAGCAGGTTCCTGGTGTAGTGCGAGAGCGTCATAGGTGCTCGAACGCTCCGAGCCGTCTCGCGATCGCCAGGTAGATCACCATCACGATGATCGGCACCACAGCGAACGCGGACGCCAGCGGCAGGTTGTTGGTGTGCTGCGAGAAGATGACGTTGCCGATGAACTGCGTGTCCGGCGAGACCAGCGTCGGCGTGATGTAGTCGCCGAGGGTCAGCGAGAAGGTGAAGATCGACCCGGCGACGATGGCCGGGAAGGCGAGCGGGAAGACCACGCTGCGGAAGGTCCGCCACGGGTTCGCCCCCAGGTCCTCCGAGGCGGAGATCATCGAGTTCGGGATCCGCTCGAGGCCCGCGTAGATCGGCAGGATCATGTACGGCAGCCAGAGGTAGCTCTCCACCAGCCAGACCGCGGTGGACCCGTATCCGGGGCCGCTGAGGCCCGATCGGGTTGAGCGCCCAGTCGATGACCCCGTCCGGACGCGAGCATCGTCTGCCAGGCGTAGACCTTGACCAGGTAGAACGACCAGAGCGGCATCAGGATCGCCACCACCAGCAGGCCCTTCACCCTCGGGCTGGCGACCTTCGCCATGTAGAAGGCGATCGGGAAGGCGAGGAGCGCGTCGGTCAGCGTCGCCGCCGCGGCGATCCCGATCGTCCGCACGGCGACGTCCTTGTAGACCGACTGGTCGAGCAGCTCCTTGTAGTTGTCGAGGGTGAAGCTCTTCTCGAGCTCGCCGCTGATCGCGCTGACCCCCCAGAAGGAGGCGATCAGCAGGACGAGCCAGGGACCCGAGATAGCCGATCACCAGCCAGGCGATCGGTCCGCTCAGCAGCGTCCCGATCTGCAGGCGAGGGCGGCCGTGGAAGAGGTCGGCGAGCCTGCGGCCCACCGACCTCTTCTCGGCGCCGGCGCTTACGCCGGCGGCTTCCACGGCCCTTGACTCATGAGCCGATCTCGGCCAGCGACATCACCCCTTGATCTCGGTCCAGGCCGAGACCCAGTCGTTGTAGTCCTTGCAGACATCGCCGCGGTCGTCGCCGCAGTCCGCAAGGGGCGTGTTCCAGTAGTACACGCGCTTCCAGAACTCCGGATCCGCTGCGTGGTAGTTGTCGCAGAACTTCGGATCCGGAGGCAGGCCCAGCGCCTTGTCGGCGGTTGCGATCTCGTTCGCCTCGCACGCCTTGCTCTGCGCGGGCGCCTCACCGAACCACTGCATCACCTGCGCCTGCACTGGCGCGCTGGTGACGTAGTTCATCCACTTGTACATGCAGTTCGGGTGCTTGGCCTCCGACGAGATCATCCAGGTGTCCGACCACCCGGTCGCACCCTCCGTGGGAACGAACCCGGTGTCCGGCCCCGGGGGCCTTCACCGGCTGGTCGTCGGCGAGCAACGTGAAGTACTGGTACTGCCACGTCGTGCCGACCTGGTCGTCACCGCTGGTGAACAGGTTGATCTGCTTCAGGTAGCTGGACCAGTAGTCCCCGACGTAACGGATGCTGCTGCTTGAGCAGGTCGACGGCGGCGTTGAACTGCTTGTCGTCCAGCTCGTACGGGTTGTCGATCCCGAGGTCCGGCTGATGCGCCTTCAGGTACACGGCCGCATCCGCGATGTAGATCGGGTCGTCGTAGACGCTGATGTGACCCGCGTACTTCTTCGCCTGGTTCGGATCGAGGATCACCGACCACGACGTCGGATCGGGCTTGACGTCGTTCGTGTTCCACATCAGCAGGTTCGCCCCGCGTCCGTGCGGGATCCCGTAGTGGGTCCCGTCGAACGTGTTGTAGGGCTGGTCCTTGAGATCGTCGAAGATCGTCTTGTAGTTCGGGACGAGATCGACGTTGACCGGCGACGACATCGCCGCCGTCCACCAGACGGGCGGTGGCGTTCCCCGAGGCGGACACCCCGTCGTACTGACCGGTGCGCATCAGGTCGACCATCTGGTCGGACGTGTCGCCGACCTTGACGTTCGTCTGACAGCCGGTCTGCCTGCTCGAACGGCGTCACCCAGTCGACGCCCTTGGTGACCGTGCCGTCCTCGCAGTAGCTGGCCCAGCAGATGATGTTCAGCTGGCCCTCACCTGCACCGACGGACTGCTCAGCGCCTTACCACCGCTACTGCCTCCGTTGTCATCGCCACCGCCGCAGCCGGCGATCACCAGCATGATTGCGGCGAGCCCTGCGACTATCGCCGCGGGCACCCAGGCGGAGTGAGCTCTAAGTCGGCTCACTTTCCTTCCTCCTCTCCCTTTACGGCGACGGTCTGATCCGCTCGCCATCCGATTTTGACTTTCCGGCCGCGCTGATCCTGGACCTCCGCGGAGGTCGTCTCCAGGTTCTGGCGGACGACTTGAAGCTCTCCCCCTGCTTCGAGGTCGACCAGGTAGCGGGTCACCATGCCGGCGTAGGAGACGTCCTTGATCGTCCCCTCCTCGACGTGCAGGCCGCTGCGGCACCTTGCCGTTCTCGACGATGAAGATCTTCTCCGGGCGCACCGTGAAGCGCTGCCCGTCTCGCTCGAGCAGGTTCGAGACGCCGACGAACCCGGCGACGAAGGCGTTGTCCGGCCGCTCGTAGATCTCCGTCGGAGGCCCCGACCTGCTCGATCCGGCCCTCGTTGAAGACCGCGATGCGATCGGACATCGTCAGGGCCTCCTCCTGGTCGTGGGTCACGTAGATGAAGGTGATCCCGACCTGCGCCTGGATCGTGTTGAGCTCGACCTGCATCTGCTCGCGCAGCTTCAGGTCGAGCGCGCCGAGCGGCTCGTCGAGCAGCAGCACCCGGGGCTCGTTGACGATCGCCCGCGCCAGCGCGACCCGCTGCTGCTGGCCGCCGGAGAGCTGGTTCGGCTTGCGCTGCTCGTAGCCGGCCAGCCGCACCGTGGCGAGCGCCTCGGAGGCTCGCCGGCGGCGCTCCTCCTTGCCCACTCGCTTCACCCGCAGCCCGTACTGCGACGTTCTCGCCCACGGTCATGTGGGGGAAGAGGGCGTAGTCCTGGAAGACGGTGTTGACCGAGCGGTCGTAGGGCGGCACGCCGGTCACGTCCCTGCCGGCGAGCTCGACGCGTGCCGGTGTCGGGCTCCTCGAAGCCCGGCGATCATCCGCAGCGTGGTCGTCTTGCCGGACCCGGAGGGGCCGAGCAGGGTGAAGAACTCCCCGCGCTTCACCTCGAGGTCGAGCGAGTCGACCGCGACGACCTCGCCGTAGCGCTTGCTCACCCCGACCAGGCGTACGTCCGCGGGTTCGGCGCTCGGTCCCGGGCCGGGCTCTGCCTCACTGCTTGCGGGCGTCGCGGCTACCGCCGCCTCCTTCTCCTCGATCGGTCAGGGCGTCGGATGTGCGCACCGTACAACGCCGACCGGTGCGGTCCTAGGTATATCCGAGCCTGACCCCGCCTCGCTAGGCCAGGGTGGCCAATCTTTGCCGGGAAGCTTGTACTTCCCGACTTCGACGGTTAGGCCTAGAACCCCGGGTAGTACTTGCCCGTGAAGCCGAGCGGCCTGCGCTTCTTCTTCCGCCAGCGCGGGCCTGAGCCCTGGTTCCAGCGGTCGCCACCGGTGGAGGTGTCGAACCGCTTGCCCGCAATGACCATGTAGGCATGGCTTGCATTGCCGTAGACCGTGATCCAGCGGCCCTTGCCGGGAGCGCCCCAGCTCGATGGCCAACCCGCCCGAGGTCATCGGGCTCGCCAGCAGGCCTGCGGCATGCAGGACGTAGCTCACGGCGCCTGAGCAGTCGTACCCGGAGTCGTAGAAGGTCCTGTGGCCACCGCCCCAGACATAGGGGAGGGTGTGAATCGCGTTCGCCGCGGCGATCGCGGCCTGGACCTGCGACGGCGCGTCCGCCGGAGCGACGGCAGTGCCGTCCTTGCGGATCGTGGCCTTCCCTGGAGGCCCGACCGGGGCCGGGGTGGTCGTGGTGTGGTCGTGGTCGTGGTGGTGCTGCCGGGCGGGCCCGACCCGCCGGTCTGGGCGGCCGCCGGAACGGCGAGCGCCAACACGCACAGAGTTGTGATCCCCGCTACTGCGAGGCGACGCTTGCAGCTAAGTGTGTCTCGCATCCAACAGTTCTCCTTTGCCGGCCTGCGGGGTTAGCTGTCGGGCTAGCGCTGAAGGAGCCTGCGCCCCCACCTTCGGCTTCCGGTGGGTTCGCCCCAGTATCTGGTTCCCCCGCTCCCATCACCACGTGGTGATGGGACTCGGCGTAACTGGCGCGGGACCTTACCAAACGTGAAAGAACCTTTGCAATCGACAACCGTTCATTAGTGATTACTCGCACGATCTTGGGATTCGACGCCTCCGGCGGCCTCCCTTCACCGTTTCGCTCCTGCCTGCTTCCGCCCTCGCAGAGCGCGTGGCGACGCGGCCCGGGGAGAGCGGGCCGCGTCGCGCACTGGATGGGAGGAGAGGCCTCCCAGCCGCCCTCGGGCGGCTAGAAGCCGGGGAAGTAGCGGGCGGAGTAGCCGGTGCCCGACCGCATGCTCGCCCGCCACCGCGGACCCGAGCCCTGGGTGAAGGACTCGCCGGCCGCGGAGGTGTCGAACCGCAGGCCCGCCACCGTCATCCAGGCGTGGCTGCGGTTGGCGTAGACGGTGATCCAGGACCCGGTGCCCGGGGCGCCCCAGGTCATCAGCGGACCGGAGGAGAGGGGGCTCCTGAGCAGCCCGGCGGCATGCAGCACGTAGCTGACGGCGCCGGAGCAGTCGTAGCCCCTCGACTTGAAGCTGCGATGGCCGCCGCCCCAGATGTAGGGCCTGGTGTGGATCCTGTTGGCCGCGTTGATGGCCTTGCGGACCTGGCGCGGCGCGTCTGCCGGCGGCAGTGCCGTGCCGTCTGGCTGCAACTGCGCCGCGCTGCCCGGGGCCGTCGGAGTAGTCGTCGTTGTGGTGGTGGTGGTCGTCGTCCCGCCGGGGGGCGCCGCCCCACCGGTCTGGGCCATCGCCGGCACTGCGCCCGCGAGCGAAGCGACCAACAGCAGCCCTGCCACCCCCAGCTTCCTACTGGTTCTGCTGTGTGTGTTTGACCGCAAACCGTTCTCCTTCGTAGGCCTACGGGGTTAGCTGACGGGCTGACGCGAAAGGAGCCTGCGTCTCCACCTGATTGGTGGATTCGCCCCAACTGCTTTGGTTCCCCCGTTCTCGTCCCGCACTGGTGGGGACGAGATTCGGCGTTTGATCGCGCGGAAAGCTAGCAGACGATCCGGAGCTGTGAGCAGGTACTCACAGGACCCCCATCAAACGGCCGCATACCGCGCCGGATAGAGCTAGAGGCCGTCCCAGTGCCGGACCGCGAAGCCTGTCCCGGTCCGCAGGGTGTAGCGCCACCGCGGGCCGCGACCCTGGTTGACCCACTCCCCGAGCGGCGAGGTGTCGTAGCGCAGCCCGGCGATCACCATGTAGGTGTGCGTCCGGTTCGCGTAGACCGTGATCCAGCTTCCGGGCCCCAGCGAGCCCCAGGAGGCGAGCTGACCGGAGACGAGCGGCGAGCCGAGCAGCCCGGCCGCGTGCAGGACGTAGCTGACCGCGCCCGAGCAGTCGTAGCCCTTCGCCTTGAAGCTGCGATGGCCCCCGCCCCAGATGTAGGTCCGCCGGTGGATCTTGTTGGCGGCCTTGATCGCCCGCGCCACGGAATACGGAGCGCCGGCGGGGACGCTCGCCTTCCCGCCGGGGAGGATCGTCGCGACGCCGGTCGGGACCGGTGGCGCTCCGGCCGGGGCGCCCGGCTCTGGAGTCGTAGTCGTCGTGTCCGTCGTCTGGCCCGCGGCCGAGCTGGCGGCGATCAGCGCGCCTGCGAGCAGCGCTACGGCCAGTCCAACCCGGCGGCTCTGACGTGATCGAAACAGCAAGATGAATCCCTCCTCCGGTCCCTTCCTCATCGGTTGGAACTGGCCTCCTCCTTAAGCGGAGGACCGTATCAGAGCAGGGCGTTTTCTGTGAGCGAGGCCTTAACAAACGTCCAGTCGGATAGGTTGGAATCCGTGGAACTCGAGGGGAAGAGGGTGCTGCTCAGCGGCGCCACCGGCGGGCTCGGTCGCGCCATCGCGGGCGAGCTGGCGGGACAGGGCGCCGTTCTCGTCCTCAGCTCCCGCAAGGGCGATGAGCTCGACCAGCCTCGCGCAGTCGCTTCCCGGCGGCGCCGACAGGCACGCTGTCGGTCGTCGCCGATCTCGCCGAGCCTGGGGCGGCTGAGGATTTGGTGGAGCGGGCGGGCGACGTCGACGGCCTCGTCGCCAACGCCGCGCTCCCCGCAACCGGCCGGCTGGAGAACTTCAGCTCGGAGGAGGTGCAGCGCGCCCTCCGGGTCAATTTCGAGTCCCCGATCCTGATGGCCCGCGCCCTCGGGCCGAAGCTGGCGGAGAAGGGAGACGGCCACCTGGTCTTCATCGCGTCGCTCGCGGGAAAGGTCGGATCGCCCCGGTCCTCTCTCTACAACGCCACCAAGTTCGGGCTGCGTGGCTTCGCCTTCGGCCTGCGTGAGGACCTCCATCCTCACGGCGTCGGTGTCTCGGTCGTCTCGCCCGGCTTCGTCCGTGAGGCGGGGATGTTCGCTGACTCCGGCGCCAAGCCGCCGCCGGGCCTGGGCACCACGACCCCCGGGAAGGTGGCGGAGGCGGTGGCGGACGCGATCCGCAGAAACCGGAACGAGATCACCGTGGCGCCGATGCGGCAGCGGCTCGCCGTCGAGTTCGGCTACCGCCACCCCGAATTCGCGGCCAGCGTCCAGCGCCGTGGCGGCGCCGAGCAGATCGCCGAGGAATTGGCGGACCGCCAGTCGCACAAGCGGTGATCCGCACCAACCGCGGCGCCGAGCCGGAGAACGGCCCGGAATAAACTGGAGATGTGAGCGCGAAGGACAGCTTCGGAGCGCGGCGGACCCTCGAGGTCGGGGGTCGGGAGTTCGAGATCCACCGGCTCGATGCCTTGCAGCAGCGCTTCGACGTCGCCCGCCTTCCCTACTCGCTCAAGGTCCTGCTCGAGAACGCTCTCCGGCTCGAGGACGGCACCTCGGTCACCTCGGAGGATGTCGAGGCAATCGCCACCTGGGACGCCAAGGCGGAGCCCTCGGTCGAGATCCCATTCCAGCCCGCCCGGGTCCTCATGCAGGACTTCACCGGGGTCCCCGCGGTCGTCGACCTGGCTGCGATGCGCGACACGATGGAGGAGCTCGGCGGCGACCCGAGTGCGATCAACCCCCTGGTCGACGTCGATCTGATCATCGACCACTCGGTTCAGGTCGATGCCTTCGGCAACCAGCGCGCCTTCGAGGTGAACGCGGAGCGGGACTACGAGCGCAACGGCGAGCGCTACGCCTTCCTGCGCTGGGGACAGACCGCGTTCGACAACTTCCGCGTGGTGCCGCCCGCCACCGGCATCTGCCATCAGGTCAACCTCGAGTACCTGGGCCGCTGCGTCTGGATCCGCGAGGTCGATGGGATCGCGCAGGCGTATCCGGACACGCTGGTCGGAACCGACTCGCACACCACGATGATCAACGGGCTCGGTGTCCTGGGCTGGGGCGTGGGCGGGATCGAGGCGGAGGCCGCGATGCTCGGCCAGCCGATCTCGATGCTGCTCCCTCAGGTGATCGGCTTCCGGCTCACCGGGGAGCTGCGCGAGGGCGCGACGGCGACCGACCTCGTTCTGACGGTGACGGAGATGCTCCGCGAGAAGGGCGTCGTCTCCAAGTTCGTCGAGTTCTTCGGCCCCGGCATCTCCGGCCTCGGCCTGGCCGACCGGGCGACGATCGGCAACATGTCGCCTGAGTTCGGCTCGACCTGCGCGATCTTCCCGGTCGATGCCGAGACCCTGCGCTACCTCGAGTTCACGGGCAGGCCCACCGAGCAGATCGAGCTGGTCGACGCCTACACGCGCGAGCAGGGTCTCTTCCACGAGCCCGATTCGGAGGAGCCGACCTACTCCGACACGCTCGACCTCGACCTCGGCGACGTCGAGCCGAGCATCGCCGGCCCCAAGCGGCCGCAGGACCGGATCGCGCTCACGAACGCAAAGCCGGCGTTCCTCGAGGCGATGGAGGAGTGGAACGCCGACGCCGGCGCCGAGCTCGGCAACATGCTCGACGTGGCGATCGACGAGTCCTTCCCCGCCTCGGACCCGCCGGGCGAGGACCACGACGGCGAGGGCGGCAAGCCCCGCCGCGCCGGCCTGACCGCGGTCGCCGAGCAGGCGAAGACCAGCGATGCCGTCGCCGTCGAGCTCGAGGACGGCGCAGACGGTCGAGCTCGACCACGGCATGGTCGTGATCGCCGCGATCACCAGCTGCACCAACACCTCCAACCCCTCGGTCATGCTCGGCGCGGGGCTGGTCGCCAAGAAGGCCGTCGAGCGCGGCCTGGAGCGCAAGCCCTGGGTGAAGACCTCGCTCGCGCCCGGCTCGACCGTGGTCACCGAGTACCTGGAGCAGCTCGGGCCTCGACAAGTACCTGAACGAGCTCCAGTTCAACCTGGTCGGCTACGGCTGCACCACCTGCATCGGGAACTCCGGTCCGCTCCCGGAGGCGATCTCCAAGGCCGTCAACGACAACGACCTGGTGGTCTGCTCGGTCCTCTCCGGGAACCGCAACTTCGAGGGCCGGATCAACCCGGACACGCGGGCGAACTACCTCGCCTCGCCGCCGCTGGTGGTCGCCTACGCGCTGGCCGGTCGGATGGACATCGACCTGACCAGCGAGCCGCTCGGACTCGACTCCGACGAGCAGCCGGTCTACCTCTCCGACATCTGGCCGAGCTCCGAGGAGATCAAGGAGATCGTGGGCGAGGCCGTCCGCGCCGACATGTTCACCAAGAGCTACGCCGACGTCTTCACCGGCGACGAGCGCTGGCGCGGGATCGAGGTGCCGGAGGGCGACCGCTACACCTGGCCCGACTCGACCTACGTCCGCAAGCCGAGCTTCTTCGAGGGCATGGACCCGGAGCCGAAGCCGGTCGAGCCGATCGAGAGCGCTCGGGTGCTGGCCGTGCTGGGCGACTCGGTGACCACCGACCACATCTCGCCCGCGGGCGCGATCAAGAAGGACAGCCCGGCCGGCAGGTGGCTGATCGAGCAGGGCGTCGAGGTCCGCGACTTCAACTCCTACGGCTCGCGCCGCGGCAACCACGAGGTGATGATCCGCGGCACCTTCGCCAACGTCCGGCTGCGCAACCGGCTGGTCGAGAGCGAGGGCGGCTTCACCCGCCACTTCCCCGACGGCGAGGAGACGACGATCTACGAGGCGGCGATGCAGCTACGCCGACGAGGATGTGCCCCTCGTCGTCCTCGCCGGCAAGGAGTACGGCTCGGGCTCCTCGCGCGACTGGGCGGCGAAGGGCACCAACCTGCTCGGCGTCCGCGCCGTGATCGCCGAGAGCTTCGAGCGGATCCACCGCTCCAACCTGATCGGGATGGGCGTGCTGCCGCTGCAGTTCCCCGAAGGCGAGTCGATCGACTCGCTCGGCCTGACCGGCGAGGAGACCTTCGACGTCGGCGACCTGGAGAACGGCGAGGCGAAGACGGTCGAGGTGACCGCATCACGCGGATGGCGCCGACGACGTCACCTTCGAGGCCACCGTCCGGATCGACACGCCGAACGAGGTCTCCTACTTCCAGAACGGCGGCATCCTGCACCGCGTCCTGCGCGACCTCCGCTCCCGGTAGGCCTCCCCGAGCCCGAAAAGAGCGGCGTGGCGGGGCCGCGGGAGGCAGGGGGTCCACACGGCCCGCGCCACGCCTGCGCGTCGGTAGCCAGGGAGGGATTTCCGACGCGATCGTCCCGGGAGGCGGGACTGGCCCCGGGACGAGTCTTATGAAGGTATTACGTCCTCCCGCCTCCGGCGATTATCTCCCGATTCGTCCGGCGATGTCAACCATTGGTGTGAACAACCCGATCAGTGCCGGCGATTCCCCAGCCCCGGCGCTCGATCAGCTCGATTCCGATCACGGTGCCGAACGGCCCGATGGGCGTCAGCGTCGCGGCGAGCAGGGGCCAGGGCGCCTCGCGGCGCATCACCGCCCAGAAGATCAGCGCGCAGAGAGCGAGGTAGCCGAGGCCGTGCAGGAGGCCGAAGAGCGAGGTCTCCGAGTGGTATCCGGGCGCGATCCAGAAGAAGAGCAGCGCGGCGAACAGGGCCGACTCGAACCAGGAGCCGATCTTCACCCACCTGAAGAGGGCCCCGGGAACCGGCTTCGGCAACGGGTGCGCGTGTTCGGCCGTGGCCATGGGCGCAAGCTAGCGCGTGCGTGACCTCGACCGAAGGTCGAAGTGGCGGCGGTCGATCTTCCGACCGCCGGTCCATGGTTTTGGGGAGGCGCTTGGCCCAAGATGCGCGCCATGGAGCAATTCCACGGAGATCAGAACTCCAGCGTGAGCATCAGGAGGCTCGTGCGGCTGCAGCGCTCGTATCGGTGCGCGAGCTGTGCCGCTGAATACCACTCCTGGGCTCGACTCAGCTCCTGTCCGGACTGTGGCCGCTCCCTCTCTGTGGCCGTGATCAGACGGGCAGCGCTCGCGGGGGTCACGCCGCCCCCACTTTGAGCGACGGGCGAAGCCCGGAGCGGTCATGAGAGGGCGGCGTGATCGCCCGCGACTGATGGCGAAGCCGTCAGCCGACAATCTAAGCCGGGTCCGCTCGGCCCATCAGGGCCGTGAGCACGATGCGCTCCTGCTCCTTGGTGTGCGCGACCGCGTAGCCCTCGCCGGGGCTGGCGCGGGGCGGACGCCCGACGTAACCGAGCTCGACGCCCTCGGGCAGCAGCTCCGGCATGCGGCGCTGCATGACCGACCAGGCGCCCATGTTGCGCGGCTCCTCCTGGACCCAGACGATCTCCTTGAGGTTCGGATAGCTCGCGATCAGCTGGTCAGCTGCTCCTTGGCGAAGGGGTAGAGCAGCTCGACCCGGGCGATGGCGACGTTCTCGATCTCCTCGCGCTTCGGCGCCGCATCGATGTCGTAGTAGATCTTGCCGCTGCAGAGCACGAGCCGCTCGACCTTCTTCTTGCTCTTGCCGTCCGGGCGTGCGGGTCGTCGAGCACGAACTGGAACGAGCCCGAGGTGAGCTCCTCGAGGGTCGAGGTCGCCCGCGGCAGTCGCAGCAGCCCCTTGGGGGTGAAGACGACCATCGGCCGCGCCTTGGCGATGTGTGCCTGGCGGCGGAGCAGGTGGAAGTACTGGGCCGCGGTGGACGGGTTGGCGATCCGGATGTTGCCCTCGGCGGCGAGCTGGATGAAGCGCTCGATCCGGGCGCTCGAGTGCTCGGGGCCGGCGCCCTCGTAGCCGTGCGGGAGCAGCAGGGTGAGGCGGGAGGTCTGGCCCCACTTCGCCTCGGCCGAGACGATGAAGCTGTCGATGATCACCTGGGCCGCGTTGCCGAAGTCGCCGAACTGCGCCTCCCAGAGGACCAGGCTGTCCGGTGAGTGCGGCCGAGTAGCCGTACTCGAAGCCGAGGCAGGCCGACTCCGAGAGCGGGCTGTTGTGGAGCTCGAGCGGCGCGTTGCGCCTCGGGCAGGTTCTGGATCGGCGCGTAGCGCAGCCCGGTCTTCTCGTCGTGGAGGACGAGGTGGCGGTGGGAGAAGGTCCCGCGCTCGGTGTCCTGGCCGGTGAAGCGGACGTGGACGTCCTCCGTCAGCAGCGAGCCGAGCGCGAGCGCCTCGGCGTGGCCGAACTCGATCCCGCCCTCGTCCATCGCGTCGAGCCGCTTGGAGAGCGGCTTGCGCAGCTTGCGGTGGATGGTGAAGCTGTCCGGCACCCGCAGCAGCTCCTCGTTCAGCTTGCGCAGCCGCTCCTCGGGAACGGCGGTCTCAACGCTCGGGCTGCGGGTGCGGTCGAGCTCGCCGGTGCCGGTCGCGGTCGGATCCGCGTAGTCGCCCGACTCGATCTTGCTGCGCAGCTCGTCGTGCGCGGACTTGAGCGCCTTCTGGCGCTCGTCGTTCCGCTGCCTCGACCTCGTCCGGGGTGACGATCCCCTCCTTGACCAGCTCCTCGGCGTAGATCTGGCTGACCGGCGGGTGCTCCTTGATCTTCGCGGCCATCAGCGGCTGGGTGTAGGCCGGCTCGTCGGTCTCGTTGTGGCCGAAGCGGCGGTAGCCGATCAGGTCGATGACCACGTCGCGGCCCCAGCGCTCGCGGTAGGCCATCGCCAGCCGGACCGCCCGCGACGCACGCCTCCGGATCGTCGGCGTTCACGTGGATGATCGGGACGTTGAAGCCCTTCGCCATGTCGGCGGCGTACGGGGTGGAGCGCCCCTCCTCCGGATCGGTGGTGAAGCCGATCTGGTTGTTCTGGATGATGTGGACCGTGCCGCCGGTCGCGTAGCCCTTCAGCGACTGGAGGTTGAGCGTCTCGGCCACGACGCCCTGGGCCGGGAACGCGGCGTCGCCGTGCAGCAGCACCGGGCACGGCGGCCATCGGGTCGTGCTCGAGGCGCCCGTCCTGCCGGCGTGGTCTGCGAGGCGCGCGCGGCGCCGGTCACCACCGGGTCGACGTACTCGAGGTGGCTCGGGTTGGGATAGAGCCGCACGCCGATCTCCGAGCCGTCCTGCGCCTTGTAGACGCCGTTGTGCCCGTAGTGGTACTTGACGTCGCCGGTGCCGCCCGTCGGGATGGCGGCCAGCGACTTGACCGCCTCGATCGCCTTGGCGCCCTCGAACTCGGCCAGGATCGACTCGACCGGCCGCCTGATGTTGTGGGCGAGCACGCTGAGGCGGCCGCGGTGGGCCATGCCGATCACGACGTCGTGGGCGCCCTCCGTGTGGGCCATCTCGAAGACCTCGTCGAGCATCGGCACCACCGCGTCGAGCCCCTCGATCGAGAACATCTTCTGGCCGAGGTAGGCCTTCTCCAGGTAGCGCTCGAAGCCGAAGACCTGGATCAGACGATCGAGGAGCTCCTGCTTCTCCTCGGGCTCGAGCGGCTTGCGGTGCCAGCCGGTCTCGATCATGTCCCGCAGCCACATCCGCTGCTGGTGCGAGGAGAGGTGCTCGATCTGGTAGGCGATCGTCCCGCAGTAGGCCTCGCGCATCCGCGGCAGCGCCTCGAGCAGCGTCTCGCCCTCGACCCCGATCCGGAGGATCTCGGCCGGGATCTGCGACATCAGCTCCGGCGTCAGGTTCGACGTTCTCCGGCTGGATCGCCGGGTCGCCCTTCGGCTCGGAGCCGAGCGGGTCGAGCCGCGCGGCGAGGTGGCCGTGCGTGCGGTAGGCCTTGAGCAGCGAGGTCGCGGCCTGGACGGCCTGGAGCAGCTCCGTGTCCGGCTTGGCGCACCGCCGGGCCCTGCACGCCGGGGGCCCCGGGCGCCGGCAGCGGCGGCGCCGAGGCCGAGGCCGGGTGAGCTGCGGTGATCGGCGCCGCATCGATCCCGAGGTCGCCGGCGACCGACTCGTAGAAGTCGTCCTCGCCCTGGAGCAGCTCCTCGATCCGGCGCAGGAACGACCCGGACTCCGCCCCCTGGATCACCCGGTGGTCGTAGGTCGAGGTCATCGTCATGACCTTGGAGACCCCGAGTGCCTTGATCTTCTCGGGCGGAGCGTGCCGCCACTCGACCGGGTAGGCGAGCGAGCCGCAGGCGACGATCGTGCCCTGGCCCGACATCAGGCGCGGGACCGACGCCACGGTGCCCAGGCCGCCGGGGTTGGTGAGGCTGATGTTGGTGCCCTGGAAGTCGTCCGCGGTGAGGCTGTTCTCCCGCGTCTTGGTGATCAGCTCCTCGTAGTAGGAGTGGAAGCCCGCGAAGTCGAGGCGGTCCGCCCCCTTGATGCAGGGCACCAGCAGCGAGCGCTGTCCCTTGCGCTCGACGTCCACGGCGATGCCGAGGTTGACGCCGCCGGGCTCGATCACCGTCGGCTTGCCGTCGGCCTCCTCGTAGTGGCGCGCCCATCACCGGCCACTCCTGGGCGGCCTTGACGATCGCCCAGGCGATCAGGTGGGTGAAGCTCACCTTCATGCCGCGCTCCTTCAGCACCTCGTTGAGCGCCTTGCGCTTGGCGTCGAGGGTGTCGACGGCGAGCTCGCGGAAGGAGGTGGCCGTCGGGATCGAGCGGCTCTCGTTCATCGCCCTGGCGAGCGTGGCCGCGGGACCGCGCAGCGGCTTTGCCTCTCCCTCGACAGCGGCGGGCGCCGCCGGCGCCGTTGCCCTCGGCCGAGAGCACGTCGGACTTGGTGATCTTGCCGCCGGTGCCGGTGCCCTTGAGCCCCTTCAGATCGACGCCGTTCGCCTCGGCCGCGCGGCGGGCGACCGGGGTGGCGTTGGCTCCGTCGCCCTCGTCGGCCGCCGGCAGTCTTCGCCTCGGCCTCGTCCTTCGCCGGCGCGGCTCGGCGCAGCCGCAGGCGCCGTCGCCCGAGCGGCGCCTCGCCCTTCGTCATCTCGGCGAGCGGCTTGCCGACCTCGACCGTCTCGTCGGGGCCGACCAGGATCTTGGTGATCGTCCCGGAGGCGGGGGCGGGAACCTCGGCGTCGACCTTGTCGGTGGAGACCTCGACGACGGTCTCGCCCTCACCGATCTGGTCGCCCTCGGAGACGTGCCATTCGAGCACCGTGCCCTCGGTCACCGACTCGCCCATCTCGGGCATCACGATCTCGAGGCCGCCGCCCTCCAGCTCCTTCCCGGCGGACACCGAGGCGTCGTCGGTGGTCGCCGTCTCGCCGGACTCTGCGGCCGGTCGTCGAGCCGGCGCCGTTGGACTCGGCCTCCGGGTCCGCCGGCTCCTCCTCGGTCTTCCTGCTCGGCAGCCGGCTCCTCGGCCTGCTCGGGCGGGCCGCCGTTCGGATCGATCTCCGCCAGCGGCTTGCCGACGTCGACCTCATCGTCGATCTGGACGATGATCTTGCGTCACCGTGCCGGAGGCGGGCGCCGGGACCTCGGCGTCGACCTTGTCGGTCGAGACCTCGACCATCGTCTGGCCCTCGTCGACCGAGTCCCCCTCCGAGACATGCCACTCGAGCACGGTGCCCTCAGTCACCGACTCGCCCATCTCGGGCATCAAGAGCTGGACCTTCTGCTTAGTGGCCATTCCCCTTACTAACTGTATGACGTTCCCTGGACCTGCCTGCCAGGAACGCTGCTGACGAAATCCCTCTACCCAATCCGGGCGATCAGATCGACAGCCGGCCAGCCCTGGTCGCGAATGAACTCGCGGGTCGGCGCGGTCGTCTCGCAGAAGGCGCAGGCGATCTCGTCCGAGAACCCGACGGGCCCGGAGAGCGCGATCGGCACGTCGCAGTTGGGACAGGCGAGGGATCGCCTCCCGAGCCAGGCCGCCCGCTCCGCCGGTCGCAGCTCGACCCGGGCTGCGGCCGCGCGCAGCCGCTCGTCTCGCTCGGGATCGGGAGTGCTGGCTGGGTCGTAGAACAAGCCCACGCGTTGATTATTGCGCTAGCGCCCTCTCGGCAAACCCCCCGAGCGGCGAAGGCCGCGGGCGGTGTAAGTTCCGCTCTGAGCATGAACTGGAGGAGGAGGTGAGATGAGCTACTTCGTCACCGGCGCAACCGGCTTCATCGGCCGCAACCTGGTCGAGCAGCTGCTCGAGCGCGAGGGCACGATCTACGTGCTCGTGCGCGAGGGCTCGCGCGGGCGCCTCGAGGAGCTCAGGAGCCGCTGGGGCGCCGACGAGGACCGGATCGTCCCGGTGATCGGCGACCTCTCCCAGGAGAAGCTCGGCTGCGACGAGCAGATCGAGGAGCTGCAGGGGCAAGATCGACCACTTCTTCCACCTGGCGGCGATCTACGACATGACGGCCGACGCCGAGAGCCAGCGCGTGGCCAACGTCGAGGGCACCCGGGAGGCCGTGAAGCTCGCCGAGGAGCTCGACGCGAAGCGCTTCCACATGGTCAGCTCGATCGCCGCGGCCGGCCTCTACAAGGGCACCTTCACCGAGGACATGTTCGACGAGGCCGAGAAGGTCGAGAACCACCCCTACTTCCAGACCAAGCACGAGTCCGAGGCGGTCGTCCGGGAGGAGTCGAAGGTGCCTTGGCGGGTCTACCGGCCCGGGATCGTCGTCGGCCACTCCGAGACCGGCGAGATGGACAAGATCGACGGCCCCTACTACTTCTTCAAGCTGCTGCAGCGGGCCCGCAACGCCCTGCCGCAGTGGTTCCCCGGCGTCGGGATCGAGGGCCGCAAGATCAACATCGTCCCGGTCGACTTCGTCGCCAAGGCGATGGACCACATCGCCCACATCGACGGATTCGACGGCCAGGCCTTCCACCTCACCGACCCGAACCCGCTGACGCGCGGGCCAGGTGATCAACGTCTTCGCGAAGGCGGCCCATGCGCCGGAGGCGGTGATGCGGATCGACTCGCGGATGTTCGACTTCATCCCCAAGCAGGTGCGATCGGGCCTGACGATGCTGCCGCCGGTGAAGCGGATCAGCGACCAGGTGCTCGCCGATCTCGGCATCCCGCGCTCGGTGCTCGTCTACATCAACTATCCGACCGACTTCGACTCGACCAAGACGCAGACGGCGCTGGAGGGGACCGGCATCTCGGTCCCTCCGCTCCCGAGCTACGCCGACAGGCTCTGGGACTACTGGGAGCGCAACCTCGACCCCGACCTCTTCAAGGACCGCTCGCTCTCCGGGCGCGATCGGCGGCAAGGCGGTCCTGATCACGGGCGCCTCGTCGGGCATCGGCAAGGCGACCGCGATCAAGTGCGGCGAGGCCGGCGCCAACGTTCTGCTGGTCGCCCGCACGCCGGAGAAGCTCGAGGAGACCAAGGCCGAGATCGAGGAGGCGGGGGGCACCGCCCACATCCACCAGTGCCGACCTCTCCGACCTCGACGACGTCGAGCGGATGGCGAAGGAGGTGCTCGAGCAGCACGGCGGGTCGACGTCCTGGTCAACAACGCCGGCCGCTCGATCCGCCGCTCGGTCGAGCTCTCCTACGACCGCTTCCACGACTTCGAGCGCACCATGCAGCTCAACTACTTCGGCGCGCTGCGGCTGATCCTCAGCCTGCTGCCCGCCATGCGGAAGCGCAGCAAGGGCCGCAAGGGCGGCCACATCATCAACGTCAGCTCGATCGGCGTGCAGACCCACACGCCCCGCTTCTCCGCCTACGTCGCCTCGAAGGCCGCGCTCGACGCCTGGTCGCGCTGCGTCGCCATCCGAGGTGGTCGATGACGGCGTCCACATCACCACGATCTACATGCCGCTGGTGCGAACACCGATGATCGCCCCGACCAAGATGTACGACGCCTTCCCCACGAGCACCCCGGACGAGGCCGCCGAGATGATCACCAACGCGATGATCACCAAGCCGAAGAAGGTCGCGACCCGGCTCGGCAACTTCGGCGAGCTGCTCTACAACGTCGCGCCGAAGGCCTCCGACGCGATCCTCAACACCGCCTACAAGCTCTTCCCCGATTCGAGCGCGGCGAAGGGCAAGGAGGACGGCAAGCCGCCCGCGAAGGAGGAGGAGCTCTCGACCGAGGGCGTCGCCTTCGCCTACCTGATGCGCGGCGTTCACTGGTAGACAGGTGACGACGGCGACCCGCCGGCTGAAGCACTGGGGCTGGGGCTACGAGGACCAGCAGCCCCCGCGGGACCAGGTTGAGGGCATCGCCAGCGCCGTCACCGATCGGCTCGGGTTCGAGGTCGACGAGATCGAGGAGCCGGTCCCACTCGATGCGGTCGAGCTGCCGGAGCCGCGCCTGAGGCCACCGAAGCGATTCGCCGAGATGTTCTCGGCCGACCGCTACGACCGGATCGCCCACTCGCTCGGCAAGGCCTACCGCGACGTGGTCCGCGGCTTCCGCGGCGAGTTCCCGAACCCGCCGGACCTGGTCGCCTATCCCGAGTCCCCGGAGGACGTCGACGTGATCCTCAACTTCTGCGCCGACGAGAAGGCGGCCGCGATCCCATACGGCGGGGGCACCAGCGTCGTCGGCGGGGTCGAGCCCCGCGGCCTGGAGGAGTACCGAGGTGTGGTCACCATCGACCTGCGGCGAATGGACCGGGTGCTCGAGGTGGACCCGATCTCGATGGCGGCACGGATCCAGGCCGGGGCGACTGGGCCGCGCCTCGAGGAGCAGCTGCGCGAGCACGGCCTCACGCTGCGGCACTTCCCGCAGTCGTTCGAGTACTCGACCCTGGGCGGCTGGATCGCCACCCGGGCGGGCGGCCACTTCGCGACGCTCTACACCCACATCGACGACCTGGTCGAGTCGATTCGCGCCGTGACCCCCGAAGGGGAGTGGGAGAGCCGCCGCCTTCCCGGGTCCGGAGCGGGGCCCAGCCCAGACCGCATGCTGGTCGGCTCGGAGGGGATCCTGGCCGTGATCGTCGATGCCTGGGTGCGGGTGCGCGAGCGGCCGAACGAGAAGGTCTCCGCCGCGGTCGCCTTCGACGACTTCGCCTCCGGGGCGGAGGCGGTGCGGGAGATCTCGCAGTCCGGGCTCTATCCCTCGAACTGCCGCCTGCTCGACGCGGTCGAGTCCGAGACATCCTCCGCGGGACCGCCGGGCAAGGCGCTGCTGGTGCTGGGCTTCGAGTCCGCGCACCATCCGGTCGAGGACTCGCTGGCGCTCGCGATCGACGCCGCGGCGGCCCACGGCGGCGAGCCGGTCGAGGTGAAGCGGCAGACCGCGGAGCAGTCCTCCGGCGACGACCCGGTCAACGCCTGGCGCAACGCATTCCTCTTCGCCCCGTACCTGCGCGACTCGCTGGTCGCCTGCGGCGTGCTCTCCGACACCTTCGAGACCGCGATCACCTGGGATCGCTTTGCCGACTTCCACGCCGAGGTGATGGAGACGGCGAGGCGGGCGGTCGCCGAGGCGAGCGGCGGGCCCGCCGAGGGCCCCGGCTCGCCGCGGATCAGCTGCCGCTTCACCCACGTCTACCCGGACGGGCCGGCGCCCTACTACACGGTGCTGGCGCAGGCGCGGCGCGGCGATGAGGTCGCGCAGTGGGACGAGATCAAGGCCGCCGTCTCCGACACGGTGATCGACGCCGGCGGCACGATCACCCACCACCACGCCGTCGGCCGCGACCACCGGCCCTGGTACGA
The DNA here is from genome assembly GCA_963825825.1 of uncultured Solirubrobacterales bacterium. Classification (GTDB taxonomy): domain Bacteria; phylum Actinomycetota; class Thermoleophilia; order Solirubrobacterales; family 70-9; genus DASUPK01. The sequence continues at coordinate 47,287 of CAWGUT010000011.1, read as the reverse complement.
CCGCCAGCGCCCCGACCGTTCGCCGACGCCCTGCGGGCGGCCAAGCGCGAGCTCGATCCCGACGAGCATCCTGAACCCTGGCGTGCTGATCGACCCGTGAGTCGGCTTTACCCTTCGCGGTCCATGGCCAGCCCCCTGACCAGGGAGAGGCCCGAGCCGCAGGTGGCAGAGCTGGCCGCCGACGGCCCGGCCTCCAAGCCACGCCGCGGGCCCGTGCGCGCGGCGATCGTCGCCCTGCGCCCGCAGGAGTGGGTCAAGAACCTGCTCGTCTTCGCCGGCCTGCTCTTCTCGGCGCAAGTTCCGGGACTTCGACGCGGTCGTCGACGCCACGGTCACCTTCGCCGCGTTCTGCATGGTCGCCTCGGCCGGCTACCTGGTCAACGACGCGCACGACATCGCCGAGGACCGCCAGCACCCGACGAAGCGCTTCCGCCCGATCGCGGCCGGCGAGCTCGCGATTCCGACGGCGATCGCGCTGGCGATCGTGCTCGCCGTCGTCGCGCTGGCCGGCTCGGCGGTGCTCGTGGGCCTGCGAGGTCGGCGGCCTCGTCCTGGCCTACGGGGTCGGCACGACGCTCTACTCCTACGTGCTCAAGCACGAGGTGATCCTCGACGTGATGACGATCTCGGGGCTGTTCGTGCTGCGGGTGCTCGCCGGTGCGGTCGCGGTCGGTGCCGACGCCTCCGCCTTCCTGCTGCTCTGCACCGGGATGGTCGCGCTCTTCCTCGGCTTCACCAAGCGCCGCCAGGAGGCGACCTCGGAGCTCCACGCGGGAACCGAGAGCCGCCCGGTCCTCGAGCACTACTCGATCCCCTTCCTCGACCAGATGGTGGCGATGGTCACCGCCGCGACCGTGATGAGCTACGCGATCTACGCGGTCAACTCGCCGCTGATCGGGTCGAAGATGCTCGCCACCCTGCCTCCGGTTCTCTACGGGATCTTCCGCTACCTCTACCTGATCTACGACCGCAAGGACACGCGCTCCACCGACGCGATCCTGCTCGAGGACTACGGGATGATCGGCGCCGGGGTCACCTGGGTCGCGAGCGTGATCATCCTGCTCGCGATCTACCACTGACGATGCGACGTGGCGCGCGTCAGCGCGGACCGCGTTGCGATCTTGGCCAGTGCGGCCAGATCTGATAGGCTCCCGCCGCGTGGACCTGAGCCTCACCGACTCGGAGGCCGCTTTCAAGGACGAAGTCCGGAGCTGGCTGGAGGAGAACCATCCAGGGCCGGCACCCGAGGGCGACGACGCCGCCGAGTTCGAGTTCCGCCGCGCCTGGCAGAAGAAGATGCACGATGCCGGGTGGGCCGGCGTCTCATGGCCCGAGGAGTACGGCGGCAAGGGCGCCACCCTGATCGAGCAGTCGATCTTCAACGAGGAGCTGGCCCGCCAGCGGGTGCCGGCCCCGGCCAACGTGCTCGGCCTGGTGATGGGCGGTCCCGTGGTGATCGCACGCGGGAACGAGGAGCAGAAGGAGCGCTTCTTGGAGCCGATCCTCTCCGGCGAGGAGATCTGGTGCCAGGGCTTCTCCGAGCCCGAGTCGGGATCGGACCTGGCCTCGCTCAAGACCCGCGCCGTGAAGGCCAACGGCAGCTGGAAGGTGACCGGCCAGAAGGTCTGGACGACCTACGCGCACGAGGCGAAGTGGTGCATGCTGCTCGCCCGCACCGACCAGGACGCCCCCAAGCACAAGGGGATCACCTACTTCATCCTCGACATGGATCAGCCGAACGTCGACGTCCGGCCGCTCCGCCAGATCACCGGCGAGGCGGAGTTCAACGAGATCTTCCTCGAGGAGGCCGAGATCCCCGACGAGAACATCGTCGGCGAGGTCGGCGGCGGCTGGCAGGTCGCGATCACCACCCTGATGTTCGAGCGCGCCGGCCTCGGCGCGGCCGCGGTGCTGGGGTTGAAGCGGACGATGGAGGACCTGATCGCGATCGTGCACGAACGGGGGCTCGACGACGACCCGGTCATCCGCCAGAAGATCGCGGCGCTTCAGATCGGGATCGAGGCGATGCGGCTCGGCTCGCTGCGCGCCCTCACCGCGACGATGAAGACCGGCATCCCGGGGCCCGAGGGCTCGCTCACCAAGTGGGAGTGGGCCGACTTCAACCAGGAGCTCACCGAGCTGGGCAACGACATCCTCGGCCCGGAGGGAATGCGCGCGGGTACCGACTGGAGCTACCGCTTCCTGCGCTCTCGCGCCAACTCGATCGAGGGCGGCACCACCGAGGTGCTGAAGAACATCGTCGCCGAGCGCGTGCTCGGCCTGCCGAGGCTGAGGTAACGGATGCACTTCGACCTGAACGACGAGCAGCAGGAGATCAAGCGGACCGCCCACGAGTTCCTGGCCTCCCGCTTCAAGCCCGAAAAGGTCCGCGAGCTCGCTGACGCCGACTCCTACGACGATGGCCTCTGGAGAGAGATCTCGGAGCTGGGCTGGCCCGGCATCGCGATCGCCGAGGATGACGGCGGCCAGGGTCTCGGCATGGTGGAGCTCTCCGCCCTGCTCGAGGAGTCCGGGTACGTCTGCGCGCCGAGCCCGCTGCTCGGCACGGCCGGCGCCGCGCTCGTCATCTCCGCCGCGGGCTCGGATGAGCAGCGCTCGGAGTGGCTGCCGAAGCTCGCCTCCGGGGAGGCCACGGGCTCCTTCGGGGGCTTCGCCGACGGCCAGAGCACCCTCTTCTGCGACCTGCCCACCGCCGACGTGGTCGTCACCTTCGACGGCGAGGGCGCGCTGCTGGCGCCGGCCTCGGAGGTGGACTTCGAGCGCTTCGAGGCCATCGACTCGACCCGTTCATACGGCTTGGTCTCCGACGCGGCCGGGGAGCGGCTCCCGGGCGACGTCGACGCCGGTCGCGACCGGCTCGCTGTCGCGATAGCGGGAGAGCTGACGGGCATCGCGCAGCGCACGCTCGAGATGGCGACCGACTACGCGCGCGAGCGCGAGCAGTTCGGCCGCCCGATCGGCGCCTACCAGGCGGTCAGCCACCGGATCGCGGGGATGCTGCTTGCCACCGAGGAGTCGCGCTCCCTGACCTACTACGCGTCCTGGACCGCCGACGCCGAGCCGGAGTCACTGCCGATGGCGGCGGCGATGGCCGGGGCGCGTGCCGCAGACGCCGGCTGGGAGGTCCCCGCCTCCGCACTCCAGGTCCTCGGCGGGATCGGCTTCACCTGGGAGCACGACCTCCAGTTCTGGCTCAAGCGCGGGCGGGTGGCCGGCCGCATGCTCGGCTCGCCGCGGGACCACCGCGAGCGGGTCGCGGAGCTCTCGGGCCTTGGCGCCGGCGAGCCGGCAGTGGCCTAGCTCGCTCCCTCGGCAAGCTCCGCGATGTAGTCGACGCCGTCCAGGTCTCGGTGCGGCAGGTACTGGAGCATGACGCGCTCGACTCCGATCTCCTCGAGCGCGGTGAGCTGCTGCCGGATCTGCGCGACCGTGCCGACCAGGGAGTTCGGTCGTTCCGCCTCGAGGTAGGCCTCCGGATCGCCGGCGTCGTCCCCGCGGATCTCGGCCACCGCGTGGGCACGCTCGAGCAGGTCGATCTCGTCGGAGCCGATGATGCAGCTCGTCATCAGGGAGATCACGGGCTCGGGTCTCTGCGCCTCCTGCCATGCCCGCCTGACCGCCGGGGCCGCCTCGGCACACTCCTCCGCGGTCATCATCACCAGGTTGTACTCATCGGCCCAGCGGGCGGCCAATCTCAGACTGCGGGGCTTTGCCCTGCCGCCGACGATCAGGTTCGGCCGTGAAAGCGGCTTCGGCAGTGCGTCGCCGCTGAGCCTGTAGTGGTCGCCCTCGAAGTCGAGCGGACCCTCATCCCACTGGCGCCTGACGATCTCGATCTGCTCCTCGAGCAGCTCGAATCGCTCTCCCACGGGCGGGAACGGGAAGCCGTAGGCGGCGTGTTCCGCCTCGAGCCAGCCGGTGCCCATCCCCAGCTCGATCCGGCCGCCGCCCGAGATGTGATCGGCGGTGACGACGTTCTTCGCCAGCACCGAGGGATGCCTGAAGGTGGCGGGGGAGACGAGGGTCCCCAGGCGGAGGTCGGACGTCACCGCCGCCAAGCCGGCGATCGTCGCCCAGGCGTCGAGCGAGCCCCGATCCGGCCTCCCCATCACCGAGAGATAGTGGTCGGAGCGGAAGAGGGCGTCGATCGGGCTCTCCTCACACGCCTTGGCAAGGGCCAGCCAATCCTCCCAGGAGACGGACTCCTGCCCCTCGATCATCAGGCAGACACGCATCAGTCCACGATCTTCGCGTCGGTGATCACCTGTGTCCTGCCGCCGCGGCGGAAGTGGACGTCCACTGTCTCATTCTTGCCGTAGCTGCCGAACAGCCCGAGGAGCATTGCGAGCCAGCGGGCGCCGCTGAGCTTCTCCTTGACCAGCGGGCGGGAGAAGAGGACCTCCCGTCCGCGGACCGTGTAATCGGCACCCTCACGCTGCTGCGTTCCGTTGATGTAGACCTGGATGGGACGCTCCGCCCCGTTCGGCAGGCGCACCCGGCGACCGACTTCGACGCTCTCCGCCATCGGTCGCAGCTTATTCCCGCGGCCTCAACCCCCAAGCGCGCTCCTCAACCGCTCGAAAGCCTCATCCAGCGAGCCGGCGTCGATCGGCTCCTTGCGAATCGCGCCCGTGTAGGGGATCGCCGTGCCGTCCCCCATCACGTCGATGCCGCCCTCGGGCGGCCGGATCAAGCCGGGGCCCGAGATCTCGATGCGGGCCTGGACACGCTGATCGGAAGTGTGTTTGCGGAACACGCTGATCGTGGGAAGGCCGCCCTCGCGCCGAATGTGCTCGACCCGCAGTCGCGCCTCGTCGATCGCCTCGTCGAGCGAGTCGAACTTCTCCCTTCCGACATTGGACCCATGCCGAACCGTGACCTTCCAACGCACGGGGACGCAGACTAGCCTGGGATACCGCGCCGCGATGGCGAGGGAGAATGCGCGTTCGAGGCCGCTTCCGCCGTCTAGGCGCCGCGGCGGGGGCGCTTCGGCCGCTTCGCCGGCGGTCCGGTGATCTTCTCGGGGCCGTCGCGCTTCTCGGGCGGCGTGTAGTCGACGTCGCGGCGGCCGGTGTAGATCTGGCGCGGCCGCGCGATCTTGAGCTCCGGATCCTCGTTCTGCTCCATCCACTGCGCGACCCATCCCGAGGTTCTCGGGATGGCGAAGATCACCGTGAACATGTCGGTGGGGATCCCCATCGCCTCGTAGATCAGGCCGGAGTAGTAGTCGACGTTCGGGTAGAGCTTGCGCGAGGTGAAGTAGTCGTCGTCGAGCGCGTGCTTCTCGAGCTCGGTGGCGATGTCGAGCAGCGGGTTGTCGCCGGTCGCCTCGAGCACCTCGTCGACGTGCTTCTTGATGATCCGCGCGCGTGGGTCGTAGTTCTTGTAGACCCGGTGCCCGAAGCCCATCAGCTTCTCCTCGCGGTTCTTGACGCCCTCGAGGAAGGCCGGGATGTTGTCCACGGTCTCGATCCGGCGCAGCATCCGCAGGACCGCCTCGTTGGCGCCGCCGTGGAGCGGGCCGTAGAGCGCCGCCACGCCGGCCGCGACGGCCGAGTAGGGATCGACGCCCGAGGAGCCGACCGAGCGGACGGCATTGGTCGAGCAGTTCTGCTCGTGGTCGGCGTGGAGGATGAAGAGCACGTCGAGCGCCTTCGCCAGGCGCGGATCGGGCTCGAACGTGGTCTCCATCTTGAACAGCATCGAGAGGAAGTTCTCGGAGTAGGAGAGCTCGTTGTCGGGATAGACGTAGGGGAGCCCCATGCTGTGCCGGTAGGCCCAGGCGGCCAGGGTCGGCATCTTGGCGATCAGCCGGATCGCCGCCATGTAGCGCTCCTCGGGATCATCGATGTGCTTGGCGTCGGGATAGAACGTGGAGAGCGCGCCGACGCTGGCGAGCAGCATCCCCATCGGGTGGGCGTCGTGGCGGAAGCCCTCGTTGAACTTCTTGATGTCCTCGTGGGCGAAGGTGTGGTGGGTGACGTCGAAGGTCCAGCGCTCGAGCTGCGCCGGGGTGGGGAGCTCGCCGAAGATCAACAGATAGGCGACCTCGAGGTAGGTCGAGTGCTCGCAGAGCTGCTCGATCGGGATCCCGCGATGCTGGAGGACCCCGGCCTCGCCGTCGATGTAGGTGATCGCGGATCGGCACGACGCGGTGTTCGTGAACGCCGGGTCGTAGCCCATCAGGCCGAAGTCGTCGTCCGAGACCTTGATCTGCCGCAGGTCCATCGTCCTGACGGTCCCGTCGCTGATTTCGAGCTCGTAGGTGTTGCCGGTGCGGTTGTCGGTGACGCTCAGAGTGTCGCCGCCGGGCGAGGCGCCGTCGGTGGCGGACCCGGAGCGCTCCGCCGCCTTGTCCTCTTGCTTGGTCGCCATCACCCCTCCTTTCGCGTGCCGAATAGCCTGCTCACAGCAGACACGTTCACTTCGCCCAGTATCGCACGATGCCCTTCTCGTCCCTCACCGAAACCGGGCTGCACCATGAGCGCGCCGGCGCGGGTGAGGCAGTGGTGCTCGTGCACGGTTCCTGGGTCGACGGACGCACCTGGGATGCCGTCCGGCCGGCCTTGGCGCGGTCGTTCGAGGTCGTCTCCTTCGACCGCCGCGGCCACAGCCGCAGCGCACCGGCATCCGCCTCGGACACGGTGCACGACGACGTCGCCGACCTGGCCGGGCTCATCGAGGCGCTCGATCTGGCACCTGCCCACGTCGCAGGAGCCTCGTGGGGCGGGTCGATCGGCCTGCGCCTCGCCGCCATCCGCCCCGAGCTGGTCTCGACCGTGTCGGTGCACGAGCCGCCCCTCTTCGACCTGCTCGACGAGCGGGGCTGGCCTGACCTCGCCGAGCTGCGCGCAGTGCTCGCCTCGGTCGAGGAACGTCTCGACGCCGGCGATCGCGAGGGCGCGGCGCGGCTCTACTTCGACCGCATCACGCTCACCCCGGGCGGCTGGGACGGATTGGACGCGGCGCAGCGCGCGCTCCTGCTTGCGAACGCCGCGACCTATCTCGGCCAGTGCCGCGATCCCGATGCCCTCGGCATCGAGCTGGAGAGCCTCTCGGCCTTCACGGGCCCCGCGCTCGTCACCTTCGGCGACCGCAGGCCGCCGATGTTCAGGCGGATCGCGGAGCTGGTCGTCGAGGCGATGCCCGGCGCCCGCGGGAGGCTGATTCCCGGAACCGCGCACGACCCGCAGGTCACGCATCCCGGGGAATACGTCGCAGCCCTGGAGGCGTTCGCGGCGGGCGTGGCCCAGCGATGAGCGCCGCAAGCCCGCGCAAGCAGCACGCCCTCGGCCTGTTCTCCGGTCTGCCTCGCCGCTACGACCTCGCCGGCGCCGTCCTCAGCTTCGGCCAGGACCCGCGCTGGCGCCGTGCGATGGTGCGGCAAATCCGTGCCTCCCCGAGCGATCGGGTGCTCGACGTGGCCACTGGCACCGGCATGGTGGCTGCCGCCCTCGTGCGCCGGTACGACTGCTCGGTGGTCGGCCTCGACCAGAGCCCGGAGATGCTCGCGGGGGCTCGCGCGAAGCTCGAAGCGGACCGGCGGCTCGCAGAGCACGTCACGCTGGTTCGCGGTGAGGCCGAGTCCCTGCCCTTCGGCGACGGCGATTTCGACCACCTCACGTTCACCTACCTGCTTCGCTACGTGGACGATCCGGCCGCGACCCTGCGCGAACTCGCGCGAGTGGTGAAGCCCGGTGGCCGGATCGCGTCGCTCGAGTTCATGCTGCCCCCCAACGCCCTGGCTCGCGCCCTGTGGCGTGTCTACACGCGGGCGTTCATGCCCGTTCTCGGACGAATGATCTCCCGCGACTGGTACGAGGTGGGGCGCTTCCTCGGTCCGAACATCAGCGACCTCTATGCGCGGCTCCCTCTGGACCGGCAGCTCGAGCTCTGGCGTGGAGCCGGGATCGAGGACGTCCGTGCTCGCGTGATGAGCTTCGGCGGCGGGGTCGTGATCTGGGGCACTCGTGGCTGACCAGCCCCGGCTCGAGCGCCCCGCGTTCTATGCGATGAGGCCTGGGGGATGGCGCGACCTGATTACGGTGCTTCACCCGCCGTACACGGCGTGGAACCTGGCCAACGTCGCGTTCGGGGCCGCCGCGGCCACCGAGATCCACACCGACCGCTTCATCGCCACGCTCGCCGCCTTCTTCCTCGCCGTCGGCATCGGCGCGCACGCCCTCGATGAGCTGAACGGCCGCCCGCTGAAGACACGGCTCTCGGACCGCACGCTGATCGGACTCGCGGTGGCATCGCTGACGGGGGCGATCGGGATCGGGATCGCGGGCTGTTTGATCGTCTCCGCGACGCTGATCCCGTTCGTGGTGGCCGGCGGGTTCCTCGTCGTGGCCTACAACCTGGAGCTCTTCGGAGGCCGCTTCCACACCGATTTCTGGCTGGCCGCCGCATGGGGCGCGTTTCCGGCCCTCACCTCGTGGTGGGTCAACACCCTTTCCTTCGGTTCCGCGAAGACGGTCGTCGCCGGGGCCCTGGTGACGGCGGGTTGCTTCGGACTCGCCGCCGTGCAGCGGCGGCTCTCGACTCCGGTCCGTCGCCTCCGGCGCAAGACGGTCTCGGTCACCGGCGAGCAGCGACTGGACGATGGGACCGTCGTCCCACTGGGGGTTGCGGAGATCGCGGGACCGCTGGACGGTGCGCTGCGCGGCCTCTCCTGGGCGGTCGTCGTCCTGGCGATCGGGCTGGTCGTGATCCGCTACTGACCGGTCAGCCGCTCGATGTCTCGAGCGCCGTCGTCAGCGACTGCGCGTCGAACGAACCGCCGTAGAGGCGCCCGCCGACGAAGAATCCGGGCGTGCCGGTCACGCCGCTCGAGATGCCGCTGTCGACGTCGCGCTGGACGCGCGGCCGATGCGCCTCCGAGTCGAGCTCGGTCCCGACCCGCTCGGAGTCGAGCCCGAGCTCTGACGCGTAGCCGATCAGATCCTCACGGGAGAGCGCGCCCCCCGACTCGTACATCCGGTCGTGCATCTGCCAGAACGCGCCCTGGGCGGCGGCCGCCTCGGCTGCCTCGGCTGCACGTTCGGCGTCGGGGTGGATGTCCCGGAGCGGAAAGTGGCGAAAGGCAAACAGCAGCCTGCCCGCCAGCTGATCGCGGATGCGGCGGATGATCGGGTACGCCGCCGCGCAGTACGGGCACTGGAAGTCCCCGAACATGACCAGCTCGAGCTGGGCGCGCTCGGGGCCGTCGATGTGATCCTCGGCCGAGAGTGGTGGCGTGAGTTCCGTTACTAGTTCGCTCCCGATGGCGGCGCGGGCGCCGACCCCACCTCGAAGCGGGTGATCCGCTGGAAGTCGCGCAACCGCTCCTCGATCTCCTCCATGGTCAGGGCCTGGACTCGCTCGGTGCCGAAGTCCTCGACGTTGAAGGAGGCGAGCACCGAGCCGTACGCCATCGCCTGGCGCAGGATCGCGGGATCGAGGACCGAGTCGCCCGCGGCCCGGCGGCTGTCGAGGTAGCCCAGGAAGCCGCCCGCGAAGCTGTCCCCGGCGCCGGTCGGGTCCCGGACGTCCTCGAGCAGGTAGCCCGGGATCGCGAAGAACTCCTCTCCGGAGAAGAGGGCGGCGCCGTACTCGCCGCGCTTGGCGACGATCACGCCGGGTCCCATCTCCATGGCGGCGCGGGCCGCGCGCGCCAGGTTGGGCTCGCCGGTCAGCTCGCGGATCTCGGCGTCGTTGAGCATCAGGCAATCGACGTCGGCGATCGCGGCGACCAGCGACTCCCGCGCGTTCGCGAGCCAGAAGTTCATCGAGTCGAGGGCGGCGAACTGCGCCTGGCTGGACGCCCGGACGCTGTGCTGGAGCTCCGGATCGATGTTCCCGAGGAAGAGCAGCTCCGACTGCTTCGCGGCCTCGGAGAGCTTCGGGTCGAAGTCCGCGAAGACGTTGAGCTGGGTGTCGTCGGTGTGGGCGACGTTCATGTCGTACTCGTAGTGGGCGCGCCAGAAGAAGGTCTGACCGCCCTCGACCCGCTCGATGTCGTCGGTGATCACGCCTCGGTCCTCGAGGACCTTGAGCTCGTCGTCCCCGAAGTCATCGCCGACCGGCCCGACGACGCGAACCTCGGTGAAGAAGCGCGCGGCCAGGCTGAAGTGGACGGTGGACCCGCCGAGCATCCGGTCGCGCTCCCCGAACGGGGTGCGGACGGAATCGAAGGCGATGCTTCCCACTACGGTCAGTGACATACGCTTGCGGGGTGAAGGCTATTCAGATCGAGGAGTTCGGCGGGCCTGAGGTGCTCAAGGTCGTCGAGGTGCCGGACCCGGAGCCGAGCGACGGGCAGGTGGTCGTGGATGTCGCTCGCGCCGGCATGAACTTCGCGGATACCCACCAGATCCGCAACGACTATCTGGCCGAGCAGAGCCTGCCGATGATTCCCGGCGGGGAGATCAGCGGGAGAACGCCCGACGGGCGCCGGGTCGCCGCGATCATGAGCGGTGGCGGCTACGCCCAGAAGGTCGCCGTTCCGGAGGCCTGGCTGGTCCCGCTTCCCGACGAGGTGAGCGACGAGCAGGCCGCCGGACTGCTGCTGCAGGGGCTCACCGCCCACGCCCTCCTCAACTTCTGCGCCCACGTCGAGAAGGGGGAGACAGTCGTGATCGAGGCCGCGGCCGGCGGCACGGGCAGCCTGGCCGTGCAGCTGGCCAAGCGAGCGGGCGCCAAGGTGATCGCGCTCGCCTCCAGCGAGGAGAAGCACGCGCTCTGTGAGCGCCTCGGCGCGGATGCGACCGCCGACTCTCGAGCCGATGACCTGAAGGAGGCGATCCTCGAGGCAAACGGCGGAGAGCGCGTCGACGTGGTGCTGCACATGAGCGGCACCGGCTTCGAGGCTGAGCTGGGGGCGCTCGCCCCCCTCGGGCGGATCGTGGTCTTCGGGAACGCGGCCCGCCATCCCAACCAGGTCGCCACCAACTACCTGCTGCAAACTTCGAAGTCGGTGATCGGGTTCTGGCTGGTGCCGCTGATCGCGCAGCGCCGGGAGCTGCTCGGATCGATGATCGCCGACCTGCTTGGCGCCGTGGCGGCGGGTGAGCTCGAGGTCGTAATCGGCGGCGTCTACCCGCTCAGTGAGGTGTCCAGCGCGCACACCGAGATGCAGGAGCGCCGCACCAGCGGCAAGCTGCTCCTCGATCCATCGTCGTAATGAGCGAGAACGCCACCGCACAGGGGGAGGCCACCTCCTTCAAGGATCTCGGCCTGTCCGAGGGCATCCTGCAGACGCTGGACGAGCTCGGCTACGCGGAGCCGACCCCGATCCAGGCGCAGGCGATCCCGGAGCTGCTCAACGGCCACGACGTCATCGGCCAGGCGCAGACCGGCAGCGGCAAGACCGCGGCCTTCGGCCTGCCGATGCTCGAGTACATCGACCCGGAGAACGAGGAGACGCAGGCGATCGTGCTGACGCCGACCCGCGAGCTCTGCATCCAGGTGACGCAGGCGCTGCGGGCGTACGCCGAGCACCTGGAGAACGTGAACGTGGTCGCGGTCTTCGGTGGGGCGCCGATCCGCGAGCAGCAGTCGAGGCTGCGCCACGGCGCCCAGGTGGTCGTCGCCACGGTCGGGCGGATGATGGACCTGATCTCGCGGAAGTCCCTGGTGCTCACCGCCGCCCGCTACGTGGTCCTCGACGAGGCCGACGAGATGCTCGACCTCGGCTTCATCGAGGACGTCGAGAAGATCCTCCGGATGTGCCCGAGCGGGCGCCAGACGCTGCTCTTCTCGGCGACGATGCCGGAGCCCGTCGCCCGTCTCGCCGAGCAGTACATGTACGACCCGGTCACGATCCGGGTGACGCCGAAGAAGCTGACCGTCGACTCGGTCGAGCAGGCCTACGTGATGGTCGAGCCGCGCAAGAAGCTCGAGCGCCTCGCGGAGGTGCTCAAGGCGGAGGAGCCCGAGCAGGCGATCATCTTCGTCCGCACCAAGATCGGGGCCGCCCGGCTCGGCAGGGACCTGGCCGACAAGGGCCTGCGCGTGAAGGCACTGCACGGCGACCTCAGCCAGGGCCAGCGCGACGGCGTGATGATCTCGTTCAAGGAGCACAAGACGCCGCTGCTGGTCGCGACCGACATCGCCGCGCGCGGCCTCGACATCGAGCACGTCACCCACGTCATCAACTACGACATGCCGAACAACCCCGAGATCTACGTGCACCGGATCGGCCGCACCGGGCGTGTCGGCCGAACCGGCAGGGCGATCACCTTCGTCACCTCCAAGCAGGCGGGCGAGCTGAAGGAGATCGAGCGGGTGGTGAAGGCCCCGATCGGCGAGTGGGAGCCGCCCGAGGAGCGGCTCGAGCACGCCCCGACCCCGCGACACCGCGAGGGTCCGCCGCCCGTGCCCGCGAACGGGACGGTCAAGCTGTTCGTCAACCGCGGCAGGCGCGGCGGGATCAGCGAGGAGGACCTGAACTGGGCGCTGACCGAGGGCGCGGTGGTGCCCGAAGGACGCGATCCGCTCAATCAGGGTCCTCGATCGCTTCTCCTTCGTCGAGGTCGCCGCCGATCAGGCCGAGCGGACGGTCGAGTACCTCGACGGGACGAAGCTGAAGGGCAAGCAGATCCGGATGGAGATCGCCCGGAGCTAGAGCGGCTAGGCGCCGTCGGCGCTGGAGCTTCCGGCGAGCTCCTCGATCTTGCCGATCAGGTCCTCCCACTCGAACGGCTTCGGGATGCAGTCCGTGGCGCCGAGCGAGCGCATCCGGTCAGGCTCCTGGGCGTCGAGGTGGGCGGAGATCATCAGCACCGGGATCTTCGAGCCCTGCTCGCGCAGCTGCTCGAGCACCTCGGTGCCCGACATGTTGGGCATCATCGCGTCGAGCAGGATCACGTCGGGCTCCTGCGCGCCGGCCTCGCGGAGGCGCTCGAGGGCCTCGACGCCGTCGGTCGCGGTGACCACGTCGTAGCCCTCCATCTCCAGCCGGCGCTGGAGCATCAGCAGCACGGTCTCGGAGTCGTCGGCGACCAGCAGTCGCGTCAAGTCCGGCGGCCCCCGCCTTCGTCCTGCTCGCGGGTTCCGTCCGCGTCGGTCGGCCATCCTTGGCGATCGGCAGCACGAAGCGAAAGGTAGCGCCCTCGCCCGGAGTGGAGTTTGCGGAGATCGCGCCGCCGTGCAGCTCGACCAGCGACTTCGCGATCGCGAGGCCGAGCCCGGTTCCGCCCACCTCCTGGGTCTCGCCGCTCTGCGGCCCTCCAGAAGCGGTCGAAGACGTGGTCGAGCTCCTCCTCGCCGAGTCCCGGGCCCGTTGTCGGAGACGGCGAACTCGACCTCGTCGTCCGACCCGGGTCGCCGCGAGCTGCACCTGGGCGCCCTCCGGCGCGTACTTGTTCGCGTTCGTCAGGAGGTTGGCGAGCACCTGGCCGATCCGGTCGGCGTCGGCCTCGACGTCGGGGAGGTCCTTCTCGACGCTGACGCGTGAAGCGCTGGTCCCTCTCCTCGAAGTGCGGGCCCATCTGCCGGCCGACCCGCTGGGCCAGCGGCCGCACCGGCGTCGGCTCGGGCTCGATCCGGAGCTTGCCGGCGTCGCTGCGGGCGAGGTCGAGCAGGTCGTTGATCATCTTCTGGAGCTGTGCCGAGCTCTCGGCGATCACCTCGGCCGCCTCGTACTGCCGCGAGTTGAGCGACTTGCCGCTGCGCGGTGAGCATCTCGGCGAACCCCTTGACCACGGTCACCGGCGTGCGCAGCTCGTGCGAGACCGTGAGCACGAAGTCGTCCTTCATCTGCTCGACCCGGTCGCGCTCCCGCGCGTCGCGCTCGAGGGAGTTGGCCATCTCGTTGAAGGCGCGGCCGAGGGTCGCGATCTCGACGGGGCCGCCGACCTCGACGCGGGTCCTCAGGTCGCCGCCCGCGAGCCGCCGGGCTCCCTCGACCAGGCGGCCGAGCGGCGCCCGCATCGAGTTGATCAGGCCGGAGAAGAGGATCAGCGCCGCGAGCAGGGCGCCGGCGAGGCCCGCCGCCACCAGGATGGTGGTGTTGCGCGTCTCGCTGCGCGCGTGGTCGCGCGAGGAGTCACGCGCTTCCCGCGTCGCGGTGGCCAGCGCCTCGCCGCTGTTGGTCACCGCCGAGGTCAGCCGCTGCTCGACCGCGGGCTTGGGGATGTTCCCCTGCACCAGCGGCTCGGCGACCGACTTGCCGCCAGGCCGCCTCGCTGGCCACCAGCTGGGAGAGGTCGCGAGTTGAGGACCGCGTTGTCGCCGGTCAGGTCCCGGGCCCGGTCGGCGGCGTCGGAGAAGTTGGCCGCGGCGCGGTTGAGCTCGGCCTGGCTGGGCTGCTGCTGGCCGGTCGGCGGGCCGCGCGGCCGCCTGCTCGAGGATGAAGGCGGAGCGCAGGCGCTCGCTCTCCAGCTCGAGCTGGAAATAGCGGGTGATGTCGTCCTCGTAGTTGACCCGGACCTGGAAGAGCCGCCCGACGCCCAGCAAGGAGACGAGCAGGAGCAACGCGAACAGCACCAGAAAGCCGATTCGCAAGCGCGCGGTCAGTGATGGGTTGAATCTCATCTATTTTGCGGAGCCCCGTTGAAGCCCGTACACTACGCCGCGAGGGGACCGTCATGGGTAAAGGATTGCTTGCGTCGTGGCGCCGCCGGATCGTGGCGCGTGGAATTGCCGGAGCGGCGCTCTTGGCGGTTCCGGTCGCCGTGGCCGCCGCGATCGGCTTCGGGACGAGCTTCTCCGGCGTCGCCGGCGGCCTCTCCGCCGTCACCAGCGGGCCGAGCGCGGTGACCGCCTCCGCAACCGACCCGCGCCAACAAGAACCTGAACCACGCGGTCGTCGCGCTCGCCAGCAGGCGACTCCGCCCGCCGCGGTCTCGGCCGGAGGTGAGGCCGGCAACGGCGGCGGCAGGCGGCAGCACCGGCGGCGGCGGCGGCTCGACCGGCACCGGCGGCGGATCCGGGTTCTCCGATCGGCACCGGCGGCGGCTCGGTGGCGGCGGCGGCTCGACCAGCCACCCGGCGCAGCACGATCCAGACCCGAGCGCCCCGGACGCCCAGGTCCCCGGCGGACGGCAGCACCGGCGGGGCGACCGGACGCCGTCAACGGCACCGTCAACGGCGTGATCGGCGGCGTCAACGACACCGTCAACGGCCTGCTCGGCAAGTAAGGCCGTCAGACTCCCGCGGGTTGCTGCCCGTAAGACGCGTGCCACCTAGCGGTGGCCCCTCTGGCATCTCATCAGCCTCGCCTCCGCGGCCTCCTGGGGAGTCTCCGACTTCCTCGGAGGGCTGCAGAGCCGGCGGCTGCCGGTGCTCGGCGTGCTGGCCGTCTCCCAGCCGGCCGGGCTGGTCCTGATCGCGCTGCTCATCCCGCTCACCGGCGCCGACCCGATCTCCGCCGGCAAGCTCGCGATCGCCGTTCGTGGCGGGAGCCGCCTCGCTGGGAGGCCTGGCCGCCTTCTACGCGGCGATGGCCATGGGAACGGTCAGCGTGGTCGCGCCGATCGCGGCGCTCGGGGTGGTGGTGCCGGTCGTCGTCGGCCTCGCCGAGGGCGAGTCGCCCGGCGCGATCCAGCTCGCCGGCCTGGTCCCGGCGATCGCCGGAGTGGTCATCCTGAGCTACGAGGAGCGACCCGAGCACGTCGAGAGCGCCAGGACCGCCCGGCTCTCGATCGTGCTCGCGATCGTCGCGGGCCTCGGGTTCGGGATCTTCTTCACCGGCCTCGACGCGGCGGCGGCCGACCGGCCCGGATGGGCGATCCTGGCCGTCCGCGTCGGCGGCGTGGCGACCGTCGCTCGCGGCCCTGCTGGTCGCTCGCCCGCGGCTCGACGGCGTCGGGGCCGCCTGGCCGGTGCTGATCGTGATCGGCGTCTTCGACGTGCTCGCCAACGCGCTCTTCGCGATCGCCTCGACCAAGGGCGTCCTTCCGGTCGTGGCGGTCGGCGGCTCGATGTACCCGGCCTTCACCGTCGCCCTCGCCCACGCGTGCTCGGGGAGCGCCTGGCGACGCTGCAGTGGACGGGCGTCGTCCTCGCCCTGGCGGGCGTCGCGATGATCGCTGCGGGCAGCTAGGCGCCGGCGCTCTAGGCGCGGCCGCTGGCGAGCGACGATCGCCGGTCAGCTCGGTGAGCCGCGCGATCGTCTCGGGCGGCGTTGCGGTGGCGGACCGCCGTCATGCCGACCGCCTCGGCGCCCTCGCAGTTCTCCCGCAGGTCGTCGACGAAGATGCACTCCTCCGGGCTCACGCTCGAGCCGCTCGGCGGCCAGCCGGTAGATCTCGGGCTGGGGCTTGTGCATGTGGACCTCGGCGGAGATCACGACGGTGTCGAAGAGCTCGGCGAGCAGCTCGCGGTCGTAGTGGTCGGTGCTCCACGAATTCGAGATCAGGCCGGTGAGCAGCCCGGCGGCCCGGATCTCCTTGCACGGCCGCGACCATCCGCTCGTCGGGCTCTCATCCCGGCGAACATGCTGTCGATCAGGCCCTCGGGGTCCTTCAGTCCCAGCCGCCGGCCGAACTTGGTCTCGAACTCGCCCTCGGTGAGCGCCCCGGTCTCGAGCCCGCGAAGGTCGGCCAGGGCCTCCGGATCGTGGCGGAAGAGGTTCTTGATCGTGTCCGGATCGAGTCCCTCGTCCGCGCAGGAAGTCGGCGAAGCTGTCCCAGACCGAGGTGGTCAGGACCCCGCCGAAGTCGAAGAGACGGCCGCATATGCTGCCCTGGCGACGATGGAGGCTAACGAGGCTACGCGAGGCACCCGAGGGGATCGACCGCGCCGGCGTCGAGGGCTGGTTCGAGGCGAACGTCCCCGAGCGTCGAGCTGCCGCTGAGCTTCGACCGGATCTCGGGCGGCCGCTCCAACATCACCTTCGGCGTCCGCGACGCGGCCGGCCACGCCTGGGCGCTGCGCCGCCCGCCGCTCGGCAAGCGGCTCGGCTCCGCCCACGACATGGGGCGCGAGCACCGCGTGATCGCCGCGCTGCAGGACACGCCCGTCCCGGTGCCGCCGGTGGTCGGCCTCTGCGAGGACGAGTCCGTGAACGGCGCGCCCTTCTACGTGATGGGGTTCGTCGAGGGGCCGATCCTGCGCTCCGCCGAGGAGGCCGAGAGCTTCGACGAGGACGAGCGCCGGGCGATCGGCGAGCGCGTCGTCGACACGCTGGTCGCGATCCACGAGGTCGATCCCGACGAGGTCGGCCTCGGCGACCTGGGCCGCAAGGAGGCCTACGTCGAGCGCCAGCTGCGGCGCTGGCAGGGCCAGTGGGAGAAGTCGAAGACCCGCGAGCTGCCGGCCGTCGACGAGGTCCACGAGCGACTCTCCGCCCGGATCCCCGAGCAGGGGCCGGCGACGATCGTCCACGGCGACTACCGGCTCGACAACATGATCCTCTCGCCCTCCGGCGAGGTCGCGGCGGTGGTCGACTGGGAGCTCTGCACGCTCGGCGATCCGCTCGCCGACGTCGGGATGCTGCTCGTCTACTGGTCCGAGGCGGGCGACGACTTCATGCCGCTGTTCGCCCCGGCCACGATCGCGCCGGGCTTCCCGAAGCGCGACGACGTGCGGCGAGCGCTACGCGGAGCGCTCCGGCCGCGACCTGAGCCAGATCGACTTCTTCATCGCCCTCGGCTACTGGAAGCTGGCGATCATCCTCGAGGGCGTCTACGCCCGCTACGCCTCGGGCCAGTACGGCAAGACCGACGAGGGCTTCCAGGAGTTCGCGAAGATCGTCGAGCGGCTCGCGGACGCCGCCAATCGAAGCGGCCGGCCGCCTGCCGTAGCGACCGGCGAGCGGCGGCTAGGTGGTCGCCTTCGCCGGCTCGGCGGAGCCGTCGGTGCCGCTGACGGGGCGTGCCGGGGGGCGTCGCCGGAGTCGGGTGTCTCGGCCTTCTTGGCCGCGCGATTCAGCTCGCGGCGGGCGATCACCATCTTGTGGACCTCGTCGGGGCCGTCGGCGACGCGCAGCATCCGCATGAAGCGCCACATGCCGGCGAGGGGCGTGTCGTCGGACATCCCGAGCGAGCCGTGCACCTGGATGGCGCGGTCGAGGACGTCCATGACGACGTTCGCCGCGACCACCTTGATCATCGAGATCGCCTGGCGGGCGCGGCGCTTGCCCTCGGTGTCCATCTGCCAGGCGGCATAGAGGGTCAGCAGGCGGGCCTGGTCGACCTCCATCCGCGACTTGGCGATGAAGTCCTGGACGAACTGCTTGTCGGCCAGCGGCCCGCCGAAGGAGTCCCGGGAGTTGGCCCGCTCGCACATCATCTCGATGGCGCGCTCGGCGGTCCCGATCGCCCGCATGCAGTGGTGGATGCGGCCCGGTCCGAGCCGGTCCTGGGCGATCACGAAGCCGGCGCCGCGCTCGCCGAGCAGGTTCGACTCGGGCACGCGGCAGTCCGTGTAGCGGATCTCGCAGTGGCCGGGCCCCTGGTCGTGGCCCATCACCGAGACGTTCCGGACCAGCTCGAAGCCGGGGGTCTCGACGGGCACCAGGATCATGCTCGCCCGCGTGTACGGGGGCGCGTCGGGATCGGTGACCACCATCGCGATCGCGAAGTCCGCGCCGTTCGCCCCTGAGGTGAACCACTTGTGGCCGTTGATCACCCACTCGCCGTCGACCGAGCTCGGCCCGGGTCTGCAGCGTGGTCGGATCCGAGCCGGAGACCTCGGGCTCGGTCATCGAGAAGCAGCTGCGGATCTCGCCGTCGAGCAGCGGCTGGAGGAAGCGCTGCTTCTGCTCGTCGGTCCCGTGGTCGACCAGGATCTCCATGTTCCCGGTGTCGGGCGCCGAGCAGTTGAAGGCCATCGGGGCCACCACCGGGCTGCGGCCCATCTGCTCGCAGAGAATCCCGTACTCCCAGTTGCTGAGCCCGGCGCCGTACTCGTCGTCGGGCAGGAAGAGGTTCCAGAGGCCCTGCTCCCTGGCGGTGGCCCGGATCCCGACGAGGATCTCCGGGTAGGGCTTCCCGGGCCTGACCTCGTCGTCGATCGCCTTGATCGCCTCGGCCTCGACGGGATAGACGTGCTCGTCCATGAACGCCTGGATGCGCTCGAGGAGGGACTCGACCTCGGGCGAGGGCTTGAAGTCCACGGTTGAACGCTATCGCTACATCCCGCGATAGCGGGCGAAGAGCTCGCTCTCGGACTCGAGCAGCCAGGCGAGCTCGACGTGGTCGATGTCGGGCAGCGCGCCCTCCAGGATGCGCGGGCCCTCGCCGCCCGCGATCTTCGGGGCGATCGTCAGGAAGAGCTCGTCCGCCAGGCCGCGCCTCGCGCAGCCGGCCGTGCAGGGTGGGCCCACCCTCGCAGAGGACGGAGCGGATGCCGCGCTCATCGCGCAGCCAGTCGAGCGCCCGGTCGAGATCCACGCCCGTCGGGATGGCGCACGACCGTCACCGGCGTCGCGGTCTCCGGCGGCTCCTGATCGGACGCGGTGAAGATCACCACTCGCCCGCCGCCGTTGGTGAACAGGCCGGCGTCCCAGGGAAGCTCCAGCCGGTTGGAGACGATCACGCGCGAGCGGGTCGTGGGCGAGCCCGGTCCGCTCGCGGTAGGCGCGCAAGTTGCGGGTCCGAGACGATCCGGCCGTAGCGCTCGGCGCGCATCGTGCCCGCCCCGATCATCACCGCGTCGACGCGGGTGCGGAGGCGCTGCAGCATCTCGGTGTCCGTGGCGCTCCCGATCGGCCCCGATTGCCCGTCGATCGCCGCGCGGCCGTCGAGGGTGGTGGCGAAGTTGAGGATCAGATACGGGCCGGTCGCGGTGCGCGCGCGGCTTCAGGTCGAGCCCGGCCAGCTGCTCGGCGACGGTGGTCTCGGCCTCATCCGGGAGCAGCCGCCGGACCGCATGGGTCTCGCCCGGGATGCGCGGAGCTGCTCACCTCGTACCTCTCGATCTCGGCGATGTGCTCGACGTTGGCGGCGTCGTCCGCCTCGCCGCTCGCCTCGTCCGCCGAACCAGGCGTCGAGGATCTCGGCGAGCTCCGCCTCCGAGGTCGCCCGCAGGCTGATCGCGAGGGCGTTGGCGTCATTCCACTTGCGCGCGCCGTCGGCGGTCTGGGCGTCGAGGCAGAGGGCCGCGCGAACGCCGTCCACCTTGTTCGCCGCTATCGAGGCGCCCGTCCCGGTCCAGCAGCAGACGATCGCCTGATCGGCGCGGCCCTCGGCGACGTCGCGGGCGGCGCTCTCGCTGGCCCAGGCCCAGTCGTCCCGCTCGCCCTCGGCGAGGGCGCCGTGGAGGATCGGCTCGTGGCCGCGCTTGCGGAGCTCCTCGACGACCGTCTCGGCGACGCCCACACGCTCGTCGGCGGCGACAGCGACCTTCATGACGGGGATTAGTACTGCTTCCAGCCGGTGAACTCCCGGCCGGCGAACTCCTGGAGGGCCGCGACGTCCTCGGTGAACTGCGCGATCAGGGAGTCGCGGACCGAATCGGGCAGCTCGGGCTTCGGGGCCGACGGTGCCTCGGGGTCGTGGACGACCTTCTCGACCATCCAGCGCATCCGCTCCGGGAAGCGGTCGAAGTTCCGGTCGAAGGAGCGGAAGCCCGGCAGCTTGATCAGCTTCTCCATGAACTGGTAGCGCTCGGATTCCTTCGCGATGGACTTCTCCCACTCCCGCGAGAACTGCTCGGAGTGGAAGTTCTCGTCGACGCCGGCGAAGCGGAAGGCCCTGCGCATCGTCCCTTCGCGATCGGCCTGGAGCTCCTCCTGGGTGATCACCTCGATCTGGGAGCGATCGAAGTGCTCGAGGTAGGGCTGGAGCTGCATCCAGTAGCGGGAACGGGTCACGTAGGTCTGATCCGGGCGGGCCAGCGCCTCCTCCATCGGCCGGGTCTCGTACCCGGCGCCGACGGCGTGGCGCCAGTGCGAGAGGATCCGCGAGATCGGGTCGCGAACCATGTAGATCAGCCTCGCGTCGGGGATGTGCTGCCGGATCCGCTCCGGGACGCCCTCGAAGTAGGGGAGGTTCGTGTAGTGGGGGGAGGACTCGCCGCGGACCCGGAAGCGGTCGTCGAAGCGGCCGCGATACCAGTCGAGCCCCAGGTCCCAGTTGAGCTCCTCGACGAAGAAGTTGAGCTCCTTCGGCTTCGACATGTTGATCTCGGGATGAAGCCCGAGGTAGTGATGGATGCTGGTCGTCCCGCACTTCAGCCCGCCGATGATGATCAGGTTCGGCATTGCGGCATGGCGCCGGCGACGCCTGGGCACGCGTCCGCCGCGCTTCCGGTCGGCGGTGAAGCGCTCGCGCGCCCGTCGGCACATCGCCTCGTCCGAGGGATCGTGCGTCGCGGGAGGCATGCTGCGGGAGGATTCTGGCTGGACAACGGCAGCCATGGGGGCGGGCAGTGTAGCGGCGCCTACCCAACGTATGCTCAGCCCGATGGACGTCTTTCGCACGCCCGACGAGCGCTTCGAGGGCCTTCCCGGCTACGACTTCGAGCCCCACTACGCGGAGGTCGACGGGCTGCGGCTGCACTACGTCGACGAGGGCAACGACGGCGGGCGCCCGATCGTCTGCTTCCACGGCGAGCCGACCTGGGCCTATCTCTACCGGAGGATGCTGGGCCCGCTCGTCGCAGGCCGGACATCGGGTCATCTGCCCCGACTACGCGGGCTTCGGGCGCTCCGACAAGCCGACCGATCGCGGCTGGTACACGTACGACCGCCACCTCGAGCTGGTTGGCGCGGTGCTCGACGGGCTCGACCTGAGCGATGCCGTCGTCGTGGTCCAGGACTGGGGCGGGCCGATCGGCCTGCGCTGGGCGGTGGAGAACGCCGACCGCGTCGGCGCCCTGGTGATCCTCAACACCGGCATCTTCACCGGCCGGGTCTCGAAGGGATTCATGGCCTGGCGTGACTTCGCCGAGAAGAACCCGGACCTCCCGGTCGGCTTCGTGATCCAGGGCGCGACGACGACCGAACTCCCGGACGACGTGGTCGCGGGATACGAGGCGCCCTTCCCAACCGCCGAGTCGAAGGCGGGCGCCGCGCAGTTCCCGCTGCTCGTCCCGACGGAGGAGGGCGCCCCCGGTGCGCCGGAGATGCGGGAGGTCGCCGACGCCCTGCGGCGCTGGGAGAAGCCCGCGCTGGTCGCCTTCTCCGACAGCGATCCGGTCTTTCCGTTCCCGCGGGCAGGCGAGCGCTTCATCGAGTGGATCCCGACCGTCACCGAGCAGGTGAGGATCGAGGGGGCGGCCCACTTCCTGCAGGAGGACCGCGGAGAGCAGATCGCGGGCGAGATCCTCCGCTTCCTGGATTGAAGGCCGCGCAGATCTCCGAGGAGGTGGCGCGGCTCCCTTGGCGCGGGGAGGCGGAGGAGCGGCCCTCGCTTGCCGTCCCGCCCGACCCGATGCCGCTGCTGCTCGGGCGCCGGTTCCGCAAGCGCTGGCGCTGGGTCGGCGCCTTCGCCGACAACCTGATCGTCTTCGCCGCGAACGTCCAGGTCGGGCCCGCGGCGATGACGTTCTGGGGGGTCTGGGACCGGGAGCGCCGGCGACTCTGGGAGGGCACCCGCAGGGACTTCCCGGGTCGGCGCCGTCAGGTGTCCATGCGGGGGCGTTCGGCTCGCGTGCGCGCGGGAAGCATCGAGTTCGACCTGGAGTTCGATCGAGGGATACCCGATCGAGTGCATGTGCCCGAACGGCGAGGGCGGCTACTCGTGGACGCGCAAGGACGCCGGGATGCCCGTCCGCGGCGAGGTGCGGATCGGCAGGAGGACCAGTGCGCTCGACGGCCTCGGAGTGATCGACGACTCGGCCGGGTACCACCGCCGCTACACGTCCTGGAAGTGGTCGGCGGGGGTGGGCACGGCCCGCGACGGTCGCAAGGTCGCCTGGAACCTGGTCACGGGAATCAACGACCCGCCCGTGGCGAGCGAGCGCGCGATCTGGGTCGCCGGGCAGCCCACCGAGCCAGGGCCGGTCGATTTTCAGGGGCTCGGGTCGATCCACTTCGAGGACGAGTCCCGGCTCAACTTCGCTGCCGAGACCAAGCGCACCCATCACGAGGGCATCCCCCTGCTGGCGCGATCCGACTACGAGGCGCCCTTCGGCACCTTCAGCGGCTCCCTGAACGGGCTGCCTCTCGAGTCGGCGCTCGGCGTGATGGAGGCGCACGATGCCGTCTGGTAGGGACGAGTGGATCGCCGTCGCCAAGGCGATCTACAGCCGCTTCGGGGAGGTGCAGATCACCGATCGAGCGGCGGCGCTGACCTACTACTCGATCCTCTCGCTCTTCCCGGCGCTGCTGGTCGTGGTCTCGCTGCTCGCGCTGCTCGGGAAGTACCCGGACACCTACCAGAGCATCGTCGAGACCCTCCGCGACGCCGCGCCGGGCGCCGCGGTCGACACGATCGACAGCGCGCTGCGGGACTCGCTCGCCAATCGCTCCAACGCCGGCGTCCTGCTGGTCGTCGGGCTCGCTCTTGCGCTCTACTCGGCGTCCGCGGCGATCGGCGCGGCGATGCGCTCTCTGGAGGCGATCAACCGGGCGAAGGGTCCGCCGTAAGTTTCTGCCCAATCTGGGCGTGCGGCTGGGATTGACCGCGCTCTTGGCGGTGCTCATCCTGATCGCCTTCCTCGCCGTGGTCGTCGCCGGGCCCCTCTTCGGGAGCATCGCCGACGCGGCCGGGTTCTCCGGCGTCGTCGCCAAGCATGGTCGGCTACCTGCGCTGGCCGATTGGAGGCGCGGCGCTGCTGACCGCCTTCGCGATCGTCTACGCGCTCGCCCCGCGGCGCACCGCGAGTCCGGGCGACCGCTCGCTGCGCTCGGTGCTTCCCGGCGCGGTGATCGGCACGGCTCTCTGGTTCGCCGTTTCGCTGCTCTTCTCGGCGTACGTCGCCCATTTCGGCTCCTATGACAAGACGTACGGCACGCTCGGCGCCCTGATCTCCCTGCTGATCTGGCTCTGGCTCGGCAACCTGGCGTTCCTGCTGGGTGCCTTGTTCAACGCCGAGATCAAGCGGGTCGGGGACGAGGGTTCATGACGCCTCCGCTCGGAGTCGACCTCGGCAACAGCCTCGAGAGCTTTCGGCACGGAGCCGAGGAGTTCTTCCACCGCCTGGGCGACATCGGCTGGCCATCGATGGTGATCGCGCTGGCCTTCTACCTCGCCCACCTGCTCGCGCGCAGCCGCGCCTGGCAGAACACGCTGGGGGCCGCGTACCCCGACCGGTCGGTGCCGTACTGGCGGATCACGGCCGCCTACCTGGTGGGCGCCGGGATGAACAGCATCGTCCCCGCGCGCGTCGGCGACGCCGTGAAGATCTTCCTGGCCAAGCGCTCGATCCGGCGATCCACCTACACCGCCGTCGTCTCGTCGTTCTTCGTGGGGTCCGTCTTCGACACGACGGTGGGGATCCTGGTCTTGATCTATGCCCTCACCCAGGGCCTCCTGCCGCAGCCGCCCGAGCTGCCCGACCTGCCCGCCTTCGACATCGCCTTCTGGGCCCAGAACCCGAGCCTGCTGCTCTTCACCCTGACCGCCCTCGGGATCCTGGTCATAGTCCTCTTCGCCGTGCTGGCTCGCCGGGTGGAGCAGTTCTGGGACCACATCAGGCAGGGCGCAATCGTGCTGGCGACCCCGATGCTCTACCTGCGCACAGTCGCCTCGTGGCAGGGCGTCGGCTGGGTGATGCGTTTCGCCTCCTACTGGTTCTTCCTCGAGGCCTTCCACATCGGCGGCTCGTTCCAGAACGTGCTGCTGGTGATGAGCGTGCAGACGGTCTCGAACCTGCTGCCGCTCACCCCAGGGGGTGCGGGCGCGCAGCAGGCGCTGCTGGTCGCGACGCTGGTCGGCCCGGGGCCGATCGCGGTGCTCACCTACTCGGTGGGCCAGCAGATCGCGATCGCCGCCTGGACGGTGGTGCTCGGAGCCCTCGCCCTGATCTTCGTCTTCCGCACCACCGACTGGCGCCGCCTGATCCGCAGCGCAAGCCGGGAGGCCGGCCAGCACGCCGGGGCTTGACGGACGGGACGTTTCCCGGTTGCAGGGTTTGGGCTCCTATAGCGGCCCTAATGCTGCAGTCGAGCCCAGCGCGCGATGAACGGCTGACGGATAGTGCGGGCCTGGGCGCAGAAATGCTTCAGGAACTGGACTCCGCCGCTTTCCATGCGAAGCGCCGCTTCTCGTCCAAAGCGGCACTTTCCGACGGCTGATGACGCTCGGCGCTCGAGATTAAATTTGGGTAGGGTCCCAGGGGGTTACGGACGACCATCAGGCGAGCATCGACCAAGGAGGGTCCATGGCGCGCTACAGGTTCATTGCTCCCGCCATCGCGACTGCGGCGCTGCTGCTGATCCCGGCCGCAGCCGGAGCGAAGGCGATCCACGTCCATCCCGGCGGCTCGATCCAGGCCGGGGTCAACCAGGCCAATCCCGGCGACACGGTGCTGGTTGCCCCTGGCACCTACACCGAGAACAGCCAACCGTGCCCGGCCGAGCCGAGCAATAGCTGCGCGGTCGTAGTCGACAAGAACGACATCAGCATCGTCGGCCAGGGCGGCGGGCACGGCGCGCCCGTGACCCTGCAGGCGGACGAGCGGCCAGGATGTTGGGATCGGCGTCGCGAACACCTCCGACCCGTCCTGCCTGACCGATCCCAGCCTGCGTCTACGCGGCTCCATGCTGCGCGGGCTAACCGTCCAGGGCTTCGCCGATGACGGAGTGTTGCTCTTCTGCGTCTGCCGACTGGCGGATCAGCGAGCTGGAGGCACAGGACAACACGGAGTACGCGATCTTTCCCTCCCACTCGTTCAACGGCCGCGTGGACCATTCGTTCGCGTCGGACGCCCGGGACACGGGCTTCTACATCGGGCAGTCGTTCAACTCCCGGATGGACCACAACGTCGCGACCGGGAACGTGAGCGGCTACGAGATCGAGAACAGCATCGGCGTCAAGGCTGACCACAACGTCGCACACGACAACACGGGCGGGATCCTCTCGTTCACGCTGCCGTTCCTCGATGCCAAGGTCAACAGCGGCAACGTGATCACGCACAACGTCGTCCGCAACAACAACCAGGACAACAATTGCGGGAGCGGTCCTGGTCTGCGAGGTACCGTCAGGAAGCGGCATCTTGCTTGTGGCCGCCGACTCCAACGGCGTCCGCCACAACCAGGTGACGGGCAATCGCTCCTTCGGGATCGCGGTGGCGAACATCTGCGCTGCGCAGCAGCTTTCGCCTCAGGATCTGCGATTTCATCTCTTCAGGACATCGATCCGAGCTCGGATAACAATCACATCGTCCACAACACGGTGCTGGGCAACGGGGCCCGCCCGATCCCGTGCTGCCGGCCGTCGTCGCTGTGGATCTGGCCTGGGATACGTTCGGGGACGGCAATTGCCTGGTCGAAGAACGTGTTCGGAACGTCCTTCCCGCCGGACCTACCGAGCTGCTGATTTCGGCTAGCGGAACTAGACCTCGACGAGCGGCAGTTGCGCCGCGATGCCCTGATTAGGTCGCCGGGCGCGAGGGAACCGACCACCGCCAGGGCGGCTCCTCCGCCGGCGGGAAGCGTAGTGGTCTCGCCCGGGAGGGTCTCGAGCGGGACCAGGGCCGGGTCGTCCTCGAGGCTGAGGCGGATCGAGGAGGCGGCCGCGATCTCGGCCGCTCCCGCGGTGCGCTCGACCCGCTCCCAGCCGAGGCCGGGCCGGTAGAGCCAGTAGGTGATCCGCACCCGGCGGCCGCCCGAGCCGAGCGCCCGTCCTCCACCGAGGTGAACTCGGTGACCCGGCGGTTCGAGGCGGTGAGCCCGGTTCGTCGCCCGGCGCGGCGCAGCTCGCCTGCCGGCAGTAGCGGAAGTCGACCGGCAGCTCGCCGGCGAGAGCCGCCGGCTCGGGCGCCAGGTAGCGGACCAGCTTCCCGAGTGGAAAGCCGTAGGCGAGGGCGAGCGGGTTCCGCCCGCAGGGCACCGGATAGCGCGGCGAGCAGGCGATCCGGCGGGCGAGCATCTCGCCCAGTTCGCGGTCGCCCCGCCGCGGCGGAGACGCCACCAGGGCAGCGATCGCGATCACGATCAGCAGGCCGATCATCCCGGCGAGCGCCAGGTACTCGACCGATGCGGCGCCCCTGCGCCCGGCTGTGGCGGTGTGCGGCAACGGGTCACGCTCTCCGGGCCGTGGTGCGGCGTGGCGCGCGGATCGTGGCGAATCCCCGGCCAAGGAGTGACGCGCTCTATGATCGGCTCAATGGAAGGCTTTGGTGGACTCTTTGGCGATCCGGAGGAGATGCGGCGCCGCATGGAGGAGCTCCAGGAGCAGATGGCCGGGGCCCAGAAGGTGGCGTGGGCGGACAACGCGATCAAGCTCGCCGTCGAGATGACGGTGGCGGCGATCGGCTCGCTCGAGCTGAGCGGCTCGAGCGACGAGCAGGCGGTCCAGGTCCGCGACGCGATCAGGATCGTCTTCCCCGAGGCCGTCACCCTGGTGCGGGAGGCCCGGGAGGGCCTCCAGGACTAGCCCGCCACTGATCCAGTGGGCCTGCCGGAACCCTCTGTCAGCAACACCGCGCTGGTCACCGGCGCCTCGTCCGGGATCGGCGCCTCGATCGCGGCCGAGCTCGCCTCGCGCGGCTTCTCGATGATCCTGGTGGCCCGCCGCGAGGAGCGGCTGCGCAGCCTGGCGACCGAGCTCTCCTCCGAGCACGGCGTCGATGTCGAGGTGATCGCCTGCGATCTCGGCGACGAGTCGGAGCGGGACCGACTCCAGTCGGAGCTCGGCGGCCGGGGCCGCGCCGTCGAGGTGCTCGTCAACAACGCCGGCTTCGGGCACCAGGCGGACTTTGCAACGAGCCCGCGGGAGCGCATGGTCGAGATGGTCCGGCTGAACGTCGAGGCGGTGGTGGACCTGACCAGCCGCTTCATCACCCCGATGGTGGAGCGCGGCCGGGGCAGCGTGATCAACATCGCCTCCCTCGGCGCCTTCCAGCCCCTGCCGGGCTCCGCCGTCTACGGGGCGAGCAAGGCCTTCGTCCTCTCCTTCAGCGAGGCGATCCGGACGGAGCTGCGCGGCTCGGGCGTCACCGTCACCGCGGTCTGTCCCGGGCCGGTCCGCACGGAGTTCATGGCGGTCGCCGACTTCCCGGGCGTCGAGGACCGCACCCCCGGGATCGTCTGGATGTCGGCGGAGGACATCGCCCGCCAGGCCGTCGAAGGCGCCGCGAACGACAAGCGGGTCGTCGTCCCCGGAATGCTGAACCGCGCCGGTGCCCTGGCCGGACAGCACAGCCCGCGGGCCCTCGCCCTGCCCCTGATCGGCCGGATCTGGCGCAACCTCTAGCGCGATGCCGACCGTCGAGGCCCGCGGCGTCGAGATCGCGTGGAGCGAGCGCGGCGAGGGGCAGCCGGTCCTGCTGGTCCACGAGACCGCGGCCGACGCGTCGGTCTGGGATGCGGTCTCCGAGGAGCTAGCTGCCCGGTCGCGGGCGATCAGCTACGACCGCCGCGGCTGGGGTGCCTCGAGCGCTCCCGACGGCTACCGGCGCACGACGGTCGAGGAGCAGAGCGAGGACGCGGTCGCCCTGCTCGAGTCGGCGGACGCCGCCCCGGCCGTCGTCGTGGGCGCCGGAATCGGAGCGATGCTGGCTCTCGATCTCCTGATTCGCCGGCCCGAGCTCGTGGCGGGGACGGTGCTGGTCGAGCCGCCGGTTCTGCAACTCGTCCCGATGGCGACCGAGGCCCTCTCCGGCGATCGGCGACGCCTCGAGACGGCGGCCGGCGCGGGCGAGGACGTGATCGACGTCTACCTCTCCGGCGGCCTGCGCCGCGCTCGGGGCGGGAGTGAGCCGGCTGCCCGGAGGAATTGACGGCCGCCGCACGGGAGCGGCCCGCGAGCGTGATCGCCGAGATGGGCATCTTCGCCGGGTGGCGGGCGCCGCTGCCGCGACTGGCGACGGCGGAACGCGCGTCAGCGATCGTCACCGCTCCCTCGACCCCGCCGCTGCTTCGCGACGCCTCCGCCGCGCTTACCGCTCGCCTCGCGGGTGCCTCCGCCCATGAGGTCGACTCGGGCGCCGCGCCGCCGCACGTCGGCGCTCCCGCCGAGGTCGCCGCGCTGGCGCTCGAGATCAGTCCGTAGCCGGGAGCGGCTCGGCCTCGATCTCGATCACGCCGCCGCGGCGGGCCAGGACCGCTCCGCCCTCGAGCAGGACGGCGATCAACGCGGTCGGGATCGCCGCCAGCACCGTCACCACGGCGTCGGTCCAGAACGCCCCCCGCCCGCGGCCCGTGCCGGGACGAAGTCGCCCGGATGCGGCCTCGGAGGCGAAGTCGCGATGGAAGGTGAGCAGGTTGAGGAGCGTCTGCCACATGGAGGCCATTCCGGGCCCGGCGAGGTGGCGGACGCGCCGGATCTCGAGCCCGCGGCGGGCGAGGAGGAGGGAGGCGGCGCGGGGCGTCGGCTCGATCCCATGACCGCCCGGGCGCAGGGCCGCCCAGTTCTCGGCCCCGAGCCAGGCCTGCAGGCTGGCCGCGTTTGCCGCCCGAAAGGCGACGCGCTCGCCGCGCTGCTCGGCATCGGAGAGCAGCCTCTCCGCCGCATGCGTCAGGTGTCGGGATCGCCCCGCGGACGAGCACCAGGCCGCAGTTCTCGCAGCGGTCGATGACCTGGTCCTCGCGCGCTCCGTAGCCGATCGGTCTCGATCCAGACGAACAGCGGTTCGCCGCAGGCGGGGCAGCGCGGCGTCGTGGTACTCGCAGCGTCCTCGAGGCTGACGGCACGCCGCCGCCGCGTCCCAGTCCGATCGGCATTGGGCTCAGGCCTCGACCGGAAGTGCGCGATTCGACCCCCTCGACGTGCCAGCGCACGTCGAAGCGATCGAGGCCGCCGAGGAACTCCTTCGGATCGAACGCCTGCGAGGGCGCCAGTGCGCCCCGACCTTCGAAGCCGCGCCCCGCCGCGATCATCGCTCCCCTGGCGGATCGCCGCGGCGGTGAGGCCGTAGACGTCCTTTCCGCTGATCACTCCCTTGCGCTCGACCTCACCGCGCTTCGCTTCGCAGACGATCATCCAGCGCATCCGCTCGCGCTGCGCGGGTGTCGGCCCCTCGGGGAGACGAGAGATCGACCGCTCCGGCGCAGGCGCTTCAGCGGCGTCCTCATCGCCAGCCCGGCCGGACGCGCCATCGCGGCAGTGAGCGGCGCGAGCCGCTCGCTCGCCGAAGGCCGAGGCGTTCATGGTCGTGCGCACGTTCCGGGTGGGGATGTGACGCGGCACGGTGATCTGCTCGCCGGAGGGGTAGCGGATCATCCGCTGGCGGCCGACCGGCGGCGGGAACTCGTATGAGCCCGCCGGGGTCTCGCCGCCCGCCTCGACCCACTCCCCTCCCGCCATTCCACGCGCGGCGCCGCTGATGATCTCGAGGGCGGTCCGGGCGGTCCCCTGGCTCGGCATGAACCCCTTCCAGCAGTAGCTGAACGAGAGCTCGTCGAGCTCGCCCATGCCGCTCGGCGGTGAGCGAGGCGATCATGTCCCCGGGTACGTAGTCGAAGCCCATCGCGGGGATCACCGCCACCCCCGCCTCCGAGGCGCCCGGGCCGTAGCGCTCGAAGGCCAGCTTCATGTAGGGCTGCTCGCCGGTGGTGTCGAGGTAGTGGGTCCGCGGTCTCGACCGCCGCGGCCAGCACCGGCTCGCCGTAGCGGACGAACGGCCCGGCGCAGTCGACCACGACCGCGCAATCGGCGAGCAGCGCGCGGAGCGAGGCGGGGTCGTCGAGGGTCGCCTCCTGCACGGCGACCTCGCCCTCGATCTCGCGAGGCGAGGCGTCGAGCTTGCGGCGATTTCGCCCCGAGAGGACGAGGTCCGCGCCGGCGCCTGCGAGCTCGGCGGCGACGAGCCGGCCGGTGTATCCGGTGGCTCCGTAGACGGCGATCGGCCCCTGCTGCCGGGAGATAAGCGGCATCGCGGCCAAGATACAGTCACGCACCCCGCGTCTGCTTGCGGGGAAACCTCCGTGAACCCCCTTCCGAGCAAACAGGAGCTGCTCGACTTCCAAGCACGCTGGATGCGTCCCGCGGGCATCTGCGCGATCCTCGGCGCGCTGCTCGTCGCGGCCTCGCTGCCCCTGCAGCCCTCGGTCGGAGGCGACAACGACGCCGAGCGGCTCACCAAGTTCCACGACCAGACGACCGAGCTGATCGTGGGCCAGGGGATCCTGATTGGGCTTGCGGTCCTGCTCTTCGTTCCAGTGCTCTACGTCCTGATCCGCTCGGCAGCGGGACGTACCGAGCGCGTACGCCGCCCGATGGTCTTGCTGGCGTTCATCGGGCCGATCCTCTTCTCGGCTTCGGGCCTGCTCGTGGCGATCGGCCTCAACGATGTGGCCGACAAGTTCGTCGCCCAGGCGCCGGCGAAGGAGCGACAGGCTCGCGAGGCGGCGGCCGCCGCTCCCAAGGGCACCACGACGACTCAGCCGAGCAAGCCCTCCGGGACGACGACCACGCCCAGGTCGACGACCACGCCTCAGTCGACGACCACCACCCCGCAGTCGACGACCACCACCCCCAGGACACCCGAGCAGGCGGCCGGCAAGGCGCGGGATGACCTCGCGAGCAACCTGCTCGACGACTCCACGGTGCTCCAGGTCGGCTCGCTGGTCCGGTTCGTCGGTTTGCTCTCCCTGGTCTTCGCCCTGATCTACATCCCGCTCTGGAGCATGCGCACCGGCCTGCTCACCCGGTTCTGGGCGATGCTGGGGCTGGCCCTCGGCGTATCGCTCCTTCTCGTCCCCGTGGGGATTTTCGGCCTGGTGCTCTGGTTCGCGGTGATCGGGCTGATGCTCGCCGGCTGGTGGCCCGGCCCCTGCCCCCGGCGTGGGACGCGGGCGAGGCGATCCCGTGGCCGAGCCGCGAGGACATCGGCCCGCCTCCGGCGGAAGGCGCCGGGGCGGGGACGGTCGAGGGCAGTGGCCGGGAGGTGTCGGAACAAGCGCTGCCGGAGAACGGCGACGGCGAGGCTCCCCCCGAGCCGGGCGAGACTCAGGGCCAGCGGCGCAGGAAGCGCAAGCGGCGGAACTAGATCAGGACTTTAGTGCTGGTCGATGGCGGAGGCGCCGCCATCAGCTCCACCCGGTGCCCGCCGGGGGCGATGGCGAAGGCGCGATCGGCGCCCCAGAGCTGGCGCGTGTCCTCCACCTGGAAGCCGGCGTCGCGAAGTCGCTGCTTCGCCTCCGCGTGGTCTGAGGCGACCACCGCCGCGTGGCCGAGCGCGGGCGCGGTGTGGCCCTCGGTGAGGATCAGGTGGATCTGGGTGCCGTCGCGCTCCAGCCAGCGGACCGAGTCGCCGAGCACGTCTGCCGCCGGGACCTCCTCGAAGCCGAGCAGCCCCCAGAACTCGATCGAGCGGTCTGCCTCATCCGGCGGGATCTCCAGCGAGACGTGATGGAGCACGCCGCCAGCATTTCAGACCGGACGAGCTAGAAGATCGAGAGCCAGCGGCGGCGGGATCGCTCCCGGTCCGCCTGCCGCGCGATCAGCCCGAGGGCGAGGAGCGCGAAGCCGACGAGCGCAAGCCCGCCGACCGCCATGCCGGTCATCGGCAGCGTGTTGGCGTCGCCCGCCGCACCGGGGGAGGCGACCGCCGACGACTCGGAGCTGGCGGAGCCGCTCGAGCTCGACGAGGAAGCGCCGCCGCCTCCGCCCCCGCCTCCGCCGCCGCTCGAGCTCAGCACCCGGATCGTCCCGTGCATGTTCGGGTGGATCGTGCAGATGTAGCTGAACGTCCCGGCCTGGGTGAAGGTGTGGGAGGCGCTCTGCCCGTTGTTCAGATCGGGCGTCTTGAAGCTGCCGTCGTCGGCGGTGGCATTGTGCGGAGCCTGTCCGGTGTTGTGCCAGGTCACCGTGTCGCCGACGGCGATGGTGACGGAGGTGGGAGAGAAGAAGAGATCGCCCATCGTGACGCTCGCCGAGGCGGCCTTGCGGGCGCCGTCGCCGGAGCCGTTCGCGGGCGCGCTGTCGCCGGCGAGAGGGGAATCGGCTGTCCGACCTTCGCGCGAGCGCCGGCTCACGCCGGAGTTCCCGCGCCCGGCTCCGTCGACGGCGCCTGGGGTTGCTTCGGCTTCGGCTGATCGCCGGAAAGCGTCCGGAGGCGGAGTCGCCGGGTCGGACGGGCGTGGTCGCCGTGGTCGTCGTCGTGGCGTCCGTCGTCGTCCCGGCGTCCTGCGCGGCCGAGATCGCCGGAATGGCGCAACTCAACGCCAGGACGAGCATCCCGCTCGCCAGCGCTCTCGCTCCCTTCATCGACCTGAATCCTACGACCCGCCACCTCTGCGGTGTTACGGAATTCTCTGGCGCTGCGCGGATTTACGCGCCCAAGCGCGCTGACGCCCGGCGGGGCGTCGGAGGCAGCCGGCTCCTGATCGGCGGCGACCCGCTTCCGGTGGGTGCGGATCTCGCTCATGATCCGCTCGAGCCGCGGTTCGGTCGAGGCGTCGACGTGCGTCATCGCCGCGGCGATCGCGGGATGGACCGAGGCGATCCGCTCGTGCATCGCCTGGGCGACCGCCCGGTAGGTGGGATGACCCTCGCGCCCGGAGCGCAGCTCGATCAGATGCATCGCCTCGCGCGCGTTCAGGTCGAGCAGGTAGCGGATCCGGTAGCCGAGGCAGAGCGCGTAGGGCGCCGCATCGCCGAGGCCCGGCGTCCGCCAGCCGGTCGTGCTCGGTGCGCGAGATCTCCAGCGCCCGTTCGTACTCGGAGCCGGCTCCGGCCTCGCGGACCTCGTCGGGGATCCCGGCGCCCAGGTCGGGGCTGAGCCGCTGCCACTGGCAGGTCAGCATCCGGTGGCGCTGCAGGTCGCGGAACCCGCCGTAGTCGGAGACGATCTCGAAGCGGTAGCGGACCGCCTCCCAGCCGCGGCCGGGGCGGTGGCGGCGGTTCGAGCGCTCACCCGCGAGGTCGGCGATGATCTCGGCCTGTTCGTCGGGCGGCAGGGCCCGCACGCGGTCGAGGATCGCCCGCTCGGAGCTGCCGGCCGACTCGAACAGCGAGGCCGCGATCAGCTCGTCCTCGGAGCCGTCCACGTCGATCAGCTCGACCGACGGCGCCATCTCGTCGCCCTCGGAGCGAGTCGAGGCCCATCCGCGCGACCCAGCGCTCGGCGGCCTCCCGGCGCCGCTCCAGGTAGGAGATCCACTCCCCGCCGCGATCCGGCCGCTCGACCCGGGCGACGAAGCTCGGCATCACCTTCTTGAGCTCCTCGAGGATCATCGTGGCGAAGTGCCGCGCCTCCGGCAGGGGCGAGGCCAGCATGCGCAGCAGCATCTGCTCGTAGGCCTGGCCCGAGGCGAAGATGCCGACGTGGCTCAGGGTCGAGGCGGGTAGGAGGCCGCGCAGCAGGTCGAGCGCCTTTGCCTTGATCGACCGCTGCCAGGCCGCCTCGGGCTCATCGCCTCGCGGCCAGCGCTCGGCGGCCCACTCCTGCACCTGGACGAGCGAGCGCGAGTAGATCGCGAAGAGCTCGTCCATCGCCTGCGCGTATTCGGGACCGAGCTCGTCGTCGCGGTAGAAGCGGTAGCCGCCTCCCGCCGACTCGGGCAGCGGCTGGTCGTAGGGGATGTAGCGGGTGGACTGCTCGAGATAGGCGGCGAGGCGCCCGCGCTGGAGCACCTTGGTGAGGATGTTCGAGACCCACTCGCAGGCGACGTGCGCTCCGCCGACCTGCGCGATCGAGTCGTCGCCGTACCCCATGAAGACGCGCTCGTAGAGGCCCGCGGCGCGCTCGCCCTCCTCGCCCTCGAACGGCCGGCCGCCCTCCGGGACGTCGGCGGCGAACTCCTCCAGGTAGAGGCGGCGGACTGTCCCGGAGTAGCGGGAGTAGCGGGCGAAGAGCGCTCCCTTGATCGTCTCGGGCAGGTTGACCAGCGCGAAGACGGGACGGTCGAGGTTGGTGAAGTGGGGGGAGAGGAGCTCGCGTTCCTCCTCTGTGAATTCCTCGACGGGGTAGCGCACGGGCTGGCCAGCCTAGCTCTATCCCCAGATCGATTGGGCGATCAGAACGGCGACGACGGCGATCGCGGTGGTCCACGCCACGGCCTGGGCGGCGAGCTTCGAGTCGAGCCCGTAGACGTGGGCGACCAGCAGCGTGTTGATGCCGCAGGGCATCGCCGCCAGGAGCAGGTAGGGCCCGGGGAGGTCGATGAAGGGGAGCGAGAGCAGGAGCAGCAGCCCGGGAGCGATCACGAGGCGCAGCAGGATCGCGGCGCCGATCGGCGGATGGAAGGGCGAGCCGATCCTGACCCGCCGCTCCTCGGCCTCCTCCGCGAGCACCGCCCCCACCGCGAAGAAGCCGATCGGCAGCAGCGCGATCACGAAGCCGCGCGAGATGTCCACCAGGACGTCGGGCGCGAAGGAGTTGGGGACGAGCAGCCCGGCGACCGCGGCGTAGAGCGGCGGATTCCGCGTGAAGAAGGCGACCAGCCGGTCGCGGAATCCCTCTCCGACCTTGGTGCCGAAGGCCGCGCCGGTACCGAAGCCGAGCAGGAGCAGCGCCGGTGACGAGACGGCGACGTCATAGACGACGGCCTCGCCGAGCGCGTGGAAGCCGAGCAGCGAGGCGACGAGCGGATAGCCGAGGTAGCCCGAGTTCGCGATCAGCGTCGCCGTGATCAACGAGCCGGCGGCGGGGCGCTCCAGCCGCAGCAGCCGGGTGCCGACGAGCCAGGCGATACCGGACGCGGACAGGAGGGCCACCCACCCGATCACCAGCCCTCCGGCCTCGTCGGTGTTGATGTGGGTGCGGGCGAGGTTGAAGAAGACGACGAACGGGATCAGCGTGTAGAGCGAGATCACCAGCGCCCGCCGCGCCCAGCCGACCGCGACGTGCCGGCCAGCGGCGCTCGGCGGCCACCCCCGCGCTGCCGGAGACCGCGATGGCGACGATGGTCAGCAGGACGCCCAAGCGCCGCGCCATCCTCGCGGAAGCGGCTCGGGGAGTGCTCTAGATCGTGGTCGTCAGCGAGCCGGCGGCGTGCGAGGCCCAGTCGATCAGCGGCGAGGGGGCGACGCCGAAGGCGATCGTGGCCGCGCCGCAGAGCAGCGCGGAGCCGACGATCAACGCGCACCGGCTGGCGCCCCTCGGCACCGCATCCGCCTCGGGAGACCCGCCCGCGATCGCGGGCATCGCCCCGGCCTGGGCGGGGGGCGGCGCCGCGCTTGGCTCCGGCCACATCCAGACGGCGGCGATCACCCGCAGGTAGTAGGCGAGCGAGACCATCGTGCCGATCACGATCGCCACGCCGAGCCAGGTGTAGTCGCCGTCGACGCTTGCCTCGATCAGGAATACCTTGCCCATGAACCCCGAGGTGCCCGGGACCCCGGCGAGGGCGAGCATCGCGATCGTCAGCGGCCAGGCCAGCAGCGGGCGGGTGCGGCCGATGCCGGCGAGCGCGGCGATGTCGTCGCCGCGATCGGTCTCGCGCTCCCGGGCGACCACCACGGCGAAGACGGCCAGGTTCATCAGCGTGTAGGCGGCGAGGTAGAAGACGAGCGCCTCGAGGCCCTTCTCGGTCGCCACCACGATCCCGGCGAGCATGTAGCCGGCCTGGGCGATCGCCGGAGTAGCCCAGCAGCCGCTTCAGCGAGTCCTGGCCGAGGGCGCCGATGTTGCCGACGGCGATCGAGATGACCGCCAGGGCGGCGAGGGCCGGCTTCCAATCGTCTGCGATCGGGCCGAGCGCCACCTCGAAGAGCCGGGCCAGGGCGATGAAGGCGGCGGCCTTGGTCGCCACCGCCATGAACGCGGTGATCGGCGTGGGCGCGCCCTGGTAGACGTCGGGTGTCCACTGGTGGAAGGGCGCCACGGAGGTCTTGAAGGCGAGGCCGGTGGCCACCATCGCGGTGCCGATCAGGACGATGGTGTCGTTGCCGTTGTCTCCCGCGAGGCCCTTGGCGATCCCGGCGAAGTCGGTCGAGCCCGAGCCTCCGTAGAGCAGCGCGAAGCCGTAGAGCACGGTCGCCGAGCCGATCGAGCCGATCACCAGGTACTTGAGGCCGGACTCCAGCGAGCGCTCGGTCCGGCGGGCGGAGGCGCAGAGGACGTAGAGGGGGATCGAGAGCAGCTCGAGGGCGACGAAGAAGGCGATCAGGTTCTGCGCCTGGGCGATCAGGGTCATGCCGAGAACCGAGCCGAGCAGGAGCGAATAGAAGGCGCCGAAGCCCGCCTCCTCGGCTGCGGGCTCGCGGATGGCGAGCACGACGGCGATCGCCGCCGCGCAGGCAGGCGATCAGGCGTCGCCGCCAGTCCGAAGCCGTCGAGCCGCAGCGCGCCCGCGACCAGGTCCTCGTTCGAGCCCCACTGCCAGATCGCACAGGCCGGCCGTCACCGCCAGGACCGCGATCGTCAGGTAGGCCATCGGGAAGCGGCCGCCGAAGCGCGGAATCAGCCCGACCATCAGGACGACGACCATCCCCGCTGTCAGCGCGATCACGGGCGAGAGCCCGGCGTAGTCGACGTGGGGGGCGTGGAAGGTCATCGCTGGGCCACCTCGGTCGGTACTTCGACGGTCGTCCGGAGCTGGCTGCTGACCGAGTTGTCTGCGCGGTGCAGGATCAACCCGGGCCAGAGTGCGAGCGCCGACGATGCAGGCGATCAGGCCGGTGAGGATGGCGCCGCGGACCAGGCCGACCTCACGCGACTCGATCCCGTCGGGCTTGCGGTTGTGCATCGCGTGCTGGTAGAGGCGGAGCGCGTAGTAGGCGGCCAAGACGATGCCGATCGCGGCCACGAAGGCGTAGACGATCTTCTCCTGGAAGATCCCGTTGAGGATGTAGAACTCGCCGATGAAGTTGGCGGAGCCGGGCATCGCCAGCAGCGCGAGCGTCGCGATCAGGAACAGCGCCGCCAGCACCGGCGCCCGCGTCGCCAGCCCGCCCATCCTGCGGATGTCGTCTGTGCCGGCGCGTTCGACCAGAAGCACGGCGATCA
This sequence comes from uncultured Solirubrobacterales bacterium, assembly GCA_963825825.1. Lineage (GTDB taxonomy): Bacteria > Actinomycetota > Thermoleophilia > Solirubrobacterales > 70-9 > DASUPK01. Next base: position 9,397 of record CAWGUT010000011.1, on the reverse strand, counting down.
GCATCAGCGGCGCGACGACCAGGCCGTGGTTGACCATGTTGAGGACCGCGCCGTCCGCACCATCGGGCCGCAGGCTGAAGATGCCGAGGGTGATGAAGCCGAGCTGCGCCATCGAGGAATAGCCGAGGATCAGCCGCGCGCTCGTCTGGGTGAAGGCCATCACCGAGCCGTAGAGGATCGAGGCGACCGCGATCACCAGGATCACCTCCTGGAAATGCGTGGTGGCCGCCGGGAAGATCGGCAGCACCACCCGCAGGAAGCCGTAGGCGCCGACCTTGGAGAGGACGCCCGAGAAGAGGGCCAGGGCGGGAAGCGGCGCCACCCGGTAGGCGTCCGGCATCCAGGCGTGCACCGGGAAGGCCGGCATCTTCACCAGGAAGGCGGCGGCGAAGAACCAGAAGATCCAGTACTGGCTGCCGGTGCCGAGCGGATCGGCGGCCAGGTGCTGGATGTTGAAATCGGGGGTGCCGCCGTCCGCCGCCAGGACCCCGGTGGCGATCGCTCCGGCGAGCATCAGCAGCGAGCCGACCAGGGTGTAGATGAACATCTTGAGCGTGGCCGGCTGGGGCCGGATCGGTCCCTCGCCCTCCTCGGGACGCCCCGGGTGCTCCGTCCCCCAGCTCCCGAACAGGAAGTAGAACGGGATCAGCATCAGATCGAAGAAGAGGACGAACAGGATCAGGTCCTGGGCGAGGAAGGCGCCGAGGACCGCCGTCTCGGCCAGCCCGAACATGAGGAAGTAGAGCCGCGGCCGTTCGGGCGGGTTGATCGCCGACCAGATCGTCGCCGCCAGCCAGAGCACGGCGGTGAGCAGGACGAGGAAGAGGCTGATCCCGTCAACGCCGAGCTGGTAACGGACGCCGAGCGTGGGGATCCAGCTCGAATCGACCGTGTGCTGGAGGCCGCCGGAGGGGTCGAAGCCGGCCACGACGATGACCGCAGCCACCAGCGAGACGAGCGGCCCAAGGGCAGCCACCCAACCACCAAATCGGCTGGGGAAGAGGACGGCGACCAGCGCCAGCGTGAGCGGCGCCCAGAGGAGGATCTCGATCACGACGGACTCCTCATGAGCTCTGCAGGAGGAAGTAGAGGCCGAGGCCGGCGAAGCCGGTGACCAGGAGCAGGGCGTAGGAGCGCAGGTAGCCGGACTGGGCTCCGCGGACCCCGGCGCTGGCCCCGCGGACCAGGTCGACGGCCGCGACCACCAGTCCCTGCACGACGTAGCGCTCGAAGATCGCGTTGGACCAGCGCCCGACGGCGAGCGCCGGCCGGACGAAGAGCAGGTCGATCGCCTCGTCGAAGTACCACTTGTGCTCGAGGAAGTCGTGCGCCCAGGAGAAACGCTTCTGAAGGGCCGCCGTCCAGCCGCGGTTGCGCAGGTAGGCGTAGTAGGCGATCGCGATGCCGAGCACCGAGATCAGCCCGCCGATCAGCAGGCCTCGGTACGCCGCGCTCGTGCTCGGCCCCTGCTCGTAGAGCTTCGAGTCGAGGAAGGACCCGTGCAGGAACCGGTGGACGACGTCGTCGACGCCCGGGATCTGCACGAAGCCGGCGAAGAGCGCCCCGAAGGCCAGGACGCTCATCGCGATCTTCATCGGCCACTCGCGCTCGGCGATCTGGTGGCTCGGGCCGGGGAAGCCGATGCCTGTGTCCTCCGGCTCGCCCAGTGACGGGGTTCTCGGGTTCGGCGTGGTGGATGTGCCCCTGCTCCAGCTCCCGTGCCTCCTCGACGGGTTCGCCGAAGACCACGCGGAAGCCGATCCGGAACGCGTAGAAGGCCGTCAGCAGCGCCCCGATGTAGCCGCCGATGGTGAAGATCACGTAGAAGCCCCCCCGATAGGCCGCGAAGTCGAGGATCTCGTCCTTCGAGAACCATCCCGAGGTGAGCGGGAAGGCCGCGAGCGCCAGGGCGCCGATCAGCAGCATGGCGGAGGTGAACGGCATCGCCTTGCGGAAGCCGCCCATCCGGTCGATGTTCTGGCGGTTCGCCATCGCGCCGATCACCGACCCGGCCGCCATGAAGAGAAGCGCCTTGAAGAAGGCGTGCGTCATCAGGTGGAAGAGAGCCTCCGAGTAGGCCCCGATCCCGACCCCGACGAACATGTAGCCGATCTGGCTCATGGTCGAGTAGGCGATGATCTTCTTCAGGTCCGTGACGACCAGCGCGATCGTCGCCGCGATCAGGAGCGTCGCCAGCCCGATGAACGCCGCGATGTCGGCGGCGGTCAGCCCGATCTCGAAGAGCGGGTGGAATCGCGCGATCAGGTAGACGCCGGCGGTGACCATCGTCGCGGCGTGGATCAGGGCCGAGACCGGAGTGGGCCCCTCCATCGCGTCGGGCAGCCAGGTGTGGAGCGGCACCTGCGCGGACTTGGCGATGGCGCCGACCAGCAGCAGCAGGCAGATCACGACCACCACGCCCTGGTTGGTGTGGAAGGCGCCGGGCGCCTGGCTGAAGATCGAGAGCAGGTCGAAGGTGCCGAGCTCCCGGAAGATGAAGAAGGCCGCCAGCACCATCCCGACGTCGCCGATCACGTTGATGACGAAGGCCTTCATTCCGGCCCGGGTCGCGGTGGTGCGCCGGTACCAGAAGCTGATCAGCGCGTAGGAGGCGAATCCGACGAACGCCCAGCCGACGATCAGCAGCACCAGGTTGCCCGCCAGGACCAGCAGCAGCATCGAGAAGACGAAGAAGTTCAGGTACGCGAAGAAGCGGTTGAAGCCCCGGTCCGAGGTCATGTAGCTGATCGAGTAGAGGTGGATCAGCGTCGATACCCCGCTGACGACAAGGCACATGAAGACCGACAGCGGGTCGACCAGGACGTTGAGCTGGATGTTGAGGCCGGCCGCGCTGGCGTAGTCGTAGAGCGAGGAGGTGTGCTGGCGGGCGTCGACCGGGTCGCCGAGGAGCTGGACCAGGGCGCCGAGCGAGGCGACGAAGGAGAGGCCGATCATCGCCGTCGCGATCCAGCCGGCGCTCCGGCCGGGGAGCCGGCGCCAGCCGAGGCTGATGATCAGCGTTCCCGCGAGCGGGAAGGCGAGCACCAGCCAGCCGTACGCGGTCGCGCTCATCTGGTCAGCCGCGCAGGCTGCGCAGGTCGTCGACGTTGAGCGGGATGCGGCGCCGGTAGGCGGCGACGATGATCCCCAGCCCGACCACGACCTCGCAGGCCGCGATCACCATCACGATCAGGGCGAAGACCTGTCCGTCCTGGTTGCCGAGCGAGCGGGAGAAGGAGAGCAGCGCCAGGTTGCCGGCGTTCAGCATCAGCTCGAGGCAGAGCAGGATCACCAGGGGGCTGCGGCGGAGAAGGACGCCCGATGACGCCGATGGCGAAGAGCAGGGCGGAGAGGACGAGATACCAGGTGATGTCCATCAGGCCGTCTCCTGGGGGGCGTTGGCCTCACCGCTGCGGTGGCGGCCGGCCAGCACGACGGCGCCGACGGCGGCCACCAGCAGGAGAAGCGAGGCGGCCTCGAAGGCGATCAGGAAGCGCTCCAGCAGCAGCTTGCCGATCGCCGAGGGCGAGCCGAAGCCGAGCTCGACCGTCGGGCCGCGCGTGTCGATCGCCTGCAGGCCGGAGCCGGTGATCGCGATCGCCAATTCGACGAACAGCGCGATGCCGAGCAGCGGCGCGATGAAGCGCTGGCCCGGAATGGGCTCCCAGAGCGGCTCGTCGACGTTGCCGACGTAGGCGGCGACGAAGACGTAGAGCACCATCACGGCGCCGGCGTAGACCACGATCTGTGCGGCAGCGATGAACTCCCCCTGTAGCAGCAGGAACAGCCCGGCAAGCGAGATCAGGTGGACGATCAGGGCAAGGACGCTGTAGAACGGATTGCGGAGGGCGATCACGGCGATCGCGCCGCCGAGGCAGCCGATCGCGCCGAGGAAGAAGCAGACCTGCGTCATACGCCGTTTGCCGCCGTGAGTTCTGCGACGGAGCGGGCCGCTTCAACGGCGGGATCGCGCTCGACGAAGTTGAGCCAAAGCGTGGCCCGCTCAGAGATGATCCGCAGGACCGCGAAGAAGGTCATGTCCACCGGGAGGTCCTCCCTGCCAACGCCGCTGAAGCGAATGTCGGCGAGGACGACCGCCTCCCCGAACTGCTCGAGCCCCTCGATGGTCACCTCGATCGTCTTCCACATCCCCTGAAACTCGCTCCAGAACTCGCGGTACTCGTCTGGCCCGACGTAGCGGTGCTTGAGGCCGAGGAAGGCGCCGGCGAGCTCCATCTCGAAATCGGGAGCGAACAGCGCCAGCATCGCCTCGACGTCGTTTTCGTTCCAGGCCTGGGCGGCTCGCTCCAGAAGCTGGGAGTACCTGTCGTCGACGGGACCGTCGCTCACTCGCCCTCGCTCCTCAGAGGCGTCCGGTCGATCGGCTCCGCGAGCAGCATCTCCTTGGTGAAGATCAGGTCCGAGCGGTTGTAGTCGGACATCTCGTAGTCGTGGCCCATCGTGATCGCGTCGAAGGGGCAGGCGACCTCGCAGTAGCCGCAGAAGATGCAGCGGGAGAGGTTGATCTCGTAGACCTCGGCGTAGCGCTCGCCGGCGGAGATCCGGTGGTCCGGGTCGTTCTCGGCGGCGACCACCCTGATGCAGTCGGCCGGGCAGGCGGCGGCGCAGAGCGAGCAGCCGACGCACTTCTCGAGCCCGGTGTCCTCGAAGCGATGCAGCTTGTGACGGCCCCGGAAGCGCGGGTAGACCGGCGTCTTCTCCTCCGGGTACTGGATCGTCACCGGCCCCTCGAGCACGCGCCCGAAGGTGGTGCGCAGGCCGCGCAGGGTCTCGCCGAAGGCGCGGTAGGCGCCGCCCAGGCCGCCTGGCTTCGGCCCGCGCTGGACCGAGATCACGTCGCCCTCGCCCTCCAGGTAGGGAAACTCGGACCAGTCCGTCTTGTCGGCGTTGAGCTTCGCCTGCATCAGCGACACCGTCACGATCACCGCGGTGACGAGGATGTTCAGCGTCGCCAGCGGCAGCATCACCTTCCAGCCCAGCGACATGAGCTGGTCGTAGCGCAGCCGCGGCAGGGTCGCCCGGATCCAGATGAAGAAGCAGACCAGGGTCAGCGTCTTGACGACCATCCAGACCGGGTCGAGCCAGCCCGGGCCCGGTCCCATCCAGCCGCCGAGGAAGAACGTGACCGCGATCCCCGAGACGACGAACATCTCCAGGTACTCGGCGAGCAGGTAGGAGCCGAAGCGCATGCCGCCGTACTCGGTCATGTAGCCCTGGACGAGCTCGGCGTCCGCCTCCGGCAGGTCGAACGGCGCCCGGTTGGTCTCGGCGAAGCCCGCGACCATGAAGATCAGGAAGCCGACGATCTGGGGGACGATGTTCCAGATCGGGCCCTGGCCGTCGACGATGCTGGTCAGCGAGAGCGAGCCCGTCATCAGGACCACGCCGAGCAGCGCCAGGCCCATCGAGACCTCGTAGGAGATCAGCTGCGCGGCGGAGCGCATCGCGCCGAGGAAGCTGTACTTCGAGCCCGAGGACCAGCCCGCGAGCAGAAGGCCGTAGAACGAGATCGAGCTGAAGGCGAAGAAGTAGAGGACGCCGATCGAGACGTCGATCCCGTAGAGCCCGAGCCCGTCCTGGACGTTGCCGAAGGGCAGGATCGCCAGCGTGATGATCCCCGAGAAGATCACGATCGCCGGCGCGATCGCGTAGAGGAACGGCACGGCCGCGTCGGGCCGGAACATCTCCTTGCCGGCGAGCTTGACGATGTCCGCCAGCGGCTGGACCAGCCCGACCGGGCCCACCCGGTTCGGGCCGTAGCGGTTCTGGAAGCGGCCGATCAGCTTGCGCTCGACCACCGTCAGCACCGGGACGATCAGGAAGACGCCGAGGAAGATGACGAGCGACTTGACGATCATCACCCAGGTCGCCTCGACGTAGTTGACCTCGGCGAGCGGGAGGCTCATCGCTTGCTCACCTCGATGCGCGGCGGGACGCCGTTGGTGAGCACGTTGCCGTTGGCCTCGTCGGTTCCCTCGATCAGGAAGGCGGCGCCCTCCCGCATCCGCTCGCGGATCGCGACCGTCGCCTCGACGCTGTGGCCGTTGACGGAGACCGTGACCTCGTCGCCGTTCGACAGATCGAGGCCCTCGGCGTCCTTGGCGGCGAGCTCCAGCTTCTGCTTCGGCATCAGGAACCGCAGCGCCGGGTTGCGCTTGGTGACGTCGGCGGCCCAGAGGTCGCGGTAGGTGCCGAGCACGCAGCCCCTCGCCCTCCGGCTCAGCGGGTCCGGCCGCCGAGCTGCTTCGCCGGTCGGCGCGCCGGGCGGAGTCCACGACTGGCCCGGAGCTGCGATCGCCCCAGCGCAGCCCGTTGCCGCCGATCTCCTCGTAGGTCAGCGCCGTCGTAGAACGGGACCTCGGCGGAGAGCGCGGCGAAGACCTCCGCGGGCGCCTCGGCGTCGACGCCCGACGCCGAGCTCCGTCGGCGACCGCGTCGAGGAAGCGCCAGCCGGGGATCATGCCCTCGGGCAGCGGGACGTTGCGGCGCAGGCGCTGGAGGCGGCCCTCGGGATGGGTGACGGTGCCCTCCTTCTCGGCCCAGGTCTCGGCCGGGATGACGATGTCGGCGAGCCGGGTCGACTCGTCCTCGAAGGAGGCGATCGAGACCACGAAGTTGCCGGACGAGCGCCTGGCGCCAGCCGTCGGAGTCGGGATAGGTGCGAACCGGGTCGGCGTTGACGAGCAGCAGGGCGCCGAGCTCGTGGGCGGCGAGGCCGTCCTTGATCTGGGCGCTGCCGCGGCCGCCGTCGGTCGGCTCCAGGCCGGGCTTGGCGCCCGGCAGGCAGCCGACCTCGCGCAGGCCGCGGCGTGTTCGACTCCTCGGGGACCTCGAGCAGGCCGGGGCCGATCCGCTTGTGCATGTCGAGCGCGTGCATGCAGGCGTGCAGCGCCTCGACCGCGCCGGGGCTCGCGCCAGAGCCGCTCGCCCCAGACGATCGTCTGGTCGGGAGCGTCGCGCAGCGTCCTCGCGATCGCCGTCGGCCTCGTCCTCGAAGGGCCCGCCGGCGTCGTAGCCCTCGGCGCCGAGCGCCCCGGCCAGCGCGCCGAGGAACGAGGCCGCGTCGCCCGGCGCGTAGCGGACCGCCTCGTCGGCGCCGCCGTCGAGCGCGGTGGGCCGCTCGGAGGCGACCATCAGCTTGGCGCGGCTGCGCCGGACGGCCTTGCGGATCCGCAGGTCGAGGATCGGCATCTCGTGCAGCGGATCGACCCCGACCACCAGGATCGCGTCGGCGTGGTCGAGGTCGGCCATCCGCGCGCCGTGGTCCGGCCGCGAGAGCTCGCCGAGCAGCGCCGGGTCCACCGGGTTGGGCGAGCAGTCGACGTTCGAGGAGCCGCCGGCGCGGAGGATCCGCTGGACCAGCCAGCCCTCCTCGTTGGAGGTCCCGCCGCCGACCAGCGCGGCGGCCCTCTCGCCGGCGCTCCGGAACCCGTCCGCGACCCGCTTGACCGCCTCGTCCCAGCAGATCGGGCTGAGGCTGCCGTCGCCGGCGCGGACCATCGGCCGCGTGATCCGGTCGTCCGAGTTGAACATCTGGAAGGCGAAGCGGCCCTTGTCGCAGAGCCAGCCGTCGTCGACCTCGGCGTTGTCTCGCGCGTTCACCCGCAGGACCCGCTCGTCGCGGACGGTGAAGCCGACGTTGCACTGGCTCGGGCAGAGGGTGCAGACCGAGCCGGCCTGCTCGATGTCCCAGGGCCGCGCGCGGAAGCGGTAGGTGTAGGAGGTCAGCGCGCCGACGGGGCAGAGCTCGATGATGTTGCCGTGGAAGGGGGCGATGTAGGGCCGCTCGTCGAAGGTGCCGACGAAGGTCTTGTCGCCGCGCTCGAGCAGCTGGAGCTGCTCGTCCTCGGCCACCTCCTGGCTGAAGCGGACGCAGCGGTAGCAGAGGATGCAGCGCTCGCGGTCGATCGCCACCAGCGGTGAGAGCTCGAGCGGCTTCTGGAAGTGGCGCTTCGGGTCGGTGAAGCGGCTCTTGCCGGGGCCCCAGCCCATCGCGATGTCCTGGAGCGGGCACTCGCCGCCCTTGTCGCAGACCGGGCAGTCGAGCGGATGGTTGACAGCAGGAACTCGACGACCGCGTTCTGGGCCTCCTTGACCCGGTCGGTCTGCGTGTAGACCACCATCCCGTCGCGGACCGGGGTGGAGCAGGCGGTCTGCAGCTTCGGCATCCCCTCGATCTCGACCAGGCACATCCGGCAGGCCCCGACCGGCTCGCCGAGCTTCGGCTCGTAACAGAAGACCGGGATCTCGACGTCGCCCTGCTTGGCGGCGTCGACGAGCATCGTCCCCTCGGGCGCGGTCACCTCGCGGCCGTCGACGACCAGGGTGACGGCGTTGCGGATCGGCCGGGTCATGCGGCCAGCGCTCTCCGGGACGCCGCCCTCGATCGCCTCCATGAACTCGTCGCGGAACTTCTGCACCATCGCCCCGACCGGCATCGCCATCGAGTCGCCGAGCACGCAGAGGCAGTTGCCGATGATGTTCGTCTGCACCGAGGCGACGGTCTCGAGGTCGATCGGCGTCGCCTCGCCGCGGATCATCCGCTCGAGCATCTTCACGGTCCAGTTGGTGCCCTCGCGGCAGGGCGTGCACTTGCCGCAGGACTCGTGGTGGTAGAAGCGCGCGGTCCGCAGCGCCAGCTCGACGACGCTGGTGGTGTCGTCGAAGACGATGATCGAGCCCGAGCCGAGCATCGAGCCGGCGTCGGCCATCGCCTCCCAGCTGTAGGGCAGGTCGAGGCCCTCCTCCGGGAGTCAGCACCGGCGAGGAGGAGCCGCCCGGGAAGATGCCCTTGATCTTGCGGCCGTCGAGCGGGCCGCCCGCCAGGTCCTCGATCAGCACCCTGGTCGGGATGCCGAGCTCGACCTCGTAGTTGCCGGGCCGCTTCACGTCGCCGGAGACCGAGACGACCTTGGTGCCCGGGCGACTGCTCGGTGCCGAAGCTCTTGAACCAGTCGGCGCCCGAGGCGATGATGTGCGGGCGTTGGAGAGCGTCTCGACGTTGTTGATCAGGGTCGGCCCGTCGTAGAGACCCTGCACGGCCGGGAAGGGCGGCTTGAGGCGCGGGTTGCCGCGCTTGCCCTCGAGCGAGTCGAGCAGCGCCGTCTCCTCGCCGCAGATGTAGGCGCCGGCGCCGCGGTGGACGACGAGCTCCACCTGCTCGCCGGTGCCGAGCACGTCCTCGCCGAGGAAGCCGGCCTCGTAGGCCTCCTCGACGGCCTGCTCGAGGATGTCGCCCTGCAGGTCGTACTCGCCGCGGATGTAGATGAAGCAGCGGTTCGCCCCGGCGGCGCGGGCGGCGATGATGATCCCCTCGATCAGCTGGTGCGGGTTCTTCTGCATCAGCTCGCGGTCCTTGAAGGCGCCCGGCTCGGAC
>CAWGUT010000010.1:0-157655 GCA_963825825.1 uncultured Solirubrobacterales bacterium | reverse complement strand
GCCGCCTCCCGGATGGGCGGCGGCCCGCTGACTTTCCTCCGGCTCGCCGGACTCAGTGCGGGCTAGGAGCCCGGCAGCGTGTGGGTCTTGCCGAGGCCGCCGTCCTGGCTGGTCCCGCCCGCCCGACGCCCGGGCCCGGGCGCGAGCGGCGGCCGAGGCCGTCGCCCGGCACCGGCGCGCGGCCGAGGCCACCCACCGTCGGGTCGCCGAGCGGGTCGTTGACGTCTGCGCCCGGGCCGGTCTCGAGCGCGACCGGGACCAGCGGCGCGTACAGCTCGACCCGGCGGTCGTAGCCGCGGATCTCGCGCTCGCCGCGCGACTCGACCTCGATCGTCTCGGAGAGCAGCGCGCGGGTCGTCGCCGGTGATCAGCACCGGGTCGCCGGTCTCGCGGGTCGCCGCCTCGCACCCGGGAGGCGAGGTTGACCGCGTCGCCGATCACGCTGAAGGAGAGCCGCCCGGCGCCGCCGATCGAGCCGGCGACGACGCTGCCCGTGTTCACCCCGACCCCGACCTCGAACCCGCCCGGGCGGCGGCTGTTGATCGTGCGCGCGAGCTCGACCGCGCACTGGACCGCGCGGTCGGCGTGCTGGGGAACCCGCTCGGGCGCGCCGAAGACGGCGAGCACCGCGTCGCCGATGAACTGGTCGATGTGGCCGCGGTGGCGGGCGACGATCGGGACGATGCACTCGAAGAGCTCGTTGAGCCGCGCCACGACCTCGGGCGCCGTCGGCCTCCGCCGCCGCGGTGGTGAAGTCCCGCACGTCGCAGAAGACCAGCGAGACCTCGACCTCCTCTCCGCCCGGCTCGAAGTCCTCGCTGATCAGGTGCTGGGCGACCTCCTCGTCGAGGTAGGTGCCGAAGGCCTCGCGCAGCCGCTCGCGCTCGGCCAGCCCGTCGACCATCTGGTTGAAGGCCGAGGAGAGCTCGCCGAACTCATCCGAGGTGGTGACCGGGACGTGCTCGTCGAAGCGGCCCTGGCGGATCCGCTCGGTGGCCGCCTCCAGGTCCTCGACCGGGCGCAGGATCGAGCGCGAGAGCAGCACCGTCAGCTCGAAGCTGACCGTGAAGGAGACGAACAGCGCGATCAGCACGTTGATGCCGAGCGCGTCGGTGCCGCCGCCGTCCGAGGTGAGCGCCGCCACCACCATGCCGGTGATCACGTTGATCAGCGGCAGCGAGCCGAGCAGCTTGACCCGCAGCGGCACCACCGGCCGGTCGATCCGCACCGGCGGGTCGAGGGCCGAGTTGATGTCGAAGAGGATCGGCCGCATCGCCAGCTCGAGCGCCAGGTAGTGCAGCGATCCCCGCGTAGGCGACGGCGAGCAGCGCGGCGATCATGATCGGGAAGAAGGCGAGCCAGCTCAGCTCGAGGACGGCGATCGAGGCGACGACCGGATCAGCGTGACCAGGATCGGGAACGAAGAAGTCCCGCCGGATCAGCTCGATCGGCATGTTCACCGCCAGCTGCCACGCCTCCGCGGTCTGCTCCGAGGAACGCGCGCCGCCGATCCAGCCGTCCAGCGGCCGCAGCCGCCTCAGGACCCGGAACAGCACGAACGCGATCGCCGACCGCGGTGAGCCCGAGCGTGATCGCGAGGATCGTGCAGGAAGTCGCCCGCTGGAGACCGAGTAGTAGAAGCTGAACAGGGCGACCGCGCCGGTGCGCGACCAGGAAGGCCGTCTGCGAGCTCGACCGTGATGAAGACGGCCGGGTAGCGGCGGCCGAGCTTGCGGTAGAGCCAGGTGAGGGGATGGGGATGGGACATGGTCAGCCGCCCATTGTCCCGAACAGGTCAAACGGACCCTCAGATCGGGCCCGAACGGTGCCTAAAGCGCGCGAACTGCCTCCGCGATGGGCGTGCCGTCGTTGAGCAGGTCGAACGCCTTGCCGATCGTGTTGTCGGCGACCAGGCACTCGGCGATCACCGCGGCGACGTCGTCGCGCGTGACCTTGCCGTACTCGACCTCTCGGCGATCTCCACCTTGCCCGTCCCGGGGTCGTCGGTGAGCCCGCCGGGCCGCATGATCGTGTAGTCGAGGCCGCTTCCATGACGAACTTGTCGGCCTCGGCCTTCGCCTCCTGGTAGGGCCGCATCTCGTCGGACCAGCGTCTCCGGCCGGTTCGAGCCGATCGAGCTGACGATCACGTAGCGGCGGATGCCCTTCGCGATGCAGCCCTCCGCGAGCTTCACGGCGCCGCCATAGTCGACCGTCCGCTTGCGAGCCGGTCCGCTCCCCGGCCCCGCGCCGGCGGCGAAGACGACGGCGTCGGCGCCCGCCAGCGCGTCGGAGATGTCGTCGACGTTCTCGATGTCGAGGACGATCGGCTCGGCGCCGATCTCCTCCAGGTCGGCGGCCTGCTCGGTCTTGCGGATGATCCCCCGCGGGCTGTCGCCGCGCTCGGCGAGGAGCTTCTCGAGCCGCAGCCCGATCTTGCCGTGGCCACCGACGATGACGACGTTCACGGCCCGACGATACTTCAGCCATGGCCACCGCCGAGCTGACCGTGATCGGGCTGGGCCGCTCCGACCCGAGCGCGGGCGAGTACATCGCCGAGATCCAGCGCCGGCTCGCCGCCCAGGATCGGGTCCGCTACGAGCTCCACGCGATGGGAACCGATCTCGAGGGATCGACCGAGGACATCCTCGCCGTCGTCGCCGAGCTCCACCGCGTTCCCTTCGAGATGGGACTGCCTCGCGTCTACACGGTGCTGAAGCTCGACGAGCGCCGCGACAAGGAGCAGTCGCTCGCCGACAAGGTGCGCTCGGTGGAGGATCGCCTCGAGGATCAATCTCGATGGAGAACCTCTTGAAGTAGTGCCGGGGGTGGGATTCGAACCCACATGCCCCGAAAGGGCCACGGATTTTAAGTCCGCTGCCTAGACCAGTTTGGCCACCCCGGCAGGGCGAACTTCGCGCCGAGGCCCCGCTGCGACAGACCGGCTAGATCGCGAGCGAGTGGTCCTCGAGCGCCTTCGCTAAGAGCTCGCGCAGCTCGTTGCGCTCGTCCTGGCTCAGGTTGCCGAGCACGTCGTCCTCGACGGTCTCGAGCTCGCGCTCGGCCTTCTCGAGGGCCTTCTGGCCCTTCGCGGTGATCGCGACGATGTGGCGGCGGCGGTCCTCCGGATCGCGGACCCGCTCGATCAGGCCGTTCTCCTCGAGGCCGTTGAGCAGGATCACGCAGTTGTTCGCGTCCATCATCAGCGTCTTGGCGAGCTTCTGCTGGGTGGCGCGGGTGCTCTCGCGCAGGTAGGTGAGCGCGACGAACTCCTTCAGCTTCACGCCGATCACTTCGGGGGTGGCGCTGCGATAGGTGACGCGGGAGAGGCGCGTCAGCAGGTTCATCGTTCCCGCGACGGATGGTGCTTGCGTGGTCATCTCTCTCCCAATCGTAGCCTCATTTCAGCAATCATCATTGATTCGATGATTATCCTTGCTATAGTGACGATCCTCGTGGAGGCTACTAACCACACCATAGCGCGGACGCGGCTCGCAGCGACCGGACGCGGTGGATCGCGCTCTTCGTCGTCTGCCTCGGCCAGCTGATGGTCATCCTCGACACGACGATCGTCAACGTCGCCCTCCCCTCGATCCAGTCGGACCTCCACTTCAGCCAGTCGAGCCTGACCTGGGTGATCGACGGCTACCTGATCACCTTCGGCAGCCTGCTGCTGCTCGCAGGCCGCCTGGGCGACCTCTTCGGGCGCAAGCGGATCTTTCTCGCTCGGCGTCGCTCTCCTTCGTCGTCGCCTCGATGATCTGCGGCCTCGCCCCCAGCGGCGGCGTGCTGGTCGTCGCCGCGCTTCCCCCAGGGCGCCGCCGCCGCCCTCGCCTCGGCGGTGATCATCGCGATCATCGCCGTCGAGTTCCCCGAGCCCGCCGAGCGCGCCAAGGCGATGAGCCTCTACACGTTCGTGATCGCCGGCGGCGCCTCGCTCGGTCTGCTGCTCGGCGGGGTCCTGACCGAGGCGATCAGCTGGCACTGGATCTTCTTCATCAACCTGCCGATCGGCGCCGTCGCGTTCTTCCTCGGCCGCAGGCTGATCGCCGAGAACGAGGGCCTCGCGCGACCACGGCCGGATCGACTGGCTCGGCTCGATCCTGATCACCGGCGCCTCGATCGTCGGCGATCTACGCCCTGATCAAGATCCCCGAGTGGGGCTGGACCGGCGGCGGACCCTCGGCCTGGTCGGAGTCGCCGCCTGCTGCTGGCCGCCTTCGTCGCCCTCGAGTCCCGCATCGCGAACCCGATCATGCCGCTGCGCATCCTCGGCGTGCGCAGCCTGATCACGGCCAACCTGGTCCGCGGCTTCCTGGTCACCGGCGCCTTCTCGACCTTCTTCCTCGGCTCGCTCTACCTCGAGCACGTGCGCGGCATCGACCCGATCCAGATCGGGCTCGCCTTCCTGGCGATGAGCGTCGCGCTCGCGACCATGTCGGCCGGGCTCGCGGCCCGGCTGGTCGCGCGCTTCGGTCCCAAGCGCACGCTGATCGGCGGGCATCGCCGGGCCCGTCGCTCGGGCTGCTGCTCTTCTCGCAGGTCGGCCAGTCCACCCCCTACTTCCCGCTGATCTTCGCCTCCCTCGCGCTACTCGGCCTCGGCTTCGGCGCCGCCAACCCGCCGTTGATGATGATCGCGCTGGAGGATGTGCCCGCCGCCGACGCCGGCCTCGCCTCCGGGACGATCCAGGTCTCGATCCAGCTCTCAGCCGCGATCGGACTGGCGGCGCTCGGGACGATCGCGACCGACCGGACCAATGCCCTGGAGGCCACGGGCCGAATCGGCCAACTCGCGCTCAGCGGCGGCTACCACCTCGCCTTCCTGATCGCGGCGGGCGCCGCCGCCGTCGGGATCGCTGATCGCGCTCTTCGGTCTGCGCTCGCCGACGGCCCGCGGAGGTCGAGGCCGAGATCGAGGAGGGAGCTCCGGTCGGCATCGAGGCCGAGGCCGCCGAGGTCCGCCAGGCCGCTTAGGCGAGCCTTAAGCCGGTCGGCGAGAATCACGGTCGAGAGAGGAGAGAATCCCCGCAAATAGCGGCGTAAACGCTCGCTTGGGCCCGAGATTTCCGTGGGCATTAAGCGTCCGCTAGGCGCAACCGGACCGCTGCTACGGTGTTCTCGTCTAGGCAGGGAGAGCTGCTTCCCCCGCCACCCCGCCCCTTTTGGAAGCCTCAACGCTCACACACGCACAGCGACGCGGGCTTTTCGCCCGGCGTTCGCCGCTCCTTCGCTTCCAGGACGACGAGAAGCTCGTCGCCCTGACCCGCAGGGGCCACCAGCACGCCTTCGACACCCTCGTCGAGCGCTACCAGGCCCGCCTCCTGGGCTTCTGCCGCCAGATGCTGCGCTCCACCGAGGACGCGGAGGACGTCCTCCAGGAGGTCTTCGTCGCCGCCTACAACGCGATGGTCGCCGACGAGCGCCCGATCGCCGTCCGCCCCTGGCTCTACCGGATCGCCCGGAACCGCTGCCTCAACCATCTTCGTAAGCCCACCGCGGACGGCCAGGACACGATGGACACCCACCCCCACATGAACGGGGTGACCACCCACGAGCGCGTCCAGAACCGGGAGGAGTTCCGCAGCCTGCTGACCGACGTCGGCGAGCTGCCGGAGACGCAGCGCTCCGCTCTGCTCCTCCGCGAGATCGACGCGATGAGCTACGAGGAGATCGCCAAGGCGATGGACACCACCGTCCCCGGCGTCAAGAGCCTCCTCGTCCGCGCGCGGATCGCGCTCGCCGAGTCGAGCCAGGCGCGGCAGCTGACCTGCGACGAGGTCCGCCTCGAGCTCGCCGAGGCCGCCGAGGGCCTCGCCAAGGTCGGCGGCCCGGCCCGCCGCCACATCAAGGGCTGCGACGCCTGCCGCGCCTTCCGCACCCAGCTTCGCTCCGACACCAAGGCGCTCGCCGCGATCTTCCCGGCGGCCCCGCTGCTCGTCCTGAAGGGCGCCCTGCTGGGCAAGACTCAGCGGCCTGTTCGGCGGCGGCGGTGGCGGCGCCGCGGCCGGCGCGGGCGGCGGCGGCGCAGCGGGCGCCGGCGCGGCCGGTGCCGGTGCCGCCGGAGCCGGCGCTGCGGGCGCGGGCGCGGCCGGTGCAGCCGGCGCGGGCGCCGCGGCCGCGGGTGGCACGGCCGTTACGGGCGCTGCCGTCGGCGGCGCAGCCGCAGCCGGTGGAGCCGCCGCGGGTGGCGGGGCAGCCGCAGCCGCGACCGGAGCAGCCGCCGCGATCGGCACCAAGGCAGCGGCGGGAATCGCGACAGCCGCGATCCTCGCCGGCGGCGCGGCCGAGATCCAGCACGTCACCGCCATCCGTCCGCAAAGCCCGAGGCCAAGGTGGCGAAGGCCGTGCCGCACAGGCCGCCCGCCGTCACTCCGTTGAACGCCGCGCCGCCCGCCGCCGCGCCACGCCTCCGGCCGAGGCTGCCGCGGCGACGTCCTCCCGCCGACCACCACCCCGCCGCAGCCGACCGAGACGGTGACCGTCCCGCCGGAGTCGACCGATCCGGCCACCACCGGCGGCACCGCGACCAGCGCCCTCCCGCCCGGCAGCAAGCACAAGCGGCACAAGGGCAGCAACATCGCCAACACGGACTCCAAGGCGCCCACCACGACTCCGCAGACCGGCCCGGTCACCACGGGCGTCGAGCCCTCGGCGAGCAGCTGCGACGCGGACGGCGACGGCGTCACCGATCCGGGCGCCCCAGAGCACCTGCTCGACCACTCGACCGGCGACCGGGACGACCGGCGACGACCGGCACGGTCGATCAGAGCGCGCCACCGCCGACCGAGTACTCGGTGCAGCTGAACAAGACAGCGCTCGAGCGCAAGTCGAAGCGGTCCGCCGGCTCAAGAAGAAGTCGGCGCCTAAGAAGAAGTCCTAGGCGGCGGCGGGCACGAGCCCGATCACCTTCAGCCGCCGGGTGAGGCACTGCGCCGCGAAGGCGTGGGTCTCCTCGCGGCTGACCCCGAAGAGGTCGTTGTCCTCCTCCTCGGCCCAGGGCGGATCGATCACGCCGTCGGCGACGGGGAGTGACTGCTCGAGCATCTTCTGGATGACCCCGCGGTAGCGGTCGTCCTCCCTGCACGCAGTCGGTGAGGAAGCGGACGCCGAAGGCGATGTGGCGGTGCTCGTCGCGGGCGACGTTGGAGAAGCCCTCGACGAACGCGGGCAGCGTCCCGACGCGCTCGTTGTAGTCGATGATGAAGTGCTGTCCGGTGAGGGCCAGCATCCCCTCGATCACCATGTGGTAGAGCGTCACCGCCTCGACCAGGGCGTCGCGGTCGCTCGGGCTCCTGCGCCCAGCCGGTCGACCCGGCTCTTCAGCAGGTCGTCGAAGAGCGTCCGGAAGGAGTCGTTGATGTGCTGGTCGAGGGCCTCGAGGCGCTGCGGCAGCTCGTCGGTCCCCTCGAGCACGCCGACCTCGCTGAAGAAGCGGTCGAAGAAGCGGACGTGGCGAGCCTCGTCCGCGATCTGGGTGCAGAGGAAGATCCGCTGCATCTCGGTCGGGCGGCGCGCATGATCGGGCCGAGCTCATCGGCGACCTTCTGCTCGCCGATGAAGAAGCTCGAGAGCCCGTACATCCGCTGGAAGCGCTCCTCCGGCGGGATCCGCTCGTGCCAGTCGACCCTGTCCTGCGAGAAGTCGAGGTCCTGGGTCTTCCACTGCTGCTTCTCCCAGAGGTTGTAGAGCTGGGTGTAGTCGAGGAGCTTGACGTCGCTTCGGTCCCCCTGCTGGAGGGCCGGGTCCGAGGTCGCGCGGAAGTCCTCCCGCTGCGCCCGCGACGGACCGGTCTGCGTCGCGTCCTTCGCCTCGACTGGCTCCACTGGCCTCTCCTCTCGTTGCGCTGCCCTCGGCGCGCAGCCTACCGGAGATCCTGGCTGGCCAGCCAGTTTTCAGTCGATCGGCACCCCTAGACGCTCAGCGACTCGCCCGGCGCCAGCACCGACACCTTGGACTTCGTCTGCGACTCGACGTCGGACTTGAAGGCCTCGGCGTCGGTCTCGATCGGCGGGAAGGTGTTGTAGTGGACCGGGATCACCGTCTCGGCGCCGACGAAGTCCGCCGCGACGGCGGCGTCCTGGCGGTCCATCGTGTAGTGCCCGCCGATCGGGATGAAGGCGATGTCGACCGGGGTGCGCTCGGCGATCAGCCGCAGGTCGCTGAACAGGCAGGTGTCGCCGAGGTGGTAGAGGGTCTTGCCGCCGAAGTTCACGACCAGGCCGGCGGCAGCGCCGATCACGGTCCCGGGCGTCGGGCTGAACGGCGCGTCGGCGGAGCCCGGGAAGGTGCTCGTGTGGAAGGCCTGCACCAGCTTCACCCAGCCCCAGTCGAACTCGACGGTGCCGCCGAGGTTGGGGTCGGCGACCTCCTCGATCCCCTGCTCCTCGAGCACGTTGGCGAGCTCGGAGATCGCTACGAACGACGCGCCCGTCCGCTTGCCGACCGCGACTGCGTCGGCCACGTGGTCGGCGTGGGCGTGGGTGAGAAGGACGTGGGTGGGCGGATCGACCTCGTCCGCGGTCACCTGCGCGGCCGGGTTGTTCGGCTTCAGGAAGGGATCGATCAGTATCCGCGTCTCGCCGTCCACCAGCTCCACGGTCGAGTGGCCGATGTAGTTGATCTCCATCTGGGTCAGTCCTCCTTCGTCTGTTCGGATTCCTGCTCTTCGAGCTGCTCGGCCAATGCCCAGCCGACAGCCACGCCAACCATCATCCCCATGCGCGCCTCCTCGGCGAGCAGGGTGCGGACGGCCGTCAGGCGCGCCTCCTCGTCCGGGGTGGTCGCCGCCTTCAGCACCTCGGAGTCATGCGACTCCCCGAACCAGCCGCCGGCGCCCATCGCCTCGGCGAGGATCTTCTGCAGCCTGGGCGCGGCGCGGGCGACCTGCCGCTCGGCCTCGCCGAAGGCCCCCGGGTCGGAGAGCGCCTCGATCGCCGCGTCGATCTGCTCGTCGCTGTAGCCGCGGTCGCTCACGACTTCCTTTTCTCCCACATCTCGAGGCCGCCGACGTCGCGATAGCCGAGCTTCTCGTAGACGGGATAGCCGAGCTTGGTCGCGATCAGGGTCGAGCCCGACTTGCCGCGCTCCCGCTGGCGCTCCAGCGCGTGGCCGAGCAGCCGCCCGCTGATGCCCCTGCCGCGGGCGTCGGGCAGGGTGGCGACGAAGGTGATCTCCGCGTCCTCGCCGGGGGCCCAGACGAGGGTCGTGCCGACGGTCTCGCCGTCGAGGCTCGCCAGGTAGGCCTCGGTGCCGGGCATCGGCTCGATCGGCGGGAAGTCGCCGGGCGGATAGCCGTAGGCGGTCTCGTTGATCTGGCGGAGCAGCTCCATGTCCATCTCCTCGCGGATCTCGAGGTCGGGATCCGGGTCGGGCACTCGCAGACCGGAGAGCTCGAAGCCCATCGCCCGCGGCGTCGCGTCGAGCTTATGGCCGGCCGCCTCCAGGCCCTCGCGAGCTCGCTCGTCGTCCGCCGGCACCCACACCGTCCAGGCGTTGACGCCGGCCTCGTCGTAGGCCTCGGCGAGCCGCGGCAATGTGTCGAGCAGCTGGTCCGTGTCCCCGTAGAAGACCGAGTTGAAGAACGAGCGGTTGGGCGAGGCGGGGACGAGCGCCGCCTGGAGATCGCCGTCCGACCAGACACCGCCCCCGCACGCCTCCGCCATCAGCTTCCAGAGCGGCGGCTGGTTGGAGAGCACCAGCTCGAACCAGCCTCGGTCGTCGGTGGGGAGGCCGCTCACCGCTTGCGGACCATGCGTGATGCCGTCGGCGAAGCCGAGCAGCGCCACGTCCACCCGATCGTCGGTGGCCAGCCGGTCGTTGAGCTCGGCCGTCACGCGGGCGGACTCGGAGTCGCCGGGATCGAGAACCGTCCCGTCGCGCAGGGTGTTGTCGATCAGGATCAGACCGTTCGGCCGCAGCCGCGCCAGGGTCTCCTCGAAGTAGTCGATGTACTCGGTCTTGTCCGCGTCGATGAAGGCGAAGTCGAACTGCTCGGTGCGCTCCATCGCCCGCAGCGTCTCGAGCGCCGGGCCGACCCGGATCTCGACCCTGTCCTCGAGTCCGGCCTTGCGCAGGTGCTCGCGGGCGCGCTCGGCGTAGCCCTCGTCGAGCTCGCAGCAGATCAGGCGGCCGTCGTCGGGGAGACCGCGGGCGATCGCGAGCGCGCCGTAGCCGAGGAAGGTGCCGACCTCGAGCGCATCGTGGGCGCCGATCGCCCTGACCAGGATCGTCATGAACGCCGCCTGGTCGCCGGCGATCTGCATCGCCGCGAGGTCGCCCATGTCCTCGCCCGCCTGCTCGACCTCGGGGACGACGCCGTCGCGGAAGGAGCTGTGCTCCACCGTGTAGCGGTGCAGCTCGGGAGTGATCGAGATGAACTTGTCGAAGGCCAAGGATCAGCTCGGATGGCGCTCGCGGCGAGCCATGGCGGCGGCCAGGCCGCAGCCGGCGCCGACCAGGGCGCCGCCGAGCCCGGCGAAGACGTTCGCGTAGTCGTCGACGACCGGCAGCAGGATGAGCACCGCGGCCGCCACCGCGGCGCCGATCAGCTCCACGTCCTCGTCGGGATGGGCCCGGACCTCCACCGCGCGCATCACAGCCCAGGCGGCGAGCAGGCCGAGGGCGATGCCGTTGCCCCCGGCGGCGAGCAGGACGTCGTTGCTGCTCGCGAAGGCCGTCTCGATCCCGTCGGCCGCCAACATGCCGAGACCTCCGCAGGCGAGGATCAGCACGACGGTGGGAACCGTCCCGAGCCGCTCCTCGACGGCGTAGCCGAAGATCGCGATCCCGACCGAGGCGACGAAGAGGTAGCCGATGTCGGGATAGATGAACGGGGCCGCCAGGTAGCGCCACCACTCGCCCTCGACGGGACCGACGATGGCGCCGAGGTCGGCGGCGTTGAGCGCCGGGCTCGCGACGCGCACGAGCAGCAGGATGGCGGGGATCAGGATCGCCGCGATCACGGCGTAGGGGCGGTCGGCGAGCCCTGCCGCGCGCTCGGCGCGCTGCGCCCGTGCGAGGCGCCGGCGGGCGCGGCGCGACTGCCGCGGAGTGATCTCGTCGCCGCGAAGCTCGAGCTTCGGTGCTCGCTTGCGGAGCCGGGTGCCGCAGTACGGGCACTCGGTCACATACGGGCTGACCTCCTCGCCACAGGTCCCGCAGACGACGCTTAGCTCAGGCGAGCTCACCCCGCGAGGATAGTGCGAGGGCGCGCCCGGTTTCTAGGCGCGACCCGTTTGCTGTTGGTGCTCGGCCCATCGATTGAGCTCATAGAGAATCCGGGCGAGCTCGCGGCCCCGGCCGCTGAGCCGGTAGCGCCGCCCACCGTCGCGCTCCAGGACACCCGAATCCACCAGCTCGCGCAGGCGGGCGGAGAGGACGGAGGGGCTGATCCCGGTCTGCTCCCGGAGCTCCGAGAAGGAGAGGGTGCTCCGGCGAAGCTCCCAGACGAGCCTCAGGGCCCAGCGCCGCCCGAGCAGGTCAAGAACGCCTTCGACTGCCCGTTCGGTGGCCATAGGTACGGATTTCGTAGTTCGTGCCGGAAAAAGTGGGTAAAACACTTCTGAAATCGTACTGCAGTGCCCGGCAGAGGTTCGGGTGCGGCCTTCTCAGGCACGCCGGTGTCTCTGCTCAGCGGAAAATCAGCTGTCTGGGTCTGTGGCCGCCACGATCTCCGTCATCAGGCCGCCGATCTCTCCGTGGTCCTGCAGCCAGTTGAGCTGGCGCCGCGCCCCGGTGCCGTCCTCGACCAGGTCGTTGAGGTGGGCGAGCTCGTCCTCGCAACCGAGCTCCCTGCGCGCTCTCCCGCAGGTCCTCGATCACGCCCGAGGGTCATCTCCTCCGCCGGCACCTCGAGGCCCTGATCGAAGTCGATCAACTCGCCCTCGATGCCGACCACCGCGGCCCGCACCTTGTTGTCATCGATCAGCTCGTGCGGGTACTCGATGCTCGGCACCCCGTCCTCGTACTCCAGCGCGAGCCTGCGGGCGAGGGCCTGGGCGAACGCGGCGAAGCCGATCGTGTGCTCGACCCTCGTCTGCTGATCGAAGACGCGCAGCTCGACGGTGCCGAGGTTGGGGTGCGGGCGCACGTCCCACCACAGGTAGGTGTAGTCCTCGATCGCGCCGCCGCGCATCATCTGCTCGACGCGGTGGGAGTAGATCTCCCAGGTGCCGTAGTAGGGCGGGATCCCGACCCGCGGGAAGGCTCGGAACACCGGGGTGCGCGAGGACATCATTCCGGTGGTCTTGCCCTGCCAGAGCGGCGAGTTGCTGGACATGCCGAGGAGCAGGGGCATGTAGCCGCGCATGCCGTCGGCGACGTAGATCGCCTTCTCGGCGTCGTCGATGCCGACGTGGACGTGGGTGCCGAAGATCAGCTCCTGCTCCGCGATCCAGCGGAGCTCCGCCGCGAGCTCCTTGTAACGGGGGTTGTCGACGATCAGCTGGTCCTCGTAGTGCGCCGACGGGTGCGTGCCGGCCGCGCCGATCGCGAGCCCGTTACGGGCGGCGACCTCGCGCACGCAGCGGCGGAGCTGCCGGAGCTGGTCGGCCGCCTCGGTGATGTCCTTGCAGGGCAGGGTGGCGACCTCGAGCACGGACTGCATCAGCTCGGGCTTCACCTCTCCGGGCAGGTCCTCGGGGAGGTCGCCGAGGATCACCTCGATCGCCTGGGCGAGCTCGAGGCTCTCCGCATCGCAGATCATCAGCTCCTCTTCGATGCCGAGGGTGAACGGTGTGCCGCCGAATTTGTGGTCGAGCACGCCGGGCACCATGACAGCAGCGGGGGATGAAGTTGCCGGTGGGAGGGGCGTTGGCCAGAATGCTTCGGGTGGTTCTCGACGAGCTCCGGCATCCCATCGTCCTCGCCCCGCTCGCAGGTGGCGCGTCCACGGCCGACCTCACGGCCGCGGTCAGCGAGGCCGGCGGCTTCGGGTTCCTCGCCGGCGGCTACCTGACGCCCGAGGCGCTGGAGGCCAGGGTCGAGGAGGTTCGCGCCCAGACCGACGCACCCTTCGGCGTGAACCTATTCGTGCCGGGAGACCCCGCGGCCGAGACAGCGGGGCTGGGCGCCTACCTGAGCGAGGTCGCTCCGGAGGCGGTTCGCTACGGGGCGGCGCTCGGCGACGCCCGCTACGACGACGACTCCTACGCCGAGAAGCTCGACCTGTTGCGGCGGCTTCGGCCCGCGGTGGTCTCATTCACCTTCGGCTATCCGCGCGATCAGGAGGTCGCGACCCTGATGGAGGCGGGGATCGAGACCTGGGTCACCGTCACAAACCCGGTGGAGGCCCGCATCGCGGCGAATGCGGGGGCTCAGCTTCTCGTTCTGCAGGGCGGGGAGGCGGGTGGCCACCGGGGCTCCTTCACGGACACCGATGAGGAGCCACTCGGCATCCTGGTCCTGTTGCGGCTGGTGGCCAACGAGGTGCGGCTGCCGCTAGTGGCGGCGGGCGGATTGACAGACGGCCCCGCCGTCGCCGCGGTTCTGGCTGCAGGCGCGTCCGCCGCACAGCTGGGCACCGCCTTCCTGCGCGCCGACGAGGCGGGCACCGAGGCCGCATATCGCGACGCACTCGGCTCCACCGCCCCGACCGCGCTGACGCGCGCCTTCAGCGGCCGCCGGGCCCGCGGGATCGTCAACCGCTTCATGTCCGACCACCCGGACGCGCCGTCGGCCTACCCACAGATCCACCACGCGACATCGCCGCTCCGCGCCGCAGCGCGGAAGAAGGGCGACGCCGACGGCTTCAACCTCTGGGCCGGGCAGACCCATCGGCTGGTACCAAGCGGGCCCGCGGCCGAGATCGTCAGGGAGATCAGCGATGGCGCTCGGCAGGCTCTCGAGATGGCCGCGAACCGGACGCTCTGATCGGGCATACTGAATCCGAGGCCAACCAGGAGGTAATCGAGACCATGGAAGTCAAGTCGATCACCGAGCAGAAGTCGCTGCTCGCAACGCTCTCGCCCGGCAAGCGCGCGCGGCTGCGCCGGCTGCTCTTCGACTACGGCCCCGGCAACGGGACCCTGATGCTGCTGCCGATCGACCAGGGGATCGAGCACGGCCCCCGCGACTTCTTCCCCAACCCCGCCTCCAAGGACCCCGAGTACCAGTTCAGCCTCGCCGCCGAGGCCGGCTACTCGGCGATCGCCTGCCAGATCGGGCTGGCGACACGCTACTACCCCGACTACGCCGGCCAGGTGCCGCTGATCCTGAAGGTCAACGGCAAGACCGACGTCCCGCCCTCGGACGAGGCCTTCTCCACCACCAACGCCTCGGTCGAGGACGCGGTCCGGCTCGGCGCCGACGCGGTCGGCTACACGCTCTACGTCGGCTCGCCGCGCCAGGACGAGGACCTGCACCAGCTCAAGGGCGTCCGCGAGGACTGCGAGCGCTACGGCATGCCGCTGGTCGATCTGGGCCTACCCGCGCGGCGAAGACATCGAGAAGAAGGGCGGCGCAGACTCCTTCTACGCGATCGACTACGCGGCGCGGATGGCGATGGAGATGGGCGCCGACGTCGTCAAGCTCAACTTCCCGAAGATCGACCCCGAGAAGGACAAGGACCAGCCCGCTCCCTACAACGAGATGGACGTCGCCCGAGGAGGCGGTCCGCCAGATCGTCGAGTCCGCCGGACGCGCGCTGGTGGTCCTCTCCGGCGGCTCGAAGACCGACGACGAGACCGTCCTCACGCACACCCGCACGATCATGGAGGCGGGCGGCTCCGGCGTGATCTTCGGCCGCAACGTCTGGCAGCGCGAGAAGTCGGAGGCGCTCGAGATCATCGGCCAGATCAAGGAGACGCTGCTCAGCAACGTGCGCCGCATCCCGTAGCGGCGCTTACCGCGCCCGGCGGAGAAGCGCCCCGCGGATAGTTCCGAGGCGCTGAGCATCATCGAGGGGTGACGTCACCCCGATCGCTGCGCCGCGGCGCCCTGCGGGCGCCCCTCCTCATTGCCGCTGTTCTGGTCGTGCTCGCCGTCTCACGCGGCTGCGGCTCCGGCGAGCGACTCCGCGGAGCCCAGCGGCCCCGTCAGCGCCCGCGTCACCCACGTCGTCGACGGCGACACGATCGACGTCCGGATGCCCGACGGCGAGCGAGGAACGGTCCGCTACATCGGCATCGACACGCCGGAGACGGTCAAGCCGGACACGCCGGTCCAGTGCGGCGGGCCGAAGGCGCACGCGGTCAACGAGCGGCTGGTCGGGGGCCGGACCGTGACCCTCCGCTTCGACGCCGAGCGCCGCGACGTCTACGGCCGCCTGCTCGCCTACGTCTACCTGCCGCGGGCGGGGTCCGGCGGGCACGCTCTGTTCGTCAACGCGGAGCTCGTCAGGCGGGGCCTGGCGCGGACCCTGACGATCCCGCCCAACGACTCGTTCGCCCCGCTCTTCGCCCGTCTGGCGGCCCGGGCGGGCGCCGCGGGCCGCGGCTTATGGGGAAGCTGCCCCCTATAGTCAACGCTGCAAGATCCTTTGCTAGCTTGCCCGGTCGCCCGGGGGGCTCTTTGAGATGACTCAGATGCGGATGCGACAGAGCATGGCTCAGATCGAGCTGGCGTTCGAGCAGGAGATGGCGCTCGAGCGCCGCCGGCGTGATCAGCTGCGAAAGCGCGCGGTCAACCGCTCGCGGGCCCGCCGCATCTCGCGCAACGAGTCGCGCGGCCGGGTCCGCTTCAGCGTCCTCCTCGTCTGCCTGACGATCACGGTGGTCACCGTGGTCGTGGCGATGTTCGAGACGCTCGCCTGGCTGATGGGCTAGCTACGAACGCTGGCCGAGCTGCTCGAGGGCGTCCTGGACGACCGCGTTGGTCCCGTTCTCGACCTCTTCATTGCGGTCGGCGTTCTCGCTCTCAATCCGGTCGTAGACCTCGTTCCGGAAGATGGAGACGTCGCGGGGGGCGGTGATGCCCAGCCTCACCTTCTCCCCTGCCACGGAGAGCACCTGGACCTCAACGCCGTCGCCGATCATGATGCTCTGGCCCGGCTTCCTTGTCAGCACCAGCATTGGTTCAGACGCCTCCTAGATCGTCGCCTACCCCGCAGGCAGACTCTCAACTACTGACTAGTGGGTAGCGTACCCGGTCTCTCTCTCCCTACGCAAGGGGCAAGTGAACGGGAGCAAGTCCGGCACGCCTGCCGCACGGGCGCGAATTGCCGATCATCTAGAGTCCGCCGACCGAATGGCTCGCCAGTCACTACGACCACAGCTCAACCAGATCCGCGCCTGGGTCCGCCAGGGGCGCACCGACGCCTGGATCGCGCACCAGCTGGGCGTCTCCGCCTCCCAGCTTCGGGATTTCAGGCAGCGGCACGGGCTCACCGCCGAGGGCGAGGAGCCTGCCGGCGACATCGACCTTCGCGACGAGATCGAGGCCGAGATCGAGGCCGAGCTGGGCGAGCCCGAGCCCGAGGAGGAAGAGGGCGCAACCGACGAGGGCGCGGACGATGCCGACGGCGAGGACGAGGAGCGCACCGGCCGACGCAGGCGGCGGCGCCGCCGCGGCCGTCGCGGGCGGGGCCGCCGCAAGCCTCTCGAGGCGACCTTCGACCAGGGCGAGGAGGAGGGCTACGGCATCTGGCTCGATCCCTCCGTCAAGGACGACCCCACCTACGCCGAGCACTGGGCGGGCCACCGGGCCCTGCGGGTGACGATCGAGCCCGATCGGATCGTCCTCGAGCGCGTCGGCGACGACGCGGACTCCTAGGGCTCGGCGATCACCCGGCCGCCCGAGTAGTCCCTCGCCCCGCGGAGGTACTCGTTGAACGCCCCGTCCACGATCGCCTGGGTATCGAGGTCGACCGCGCTCATCGGCGCCGCCCGGCGGGCGGCCTCCAGGCACCAGTCGGTGCCGCGGCCGTAGAGGTCGGCGAGCTCCTGGGCGGTGAAGGTCGGGCCGATGCGCCGTCGCAGCTCGTCGCGGATCGCATCCACGGCGCGCCTCGCGGTCCGCGCGACGCGAGGGTCCTCTGAGAGCTCGCGGAGCCGGCGGGTCCCCTCCTCCCACTGGAAGAGGGCGTTGTCGAGCGGGTAGGCCACCCCCTAAGGGGTAGCACGCCTACTCACCGGTAGCGCTCGGGGCCGGTGCGCCACGCGAGGGTGCCGCGCAGGCGAGCGGATCGAGGGGACCGGTGACCCTCCAGACGTCAACCAGGTTCGCGCCCGCCACCCGCTCGACGTTGCCGGCGCGGGAGATCCAGTCGCGCTGGACCGGGACCGTGTCCGCGGCCGGGTCGTCCTGGTGGTAGGTCGGCGTCGTGACCACGTAGTCGTAGTCGCCGTCGTTGAGAGCGCCTATCCACTCCGGACACTGCGGGATCTCGTCGAAGGAGCCGCGCGGCCCGTGCTGGCCGATGTAGCGGACGTCGTTGCTCGAGTCCCCGCCCCAGAGCCCGTACTGGAAGAGCGCGCCCATGGTCCCGGAGAGGGCGATCTTCAGGTCGTGCGTGCCCCGCGCCCAGTCGTAGGCGGCTCCGAGGCCCTGGCCGAGCTCGACCGAGGGCTGCTCGGTCGTCGGGTAATCGGGTGCCGTCGAGGAGTAGCGCTCGTCGAGGTAGTGGTCCTGGGCGAAACGGCCCCCGACTGCCAGGGCGATGATCGCGACTGCGCCGATGCCGGCGAGCGGGACGGGCGACAGCCCGCGGCGGGAGAGGAAGACCAGTCCGAGCGGGACGGCGACCAGCGCGAGCGCGATGGCGGCCGTGCCCGGGATTCGGTCGGTGTCGATCGCTCCGATCGCGCCTGCGCTGACCACAACCAGGACGGCGAAGACCGCCAGCGTCCCGAGCCGCCAGAGGCGCTGGACGCTCCCCAGTCGCCAGACGTCGCGGTCGCCCTTGAACGGAGGGATCGCGACGAGGGTCAGCGCCAGGACCAGGCCCGGCGCGAGGTAGCGGATGTTGAGCCGGAAGCCGATCGGCATCCCCTCCGGACCCGACGCGCCCAGCGGGGTGAGCAGATAGGCGATCGCGGAGACCAGCGCGACCGCGCCGAGCATCCGCTCCATCCGCCCGCCGCGCCAGAGGACGAGCAGCACCCCGATCACAGCGAGCGCCAGGTAGGCGGGCCAGAGCTCGCCGAGGCGCTCGTGCAGGGCGGGCGTGAAGAACTTGCCCCAGACGTCGGTGTCGGTGGCGTAGTGGACGATCGCGTAGGGGTGGCGGCCCTGGAGGGCCTCGGCGTGGTGGATCGGCCCGATGTCCTGCCAGGGGAACGGGTTGCCCGAGACGATCAGGTTGCGGACGTACCAGTAGCCGCCGCCGACCACCAGCCCGCCGATCCAGGTCGCGGCGGCGCGCCAGCGCTCCCCCTTGCCCGCGATCACGATCACGCCCACGGTCAGCGCGAGGACCGGCGGAACCACCGTCAGCTTCGTGCCCAGGGCGAGCCCGGCGGCGAGGCCCGCGACCATCAGGGCCCCGAGCGGGCAGCGTGACCGGGCGGCGCCGGCGCCACCGCGGTGGTGGAGGCGATTCGGCTGTGGAGCGGCGTGCGGCGCCTGCCGCGCCAGACGGCGCAGCGGGCGCCATGCGATCGACGTCCACGACCCGCTGCCGGCGGCGCCGGCTGGCGGGGCTGCCGCCATCGCGGGCCTCGGCATGCGCCGAGCCTTGGCTCGCCTCCCCGGCCAGCGACTGTTGACCAGCAGCGCAACGGCAGCGAGGAAGAGCGCGATCGCGACCACGTCGTTGTTGGCGTTGCCGGGCTGGCGCGAGAACAGCAGGTTCGCGGCCAGCACCGCCGCGACGGCGGCGAGCGAGGTCGGGCCGGTTCCGTAGGGGCGGCCGATGCACCACCCCGCGAACAGCGCGAGGCCGAGCCAGGCCATGTTGAGCAGCGGCGAGAGGAAGTCGTTGCCGTAGAGCAGGATCCCGCCGGCGTGGATCAGCTCCGAGACCTGCGGATAGAACCAGTTCAGGTAGAGCGGGTCGGTGTAGAGCAGGGAGGTGACCGACCCGGTCTGGGCGATGTGGGCGGCGAGCGGCATGTGGTACCAGAGCGAGTCGCCGCCGTAGATGCCGCGATCGAGGGCGAGGAGGGTCGGCCCCGCCCACTGCGCCGCGACGATCAGCGCGATCACGATGGCGGCGCCGAGCTCGATGCGGCCCACCGGCGGCGCCTCCCGCTGCTCCGATCCCGCGGCCCTCGCCCCATTGGGCGACCCGGCCGCCGGCGCGGATCAGCATCGGCTCGAGCCGCAGCGCGCCACCCCCGACGATCAGGCAGGCGGCCACCAGCAGGACCCCGTCGAGGATCCCGAACAGGCCGAGCAGCTCGGAGATCACCACCAGGTAGCCGATCGCGATGCACGGCGTCCGCCAGGACGGCCGGCGTGCCCGTCCAGCCCGGAAGCGCGGCGCGCCGCGTCGTCCGCCCGGCGATCGCCATCGTCAGCACGACCGCGAGCAGGCCGACCGTGCCGAGGATGTAATCGCCGGTGTCGCTCACTGCCCCGGGGCTGATCCTCCCGGTTGGCCCGGCGGCCCGCGCCGGTTCACCTGGCTGCAGCCGCCCGGCGCGAGCGGGCCGTTGATCCGGAAGACCGAGACGCGCGCGGAATGCAGGATCTCCTGGACGGCCGGGTCGTTCTTCACCCAGCCGCGCTCGGGCGAGGAACTCGCGGTCGCCGGGTTGTTGAGGTCGAGCTCCGGCGTCGTGACCAGGTAGTCGTAGTCCCCGTCATTGACCGCCTCGCGGAAGGCGGGGCAGGTCTCGATCGCCTGGAAGTCGGCCTCGGGGAGGTGGCGGCCGACGTACTGGACGTAGTTGTCGACGTCGTCGCCGTAGAAGCCGTACTGGTTGTAGGCGCCGCTCGTCCCGGCCACGCCGATGCGCAGGCCCGACGTGGGCTTGGCCCAGCGGACCGCCTCGTCGAGCTGGAAGCGAAAGTCCTCCGGGCGGTCGTAGCGGTGCGCGAAGTAGTCGTCCTGCTTGGCCCAGCCGACCGCCGCGATCGCGATCGCGATCAGCGCGCCCGCCACCCCCGCCATCCAGGCATCGCGCCTGGCCAGCCTCGCGAGACCGACCGGCACGCCGATCAACACAACCCCGATCAGCGCCGCCCACGGGATCGAGGCGAAGGGCCCATCCCAGGCGACGTTGGCGTCGGAGTAGTGGGAGGTGAAGAAGAGGGCGATCAACCCTCCTACGAGCAGCGGCAACCGGAAGCGCTCCGGGGTGATCCGCGGCTCGAGCGGGAGCAGCGCCAGGCCGAGCGCGAACGCCGGGGATCAGGTAGCGGAGGTTGATGCCGAAGGCCAGCGGGTGCCCCTCCGGACCGGCGGCCGTGAGCGGGGTGAAGAGGTAGGCGATCGCGGCAACGATCGTCACCACTCCCGCCAGGCGGACCGCGGGCGAGCGCGGCCTCCAGATCGAGAGGATCGCGCCGGCGGAGGCTCCGCCCAGGATCAGGAACCAGAGGGGCCCGAACAGATTCTCGATCGGGTTGAGGAAGTACTGGCGCCAGACGCCCGGTGCTCGGGTCGGAGAAGAGGTAGTGGGCGACGGTGAAGTCGGTCCGGCCCTCGAGGCCGCGGTTCGGGCCGGGCAGGTCGATCGGGCCGATGTGGCGGATCCAGGGCAGCGGGTTGCCCGCGTGGACCAGGTTGCGCAGGAACCAGAAGGCGGAAACCGCGGCCACGCCTCCGACGAAGATCCAGAACGCCTTCCAGCGAAGCTCGCGCGGGACCAGGAACGGCACGCCGATCGCGAACGCCACGGCGACGCCCCAGATCGTCAACTTGCTGCCCAGCGCGATCCCGATCGCCAGGCCCGCGACCAGGATCGCCCCCAATGGGGCCGCCGCCGAGGGGGCGGCGGCGGGCGCCCCTCGCCGGACAACGCTGGAGCCCTCGCGTGCAGCCCAGGCGTTGATCAGGATCGCTGCCGCGGCCAGGAGCATGGCTACCGGGACGGTGTCCGTCGCGGGAGTGCCGGCCTCGCGGGGGACCATCGGGCCGGTGTCCATCGCGATTGCGACCGCCGTCAGCGAGAGGGGCGCGACGCCGTAGGGGCGGCCGATGCACCACGCCGCCAGCAGCGCGACGCCGAGCCAGCCGAAGTTGACGAACGGGGAGAAGATGTCGCGGTCGAAGAGGGTGATCCCGGCGCCGTGCAGGAGCTCGGAGTTCTCCGGGTAGAACCAGTTCAGGTAGAGGGGATCGGTGAAGTGCATCCCCCAGACCGAGCCGGTGTCCGCGATGCGCGCCGCGAAGGGCCCGTGGTACCAGAGCGTGTCGAAGGTGAGCATCCCCCGAGCCCAGACGTCCTGGAGGCCTGTCGCCCAGTGGGCCGCGACGAAGGCGGCCGCGAGCAGGGCCAAAAGCAGCTGGGGAAGGGGGATCGCCGGCGCCGGCGGGGCGCCGGACCGCGTGCGTGGGCGCTTTACCGGTCGTATGGACCGAAAAGCGCCCCGGACGCCGTAGTACAGGCCGAGGCCGAGCAGCAGCGCGGCTGGGATCAGGACTCCGGGGACGAGGATGCCGAAGGCGCCGAGCAGCTGGAGCAGGATCGTGAGCAGCGCGACGGCTAGGACTGCCTCCGCCAGCCGCGCCGGAGCGCCCACCCAGCCCGGCAGCAGGCGCCCGCGCAGTCGCACTCCCCCCATCGCCATCGGGATCGCGACCAGGGCGAGCCCGATGACGCCGAAGAGGTAGTGACCGAAGCTCAAGCTGGTGCGCGGCCAACCCGACCCTGCGGCGACTGCCCCTGATGACGTCAGAGCCGGCGCGTTGCAGCGCTGATAGCCAGCCGGAAGACGAGACGTCGTCGGTCGTCTCGATGCGCGTGCCGCCGGCCGCCGCGGTCCACGCCGACTCGATCGGTGGCAGCGATTGGACGCGCTGGTCAGGGCCGATGACCGCGTAGCGGTAGTCGCCGTCATTGAGCGCCGTGTATCCACTGCTGGCATTGACCGACGAAGTTCCGGCCATGCGCCGGGGCCCCTGGCCTCTGTGACTCCTGCGCCGCCTCGCTCGCGATCGGCAGGTAGGCGCCGCGGGGGCCGTGTTTGGCGACGTACTGGACGTGGTTGGAGAGGTCGTCGCCGTAGAAGATGTACTGCTTGAAGCCAGGGCGGCCTCCGACGATGGCGATCCGCGAGTCGTGGGGATCGGCGCGGTTGAACCAGGCGAGTGCCGCCTTCATGCCGACCGGGAAGTCCCTGGGCGCGGTCGACGCCCGGTAGCGGTCCTTGACGTAGTCATCAGAGTTCGGCCAGCCGATCGCCACCACGGCCGCGAGCGCGACGGCCGCCGCACCGGCGAGCATCGGCGCCGGCATCCCGCGCTGCCCGGCCAGCGCGAGGCCGACCGGGACCAGGATCAGGAAGAAGGCGAGCCCGATCGCGCCGAGGACGAAGTCCTTCTCCCATTCGTCGCCGAGATTCCAGATCGGAACCGCCTGGACGAGCAACAGAATCGCCAGCGCACCGACCAGCCACGGCTGGACCCGCGGCTTCAGCAGGCCGGAATCGACGGCCAGCAGCATCGCGCCGAGGCCGATCGCCGGTGAGGCGTAGCGCAGGTTGGTGGTGAAGGCCGTCGGGTCGCCCTCCGGTCCGGCGGCGGTCAGCGGCGTCACGAGGTAGGCGAGGCCGCTGAGCAGCGCCACGATCCCGAGCATCCGGATCAGCGGCGTGCGGCCGCGGAAGATCGCCAGCAGGAAGCCGCCGATCACGGCCACCAGGACCAACGGCCAGAGGTCGCCGAAGCTGTCGTGAAGCCCCGGGATCAGGTGGTGGCGGATCACGCCGCCGTCGGGCGGCAGCAGGTAGTGCGCGACGTTCGCCGGGTGGCGGATGTTGATGTCGAGCTGGTCGGGCCCGGGCAGCGGGCCCGCCTGGATCCAGGGCAGCGGGTTGCCCGCGTTCACCAGGTTCCTGGCGAACCAGAAGCCGCCGGTGGCGAGCGAGCTCGCCACCCAGATCCAGGTCGCCCTCCAGCGGTAACCGGCGCTGATCGCGATCACGCCGAGGGTGAGGAAGGCGAACGGGGCGAGCAGGTTGAGCTTGGTGCCGAGCGCCAGGCCGGCGGCGAGCCCGGCCACGATCAGCGCGCCGGTCGGCAGCACTGGACGCACGCCGGCCCCCGAGTAGAAGCCTCGCGGCGACGTCGTCCCGGCGGCGCCGCCCGCGACCGGCCTGACGCTGCCGGCAGCGGCTCGCGCCTGCGCATCCGCATTGACGAGCACCGCGGCGGAGGCGAGCAGGAAGAACAGCCCCGCCGTGTCGTTCTTCGCGTCGCCCGGCTGGTAGAGGAGCAGCATGTTCGCGTCGAGCACGAGGGCGATGGCGAGGACCGCGACCGGGCCGCCGCCGTAGGGCCGCGCGAAGCACCACGCCGCCAGCAGGCAGAGCGACATCCAGCCGATGTTGATCAGCGGCGAGAGGAAGTCGTTGCCGAGGAAGAGGACGCCGACCGAATGGAGCAGCTCGGAGTTCTGGGGGTAGAACCAGACGGTCAGGTCGAGGACCTCGGTGAAGTGGAGGGCACCGACCTGGTGGTCCTGGACGAAGCGGGCCGCGAACGGCGCGTTGTGCCAGGTGGTGTTCGGCAGATACATGCCGATGTCGAGGCCGGTCTGGGTGGGCATCGCCCAGTGGGCGGCGACGAGCAGGGCCGCGGCCACCGCCACGGCCATCGCGATCGGCGCCACCGGGGGCGCCGGCAGCTCGATTCCCCGCCGAGGCGGCCTCAGCGCCAGCCCGATCCCGACCCCCACCACGATCGCCGCCAGCAGCACCCAGCCCGGGCGGTAGAGCCCGATCACGCCGACCAGCTCGGCCGTCACCACCAGCAGCGAGAGCCCCAGCACCACCTCGGCCAGTCGTGCCGACGCCCCCGACCAACCGGGCAGCAGCCGGCCGCGCAGGGCGACGGCGGCGTAGGCCAGTGCCCCGGCGACGACGATCAGCTCGATCGAGCCCTGCAGGTAGTCGCCGAAGCTCATGCGTTTGCCGCGGATCCCAGCTCGGCGCAGGTCGAGGGATCAAGCCGCCCGTTGATCTTGTAGACCGCAGCCGGGCCGGACTGGATCACCGTCTGGGTGTTGGGGTCCCTGGAGGTCCAGAGGTTCTGCGGAGGCGCGATCGACTCGATCACGCCGATCGCCGGCGTCGTCACCACGTAGTCGTAGTGGCCCTCGTTGATCGTCTGGCGCCAGAGCGCGCAGGTGTAGATCGGGCGGAACGTGCCGTGATTGCCCTCCTGCCCGAGGTACTGGACGTGATTGCTGAGGTCGGTGCCATAGAAGAAGTACTGGCCGAACGCGGAGGCGCGGCCGAACACGCCGATCCGCTCGTGGCTCGCCTTCCTCCCCCAGTCCTGGAGCGGCTGCCACTCCGGCGTGGCACGGAAGCCGCCGCCCAGTGGAGGCCGGGAGGCCGTGACATAGCGGTGATCGAGGTAGTAGTCCTCGCGCACGCGACCGAGCACCACCGCCGTGATCGCCATCACGACACCGAAGGAGACCAGCAGCACCGGATTGAGGCGCGCCCGAAAACCGGCCACCAGCAGGGCGGGCACGCCGACGATCAGGAAGGCCAAGCCGATCGACGCCAGGTGATGCTTGAACTCCCAGTTCGACTGCGTGACCGTCCCCTGGATCAGCAGGACGATGAACAGCCCGATCA
Organism: uncultured Solirubrobacterales bacterium; assembly: GCA_963825825.1. Lineage (GTDB taxonomy): Bacteria > Actinomycetota > Thermoleophilia > Solirubrobacterales > 70-9 > DASUPK01. Next base: position 133,024 of record CAWGUT010000010.1, on the reverse strand, counting down.
GGATCCACGGCCGGGTGCCGTGACGGAACCAGGGGATCAGCGGCAGGAGCAGGAAGCCGACCGTGAGGACCGGGGAGACGTAGCGCAGGTTCGCGTCGAAGCCGCTCGGATCCCCGAGGCCGCCCGAGGCGGTCAGCGGCGTGAAGATGTAGGCGATCCCGGCGACCATGCCGGCGGCGGCGAGGATCCGCATCAGCGCGCTGCCGCCCTTGAAGAACGCCCAGACCAGCGCGATCACCACGACGGCGAGGATCACCGGCCAGAGCGGCCCCAGCCGGTCGTGGAGGACCGGGAACAGCTTGTGCTGCCAGACCGTCGGGTCGTTGTAGTACTCGCTCAGCTTGTGGGGCGGTCTTGGGTAGAGGTTGACCTGGTCCGGGCCCGGGAGGTGGATCGGCCCGATCTTGCGGATCTGGGGGAAGGGGTTGAGCGCGTAGACGAAGTTGCGCCCGTACCAGAAGCCGCAGGTGATCACGATGCCGCCCAGCCAGATCCCGAGCGCTCGCAGCCAGTGCCGGCGGCCCCCGAGGATCGCGACCCCGACGGTGAGCGCGGCGATCGTCGCCAGCAGGGTGATCTTGGTGCCGATCCCGAGGCCGGCCGCGAGGCCGGCCATGAACAACGGGCCCGCACCGACCGTGGCGAGAACGCGCGGATCGCCCTCGACGGGGACGTCCTCGACCACCCCGGTCTCAACCAGCTCCCCGTTCTCGTCGACTGCCGTGGCCGCGGTCGCCCCGCCGCCCGCCCTTCGCGCACTGGCGGCCTCGCGGATCGCATGGGCGCTCGCCGCGCCGTCGACCAGGAAGGCGAGCGCCGCCATCAGGAAGAAGAGGCCGGCGACGTCGTTCGGCGCCTGACCCGCCTGCGAGCCGACCATCATGTTCGAGTCGAGCACGACCGCGGCGCCGAGGACCGTGACGCCCCCGATCCCGTAGGGCCGGCCGACGCACCAGGCGGCCAGCAGGCAGAGGGCGCACCACATCAGGTTGATCAGCGGGGAGAGGAAGTCGGTGTCGAGCGCGACGATCCCGACGCCGTGCAGCAGCTCCGAGTTCTGCGGATAGAACCAGGCCGCCAGCTTGAGCGGATCGGTGAAGTGGAGCGGCCCGATGTGCCCGGTCTGATCGAACCGGGCCGAGAACGACATGTGGTACCAGGTGGTGTCCTGGTAGTACATCCCCTGGTCGAGGGCCTGGCCGCTCGGATGTGCCCAGTGGACGACGACCAGGACCGCCGCCGCGATCCCGATCGCGACCATGATCGGGCTCGAGCGGACCTCCGTCGTCCTCGGCGCTTGGGGCAGGCCGCGCCGGCGCACGAGGTAGGTCGTCCCGAGGCCGGCCGCCACGCTGCCGAGGACCAGAGGGAGCTCCTTGAACAGCCCGAGTGCCCCGATCAGCTCGGAGACCAGGATCAGCATCGACAGGCCGATCACGACCTCGGCGAGGCGCGCCAGCGCCCCCATCCAGGCGGGCACGAGCAGGGCTCGTAGGTGGTAGGCGCCTAGGCCGAGAGCGGCTGCGATCACCGCCAGCTCCGCCGCGCCGAGCAGGTACTGGCTTGTACTCATCGGCTCACTTGATCAAGCGGGTGGCTCCTCGGCTTCGCCTGCGGAGCCCCCTCGCACAAACGCGCACAGCCACATGGCGCGCGCGCGAGCGCGGAATCATATCCGCGGACTAAAGGACAGGCGCCTTAAGGCCTGTTCAGTCCGAGCCGAGCCCGTGGACGATGTAGGCGTGCTCGCCCGGCTTCACCATGCCCAGGCGGCGCGCCTCGCGCTCGAGCGCGGCCTGGCTGGAGTCAGCTCGCAGCTGCCGGGCGAGGTCGAGCCTCTCCTGCTTGAGCTGCGCGAGCTGTGCATCGCTCGACTTCGACCCCTGCCACGCCTGCACCAGGTTCACCAGCGGGTTCAGGTAGGAGACCAGGACCAGGAACAGCACGAGCACCAGGGCGATCCGGCCGAGCCGGTCCCACCGGATCCGGCTCGGCCCGCCCCTCCTGCGTACACGGCGTGCTGGCATGGCTCCGGATTCGCCATGCCGCGAGCGCATTCCTACCGCTCGAACACCGAGGCGCCCGGGAACCTGGCTCGGTCCCCCAGCTCCTCCTCGATGCGGAGCAGGCGGTTGTACTTGGCGACGCGATCGGACCGGGCCGGAGCGCCCGCCTTGATCTGGCCCGCATTCGTGCCCACCGCCAGGTCGGCGATCGTGGTGTCCTCGGTCTCCCCCGAGCGGTGTGAGATCACCGTTGTGTAGCCGGCGTCGCGAGCGATCTGGATCGCCTCGAGCGTCTCGGTGAGGGTGCCGATCTGGTTGACCTTGATCAGGATCGAGTTGGCCACGCCCTGCTCGATGCCGCGCCGCAGCCGCTCCGGGTTGGTGACGAAGAGGTCGTCGCCGACCAGCTGGCAGAGGTCGCCGATCCGCTCGGTCAGCGCCTTCCAGCCGTCCCAGTCCTCCTCGTCCATGCCGTCCTCGATCGAGACGACGTGGAAGCGGGCGCGGACGTCGTGCCAGTACTCGGCCATCTCCTCGGAGGTGAGCGTGCGCCCCTCGTGCTCGAGCACGTAGTTGCCGTCCTCGTAGATCTCGCTGGTCGCCGGGTCGAGGGCGATCACCACGTCCTCGCCGGGGGCGTAGCCCGCCTCCTCGATCGCCGCGATCAGGAAGTCGAGCGCGGCCTGGTTGGACTCGAGATCCGGCGCGAAGCCGCCCTCGTCGCCCAGCGCCGTGGAGAGGCCCCTCTTGCCGAGGGCCCCCTTGAGTGCGTGGTAGACCTCGGTTCCCACCCGCAGGCAGTCGGCGAAGGTCGGCGCGCCGGCCGGGACCACCATGAACTCCTGGAAGTCGACGGCGTTGTCGGCGTGAGCGCCCCCGTTCAGCACGTTCATCATCGGCACCGGGAGCAGCTCAGCCGGACCGGCGTCCTTGGCGCCGGTCGCGGCGTAGAGCTCGGCGAAGTAGTCGTAGAGCGGCTGGCCCGTCTCGGCCGCGGCGGCCCTCGCGGTGGCCAGCGAGACACCGAGGATCGCGTTGGCGCCGAGGCGGCCCTTGTTGGGGGTGCCGTCGAGCTCGATCATCGTCCGGTCGAGCGCCGACTGCTCGGCGGCACTCGCGCCTCTGATCGCCTCCGCGATCTCCCCGTTCACGTTGGCGACCGCCTTCGCGACCCCCTTCCCGCCCCACAGGTCCCCACCGTCCCGGAGCTCGACGGCCTCGAACTCGCCGGTGGACGCACCCGATGGAACGATTGCGAGGCCGCGGGCGCCCGAGTCGAGCACGACCTCCACCTCGACCGTCGGATTGCCCCGCGAGTCGAGCACCTGCCGTCCGTGGACGTTCTCGATCGTCGCCATTGGGCGGGGAAGCTAGTCGACGAGGCGCCGCGTCGCCTGCCGGAGGGCGAGCTCGGGATCGACGCCCAGCCGGCGCGAGACGGCGACCGCCTCGAGCAACAGCTCCCCAACCATCCGCTCGGCCTCGTCGCGCTCCTCGGGATCGGCCGACGGGCCACCGGGCTTCTCGCTCGCCGGATGAGCCCTCCGGGTCGATCCGGCGCAGCACCTTGCGCGCGAAGAGCAGCGCGGGCAGGTTCTCGGGCAGCCCCTCGAGCGGCTCGCGGCCACCCGTGCCCTCCACCTCGCGCTTGATCTCCTCCCACTGGGCCAGCACCTGGCCCGCGGTCTCCAGATCGCGGTCGCCGTAGACATGCGGGTGGCGGCGGATCAGCTTCGCCGCGCAGGACTCGGCGACGGCCGCCAGATCGCCCTCGCCGCGCTCCTCGAGCAGCAGCGAGAGGAAGAGAACCTGAAAGAGGACATCGCCCAGCTCATCGACCATCGCCTCCGTGTCGTCGCGGGAGGCGGCGTCGGCGAGCTCGTAGGCCTCCTCGACGGTGTGCGGCACGATCGAGCGAGCGTCCTGCTCGCGGTCCCAGGGGCATTCCCGGCGCAGTCGCCGGGTCACCTCATCGAGGTGCTCGAGCGCGTCGAGTAGGACGGCTTCGCACAAAACGAGTGCGCGCGTTATCCGCGCTCGGAGTCAGGCCGGGGATGGAGATGTTGCCCCCGCCCGCGGTGGTGCCCTCGCCTGGCGGGTGCGGCCCCTGCGGAGATCCACCGGCCGCCGGGGCGAAAGGCTTGAAGGATCCCGGCGCGCCCGGGGTTGGGCCCGTGCCGGTGCACTGGAGCTGGCCGGGCTGGCCGCCGGTGGCCGCGGAGCCCTCCTGGCAGCTGGCGAAGACCGGGGCCGGGCAGCCCGTGCCGGTGCCGCCGGGCTGCTGCGCGACCTTGCTCGGGTCACATGTCGGACCGCCGCCCTCGAAGTTGTCGCAACCCTGGACCAGGAAGTCGCTCGCCGCACTGGGTCAGGTTTGTCCAGTAATCGCGGAAGTGGATGCCGAAGGCCGAGAGCGCCTCCTGCTGCTGCTGGCTCTTGATCTGGGCCTTGATCTGGTCGCCCAGCTTCGAGGGTGCGCCACCCTGGGCGCTGCTGGTGGTGTCGTCGAGGCCCTGGACGTGCTCGGGTGTCGCGGACTCGACCTCGAAGATGAAGGTGCCGGTCGGCGTCGTCACCGGCCCCTCGACCTGGCCGGTGGGGGCGTTGAAGATCTGGTCGTCGAGCGGCTGCTGGAAGGAGCCCGGCACGACGTCCGTGCGCAGGCCGCCCTTCTCCTTCGAGGTCGGATCGGTCGAGTACTGGGCGGCGACCTTCTTCCAGTTCGCCGCGGACGAATCGGCCTGGAGGGCCTGCAGCGCCTGGTTGACCTGATTCGCGTCCTTGTTCTGGATGATCCGGATGGTCCGCTTGGCCGGCTGCGTGAACTGCGACTTGTTCGCGTCGTAGTAGTCCTGGGCGTCGCTGTCGGAGACGGAGCCGACGCTGTTGGAGACGTTTTCCTGGATCTTCTGCTGGATCAGCTGGAGCCTGGCCCGCTGGACCACGTCCGCCTCGGTCAGCCCCGCCTGGTCGCGCGCCTTCACGTACTCCTGCTCGCTCTTGAACTGGGACTTGATCTGCTGCAGCGACTGCTGGACCTGCGTATCCGTGAAGTCGAGTCCCTCCTTGTTGGCCTCGCCGACGATCCAGCCGATCTGGAGGGCGCTCTGCATGGCCTGGTCCTTGAGCTGCTGGTACTGCGGGTCGCTGGGCTGCGGGACCTGCTGGAGGTTGTTCTGCTTGGCCGTCTGCAACAGGAAGCGGTCGAAGTTGGTCTTGCTGATGTGCCCGTCCTGGACCAGGCCCGGAACGTCGATGCTGGCGTCGTCGATCACGGCGACGTCGTCGGAGGGCACGTTCGGGTGCCCGACGCCCACGGCGACGGCGACGATGACGACCATCAGCACGAGGGTCGCGCCGAAGAGGATCGCGATATTCCGCTTCGAGAAGAATCCGCGGCTCACAGAGGCGGCAGCATAGCCGCAGACCCCTAAGTGGGTTCTTAAGGGCGTGGCCTCGGCCGGGGTCCGGGCCACCAGGGCCGCCGAGAGCCCCTCTGCCACGGCGATCAGGGCGCCGAGGCGGGCGGTCGGATCGTCAGGGACGGGAACGGCGATGGTCCGCTCCCGCCACTGGTAGATCGCCTCGGGAACACGCTCGTTGAGCGACGGCGACCCGCTCGGAGTCGAGCTCGACCGGGAAGACGCGCAGGCGGCCGGCGCGGAACTCGACGCTGCGCGCCCCCGCCTCGCCGAGCTCGATCCGGACCCGCTGGCAGGTCGAGCAGGTTGGCGACCGAGTCGGGCAGCGGCCCGAAGCGGTCCTCGAGCTCCTCGCGCAGGGCCCGCAGCTCCCCGGGCTCGCGGGCGGCGGCGATGCGGCGGTGGACGTCGATCTTCGCCGCCTCGAAGGGGATGTAGTCCGAGGGGACGTAGGCGTCGACGTCGACGTCGATCCGCACCGGCTCCCGCGGCTCCTCCGGCAGCTCGGCTGCGCTCCGGCGCGCAGCTGCCTCGGCGGCGTCCTCGAGCATCTGGCAGTAGAGCTCGAAGCCGACCGCGGCGACGTGCCCGGACTGCTCGTCGCCCAGCAGGTTGCCCGCGCCGCGGATCTCGAGGTCGCGCATCGCGACCCGGAAGCCCGAGCCGAGCTCGGTGTTGTCGGAGAGGGTCGCGAGGCGAGCCGCGGCGTCCGGGGTGAGCGACTCGGCCGAGGGGTAGAGCAGGTAGGCGAAGGCGCGCTCCCGGCTTCGGCCGACCCGGCCGCGGATCTGGTACGCCTGCGCCAGGCCGAGCTGGTCGGCCCGCTCGACCAGCAGCGTGTTCGCGGTCGGGATGTCGAGGCCCGACTCGATGATCGTGGTCGCGACCAGGACGTCGTGCTCGCCGCGGACGAAGGCCAGCATCGTCGCCTCGAGCTGGAGCTCGTCCATCTGCCCGTGCGCCTCGGCGAAGCGGACGCCGGGACAGAGGGCGCGGAGCCGCTCGGCGGTCTCGTGGAGCGTGTCGATCCGGTTGTGGAGGAAGAAGACCTGCCCGCCGCGCTCCTTCTCGCGAATGATCGCCCGCTTGACCAGGTCCTCGTCGTACGGGCCGACATGGGTGCGCACCGGCCGGCGCCCCTCGGGCGGCGTCTCGATCACGGAGATGTCGCGCAGTCCCGCGAGCGACATCTGCAGGGTGCGCGGGATCGGCGTGGCCGAGAGCGAGAGCACGTCCACCTTGAGCTTCAGCTGGCGCAGCAGCTCCTTCTGCTTCACCCCGAAGCGCTGCTCCTCGTCGACGATCATCAGGCCGAGGTCCTTGCCCCGGACGTCGCGGGAGAGCAGCCGGTGGGTGCCGATCAGGACGTCCACCTTCCCCTCGCGGAAGCGCTCCAGGACCTGCTTGATCTCGGCCGGCTTGCGCAGCCGGGAGACCATCTCGACGTTGAACGGCGTGTCCGCGAAGCGCTCGCGGAAGGTGCCGAAGTGCTGCTGGGCGAGGATCGTCGTCGGCACCAGCATCATCACCTGCTTGCCGTCCGCAGCCGCCTTGTGGGCGGCGCGCAGCGCGATCTCGGTCTTGCCGTAGCCGACGTCGCCGCAGATCAGCCGGTCCATCGGCCGCTCCGACTCCATGTCCGCCTTGACCGCGTCGATCGCGTCCATCTGGTCGGCCGTCTCGCGATAGGGGAAGGCGGCCTCGAAGGCCATCTGCATCTCCCCGTCGGGAGAGAAGGCGTGGCCCTTCCGCACCTGGCGCTCGGCATACAGGTTGATCAGCTCGCCTGCCATCGCCTGGGCCGCCCGGCGCGCCCGCGACTTCATGTTCTGCCAGCGCTTCCCCCCGAGGGGGCTGAGCGCGGGCTCGTCCCCGTCGGCGCCGACGTAGCGGCTGATCCGGGCCAGCTGGTCGGTCGGGGCGAAGACGCGGTCGCCGCCGCGGTACTCGAGCTCCAGGTAGTCGCGCGTCACGCCGGCGAGCGTCTTCGTGTCGAAGCCGGCGAAGCGGGCCACCCCGTGGTCCTCGTGGACGACGTAGTCGCCGACCCGCAGTTCGACGGCCGCCGCCAGGCGGGCCCGGGCGGAGACCGGTGCGGCGGCGCGGCGGCGGTGGACCAGCCGGCGCTGCGGGATCACCGCCAGCTGGAGCTCGGGCGAGAGGAACCCTTCGCGCAGCCTCGCCTCGGCGAAGCTCACACCGGGCTCCTCCGGCACGCGCTCGCCCAGGAACGGCACGTCGAGGCGGCTCAGGTTGTAGCGAGTGCGCTCCGCCTCACCGCGGCCCTCGAAGGCGACCACGGTCCGGTAGCCGGAGCGGATCAGCTTCTCGAGCTCGCCCTCCGCCTCGGCGAGGGTGCGCGACGGAAACTCGGCCCGCTGCGCTCTGAAGGAGTGCTCCTGGCCGGCGTCCGCGCCGAGCGAGAGCCGCGCACGGCCCTGCAGCGGCTCGTCGACGTCCGCGTAGAAGGGACGCACGTCCGCCTCGCCGGGGGCGGCCGTGACGTCCTCCCAGAAGTCGTGCAGCGCGCCGGGGATCTCCTCGGCCGCGGCGATCACGACCAGCGCTTCGGCCGGGATCAGGTCGAGGGCCGCCAGGAAGTTGTCGGCATCGACCTCCCCGCGGTGCTCGGCCGAGAGCTCGGCCGCCGGCGCCAGCTCGACGCGCTCTGCCTCGCCCAGGGAGCGCTGCGTGAACACCGAGAAGCGGCGCATCGACTCGATCTCGTCCCCGAAGAGGTCGATCCGGATCGCCTGCTCCTCGGTGGCGGGATAGACGTCGAGGATCCCGCCGCGAACCGCGAACTGGCCCCGCTCCTCGACCTGGTCGATCCGCTCGTAGCCCGCATCGGCGAGCAGCAGCGTGACGTCCTCGAGGTCGACGCTCTCGCCCCGGTGCAGAGCCAGGGTCTCGGGCCGCAGGGAGGGATCCGGCACCTTCTCGGCCAGGGCGATCGCGCTGGCGACCACGACGGCAGAGGGGTCGGCCAGCGCGTTCATTGCCGCGATCCGCAGCCCAGCCAGGTGCGGGGGCGGATCGAGGTGGGACTCGAAGGTCGTTCCTCGCGACGGATAGATGTGGACCGGCCGCGGCGCCAGGAACGCCTTCATGTCGCCGGCGAGGTCACGGGCGGAGCGGTCATCGGCGGCGACGATCAGCGTGGGCCCGGGAGTCGCCCCGTCATCGCCACCGATCAGCGCCGCGAGCAGGTAGGGGCGCAGCGACGCGGAGACGTAGGCATCCACCGTGGCGCCGGATTCGCCCACGGCGGAGCGGAGCGCGCGGAGGCGCTCGTCCTCGTTTGCGATCTCGAGCAGTGGTCTCAGCGACATCTCAATCGGGCACAGCAAAAGCCCGGATCGGCGATCCGGGTGGTTGATCGGGCCGGGGCCCGGCCTCAATCGAGCTTAGCCATCCGGGCGGGGCGGGTACGTCGTTAGCTGCGACCCCGGAACGGCAGGCCGGGCCCGCTGCGCTGCCACTCGACCTGCCCGCGCCCCTCGTCGGCCGAACGCTCGACCACCCCGTCCCAGCGATGCAGCATCGCCTTGAGGCGAGCAACCGCCTCGGGTGGGTGGGCGGCGACCTCGGCCGCAAGCGCGAGCGCGGCATCCTCGGTGGCGGCCGCCGGCGCGACCCGGTGCACGAGGCCCATCCTGAGGGCCTCATCCGCGGCGATGCTCCGCGAGGTGAGCAGGAGGTACTTCGCGGTGGCAAGGCCGCAGAGCGTGACCAGCCGGGCGGGCCCCACCGGGACGCCGAGCTCGGCGCCGGGGAAGCGCATCCGGAGGTTGGAGCCCCCGACCCGGAGGTCGCACGCGACCGCGATCTCCGCGCCGCCACCCACCACGGAGCCGTGGCACGCCGCCACCGTGGGCTTCGGGAACGCCGTGAGCTCGTCGTAGAGCGCTGCGAAGAGCTCCATGCGGTGGACCCTCCCCGCCTCGTCGAGCTCCTCCCGGATGTCGGCGCCGGCCGAGAGAGCCAGGTGATCGTTTGAGGAGACCACCAGGACCCGGGCCTCCTCGTCCCCCTTCGCCCTGTCGAGGTGTGCGAGCAGCTCCTCGAGCATCTGGGTGTTGATCGCGTTGCGAGCCTCGGCGCGCTCGAGGCGCAGCAGCGCGACCTGCGTCTCGTCCACCGAGTAACTGGTGAGCGGCATCAGCCCTCCTCCCCAACATCGTCATTTGAGCCTGTGATCTCCCCGAGCAGCCGCTCCGCCTCGTCAGCCGCCGACTGGATCAGGAGGCCGACCTCCTCGTCGGGCTCCCGGAACCGGGAGAGCACGTAGTTCGAGACGATCTCGGGGTCGGTTGTGTCGGGCCGTCCCACCCCTCCCCGCACCCGCCAGAAGTCCGGGCCACCGAGTCCCTGGCTGAGGCTGCGCAGCCCGTTGTGGCCGGCCACGCCGCCACCGAGCTTGCTCCGCACCTCGCCGAAGGGCAGGTCGATCTCGTCGTGGAGGGCGATCACGTGGTCGAGGTCGACGCCGAGCTCACCCCGAGCCGGACCGGCGGCCGAGCCCGACTCGTTCATGAAGGTCTCGGGCAGCAGGATGGCGACGCGGGGACCGCCCGGTCCCGTGCGGCCCTCGGTGATCAGCCCGCCGTAGCGCTTGCGTGCCTTGGGGAGCTCCCAGCGGCGAGAGAGCTCGTCGGCGACCTCGAAGCCGAGGTTGTGCCGGGTCCCGGCGTACTCGCGACCCGGGTTGCCGAGTCCGACGATTAGGGCGTCGGCCCGAGCATCGCGGTCGCGCGTCTGCCGCGACCGCCGCCGAAACAGAGACAGCGGCTACTCCCCGCCGGAGTCGTCGCCGCCGCCCTCGCCCTCGGGAGCGGCGTCGCCCTCGCCCTCGGCCTCGCCCTCGGCGGCCTCCTCGCCCTCCGGAGCCTCCTCGCCCTCGCCGACCAGCTCCGCCTCCTCCTCGACCTCGGGCTCGGGCTCCTCCTCGACCCGCGGCGGGCTGAGAGTGGCGATGGTGATCTCCTCGAGATCGTCGGCCATGAGCTTGACGCCGCTGGGCACGGCCACGGAGGCGAGGTTGATCGTGTCGTTGATGTCCATCTCGGAGACGTCGACCGTGATCCGCTCGGGGATCTCCGCCGGCAGAGCCTCCACGGTGACCTCGCGGGTGACGTGCTCGAGCACGCCGCCCTCGCGGACGCCGGGCGCCTGATCGGCTCCCTCGAGCTCGACCGCGACCTCCGCCTCGATCGCTTCATCGAGGCGGACCTCGAGACAATCGAAGTGGAGGACATCACCGCGGACCGGGTGGTGTTGCTGCTCCTTGATCACGACCGGCACCGCCTTGGAGCCGTCGAGCTCGAGATCGAGCAGGGTGTGGCCCTCCGTGAGCAGGATGCGGAGGTCGCGGGCGGAGACCTGGAAGGGGCGGGCCTCGCCGCCCTGTCCGTAGACGACGCCGGGAACGAGGCCCTCCCGGCGCAGGCGCCGCGTGGCCCGCGACCCGAACGTGTCGCGATTCGAAACCTTGAGTGTGGCTCGGTCCTGTGCCATGGCTTTGACAGCTACGCTCGGGCGCCAGGATAGAAAATAGGTGAAGGCAATGGGCAGCGACGAAGAAAGGGACCAACGCGAGCAGGGCGTCGACGCCCTCCGAGCCGACCCGGAGGAGCGGGCGCGGAGGGAGGACCCCCTCGAGCAGGAGGAGGAGCAGCACGGGCGGATCCCCCAGTCGAGGATCGGCCGCTCCGCGAAGCTGGGCACTGTGATCGGCACGCAGGCCACCCGATACGCGGCAACCGCCGCGGCCAATGTCGTCCGCTCGGACGAGAAGGCCGAGGAGCGCCTCGAGACCCGGCACCTCGAGACGGCTCTGAAGATGGCCTCCGTGCTCGGCGAGATGAAGGGCGCGGCGATGAAGATCGGCCAGATGGCGTCGTTCATCGACGTTGACTTCCTGCCTCCGGAGTACCGCGAGATCTACCAGGAGCGGCTCTCCAAGCTCCGCACGTCCGCTCCCGCGATGCCCTGGGAGAAGGTGCGGGAGGTGCTCGATCGAGGAGTACGACGAGCGCCCCGAGCGCGTCTTCGCCGAGATCGAGGAGGAGGCGTTCGCCGCCGCCTCCATCGGGCAGGTTCACCGGGCGATCCTCCAGGACGGGACGAAGGTCGCGGTCAAGATTCAGTACCCGGGGATCGCGGACGCGCTCGAGTCCGACGTGGCCAACGCGGGCATCCTGGTGCGCCTGGCCAAGGTGCTGGCGCCGGGGCTCGACGCGAAGGCCGTTGCGTCGGAGCTGCGCGAGCGCGTCCTCGAGGAGCTCGACTACGAGTTCGAGGCGCAGAACCAGCGGGCCTTCGCGCGTGCCTACGACGGGCACCCGTTCATCTTCGTCCCGAAGGTCCACTCGCGGCACTCGCAGGCGGCGGGTGCTGGTCTCGGACTATGTCGAGGGCCGCGGCTTCGACGAGGTGAAGCAGCTCGAGCAGGACGAGCGCGACATCTTCGGCGAGATCGTCTTCCGCTTCTGCTTCGGCTCGATCTACCACCTGCAGCACTTCAACGCCGACACCCATCCCGGCAACTACCTCCTCATGGACGACGGGCGGGTCGCCTTCCTCGACTTCGGGATGACCAAGCGCCTGACGCCGGAGCAGATCCAGCTCGAACAGCGGGCGGTCGACGCCGCGGGACGGGACGACCCGGAGGCGCTCCGGGACGCGCTCCACGACCTCGGCTTCGTCAGCGACCCGAAGAAGGTCGACGCAGAGCGCTTGATGGAGCACGTGAAGATGGTCGGCGGCTGGTACCTCGAGGACGGAGAGGTCCGGATCACGCCGGAGCGCGTGATGAAGATGATCGAGGTGACCTCCGATCCGCGCTCGGACTTCTACGACCTGGTGCGCAGGGAGAGCCTGCCGGCCGACGAGCTGATGGGAAGGCGGATGGAGACGGGGCTGCTCGCGGTGCTGGCGCAGCTCCGGGCGACCGCCAACTGGCACCGGATCATGCGGGAGTGGGTCTACGGGGACCCGCCCTCGACCGTGCTCGGCGAGGTGGAGTGGCGCTACTTCGAGCGCCGCGGGACGCGCGGACGGCGGGATTGCGGGCTCGGGTCTAGCCGTCTACCTGGCCGGCTGGAGCTGCCGCTCCGCCACCTCGAACAGGCGCGGATCGTTCGAGCAGATCCCGTCCACCCCCATCGCCAGCAGTTCCCGCATCCGCTCCGCGTCGTCGACGGTCCAGGCGATCAGCTCGACACCGACCTTCCGTGCGGCCTCCACCAGGCGCGGCGTGATGATCGGGTGGTAGGCCCAGACCGCGTCCACGCCGAGCTTCGGCCGCCTTCTTCTCGAGGATGCCGGGGAAGCGGCGGCGGATCGCCGAGAGCCCGGCTCGCAGCGCCGGACCCGCCCAGCCGTACTGGGTCCAGTCGCGGCGGGTCTTCGGGTAGGTCCAGCCGAGGCGGAGGTCGGGCTCGAGCTTGCGGAGCTTGACCAGGCTCTCGACCTCCATCGTCGAGACCATCGCCCGCTCCACCAGCCCCCGGCCGGAGAGGGCGCCCGCCGAGCTCGGCCTCACGGCCGGCGAGCTTCAGGTCGCAGTCGATCTCGACCTCGTCGAGCGGCGGCTCCAGGAAGAGGTCGAGGGCCTCGGTCAGGTCCATCGGCTTGCGCGCCAGCGCGTCGTGGTGGTCGTGGGCGATGACCAGCCGGCCCTCCTGCTCCCGGAGGACGTCGAGCTCGACCATGTCGACGCCGACCTCGACCGCCGCGTCGAAGCTCCGGGCCGTGTTTCCCTGACGATCGCGTCGGCGCCCTTGTGGCCGATGCGCCTGTAGGCCGGGATGCCCTCCCGCTTCCCCTCTGCCGGCTCGGCGGACATTGGCGGACCACCCTAGATGATCGGGGCGGACCAGACTCATTGATTCTGGGGGCCGTCTAGAACAGCTGGTTCTCGCCGGCGAAGATCTCGGAGACCGAGTCGTCGGTGAAGATCCGCCGGATCGAGTCGGCGAGGGTCTGGGCGGCGGAGAGCACGGTGATGTTGTCCGGCGCGCCGGGCCGCTGCGGGATCGTGTCGGTGACGACGATCCGCTCGATCCCCGAGTTCTCCGCGGCCAGCCGCTCGTAGGCGGGGCCGGAGAAGACTCCGTGGGTGGCGCACCGCGATCACGCGCGCGGCGCCCTCCTCGAGCACGGTCGGGCCGCCGCGGTGCAGGGTCCCGGCGGTGTCGATCATGTCGTCCACCAGGACGGCGGTCTTGCCCTTCACCTCGCCGACGACGTAGCCGATCTCGGCGACCTGCTGGGCGGGGCGCTCCTTCTCCATCACCGCCCAGGTGGTGCCCACCTTGCGGGCGAAGTTGCGGGCCGTCTTCACGCGGCCGGCGTCGGGGGAGACGATCACCGGCTCCTCGTCGAAGCCCTGGTCGGCGATCCACTGGGTGAGCATCGGCATCGCGGTCATGTGGTCCAGCGGGACGTGGAAGAAGCCCTGCACCTGACCGGCGTGCAGGTCCATGGTGAGGACGCGGTCGACGCCGACGCCCTCGAGGCACTTGGCGACGATCCGGGCGGAGATCGGCTCGCGCGGGGCCGACTTCTTGTCCTGGCGGGCGTAGCCGTACCAGGGCATCACGGCGATGATCCGGTGGGCGGAGGCGCCCTGGGCGGCGTCGATCATCGCGAGCAGCTCCATCAGCGCGTCGTTGGGCGTCATGCCCTCGGCCTCGTTGGCGGCGTCGACTGGACGATGAAGACGTCGGCGCCGCGGATCGACTCCTCGTAGCGGCAGTAGACCTCGCCGTTGGAGAAGGTCTTCAGGGTGACGTCGCCGAGATCGACCTGGAGGTTGCGGGCGATGTGGGCGGCGAGCTCGCCCGAGGCGCGGCCGCCGAAGACCATCAGGCGCTTGCGGTAGTCCTGGACGATCGTCGGTGACCGGCTGGGTCTGCTCGATCGTGCTCAAGAGTCCTCGCCCTCGCTCGATTCCTTGGCCTTCTTGCCGCGTAGCCCTCGACGTTCTTCTGCTCCGCCCTCGAGATGCCCAAGAGCACCGGGCGGAACGTCCTCGGTGATCACCGAACCGGCCCCAGTGTATGCCTCGTCGCCGACTTCTACGGGAGCGACGAAGGTGGTGTCAACCCCGGTGTGCACGTTCTTGCCGATCTTGGTGCGATTTTTGCTGCGGCCGTCGTAGTTGGCGGTGATCGTGGAGGCGCCGAGGTTGGAGCCCTCCCCCACCTCGGCGTCGCCGATGTAGGAGAGATGGGGGACCTTGGCGCCCGCGCCGATCTCGGAGTTCTTGATCTCGACGAAGGCTGCCGGCCTTGGCGCCCTCGCCGATGCGGGCGTCGGGGCGCAGGTAGGCGAACGGGCCGACCGTCGCCTCGTTCGCCACCTCGCAGCCGGTCAGGTAGGAGTGGACGACCGTGGCGCGCTCGCCGACGCGCGAGTCGATCAGCGTCGTCATCGGGCCGATCGCTGCTGCCGGCGCCGATGCTGGAGCGGCCGCGCAGCGTCGTGCCGGGAAGGATCGTGGTGTCGGCGGCGATCTCGACGTCGGCGTCGATCCAGGTCGCGCCCGGGTCCTCGATCGTCACGCCGGCGCGCATGTGGCTCGACCAGGATGCGCCGGCGCGCCTCCTCGGCGACGCGGGCGAGGTCGGCGCGGTCGTTGATCCCGAGGTTCACGCCGGGGTCCGGCGCGCGGTAGGCGGCGACGCGCAGGCCCGATTCGCGCAGCAGCGGCAGCACGTCACCGAGGTAGTACTCGCCCTGTGCGTTGTCGTTGTCGAGGCGCTCGAGGGCGTCGGCGAGGGCGGAGCCGGCGAACGCGTAGGTCCCGGCGTTGACCTCCCTGATCGCGAGCTCCTCGGGCGTGGCGTCGCCCGGCGACTTGGCCTCGACGATGCGCTCGATGTCCCCGTCGGAGCCCCGGACGATCCGCCCGTAGGCGCCGGGGTCCTCCATCTCGGTGGTCATCACGGTCGCGGCGGCGTCGGCGTCCCGATGCGTCGCGATCAGCTCGTCGATGATCTCGGCCGAGACGAGGGGGTGATCGCCTGAGAGGATCAGGACGGTGTCCGAGGAGCGCACGACCTCCGAGGCGGCGCGAAGCGCTCCACCGGTGCCGTCGGCCTCGGGCTGGACGATGGTCTCGGTGCCGTTCGGCAGGGCCGCGGAGAGGTCGCGATCGGGCGAGACGATCACGCAGATGCGCCCCGCGCCGGCCTCCTGCGCGGCGAGGACCGGCCAGGCGACGAGCGGGCGCCCGCAGATCTCGTGCAGGACCTTCGGCACGGCGGAACGCATGCGCGTGCCTTGGCCTGCGGCCATGATCAGGGCCGTAGGGGCCGGGGAATTCACAGCGGAATCGTAGTGTGGCGGCCGAGATCGGTTAAGCCAGCCACCCTGCGACCCGCTCGCCGATCACCTCAGGCGCCTCGAGGTGGAGGAAGTGGCCGACGCCCGGCAGGATCTCCCGCTCGTAGGGTCCGCTGAAGCGGCCGCTGTCGTCGCTGCTCGGCGGGAGAACGCATCCGTCATCGGCCCCGTGGAGCTGCAGGAGCGGCGTCGCGATCGGCTGCGAGAGCAGACGCAGCCTGGCCCGCCCCGCGGTGTACGGACGCAGCGCCTGCCGGTAGTACTTGATCGGCGCCGGCAGGCTGGCGGCGAGACATTCGTGCAGCTCGGCGCGCCGGGCGGGATCGAGCTCGAAGCCCGGTGACCAGCGGCGCCAGAGGTCATCGACGAGTGCAAGGTCGCGCGCTCCGACCAGCCGGCCGGCGCCGGGCAGCTGGAACAGCGCCATGTACCAGCTGCGCCGCATCTGGTTCGGCCTTCGGAGCTGGCGGAGAAAGGTGAGGGTGTGCGGGACGGCGAGCGTCACCGCCCGCCCGATCCGGTCGGGCGCGGCAAGGCACGCGCTGTAGGTGAGTCCGGCGCCCCAATCGTGTCCGACGAGATCGACCTCCCCTTCCGGTGACCAGCGGTCGATCAGCTCGAGCACGTCCTCCAAAAGCGACTGCTGGTCGAATGGACCACCGATCGGCGACGGCGCATAGCCCCGCAACCACGGCGCCAGCACGCGGCGGTCGCGACGGCAGAGCTCCAGGAGAAACGGCGTCGCCGTGGGCGGGTGGTCAGGGAAACCGTGGAGATAGAGAACCGGGCGGCCGGCCGGGTCGCCCCCCGCCAGGGCGTGGAACCTGCCGTGGGAGAGATCGAACACCTGTCGGTCGAGCTCCATCGCGCGGAGCCTGCCAGAAGTTCACCGGCACCCCGCCCATGACGCGGGGCGGCGGGCCGCCGATGGCCGCCCGCCGCACCCGCCGGTCAGGCTGCTGCGTTCTCCGCCACCGGATCGGGGCGGATGATGACCGTGTCGGCCACGTTGAGGATCTCGTCGGCGGGCATCCCGACGCGATGCGCGTGCTTGCGAATCGCCTCAGGCGAGGTGGCCTGGTAGATGCAGAGGCTTCCGAGCGTGCCGTCCTCCTCGGCGATCACGTAGGTGCGGATCCAGCGAATGTCGGAGGGAAACTCGTCGTCCGCGACCTGCTTCGAGCGTTCGGCGGGGATCTCTTCGGGCGACTGCCAGGCGTTCCTGCGGCGGATTGCGTAGGTGTCCATCGATTCCTTTCGTGGATGATTCTTGGTCCACGGGTCTACGGCGGAGGGCGGCTGAGCGATTCAGATCTGTGACGCTTGTACGTCCAGGGGCGGCTAGGCCCGGATGGTCTCGTCCTGAGCCTGGAAGGCGGCGGTGACCAGGTCGACGATCGCCTGGGGCGCCTTTTCCGGCGAGCCGGCGTCGAGTGGGGGCTCGGGGTCGTACTCGATCCCGAGCTGGACGGCCTGGGCGACCTCGTCGCCGTTGATCTGCTGCACGAGGCGGAGCGCCATGTCGATGCCGGAGGAGACGCCCGCGGCCGTGACGATCTTGCCGTGCTGTACCACGCGGTCGGGGACCGGCTTCGCACCGAGCTCCGCCAGGAGATCGCGGGCGAGCCAGTGGGTGGTGGCGGGAACGCCGTCGAGCAACCCTGCCGCGGCGAGCAGGAGCGAGCCGGTGCAGACGGAGGTGGTCCAGGTGCTCGTCTCGTGGACCGTCTGGATCCACTCGTGCAGCGGCTCGTGCTCGAGGAGGGCACGGTTGCCGAAGCCACCGGGGACGACCACGATGTCGGGGCTCTGGACCTCCTCGAGCGAGGCGTCGGCGACCATGGAGAGGGTGTCCGACTCGTTGCGGATCGGCCCAGCCTTCTCGGCGACGAAGATCGACTCGTTGCCCGGGACGGAGTTGAGGACGTCATGGGGGCCGGTGATGTCGAGCGCGGTGAAGCGGTCGTAGAGCAGGTAGGCGATCTGCATCAAGGCGGATGCTATGCGGCCTTTCAATCCCGGCGCCGATTTGGCCATATTGCGGGTCGGGATCTCCACGACAACTTCTTGGCGAAGGTCGTGGCTGCGGACCTAGACTCACCTCAGTCCGGGGTGGTGTACTTGGCTAGCACGCGTGGTTTTGGTCCACGAAGAGGGGGTTCGACTCCTCCCCCCGGAGACCTCGTGCCGCCGGAGCGGCGCACCCTCGGCCAAATAGTCTCCCGGGCCCATGCCCGCCCTCGAGTCCCGCTTTCCGCGGATCGCCTCCTACGGGTTCATCTCGGACTGCCACACCGGCGCGCTGATCGCCCCCGAGGGATCGGTCGAGTGGCTCTGCCTGCCGCGCTTCGACTCCCCCGCGTGTTCTGCTCGCTTCTGGACCGCGGCGCCGGGTTCTGGCGAGTGGGTCCCCCGGGTCTCGGAGCCCCGGTGACCCGCCGTTACGCGCCGGGCACCAACGTCCTCGAGACCACCTGGATGACCGGCTCCGGCTGGGTCATCGTCCACGACCTGCTCACGGTCGGCGACTGGCGGCAGGACAACGACTTCGAGCCCCACCGGCGCCCGCCGGCCGACGACGAGGCCGAGCATGTCTTCCTGAGGTTGATCGAGTGCGTCCAGGGCGAGGTCGACATCGAGATGATCTGCCAGCCGGTCTTCGACTATGGGAGTACCCGGACCGACTGGGAGCGGCGAGGCGACGCGGGCACCGACGCCGAGCTGAACCACGGCGACATGCAGCTGATCCTCACCGGCGACCTGGGACTTGGCGTGGACGACTCCGACGCCCGCGCCCGTCACCGGATGAAGGCCGGCGAGGTCCGCTTCAGCGCGCTCAGCTGGGGCCCCTCCCCGATCCCGCCGACTCCAGCGAGGACTGCCGCGGCCGCCTTGACCGCACGATCGACTTCTGGCGCCGCTGGCTCGAGGGCGGCAGCTTCCCGGACCACCCCTGGCGCGGCTCTCTGCAGCGCTCCGCGCTCACCCTCAAGGGCCTCACCTACTCACCGACGGGCGCGATGATCGCCGCCCTCACCACCTCCCTGCCCGAGACACCGGGCGGCGAGCGCAACTGGGACTACCGCTACACCTGGATCCGCGACGCGACCTTCACCCTCTGGTCCCTGCACACCCTCGGCCTGGACTACGAGGCGACCGACTTCATGGGCTGGCTGACGGACGTCTACCAGGAGAACGTCGAGGTGGGCAAGTACGGGATGCAGATCATGTACGGCATCCGCGGCGAGAAGGACCTGACCGAGACGACCCTCGACCACCTCAGCGGCTACGAGGGCGCCAAGCCCGTCCGCATCGGCAACGCCGCCTTCGACCAACGCCAGAACGACGTCTACGGCGCGCTCCTCGACTCCGTCTACATCCACGCCAAGGTCCAGGACCACCTCCCCCACGAGCTCTGGGAGGCGCTCTGCCGCCAGGTCGAGACCGCGATCTCGGTCTGGGAGAAGCCCGACCAGGGCATCTGGGAGGCGCGGGGAGAGCCGAAGCACTACGTCTCCTCGAAGCTGATGTGCTGGGTCGCCGTCGACCGCGGCTGCCGGCTGGCCGACCGGATCGGCGACCAGGACCGGCTCACCGCTGGGCCGAGGTCGCCGAGCAGATTCAGACTGACATCCTGGACCGGGGCGTCTCGGACCGCGGCGTCTTCCGCCAGCACTACGAGACCGACGCCCTCGACGCCTCGACCCTGCTGATCCCCCTGGTCCGCTTCCTGCCACCGGACGATGAGCGAGTCGTCAAGACCGTCAAGGCGATCCACGAGGAGCTCACCGAGGGCGGCCTCGTCCTCCGCTACCGGGTCGACGAGACCGACGACGGCCTGCACGGCGAGGAGGCCACCTTCACCATCTGCTCCTTCTGGCTCGCCTCGGCCCTCTCGGAGATCGGCGAGAGCGATGCTGCCCGGGAGATGTGCGAGCGGCTGCTCAACTACGCGGGGCCACTGGGCCTTTACGCGGAGGAGCTCGACCCCAGGACCGGCGACGCACTGGGGCAACTTCCCCCAGGCCTTCACGCACCTGGCACTGATCAACGCCGTCAGCCACGTGATCAGCGACGACCGCTCGACGGGCGACCGCGATCGGACAGGGGTGCTCACCGAGATGGTCTCGTCCCAGACCGGCTAGCTCAGTCGGACTCGGCGGGAGGCACGCGGCCCGCCTCCGTCCCCGGCTCGTCGGCCGGGCCCCGCGGCGAGGCGATCCCCAGGACGCGCATCGCCTTCAGCCCCAGCCCGAGCTTCTCGCGACCCTCGGTGGAGGTCACGTCGTGCCCGCAGAGCTCGCGGGCGCGTTCCAGCCGGTACCGGATCGTGTGGCGGTGCGTGTAGAGCTGCTGAGCGGTGGCGGCGACGTTGCCGTCGTTCTCCAGATAGGTCTCCACCGTGGACACCAGCTCGGTCTCGTACTGCTCGTCGTAGGCGACCAGCGGCTCGACGGTCTCCGAGTAGAAGCGCTCCAGCTCCGCCGGGTCCTCGCTCATCGCGGGCAGCAACAGCCGGTAGGCGCCCGTGTCCTCGAAGGCGAGCACGCGCCTGCCCTCGGCTTCCCCGACGTTCGCCGCGAGCAGCGCCTCCTGGGCGGCCCGGTAGAGGTCGCCGGGGTCGGCGGCCAGCCGGCTCCGCGAGACGCTCACCGAGAAACCGCTCAGCCCCGCCTCCAGCTCATCGACGAGCCCGTTCGCAGCGCGGGCCAGTCGCTCGTCGTCGCCCACGGGCACGATCGCGACGACCTCAGCACCCTCGCCCTCCTGGTTGCCCTCGCCGGCCAGGCCGCCGGCGCTCACCGCCCGGATCGCGCGCTGCGCGATCGTCAGCACGCGGGCGCGCCACTCGCCCGTCTGTGCGACGTGCGGATGGGCGCGGGCGATCAGCACGCCGGTGCCTCGCGAGAGATCGGTCCCCAGCTCCGCGGCCCGCGCCTCGATGTCGGCCCGGTCGGTGAGCTTGCGGCCGAGCAGGGCACGGACGAAGTCACCGGCCGCCTCCTCGGTGGCCCACTCTGGCGAGCGCGAGCGCTCGAGCTCGAGCCCGAGCAGTGTCGCCGACCATGCGCAGGAGCACGGCATCGGGCTCGTCCTCGCCGCGCGGCCGCCAGCGGAGCTCGCCGACCGCGGCATCCGCGACGCGCAGGTCCACCGTCTCCACGCCGGCGCCGCCCGCGAGCAGCTTCCGCTCCTCATCGGGCGAGGCAGCGGCGACCGCGAGCACGTTGCTCGAGCGGTCGATCAGGGCGACGCTCGCGTCCAGCGCGCGCGCGGCGGCCCGCGCGACGGCCGGCATCCCGGCGCCGGCCTCGATCGCCGCCGAGAGCTCCTCGAGGCTGCCGGGGTCGGCATGACGCTCGTTTGCTTATGCGAGGGTGCGCCGCCAGGCGCAACCCGTTTCGGGTCGGCGTTCATCCGCACATGGTAGGTCGGGGCCCGCGACGAGCCCTAGAACCACTTACTGATGTCGTCCCAATTGAGGAAGATCACGACCCCGATCACCAGCCCGATCAGCACCAGCGCGGCCAACACGAAGAGCGAGAGAAAGCCCGCCGACCAGCTTCTCCCAGGCGCGCCCGTAGGAGCCCGAGCGCCGGCACCAGGATCAGGCCGACGAACGCGCACACCGAGAGCAATCCGGCGGCGGCGAAGAGGTAGTACTCAGTCCCGAGCGCCAGCACCGGCACCGGGATCGAGCTCAGAGGCATCTGCACGGCGGGGATTGTGGCGAATGTGGGCAACGACAAGCACCACGGCCGCCGCAAGCGCATAACACGAGACGCCGAGGGCCCATCCACTCGACACGTCGCTCAGCCAATGCACCCGCAGATAGACCCGGGTCAGGCCGATCAGGGCGGTGATCAAGATCCCCAGCGCGATCACCAGGCTGCGCCGGGTGATCCCCGGCACGACTCTGAGCGCAAACGTCACCCCGAGCCACGCATAGAGCGTCGCCTGCGTGGCGTGTCCGCTGGGGAACGCCGAGCTGCCGACCGAGATCAGGGGGTCGGGCGGACGCGGCCGGTCCGTCAGCGCCTTGATCTCCGGCACGAGCACCGCAATCAGCGCGGTGCCGATGGCGAGCGCCCAGAACTCCATCCAGTTCCTGCGGACCGCGAGGAAGATCGCGACGAGGGTCGCGAGCGGATAGGTGATCCATCCCGATCCGAGTGTTGTGAACACCTTCGCCACGTCCGTGAGCCAGTTCATCTCCAGGTCGTGGGCGACGTTCCAGGCGGTCTGGTCGCCCGGCGTCGGCCCCGGATCGCCCGCCACCACCGACCAGTACGAGATCAGCACGAAGAGCCCCACAGAGAGCGCCGCCAGGAGCGTTGTGAACTCGAGGCCGAGGCCGCCCGGCGTCAGCCGCCTGCCCAGAAACTCGAACTCCGGCCGTAGCCGGCGCCCCAGTCGCAGGATCGGGCGGAGCGCGCGCCGCTTCTCCATCTCGGCCACCAGCTTGCGCCGGTTCTCCGCCTCGCGCAGGAACCGGTAGGCGACGACGAGCGCCACGATGACCCCGACGACGATCCCGAAGACCAGCAGGCCCGTGCCGACGATGTTCGTGACCTTGTCGAGGCTCCGTGCGAAGAAATAGCCGAGCAGGATCAGCGCGATCGACCACAGACCCGTGCCGAGGATGCTGTACGGCGCGAAGGCCCTGTACCGCAGACGGCTGCTTCCAGCGATGAACGGCGCCAGCGCACGGACCAGGCCGATGAAGCGGCCGATCAGGATGGTCCTCCCGCCGTAGCGGGCGAAATAGGTCTCGACCTGCTTGAGGCGTTCGGGCGTGATCCCGACGCGCCGCCCATGCCGGACCAGGAACTCCCGCCCGAGGTGGGCGCCGAGCATGAAGCTCACCGAATCCCCCGCGAAGGCCGACACCCAGGTGACCGCGATGATCAGCGGCAGCGAGATGTCGCCCTGGGATGCGACCGCGCCCCCCAGCAGCACCGTGAACTCGCCCGGCGCCACCAATCCGACGAACGCCCCCGTCTCCAGGAAAGCGAGAGTCCCGACCAGCAGGTAGGTCCAGGACCCGAGGCTCTGGGAGAGGTCCTCGATGATCTTGTCGAGGTTGATGCTCGGCAGCTGGTCCCGGAAGACGAAGAAGGCGACGATCGCCGCGACGAACCAGCCCGCGAATGACCCACTTCCGGTCGATGCGCGCGCTCACGTCGTCAGGGGGCCGGTCGCGATCACATCGGGAAAGCGGCCGCGCAGCTCGGCGGCGGCGGCGGCCGCCCGGTCCGCGCTCGGATACAGCCCGAATGCGGTCGGCCCCGACCCGGTGACCATCGCGTGCGCCGCCCCGGCCTCCTCGAGCGCGCGCAGCGCATCCTCGATCTCCGGCCGCAGGGAGATGGCGGCCGGCTGCAGGTCGTTGACCAGGTGCTCGCGGTACTCGAGCGGCGACCCACCCTCATCGACCGCGTCCCGGAGACGTCGGCGGATCGCCTCGAGCTCGGCGTCACCCCGTGGCGAGCCGAGGCGGTCGGCCTCCGCGTAGACCGCGGCGGTCGCGAGACCCTCCGACTGCGGGATCAGCACGACCGCGTGCTCCCCAGGCGGCGGGGCGGGCTCGATCACCTCGCCCGCACCCGCAACCAGGCAGGGCCGCGGCTGGAGCTGCGAGGGCACATCGGCGCCGATCCCGGCCGCGATCGAGCGCAGCCCCTCGACCTCGCCCATCGCCAGGCGCAGCACGGCCGCGGCATCGGCGCTGCCTCCGCCCAGACCCGCCGCCACCGGGATGCGCTTGGTGACCTCGATGCGCAGCCGCGGCCCCTCCCACCCCTGCTCGCGGAGCGCCGCCAGCGCCGTCGCAGTCAGGTCCGGTCCCTCGATCCCCTCGCAGATCACCTCGTCCGCATCCGCCGCGCTGATGCGCAGCTCGTCGGCCAGCTCGAGCGGCTCGAACAGCGAGCGAATCTCGTGCAGCCCGTCGTCCCGCCGCGGGCCCACGTAGAGGCAGAGGTTGAGCTTCGCCGGGGCGCGCACCGTCTCGGGGAGCTCATCGATCACAGCTCGACCCCCTGCTCGCCCAGGGCCGCGGCGAAGCGCTCGAACTGCTGGGGCGAGAGCACCTCGGCGCGTGCCTCGGCCGGGCGTCCGATCTCCTCGAGGGCCCTCCGTGCGGGCTCGAGCGTCCCTGGCCGGGCGAGCTCCAGCGAGCGCGCCAGCGACTTGCGCCGGTGCGCAAACGCCGCCCGGACCACCCTGGCCACCTGCTCCGGAGGCGGCGGGCCCGATCCTGCGCAGCCCCAGCAGCGCCGACCCGACCCGCGGCCGCGGCACGAAGACGGCCGGGTCGACGGTCCGCAGCAGGGTGACCTCGCAGGCGAGCTGCACCAGCACGCTCGCCGACCCGTACTCGCGCGTCCCGGCCTCGGCCCGCAGCCGATCGGCGATCTCGCGCTGAACCATCACCACCCATCTCCCGAGGGAGGGCAGGTCCGAGATCGTCCGGATCAGCAGCGGCGTGGCGATCGAGTAGGGCAGGTTGGCCACCATCTTCGTTGGCGGCGGGGCCAGGTTCCCGAGATCGACTCGCAGCGCGTCGCCCCAGACCAGGTCGACGTTGCCCGCCTCGCGCGCGAGCGGCTCCAGATCCTCGCGGAGCCGCTCGTCGACCTCGACCACGTGCAGGCGGGCGACCCCCGGCGCCAGCCGCTCGGTGAGCGCGCCGCCGCCTCCCCCCACCTCCAGCACGACGTCCGCCGGGCCGAGCGCAGCCTCGCGCACGATCGCGTCGAGCAGGTTGGGGTCGGCGAGAAAGTTCTGGCCGAGCCGGCGCGGGGAGCCGGCCGGCGGACGGGAGCCGGTCACCACCCGAAGACTCTCGCGGCGTTCGCCTCCACGGTTCGCTCGAGCTCACCGTATGCGACACCGCGGACTTCGGCGAGCCGCTCCGCCGTCGCCACCACGTTCGCGGGCTGGTTCGGCTTGCCTCGCATCGGCTGCGGCGAGAGGAACGGCGAGTCGGTCTCCACGAGCACGCGGTCGTCGGGCACGAGGGCCGCCGCTTCGCGGATCGGGTCCGCCTTCGGGTAGGTGAGGTTGCCGGCGAAGGAGCAGTACCAGTCGCGCTCCGCTGCCCGCTCCGCCCAGGCCGGCCCGGTGGAGAAGCAGTGGAGGATCACCGGCACGCCCTCCGCCTGATCGTCGAGGGTCGCGAACGCCTCCGTGACGGCCTGATCGGATCCTTCGGGATCGCGGAGGTGGATCACAAGCGGCTTGCCGACCCTCCTGGCGATCGAGATCTGCGCGGCGAACGCCCGGCGCTGGTCCTCCGGCCCGGCACTGTCCCGATAGAAGTCGAGTCCGGTCTCGCCGATCGCGACCACCTCCGGGCGCCCGGCGAGCTGCTCGATCGCCTCCGCCGCCGCCTGGTCGAAGGCGCCGGCGCTGTTCGGATGCCGGCCCACCGCCGCGAACACCTCTTCGTCAGCCGCGGCGGACCGCACGGCCTCGGGATTCGACTCCTCGCCGAGGCCGACGGTCAGGATGCGCCGAACGCCCGCCCGGCGAGCGGTCCCGACCAGCTCTTCCTCGTCCGCCTCGCAGAGCGCGAGGTGCGCGTGTGTGTCGACCACGCGCCGAGTGTATGAGTGAGTGGCGAGCTAACCGCTTTGGATGAAGCTCAGCCAGGAGGCGACCCGGGTGTGGATCGCCGGGAAGCCCTTGAGCCCGCACCAGACGAAGCCGAACGCGGAGCGCTTCGGCGGCGCCGCCGTGGCCTCCGCGACGCCGACCAGCCTCGGGCCCGCCGGGCTCGCCGCGACCATCGGCCCGCCGCTGTCTCCCGAGCAGACGGTCCTCTGGATCGGCCGCTTGCGGATCTTCCCCTTGATCTTCCGGATCGCGATCAGACCGGACTTGCCGCCCGCGTCACACATCACCGAGGTCGGCAGCGGACAGAAGCCGTGCACGAACACGGTGGCCGCCGTCAACGGGCCGATCTTGGGCTTGCGAATCGGCGCGGGGTTCCTGGCGCCGAAGCCCGCCACCGAGACGGCGGCACCCGGCGCGGTCAGCGCCGAGTCCTCTGTCGTGCTCGCCACCTGGATGGGCGGAGCGTTGGTGGGACTCGTCAGCGTCAGAACGGCGACATCGCCGATGAAGCCGTGGTTCCAACCCGGGTTGACCGCCGCGGCGCTGACGGCGTGCACGTCGCCGCCGATGAAGGCGGAGGTCGAGTTCGTCCGCACCGTCATCGTCGACGGGCTGGCGACGCAGTGTGCCGCCGTGAGCACCTTGGTCGGCGAGAGCACCGAGCCTGTGCAGAGCGTGTGCGGGGTCAGCACCGCCGCCGTGAAGCCCCAATCCGTGAGGCTCGCCGGAGTCCCCCCGACCACGCTCGCCTTGGCGCGCGGCGCCTTCGCGGCAGCGGAACCGCCGGCGACGGACGCGAGCAGCCCCGCGCCGCAGATCAGCGCCATTCCCAGCCTGGCAGTGCGCGACAGCATCACGACGTCGATCGGCAGCGCGGCTCTAGCGCTTGAACTTGAACGGCCGCGACACCGAGTCCATCGCCCCGGTCGCCGGGTCGGTCGCGGTGTATGTCACATTCAGCCGGAACTTGCCCGGATGGGCCTTCATCGCCTTGAGCAGCTCTCCCTTCACCGTGATCTGCAGGCCGAACGTCTGATTGGCGGCGAACGAGCCGGTGTCGGAGATCGTCGCCTTGGCACCCATGCCCTTGAGCACCGCGGTTCCGGTCACGCTGCAGTCGATCGAGCAGACCGCGAGCGGCTGGAAGTGCTTCGCGACCTTCAGCTTCCCGGCCGGGACGAAGTTGACGATGGCGCCGGACTTGGTCGCGATCGGACCGTCGCCACCGCTCGCGATCCGCGCGCCGGCACCCGCCTGCGAGACGGGAACCAGAAGTGCGCCCCCCACCGCCAGCGCCGCGAACATCGTGCGCTTCCCTGCTCTCCTCATAACCCTCTCCCTTCAAGCGTCCTGGCCTTACGCGGCCACAGTACCACGGGCTCTCAGGCCCGCTCAGGCGCCAGTTTCGGGAAGAGAGGGGCCAGCTCTCCGAGTGACTGACCGCCCCCGCGGGAGCCGAAATCGGCCAGCGGGCGTTCGGGCTCATCGAGCGCATCGAGCAGCCGATCGGTGGTCTCGGGCATGTAGGCGTGGAGCAGCAGGGTCGTCACCCGGAGGCCCTCCGCCAGCCCGTAGAGGACCGAGTCGAGCCGCTCCGACGCCGCGTCGTCCTTCGCCAGCTCCCACGGCTTGGTCTCCTCGACGTACTGGTTGAGCCGGCGGACGAGCTTCCAGATCTCCTCCAGCGCCTGGGTGAGCTCCGCGTCGTCCAGCGCAGCCTTGACTCGCTCCGTCGCACCATCGAACTCCGAGGCGAGCGCCTCCTCGGCCTCGGCGTCGGGGACGGTCCCGTCGCGGTAGCGGCCGACCATCGAGAGGACCCGGTTCGCCAGGTTCCCGTACTGGTCGGCGAGCTCGGTCTCGTAGCGGGACTCGAATCCCGCCGGCGAGATCTGCCCGTCCTGTCCGAATGAGACCTCGCGGAAGCAGTAGAAGCGCAGCGGGTCCGCGCCGAACTTGTCGATCACCTCGTCGGGATCGAGCACGTTGCCGAGCGACTTGGACATCTTGTGCCCCTCCAGCAGGAGGTAGCCGTGGATGAACATCCCCTTCGGCACCTCGATCTCGGCCGCCATCAGGAACGCCGGCCAGTAGACGGCGTGGAACTTGAGGATGTCCTTGGCGAGGATGTGGAACGCCGGCCAGAACTTCTCGGTCACGTCCTCGTCGACCCCGTAGCCGAGCGCCGTGTAGTAGTTGAGCAGGGCGTCGAACCAGACGTAGATCACCTGGTCCGGGTCCCACGGCACCGGCACGCCCCACTTCAGGGTCGGGCGGGAGAGCGAGACGTCCTGGAGGCCCTGCCGGATGAAGGCGAGCGCCTCGTTGCGGCGGAACTCCGGGATGACGAAGTCCGGGCGCTCCTCGTAGAGCTTCTCGAGATCGCCCTGGAACTTCGACAGGGCGAAGAACCAGTTCTTCTGGCTCTCACGGGTGAGCGGGATCTTGTGGATCGGACAGGTGTTGTCCGGGCCGAGCTCGGACTCGGTCTTGAAGTCCGCGCAGCGGGGGCAGTACCAGCCCTCGTACATCCCCTCGTAGACGTGGCCGTTGTCGTAGACCCGCTGGACGATCTCCTGGACCCGCTCCATGTGGCCCTCGTCGGTCGTCCGGATGAAGAAGTCGTTGGACGCGTTGACCCTGGCCGCCATCTCCTTGAAGCGAGGCGCGAGCCGGTCGCCGAGCTCCCGGGGCGTGACGCCCTCAGCCTCGGCCTGCTGCGACACCGGCTCGCCGTGCTCGTCCGTCCCGGTGAGGAAGAAGACATCCTCGCCGCGCTGGCGATGGTGCCGGGCGAGGATGTCGGCGGCGATCGTCGAGTAGGCGTGCCCGAGATGCGGCTCGCCGTTCACGTAGTAGATCGGGGTGGTGACGTAGAAGCTCACGAGGAGTGAGCCTAACTAGAGAAGCTTCTCCTGCCCCTTCGCGCCTGTGCGACGGCGCCGCGGGATGCCGGCGGCCTCGGTCAGGGCGGCCTCCACGTCCCGAAGGATCGCGCGCTCCGAGCGCGAGGCGACGATCGGGTCCGCCATGTCGTCGACATGGACGTAGGTCCGGCGTCCCTCGCCCCGGTCCTTGGGATCGAGGGGGACGAGTGCGTAGATGCGATCCGCCCGAGCGAACTTGCCGTAACCGAGCGAAACCATGCGTGGCTCGCGCTTGGCCATGCCTCGCCCCAAGGTAGCGCCGATGGCGGTCGAGCAGTCATCAGAACCCGTCGGCGCCCTTGATCCGGTAATTAGGCGCTTCCACTTTGCTCTGCGCGGGGCGAAGCGCTCTTATGGAGAACCTCTTCGGGACCCTCTGGACCAGCCACCGCGCCGCGACGATCGCGGCGGCGGTCGGCGTGGTCGCCGCCGTCGGCGTCGGCGGCGTCCTCTTGCTGGGTGGCGGTGGTGGGAGCGAGGAGACCACGACCTCGACCTCGACCCCGGCGGCGCCCGCCGCCCCGCAGGGTCCCCGGCTCACCGCCTGGCCCACCTACGGGCTCGATCCTGCGCGTACGCGCTACCTGCCGACGAAGGAGGTGAAGCCTCCCTTCAAGGTCGCCTGGCGATACGACGCGCGGCACCTGATGGAGTACTCGCCGGTCGTCGTCGACGAAACGCTCTACGGGATCGACAACAACGGGGAGGCATTCGCGCTCAACACGCGCAATGGCAAGCAGCGCTGGCGGCACGTCGTCGCGACGCTGAACGCCTCGGCCCCGACCTACAGCGACGGCAAGCTCTACCTCTCCAACCTCGAGCCCGGACAGGTCCAGGCGCTGAACGCATCCAACGGCAAGGTCGTCTGGCGGAAGTCGCTCCCGGGCCGCACGGAGTCCTCGCCGCTGGTGGTCGGGAACCAGGTGATCGCCGGCTGCGAGTGCGGTCAGGTCTTCGCCTTCAACAAGCAAACGGGCAAGCAGCTGTGGAGCGCTTCGGTCGGCGGGGCGGTCAAGGCCTCTCCCGCCTACGACCGCGGAACCGTGTTCGTCGGCGACTACGGCGGGCAGATGACGGCGCTGCGCGCCTCGAATGGATCGGTCCGCTGGACCGCATCCGCGGGCGGCCCCGTCTACGGCACCGCGGCCGTTGCCTTCGGCCACGTTTACGCCGGCACGCTGACGGGCGGCATGAACGCCTTCAACGAGGACAACGGCAGCCGGTCCTGGTCCACCTCCACCGGCGGCTACGTCTACAGCGCGGCCACGGCCGCAAAGGCGCCGGGCACCCCGCCGAGCGTCTACTTCGGCTCCTACGACGGCACCGTCTACGCGCTCAACGCCCAGTCGGGGAGCATCCGCTGGTCTCAGTCCGCGCACGGCCCGGTCTCCGGAGCGGGGAGCGTGATCGGCGACATCTTCTACGTCGGCGACCTGAAGACGACCCAGACCTTCGGCTTTCGAGCCAGCGACGGCAAGCTGGTGTTCGCCTCCCGTGACGGCGCCTACAACCCGGTGATCTCCGACGGCCGGCGGCTCTACATGACCGGCTACCGGGTCATCTACGCGCTCAAGCCCGGCAAGGGCCGCTCCGAGAACGGCTTCGTGGTGCGCGGCAAGAAGAAGGCGAAGGTCGCGGCGTAGTCACTGCCGCATGTCCCGCCCGGTGATCCCTTGGTAGAGGTCGTTCGCGGGGACGCCCGTGAGTGCCGAGACGACGCTGGCCGCGGCACGGGGTTTCGCCCCGGCCCGGATCAGGCCTCGCAGGGCGTCGGTGGCAAAGCCGATGTCCGCGGTGCCCCGCTCGGCGGCCGGGCCGATCACCACCACGATCTCGCCCCGGGCCTCGTCGCGGAAGCGGCGGGAGAGCTCGCCGAGCGTGCCGCGCGCGATCTCCTCGTGAAGCTTGGTGAGCTCGCGGCAGACGGCGGCGGGACGGTCGGGAGCGAGCTGAGCGAGAGCGCCCAGCGACTCCGGCAGGCGGCGGGGAGACTCGAAGGCGATCAGGGTCTCGGTCGACTGCAGGACCCGTTCGAGCTCGCCGGTGCGGCGCGGCAGGAAGCCGTGAAAGCGAAATCGGTGCGTCGGCAGACCCGAGGCGACCAGCGCGGTCAGGATCGAGGAGGGGCCCGGCAGCACCTCGAGGTCGAGGTCGCGGTCGATGCACGCCCTGATCAGCCGGTACCCCGGGTCCGAGATCGCCGGCATGCCCGCGTCGGAGACGAGCGCGACGTTGTCCCCGCGCTCGATCCCCTGCGCGAGCTCACGCGCGCGCTCGGCCTCGTTTCCCTCGTGGTAGGAGACCAGCCGGTGCGGCTCGATCTCGATCCGCTCGAGCAGGAGGCCGGTTCTCCGCGTGTCCTCGCAGGCGATCACGTCGGCCTCGTGCAGGGCCCGGCGGGTGCGCAGGGTGATGTCCTCGAGATTCCCGATCGGCGTCGGGCAGACGACGAGCTTGCCGGGCAACCTAGCTCTCCCTGTCGAGCTCGATCAGGGCCATTGCCGCCGCGCCGATCATCCCGGCGTCGGGGCCGAGCTCGGCGAGCTTCACCGGCCTCTCGTTCTGCGGCGGAAGGGCGCGAGAGCGCAGCTCCTCGCGCGCCGGATCGAGCAGCAGATCCCCGACCACCGAGACGCCGCCCCCGATCACGAAGACGTCGGGGTCGAAGATGTTGGCCAGGCTGCTCAGGGCGACGCCGATGTGGCGGCCGGCCTGAGCCACGACCTCGCGCGCCGGCCCGTCCCCGGCGAGCGCCAGCTCGGTGACCGTGCGCCCCGCGATCGGCCCCTCGGCGAGCGCCTTCCCGAGCGCCGAGTCGGGATCGCGCTCCGCGGCCTCCCTGCCGGCCTTCGCGATCGCGGTCCCGGAGGCGAGGGCCTCCACGCAGCCGTGGTTCGGGCAGTTCCCCTGGCAGGGAGGTCCGTCCTCCTCGATCACGATGTGCCCGAGCTCGGCCGCGGCGCCCGTCGAGCCCCGGTAGACCTCGCCGTCGAGGATCAGCCCGCCGCCGATGCCGGTGCCGATGGTGAGCAGGACCACGTCCCGAGCTCCACGCCCGGCGCCGTAGAGGAACTCGGCGAGCGCCGCGACGTTTGCGTCGTTGTCGACGAAGACCGGCAGTCCGATGCGCTCCTGCATGAGGTCGCGGATCGGGACGTCCGTGATCGTCAGGTTGACCGCCTGGATCGCGAGGCCGCGGTCCCGGTCGATGGTTGCGGGGATGCCCAGGCCGGCCGCAAGCACGTCGGGGCGCGCCTGCTTGGCCTCCAGCAGCTCGCGCGCGAGTTCCTCGATCAGCCTCTCCTCACTGAGACCGGTGGAGGGTTCCCTGCCCTGGTAGTGGATCTGCTGATCGGAGTCGACCACACCGACCGCCATCTTGGTCCCCCCGAGATCGACGCCGATCGCCTCCCGAGGGGTCACGAGCCCGTCCGGAACGGGCTCGCGGTGCAGGAAGGGTCCGACGGCATGCGCAAGTATTGATACCCCATGTCCCCGCAGGGAGATGATCGGCCGCCGCGACGGTCCGGTGGCTCCGAGGGCGGCGGTAAGCCCAAGAAGCCACAGAAACCCGGCGGGTCCGGGGACTCCGGCAAGGGCGAATCCGGCAAGAAGCCCGAGTACACGGTCTACGGGCGCGGGGGCCGGTCGGGCCAGAAGCGCTCCGGCCCCCAGGCGCGAAAGCCGGGCGAGAGGCGGGAGAAGCCCCCTTACCGGGTCTACCGCTCTCGGCCGAGCCTGCGCGACCGGCTCCGCAAGCCGAGCCTGGCCAGTCTGCGAACCGACACCGCGGAGGGGGGCTGGCGGGGCCGGCTGAAGCGCCTCGTGGGCGGCAAGCGCCCGTGGCTGCGCTGGGTGCTGATCGTCGCCGTCGGCTGGCTGCTGCTCAGCTTCATCAGCTTCGGCATCTCCGCCCAGATCCAGAAGGGCAAGCTGCCGCAGTCCGCAAAGGACGCGCTCAAGGGCGGCCCTGCCGTGCTGCTCGGCCAGAACATCCTCATCCTCGGAGGCGACCGCCGCGGCAAGACCCAGCGCAACGCCACCGGCAGCGAGGGTCAGGGGCCGCCGCGCGCGGACACGATCATGGTCCTGCACGCGTCCCTGACCTCGTTCCACAAGCTCTCGATCCCGCGCGACAGCTTCGCCTCGATCCCCGACTGCGGCGAGCAGAAGATCAACGCCTCGCTCGCCTGCAACACCAACAGCCCGAACGGCAACCCCGCCTCGACGATCAAGACCGTCGAGAACTTCCTCGGGATCGACATCAATCACATCGTGATCGTCAACTTCGACGGCTTCGCCGAGTTCATCAACACGCTCGGCGGGGTGAAGATCGACGTGCCCGGGAACCCCGACAAGAAGGGCGCCGCAGTCTGCGGCGACGTGGACGGCGGCAAGAAGCAGGGCGGCGTCTCGCTCAAGCTGCCGCCCGGCGAGGTCACGCTTCAGGGCGACAAGGCGCTCGCCTACTCCCGCCTGCGACACAACAACTGCGACCCCTCCGAGGACGACCGCGACCGGGCGGCCCGCCAGCAGCAGATCCTCGACGGGATCAAGGACCGCCTGACGAGCGTCACTCGCTTTCCCTACAACTTCATCAAGGGCCCGTTCATCGGCTGGGACGCGCCCAAGGCCTTCATCAGCGACATGGGCGGCTTCACGCTTCCCCAGGTTGCGATCGCGGCCATCATCGGCGGCAGCGGCGAGACGAACGTGCTCGGCGGCAACAAGGCCGCGATCTCAACCGGGCCCGGCGGCAGCCTGCAGATCCCGCAGAGCGCCTGCGTCGATGCGGTCAAGGAACTGACCGGGAGCGATCCCCCGCACGACGCCGAGTGCTCGCCCTAGGGGTTCAGTCGGAGCTGGTGCTCGAGGCGGCCTTGTCGCCGCCGTTGGACGACGACTTCTTCTCGCTGGACGACTCGGACGAAGAGCTGCCGGAGTCGTTGGACGAGTCCCCGTCCTTCCCGGCGCCGGCCTTGGCCTTCTTGGCGTAGTCGGTCGTGTAGAAGCCCGAGCCCTTGAAGTGGACGGCGATCGGATGAAAGACCCGCTCGACGGGCGCGCCGCAGACCTCGCAGGTCTCGACGGGATCGTCGGACATGCTCTGGATCACCTCGAAGGTGTGTCCGTTCAGGCAGCGGTACTCGTAGGTGGGCATCGGGAGGAAGAGGGTAGTGGGCGGCGTCCCCGCCCACCGCACGCGACGGTCCGTAAAGC
This sequence comes from uncultured Solirubrobacterales bacterium, assembly GCA_963825825.1. Taxonomy (GTDB): domain Bacteria; phylum Actinomycetota; class Thermoleophilia; order Solirubrobacterales; family 70-9; genus DASUPK01. The sequence goes on along the minus strand of CAWGUT010000010.1, from coordinate 99,475 downwards.
GCTCCGTTTACGCTGAGCGCCATGGCTGAGCTCAGCAAGCTCGAGGAGATCGTCGCGCTCTGCAAGCGCCGCGGATTCATCTTCCCGGCCTCGGAGATCTACGGCGGTTTTCGGAACACCTACGACTACGGGCACTACGGCGTCCTGCTCAAGAACAACGTCAAGAGCGAGTGGTGGCGCGCGATGCTCCAGGAGCGCGACGACATCGTGGCGCTCGACTCGGCGATCATCCAGAACCCGAGGGTCTGGGAGGCGTCGGGACACCTGGCCGGCTTCACCGATCCGCTCGTCCAGTGCCTCGGTGAGTGCAAGCAGCGCTTTCGGGAGGACGACCTGCGCGAGGAGCAGCTCGGCTCGGAGGACGCCGAGGGCGAGATCCGCTGCCCGGTCTGCGGCGGCGAGCTCTCCGAGCCACGCCAGTTCAACCTGATGTTCGAGACCTTCGTCGGCCCCGTGCAGGACGAGTCGAACAAGGCCTACCTGCGCCCCGAGACGGCGCAGGGCATCTTCATCAACTTCAAGAACGTCCTGCAGTTCTCCCGCAAGAAGCCGCCGTTCGGGATCGCCCAGATCGGCAAGTCGTTCCGCAACGAGATCACGCCCGGCAACTTCATCTTCCGGACCTTCGAGTTCGAGCAGATGGAGATGGAGTTCTTCGTTCCTCCTCCCGACGCCGGCCAGTGGCACGAGTACTGGATGGAGGAGCGGCTGCGCTGGTACACCGACCTCGGCGTCCGGCCCGAGAAGCTGCGACTTCGAGCCCACGGACCGGACGAGCTCTCCCACTACTCCAGCGCGACCTCGGACGTGGAGTACGACTTCCCGATGGGCTGGTCGGAGCTGGAGGGGATCGCCAACCGCGGCGACTTCGACCTCACCCAGCACGCCAAGTTCTCGGGCGAGAAGCTCGAGTACGTCGACTCGGGCTCGGGCGACCGCTACGTGCCGCACGTGATCGAGCCGGCCGCCGGCGTCGACCGGGCGATGCTCGCGTTCATGATCGACGCCTACGAGACCGAGGAGGTCGAGGGGCGCGAGCGGACCGTGCTGCGCCTGCACCCCAAGCTCGCGCCTGTGAAGGTCGCGGTGCTGCCACTGGTCAACAAGGACGGGCAGCCGGAGAAGGCGCGCGAGATCTTTGAGCAGCTGCGCGAGCAGATGCCCGCGGAGTACGACACGGGCGGCTCGATCGGCAAGCGCTACCGCCGCCAGGACGAGATCGGCACCCCGTGGGGCGTCACCGTCGACCACCAGACGATGGACGACGACACCGTCACCCTGCGCGACCGAGACTCGCTCGAGCAGATCCGGATCCCCATCGCCGAGCTCGGCGACGAGCTCACCCGGCGCCTGAAGGCGCCCTGGACCTCGCCGAAGCTCGGCGCGGCGGCTTAATTCGCCTCATCCGCTGATTCCGGTAGAAGCCAGTCGTGTCCGTTCGCCGGAGCTGCGGCGTCTTCGTCCTCGCCGCGGCGATAGTTGGTTGGAACTGCGGCAACGTCGGCCCGGTGGTCGGCTCGCTGACGCGGGAGTTCGACATCGGCCTCGGCGAGGTCGGCCTGCTCTCCGGCGCCTTCTTCTTCGCGGGCTCGGCGTTGGGCAGCCTGGCGGGCGCGGCGCTGGCGCGGAAGATCCGCGTCCTCGTGGGAATCTGGGCATGCTGCGTCCTCTCGGCGGTTGGGAACATCGTCTTCGCGGCGGGAGACACCGTCGGCGTCCTGGCGGTCGGCCGAGTCTTCGCCGGGATTGCCTTCGGGATCGCGGCGGTCTTTATCCCGGCCTACGCCCGCGCGGTCGGTGGGGTGAGGATGGTCGGGCTGTTCGGGGCCGGGCTCACCCTGGGCGTCGCCGCTGCGCTCCTCCTGGGCAGCGTGCTCGAGGGGGCGGACGTCAGCTGGCGAGTCGCCTTCTTGATCACCGCAGCGCTCGCCGCGATCGCATTGCCCATCCTGCCCAATGAACATGTGGAGATCCCCCGGACCGCCTCCGAGGGCGAGGGACTTGCCCGGGAGTGTCTCACCAGCCAGGCCTGGTGGCGGGTGCAGCTGCTCGGGCTTACCACCCTCACCATCCCGCTGGTCGTCGGCGCCTGGCTGGTCCATTTCCTGATCATCGGCTACGACATGTCCGCGGCCGAGGCGGGCGGGCTCGCCTTCGCGCTGTTCGGGATCTCGGCGGTGATGCGCGACATCGCCGGGACGGATGACCGCCTCCGGAGCCAGTCCCTCGATGCTGGTCATCGTGGGGCTGGCCCTCGGGGCGGGCGGGCTCGTCTTGCTCGGCGAGGGGGACTCCACCGGCGTCGCGGTGGTGTCCCTGGTCCTGATGGCGATCGGACTCTCCCTGCCCTACCCGCTCTACTACGACGAGGCAGAGCGGGTCCTCCCGGACCGGCCGATCGGCAGCCTCGGGCTGATGCAGGTCGGGACCGGGATCTTCGCGATCCCGGTGATCCCGGCGTTCGGCGCAGCTCTGGCCAGCGGCGACGCGGACCTCGCCTTCGCGGGGCTGGCGGCCTTCACCCTGCTCACCCTGGCATTGAACGCGAGACCTCCGGTCCCGCCTCGCCGACCCGAGGCTAACCCGCCCAGCGCTGCCCCTGGCTGATCCGCTCCTGGCCGACCCAGGCGAAGTCCATCGCCGCCTGCACGACCTCATCCTTCGGGACCTTGCGGTGGAGGTCCCACCAGTCCGCCAGCGACTGCATCGCACCCACCATCTGCTGGGCGATCATCTCGACGAACTGCGGGAGCTTGGGGAAGTCGAGCCCCTTCCGCTCCGCCTCCTCGCTCATCAGCTGGACGATCGCGGCTGCGACCTCGTCGCGCAGGCGGTCGAGCCGCACCGCGACGTCCGGGTCATCGGCGTTCCGGAACATGATCCGCCAGGCGCCGCGGCGCTCCTCGACGAAGCCGAAGAACGCCTCGACGCCGGCCCGCATCCGCGCCTCGCCCGGCTCGGCGCCGGCCACCGCGCCGCTGATCCGCTCGACCAGCTCGTGCACGTGCATCTCGAGCATCGCCACGTAGAGCTCGCGCTTGGAGGAGAAGTGCTCGTAGAGGAGCGCCTTCGAGACGCCGGCGCGCTCGGCGACCGCGTCCAGGGAGGTCTCGTGGTAGCCGGAGTCCGCGAAGGCCGAGCGCGCGGCGTCGAGGATCGCCTCGCGGCGAGCGGCGGCGCTCATGCGGGAGCGCGTGGCGGGGGCTTTTGGCTGTGTGACGGGACTCACGCTGCTAACTGACTGGTCAGTCAGTTACTATAGGGTGATCGGCGGCGGTGTTGGGCCGCCGAAGCGTGAAGACGAGAGGAGTGCGCCGTGTCGGTCGCGCAGCAGAACATCGCCCAGCAGATCACCTACGACGATCTCTACCGCCGCTGGGAGGAGGGCAACTGGAAGGCGACCGAGCTCGACTTCACGCAGGACAAGCAGGGCTGGGAGTCCCTCTCCGAGATCCAGCGCAAGTCCGCCATGTGGGTCTACTCGATGTTCTTCTACGGCGAGGACGCGGTCGCCGACGGCCTCTCCCCCTACATCGAGGCTGCGCCCAAGGAGGAGCAGAAGTACTTCCTCGCCACCCAGCAGGTCGACGAGGCCCGCCACGCCGTCTTCTTCTACCGCTTCTTCAAGGAGGTGATCGGCGTCGAGGGCGACATCGCCACCGGCCTCCAGGCCACCCTGCCGGAGCTCGGCTGGGGCTACCGCAACGTCTTCGGGCGGCTCGAGCAGATGGTCGACGAGCTCCACACCGACCGCTCCCTCCCCAAGTTCGCCCAGGCGATCACGCTCTACCACATGGTCATCGAGGCGGCGATGGCCCAGCCGACCCAGCACTTCATCGAGGACTTCTTCGTCAAGGCCGGGACGATGCCCGGCTTCAGCGCGGGAATGGAGAAGGTCTCCCGAGACGAGCAGCGCCACATCGGCTTCGGGGTCAAGGTCCTCTCGGAGCTGTTCGCCGAGTCCGACGAGTGCAAGGCCGCCGCCTCCGAGATCCTCAGGGAGGTCCTGCCGTACGTGACCGGGATCTTCGTGCCGCCCAACTGGGACGAGCGCTACACCACCGAGTACGGCTTCACCATGGCCCAGCTCTACGCCTGGGGCATGCGCTCGGTCGAGCAGAAGTGGCGAGCGACCGGATACCCGCTCGACGAGCACCCGCCCGGCATCTACCCCTTCGACCCCGAGATGCCGCTACGACGAGCGGGCCGAGCGGCAGATCAAGCTGCTTCGTGCCGGCGTCCTCGGCGCGCCCAACGGGAAGCCGGAGGCGAACCACGAGGTCGAGGAGATCCTCTTCGACGTGATCGCACGCTCCGCCCACACCGATGCCGTCGACCGGCCGGTGACCATCCAGTGGCGGTTCGAGGACGCCGAGCCCTGGCACGTGCGCATCGACAACGGCTCAACCAGCGCGGCCCCGGGGATTGCCGACGAGGCGGATCTCACTCTGCGGACGACCTGGGCGGACTGGGTCGACATCTCGATCCGCGGTCAGGATGCCCGCCGGGCGATCCTCCGCCGCAAGCTGAAGCCACGCGGTTCGCTGCGCCAGCTGGCGCGAATGCCGAAGATCTTCCCGCCCCGCCCGGCTCCGGTCGATTAGCTCCGCCGGCGGCATTCGAGGCCGTCGTCGATCTGACGCTCACCGGACGACGAACGTGTGCTGTCCGGCGACCTTGCCGAACTTGATGACTCCCCCGCGGCGCTTCCCGCGCTTCCCGGCGCGACGCCCGCGGGACCAGACGACCTTGCCGTCGCGGAGGACCTTCCGCGGGCGCCGCAGAAGCGGCAGCTCAACCACGCCGGAGGTGCCGCGCGGGGCGCTGACGGTGAGCTTGAACGCGTGGCCGCCGCGGCGCCATCGCGAGGCGATCGGGCCGCGTGGGGTCGGCGCCTCGCCCTGGGCGAAGCGCAGGTAGCCGGGCTGCGGCGCCACGACCCAGTGCCGGTACCCAGGAGCCGTCGGCCGGATGCCGAGCACGTACCCGGAGAGGGCGGGAACCGGCCCGGCGCTCCAGCCGTGCGCAAGGGAGACGGCCCCCGAGTTGGGCATGCCGTCCAGTCGCATGCGCTCCCACACCGTGCCCGGACCCACTGCCAGCATCCGCCCCCAGGTCCGGCCAATCAGGTTCAGCGCGCCCTTTGCATCTCCGACCGAGAAGCGCGCCATCACCTCCGTCGCGGAGATGAAGGGCGAGATGTACCTGCCCATGTAGGGGTCGTCGTCGAACTGGCCGTTCGCGACCCCGAACGGCGTCAACAGGTTGGAGTCGATGAAGCGGAGAGCCTGCTGCGATTGGCTCTCGGTGGTGAGACCGCCGAGGATCGCCTCGGCCTGTGCATCCTGGGTGTGGTTGCGAAGCCGGTCATCCGTGTTGCCGATGAAGGCCCCCACCTGCGGATCCCAGAGGCGAGCGAGGATGGCGGTCCGGAGGGCGGCGGCCTGCGCGAGGTAGGCGTTTGCACCCGCGCGGCCCCTCCCCACTCTCTGTTCCAGCGCGGCCGCGGCGAGCAGCGCCCGGTAGAGCGAGGCGTTGGTGTCGGAGTCGATGCCACCGGCGAGATCGGGCGGGTGCCAGTTGATCGTCATTGGGTCGGAGGGCGTGCGGAAAAGGCCCCCATCCAGATTGGCCAGGAAGTAGTCGAGTGCCCGACGCACCACGGGCATCATCCGGTGCACGAAGCGCCGGTCTCCGGTGAACATGTAGTAGTCGCGTAGCGCGATGATCCAGGCCGTCGTGTACTGCGGCAGCCGCAGAGCGCCATGCCCGGCGGCCGGCTGGGCGGTTGGCGGAAAAGCGGATGCGTCGACCACAGGCACGGGGTCTCTCGGGCACTGAATGGCGATCTGCGCGGCCGGCGAGAGCTGACCGTCGGCGAACTGCAGGCAGCTGAAGGCCCGCAGGGAGCGCTGGAGGATGTTCGGGGCGGACTGGAGCGAGTAGTTGCCGACCAGGTTCTCCATCCCCAGGTCGCCCGCCCAGATCAGGCGATCCCGCTTGGCCCCGTCGGTCACGACCGTTCCGCTGAACCCGAATCCGGGGCGCAGGTCCCTGACCGAGTTCATGGCGAAGGTGTAGGCGCTCGCAAACCAGATTCGATTGAGCAGCGGATCACTCGAATAGAAGTAACCGCCATACCGGCGAGGGCTCGGATGCAGGTGCTCGGTCCGCACGCGCACGTAGTCGATCGAGGCACTGCCGGCGCCCTCGAGCTGCAGCGCGATCAAGCGCTGGGCTCCGCGGATCGCGGGTGAGCGGAACTGCGCCGGCGCGGTGGTCTGGAAGAGGTCCGTTCGGCCCTCCGGGTCGTCGCTCAGGCCGAATGACAGACCGACGCCCGGGATGTCCCCCTTCGGCGTCATGTGATCGAAACTCTCGGAGTAGCCGAGCCTGATCGGCGTGCCGTTGGACGCCCGGATGCCGATCTCGACGTAGCCGCCGACGTTCGCTCCCAGGTCGAGCAGGAGTGCCGGGATGCCGACGCCCTTCGAGTCGACGCCTGAAGAGGTGATCGTGGTCACCCCGCCCCCGGGCGCCTTCAAGCCGCGCGTGTTCTGGATGGCCGCCGGCGAGCCCGCCAGCACATAGACCGCCTTCGGATAGACGACCTGGCCGGGGTCGATCACATAGCGCTTCCACGCGGACCTCGACCGGCATCGGCGCTTCCCCGATCCCGGTGTCGCGGCCGGCTGCGTCAGTGGCCGGCGCCGGCAGCGCTCACGGCAGCGCGAGGACGAGCATGGCCGCCCCCCCGGCCGCTCTCCCCGCGAGGCTCACCGGCCGGGACCTATCAACGACCCTCACCGCGCGACCGGCGCCGGCACCGGCGCTTCCGGCTCAGGGCTCTTCCGCTTCGCGGTATCCCCTCGCCGATCCCGCCACTGTTCGGCACCCCGCCGAACAGTGCCCGAGCAGCGCCTCGCGCAGGCCGGGCACCTGCGACGCGTCGATCGTCTGACCCTTCTCGTCAGGGTCGATCCCGTGCTCGCGGAGAACCTCCTGGATCTCGTCCCGCTTGCCGGTGCCACTCAGGTCGAGCGTCTGGGAGCGTCCGGGTTCGTCCATCCGCTCTCCCCCATCGAGACGCTCTGCGAGTCGGGCATCGCCGTGCCCGCGACGGCGGCCTCGAACTCGGGCGTCCCGGGCTCCGGCATTGCCCGCTCGTCCTTCGCCCGGAGAAAGCCGAAAAGACCCACGGCGCGACTGTACCGCGAGCGACGGTGGCTCAAGCGCCCGGATCGTCCTCGGGGTCGGAGGAGCTCGAGCCGAGCTCGACCCCGACCAGGTTCGCGGGGCGTCCGGGCAGGTACATCGCGGAGCCCGTGGCGAGAGCCACCTGCTTTCCCTCCGCGTTGCTCACGTCTGCGGCGGCGATCACCAGGGTCCTGCCGCGGTGGAGGATCCGCGCGCGGGCCGTGAGCTCGTTGCCGTCCGGGAAGACCGGGCGGAGGTAGTTGATCTTGAAGTCGAGCGGGGCGACCGCCGTCTCCCTTGGGGCCGTGCTGAAGGCGGCCGCCGTCATGGTGTTCTCGGCCAGCATCGCGGTGAAGCCGCCCTGGATCGTGCCGGCGGAGGTCGAGAGCCACTTGCTGCAGGGGAGGACGCCGACCGCCTGTCCGTCGTCCGCCTCCGCGAGGCGGAAGCCGGTCAGGTGATGGATCGGGGGTGGAGGAAGCTCTCCGGAGATCAGGGCCCGGAGCAGCTCCAGGCCCGTCCGCTTGGCGAACTGCTCTTCGGGCAAGACCTCGCCCTCGACCTCCCGGCGCAGCGGATCGTCTTCGGAGGTGCCGGGGATCGCCTGCTGCAGGGGCGGCGTCTGGGGGTCCGGGCGGATCGGGCAGGGGATCGACCGGCGGGAAGACGGTGCACCGGGTCGTCCCGTGGGAGATCAGCTGGTCGTCGTCGTCGAACAGGAACGCCTCCGAGATCCCGAGCGAGCGGCCGCGGTGGATCAGCTGGCCAGAGCCGGTCACCACCGCGCCTGGCTTGGGCAGTACGGGCCGCAGGAACGACATCGAGAGCTCGGCGGTGGTCATCCCCTGCCCGGGCCCGACGTCGGAGTGCACGACCGACCCGAGGGCGGCGTCGCCGATCACCGCCAGCATCCCCGCCGAGATCAGCCCGGAGGAGTTGGCGAACCAGGGCGACGCCGGCATCGAGAAGCTCGAGTGACCGCGGGAGCCCTCGGTCATCTCGAGCTCGGTCAGGTAGCCCATCGGCGAGTACGGGATCAGGCCGCGGCGGGCGGCGCCCATTCGCTGCTCGCCGGGCAGCGCCAGGAACGAGCGATCCGGGTATCCGCCCTTCGCGGGCTCCTGCCAGATCATGCGGTTGCTAGCCGGCGAGGATGTGGCGGGCGGCCTGCGTGCCGGCGTCGATGACACCGGTGTGATCCCGGTCGGGGTCCGAGAGGACCTGCAGGGCGATCCCGTCCGCCATCGCGAAGAGCAGCGCGACCACGGCGTTGATGTCCGCGCGGGGCGAGATCACGCCCTCGGCCTGCTTCGCGGCGAGGATCTCGGCGACGTGGTCGCGCGTGCGGTTGAAGAGCTCCCCCACCTCGCGCTGGATCTCGGGGTTGCGGCGCCCGGCGGTGAAGAGATCGAAGAGCAGCACCCAGAAGCCGGGCTCGTTCTGGATCGAGTCCTGGAGGTCGGCGACGAGGATCTCGAGGATCTCGTCCACCGACTGCGCCCTGCCGAGCGGCTCGTCGAGGCGAGCGATGCGGTGCTCGGTGTCGCGGCGGACGACCTCGACCAGGAGCGCCTCCTTGGTGCCGAAGTAGTAGTGGAGAAGCCCCGGCTGACGCCCGCCTCGCGGGCGACGTGCTCGAAGGTGGAGCCGGCGATGCCCCGGCGGGCGACGCTCGAGCGCATCGCCTCGACGATCCGCTGGGCCTTCTCCCCGCTCAGCTCCCGCGTCTTCGTCGCCTCCACCGCCCGAACTCTAAGGGTTGGCTGGCTGGACAGCCCGGCGATCGCCGGCGCAGCTAGCGGAGCTTCACAGGCGGGTTGTGGCCGGGGATCACCACGGCCGGATCGAGGTCGCGGATGCGCTTCCACTGCTCCAGCAGCTCATCCCGCTCCGGGCCGAAGTCCTCAGGGAGGTCCATCCGCTCGAAGTACTCGGGGAGGGGTCCAACGCAGTCGGAGGCGATCACGACGAGGCCTTCGTCCGTGTCGACCAGCAGGGAGATCAGCCCCTCGCTGTGCCCGGGAGTGCGGATCCAGCGCAGCCCCGGCTCGATCTCTCCCTCCTCGCCCTCGAGAACCTCGAGGTTCGCCATCTCGAGCACGCCGGAGACGAGCTGGGCGTACGGCGCCTCGGTCTCGAGCTTGTGCACGTAGGTCCGCCGCATCGGCCAGCCGGCGAGCCCCTCGGCGTGGTCGAAGTGCAGGTGGGTGAGGATCACGTCCTTGACGTCGTTCGGGTCGACCCCGAGCTCCTCCAGCGCTCCGATCACCGGGCGCCCCCTGCATGATCAGCCCGGGATCGACGAGGTAGTCGCGCTCGCCGCGGACCAGGAGCGTGTTCGGGAAGGCGACCATCCCCGCCGTCCGTCCGCCCTGCTGCAGCGACTTGTAGCGCTCGAAGCCCTCGGCCGAGCTGTCGATCGTCGCCGCCTCGGCCTCGCCGTTGGAGACGGCGAAGACGTAGCGCTGGGCCGGCACCAGGATGTGGACGCTCGCCATCGGCGTCGCAGGGTAATGACCGGAGTTGGCTATCCTCTCTCTGTACTAACTACAGAAATTGGACCTGCTCATGAGCCTTCTTCTGATTCCACTCGACGAAGCGATCGTCTTCCCCGCCGTCACCGCGACCCTGCCGATCGACACCGGCGATGAGGATCGCGTCTTCCTGCTGCCGCGCCAGAACGGCGAGTTCGGCCGCATCGGCGTCGTCGCCGAGGTGATCGAGCGCGGCCAGCTGCCGGGCGGCGCGCACGTGGCAACCGTGGTCGGCCTGCATCGCGGGCTGGCCGGCGCCGCCGAGCCCGTCGGCGAGCAGCTGCGCGTCGAGGTGCAGGAGATCCACGACGGCAACCCCGAGGACGAGCGCACCAGCGAGCTCATGCAGGAGTACCGCGCCGTGGTCGAGGAGATCCTCGAGCTGCGCGGCGCCGACGAGCGCATCGGCGCCTTCCTGCGCTCGATCGAGGAGCCGGGCGCGCTGGCCGACACCGCCGGCTTCAGCCCGGACCTCACGCGTGAGCAGAAGCTGCGGCTGCTCGAGACCGTCGACGTCAAGGCCCGCCTCGAGCTCGCGGTCGAGATGCAGCGCGAGCGCCTGGCCGAGCTTCAGGTCCGCCGCAAGATCCGCGACGACGTCGAGTCCGGCGCCCAGAAGCAGCAGCGCGAGTACTTCCTGCGCAAGCAGATGGAGTCGATCCGCAAGGAGCTGGGCGAGGACGAGGGCGACCTGATCGGCGAGTACGAGAACAAGATCGCCGAGGCCGAGATGCCCGAGGCGGTCGCCGAGCAGGCCGAGCGCGAGCTGCGGCGGCTCGAGCGCCAGGGCGAGCAGTCGCCCGAGTCATCGATGATCCGCAGCTACCTCGACTGGCTGCTCGCGGTGCCGTGGTCGAAGCGCTCCGAGGAGCGGCTCGACCCCGCGCACACCCGCGAGGTGCTCGACGAGGACCACGCCGGCCTCGATGACGTGAAGCGGCGCATCACCGAGTTCATCGCGGTGCGCAAGCTGCGCCAGGAGCGCGGCGTCGAGGGCGAGAGCCGCGCCAACGGCGCGATCCTCACCCTGGTCGGCCCTCCCGGCACCGGCAAGACCTCGATCGGCGAGTCGGTCGCCCGCTCCCTGGGGCGCGAGTTCGTGCGCCTCTCGCTGGGCGGGATCCACGACGAGGCCGAGATCCGCGGCCACCGCCGCACCTACATCGGCGCCCTGCCGGGACGGATCGTCCGCGCCCTGCGCGACGCCAAGACGATGAACCCGGTGATCCTGCTGGACGAGGTCGACAAGGTCGGCGCCGACTGGCGCGGCGATCCCTCCGCCGCCCTGCTCGAGGTGCTCGACCCGGCCCAGAACCACTCCTTCCGCGATCACTACCTCGACGTCGAGGTCGACCTCTCCGAGGTCGTCTTCCTGGCCACCGCGAACATGGTCGACACGATCCCGGCGCCGCTGCTCGACCGCATGGAGGTCATCCGCTTCGACGGCTACACGACCGAGGAGAAGCTGGCGATCGCCCGCGGCTACCTGTGGCCGCGGCAGCTGGAGCGCAACGGGCTCCGCGCCGAGGAGGTCGAGGCCTCCGACGCGATCCTGCGCAAGGTGATCACCGAGTACACCCGCGAGGCCGGCGTGCGCCAGCTCGAGCGCGAGCTGGGCAAGCTGCTGCGCCGCGCGGCGACCCGGATCGCCTCCGGCGAGGCGGAGGCGCCGATCGCCATCGATACCGATGCGGTGGTCGACGCCCTCGGGCGCCAGCACTTCTTCCAGGAGTCGGTCGAGCGCACGGCGATCCCGGGCGTGGCCACCGGACTGGCGGTCACCGGCACCGGCGGCGACGTGCTCTTCATCGAGGCGACCGCGATGGACGGCGACAAGGGCCTGGTGCTGACCGGCCAGCTCGGCGACGTGATGAAGGAGTCGGCGCGGATCGCGCTCTCCTACGTCAGCTCCCACGCCGACGAGCTCGGCATCGACACCGGCGGCTTCCAGCGCGAGTTCCACGTGCACGTCCCGGCGGGAGCGATCCCCAAGGACGGGCCGAGCGCCGGAACGGCGATGACGACCGCGCTCGCGTCGCTGCTCACCGGGCGTCCGGTGAAGCACACCGTCGGGATGACCGGCGAGGTCACCCTGCAGGGCCGGGTGCTGCCGATCGGCGGCCTGAAGCAGAAGGTCCTCGCGGCCCACGCGGCCGGGCTGACCGAGGTGATCCTGCCCGAGCGAAACCGCGGCGACCTCGACGAGGTCCCCGAGGAGGTGCGCGAGCAGATGACCTTCCACCCGGTGATGAGCATCGACGAGGTGCTCGAGCTGGCGCTGGAGCCGGCCGGGCAGGGAGCGGATGTCGCCGCGGTGTCGTAGCTGCGCGCCGGTTCCCTCCGAGCTCCGCTCGGTGGCGGAGCTGCTGGAGCGCCGCTGGACGCTGGGCACGATCTACGCCTGCTCCAGCGGCGCAGCCCGCTTCAACGAGTTCCGCCAGTCGCTTCCCGGGGTCTCGCCGACGACGCTCTCGGAGCGCCTCGAGCAGCTCGAGGCCGCCGGGATCGTCGAGCGGCGAGCTCGTCCCCGGCCGCCCGCCGCACGCCGAGTACCGGCTGACGGCGACGGGCAAGCGGCTGGCGGCGGCGGTAGCCGGGCTGCTCCGCGAAACGGCCTAGGCCCGGGCGAGACCCTCGTACAGGCGCTCGAGGTCTTGGTCGGTCGTATGCAGGTGGGGCGCGATCCGCAGTGAGCTCCCGCGAAGGGCAGCGAAGCAGTTGACGTCTGCGAGCGCGGAGAGCGCCCGGTCGCGGGTGTGCTCGGGGAGCCGCACCCCGAGCAGATGGGGACCGCGCTGCTCGTCGGGCACGGGATCCAGCCCGAGCCCGGCCGCTCGGCGCGCGATCTCGGAGGTTTGCATGGCGAGGGTCGCGGCGATGCGGGGGACCTCCCACTCGATGATCTGCTCGAGCGCGGTGATCGCCATTGGAGTGAGTTCGAATTTCGTGCGCTCCCCGACGTCGAAGCGTCGTGAGCCCGGCTGATACTCCTCGCGGTAATCCACGAGTCGTGCGAAGTCCTCGGACCCTTCACGCGAGATCCAGTTCTGCTCGAGCGGCTCGCCCTGACGGTGCTCCTCGGCCACGTACAGGTAACCGAGGCTGAACGGCCCAAGCAGCCACTTGTAGCCGACGCTGACCAGAAAGTCGGGCCCCAATTCGCCGACGTCCAGCTGCATGGCACCCACCGACTGGCTGCCGTCGATCACCAGCCGAGCACCCAGCTCGCGAACCCGGGCAGCGATCGGCCCCAGGTCGACCAACGCCCCGTCGGTCCAGTGGACGTTCGGCACGCTGACGATCCCGACCCGCTCGTCGAGAGCCGCGAGAACCGCATCCGTCCAGCTCTGTCCTGACTCGCGGGTCACCGTCAGAATCTCGGCCCCCGTTCGATCCGCGACGGCGAGCCAGGTGTAGATCCCCGACGGGTACTCGTCCGCGAGCACGAGCACCCGCTGGCCGGCACGCAGAGGGAGATTGGCAGCGGCGATCGCGAAGCCGTAGCTCGTCGCCGGCACGAGCGCGACGCCCTCGGCATTCGCGCCGATGATCTGCGCGAACAACGAACGCAACCGCTCCACATCGACGAACCAATCCGCCGCCGAGATGGCCCATGGACGGCCGCGGCGCTCGAGCGCTGCTTCGCCCGCCGCCCGAACAGCGTGCAATTGGGGAGCGAGGTTCGCCGTATTGAAGTAGGCGACGTCCTCGGGCACGTTGAAGGCCGCCCTCTGGCTATCGATCGGGTCAGATCGCACCAAGAGACCCAATTCTCACGAAAGAGGGCGCCCCGCGGGCGCCCTCGATCAAGCCGGTGATTGCGCCGTCAGGCGCTTGGAACCGTCTCGGTGTCAGGCGCCGGGGTGGTGGTCGAGGTGTACTCGAACTCCTCCTCCGCGCCGAACAGCTTGTCCAGCACCATCTTGCGCGCGTCCTCGCTCAGGATCAGAACCAGGGCCGCGCCGAGGATCGCCACGAGCAGGGCCTTTCCGAGCCCGAACCGGCGGCCAGTGCTCTTGCCGCGCAGCTGCTGCGAAGCATCCCTCAGCGACTCGGCCGCGGTGCGCAGATCGCGATGAACCTTCTTGTCGTCCATCAGCGACTTCGCGGGTCCCTTCCCGTTCGACATCCGGTTGTACGCGCCCTTCGCCGCCTCGAAGGCGACGCGGATGTTCTCGCGCAGCTCGTCATCCTCGATCAGCCGCCGCACGTACGGGTTGGACGCGACGGACCTTGCGGCGTCTCCGGCCTTCGCGCTTCTGCTTTGTGCCCCCATGGGTCTCCTCAGATCGTTTTCCAGGGTGCAGATGCAGACTACCCGCTCGGAGCCTTTCCAGCCGCCCTCGGCGCCGACCTCGGCCTCTTGCCATCGGTCTGGAGCGCGGTTTTCAACACATCGCCGATGTCGTCGGCGTAGACGAACTCGAGGCCGCGCCGCTCCTGCTCGGAGATCTCCTCGACGTCGCCCTCGTTGCGGTCGGGGACGATCACCTGCTTGATCCCGGCCCGCTGGGCGGCCAGCGACTTCTCCTTCAGCCCGCCGATCGGCAGGACCTGGCCGGTGAGGGTGATCTCGCCGGTCATCGCGACGTCGTTGCGAACCGGCCGGTTCGAGATCAGCGAGGCGAGCGCGGTGGCCATCGCGACGCCGGCCGAGGGGCCGTCCTTCGGCACGGCGCCGGCCGGGACGTGGACGTGGATGTCGTGGTTGGCGAACCAGTCGTCCGGCAGCTCGGGGTCGATGCTCCTTGGCGTGGCGCGCGGACCCAGGAGAGCGCCGCCTGGGCGGACTCCCTCATCACGTCGCCGAGCTGGCCCGGTGATCGTCAGCTTGCCCGAGCCGGGCACCGCGGTCGCCTCGACGAAGAGGACCTCGCCGCCGACCGGCGTCCAGGCCAGGCCGGTGGCGACGCCTGGGTCCTTGGTGCGGCGGCGCTGCTCCGAGAAGAAGCGCCGCTTGCCGAGCAGCTCGCGGGCCCGCTTGGCGGAGATGCGGACCTTGCCCTTGGCCTTGCCCTCGGCGACCTGGCGGGCGACCTTGCGGCAGATCGTGCCGATCTGGCGCTCGAGGTTGCGGACGCCCGCCTCGCGCGTGTACTCGTCGATGATCGCCGTCAGCGCCGGGTCGGCGAACTCGATCTGGGAGGCCTTCAGCCCGTTGGCCGCGAGCTGCCGCGGCACCAGGTAGCGCTTGGCGATGTGGAGCTTCTCCTCGACCGTGTAGCCGGCGAGCTTGATGACCTCCATCCGGTCCTGGAGCGGCAGCGGGACCGTGTCGAGGATGTTCGCCGTCGCGATGAAGAGCACCTCGGAGAGGTCGAAGGGCAGGTCGAGGTAGTGGTCGCGGAAGGTGGAGTTCTGCGCCGGGTCGAGCACCTCGAGCATCGCGCTGGAGGGGTCGCCGCGGAAGTCGGCGCCCATCTTGTCGATCTCGTCGATCATGAAGACGGGGTTCCTGGTGCCGGCGTCGCGCAGGGCGCGGATGATCGTCCCGGGCAGCGCGCCGATGTAGGTCCGGCGGTGGCCGCGGATCTCGGCCTCGTCGCGGACGCCCCCGACCGAGATCCGCTCGAACTCGCGGCCGAGGGCCGTGGCGATCGAGCGGCCCAGGCTGGTCTTGCCGACCCCGGGCGGGCCGACGAAGCAGAGGATCGGGCCCGGCGATTCCGGGTTGAGCTTGCGGACGGCGAGGTACTCGAGGATCCGGTCCTTGACCTCCTCGAGGTCGTAGTGGTCCTCGTCGAGGACCTCGCGCGCGTGGGCGATGTCGAGGTTGTCCTCGGTCTCCTTCGACCAGGGCAGGTCGACGAGCCACTCGAGGTAGGTGCGGATCACGCCGTACTCGGCGGCGACCGGCGGCAGCTTCTCGAGCCGGGAGAGCTCGCGCTCGGCGGCCTTCTGGGCCTCCTCGGGCAGCCCCGCCTCCTCGATCCGCTCGCGCAGCTCGTTGATCTCGGCCTGCTGCTCGTCCTCCTCGCCGAGCTCCTCCTGGATCGCCTTCAGCTGCTGGCGGAGGAAGTACTCGCGCTGGCCCTTGTCGATCTCGGACTCGACCTGCGACTGGATCTTGGAGCCGAGCTGGACGACCTCGAGCTCGCGGGTGAGGATCTCGGAGAGGCGGCGCAGCCGCTTGGTCACGTCGACCGTCTCGAGCAGCTCCTGCTTCTCCTCGGTCGAGATGCGCAGGGCGCCGGCGATCAGGTGGGAGAGCGCCGAGGGCTCGTCGAGGTTGGCGACCGCGAGCTGGAGCTCCTCGGGCAGATACGGGATCTGCCTCGATGATCTCGCTGAAGGTGGTCTGGACGTTGCGGGTCAGCGCCTCGAGCTCGGTGGAGGGCTCGATCACGTCCGGCATCTCCTCGATCCGCGCCACCAGGTAGGGCTGCTCGCTGACGTAGTCGCCGATCCGGATCCGCTCGCGCGCCCTGGACCAGGATGCGCAGGGTCCCGTCGGGCACCTTCATCATCCGGGCGACGGTCCCGGCGACGCCGACGTCGTAGAGGTCGTCCGGGCCCGGGCGCGTCGTTCTCGGGATCCCTGCGAGGCGACCATCGCCAGCATCCGGTTGCCGGAGAGGACGTCGTTGACCAGCTTGATCGAGCGCTCCTGGCCGACCGCGAGCGGGGTCAGCGTGTCCGGGATAGGTGACGGTCTCCCTGCAGCGGCAGGATCGGGCAGGGCGTCGGGCAGCGGCTCGGTCCCGCGAGCCGCCTCCTCGACGTCGGGGATCTCGACCACCTCCAGCTGGGGGGTCTCGACGTCGGCCATCGGTCAGTGCCCTTCCCTGCGGGCGCGTCCGCTACTCGGCGCCGCTCGATCGGGACCTGGCGGGCCGCCTGCGGCAGGCGGGTCGGCAGCTCGACCCGGAGGATCCCGTCCTCGTAGGTGGCCTGCGCCTGCTCGGCGTCGACGTCGACCGAGAGCTCGACGACGCGCCGGAAGGGCCCGGAGGGAAGCTCGACCTGCTGGTAGGTCCGGCCCTCGGTGTCGCGGACCGGCCGCTCGCCGCTGATCACCAGGGTCCGGCCGCGTGACCTCGAGGTTGACCGCGTCGAGGTCGATGCCCGGGCAGCTCGACCTTGACGATCGCCTTCTGCGGAGCGTCCTCGCCGCAGTAGTAGACGTCCACGCGCGGAACGAACGCCGCGACCTGGCGGCGCTGGCGGTAGCCGGCCTGGTCCCAGAAGTCGCCGAGCAGCTCGTCCATCTCCCGGCGCATCCGGGCGAAGTCCGCGAATGGGTCGCGCTGGCTGGTCATCGTCGTACAGGGTAGCTGACGCGCCTCAGACCTCGTAGGTGGCGCCCTCGCGGGCGATCTCCACCGGCCCGCCGAAGCCGCGCTCGGCCTCCTCGCGCGCCCACTCGTCGCCGAGCTCGTCGGAGATGTGGGTGATCACGACTCGCTTCGCGCCCGCCCGCTTGGCGTGCTCGCCCGCCTCCTCGGGGGTGAGGTGGCCGCGCAGTCCCGGTGCGCTCGGGCCGCGGCAGGGTCCCCTCGATGATCAGCAGGTCGGCGTCGCGGGCGACCTCGACGATCTCTTCGCCCGGGCGGGTGTCGGCGCTGTAGGCGAGCTCGCCGCCGCCCTCGGCGCTGATCCGGACGGCGAAGGTCTCGACGAAGTGGGGCACCGGGTGGAAGGTCGCGCGGATGTCGCCGACCTCGACCGTGTCGCCGGCGCGCGTACTCCTCGATCCGGAAGGCGTTCTCGATCAGGTCGTCGTTGCCCCAGGCCCCGACCACCCGGCGGAAGGTCTCGGTCGGCGCCGGGCGGAGCGATCAGCCGCGGGCGGGCCGGGTCGTCGGTCCCCTCCCAGGTGTGGACCGGGACCGGCTGCTGCCTCGGCGCATAGATCAGCGCGTAGGAGTAGGGGACGAGGTCGAGGAAGTGGTCGGCGTGGAGGTGGGAGATGATCACCGCGTCCACCTCGGTGTAGTCGACCCGCTCGCGCAGCTTGCCGAAGACGCCGTTGCCGCAGTCGAGCAGGACCGTCGTCTCGTCGGTCTCGATCAGGTAGCCGCTGCAGGCCCCTCCGGCGTCCTGCCAGGAGGGCGACTTGCCGAGCACGGTGATTCTCAAGGCGCGGGTCCCATAGCCCCGCCGGGACTGTAACCCAGCATCGACGGCGGCCACAAGCACCGCCGCCGGATCAATGGCTACGCAGCCTGCGCTGCGGCTTGCGCCAGGCTGACGCGCTCACGTCGGTCGCGCATGAGCAGCGCGGGCTGGCGCGGCGGAACGAGGCCGTCGGGCGTGTCGGGCCGGAAGGTGGGGCAGGGGAGTCGAGGCCGAGGGCGCAGAGGCCGCGGCGCCGGAAGAAGCAGTCCTCGCAGCTCACGGCAGCATTGCGTGCTCGACCCTCGGCCAAGGCTCTCCCCATCCTCTCTCGTCTGGATTCTCCGCCGGGGTCTGGGACCCCGCTCCGATGTCCGGTCCCGGTGGCTGTCGAGGCTCGTCGGGACCGCGGCATCATGGCACCTGCGAACCGCCCCGTCAGGCGCGTTTCCGCAAATGGCGCTGCTTCTTTTTTCACCGGTTGGTCACGAGTTTCGCAAGCACCGAAAACCGCGGGCTCCGCGGGCCTCTCGCTAAGATCAGCGCCGATGGCACACGAGCGGACAGCCCAGCTCTCGGCCTCCCCGCCGATGTTCGAGAGCCGCTTCCTCGACTTCTTCTCCCGCGTCCATCCGGCGATCCCGGCGATCATCTTCGTCCCGGTCGTGGTCGGCGGCGTCTGGCTCGGGATCGACCGGGGCCTCGCGGTCGGCACCACCGTCCTGCTCTTCCTGGCCGGCCTCGTCATCTGGACCCTGACCGAGTACTGGCTGCACCGGCTCGTCTTCCACTGGGAGCCGAAGTTCCGCGGCGGCGACCGCCTCCACTTCATCATCCACGGCGTCCACCACGACCATCCGAACGACGCGATGCGCCTGGTCATGCCGCCCGCGGTCAGCATCCCGCTCGCGGCCCTCTTCCTCGGGCTCTACGTCCTGGTCTTCGGGACGCCCCACGCCTTCCCCGCCTTCTCCGGGTTCATCGTCGGCTACCTGACCTACGACTACACGCACTACCACCTGCACCATCACGTCCCGAAGACGAACTTCGGCAAGAGGCTGCGCACGCACCACATGCGCCACCACTTCCAGGACCACCGCTACGGCTTCGGCGTCTCCTCGCCGCTCTGGGACGCGATCATCCGAACGCTGCCGCGAAGCCGGAAGCCCGCGACGGGCGAGACCGGCGAGCAGGACTCGCTCCAGCTAGGCCACCCGGCTGGGCGGATCCCGGCCCTCGAGCACCGCGATCACGTTGTCGGCGACGGCGCGCGCCATCCCGTCGCGGGCCGGCACGGTCGCCGAGCCGATGTGCGGCAGCAGCACGCAGCGCGGCGCCTCGAGCAGCGCCTCCGGGACCTCGGGCTCGCCCTCGTAGACGTCCAGGCCGGCGGCGCCGAGCGTCCCGCTCTCGAGCGCCGCGGCGACGGCCTCGGTGTCGACCAGCGGGCCCCGCGAGGTGTTGACCAGCACGCCGTCCGGGCCGATCAGCTCGAGCTCGCGCGCGCCGATCAGCCCGCGGGTCTCGGGAGTGGCCGGGGCGTGGAGGCTGACCACGTCGGCGGCCTCGAGCAGCTCGTCCAGCTCGAGTCGCCGGGCGCCGAGCTCGCGTCTCGGCCTCCGGCTTCGCCGACGGGCCCGCGTAGACGATCTTCGCGCCGAGGCCATGGGCCAGCGCGCGCGTAGCGATGGCCGATCCTGCCCATCCCGACCACGCCGACCGTCGCGCCGCGAGATCTCGATGCCGCGGTAGGCGGCCGGGTCCCAGCCGCGCCAGCGCCCCGCGCGCAGGTCCCGCTCGGCGTCGCTCATCCGGCGAGCGGCGGCGAGTGTCAGAGCCAGCGCCAGCTCCGCGGTCGCCTCGGTGAGCACGTCCGGGGTGTTGGTGACGACCACCCCCCGCTCGCGGCAGGCCTCGAGGTCGATGTTGTCGTAGCCGACCGCGAAGTTGGCGACCACCCTCAGGCCATCGCCGCAGGCGTCGAGCAGCTCGTCGTCGACCGGCGACGCTGGGGTCGGCGACGAGCGCCGCCGCGCCCGGACGCGATCTCCAGGATCCGTCGCGGGTCGCGTCGAGGCCGCCCTCCCGGACCTCGAATCGCTCCTGAAGCGGCTCGAGCCCCGCCGGCAGCAGGACGCGGGCTATCGCAACGAGCTGACGTTGCCGGCGTTCATACTCAGTTCAAACTAACCGTTACGGTGATGTAACCGTCACTCCGATAGAGAGGACTTGACAAGGAATGCCAAGGGTTTCGAACACAGTCGATCAGGCCAGGACGCTGCTCGAGCGCCGGCTGCGCGAGCTCGACGACGAGCGCAAGCAGGTCGAGGCGGCCCTCGCCGGCCTCGGCCGGAGCGCCCGGCGCGGGCCGGGCAGGCCCCGCCGGAGGACCAGCCGGCGCGCGCCGGCGCGCGCGGCTCGACGAGAGCCGACCAGGCGGTCAGGATCATCAAGCAGAACCCCGGGATCACGGTCTCCGAGCTCGGCAGAAGATGAAGCTCAACCACCCGAACTACCTGTACCGGGTGCTGCCGGACCTCCAGAAGGAGGGCCGGATCAAGCGCAAGGGCCAGGGCTACCACCCCGGCTAGCTGAGGCCCCGACCGGATCTAGATCAACCCGAGCCGCTTCACCGCGTCGCGCTCCTCCCTGAGCTCGGCGACGGTTGCATCGATCCGCTCGCGGGAGAAGTCGGTGATCTCGAGCCCCTCGACGAGCTTCCACTCGCCGCCGGAGCACTCGCAGGGCGCGCCCGAGATCAGGCCCTCGTCGACGCCGTAGGAGCCGTCCGAGGGGACGCCCATCGAGACCCAGTCCCCGTCGGGGGTGCCGAGGACCCAGTCGTGCACGTGGTCGATCGCGGCGTTGGCGGCCGACGCGGCGCTGGAGGCGCCGCGGGCCTCGATGATCGCGGCCCCGCGCTTGCCGACCGTCGGGATGAACTCCTCGGCGATCCAGGCCTCGTCGTCGACCTGAGGCCAGGCCGGGCTCCCGTCGACCAGCGCGTTGACCAGGTCGGGGTACTGGGTCGGCGAGTGGTTGCCCCAGACGGTCATCCGCTTGATGTCGGTGACCGGCCGCTCGAGCTTGTTGGCGAGCTGGGCGATCGCCCGGTTGTGGTCGAGCCGCATCATCGCGGTGAAGCGCTCGTCGGGGACGTCGGGGGCGTGCGACATCGCGATCAGGCAGTTGGTGTTGGCGGGGTTGCCGACGACGAGCACCTTGACGTCGTCGGCTGCGCCCTCGTTGATCGCCTCGCCCTGGGGCTTGAAGATCCCGCCGTTCGCCTCGAGCAGGTCGGCGCGCTCCATCCCCTTCGACCGGGGCCGGGCGCCGACGAGGAGCGCGATGTTGGTCCCGTCGAACGCCTCCTTGGGATCGTCGGTGATCTCGATGCCGCGCAGCAGCGGGAAGGCGCAGTCGTCGAGCTCCATCGCGGTGCCCTCGGCGGCGCTTGATCGCGTCCGGGATCTCCAGCAGGCGCAGACTGACCTCGGTGTCCGCGCCGAGCATCTCGCCCGCGGCGATGCGGAAGAGGAGCGCGTAGCCGATCTGGCCGGCGGCTCCGGTGACGGTGACGTTGACGGGGGATGCTCACTTCTTGAGTCTCCTTAAGTCCGGGGGCTAATCCGCGGTGCTTGACGCGTTATCACCGTATATGTCCCGAAGAACGCGTCCCTCACGCTCGCGACAGCCTGGTCGCGAGTTGGCTGAACGCAACAGCACGGCGTGGTCGACGTTGCGTCAACTCTATTCACTCGGCTATTCCGAGCAGTCAGGTAAGGACGCGTGTCAGCGGCCGGCTGGCTCCATCCCCGTTCACCGCGGGCGTCTTTGCTGTCGGCCGCTCAACAAATCGGCAGGGAAGGCCAGTGGATGGCTGCAGTTCTGGCCTGCGGAGAAGGCGCCGCGCTTAGCCACCAGAGCGCGGGGGAGCTTTGGGAACTTCGGCGAAGCAAGGGAGGGCCGGTCGACGTCGACGATTCCACGCCGACGCGGTGGTCGGCCACGCCGCGGGCATTCTCCTTCATCGCCTCGCAACGCTGTCAGCCGACGAGGTCACGACGCGCATGGCCGGATTCCCGTGACGTCACCTGCTCGCACGATCCTGGATCTGGCGACCACCCTCCCTCGCAGGCAGCTCGAGCGGGCAATCGACGAGGCCGATCGACTGAACATCTGTACCGAAGGCGACCTCGAGGAGATCGCTCGCGTCGCACTTTGGACGCGCGGGTGCCGGGACCTTGGGCGTCCTCATCCGCGAGCACCGCGCCGGGTCAACGGCCACACGCAACGACTTCGAGGAGAGATTCCTCGCCCTCTGTCGGGGCCACCACCTTCCCCAGCCGGAAGTGAACGTGCCGCTGCTCGACTACGTCGTGGATTTCCTCTGGCGCCGATGCGAAGCTCATCGTCGAGCTGGACGGCCGCGCGACACACGGGACGCGGCGCGCCTTCCAGGCGGACCGCGACCGCGATGGCCGCCTCGCCGTCGCGGGCTACCGCGTCCTGCGCTTCACCTGGTGGGACGTGACGCCGCCGCCCGGCGGTGGTCGCGGACCGAGTCCGGCGATTGCTTCGACCGGCGGCTTAAGGGCGGCGAATCGCCTGGCGCTGTGCTGGACGCGTTCTTGGGGCTATTCGATGAAAACGCGTCCAGCGCACGGCTCAGGCCACCGCGGCCTGGAGGTTCTCGTCGACCGAGGCGAGGAACTCCTCCGTCGTCTGGAACTCCTGATCGGGGCCGACCAGGAGGGCGAGGTCCTTGGTCATCTTCCCGCTCTCGACCGTCTCGATGCAGACGCGTTCGAGCGTCTCGCGCGAACTCGGTGACCTCCGGCGTCTCGTCCATCCGGCCGCGAGCGCCGAGCCCGCGTGTCCAGGCGAAGATCGAGGCGATCGGGTTGGTCGAGGTGGCATTCCCCTGCTGGTGCTGGCGGTAGTGGCGGGTGACGGTTCCGTGCGCGGCCTCGGCCTCCACGGTCTTGCCGTCGGCGGTCATCAGGACGCTGGTCATCAGGCCGAGCGAGCCGAAGCCCTGCGCGACGGTGTCCGACTGGACGTCTCCGTCGTAGTTCTTGCATGCCCAGACGTAGCCCCCCTCCCACTTCAGCGCAGCGGCGACCATGTCGTCGATCAGCCGGTGCTCGTAGGTCAGGTCCTTCGACTCGAACTCGTCCTTGAACTCGGCGTCGAAGACCTCCTGGAAGAGGTCCTTGAAGCGGCCGTCGTAGGTCTTCAGGATCGTGTTCTTCGTCGACATGTAGACCGGGTAGCCGCGCTCGAGCCCGTAACGGAACGACGCGCGAGCGAAGTCCCGAATCGAGTCGTCGCGGTTGTACATAGCCATCGCGATCCCGGCCCCCTCCTCGACGGGAAAGTCGTAGACGTCGAGCTCCATCGGGCCCTGGGTGGCGTCATTCGGCTGGAAGGAGAGGACCAGCCGGCCACCGCCCTCCGGAATCAGGGTGTCGGTCGCGCGGTACTGGTCGCCGAAGGCATGGCGGCCGATGACGATCGGCTTCGTCCAGCCAGGAACCAGTCGCGGTACGTTCGAGATCACGATCGGCTCGCGGAAGATCACCCCGCCGAGGATGTTCCGGATGGTCCCGTTGGGCGAGCGGTACATCTCCTTGAGCCCGAACTCCTCGACCCGCGCCTCGTCCGGCGTGATCGTCGCGCACTTGACCCCCACGCCGTATTCCTTGATCGCGTTCGCGGCCTCGACGGTGATCTGATCGTCGGTCTCGTCCCGCTTCTGGATCGAGAGGTCGAAGTACCGCAGGTCGAGATCGAGGTACGGCAGGATCAGCCGCTCCTTGATGAAGGCCCAGAGGATCCGGGTCATCTCGTCGCCGTCGAGCTCGACGACCGGGTTCTTCACCTTGATCTTCGCCACGGGACGGGCGATGCTAACTGCGCAGCTTGTCCGGCATCCCTCTCAAGACGGTCGCGCTGCTCGGGCGGACCGCCTGGCGCGGAGACCGAGCTCGGTTACGACGCGGAAGTCGAGAATCAGCTCGACCGGAAGAGGCGGCTGCGAGACATCACGCCCATGTACTCCGTGCATCTGCTGCACGAACCACCGGCTGATGTCGGAATCAGACGAGACAAAGCGCTGGTGGGCATCAGGATCGGTGGCCTCGACGTAAACGATGGCGAGGGTGCCGCCATCTGGCATCTGCTGATGCCAGACGGCTTGGCGCGTGATCCCGGCGTCTTTCAGCGCGGCCTCGTATTCATCCCGGCGAGCGCCCGCCATCTCCTCCCTCGTTTGGCGATCGAGATCCTCCTTCCCATGCTCGACGGGAATGGCAAACACGATCTCGGTCATAGCGCTCTCCTTCCGCTCAAACGAGCCTGTCGACCGAACCTACCGCTAGGCGTGCGCTTCGCGCAGGCGGCTGACCAGCGTCTCGAGCAGGGCCCAGGCCACCTCGGGGTGCTCCTCGACGAACGGCCTGAACTCCCAGGCCGACATCCCGCGGCAGCGCAGGTCGGTGCTGGCGATGATGGTCGCCGACCGGGGGCCGTTGTCGATCAGGGCAATCTCGCCGAAGTGCTCACCCGGGCCGAGGGTGCGGACGATCTCGCCGCCGACGCTGACCGTGGCGTTCCCGTCCTCGATCACGAAGAAGCCGATCCCGCTCTCGCCCTCACGGGTGATCTCGTCGCCCTCGTTGAAGCCGCGCTCGGTCATCCGCTTGCCGAGCTTCTTCAGCTCTTTGGACTTGATCCCCGAGAACAGCGGGATCTGCCCGAGTGTCTGCTCCATCTCTGCCACCGGCGCGGCGATCCTACTCGCCGTCCCGGGTTGACACAAGAAATGAATCGTGGTTCACTTCTTTGGACCTGATGGCCTACCGGAGCACCGAGCGAACCGAGGCCCGCCGTCTGGAGACCCGGCGGCGGATCACGACGGCCGCACGCGAGCTGATTTCCGAGGGTGGATACGTCGCCGCGCCGGTCGCGGCGGTCGCGGACCGGGCCGGCATCGCGGTCGGCACGGTCTATCGGCACTTCCCCTCCAAGTCGGAGCTCTTCGCGGAGGTCTTCCGGGAGGCCTCGCAGCACGAGGTGGATGCGATGCGTGACGCGATCGATGCCAGCCCTGGGCCCGCGGCGGACCGGATCGCCACCGGCATCGACGCGTTCGCCCGCCGCGCCCTCCGCGGCCGCCGCCTCGCCTGGGCGCTGCTCGCCGAGCCGGTCGACCCGGCCGTCGAAGCCGAGCGCCTTCACTTCCGCCACAGCTACCGCGACCTGATGGCAGAGGTGATCACCGAGGGGATCGAGGCCGGTGAGCTCCCGGCCCAGGACGTCGAGGCCACCGCCGCGGCCCTGATCGGAGCGATCGGCGAGACGATGCTCGGCCCGCTCTCGCCCACGGCCAACGGAGGCGATCCAGACGCCGCTGATCGCCTCGCTGATCAATTTCTGCACCCGCGCAATCGGAGAGGAGCCCGCGCATGTCAACCACTGAGACGCCGACCGGAGTTCGCACCCACGAGGTCACCAACCAGCCGCCGCCGCTGGCCGACTACAACGTCTTCGACCGCCGACACGGTGATGGGCGAGGCCGTCCGCCGCGAGGGCGCCGAGTGGGCGGTCGAGAGGATCACCGAGGTCGGCGAGATCGCGGGACGCGCCGACGTCATCGAGCTCGGCCGTCTCGCCAACGAGAACCCGCCGAAGCTCCGCACCCACGACCGCTACGGCAACCGGGTCGACGAGCCGGAGTTCCACCCCTCCTGGCACGAGCTGATGCGGCTCGGCATCTCGCACGAGCTCCACTCGCTCCCCTGGCGCGAGCCTCAGCCTGGCGCCCACGTCGCCCGCGCCGCCGCGTTCATGTGCTTCTCCCAGGCCGAGGCCGGCGTCGGCTGCCCGATCTCGATGACCTACTCGGTGGTGCCGGCGCTCCGCAAGCAGCCGGAGCTGGCCGAGGAGTGGGAGCCGCGGATCCTCTCCGACGTCTACGACCCGCGGCAGATCCCCGCCTCCGAGAAGGAGGGCTCCCTGTTCGGCATGGGGATGACGGAGAAGCAGGGCGGCTCCGACGTCCGGGCCAACACCACCGTCGGCCGGCCGATCAACGGCGGCGGGCCCGGCGCGGAGTACGAGCTCACCGGCCACAAGTGGTTCTTCTCCGCGCCGCAGTGCGACGCGTTCCTCGTCCTGGCCAAGGCGGAGGGCGGCGTCTCCTGCTTCCTGATGCCGCGCCGCCTGCCCGACGGCGAGCTCAACCGCTTCCGCCTGCAGCGCCTCAAGGACAAGCTCGGCAACCGCTCCAACGCCTCGTCCGAGATCGAGTTCGACGGCGCCTGGGCTCGGCTCGTCGGCGAGGAGGGCGCGGGCGTCCGCACGATCATCGAGATGGTCAATCACACCCGGCTCGACTGCGCCTCCGGCAGCGCAACCGGGATGCGCCACGGCGTCGCCCAGGCGATCAACCATGCGGACCATCGCTCCACCTTCGGCAGGCTCCTGATCGACGCGCCGCTGATGCAGAACGTGCTCGCCGACCTCGCGGTCGAGTCGGAGGCGGCGACGATCTCCTCGCTCCGGCTCGCCCGGGCGTATGACGAGGCGATCGCGGGCGACGACGAGGCGCAGGCCTTCAAGCGGATCGCCAACGCCGTGCTCAAGTACTGGATCTGCAAGCGAGGCCCATCGCACGCCGTCGAGT
This sequence comes from uncultured Solirubrobacterales bacterium, assembly GCA_963825825.1. Classification (GTDB taxonomy): domain Bacteria; phylum Actinomycetota; class Thermoleophilia; order Solirubrobacterales; family 70-9; genus DASUPK01. The sequence continues at coordinate 73,000 of CAWGUT010000010.1, read as the reverse complement.
GCCTCGAGTGTCTGGGAGGCAACGGCTACGTGGAGGAGTCCGGCATGCCGCGCCTCTATCGCGAGACGCCCCTCGCCTCGATCTGGGAGGGCTCCGGGAACGTGCAGTGCCTCGACGTTCTCCGCGCGATGGTCAAGAACCCCGACTCGGTCGAGGCGTTCGCCAACGAGGTCGGCGAGGGCGCGGTGCTCGAGCCGCGGCTCGACCGGTTCGCCGCCGAGCTGCGCGACGATCTCCAGACCGATCCGGCGACGCTGGAGTCGCGCGCGCGGTCGCTTGGTCGAGCGGATGGCGCTCGCCCTGCAGGGATCGCTGCTCGTCCGCTTTGGCGACGAGGCGGTCGCGGAGGCGTTCTGCGCCTCGCGGCTGGAGGGCGACTGGGGCCATGCCTTCGGCACGCTCCCCGCGGGAACCGACTTCACCCGCATCGTCGACCGTCACCGGGCGACCGTTTAGCGATCCGTTTCTGCGTCCCGTTCCCCTCGCTCAGCGGGGCGATGGGACACGAAACGCCATCTGTGAGGTCGATCACACGAGTGGCGGTTGTCCGTTTGCCGCACTGATCCGCGGGCACCGGAGTAGTGATGCGTTCAATCTTGAGGATCAATGCGCTGTGCATCGCCGTCGCCCTCATCGCCGTCGTGAGCCTGGGTGCAGCGGCGGCTGACGGCGCCGCCAGGAAGGCCCGGGTGGGGTCAGCGATCACCCTCGAATCGGTCGGTCCCGACGGCGCTGACGGCCATGTCTCCAGCACCCGCAAGGCGTGTCGCGCGCAGCGAAGGGTTGCCTTCTACCGGGTGAACTCCGGGTCCAGCGTGCCCAGCAGCGAGCCAATGGGCTCCACCTGGACTCGCGGGGACGGCTCCTGGACCATCCCGGGGCCCCTGCCCCCGAGCCAGTACCACGCGGTCGTCGAGAAGAAGAGCGCCGCCGGCGTCGTCTGCCGCTCTGACGACAGCAACGCCAAGTACTTCTGATCGTCGCTCAGCGCGCGGCCGCCCTGCTCTAGGCTGGGCGCATGTGCAGAAACATCAGGCAACTCCACAACTTCGATCCGCCCGCGAGCGAGGAGGAGATCCAGGACGCGGCGCTTCAGTTCGTCCGCAAGGTGAGCGGCTCGAACAAGCCGTCGAAGGCGAACGCCGAGGCGTTCGACCTGGCCGTCGACGAGGTCGCCGCCTCGACGCGGAAGCTGCTCGACTCGCTGGTCACCAACGCTCCTCCCAAGAACCGGGAGGAAGAGGCGGCCAAGCGGCGGGCGAAGTTCGAAGAGCGCTTCGCGGCTTAGCGGCGTAGACCAGCGCGCGTCCAGCTTGCGGATCACGGCCTCCGAGAGCCGGATGGCGTCAGTGCACGGTGCCGTAGTCGACGTTCTCGGGCAGTGTCCGTCTTCCAGTGGTAGTTGGAGGGGTTCTTCCACTGGTTGCAGGAGGCGACCGAGGCGCACTGGTAGCCCGCGGCGAGCGGGAAGATCCCGTCGGTCGCGTTCCGCAGCCGTAGGTTCGGGAACAGCTCGATGCCCAGCTCCTCCGCCGTGGAGTCGAGCAGCTCCAGCGCCTGTGCCGGGTACTCGCGGAGCTTCAGCATCCCCTCGCCCCGCAGGACGAGCAGGCGCGGCGAGCCGATCGTGTCCAGGCAGAGGAAGAAGGTCCGGTCAGCCGGGAGCTCGGCCGCGTGGCGCTCCATGAACAGGCCCATGCCCTCGCAGAGCGCCTCCTCGGAGGTGGAGAGGAAGAGGACGCGCGTGTTCTCCGGCGGGCGCTCGCGAGAGCGCCCTGGCGATCGCGAGCTGAGCGACGCAGCCGGTGCCGTTGTCGTTGGCGCCGGGGACGACCTCGCCGGCGCCGATGTGCGCCATGAACGCCGCCCCGCCGGCCGAGAAGAACGTGCCGAGACCGGTCAGCGAACGGCTGCCGAGCAGCGCGCCGGCGGCGACCAGCGCCGGTGCGCCGACCACCGGCCACATCAGCGGTGGGCTGGTGTCGTTCTGCTCGAAGACCCACGGCGCGCTCTCGCCGACTGCCTCGGTGATCGCGGGATTGAAGAAGAAGGCCGTGTGGGCGGCGTCGTGGTGGGCCATGAGGACGATCGTCCGCTCGGCATCCGGAGGACCGAGCTCGCCGAGCACGTGGTGGCAGCTGCGCTTCGGGAGCAGCCGCCGGAACCGCCGCCGGCCCGGCGGAAGCTCGTCGGCGCTCAGGGCGGCCGCGGCCGCCCCCGTCGCCGCGGCGAACAGGCGCGAGGCGCGACCGCCACGGCGGGCGGCGAGGCCGGCCAGGGCAGCGGCGCCGGCCAGCAGGCCGAGGGACCACCAGAACGTCCCGTTCGCCTCCGGCTCCTCCTCGACCCGCACCTTGCCGGCACCGGCCTCGCGCAGCTCCCCGGCCAGCCACTCGGCCGCGCGCTTCTCGCCCTCCGAGGCCGAGCCGCGCTCGAAGGCACACAGCTCGTCGAGCCGCTCTCGCATCCAGGCCGCGTCGGGCGGCGTCGAGATGCCGGCTGGGGCCTTCGTCTCCATCCCGGAAAGCTATGACGGATCGTGCCCGGGCGGCGTTGACGCGGCGGGTGATCTGCCGCTCCCTAAGATCCGTGGATGGCCGGTCGCGGCGTCACGCTGTTCCGGGTCGGAGGAATCAGGGTCGCGGTGGACTTCTCCTGGTTCGTAATCCTCTTCCTGATCATCATCTGGCTCTCGGCGTCGTATCGCGACGAGCTCGGAGCGAGCAGTGGTGACTCCGAGCCCTACCTGCTCGCCGTCGCCAGCGCCCTCCTCTTCTTCGCCTCGATCCTGCTTCACGAGCTGGGACACGCCTTCGTCGCGATCCGAAATGGGATCGGAGTCTCCGGGATCACCCTGTGGATGTTCGGCGGCGTCTCACGTCTCGACCGGGATTCGGACACGCCGGGGACCGAGTTCAAGATCGGGATCGCCGGGCCTCTGGTGACGGCGGCGATCGTCGTCGTATGCGCGGCCGCCTTCCTGCTGCTCGCGAGCACGAATCAGATCGGGGACGCAGCACTCACCAGAGGCAACTCCGGCGTATCAGGAGCGGCAGCGGTGATCGCGTGGCTGGGGGGCATCAACCTGGTGGTCCTGATCTTCAACCTGGTCCCTGCCTTCCCGCTCGACGGCGGCCGCGTCGCGCGCGCGATCGCCTGGTGGCGAACGGGCAGCCGCAACTCTGGGACCCGCTTCGCCGCCACCCTCGGTGAGTGGTTCGGCCTCTTCCTGATCCTTGCCGGCATTGGCTACTTCCTGGTCTACCTGGGGGACTTCATAGGCGGCATCTGGCTCGCCTTCGTCGGCTTCATCCTCCGTGGAGCCGCCCGGTCCGCAATCGCCCAGACTGAGGTCAGCAGCCGGATCGAGGGCGTCTCGGTCGCCGACGTGATGGACCGGGACCCGGTCGCGATCCCCGAGGAGGCCTCGATCGAGCAGGCGCTCGACGAGTACTTCCTGCGCTACCGCTCCCCCTGGTTCCCGGTGGTGGACGCGGGGAAGCACGTGATCGGGCTGGTCGACCGCCCGACGGCCGACAACGTGCCCGCGGTCGAGCGGACCTCGGCATCGGTCCGGGACGTGCTGGCCCGCGACAGCGGCTCGCTCACCGTCCAGGAGGACGCGCCGCTCGAGTCCGTGCTCGGCAACGAGGCTCTGCGGCGGCTCGGTGCGCTGATCGCGACCGACGCCGATGGGCACATCAGTGGCGTGCTGACGCTCGACGCGATCGGAAGAGCACTCCGGCCGCAGACTCCCGCCGGCGTCCCCTAGGGACGCCCGCCCGGCCGCGCTTTATAGGATCGGTTCGTGCCTATCCGGCCCGACCGCCACTCCGCCCGCACTCGAGCGGCTGCAAACACTTCGCCGGACTGCGTCCTCGGGCTTGCCCTTGCCGCCAGCAAGGGCTGCGCCCTGCGTCCTTGTCCGGCTCGGTTTTCGCTCGCCCGAGCACGAACGGAGTAACGGTCGTGCCGGACCATGACGTCTTGGTGATCGGGGCGGGCCTCGCGGGACAGCGGGCCGCGCTTGCAGCCGCCGAACAGGGCGTCTCGGTCGGAATCATCAGCAAGGTCCACCCCGTCCGCTCGCACTCCAACGCCGCGCAGGGCGGCATCAACGCGGCGCTCCAGGAGGACGACAGCTGGGAGTCGCACGCCTTCGACACCGTCAAGGGCTCCGACTACCTGGCCGACCAGGACGCGGTCGAGATCATGTGCAAGGCGGCGCCGGAGGAGCTCCTCCACCTCGAGCACCTCGGGGTCACCTTCCACCGCAACGAGGAGGGCAAGCTCGGTACGCGGGCCTTCGGCGGCGCCTCGGCCGCGCGCACCTACTACGTCGCCGACATCACCGGCCAGGCGATCATGCACGTCCTCTACGAGCAGCTCATGAAGTACTCCGAGGAGGTCGCCCGCTACGAGGAGTACTTCACCACCGAGCCTCGCCCTCGACGACGACGGCAACTGCGTCGGGGCGATCTGCCGCAACGTCAAGGACGGCTCGATGGACCACTTCGGCGCCAAGGCCGTGATCCTCGCCACCGGCGGCAACGGCCAGGTCTGGCATCCGACCACCAACGCGCTGATCTGCACCGGCGACGGCATCGCCCAGGCCTACCGGGTCGGGGCGAAGCTGATGGACATGGAGATGGTCCAGTACCACCCGACCACGCTGGCCGGCAAGGGCTTCCTGATCACCGAGGGGGCGCGCGGCGAGGGCGCCCACCTGCTCAACGCCAACGGCGAGCGCTTCATGGAGAAGTACGCGCCCAACAAGATGGAGCTCGCCTCGCGCGACGTCGTCTCCCGCGCCGAGCAGACCGAGATCCAGGAGGGCCGCGGCTTCCCCGACGGCACCGTCGCGCTCGACATCACGGTCGTCCCGCGCAAGCGGATCCACGAGGCGCTGCGCGAGATCGTGCTCGTCGGCCGCGACTTCGCCGGAGTCGACATCACCAAGGAGCCGATCCACATCAAGCCGGGCAACCACTACACGATGGGTGGCGTCAAGACCGACACCGAGGGGCGCACCAACGTCCCCGGCCTCTACGCGGCCGGCGAGGTCGCCTGCGTCTCGGTCCACGGCGGCAACCGGCTCGGCGCCAACTCGCTGCTCGACACGCTGATCTTCGGCCGCCGCTCCGGGGTCGACGCCGCCGAGCGCGCCAAGGGCCGCGAGCCGGTCCACGTCCCCCACGCGGCGCAGGACGCCGAGGAGGCGAGGATCGCCGAGATCCTCGGCCGCGAGAAGGGATCGGGACGCCGCGTCTCCGAGATCCGCCAGCGAGCTCGGCGACACGATGGACGAGCACGTCGCGGTCTTCCGGGACGCCGAGGGGCTCAACACCGCGCTCGAGACGGTCAGGCGCCTCAAGGAGGAGGCCGAGAGCTGCTACATCGACGACAAGGGCGCCGTCTTCAACCAGGACGTCCTCGGGGCGATCGAGCTCGGCTACATGCTCGACTGCGCGGAGTGCACCTGCGTCGCGGCGATCCACCGCACGGAGAGCCGCGGCGCGCAGTTCCGCACCGACTTCCCCGAGCGCAACGACGAGGAGTGGCTCAAGCACATCGACCTGACCCGCAGCGACGACGGTCCCGAGATCAGCTACTCCGAGGTGACGATCACCCAGTGGGAGCCGCAGGAGCGGACCTACTGATGGGTAGGGTGAATGATGCATGGCTGAGTTCACCCTCAAGGTGAGGCGCTTCAAGCCCGAGGACGGCGAGGGCCCCTACTGGGAGAGCTTCGACGTCGACCTCGACCCGACCCTCTCGGTCCTCGACGGGCTGCTGCAGGCCAAGGACCGCGAGGACGGCTCGCTGGCCGTGCGCTGCTCCTGCCGCGCCGCGATCTGCGGCTCCTGCGGGATGAAGATCAACGGCCAGTCGACGCTCGCCTGCAAGACGATGCTCGAGGAGGCCCAGGACTTCGCGGAGAGCCACGCCGTCGGGGCTCAGGAGGGCGAGGACGAGACGGAGGGCAACGGGAAGCCCGAGATCGTCGTCGAGCCGATGGGGAACATGCCGGTGATCAAGGACCTGGTCACCGACATGGAGTCGACCCACTGGACCAAGATCCGCCGGGTCACCCCGTGGCTGCTCCCCGAGGGCGACCCGCCCGAGCGCGAGTACGTCGTCCCGCCCGAGTCGATGATCGACGTCACCCAGTCGATGGCCTGCATCCAGTGCGGCGCCTGCGTCTCGGCCTGCCTCTCGATGGAGGCCGACCCCGACTTCATCGGCCCCGCCGCGCTCGCCAAGGCCTACCGCTTCGTCGGCGACCCGCGCGACGCCGAGACCAAGGAGCGGCTCCACGACCTCGCCCAGGACCCGCACGGGATCTACGACTGCACCCACTGCTTCTCCTGCATCGACGCCTGCCCGAAGGGCGTGGCGCCGATGGACCAGATCATGCGGCTGCGCCGGGCGGCCGACGAAGACGGACATCCACGACCAGAACCACGGCCGCAACCACATGGAGGCCTTCACCAAGATCATCGAGAAGAAGGGGACGCTCGACGAGGCGCGAGCTCCTGCAGGAGTCCTACGCGCCGGGCATCAAGGGCAAGCTGATGCCGAAGCACGGCGCGATCAAGGGCCTGGTCGAGTCGCTCCCGACCGCGATCCGCGGCATCAAGACCGGCAAGATGCGCTCGCTGCCGAAGCTGATCCCCGGCGTCCACCCGAAGCTGCCCGGGCGACGCGCAGGACCACGTCAAGCGGATCTACGCGCACGCCGAGGAGCACCAGGTCGAGCTCAACCTCTACATCCGCGGCGAGGAGGCCGACGAGGACGAGCCGTACCGGAGGCCGAGGTCGATGCCGGAGGCCGAGATCGAGCCCGGAGGCCGACGATGAGGCGTGACATGAAGCTCGCCTACTGGCCGGGCTGCGTCTCGCCGCGGCTTCACGCCCGAGCTGCACGGCTCGATGGCGCTGGTCGCCGACCGGCTCGGGATCGAGCTGGTCGAGCTCGACCGCGCCAACTGCTGCGGCGCCGGCGTGATCGCCGAGCACAACCAGGAGCTCGCCGACACGCTCAACGCCCGCACCTTCGCCCTCGCCCAGCAGACCGGGCTGCCGATGATGAACATCTGCTCGACCTGCCAGGGCGCCCAGTCGGAGTGCCAGCAGCGGCTGCGCGACTCCGAGTACCGCTCCCACATCAACGAGACGCTCGCCGAGGAGGGCCTCGCCTACGACCCCGAGGGCTTCTCCAACAAGAACTTCCTCTGGGTCCTGGTCGAGGACTACGGGCTCGACCGGCTCGCCGAGCAGGTGACGCGCCCGCTCGACGGCCTCCGGGTCGGCCCCTTCTACGGCTGCTACATCCTTCGGCCCAAGCACCGGCTCGGCTACGAGGAGCATCCCGAGCGCGACCTCTACCTCGACCGGCTGATCGAGGCGCTCGGCGGCGAGGTCGTCCAGTACGACGGCGCCCGCAAGTGCTGCGGCTTCCCGATCATCACGATGGCCCGCGAGGTCTCGCTGCGCCAGGCCGGCACCCACGTCGGCGACGCGCTCGACGCCGGCGCCGACTGCCTGGTCACCCCCTGCCCGCTCTGCCACCTCAACCTCGACATGCAGCAGCCCGAGGCCGCCAAGGTCGTCAACCGCGACCTCGGGCTCGCGGTGCTGCATCTCCCCCAGCTCGTCGGCCTCGCCCTCGGCTTCGAGCCCAAGCAGCTCGGCATGAGCAAGCACATCGCCTCGACCGAGTGGGTCGAGCAGCGGCTCGAGCCCGTCGCCGCCTGAGCGCGATGGCCGATCGATCAGCAGCTGCGTCGAGATCCAGCAGCGCCTGGCGCTGGTCGAGGCGCGCCTCGAGCAGCTCTTCGAGCACCTCGACCTGAAGCCGCGAGGCGAGGCCGCAGGCGAGCTCGATCCCGCCCAGGACCCCGAGATCCAGGATCTGCTCGCCAAGGGCAACGAGGCCCAGGCCGTGAAGCGCTACCGGGAGCTCACCGGCGCCGACGTCGCCGAGGCGCAGCGCGCGATCGAGCGGACGCCCAGTCCGATGGCTGAGTCCTTGCGCTGAGCAGCGCTCGACCGGCGCTAGCTTCGAGCGGCGGCATGGCCTCGACCGACCCGCCTGAGACTCAGCACCGGATCAAGGTCCGGATCCTCGTCGTCCTCGCCTCGATCCTCGCCTTCCTGGCGATCTTCACCAGCTGGATCGACCGGCAGGCGCTCGACACGAACGAGTGGGTGACACCAGCGGCAAGCTGCTCGAGGACAAGGCGATCTCGGACGCCGTCGCGACCTACGCCGTCGACCAGCTCTACGCGAACGTCGACGTCACCGCGGTGATCAAGCAGCGCCTGCCGCCGGACCTCCAGCCGTTCTCGGCCCCGGCTGCCGCCGGGATCCGCCAGTTCGCCACGCAGGCGGCCCAGCAGGCGATCCAGTCGCCGCGGGTGCAGCAGGCTGGAGGGACGCGAACCGGATCGCCCACACGCCAGCTGGTCTCGATCCTGAAGGGCAACAACGAGGTCGTCTCGAGCCAGAACGGCAAGGTCGTCCTCAACCTCCGGCCGCTGGTCCTCCAGCTCGCCGACCGGATCGGGCTGAAGAAGCAGCTCAACCAGAAGGCTGCCGCCCGGACGTCGGGCAGCTCGAGGTCGCCGACTCGAAGGATCTCGACACCGCGCGGACGGTCACGAAGCTCATCGAGGGGCTCGCCTGGTTCTTCACCTTCGGCAGCGCTGGCGCTCTTCGGCGCTCGCGGTCTACCTGGCGAAGGGGCCGCCGCTGGATGGTCGTGCTCGGCTACGGCCTCGGCCTGATCGCCGCCGGCCTGGCCGCGATCGCGGTGCGCGGCGCGCTCAAGGGGCCCTTCGTCGACTCGCTCGCCAATACCGAGGCCGCCAACGTGCCCGCCGCAGCACGCCTGGGACATCGGCACCTCGCTGCTGCACGAGCATCGCGACCACCGTGATCATCTACGGCGTCCTCTTCGTGCATCGCCGCCTTCCTGGCCTCGCCGGCCCGATCACGCCGATCGGCATCCGCCGGGCGCTCGCGCCGACGCTGCGCGACCGGCCTGGGCTCGTCTGGTCGCGTCTTCGGCGCGGTGGCCCTGATCGGCGTTGATCATCTGGCCGCCCGCCGGGTACGCGCCAGCTGGTGCTCACCCTGCTGCTGATCGCGCTGGCGGGGGTCGGCCTCGAGGCTCTCAGGCGAAAGACCGCTCGCGAGTTCCCCGGCGCCAAGAAGGGCGACTGGATGCAGTCGATGCGGGAGCGCGCCCGGCGGACGCGACCACCGAGACGGGCCGCCGGATCGGGTCGGCGGTGAGGGGCCTCTCAGACGGGGACGACGGATCCCGACGACGCCAAGCTCGACCGGCTCGAGCGGCTCGGCGAGCTGAAGGAGAAGGGCGTCCTGACGGCAGGCCGAGTTCCGCGAGGAGAAGAAGAAGCTCCTCAGCGCGTAGCCGCCGGAGACGCGCCGCTCGATCCAGCGGGCGCCGAGCGTGTCGGTGAGCCCGTGGACGACGATCGAGGCGAGGATGACGAAGGCCGCCGTCTCGAAGATCAGGTTGGCGTCGCCGACGTCGGAGTTGAGCACCAGCTCGGCGAACAGGATTCCCGCCACGCCCTTCGGGCCGAACCAGGCGATGAAGGCCCGGTGCGGCGCGGGCAGGCCCACCCGCACGAAGGAGAGGGTGATCGCGACCGGGCGCGCGATCACCAGCGCGAACGCGATGAAGGCGACCAGCAGCGGAATGTCCTCGTGGTACCCGGTCGCGACGATCAGCCCGCCGAAGGCGAAGAAGGTGAGCACCTGGAGGATCGAGCTGACGTTCTCGCTGAAGACGACGAAGTCGTCGGCGATGTCGTGCTCCGCCACCGCCAGCGAGATCCCGCAGACGAAGGCGGCGATCAGGCCGTTGCCGAAGGTGACGTCCGCAATGCCGTAGGCGAGCAGGCCGACGCCGAGCGCGTAGATCCCCTCGTAGCGCCGCACGATTCCGCCGCCCGGGAGATGGTGGGTGAGCCGGCCGGCGCCAAGCCCGAGGAGCACCCCGAGCACCGCGCCGAAGGCCGCCTCCCCGACCAGCTTCGCCGCCTCGCTACCGGCATCGCCTCCGGGCGAGGCGAGGATGATGAAGAAGAGGACGAACGGGAGCGCCAGGCCGTCGTTGAGCCCGGACTCGAGGTTGAGCGCGTGGCGCACCGACGGCGGGCACCCGCTGCGAGGTGACCACCGCCGAGGTGACCACCGGGTCCGTGGCCGAGAGGACCGCGCCGAGCAGGAAGGCCTCGGCCCAGCTGAGCTCCGAGAAGAGCAGCCTTCGCCGCCAGCGCCAGGAGGACCAGCGTGAGCGGCATGGCGATCAGCAGCGCGCGCACCACCGGGCCCCAGTGCACGACCAGCAGCTCCCGCTCGACGAAGAGCCCGTCGGAGAACAGGGTGACGATCAGGGCGAGCAGGAAGAGGTGGACGACCGCCTGGTCGGATCCCTCGACGTGGATCGCCCCCGCCTCGGCCAGGATCAGGCCCGCGGCGACCGAGAGCACGGAGATCGACAGCACGGTTCCCCGCATCAGGCCGGAGAGCGCGGCAGCGAGCGCCAGCAGCGCTCCGCTGTAGAGAAGTGCCTCCCCGAACCCGACGTCCATTCAGGGCTTATAGCGACTCGACGGTGGGGTGAAGGAGAGGTACAGGCCGCGCGTTCGGCTCAGGCGGCCAACCGCGAGCGGTTCTTCTTCTTTTTCTTCTTCTTGCACTTCTTGTGCTTGTGCTTCTTGGCGGCCGCCGCGTGGTGGTGGCGCTTCTTGTGCTTCTTCTTGCACTTCTTGCGCTTGCCGGGACAGCCGGTGTTGTTGAGGATGTCCTCGCCGAAGGGCTTCAGCCCGGCCTGTCCCGCGTAGCCGAGGTGCGGCAGCCCGAAGTTGTCCTCGATCGAGCGCAGCAGGCTGTAGTGGTTGTAGGGATCGTCGGAGACCGTGCCCGGCCTGATGCAGGGGGAGAGCATCACCGCGCCGATCCGCCCGCCGCCGGGCCCGGGGACCGGGCCGCCCGGGTTCGGGGTGTTCGGGCCCGGGCTGCTCGTTGCAGCAGGCGCTCGCGTCGGCGCTCGCTCCGGCTCGCCCTCGGCCTCGTCGAAGGTGACGATCAGCAGGCCGCGGTCCCTGTACGCGGGCGAGGCGAGGATCTGCGGGATCAGGCCCTGCAGGAAGGTGTTCGCCTGGACCATCCCGCCGGGCTCGCCGTCGGCGCAGGGCTCGTCGTGGCCGTCGTTGCAGAGGTCGGGGGTGATGAACGCGTAGTTCGGGGTCGTCGCCTTGGCGGCGCAGGTCCGGCGCGAGCCGGTTCAGGTCGACGTCGTTCGCCTGGCAGGTCGGGAAGTCGATGATCGAGTGGAAGTAGACGAACGGGTTGTGGCGGGCGGCGTACTGGTCGGTGGCGCTCGCCGGTCTGGTCGTGTCGTGCGCGCCGATCGCCGGATGCCTGCAGGTGGCGGGCTCGCGCCGGCGCCGAGTTCGCCATGTCCTGCATGTAGCCCCTCCACGTGTAGCCGGCCCCCTCGAGCTGGGTGGCGATGGTCTGGACACCCGGCCGGATAGACGCAGCCCTGCCCGACGAACTGGCCGTCGCTGGTCGGGAGTGCCCGGGAGGAAGTCGGTGTAGAACTGGCAGTCGGCCTGGGTCTGTCGGCGTTCGGCGCCTGCCCGCTCACCATCGAGATGTAGTTGTCGAGGCTCAGGTGGCCGGTCGCGTAGTAGTTCGGCACGTAGGCGCCCTTCGAGGCGAGCGTGCTGGCGAGATAGGGGATCTCGGTCTTCGGCCCGAAGGTCGAGCCGGCGTTCTCGTTCTCGAGGACGACGATGAAGACGTGGTTGTAGTGCGGGAGCGCCGCCGAGGCGGGGCTCGCGGCGCCGCCGAGCAGGCCGAGCGCCAGGGCCGCCGACGATCAGCAGCCGGCGCGATCAGCCGGCTCCTCGCTGTGCCGCGATCTGCTCCGCGAGCCGCTTCGTCGTGCTGTCGGGGCTGGAGAAGATCCGGGCAGGCGTCGGCGGGCCCGGTCGGGTAGCCGAGCGCGTCGAGGTAGGTCGAGCATCTCGGGGGAGCCGATGTGGAGGCCCTCGTTCTTCTCGGCCCGCTCGGCGGCCGAGTCCAGCCCGCCGGCCGCGCCTGGGCGAGCCCGAGACGGCAGCGAGCACGCGCGTGGTGACCGGCGGCGCGGGGTCGGGCAGGCTCGGGCGGCTCGAAGTTGCGGGTGCTCCCAGTCGAAGGAGCGGCCGATGTTGGAGGCGTAGCGGTGGCGCTTGTTCAGGTAGCCGAGGCCGAACCGGTAGGAGATCAGCTTCAGGATCGACTCGTGGGTGACCGTCATGTGGCTGACGTGCCCGCGCCGCGCGTACGGCGAGATCGCCACGCCGGGGATCCGGAAGCCGGTGATGCCGAAGTTCTCGTCGAGGTTCGAGCTCTGCCGGTCGTCGGGGACGAGGCGCGGCGCGACGTGGTCGAAGAACCCGCCCCACTCGTCGTAGTTGACGAACATCGCCCCCGTCCTGAACTGCGGCGAGGAGATGAAGGCGTGGACGACGTCGGACATGAAGGCCTGGCCGATCCGGATGTCGCCGTGCGGATGCTCGTCGCCCGAGAGGCCGTCGCCGCCGCCGCCGTCGAGGAACAGCGGGTCGACGAAGGCGAGGTTCGGGAGGCGGCCGGCCGCGGCGTCGGCGTAGAACTCGGAGACGGGCTTGATGATGTTCGGGTAGCGCGCGCCGAAGATGCCGATGAACGGCAGGTCGCTGTAGTAGTAGGTGACGCTCAGGCCCTTGGCGATCATCCGGTCCCAGATCGTCTCCCACTTGTAGAGGCCCCCGCCATTGATTGCCGATGACCGCATCCTGGGGATCGGCGTTGGTCTTGTTGCCGCCCGACTGGCGCCGAGTGCATGTACTCGCGGTTCGGCCAGGTCGGCCCGAGCAGCGAGCAGAAATAGCGGTCGTAGAGGGTGAAGTTGTCCGCGAGGGCGGGGAGGAACGGGATGTCCTGCCTCGTCGTAGTAGCCGATGGCGAACTCGTCGTTGGGCGACCTGCGGAAGCCGTCCATCTTGCCGCCGTTGTACTGCTTGCGCCCGCCCTCCCAGGAGTGGTCCGGGTCCTCGAAGGCGCAGCCCTGGAAGTCGGGGGCGAGGGGGTGGGTCGGGTGCTGGGCGCCGTTGTCGTCCGGATAGCTGAGCCCGGCGTTCTTGGCGTCGGCGTCCGGGTGCCAGCCGAAGTAGTGGTCGAAGGAGCGGTTCTCCTTCATCAGGACGACGAAGGTGTCGATCGGCATGTTCGACGGGCTCGGGAACGGGGTCGAGGCCTGGACGCGCCCCGCGTGGCGGACGAGAGCGTCGACCGGCCAGGCGCTGGCGACGCCGGCCACCCCCGCGAGAGCCGCGGTCTTGGCGAGGAACTCGCGACGGCGCATGGAGTCGTCGGTCACGGGCGTCACCACCGTCTCGCAGTTGAAGACCCCGTCCTCCGCGCGGTCGACGATCACCCTGTCGTCGCCGGCGCCGCAGTCGATCTCGTCCGGCTCGCCGTTGCGCGCCTTGATCACGTCGTTGCCCGGCGAGCCCTGCTCGACGCCGTCGACCATGTTGAGCTGATTCGACCCGGCTCCGCCGATCATGCGGTCCTTCCCCTTGCCGCCGAAGAGCCGGTCCTCGCCGCGCCCACCCTTCAGCCGGTCCTTCCCCTTGCCGCCCAGCAGGGTGTCATTGCCGCCGTTGCCGCGGAGGCGGTCCCTGCCCCGCTTTCCCTTGATCAGATCATCCCCGCGGCGACCAGAGATGCGGTCGGCCTTCTTGGTGCCCTTCAGCACCTCACCCTTCTTCGTCCCGGTGATCGTCTTCGCGGCCACCATGGCGCCGGCCCCGAGTGCGAAGGCGAGCAAGACGCAGAGCGCAACGATCAGCGCCGTCGGCCGCTCTCCCGCGTGGCGGCGAAGGTCTCCGCCGGACTGTCTGGACACGCCCCTCAAGCGGCGTCGAATATAGCTCCGCCCCGGCGGTCAGGCGTCAGTCACCTGTGAACAAACTGAGAACGCCGGCCGGGGCCGGCTCAGCCCAGGCTGGCGCCGGCCGGGACCCGGACGAGGTCCCGCTGGTGGAGCAGCTCGGCGACCTGGACGGCGTTGGTGGCCGCGCCCTTGCGCAGGTTGTCGCCGACCACCCAGAGGTTGAGGCAGCGCTCGTGGGAGGGGTCGCGCCGGATCCGCCCGACCAGCACCTCGTCGCGGCCCGGCGGCCGCGATCGGCAGCGGGTAGATGCCGTCGCCCGGATCGTCGAGGACGACCAGGCCCGGGGCCTCGGAGAGCAGCTCGCGGCACTCCTCCGGGCGAGAGCTCCCGCTCGGTCTGCACGTTCACCGACTCGGAGTGACCCGGTGACCACCGGCACGCGGACGCAGGTCGCCGAGATCCCGACGTCCTCGGAGAGGCCGAGGATCTTGCGCGTCTCCGCCATCACCTTGCGCTCCTCGGTCGTGTAGTCGTCGCCGTCCTTGAAGTTCTCGACCTGGGGCAGCGATGTTGAAGGCGACCTGGTGCGGATAGACCTTCGCCTCGACCTGCTTGCCCTTGAGCACGGCCTCGGACTGCTCGCGCAGCTCCTGGATCGCCTCCCGGCCGGTCCCGGAGACCGACTGGTAGGTGGAGACGATCAGCCGCTCGATGCCGGCCGCGTCGAGGATCGGCTTGAGCGCGACCATCAGCTGCATCGTGGTGCAGTTCGGATTGGCGACCAGGCCGTTGTGGTCGGCCGACGGCGTCGTCGTTGACGCCCGCGACGACCAGCGGGACGTCCTCGTGCATCCGCCAGTAGCTGGTGTTGTCGACGACCACCGCTCCGGCCTCGATCCAGCTTCGGCGCCCACTCGGAGCTCACCTTGCCGCCGGCGGAGGAGAGGACCAGGTCGAGCCCCTGGATCGAGTCCTCGGTCAGCTCCTGGACCTCGAGCTCGATCGCCGGCGAAGGCGACCTTGCTGCCCGCCGAGCGCGCGGAGGCGCAGCGGCCGCACCTCCGCGGCGGGGAACTTCCGCTCGGCCAGCACCTCGAGGATCGTCGAGCCGACGGCGCCGGTGGCGCCGACGACCCCGACGCGGTATTCGCCGTTCGCGGTCATGCCCACAGGTTACGGAGGATCGGCGCGACCTGCTAGGAGGTGACCGTCGGGCGGTGCTCCTCGCCGGTCGGGTCCTCCTCGCGGATCGCGTCCTCGCCCAGCTCGAAGGCGGTGTGCAGCGCCTTCACCGCCTCCGGCACCTGGTCGGCGCGGATCACGCAGGAGATCTTGATCGGCGAGGTGGAGATCATCTCGATGTTGATCCCGTTCTCGCCGAGCACGCGGAAGACCTTGGCGGCGACGCCCGGATGGCTGCGCATCCCGGCGCCGACGATCGAGACCTTGCCCATCGCCTCGTCGGTCTCGATGCCGATCTCGGAGTCCTCGATGCCGGATCGCCTCGACGCGCGCCTGCCAGGTCCTCGGCCTCGACCGTGAAGGAGAGGTCGGCGCCGCCGTCGTGGGAGACGGGCTCGTTCTGGATGATCATGTCGACGTTGATGTTGGCGTCGGCGAGCGCGCCGAAGATGCGGCCGGCGACGCCGGGCTCGTCGGGCACGCCGGTGAGCGTGACGCGGGCCTCGTCGGTCGAGTGGGTGACTGCGGTTACGAGCGGTCGTTCCATGGTCTCCTGCTCCGAGACGACGAGGGTACCGGTGGCCTCGCTCGGCCGAGCTGCGGCAGTGGATGCGGACGCCGTGGTTCCGCGCGTACTCGACCGAGCGCAGCTGCAGCACCTTGGCGCCGGAGGACGCCATCTCCAGCATCTCCTCGTAGGAGACGACCGGCAGCTTGCGCGCGTCGGAGACGATCCGCGGGTCGGCGCTGAAGACGCCGGCGACGTCGGTGTAGATCTCGCAGACCTCGCCGCCCAGGGCGGCGGCCAGCGCGACCGCGGTCGTGTCGGAGCCGCCGCGGCCGAGCGTGGTCACGTCGCGGCTGTCGGTCGAGACGCCCTGGAAGCCGGCGACCAGCACGATCGAGTCCTCCTCGAGCGCCGAGCGGATGCGGTCGGCGCGCACGTCGATGATCCGCGCCTTGGTGTGGGAGGAGTCGGTGACGATCCCCGCCTGCGAGCCGGTCAGCGAGATCGCCCGGTGGCCGAGGTCGTTGATCGCCATCGCGCAGAGCGCGCAGGACTCGCGCTCGCCGATCGAGAGCAGCATGTCCATCTCGCGCGGGATCGGGGCGCGGCGAGATCTCGCGCGCCGCCTCGAGCAGCCGATCGGTCGTCTTGCCGCGCGCCGAGAGGACCGCGACCACCTGGTGGCCCTGCTCGCGCGCGGCGACGATCCGCCGGGCGGCGCGCTTGAGCTCCTCGGTGCCGGCCACCGAGGTGCCGCCGAACTTCATCACCACGATGCCGTCTGGTCCGCGTCGCGCTCATCGGCGACTGAGGATAGGCGAGCCGTCGCCGGCTCAGGGCCAGCCGTAGACGCATCCACGGTGTGAGCAGGATCACACACCTGGATATATCGAGTTGATATATCTGTTGCGCAGTGGAGCTGAGCGCGACAGGCAAAGGTGATTCTCGGGATGCTGGCCGCCAGGCCGCGCTCCGGCTACGAGATCAAGCAGCTCGTCGACAACTCCGCCCGCTTCTTCTGGGCGGCGAGCTACGGCCAGATCTATCCGGAGCTGAAGCGGCTCGAGGACGCCGGCCTGATCAGCGGGCGCGACGCCTCGCAGGGCGCCCGCCAGCGCACCGTCTTCAAGCTGACCGCGAAGGGGAGGCGGGCCGCCGAGGAGTGGATCGAGCGGCGAGCCGCAGGTCTTCGAGCTCCGCGACGAGGGGCTGCTGGAGCTCTTCTTCGCCGGCTCGATCGAGCCGGCGCGGACCGCCGAGATCGCGCGCGAGCGGGCCGCGAAGGCGGCCGCGACCGCGGCCGAGCTTCGCGCCGCTGCAGGACGAGATCGAGCGGCAGGCACGAGGCCGAGGGCGCCGAGTACAGCCCGGACCCGGGCTCGCTGACCGTGCTGCGCTACGGCATCGAGATGAACGAATGGGCGGCGGAGTGGTTCGAGCGCGCCGCCGAGGATCTGGAAAATGAGATCAGCGCGGCCGCGCGGTCGCGCGCCGCAAGGGAGGTAGAGATGTTCAACGCACTCGCATCGCTCGCCCAGCGCCACGGCAAGCGCACGGTGATCTTCGCCGCGGTCTTCTTCGTCATCGCCGGCGCGCTCGGCGGCGGGGTCGCCAGCAAGCTCGCGCCCTACGGCGCCGACGACCCGGCGACCGAGAGCGTCAAGGCGAGCGACCGGCTGGAGGCGGACGGCTATCGCGACCCGAGCGTGATCGTCCTCTTCCAGAACACCTCGCCCACCTCGCAGGCCGGGCGAGCAGAGGATCCAGCAGGTCGAGCGCCAGCTGCGGGCCGAACCCGGACGTCGCGCGGGTCACCGGCTACCTCGAGACCCAGAGCCCGCGACTTCGTCTCCCGCGACGGCAACGCGACCTACCTCGCGGTCAGCCTGAAGCCGACCGACGACAAGGACGAGCAGGACGCCGCCAAGCAGATCGCCGACGACCTCGAGGGTCAGCCCGGCGTCACCGTCGGCGGCATCGCGCTCGCCCAGGAGCAGGTCAACAAGCAGGTCGAGAAGGACCTGCGGAAGGCCGAGATGCTCGCCTTCCCGCTCCTCTTCCTGCTCTCGCTGCTCTTCTTCCGCAGCGTGGTCGCCGCGCTGCTGCCGCTGATGATCGGCGGCCTGGCGATCGTCGGCACCTTCCTGCTGCTCCGCGTCGCCAGCGAGTTCGTCGTCGTCTCGATCTTCGCCCTCAACCTGACCACCGGCCTCGGGCTCGGGCTGGCGATCGACTACAGCCTCTTCGTCGTCTCCCGCTACCGCGAGGAGATCGCGAAGTCCGGCCCGGGCGCGGAGGCGATGAGGCGAACGCTGAACACCGCCGGCCGCACCGTGCTCTTCTCCTCGATCACCGTCGCGGTCGGCGCTCGCCTCGCTGCTGGTCTTCCCGCAGCGCTTCCTCTACTCGATGGGGCTCGGCGGCGCGCTGGTCGCGCTGCTCGCCGCCGTGATCTCGCTGACGGTGCTGCCGGCGGTGCTGGCGCTGCTCGGCAACCGGGTCAACGCCTGGTCGCCGAGCTTCCTGCAGCGCCGCGCCGAGCGCGACGCGACCGCCACCGAGCAGGGCTTCTGGTACCGGCTCTCCCGCTTCGTCATGCGCCGGCCGATCGGGATCGCGACCGTGACCGCCGCGGTCCTGATCGTGCTCGGCATCCCGTTCTACTCGATCAAGTTCACCTCGGTCGACGCGCAGGTGCTGCCCGAGAGCGCCAGCGCCCGGCAGGTCGACAACGTGATGCGGGCGCAGTTCCCGCCCTTCCACGACACGCCGAACCTGCTGCTGGTGGAGAACGCGACGCCGTCGGCGCTGCGCGCGGTCGAGCGCGAGGTCTCGCCAGGTGAAGGGCATCGCCGAGGTGCAGCCGCCGCAGCGGCTTGCGAACGGCGACGCCGTGATCTCGGCCTACTCGGACCACAGCTACATCTCCGACTCGAGCCGCAACGCGGTCAAGGAGATCCGCGACCTGCCGAATCCAGCCGGGTCGCAGCTGCTCGTCGGAGGCGCTGCGGCGCACTTCGTCGACCTCCAGGACAGCCTCGAGTCGCATGCGCCGATCGCGCTCGCGATCGTGATCGTGGCGACCCTGATCGTCCTCTTCCTGATGACGGGCTCGGTCGTGCTGCCGGTCAAGCAGCTGGTCATGAACGCCCTCAACCTGAGCGCGGTCTTCGGGATCCTGGTCTTCATCTTCCAGGACGGCCGGCTCGAGGGCCTGCTCGACTACCGCAGCCAGGGAGCGCTCGAGCAGACGATGCCGATCCTGCTGTTCGCGGTCGTCTTCGGCCTCTCGACCGACTACGGCGTGTTCCTGCTCTCGCGGATCAAGGAGGCGCACGACTCGGGGATCCCGAACTCGGAGGCGGTGGCGGTGGGGCTGGAGCGGACCGGCCGAATCGTGACCGCGGCCGCGCTGCTCTTCGCGATCGCGATCGGCGCCTTCGCGACCTCGCAGATCATCTTCATCAAGGAGAACGGGGTCGGCACGGCCCTCGCGGTCCTGATCGACGCCAGCCTGATCCGCGCGCTGCTCGTCCCGTCGCTGATGGAGCTGCTCGGCGACTGGAACTGGTGGGCGCCGAGGCCGCTGCGCCGGCTGCACCAGCGGTTCGGGCTCAGCGACACCGGTCCCGAACCGGTCGCCGGGTGAAAGCGCTCGATTAGCGCCCAGACCCACGGGTATCCTGGCGGCGCGTGACCATCGCCACGGCCATATTCCTGATCGCGGTCGGCGCGATCCTGCGCTACGCGATCAACGTCGAGTCGGACGTGATCAACATCCAGACCGTCGGCCTGATCCTGATGATCGCCGGCGGGGCCGGCCTGGCGCTCTCGCTGCTCTATGAGCTCGTCCAGCAGGGCCCGCGCGACGCGGACGAATCCCCGCGACGCGGCGGGTACGACGACCCGACCCGCCGGATGTAGCTAGTCGCCGAGGGACTGGCGGCCCGACAGCGCCTTGCCGAGCGTGACCTCGTCGGCGTGCTCGAGGTCGGCGCCGACCGGCAGGCCGCTGGCGAGGCGGGTGACCGTGACGCGGTCGCGCAGCGCGTCGGCGATGTGGAGCGCGGTCGCCTCGCCGGTGGTGGTCGGGTTGGTCGCGAGGACGACCTCCTTCACCTCGCCGTTGACGCGCTCGAGCAGCTCGGCGATCTTGCAGGTCCTCGGGGTCGATGCCGTCGATCGGGGAGAGCGCGCCGCCGAGCACGTGGTAGACGCCGCGGTACTCGCCGGTCCGCTCGATCGGGATCACGTCGGCGGGCTCCTCGACCACGCAGATCAGCGACTGGTCGCGCCGGGCGTCCTCGCAGATCCGGCAGCGCGGCCCCTCGGCGAGGTTGAAGCAGACCTCGCAGAGGCCGACCTTCTCCTTCACCTCGCGGATCGCGTCGGCGAGGCCGAGCGCGTCGTCGTCGTCCGCCCGCAGGATGTGGAAGGCGAGCCGCTGCGCGGTGCGCTGACCGATCCCGGGCAGCTTGGAGAGCTCGGCGATCAGGTGGCTGATCGGTCCGGCGTACATATCGCGACCAGCGTAGCGGAGCCGTAGGCGGCTCGGCATGCCGCCGGCAGGCCCGGGCAGCCGCCGCCGCCGAGGCCGCCGGTGATGCCGCCCATCCGGTTGGCGGCCAGCTCCTGGGCGGAGCGCAGCGCCTCGTTGACCGCGGCCGTGACCATGTCCTGGAGCAGCTCGGGGTCCTCCGGATCGATCGCCTCGGGCGAGATCTTGATCTCGCGCAGCTGCATGTCGCCGGTCATCGTCACCTTGACCATGCCGCCGCCGGCGCTCGCCTCGACGGTCTCGTTCTTCGAGCTCGCTCCTGGGCCTTCGCCATCTCGGCCTGCATCTGCTGGGCCTGCTTCAGCAGCTGGTTGAGGTCGGGTCCCTGGGCATCAGCCGGTCCCGCTCTCCCGCGCGTCGTCCGTCCGGAACGACCTCGCTCGCGTCGAACTTGTCCTTGAGCAGGTCGATCAGCTCCTCCTCGCTCATCTCGGCCGATCCCTCGGGGTCGGCGCCCTCAGCCTCGTCCGTCGATCAGCTCGTAGACGGGCCGCAGCCGCTGCGCCGACGATCGAGCCGCAGCGCCTCGGTCATCCGCTCGACGTTCGCCGTGGACTCGGCCTTCCTCTTGTTGAACTTCGCCGAGGCGGGAAAGCCGATCCGCAGCACCGACCGCTCCTCGTCGATCGCCGAGCGGCCTCGCCTCGTCGAAGAGCGTGGAGAGCATCGCGGAGCCGGAGTCGCGCAGGTGATCGACCACCGCCGGCCAGAGCTCGACGACCTGCTCGATCTCGACGCTCGCGGTAGCGACGCTCGCCTCCGGCTCGGGCTGCTCCGGAACATCGGCACCGAGGCGGTGGCCGGAGACGCGGCCCCAGCAGGCTCACGGCTTCCGCTCGGCCGGCTCGACTTCGGCTCTCGGCCCTGAGCCGGCTCATCGCGCTGCCGGGCCTGCTGGGGACGCGGCTCCGGCCGCCGCCCGCCGTCAACCGAGCCTCGAGCGACTCGATGCGGCGCAGCAGAGCCTCGCGCGAGGAGTCCAGCGCGGCGTGCGCCACCTTGAGCAGCGCGACCTCGAGGGTCAGCCGCGGATCGTCGCCCTCGCGCATCGCCGCGACCGCGGCCGCTGAGGGCATCGATCGCGCCCATCAGCTTCGCGTCGTCGATCGCCTCGGCCTGCCCGGCGAGCCGCTCGGGCTGGGCGACGGTGACCGTGAAGGAGTCGGGGACCTCGCCGGTCGCGCGGGCGACCAGCAGCTGGCGCAGGTGGGCGATCAGGTCGCGGGCGAACTGGCCGGGGTCGCGGCCGGAGCGCGACGAGCCGCTCGACCGCCTCGAGCGCGGCACGGGCATCCTCGGTGGCGAGGGCGTCGGTGGTGTCGAAGAGCAGCTCGGCGTCGGCGGCGCCGAGCAGCTCGACCACCTCGTCGGTCGTCGACCTCGCTCGCCGCCGAAGGCGACCAGCTGGTCGAGGGTGCCGAGCGCGTCGCGGAAGCTGCCGGAGGCCGAGCGCGAGATCAGCGCGACCGCGCCGTCGTCGATCTCGATCTTCTCGGCCGCGGAGACCCGGCGGATCACCTCGGCGATCTGCTCGAGCGAGGGGCGCTGGAAGTCGAAGCGCTGGCAGCGGTCGACGATCGTCGCCATCACCTTCTGCGGCTCGGTCGTCGCGAGGACGAAGACCGTGTTCGGCGGCGGCTCCTCGAGCGTCTTCAGGAAGGCGTTCCAGGCCTCCTTGGTGAGCATGTGGGCCTCGTCGAGGATGTAGACCTTCCAGCGGCCGGCGGCCGGAGCGAAGCCGACCCGGTCGCGGAGCTCGCGGATGTCGTCGACCGAGCGGTTCGAGGCGGCGTCCATCTCGATCACGTCGAGCGAGGTGCCCGCGGCGATCGTCAGGCAGGGCTCGCACTCGCCGCAGGGCGTCAGGGTCGGCCCGTGCACGCAGTTGAGCGAGCGGGCGAGGATCTTCGCCATCGAGGTCTTGCCGGTCCCCCGCGAGCCGACGAACAGGTAGGCGTGATGGACCCGGTCCTTCTCGACCGCGTTGCGAGAGGGTGCGGACGATGTGCTCCTGGCCCACCACCTCCTCGAAGCTCTGCGGGCGGTGGCGGCGGTAGAGAGAGGCTGATTCGGCCACGAATCGAGTCTATCCGTCGCCTAGGCTGGCCCCGATGGCCTACGACGAAGACACTCGCAGAGCGCGTCCGCGACGTGCTCGCGCCCGGGCGGAGGTCAGGGAGCGGAAGATGTTCGGCGGGCATCTGCTTCATGGTCGAGCGGGAACATGGCGGTCTGCGGCGTGCTCGGTGACGAGCTGATCGTGCGGCTCGATCGCCGCAGGACGCCGAGAAAGCGCTCACCGAGGAGGGCGTCCGGTTCGCCGATTCGACTTCACCGGCGCGGCCGATGAAGGGCTGATCGTCTACGTCTCGGCCGAGCGTACTTTCGGACGACGCTGGGCTCGCGGACTGGGTCGACGCCGGCGCGGACTACGCCGCCTCGCTCGCCTTGAAGTAGTGCCTGGCGACTTACCGGCGATATGACCAGTAAGTCGCCACGCGCTGAAGGAATGGACCGTGCACCCGTCCTCGAGACGAGGCTCCCGGGCGTGTCCGCCGCGTTTGGCTCGAGCCAGGCTTGCCTGCATCACATGTCGGCTACCGCTTAAGGCTGCTTCCTTCCGGACCTGACCTGGTTCGCAGGCCGACATTGCGCAGGACCTGGCCGTCAACGCCGCCTGCGGCGGCACTGGCCCCAAGGGCCGGTCCCTCGTAAGGGAATTCAGCTCCGCTTGAGCGGGTTGCGGATTACAGGGCACCGCTAATTCCCCGCCTAGCACGGTCCGCGGGTGATGCTAGCGGCTGCCCACCGGTTCGGCCGAGACCGCGACCCGCTCGATCAGCTCGGCGGCCCGCTCGTTGCCGGGGTTCGCCTGCAGCCGCTTCGAGATCCCGTCGAGCGCTCGCCGCGAGCTCGGCGTCCGCGAGCAGCCGGTCGATCGCCGCCGGGAGATCGCCTTCGCCGAACGAGTAGGTCGGCAGCCGGATCCCGAAGCCGGTCTCGTCGATCCGCTGCGCGTTGTCGTGCTGGTCCCAGAAGATCGGCAGCACGACCATCGGCTTGCCGAAGTGGAGGCACTCGGTGGTCGTGTTGTTGCCGCCGTGGGTGATCACCAGGTCGACCTGCGGCAGCACCGAGACCTGCGGCAGGAACTCCTCCCCCACCATGTTGTCGGCGAGCTCGTACTCGGCGTGCTGCGGGCCCTTCGAGACGACGTAGCGGTGCGGCGTCTCCGCCAGGGCCTCGACCAGGTCCTTCATCAGCGGCACGTCGCCCGACCCGAGCGAGCCGAGGCTGACGTAGATCAGCGATCCCTCGCCGTCGGCCAGCTCCGGCGGAACGCTCCACTCGGCATCGGTCGTGCGGACGCTCGACTCCAGGTTGTGCCAGGTTTCGGCCGAGCGGCCGCGAGCGCGGGTAGTCGACCTCGCGCGGGTAGAGGTAGAGGTTGAGCCAGTCCGAGCTCGTGGATCATCTCGCCGTCGGGCAGCGGCGGCGCGCCGCGCTCGATGCAGAACTCGCTGAAGTCGGCCTGCATCTCGTCGGTGACGCGCCGGTACTCGGCGCGGTACTCGTCCCAGCTCGAGCGGTCGTCGATCGGCAGCCCGGTGTAGGGCGGCGGCAGCTCCGGGTCCTTGAGCTCGAGCGGGTTGCAGGAGACGATCCGCACCCACGGCCGGCCGCTGGCGGGGATCGCCGGGAAGGCGCAGACGTTGTCCTCGACGATCGCGTCGGGCTGCAGCTCGTCGAAGATCTCGACCAGCCGCTCGTCGACGTAGCGTGCGCCGTCGAGCAGCGCCTGCCAGGTCGGCGCGATGAACTCCTCGAGCTGCTCGAAGGTCGACTTCCGGAAGACGGGCGCCGTCTCGCGGATGAAGTCCTTCCAGAACTGCCCCGGCTCCTCCTCCACCTCCGGGCGGCGGGGCGAGCCGCATCAGGCGCTCCTCGAAGCCCTTCTCCTCCAGCGTCCCGGCGAAGGACTCCTCGATCACGAAGACGACCCGGTGGCCGCGGCGCCGCAGCACCTCGCCGATGCCGACGCAGTTGTTGGTCGGCCCGAAGGCGCCCTCGGGGAAGAAGACGATCGTCTTGCCCTCGGCCTCAGCCATGCTCGCGAGGTACCCTACGTCCCGCGAGCCGGCTCGACCCCTTCGCTGTCGATCTGGGCCGCTGCGGTTCGTCGTTAGGGTGAATGCGGCGATACCGCGCCGCCAGACAGAAGGAGACTGAGCATGAAGTACGCATTCACGATCTACGGGGACGAGAGCCAGCGCGAGAGCGCGACTCCCGAGCAGCAGGAGCAGATGGCCCAGGCCTATGGGGCCGTCACGCAGGAGATGCAGGAGAAGGGCGTGCTGGTGGCCGGCGAGGGCCTCTACCCGACCCAGACGGCTACGACGGTACGCGTGCGCGAGGGCGAGCAGAGCGTCACCGACGGTCCCTTCGCCGAGACCAAGGAGCAGCTCGGCGGCTTCTACGTCCTCGACGTCAAGGACCTCGACGAGGCGATCGAGTGGGCGGCGAAGATCCCCGGCGCGCAGTTCGGCTCGGTCGAGATCCGCCCGGTGATGGTCTTCGACGAGGCCGGGAACCTCGTCGAGGAAGCGACCGCGCAGTAGAGCTGGAGGCGTCGCCTGAGCTGGTCGATCGCCTGTTCCGGCACGAGTCCGGACGGGCGATCGCCTCCCTGATCCGCGTCCTCGGCGACTTCGACCTCGCCGAGGACGCGGTCCAGGAGGCGTTCATCGTCGCGATGCAGGTCTGGCCCGAGCGGGGCATTCCGGACAACCCGGGCGCCTGGATCACCACCACCGCGCGGAACAAGGCGATCGACCGGCTGCGGCGCGAGCGCCGAGGCACCGAGAAGCTCGAGGAGCTGCAGGCGCTCGAGCCCCCATCCACCGAGGACGACGAGCCCGAGGAGCCACCCGTGATCCCCGACGATCGCCTGCGGCTGATCTTCACCTGCTGCCACCCGGCCCTGGCGCCGGAGGCCCGGGTCGCGCTCACGCTGCGAACCCTCGGCGGCCTCGCCACACCGGAGATCGCGCGGGCATTCCTCGTCACCGAGCCGACGATGGCGCAGCGCCTGGTGCGGGCCAAGCGCAAGATCAAGGCGGCGAACATCCCCTACGAGGTGCCGGCGGATCACGACCTGCCCGACCGGCTGCAACTCGGTGCTCGCCTCGCTCTATCTGATCTTCAACGAGGGCTATCTCGGCCACCTCGGACGAGGCGCTGGTCCGCCGGGAGCTCGCCGGCGAGGCGATCCGCCTGGCCGGGACGCTGGCCCGGCTGATGCCGGACGAGTCGGAGGCGCTGGGACTGCTGGCGCTGATGCTGCTCCAGGACTCCCGCCGCGAGGCGCGGATCGACGCGGCCGGCGAGCTGGTCCTGCTGGAGGACCAGGACCGCTCGCTCTGGGACCGCCGGGAGATCGAGACCGGGCTCGGACTGCTCGAGCGGGCCTCCCGGCTCGGGCCGCCGGGCCCGTACGTGCTGCAGGCCGCGATCGCCGGCGAGCACGCGCGCGCGGCGAGCGCCGGCCGAGACCGACTGGGCCGGGATCGCCTCGCTCTACGGGCTGCTCGCCCGGGCCCAGCCCTCGCCGGTGATCGAGCTCAACCGGGCTGCCGCGGTGGCGATGGCGGAGGGGCCGGAGCGCGGCCTCGAGCTGATGGATGAGCCGGCGCTGGCCGAGGCGCTCGACGGACTACCAGCCGTTCTGGTCCGCGCGGGCCGACCTGCTGCGCCGGGCGGGACGAGCGAACCAGGCAATCAAGGCATACGAGACGAGCGCTCGAGCTGTCGACCAACCCGGTCGAGCGCCGGTTTCTGGAGCGCCGGCTAGCCGAGATCGCGTAGTTGGCGCGTTACTCAGGGCGCCAACCGCTCGATCCGCCACCCATCTTCATTGCGCGCTGTAGCGGAAGCGGTCGTGCATGCGGCTGTCCCGGCCCTGCCAGAACTCGATCACCTCGGGCCGGACGCAGATAGCCGCCCCAGTGCTCCGGGCCGGGCCGGGTTCGACTCGCCCAGCTCGCCCGCGAGCTCGGCGTAGCGCCGGTCGAGCTCCTCCCGCTCGATCAGGCCGGCTCTGGGGGGAGATCGCCGCGGCGATCTGGCTGTCGCGCGGCCGGCTCGCGAAGTAGGCGTCGGAGTCCTCGGGCGAGAGCCGCTCGACCTTCCCCCTGACTCGCACCTGACGGTCGAGCTCGCGCCAGTAGATGACCAGGGCCGCCTGGCGCGTTCGCCGCGAGCTCCTCCCCCTTGGCGCTCTCGTAGTTGGTGAAGAAGCGGAAGCCGTCGGGCCCGAAGCCCTTGAGCAGCACCATCCGCGCGTCCGGGGCATCCGTCCGCGTCGACCGTCGCGAGCGTCATCGCCTCGGGCAACGGCACCGCCTCCTGCGCGTCGCTGAACCAGGCTGCGAACTGCTCGATCGGATCGCTCGCCAGGTGCTCGCGATCGAGTGGCGGGTTCTCGGCTCGCCTCGGACTGCCCACCCCGCGATCCTCCCAGTAATGCGGATAGATCGCCGCCGGGGCGCGTGAGACGATCCGGCACGCGATGAGCGCAGCGCTGCACAGGCTCGGGGGCGTTCGCCGCCCGCCGGGCCCCGTGGATTCTGCTCGCCTGGGCGATCATCGCGATCGGGCTCGTGGTCGTCGCGAACTCCGTCGGCAGGCCTGAGATCGACAACACGACGCTCCCGGGAACGGGCTCCCAGTCGGCAACGGACCTGCTGAACGACAAGCTGCCCGAGCAGGCCAACGGCAGCGTCCCGATCGTCCTGCAGTCGGGCACCTCGCTCGCGCAGGGGCAGAACATGCAGGCGGTCGAGTCGACGGCGAAGTCCCTCTCCGAGAACCAGTACGTGCAGTCTGTGGTGAGCCCCTTCGATCCGCAGGGCGCGGCACAGATCACGAAGGACGGCAAGATCGCCTACCTCGCCGTGGCCCTCAAGGTGTCATCCGGCGACCTCGACGACGACGAGGCGAACAGCGTCTTCGATGCGGCCCAGCCTGCCCGCGACGCGGGCATCAAGGTCTCCGCCGGCGGGTACCTCGGCCAGCAGCTCTCCAGCCCGAGCACCGGACTGAGCGAGATCATCGGCGTTCTCGCCGCCCTGATCATCCTGCTGTTCGCCTTCCGCACCTTCGTCGCCGCGCCGCTGCCGGTGACGACCGCGATCGTCGCCCTGGCCTGCGGCCTGGCCATCGTCGGGCTGGCGGGAAACGCGATCGACGTCCCGTCCATCGCCCCGACCCTGGGGATCATGCTCGGGCTCGCGGTGGGGACCGACTACTCCCTGTTCATCATCAGCCGGCACCTGCGGTTCCTGGAGGAGGGGGTGGAACCCGACGAATCGATCGCCCGCTCCATCGGCACCTCGGGCTCGGCCGTCGTCTTCGCCGGGATGCACGGTGATCATCGCCCTGCTCTGCCTCTACTTCAGCGGCATCCCCCTGGTCCGCTCGCTCGGCTACACGACGGCGATCGTCGTCGCCACGGCCGTCCTTGCCGCGATCACGTTCCTTCCCGCGGTTCTCGGCCTGCTCGGCAGGCGGATCCTCAAGCTGCCGTTCCGCTTCGGCAAGCGCAAGCACGATGCGGACCACCCGGGAGGCTGGTTCAAGTGGGCCGGCGCGATCCGCAATCACCCCGTCGTCGCTGCCGCTAACCGGGATCGTGGTGCTTGGCCTGCTCGCGGTTCCCGCGCTCGATCTCCGCCTGGGCGCGGAGGACTTCGGTCAGCTGCCCACGGACACCACTGAGCGCCAGGCCTACGACGCTCTCACCGAGGGGTTCGGCGTGGGCACCAACGGTCCGCTGCTGATCGCCGTGAACGTCACCGGCCAGCCTCTGACAACGCCCTCCCCGCAGGACGCGCAGAGCGAAGAGGCACAGGGCGTGCCGGCACAGGTGGCCACCACGCCGGCGGGCGATACCCGCCTGGTCCACCTCGAGCAGGAGATCTCGAAGCAGGGCAACGTCCAGTCGGTCAGTCCCGCCGCGACCGACAAGGGCGGCACCGCTGCGGTCTTCTCGGTCACCCCCAAGACCTCGCCCTCTGCCTACGCGACCCAGGATCTGGTCAACCACCTCCGCGACAAGACGATCCCGGAGGCCACCCAGGGTGCCGGGCTGACCGCCTATGTAGGCGGAACCACAGCCAGCAACATCGACCTGGCGACCAAGATCGGCGACAAGCTCTTCCTGGTGATCGGGATCGTGGTGGTGCTCAGCTTCCTCCTGCTCACCCTGGCCTTCCGCACGGTGCTCGTGCCGCTGATCTCTGCGCTGATCAACCTGCTCGCGGTCGCCGCCGCCTACGGGATCCTGACCGCGGTGTTCGAGAAGGGGTTCGCGCTGTCGCTGATCGGCGTGGACAACGAGATGCCGGTGGTCAGCTACGTGCCGCTGATGATGTTCGCGATCCTCTTCGGCCTGTCGATGGACTATCAGGTGTTCCTGGTCTCGCGGATCACCGAGCGCCATCAAGGCGGCGCGGACAACAGCGAGGCCGTCAGGGCGGGCCTGGTCAACGCCGGCAGGGTGATCGCCGCAGCGGCGACGATCATGTTCGCCGTCTTCTTCAGCTTCGTGCTCAACGGCGACCCGGTCGTCAAGCAGTTCGGCATCGGACTGGCGGTGGCCGTTGCGATCGACGCGCTCGTCGTCCTGCTGATCATGCCCGGCCTGCTGGAGCTGACCGGGGAGCGGAACTGGTACCTGCCCCGCTGGCTCGACCGGGCGCTGCCCGACCTCAAGGTCGAGGGCGACCCCGAGATGCAGGCCGAGACGCCCGCCGCCCAAGCCTCCGCCTGAGCCGGCCGACGTATCATCACCCTCCCCGGGCGCGTAGCTCAGCGGGAGAGCGCTCCCCTCACACGGGAGAGGTCGCTGGTTCGATCCCAGCCGCGCCCATGGCGCTGACCCGTGTCAGTGCCCGCGGGTCCGCAGGGTGAGCTCGAAGTCGAGGGGCTGCGCGCCGGGAACGTGCGCCCCAACCAGGTAGCCGCGACGGCTGCGGGACGCGGCCGCCACGCCGCCGCTCGCCGGGACGGGCAGGTGGCCGGCCACTGCCGCGGTGGCCCGCCATGGGTCGAAGCGCACGATCGCCCTGGTCGGCGATCCATTCACGAGACCTCCGACGAGATATACGAACCCATCGAGCGTGAGAGCGGCGGTGTCCGTTACGGGCTCGGGCAGCTTCGCCGCGATCACCGAGCGCTCCGTGGCGACGTCGTACTCCTGGATCAGGTCGCTGGCCCTGCCGCCGCCGCGCAGCCCGCCGAGGGCGAAGACCTTGTCGCCGGCGACGGCGCCCGCGGCTCCGGTCACCGGGACGGGCAGCTTCGCGACACGCGTGGGCGGGCCGTGGCCGAGCGCGCGGAGGACCGAGGCGACCGGGACACGGGTCCCTTTCGGGCCGCGCCGCGTCCCGCCGAGCAGATAGGTGCCGCGCGAGGTCCTGACGGTCGCCACGCCCGCAGCGCGTGGAGCAGCCACCTCGCGGCGGACGCTCAGCGGAAGGGCCCGCCGCGCTGCGATCGCGACGACCTTGCCGGCGGGGTGGTCCCGGGCGGCGGCGCGACGGCTGGCGGAGGCCCCCTGGGGCCCGCCGGCCGTCCTGACTCCGAGGACGATCAGTCCGACGATCGAGGCGAGCAGGATCGCCAGGCGCACCGGGCCACCGTCGCCAGCGCCAGCCATGGACCGAGGATCTCGCCGGGGGCTGAAGCTGACCTAAGCCTGCGGCGCGGCGGCAAAGCTGTAACCGTGCGGCCCGCCAGATGACTGATGACCATGAATTGGTCCAGCGACTTCGCGAGGGCGAAGAGTCCGCCTTCGTCGAACTGATCGACCGGTACGGAGCGACGATGCTGCGAGTGGCGCAGATGTACGTCCGCGATCGCGCCAGCGCCGAGGAGGTCGTGCAGGAGACCTGGCTGGCGGTGCTCAACGGGATCGACCGCTTCGAGGAGCGGTCGAGCCTCAAGACCTGGCTCTTCCGGATCCTCACCAACCGCGCCAAGACCCGCGGCCAGAGGGACGGCCGCATGGTTCCCTTCTCCGCGCTGGCCGGGGCGAGCGACGAGCCCGACCCGTCGGTCGACCCGGACCGCTTCCTCGGCCCGGACTCCCCCCACCCCGGGGCCTGGGCGGCGCCTCCGGTGGCCTGGCCGCAGGAGAAGCTGCTCGAGAAGGAGACACTCGGCGTGATCGAGATGGCGATCGACGAGCTCCCCGAGGCTCAGCGCGATGTGATCCTGCTGCGGGACGTCGACGGCTGGACCCCGATGGAGGTCTCGGACGCTCTCGGGATCACCGACGGGAACCAGCGCGTCCTGCTCCACCGGGCCCGCTCCCGGGTGCGCGCCGCGCTCGAGACCTATCTGAATCCGGAGATCGCCGGAGGCGCGCCATGAGCCTCTTCACCAGGGAGATGGCCTGCCAGGAGCTGGTCGAGCTCGTCACCGCCTACTTCGACGGCAGCCTCTCGCGCCGCGACCGGCGCCGCTTCGAGGCCCACATCCGGGGCTGCGAGCACTGCACCGCCTACGTCGAGCAGATGCGCCTGCTGATCGCGGCGACCGGCCGCCTCACCGAGGAGGACATCCCGCCCGAGGCCCGCGAGGAGCTGCTGGCCGCGTTCCGCGGCTGGAGCGAGGGCCGCGCGGGCTAGCCCGAGTCGCGCGGCGAGCAGGCTCTGGAGCAGGTGCAGGTACTGCAGCAGGCTCCGGATGTCGAGGAACTCATCGATGACGCGCTGGCGCGCCGCCGTCCCCGACCTCGGCCGCCCGCGCCGGGTCGGAGATGAAGCCGTCCACGGCCCGGGCCACGGCCTCGAGGTCGGTGGGATCGTCGATCAGGACACCCGAGATGCCGTCCTCGATCTGATCCTGGATCCCGCCCACCCGGCTCGCGACCACCGGCCTCGCCTTCCACATCGCCTCGGCGACCGTGAGCCCGAAGCCCTCCGCGAGGCTCTTCTGCACGATCACGTCGGAGCGCCGCTGGATCGCGTTCACCATCGCGGCGTTCTCCTCGCCGTCGTCCATCGGCAGCGACGCGAGATGCACCCGCGCCCGCTTCTCGGCAGGCAGCTCATCGCGCCGGGCGTTGACCTCGGCGAGCACCTCGGCCCCCTCGGGATCGTCGGAGACGCCGGCCACTGACGGACCGGCGAGGAGCAGGTGGGCGCCGTCGGACTTGGCGTACTCCGCGAAGCAGCGCAGCATCCCAACCGGATCCTTGAGCCGATCCCAGCGTGAGATCTGGCTGATCAGCGGAGAGTCGTCGGGGACGGGCCCGTCCTGGACGAGGTCGGCGTGGCGGCCGACGCGCGCCTCGCTTCCATCGAAGCGCTGGAAGAGAGCGTGGCTGACGTGGTCGCCGGCGCCGAGTCCTGTCACCGCGAGGATCGATCTGACCGCCTCTGGATCGAGGTCCTGATTCTTAGGCGAGAACGCATCGATCGAGGGTGGGACGATCCAGACCCGGTCCCGGTCGAGTCCATCCCAGACGAAGCGCTCGCGCGAGAAGACGTACGCGTCCGCGTCCTGCACGTACGGCCGCATGAAGTCCCAGGCTGCCCGGGTGAGCTCTCCGGGCCGGTCCACGCCGATGTGGCAGCGCCAGATCACCTTGACGTCGGCGGAGATCAGGTGTGGGATGAGTCCTGCGGGCTGCGGGTCGTGGATGTAGACGACGTCGCCGGGCTCGACGAGCTCGGCGAGCTCGTCGGCGGCCTCGGCCAGCGCCGCTTCGTAGATCTTGCGCTCGTCGGACCCCAGCGGCCCGCCATCGCCGTCGAACCCGTGCAGGTGGTTGTGGATCCGCTTGGTGACGAGGAAGAAGTCCGGGTTCCCGGCGATCGTCAGCCAGCGCACGTCGACGCCGGCGCCGCGGGCGTAGGACAAGAGCGACTGGAGCAGCTCGGCGACCCCACCTCCCCGGGCGGTCGAGTTCACGTGCCAGACGACCCTCCCCTTGAGCAGCCGCCGCGAGGCGTCGATCGCCTCATCGACCTCTTTGTAGCGATCACCGAGCAGAGCCTCGAAGCGCTCAGGCGAGCGAGAGGCGACGGTGACCTCCTGAAGCGCGGCCATCGAGACGCACCCTAGTCTCCGTGGCGCCGTTCAAGGTGCGAGCCGGTCGACCCGATAGCTGATCCATGGACGCCGAGATCAAGCGGGAGCGCATCGTGGTCGAGACGGAGCGCTACAGCATCGTGGGCGACGTCACCCTCCCCGCCGAGGGATTCCACAGCCGTCTCTCGGATCTGCTCAACCGGGAGGGCGTGCGTTTCATCCCGCTCGTCGACGCGACGATCACCGGCCGCAACGGCGAGCCGCCGCAGCACCGGCGTTTCATCGCGGTGGCGCGGGACCACGTCCAGGTCGCCTACGAGGCGCTGACGCCTAGATGGCATCTAGTTGACCGACGGGTCCGGCGGCATCCGCGCGAGCAGCGCGAACTCGCCTCCCTTCCGCGCCAGCACCTCGGACCAGAGATCGCCATCCCGGAAGGGATCGTCGGGATGCGCGTCCTCGACGATCCAGGACTCCTGCTCGAGCTCGCCGTCGAGCTGGCCGGCCGCCCAGCCGGCGTAGCCGACATATACCCGCAGGCGGTTGAGGTCGGGCGGATCGTCGAGGTCGACCATGCCGACGGACCCGACGATCAGCTTGGTGGCGGCGGTCGGATCGGAATGGTCACCGACGGCGGTCACCGCGTTCGGCTGGACGGGTCCGCCGACGTGGATCAGGTGGTCGTCGCCGATCAGCTCCGCCAGCTCCGGCGAGGCTTCGCCGACGGTCGTACCCGAGGGCCGGTTGAGGACGAGTCCGAAGGCGCCCTCATCGGAGTGCTCGACCACCAGGATCACCGTCCGGTGGAAGTAGTCCGGCATGCTCGGCGAGGCGATCAGCAGCTTCCCGCTCAGGCTCTCGCGTCACCGCTCTCACAATAGGCTCCAGCACATGGGGATCAAGCTGTACGGGACGCCGCCCTCGCCCCCCTCGCACAGCGCCCGCCTGATGCTCGAGCGCAAGGGGCTCGATCACAAGATGGTCTGGCTGCTGCCGGGGATGTGGCCGGCGCTGCTGCGGACCCGAGGCTTCCGCGGCGGCACCGTCCCGGCGATGAAGATCGACGGCCGGCGAATCCAGGGGTCGACGCTGATCTCACGGGAGCTGGAGGAGCTCAAGCCCGAGCCGCCCCTCTTCCCCTCTGATTCCGAGAAGCGCGTCGCAGTCGAGGAGGCGGAGCGCTGGGGCGACGAGGTCCTCCAGGACGTGCCCCGCCGGATCGTTCGCTGGCTGTCGGTGCACCGCCCGGAGACCAAGGTGATGATCGCGAGGGACGTCGGCATCCCCTTCCCCCGCTTCGCGGCCTGGATCAACACGCCGGCGGCCAAGCACCTGGCCAACAAGGTCGACGCCGACGGCGAGATCCAGCGGGCGATCGCGCAGGTCCCCGAGGTGCTCGACCACGTCGACCAGCTGATCGCGGATGGAGTGATCGGAGGGGACGAGCCCAACGCGGCGGACTTCCAGATCGCGACCTCCGTTCGGGCGCTGCTCAACGTCGGCGACCTGGATCCTGTGACGAAGGAGAGGCCTGCCGCCGACCTGGCGATGCGCTACGTGCCGGAGTTCGGCACCGACTTCCCGGCCGGCCTGCTGCCGGACCGAGCATGTCGACACGGCGTGCCACAAACACCCGAGCCAGTCGCGTTGGATCGTACGGCGTTAGAACGATCTTGAGCGCCTCGCGGTTGTCGTAGGCGCGGTAGGCGTCCGCCGCCTCGTCGAGCTTCATGTGGTGGGTGACCAGGGGAGCCGGGTCGAGCTTGCCCTCCGAGAGCAGCTCGAGCACCGGGTCGAGGTGCTTGATCACGTTGGCGTGGCCGCTGGTCAGCGTCAGCGCCTTGATCCAGAGCACGCCCATGTGCACCTCGGCCCGCTCGGCGTAGACCCCCGTCACCGAGACGGTTCCGGCCTTGCGGGCCAGGCGCAGCGCCAGATCGAGCGCCTCGGGATGGCCGACCGCGTCGACCGCCAGGTCCACCCCGCGTCCCTCGGTCAGCTTCTTGACCTCGGCGCGCGGGTCCTGCTCGGTGAGGTGGACCGGCGTCGCGCCGAAGGACTCCGCCATCCGCAGGCGATCCTCCACCGTGTCGATCGCCACCACCTCCGAGGCGCCCGCCGCCTTGGCCGCCTGCACCGCGCAGAGCCCCACCGGCCCCATGCCGAGGATCGCCGCGGTCTCGCCCTCCGCCAGCGGCCGGGAGTCGATCGCGTGGTAGGCGGTTCCCATCACGTCGCCGGCGAACAGGGCGACCTCGTCGGAGAGGCCGTCGGGGACCTTGCGGAGCGTCAGGTTCGCGTGCGGGACGAGGAGCAGCTCCGCCTGCGCCCCCTGCAGCGAGCCCAGCGTCTTGCCGTGGCCGAAGACTCGCGCCTCGTCGCACTTGTGGAACTCCTCGCGCCGGCAGAAGAAGCACTCGCCGCAGGCGGTCCCGTAGGTGCCGAGCACGCGGTCGCCGACCGCGACGCGGCTGACGTCGTCGCCGGCGGCGACCACCTCGCCGACGAACTCGTGGCCGATCACGAAGCCCGGCTCGATCTGGACCCGCCCGTGGTAGATGTGGAGGTCCGAGCCGCAGATCCCGCTCGCCTGGACGCGGACGATCGCGTCGTCGGGCGCGAGCAGCTCGGGCTCCGGGACCTCGTCGACCTGCACCTCGCCCGGCGCCTGGAAGGTGACCGCTCTCATAGCTGGAGCGTATAGACGCGTTCCGCATAAGATCGCGCGCATGGGGATCGAGAAGTCACGGCCGGTGCTGATCACGGGCTGCTCGACCGGGATCGGCCGGGCGACGGCGGAGCGGCTCGCGGACGAGGGCTGGAACGTGCACGCGACCGCGCGCCGCCCGAGTCGATCGAGGATCTCGCCGAGCGGGGCTGCAAGACCCACGCCCTCGACGTCACCGACGAGGGCTCGATGGAGGCGGCGGTCGCCGAGGTCGAGAAGGACGGCCCGATCGGCGCCCTGGTCAACAACGCCGGCTACAGCCAGAGCGGCGCGATCGAGACGATCCCGATGTCGAGCGTCCGCAGGCAGTTCGAGACCAACGTCTTCGGGCTGATTCGCATGTGCCAGCTGGTGCTGCCCGGGATGCGGGGCGCGGGCTCGGGCCGGATCGTGAACCTGAGCTCGATGGGCGGCAAGCTCGTCTTCCCCGGGGGCGGCATCTACCACGCGACCAAGCACTCCGTCGAGGCCCTCTCCGACGCTCTCCGCTTCGAGGTTCGCGAGTTCGGCGTCCACGTCGTGATCATCGAGCCGGGGCTGATCGTCACCGACTTCGGCGAAACCGCGGCGGGAAGCCTCGCCGATGTCGAGGAGCACGGCCCGTACGCCAACTTCAACGCGGAAGTGGCGCGGGTGACCGCCAATGCCTACACCGGATCGATGGCGCGCTTCGGGGCCGGGCCCGATGCCGTGGCGAAGAAGATCTCCAAGGCGCTCTCGGCGAGCCGCCCGAACACGCGCTACAAGGTGACTCCGTCAGCCAGGCTGATGATGGGCATGCGAAGGCTGATGACCGACCGGATGTGGGATCGCTTGGTGCGCTCGCAGTACCCGCCGCCCAAGCCCGAATCCTGATGTCCAGGGCTCTCCTGATCATCGACTTCCAGAACGACTTCACCTCCGGCGGCGCGCTCGAGGTCTCCGGCGGAGACGAGATCGCCGAGCCGGTGAAGCGCCTGGCGGCCGAGTTCGACCACGTCTTCGCCACCCGTGACTGGCACCCGCCGGACCACGCCTCCTTCGAGACCCAGGGCGGGCCCTGGCCGGTGCACTGCGTGCAGGGCACGCACGGCGCGGAGCTGCATCCGGCGATGCGCGACGTCGCCCTCGA
The DNA here is from genome assembly GCA_963825825.1 of uncultured Solirubrobacterales bacterium. Taxonomy (GTDB): domain Bacteria; phylum Actinomycetota; class Thermoleophilia; order Solirubrobacterales; family 70-9; genus DASUPK01. Next base: position 36,844 of record CAWGUT010000010.1, on the reverse strand, counting down.
CGCGATCGTCGACGTGGGGGTCGAGCGGGATGACGAGGGCTACTCCGGCTTCGAGAAGTCGAAGCTGGCCGACCTGCTCCACGAGGCAGGCGTCGACCAGGTGGCCGTCGTGGGCCTGGCGACCGACTACTGCGTGCGCGCCTCGGCGATCGACGCCTGTCGCGAGGGGTTCGACACGACCGTCGTGACGGATGCGATCCGCGCTGTCGAGGTCAGTCCCGGCGACGGCGAGCGCGCCCTCGAGGACATGACGCGGGCCGGAGCGAAGCTGGCGACATCCCGCGAGCTCTCACCCGCCGCCCGATGAGCCGGCGGGCCCTGGGCTCGGCGCTCGACCTGCTGAGCGAGGAGGAGCGCCGCGAGCTCCGGCCCAGCCGCCAGCCCCGGTGGATCGAGCCGATGAAGGCGGTGCTCCACGACCGGCCGTTCTCGGACCCGGATTGGATCTACGAGCGGAAGCTGGATGGCGAGCGATGCCTGGCCTACCGCTCGCCCCAGGGAGTCCGGCTGCGCTCTCGTACCGACAAGGTGCTCAACAACACCTACCCCGAGCTCGTGGAGGCCCTGGAGCGCGAGACCTCGCCGGAGTTCGTCGTCGACGGGGAGATCGTGGCCTTCAGCGGCAGCATCCCCAGCTTCTCCCGGCTGCAGGGAAGGTTGGGGATCTCCGACCCCGATCGCGCGAGGCGCACCGGCATCGCCGTCTACTACTACCTCTTCGACGTCCCCCACCTCGAGGGCCAGGACACGACTCGGCTGCCGGTGCGCTCCCGGAAGCGGCTGCTGCGCGGTGCTCTCGACTTCCATGGGCACGTCCGGTTCCTCCCCCACCGCAACCGGGACGGCGAGAAGCTCTTCGTGGACGCCTGCCGGCGTGGGCTCGAGGGCCTGATCGCGAAGCGCGCCGAGAGCCGCTACGCGAGCAAGCGCTCCACCGACTGGCTGAAGCTGAAGTGCTCGCACGAGCAGGAGCTCGTCATCGGCGGCTTCACCGCTCCTCAGGGCAAGCGCACCGACTTCGGCGCCCTGCTGGTCGGCTACTACGAGGACGGCGAGCTGCGCTACGCCGGCAAGGTCGGGACCGGCTTCGACCAGCGGACGCTGTCCGACCTCGGGGAGCGGATGCGGAAGCTCGAGCGGCCCGACCCGCCCTTCGCGAACGTTCATCCGGTGCCGAAGGGGACCCACTGGATCGGGCCGCGCCTGGTCGGGCAGTTCGCATTCAGCGAGTGGACCCGCGACGGCCGCCTTCGCCACCCTCGGTATCTCGGGCTGCGTGACGACAAGCGTCCCGAGGAGGTCGTCAGAGAGCGTCCGCAGCGAGCTGTCTCTCGTAGGGGCCGCGGCCGGTGAGGCAGACCGCGCCGGCCCGGGCCGCCAGGGCGAGCGCCGCGTCCGGGTCCCGGCCCTGCGCGAGCGCGAAGGTGAGGGCGGCGGCGAACGAGTCCCCGGCGCCGTAGGTGTCGGCGATCGGGCCGGGCGGCGGCGCCGGCGCCCATGTACCCTGTGTCGCCCTGGGCGGTCTCGTAGCGGCCGCCCTCGGCGCCCGCGGGTCGCCACCAGGAGCGTCGGGCGCGGGTCGAGCGCCCTCGCGAAGGCCGTCTCGAACTCGTCCTGGTCGCTGTAGACGAGCGCGTCGAGCCTGACGCCCTCCTCGTGCAGCACCCGGCCGGCCCGTGGCGAGGCGACCAGCACGCCGGCGGCGCGCGCGGCGTGGAGTGCCTCGCCGTCGGCGGCGGTCAGGTAGACGCCCGTCGGCCGCTGCGGAGTTCCTCCCAGTCGAGCGCGTCCCGCCCACGCGGCACGAGCCGGTCGCCGATGGTGATGATCGTGCGCTCGCCCTGGGCGTCGAGGAAGGTGAGGCGCCCGCCGCGTCGGGACCGTCGCGTGTCGCGTCGTGCACCGTGACCCCGAGCTCCGCGAGCCGCGCCCGGGTGCGGCGGGCGAGCTCGTCGTCCCCCAGCGCGGTCAGGAAGGTCGCTCCGCCGGCCAGCCGGGCGAGCTGGACCGCGGCGACCGCGCCGCCGCCCGCCGGCTCCTCGAAGCTGTCGTGCGCGTGCACGATCTCGCCGGCGGCGGGAACGTGGTCGCCACGCACGAACTCGACCCACTCGACGTGTCCGACGACCGCTACGCGCACCGGCCGGGATTCTGGCGGCTCGGCCCGATGCTCAGGCGGCTGCCAGCAGGGAGCCGACCGTCTCGCGGAACTCGTCGATGCGGAACGGCTTCGGCAGCTGGGCGTTGGCGCCAACCTCGGAGGCCCAGTCTGACCTCCAGGTCGACCGAGCCGCTCAGGAGCAGGACCGGGACGGCGCCGTTGACCGGATCGCTGCGGATCGCCCGCAGGCCTCCAGCCCACCGCCGCCCGGCATCTGCACGTCGAGGATGAGCAGGTCGGGCCGCGCGTGCGAAGACCTGCTCGAGGACCTCCCCCGTGTCGGCCGCCTGGCTCACCTCGTAGCCCTCGGCCTCGAGCAGCTCCACGATCAGACGCCGCATCTGCTCGTTGTCATCGGCCACAAGAACCCTAGGCATCGCCACTCCCTATGCCCTTCCAGAATGCAACGGAACCTCTACCTAATTATCGGTATCTATCGTAGCGTTCCAGCATGCGAGAAGATGGTGCAGCCCGACTTCCGCGCGCTGTTCGAGGCTGCCCCGGGCCTATATCTCGTCCTCGACCCCGAGCTGCGGATCGTCGCCGCGAGCGACGCCTACCTCGACGCGACCATGACCCGGCGCGATCAGATCGTGGGCCAGGGCATCTTCGACGTCTTCCCCGACAACCCGGAGGACCCCGAGGCGACGGGAGTGAGCAACCTCTCCGCGTCGCTCGAGCGCGTCCGCCGGCGGCGGGTACCGGACACCATGGCCGTCCAGAAGTACGACATCCGGCGTCCGGAAGAGGAAGGCGGCGGCTTCGAGGAGCGCTTCTGGAGCTCGAAGAACATCCCGGTCCCGGACGAGATGGGCGAGCTCGCGTACATCATCCACCGGGTCCAGGATGTGACCGCGTTCGTCCGGCTGACCGAACGCGGCACCGAGCAGGAGGCTGAGATCTTCCTCCGCACCCAGGAGCTGCAGAAGCTCAACGCGCAGCTTCAGGCGGCCGACAGGGCGAAGAACGAGTTCCTCTCCCGGATGAGCCATGAGCTCCGCACCCCGCTTGCCGCGATCATGGGATTCAGCGAGCTGTTCGCGCTGGCGGACCTGGACGAGCAGAAGAGCGAGTGGGCAGCGACCATCCTGAGGGCCGGGCGCCACCTGCTCCAGCTCGTGGACGAGGTTCTCGACATCTCGCGCATCGAGGCAGGAGAGCTGTCGATCTCGGTCGAGCCGGTCGCGATCGCCCCGCTGCTCGCCGACGCGATCGAGTTGATCCAGCCGCTGGCGGAGGGTCGTCGGGTCACCCTCCACCCCCCTGAGATCCAGGACGGGAGCGGCTACGCCCGGGCCGACACCCAGCGGCTCAAGCAGGTGATGATCAACCTGCTCTCGAACGCGGTCAAGTACAACCGCGAGGGCGGAGACGTGCACATCTCGGTCGAAGCGCTCGGCTCCGACCGGATGCGGCTGGCGGTCACGGACACGGGCCAGGGAATCGATCGGGACTCGCTGCGCAAGCTCTTCACTCCGTTCGAGCGGCTCAACGCGGGGGCCGACGTCCAGGGGACCGGGCTGGGCCTCGCCCTCTCGCGAAGACTGGTCGAGGCGATGGGAGGGACGCTGACCGTGCGCAGCACGCCGGGCGAGGGCAGCACCTTCACGGTCGAGATGGCCAGGGGCGAGCCCGCCGCGGTGGCCGCCGCGGTGGCGGAGGACAGCGAGCTGGTCGCCCAGCGCTCCTACGACCGCGAGCGCCGCCTCCTCTACATCGAGGACACGGTGGCCAACATCCGCCTGGTCGAGGAGATCCTCAACTCGCGCCCCAGCGTCAGGGTCCTGCCGGCCGGAATGGGGTCGCTCGGCCTCGAGCTGGCGACGGAGCACCGCCCCGACCTGGTCCTGCTCGACCTGCACCTGCCCGACATCGGCGGCGACAAGGTCCTCGCCCGGTTGCGCGCCGACGAGCGAACCAAGGACATCCCGGTCGTCATCCTGAGCGCGGACGCGACCGACCGCACTCCGGCCCCCCTGCTCGAGGCCGGCGCTCAGGCGTACCTGACCAAGCCGATCGGCGTCCGCGAGCTGCTCGAGGTCGTCGACACCTACGTGGCTGGCTGAGCCAGGTAGGGCCTCGATCGGCTGGCTCAGCCGATCACAGAGAGGCGCTCCCCGGCGACCGTGGCTGCCGCCTCGTCGCTGCGCAGGTGCCCCGTCACGGCGCCGACGAAGTGGCGACGGTCGAGGGCGAGCAGCCGGCAACCGGGCAGGGCGACGACGGTCGCGGTTCGAGGAAGGTCGTTGAGCAACGCGATCTCCCCGAAGCAGTCACCCGCACATTGCCTGTGACGGAAGGCGCCGTCGATTCGAATCTCCACCTCGCCGCCGGCGATCAGGTAGAAGCGCTTCCCCGGCTCGCCCTGGGTAACGATCTCCTCGCCCGCAACCGGGTTCACTGCGACCAGGTCGTGGCTAAGGCGCTCGAGGGTGTCCATCGGCAGCGGGGCGAAGATCGGGTGCTCGCGAAGCAGGCGGAAGCGGTCCTCCTCGACCGGCGCACCGATCTCAAGCGCGCGCAGCGCCGACCAGCGGGCGAGAGCGAAGGCCGGCAGGATCGCTGCGACCGCGATCACCGCTCCCCTCACACCGAGCAGCCCGATGAGAGCGGGGACGGCGATCGAGCCGAGCGCCATCGCCCCGAACCGGGATGTCTCGAGGACCGCCAGCGCCCGCGCGAGCGTCTCATCGGAGCCGAGCCGCTGAAGCATGGTGCGCCCCGCCACCTCCACGAAGGTGTAGCCGGCGCCCATTCCGAGGTAGGCGATGTACCCGGCGGCCGCCACCACCCAGAGGCCGGGGAGCGCCAGAGAGGCGCCCGCAATCAGGCAGCCGAGCGCGAGCCCGGCCGCCAGGCGGCCCCGGTTGAGGAGAAGGGCCAGCGCCCCGGTCCCGACCAGCGCACCGATGCCCCAGGCCGCGTTGAGCCAGCCAACGCCGGCCTGGCCCAGGTCGAGCAGATCCAGGGCGATGATCACGGCGAGGACGTCAACGGCGCCCTCGAAGAAGAGCAGCAGCGTGAGCGCGATGGAGACCAGGCGCAGCTTCGAATCCGCCAGCAACGCCCTCATGCCCTTCCCCATCTCGCTGGAGCACCCTCTCCGAGGTCTCGCCGACGTAGGCAGGACGGGCGTCGCGGCGCATCCCGGCGAGCGAGGAGGGTGGAGACCAGGCCGGCGACCGACGCCGCCGCGAAGACGACCTGCGGTGTGGTCGCCGCCAGCAGGGTGCCGCTGAGCAGGGCGCCGGCCAGGAATCCGGCGTTGTCCATCACGCTGTGCGCGACGTTCGCCGCGGAGAGCTCCTGCGGGGAACGGGCCACCAGCGGCATCAGGGCTCCCTCGGCGGGCACGTACGGACAGATCGCCACCGTGGAGAGCCCCGCGAGGATGAAGACGAGGGCAACCGGAGCGTTCAGCGCCGCGGCGGCGGCGGCCCCGCCGATCAGGGCGGCACTGGCGAGGGAGCTGCCCAGGAGCACCGCCCGCCGCGAGGATCGGTCGCCGATCAGCCCACCGAACGGCGCCGCGACCGCTCCGGGCAAAAGGCGCACGAGCCCGGCGATCCCAACGGCCGTCGCACCGCTCGCATCGAACGCGTACACGCCCAGGGCGATCGCGAAGGACCAGATCGCCAGGGACTGGGCAGCCCAGGAGAGCTGCAGGAGCCGCATCTCCCTGTTGTGAAAGACGACGGACACGGCTCCCAGCGACCGCCGCAGAGCGTTCTTACTCACGTGCCGACCCTAGGCAGCGATGCAACTCTGTGGAGCGTCGCCTCCAGCCCGTCAAGAATCCGCTCGAGCCCGTATTCGAACGCGTCCTCCCCCCCGATTGCCGCGCTGAACTCCGCGGCGGTCTCCCTCAGGTTCGGATACTCGTCTGGCGCCAGGCCGGCAATCGCCACTGCCGCCTGCTGACGAGCTTCATCGAGTCTCGCAACCGGGCTCAATCCGGCGAACCCCAGGGTGTATGTGAAGAGCAGACGGAAGGCTCGCGCCGCTTCGTCGGACTGGAATCCAGCGGCGCGCAGGATTCCCATCCCGGCCTCACCGAACCGCAAGGCCTCGGGGCGCAGCACCGGTTGGCGGAACCGGATCTCGACCACAGACGGGTGGGCCGTCAAGTTCTCATGGGCGACTCGGACCAACTGACGCAGTTGCTCGCGCCAGGAACCGGAAGGGTCGGGCGTTCATCGCCCACGGCGGCGTCGATAACCGCAGCGAGTAGTTCGTCCTTGTCGCGGAAGTAGCCGTAGAGAGTCATCGTGCCGACGCCGAGGGCCTCCGCGACGCGTCGCATGCTGAGGCGATCCAGACCATCGCGATCGACGATCTCCAAGGCCGCCTTGGCGATCTCTTCACGGCGCAGGCGCCGCGGTCGACCGACCGCCGCGGGACGCTTGGCGCTGGGCTGCACGGTTGTCGGTTGCACCCCGGTGAAGCTTACCGTACGTTGTACCGTATTCCGTACGTAAATGGACGCAGGAGGCTCACCATGCTGGCATCGAGTGAACGATTTGGCACACGGCGACTGGGGCGCACCCGGGATCCTCCTGATCAGCGCTCTCGCCCTGGCTTGCGCGCTGATGGTCACCAGCGCTTTCGCCGCGAAACACTCAAAGGTTGAGACCTTCACCGGCTCCTGTGACTTCGCCGGCATGGTGACCTTCGATCCCCCCTTGACCGGATCCATCCAGCCAACCCACGCCGTCGCTGATCTCAACGGCACCTGCTCCGGCACCCTACGCGAGCCAACGGCCGAGCAAGCGACTCGATCGAGCACGGGTGCGCTATCACGCCGAATCGCAGGGCGATCAGTCCTGTGGCGCGGTGTGGCGAGCGGTGAGGGCTTCCTGGATTTCAAAGAGGCCAGGATCGACTTCACCCTCTCGGAGACCAGGGTTGGCACTGTGGCGCCCTTGGACATCAAGGGTCGAGCCGGCGGCTCGTTCTCAGGAACGGCGACGGCATCGGGTGATCCCGTGGCGACCGCTGCAGCTTGCGCCGGACCCGGCCTCGGGCGAGCCAACGTGACGATCTCCGGCTCCACCAACCCGACGATCTCCGGGTGACCGCTCCGGTCGCCGAGCAGCATCTCGACACAAAGCGGAGGGGGTGGGATTCGAACCCACGAGGGACCCGAAGGCCCCTAACGGTTTTCGAGACCGCCCCGTTCAACCACTCCGGCACCCCTCCGGGACAGGGAAGAGGCTAGCGGCGGAGTTGGGCTACGCGCCGGCCGGAAGCTTGCCCTCGAGCACGTAGCGCAGCACGTCCACGACCTGCTCCGGCGTCTCCGCCGTCGCCATCGCGGCGCGGTTGATCTCCTTCAGGGCGTGCGTGGTGTCGGGATCGTGCAGGGTGATGATCGGCTTGCCGAGCGCCGTGGCGAAGCCGGCGTCGAAGGCCGCGTTCCACTGCTTGTACTTGTCACCGAACCGGACGACCACGACATCGGCCTGGCGGATCAGGGTCTGGGTCCGGATCGCGTTCACCCCGGCGCCCTTGTGGTCCTTCCAGAAGCCCTCGGACTCCTGACCCAGGATCGCCACGCCGACATCGTCGGAGGCGCCGTGGTCGGTGACGGGCGAGCTGAAGGTGACATCCAGCCCGGCCCTCTCGGCACCGGAAGCGATCTGCTCGCGCCAGTCGGAGTGGATTTCCCCGGCGAGGTAGACGTTCCAGCTCATCCGGCGGATTATCTCCCACTTCGCTCGACCGGCGCCTGTACGCATTATTGGGTATAGGATCTCGCGTCTTGTTCGGTTCTCGGTCGGGCCTGACCCGACCCGTCTGAGGAGAGATTGCATGGGAGCGAGTGTCCGCGGAAGCGTTGTGGCGCTTGGAGCGCTGCTTGTCATCGGCGTCGGGAGTGCGGAGGCCAAGAAGTCGTCACCCCCTCCCCCGCCGCCTCCGCTGGCGATTCACGTGATCTCGGACAGGGCGGACGTGATCTCGGCCGGCGATGTCCTGGCCTCGGTCGATCTGCCGACGGGCGTCGCGCCGGGCTCGGTGAGGGTGACCGACAACGGGCGTGATGTGACCAGCGCATTCGCAATGCGGGCAAATGGCCTGTACGAGGGGCTGGTCACCGGGCTCGACCTCGGTTCGAACCTGCTCACCGCTTCGGCTCCCGGCGCGAGCAGCGCGCAGATCGCGATCACCAACCACCCGAACGGCGGACCCGTCTTCTCCGGGCCACAGGTCCAGCCGTGGGTCTGCCAGAACGCGGACGCCACCGACGCGCAGTGCAACGCGCCGACGACCTACTCTACCAGTACAAGTCCTCGGTGACGGGCCAGTTCGCGGCCTACGACCCGGGCAGCCCGCCGTCCGACGTCGCCAGCACGACGACCGACAACGGCCAGACGGTCCCGTTCATCGTCCGCGTCGAGACCGGCTACCAGGACCGCGACCAGTACCAGATCGCCGTCGCTCTTCCAGCCCGACAAGCCGTGGACGGCCTGGGATCCGCAGCCGCAGTTCGACCACAAGCTGCTGATCACCCACGGCGCCAGCTGCGGCATCGAGCACCAGTCGGGCTCCGCGCCCTCGGTGATGGACGACACGGCGCTCGTCGCGCGGCTTCGCCGTGATGTCGACCGCGCTCGACAACGCCGGGCACAACTGCAACATCGTCACCCAGGCCGAGTCGCTGGTGATGGCCAAGGAGCGACCTGGTCGAGCAGTACGGGACGCTGCGCTACACGATCGGCACGGGCTGCTCGGGCGGCTCGCTCACCCAGCAGCAGGTGGCGAACGCCTATCCCGGGCATCTACCAGGGGATCCTGCCCCAGTGCTGTTCCCCGACTCTTGGTCGACCGGGCCAGCAGCTCGCGGCCTACCACCTGACCCGCGGCTACTTCGAGCACCCGGAGAAGTGGGGCACCGGCGTGCTCTGGACGCCCGATCAGATCGGGGCCGTCGAGGGCCACCCCAACCATGCCAACGCGATCGTCTTCGACTCGGTCTACTGGACCTCCCTGGGCGTGCCGGACGACGGCTGTCCGGGCGTGCCCGCCGCGGACAACTACAACGCGCAGACCAACCCCGACGGCGTGCGCTGCACGCTGGCCGACTACATGATCAACGTCTTCGGCCCGCGCCCGCAGAGCCTCTGGGGCCCGGCCGAGCAGGCGGTCGGGCACGGCTTCGCAGGTCTGCCGCTCGATGACGTGGGTTCCAGTGCGGGCCTGGTGCGCCCTGATGAAGGGTGAGATCACGCCCGCTCAGTTCGTCGATCTCAACGCCAAGCTCGGCGGCTTCGACATCGACATCAACCCGACGGTCGCGCCGCACCGACGCGAACGAGCCGGCGCTCGCCCGCGCCTACACGCAGCGGCGGGGTCAACATGACCAACAACCTGAAGAACGTCGCGATCATCGATCTGCGCGGGCCCGATCCGGGCGCGTTCCACGACGCCTATCGCTCCTGGACGATCCGGGCGCGGCTCGAGCGCGAGGAGGGCCACTTCCCGACCAACCACGTGATCTGGTTCGGGCAGACGCCCCTGCTCGGCGATCCCGTCCTACCAGAGCGAGGCGGTCGTGGCGATGGACCGCTGGCTCTCCGCGGTCGAGAACGACAGCCGCAGCGTCTCGCTCGAGCAGAAGGTCGCCGACGACCGGCCGACCGACGTCCACGACCGATGCTCGCAGCATCGACGGCGTCGAGCAGGTCGCGTTGCCCGGCGTCGGTCCGGTGTGCCAGCTAGCCGCGGTCCAGACCCAGTTCGCGACGCCGGCGACGGCGGCCGGCGAGGGGATCACGACGGACCAGCAACGTTGCCAGCTCAAGCCGCTCCGGCAGTCGGACTACTACCCGATCACCTTCACGCCGGACCAGTGGGCGGCGCTGCAGCAGACGTTCCCGACCGGCGTCTGCGACTGGAGCAAGCCCGGGGTCGACCAGGTCGGACACTATCCCCTGGCAGACCTATCAGGACGACGCCAACGGCGGTGCGGTGATCTACGGCGGCAGGCCGCTCGGAGCGGCGCCGGCGAGATCAGGCGAGGGCTGGACGAGCAGCGCCTTCTCCGGCTGGCGACAGTAGGCCGAGCCGCCAGGACGGGCATTACCCTTCGCTGATGCGAGGGTGCTCCGCAGGAGCAACCCGTTTCATGGAGAGGTGTCCGAGTGGCTTAAGGAGCTCGCTTGGAAAGCGAGTGGGCGGGTTAAACCGCCTCGTGGGTTCGAATCCCACCCTCTCCGCTGGAGACCGCGGCACGAGGGTCACGCCACCTGTATGCAAGGGGCCGCGCGCGATCGCTCCGCGCGCGGCCCCTTGAGCCCTAGGCGGCGGGTGCCGCCGGCGCAGCCGGCGCCGCGGCGCCGCGGGCGCGGAGCGCGCCCGCAGCGACAGCATGATGCTGGCGACCAGGATCCAGAGCGCGGCGCCGAGCGCCCCGAAGAACCCGATCGGCCCGGCCAGCGAAATGACCCCGAACACGATCGCGGCCCAGCCGAGCCACTTCGGCAGGGCCCCGCTCCGCAGCACGGAGATCCCGGCGGACCACAGTTGAACACGAGCACGCCGAGGAAGAGCGGCAGGAAATCGTTGTCCCAGATCGCCTGGATCGTCTGGACCTCGGGCGCCGGGACGTTGTCGGCCGCCTCGGCGGTTGCGAACAGGAGCATGTTGTCGATCGCAGCCGCCGACCCCGACGATCGAGAGCCCGATCAAGACGGCAGGATCGGCAGCATCGACCCTGGCACCCTCGGCCGCCTCCAGCACCTTGCGCAGGTAGGCCCCGAAGAAGATCAGGAAGCCCGCGGCCACGGTGCCGATGAAGGCGCCGATCTTCGGCCGCGTCCTTGTTGTCGATGTACCACTTGGCGATCTCGCTGCGGGCGGGTGCGTCGGCGTCCTTCGGCTGCCGGCCGACGATGAAGCTGACGATCAAGCAAGACGAAGAAGGCAATCCCGGTGAGCGGCACGAGCCACTCTCTGCTGCTTCGCTGCATTCGATCCTCCTCATTCCGGCGCCACCCCCACGGGGCGCTCACAGGGGATTTCGCGGCCACTTGTGTGGCAGCGCGGGCGAGTATCCCAGCGGCATCGGTCGTCTGGAGGACGCGGATAGTTGAGGCTGCAATAGGGTTCTCCCGCGATGGCGCAGGTGCCGACGGTGACCGGGATGGTCGAGGCCGAAGAGCTCGGCACGACTCTGATCCACGAGCACCTGCGGAATGCCGACGAGGCGGTCCAGTACCAGTGGCCGATCGTCGGCGCAGTCAAGGAGGACCAGCCCCACGAGGTCCCGCCGGGGCAGGTATTCGAGATCGCCGTGCGCGAGGCGAAGGCCGCGGTGGACCTGGGAGTCAAGACGATCGGCGAGCCCACCGCGATGTTCCTGGGACGCGACGTCGAGTTCATGCGCCGCGTCTCAGAGGAGACCGGGCTCCAGGTCATCCCCTGCACCGGGATCTACACCTACGACTACCTGCCCCAGTTCTTCCTCAACCGCGACGCCGACCAGATCGCCGACCTCTTCGTCACGACATCGAGGAGGGCATCCAGGGGACCGACATCAAGGCCGCCTTCATCAAGTGCGCGGCCGACGAGCCCGGGGTGAACGAGAACATCGAGAAGGTCCACCGCGCCGCCGCCCGAGCGAGCGTCCGCACCGGCGCGCCGATCATGGCCCACTCCCGGCCCGCCAGCAACACCGGCCCGCGGCAGATCGAGATCTTCCTCGAGGAGGGCGTTGAGCCGTCCAAGATCCAGATCGCCCACACCGGCGACACCGACGACCTCGACTACATCGAGGGCCTGCTCGAGACCGGGCGTCTGGATCGGCCTCGACCGCTACGGCCTCGACATCTTCCTTCCCTACGAGAAGCGCCAGGCCGACGGCCAAGGCGCTGCTCGAGCGCGGCTACGCCGACCGGATCTTCCTCTCGGCCGACTCGGTGGCGACCACCGACTGGTTCCCCCCCAACGTGATCGAGGGACTGATCGCGTCGGGCGCCGCGAATGACTGGACCATCCGCATGGTCCCCGAGAGGGTCCTGCCCGAGCTCCGCGAGTGGGGCATGACCGAGGAGCAGGAGCGGACGATGATGGTCGAGAACGCCGGTCTCGCTGGCTCACGGCCTGAGTGGCCGGACCCTGCAGCCGGACATAGTGCTTCGGCTGATGGCGGACGCCAACGACTCCGGGCTGCTGACACCGGCCGAGACCTCGCTGCTGATCGACCGCTACGAGATCACGATGGCGGCGAGCTACCACCGCCTCGGGCGCAACGATCCGGCCGTCTTCGAGCTCTTCGTCCGCAAGCTTCCGCCCCACCGCGACTGGCTGGTGGTCTGCGGGCTCGGGCCGACGCTGCGGCTGATCACCGAGATGCGCTTTGGCCCGGCCGAGCTGGAATACCTGGGAACGCTCGGCTACAACGACGAGTTCCTGAGCTATCTCGAGGGATTCCGTTTCAGCGGCGACATCGAGGCGATGCCGGAGGGGACGATCGCGTTCCCCGACGAGCCGCTGATTCGCGTGACCGCACCGCTGATCGACGCCCAGCTGCTCGAAACCCTGCTGCTCAACCAGATCAACTTCCAGACGATGATCGCCACCAAGGCGGCCCGGATCGTGCTCGCCGCGGACGGCAAGGGAGAGTCCGTGATCGACTTCTCACCGCAGGCGCGATCACGGGGTCGACGCCGCGATGAAGGTCGCCCGCGCCTCCGCGATCGCCGGACTGGGCGGGACCTCCAACGTGGCGGCCGCGATGCGGTACGGGTTGGTGCCCGTGGGCACGATGGCGCACTCCTACGTGCTCAGCTTCGAGAGCGAGGAGGAGGCGTTCGAGGCGTTCATGAGGGAGAACCCGGACAACTCCCTGCTTCTGGTCGACACCTACGACACGATCGAGGGCGTGCGCCGGGCGATCGAGGCGTCACGCCGCACGGAGCTCCCGCTGACCGGCATCCGCATCGACTCGGGGGACCTGGCAGCCCTCGCCCGCGAGGCCCGGCGCCTGCTCGACGAGGCCGGACTCAAAGAGGCGGTGATCGTCGCCTCCGGAGACCTGGAGGAGCACCGCATCGCCGAGCTTTGCCGTGCGGGGACGCCGATCGATCTCTGGGGCGTCGGCACCGAGCTGGGGACCAGTCGCGACTCGCCGGTCGTGAACGGCGTCTACAAGCTCGTCGCCGAGCTGCGCGATGGGGCATGGCGCGGGGTGGCCAAGCGCTCCGAGGGCAAGGCCACGCTGCCGGGCGCCAAGCAGGTCTTCAGGCGCTTCGAGGAGGGCGCGATGGCCGAGGATGTCGTCGGAACCGCCGAGGAGGAGCTCGACGGGGAGCCGCTGCTCGTGACCGCAATGAGGGAAGGCGAGATTCTCCACACGGAGACCCTGGATCAGATGCGGGAGCGGACCACGCGCAGCATCGAATCCCTCCCGGTCGCGCTGCGAAGCCCGGGTGAGAAGCCCCGCTACCCGGTTCGGCACTCCGAGGCGCTCACGGAGGCCGCGCGGGCGATGACGCGCCGGCTAGCGGCGCGCCGAGAAGAAGCTCTCGAGCAGCGTCGGCGGACTCCTCGCCGAGCAGGCCCCGCTCCACCACCGGACGGTGGTTCACGACCGGGGCGTCGAAGAGGTCGATCACGCTGCCGACCGCCCCGCCCTTGGGGTCCGCGGCCCCGTAGACCAGGCGCGGGACGCGGGCGAGCGTGATGGCCCCGGCGCACATCGGGCAGGGCTCGAGCGTCACGTAGATCGTCGTCTCGAGCAGCCGCCAGCCGCCGAGCCGCTCGGACGCCTGGCGCAGGGCGAGCACCTCGGCGTGGGCGGTCGGGTCGCGGCGGAGCTCGCGCTCGTTGCCGGCTTCCCCGAGGACCTCCTCGCCACGCGCCACGATCGCTCCGATCGGCACGTCGTCGTGCTCGGCGGCCCTCTCCGCGAGCCGCAGGGCGCGCCGCATCATCCGCTCGTCGGTCGCGATGTCGGTCATGCGCTGAGTATCTCCTGAACCGGCGCACGCCCGGCACGTTCTCGATACGTTCGGGGCCGGACTTGGGTCGCCGAGGTACCGGTCGGCGAGAGAGGAACAGGGAGATTGAGACGGTTCAATTGCGCGCTGGCGCTCGGCTTGATGCTCGGCATGGTTGCCTGCGATCAGCCGGGGCCGACGCCGCCACGCCGGACACGCTCGGCAAGACCACCGTGCAGCAGCGCATTGTCCCCAAGGGGCCGGGCTCGTTCGTCACCCTGCGGCTCGGCCACGGAGAGCCCTACGTCGTCCGCCAGGACCTCGCCTCCGCCGGCGCGAAGCGCACCAAGAACCGGCTCTCGCTTGCCTACTTCGGGCAACTCTCGGACTTCCAGCTCGCGGATGAGGAATCGCCCGGCCGGGTCGAGTTCCTGGATCCCCCGAACGGCACGCAGTTCCCGTTCAACGCGGCGTGGCGCCCCTGGGAGGCGCTCAATCCGCAGATCGACGACGCTGCGATCCGCCAGCTGAACAGCTTCGCCGGCGCCAGCCCGATCAAGCAGGGAAGCGGAGCTCGCCGGCGGATGGACTTCGCCCTCGACACGGGCGACTCGGCCGATAGCCAGCAGCTCAACGAGACCGAGTGGGTCAGGACCCTGCTGGAGGGTGGTCCGCTCAACCCCAACTCCGGGATCGACCCGGCGGGTTACGTCCATCAGCTCTGTCCCCCGATCGGAGTGCCCGGGGCGGAGGAGGCGGCCCGCTACACCGGAGTCCAAGACTTCCGGGACTACGTCGAGGGCACGCAGCCGTCCTATTACGACCCGAATGACGTGCGCGGCTTCTTCGCGGGCTGGCCCTCCTACCCGGGCCTGATGGATCGTGCCCAGCAGGCCTTCACGGCGGCGGGGCTCAGCGTGCCGAGCTACGTTGTCTTCGGCAACCACGACGCGCTCGTCCAGGGGAACCAGGCGGCCAACCGCTCCTTCGAGGACGTCACCACGGGCTGCATGAAGCCGATGGCGCCGGTTCCGAATCAGACGGACCTCGCCGGGGTGCTGAGCTCGCTCACGCCCCAGAACGTCCTCGCGATGCTGGCCAGCGATCCCGACAAGGTCGCGCTTGTCCCGCCGGATCCCAAGAGGCAGTACGTGAGCAAGGCGCAGTACATGGACGTCTTTCGCCAGGGCGCGCAGCCGGACGCGCACGGCTTCGCCTACATCGATCCCGCAGAGCGTGCGGCCTCGGGCGGCGCCGCCGGCTACTACTCCTGGAGCCCCGTCCCCGGCTTCCGCTTCATCGCTCTCGACACCGTTTCCGAGGGCGGCATCGCCGGGCCCTCGGCCGACGGGAACGTCGACGACCCGCAATTCCAATGGTTCCGCTCTCAGCTCCAGGCTGCGACGGCCGCGAACCAGCTGGTCGTGCTCTTCAGCCACCATGCGATCCCGAGTCTCACCTCCCAGGTGCCGGACGAGGCTGCCCCGCCGTGCACCGGCGTGAACGACTCCCACGGGCACGACCTGAACCCCGGCTGCGACCTCGACCCGCGGAGCTCGTCGCCGATCCACCTCGGGCAAGACCTCGTCGACCTCCTTCATCAGTACCCGCACGTGATCGCCTGGGTGGCGGGCCACTCGCACGTCAACGACATCGAGGCCTATCCGGGCGGCGAACGGGACCGGCTTCTGGAGCATCCGGACGGCCGCCGAGGCCGACTGGCCGCAGCAGAACCGGCTGCTCGAGGTGATGGACAACCGGGACGGCACGCTCTCGATCTTCGGGACGATCCTCGACCATGCGAGCGCCGCGACCGCCCCAAGGTCCGGCACCTCGGCGGCCGGCCTGACGCCGGCAGACCTGGCTTCGATCGGCCGCACCCTCTCGTACAACGATCCGCAGGTGGGCGCCACCAAGTGCAGCCCCGCCTGCGGCGAGGGCACCGGCGACGACCGCAACGTCGAGCTGCTGATCCGGGATCCGCGCACGTCTCCATAGCGCGCGAGCAGGAACTTTCTCGGAGGGGTGGTGTTTAGGTCCACCGCGGATGCGAAAGCTCCTCGCAACAATCTCGCTCGTCCTGTTGGCCGCCGCCGCGCTCGCCACTGCCGCGGGCGCCGAGGAGGCGACCACGCAGGCGACGTACGTGGCGGGACAGCTGCTGGTCCGCTTCGACGGCGGCGGCGAGCAGTTGGTCAAGCTGCCCGAGGGCGTGGACGTCGCGACCGCGGAGCGTGCCCTGGAGGCCAACCCGGCGGTCGCCTACGCCGTCCCCAACTACGTGGCGCACGCCTCGAGCATCCCCGACGACCCGGGTCCCGCGGGAGTCCCGGGGGGCTGGGAGCGGACCCAGTGGAACTTCCTGCCCTGCGGGTCGCTCTGCGGCGAGTCCCCCACCCCGCTGCCGTTCCAGGAGCGGGGCGGCCTGAATGCTCCGGACGCCTGGGACATCCTCAAGCAGCGGGGCGTCCCCGCCGGCAAGGGGGCGAGGGTCGCCGTGCTCGACACGGGCGTCGCCTATTCGACGAAGAAGCCCAAGTTCCGCCGCAGCCCGGACTTCTCCCGCAAGCAGTTCCTCCCCGGCTAGGATTTCGTCGACAAGGACGCCATGCCGTTCGACGAGGACGGCCACGGGACGCATGTCACCGGCACGATCGCGGAGCGGACCGGCAACCACGTTGGCCTCACCGGACTCGCCTCCCGGGCCAAGATCATCCCCGTCCGCGTCCTCGATTCGGAGGGCTTCGGGACGGCTCGCAACATCGCCAAGGGGATCCGCTGGGCCGCGAACCACAAGGCCCAGGTGATCAACATGAGCTTCGAGTTCTCCCTGGGCGTGAACAGCTGCGGAAAGATCAAGGGAATCTGCTCGGCGGTCAAGTACGCCTTCAAGAAGGGGGCCCTCGTGGTGGCCGCGGCCGGGAACGAGAATGGCGAGCCCGTCGCCTTCCCGGCCGGCGCCCCCCATGTGATCGGCGTCGGGCGAACCACGAAGGACGCCTGCCTGGCGAGCGACTCCCGCACCGGGGCGGGTCTCGACCTGGTGGCGCCCGGCGGCGGCTTCCCGCTCCTGGCCAACTGCGGGACCGACGACGCAATGTTCAGCCGCGGCGTCCCGATCTTCCAGCTCACCCTCGTCGGCGGCGGCTTCACCACCTTCGGCTATCCGGGCGGTTACGAGGGCACCTCGATGGCCGCCGCCCACGTCTCCGGGGTGGCCGCGCTGGTGATCGGAAGCCGCCTCGTTGGCAGCTCGCCGACCGCCGTCGAGTGCCAGCTCGAGGCCACCGCCCGGCACAGCGATTCTCAGCTCGGCCAGCCCTATGACCCGCGCCTCTTCGGCGCCGGGCTGGTGGACGCCGCCGCGGCGGTCAGGGCGCGGGCGCCGGGCTGCTAGACGACTTCGCCGTCAGGTCGCTGGCCCTGACGGCCGCTACGTCGTCTTGACGATCCAGACGTCGCAGGGCGCGTGGTGCGAGATCTTGTTCGGCACGCTCCCCAGCAGGAAGCGCCGCGCACCGGTCATGCCCTTGTTGCCGACCAGGACCAGGTCGGCGTCGTTCTCCTCGGCGACGTCGAGGATGGCGTCGGCGGGATCGCCCTCCCGCGGGTGGGTGACCACCTCGACCTTGGCCTGCTTCGCCACACCCGCCGCCTTGTCGAGCACGAACTGCACGTCCTCGCGCGGATTGATCGTGTGGGAGATGTCGCCGGAGATGCCCGATTCCTCATCCCTGAGGCGAGTCTGCGGGACCGGCTGGTAGGCGCTCACGATCTCCAGCTTCGCATCGGCGAGCCTGGCCAGCTCGACAGCGGTCCTCACCGCCGCGGTGGCGGTCTCCGAGCCATCGGTTCCTACCACTATGCGGTCGAACATCGATCCTCCTCGAGGCGCCGAAATTTGCGGCCCGAGTCTATCCCGCGCCGGGTGGCCGGCGCGACAGCTCCCGTCAGCTCAGCTTGACGATCGCGATCACCATCGACGCGAACAGGCAGGCGACGATGATCACCATGCTGGCGATCCAGAGGCGTGGCATGCCCCGATCGTACAAATCCCGGGTAGCCATACGTTGGCGATCAGTCGTCGGCGATCGGCTGCGGATGGGGCGCGGGAACGCCCTGGAGCGCGCCCGGCGGGGTGCCGGGCGCGACCTCGTACCAGTCGATGTAGCGGCCGCAGGCCCGGCGGAGGGGCACGCCCTGGCGCGGCGGGTCGGCGCGCGTGGCCGCGAGGCCGGCGAGATAGGCCTTGCTCTCGGTGTGCAGGAGGCGGCCGATCAGGGGCGGGTCATCGACGCTGACGTTGAAGACCACCTCCCCCGGCCGTTTCACCTCGAGCGTGCCGACCGGGTAGTACGGCGACGGGCCGCGGAAGAGCAGGTTGGTGCGGAGGGTGGCGTCGAACGGCGAGGCCAGCGGGCCCCCGCTCGCGGTGACGTGCATGGCCTGCGTGCTCGCGTACTGGATCGAGATGTCCCAGCGCCCGGGGGTCAGGTAGAGCCGCTGCTGGGCGGGCTTCGACTGGGTCAGCGCGGGGCTCGGGTTCCAGACCCGGCCGACCACCGGCTGGGCGGTGAAGACCGTCGCGGTGCCGTCCACCTTCCGCAGCTTCGACTCGCCGGGGTCGCTGCAGTCGAGCGGGGCGCCGGGATTGATCGGCTCGAACAGGGTGCGGCGCTGGCCGACCGGCCGGTCGCGGTGCCAGAGGATGAAGTCGTGGGTGCGGAGCCGGGGAGAGAACCCGGCCGGCGCCTGGCTCTGCATGGCGGCGCTGGTCGTGACCACCCAGTGGAACTTGTTCATGACGAAGACCGGCACGTTGTCCCAGTCGAACTTGGCGTTCAGGCTGGTCGCGCGGTAGAGGGCGTGGACCTCCTCGACGTCGTAGTGGTTGGTGATCGGCGCGTAGACCTCCGAGCCGATCAGCTCCCAGGAGACGAAGTTGTCGCGGCCGAGAAAGAGCACGTTCTGGCCGTCGACGATCGGCCGCATGCGCAGCATCTCCTGTAGGTGGTAGTCGGGGCCGACCGCGGATTGGCGGAGGGGCAGCAGGGTCGAGAAGGCCGCGGCCGCCGCGAAGGCGAGGGTGAGCAGAGGAACCGCGAGCGGGACGAGAGGCCGGAGCAGCCGCGGCGGCCACCAGCCGGCGCGCCAGGCAGCCGGGACCTCCTCCCCCTCGATCGCGTCCGCCGACAGCAGGCCGCGTACCGAGATCAGCATGATCAGCGGAGCGGCGATCGCGAGCGACTTGGCCTGGGTGTAGGGAGTGCCGAGGGCGAGCGCGCCCAGGTAGACCAGCGTCGCCGCGAGCAGCGCCGAGGGCAGTGCGGACTCGCGCCGCGAGAGCGCCCGGCCGAGCCCCCAGGCGAACGCCGCCAGCGCGAGCAGGCCGCCGAGGTAGAAGGCGATCTCGGGCGTGGTCGAGTTCGCCGGGGTGATCCGGAACTCGCCGGAGGGCCAGATCCCGAAGGCCTCGAGCGGGTTGAGAGGCTGGCGCAGGTTGCCGAACCCGACGGTCGGGCCGGTGCCCTGGGGGTTGAAGGCCTTGAAGCTCGAGAAGCTCGCGAGCCGGAAGACCTCGGGCAGGGCGGCGACGACCGGGATGCCGATCCCGAGCAGGACGGCCGACCTGGCTCCACGGAGCCGCTCGCGCAGGCGGAGGCTCGCGAACAGCCCCGCCGCCCGGTCGCGCTCGCGCAGCGCGATGACCAGCATCCAGATCACCGCCGCGCCGAGCAGCCAGGCGAGCCCCGGGAAGCTGTAGTTGTAGATCGTGCCCGCGGCGATCACCCCCAGCGGGATCACGGCTCGCGCGGACCCCGCCCCGCGCGACCAGACAGGCAGCAGCGGCGGCAGCGCCAGGGCGAAGCCGAGCAGGGTGAGCCCGAGCAGCGGCTCCTTGAAGGCACCCTGCGCCAGGTAGGCGGCGGCCAGGTAGGGACTGGCGGCGAGGACCGCGCCCGGCACCCGCAGCCAGCCGCGCACCCCCCGCAGCGCGCCATAGGCCGTCAGTGCGAGCAGGACGGCGATCGCGCCGGTGAGACCGGCAAACGCCTCGATCAGGCTGGCACCGCTCACCTTCGCGGTCGCGGCGACGATCGCGTGCGGCCCCAGGGGATAACCGCCCTTGATCAGGTCCGGCGTCGGGCCGGCGTGGGTGCTGATCCACTCGGTGAAGAGCAGATGCGAGGCCATGTCGTCGTTGACCAGGCCCTGGCCGAGGATGCCGATCCGCCCGCTGGTCGCGAAGGGGATCGCAGCGACCAGCGCCGCACCGATCACGACCACCACCGCCCCGATACGGATCGTCCCCGCGGGCGCCCGGGTGCGCCCGAAGACGACGAAGCAGCCCACCAGCGCCAGCCCGACCACGATCGCAGCCGTGACCGCGTGCCCCGGCAGCTTGACCGCGATCCCGCAGATCACGAGCAGCGCCGAGATCCCGGTGGCGGGGACGGCCGGCGAATGGCGCGGCAGCCCGGCGATCGCCAGGATCGCCGAGCCGAGCAGCAGAGAGGCGGCGACGATCAGCGCGCCCGCCAGCAGAGCCGAAAGCATCGCGGAAGCCTAGATAGGAACGCTCAGGCCGGCTTTAGAGGCCTGGAAGGTGCCGCACCGTGAAGCCGCTCGGATAGGCGTCGGCCGGGTGCCAGCGCGGGCCGGACCCGCGGGCGTCCCCGACGGTGTCCCAGCGCAGGCCGGCGATCACCGCGTAGACGTGGGTAGGGCTGGCGTAGATGGTGAGCCAGCGGCCCGGGCCCGGAATGCCGTAGCCCATGAACTGGCCGGACGCCATCGGCGTCTGCACCAGCCCGGCGCCGGCCAGCGCGTAGCTCACCGCGCCCGAGCAGTCGTACCCCTTCGACTGGAAGGAGGCGTGGCCGCCTCCCCAGACGTAGGGCTGGCCCACGATCTGGTTGGCCGCGCTGATCATCTGCCTGATCGGGTCCGGCGCGGAGGCGGGCGCGAGGGCGGTCCGGTTGAGCAGCAGCGCCGACTCGACGCCGCCCACCGGATGCGTGGCCGTGTAGATGCGCTTGCGCTCAGCCGGCGTCGGGGGCGTGTAGGAGCCGTTCGAGCCGGCGGACGCAGCCGGCAGTCCGGTCTTTGGATCGATCGCGCCAGGTGCCGTTCGCTTGGAGGGCGTATCCCAGGGGGCCGCCTTCTGCAGCTCCGTCTCGGACCGGTATTTGGGCTTGGCGTGCCCCTGCCAGGGCTCCGGGGCGATCTTCACCGAGGCGAGCTTGCTCGAGACGGAGCCCGAGCTGCCGGTCAGCTTCGGCAACGCAATCAGGGCGCCTGCCGCGACTGCGACAGCCGCAACGGCCAGAACCACGACGACAGGTGGAAGCCTGAGTCGACGTCCTCTCGTCACTGCGCGAGCGCCCTCCATTGGCCAATCAACTCTAAGGGGGAAGGCCGGGATTCACGCCGGTTGCGACGTCACGCCCGCGGCGGGCCGCTCCATGTACCAGTTGGTCGCCGCCGTCCGGGGATCTGCGTCCTCCGCCGATCACCTCGTAGCCGTGGGAGCGGTAGTACGGCAGGTTGTCGGGGTTGGCGGTCCACAGGTAGGCGGGAACGCCGGCCTCATCGGCCCGCGCCAGGGCCTCCGCCATCAGCCTCCGACCGAGTCCGCCGCGCTGACGTGCGGGTGCGACGGCGAACATCCAGACCAGGAAGTGGTCGTATTTCGGATGGCGCTTCTCGAAGATGCGCTCGGCGCGCAGGGATCTGATCAAGACGGCCGGCCCCGCGATCAGGGGGCCGGGCGACAGCATCGCCGAGCGTCGGCAGCTCGGGCGGCGGCCAGCTGCCCGGGGCACAGCCGGTGAGGACCGCGACCGGCTCGCCCTCCTCGGTGATGCACCACGACGGCCCGCACCAGCGCTCGCCGACCGGATCGTCGCCGAGCGCAACCCGGTGGATGTAGCGCCAGCGCGAGGCGCGGCGCCGCGGCCCGACCGAGACCCAGCCGGGATCGTCGATGAAGGCGTCGGCGAGCAGGCGTGCGCGCCGCCTCGTGATGGGCCGGGGCGAGCGGCTCGAGTGAGCCGCGCTCAGGCAACGGAAGCGGACGATGCCGCGTCCGACTCCGCCCAGTCGGCCCGATAGACGCGGTGGCTGCCGGCCAGCCCCTTGAGCTCGAGCTCGCGCCCCTCGTCGAAGCGGAGCCCGTCCCCGTTGCTGCTCGAGACCGACTGCCGAAGCTCCTCGGAGACGAGGATCTCGCCCCCCAGCGCCTGGGCCGCGATGCGGGCGGCCAGGATCACGTTCTTGCCGAAGTAGTCGCCCTCCTCGGAGATCACCTCGCCGGTGTGCAGGCCCATCCGCACCCGCAGTGGCTCCGCTGACTCGTCCCGCTCGCGCTCGGCGAAGGCCCGCTGTACGTCGATCGCGCACTCGAGCGCCTCGCAGGGGTCGGGGAAGGCGAGCATGAAGCCGTCGCCCTGGCTCTTCACCTCGTAGCCGTCGTGGCGGGAGATCAGCTCGCGGAAGATCGCGTTGTGCTCTCGCAGGAGCTGCAGCCAGCGCTCGTCGCCGAGCCGCTCGGTGAGCACGGTCGAGTCCTCGATGTCGCTGAACAGGATCGCCACCGTCCCGTCGGGCGCCATGTGCGCGCGCATGTCCGGCTGCTCCTCCTCGAGAGCCGAGACCAGGTCGTCGATCGACGTCGTGACGTCCACCCCCGCCAGCCCCTGGGCCTCGAGGCGGTCTTCGAGGGCCCGGTCGGCGATCCAGCGCGCGCCCATCTCGCGGGCCGTCCCGAGCACCGTGGAGAGCCGCTCGAGGGCCCGCACGCGATCATCGTCGCGATCGCGTTCGAGCAGCACCTCGGCCAGGGCCAGACCGCAGAGCGCCATCCCGGGCCGGTCCCCCATCCGGGTCGCGATCTCCACGGCGTTGCCGAGGTGCCGCTCGGCGTCGTCCAGGCGGCCCATCGTCTGGGCCAGGAGGCCGAGGACCCGGTCGACCGGCCCGTTGCACGCCGCCGCCCGAGCGACCACGATCACCAGGCCCTCGTACGGGAGGAGCTTCTCGTAGGCCGGTCCGGCCCTCTCTTCGTCGCCGATCAGCGCGATCGCCTCGCCCATCAGGCTCATCGCCGCAAACCAGTTGACGTCGCGCGGCAGCGCGCTGAAGTCGTCGCCCGCGAAGCCGTCGAGCTCGCGTTGGGCCAGCTCGAAGTCGCCGGAGCGCGCCGCGAGGGTGATTTGCGCGCCGCGCCAGGCGGGAATTCCGGGGAACTGCTCTGCGAGCTCACGGACTGCCGGCAGGAGCTCGGCGGCTCGGCCCTGCATGCTGCGGATCTGCGTCATCTGGATCCCGTAGTACTGCTGTGCGAGCGCCTGCTCGGCACGATCTCCGGCGCGCCTGGCCTCCTGGGCCAGGCGTTCCGCCTCGTCGATGTCGCCGTCGAGGAGGGCGCGCATCCCGCGCAGCGCATGGGTGTGCCAGAGGTGCTCCGGCATCCGCAGCTCGTCGGCCAGCCCCGCGTAGCGGGCGAGCTCCCGGTCCACCGCGGGCATGTCGCCAAGTTCCAGGAACGACCAGAGCCGGTAGGCGTGACCCCGGACCGCGGCCTCGCGGTCGCCGTGTCGCTCTCCCAGCTCAACCAGCTCGTCGGCGATTGCCAGCCGCTCGCGGGGGCCGTCCGGCCCCGCGGGAATGAAGACCTTGCGCGTCAACCCCGCCGCCAGGCTGGCGGGCGCATCGATCTCGCGGGCGATCTCGATCGCCTCGTCGGCCAGCCGCTCCGACTCGGTGACATCGTTGTCGATCCAGTACATCTCCGCCGACTTCGCGCTCAGCAGCGCGGCGCGGCGCGCGGTGCGCTCAGGGCCGATGCGCTCGAGGGCCTCGTCGAGAAGGGCGAGGAGCTGCGCGTCGAGACGCCCGGCGTCGCTCATCATCGCGATGCCGATCGCGGCGCCGACGAGGCTGTCGGTGTCGTCCAGCCGGCGCGCCGACTCGGCCGCGCGCTCGAAGGCGTCGCGAGCGTCGGCCACCCTCGCCGACTTCGCCTCCGCTCCGCCCAGCTCCAGCAGGAGCCGGCAGCGCAGGGCCTCGTCCGGCTCCTCCATCAGCTCGAGCACCTCGAGCGCGCGGCCGTAGACGTCGACCGCGTCCTCGTAGGCCAGCTGCTCCATGTCCTGGGCGCCGGCCTGCTTGGCGTATTCGATCGCCTTGCCGAGGTCGCCGCGCGGCGCTGCGGCGAGGAAGTGGTGGGCCAGCTCGCCGAGGCGCTCGTCCACGTTGCCGCCGCAGATCTGTTCGATCGCGAGGCCGATGCGCTCATGGACCGCCGAGCGCTTCGGCGGGCTGAGCTCCTCGTAGAGGGTGTCGCGGACGAGCGCGTGCGCAAACGAATAACGGCCGTCACCGAGGTCGGTGACCAGGCGCTCGGCGATCGCCTCCCGTGCGGCCTGCATCAGCTCCTCGGGCGACTGCTCGGCCACCCGCCCAACCAGCTCCTCGTCGAAGTCGCGCCCGATGACCGCGGCCACCCGCAGGGCCTCGTTGGTCTGCTCGCTGAGGCGGTCGAGGCGCCGGCCGACGACCTCGCGCACGCCCTGCGGGATCTGCAGCTCGGAGAGCGCTGCCCCCGCCGGTGAGCTTCCCCTCGCTGGCGAGCAGCCGGACCACCTCGCCGACGAAGAAGGGGTTGCCGTCGGTCTGCTCCTGAACCGCCTCGGCGAGACCCGGAGGCGACGGGGCGCCCGAGGTCATCTCGATGTAGCGCTCGACCGCGGCGACCCCGAGCCCGCGCAGGGGGATGCGCCCGCTCCCCTCGATGCTCGAGATCTCCCCGAGAACCCGCGCGAGCGGATGGTGGCGCCCGAGCTCGACGTCTCGATAGGTGCCGAGGATCAACAGCCCGCTCGAGGCGAGCTCCCGGGCCGCAAACCGGAGGAGCAGCAGCGAGGGCTCGTCCGCCCAGTGCAGGTCGTCCAGGACGATCACCAGCGGCCGGTCGCGCGCCGCCGCCAGCAACAGGCTGGTGACGGAGTCGAAGAGCCGGAAGCGCGCCTCCTCGCTGTCGGAACCACTTGCCGGCTCGATGTCGAGCTTCTCGGCTACCTCGGGAATCAGCTGTGCGACCTCGGCCGCTCCGCCGCCGAGCTGCCAGGCCAGGGCGACGGGGTCGGCGTCGCGCGCATAGGAGCGGATCGCCTGGACCCAGGGCCAGTACGCCGGGGCGCCCTCGTCCTCGCGGCAGCGGCCCCAGTAGACCCGCGCGCCGCTCACCCGGGCGTAGGTGGCGAGCTCCTCGGCCGCCCTCGTCTTGCCGATGCCGGGCTCCCCGACGAGGAGCTGGAGCGAGCCGCGTCCCCCGAGCGCACCGTCCACGGCCTGGCGCAGCCGGTCGAGCTCGTGTTCGCGCCCGACGAAGACGCCGCCGGCCAAGCTCTCGAGCGGGTTGGCCGCACGCGACTCGGCTTCCTCCTCCGGCTTCTCTTCGAGCGAGCCGAGGACCATTTCGCGCGCCTCGGTGGCATTCGCCGGCCGGTCCTCGGGGCGCTTCGCGAGCAGGGCGAGGACGGCCCGGTCGAGCGCCTCGGGGACCTCGGAGTTGTGTCGCGAGGGTGGCACCGGGTCGGCGTGCAGGTGCTGGCTGATGATCGAGACCGCGTCGTCGCCCGGGAACGGAGGCTGTCCGGTGAGCATCTCGTAGAGCAGCGCTCCGAGCGAGTAGAGGTCGCTCTGGGGGCCGGTGGCCTCGCCGAGCGCCTGCTCGGGCGGGAGGTAGGCCACCGTGCCGACGAGCGTGCCGCCGCTGACCCGGGAGCGGGCCTCGGTGGTGGCCAGGCCGAAGTCGCCGAGCCGCGCGTGGCCGTCGTCGTCGATCCAGACGTTCGCCGGCTTCAGGTCTCGATGGACGATCCCGCGCGCATGTGCATGCTCCAGCGCGCGGGTGACGTCCGCCGCGATCTCGACGGCGCGGGGGACCTCCAGATGGCCGCCCCCAGCGGCCATCAGCCCCTCGACGTCGCCGCCCGGCATGTAGCGGCTGACGATGAACGGGTTGCCGTCGTCCTCACCCGTGTCGAGGACCGGAACGACGTGAGGGTGATCGCCGAGCTTGCGCATCGCCTCCGCCTCGCGTCGCGCGCGAGCCTGGATGCCGGCGCCGACCCCCGCGGTGTCATAGAGCGCCAGGGCGACCTCACCCCCGCCGGCCGTATCGGTGGAGAGGTAGACGCGCTTCCGCCCGCCCTGGCCGAGGAATCGCCTCACCCGGTAGCGGCCGGCGATCTCGGTCGGGACGTCGGCGGGGAGCGGCTCGGCCGCTAGCGCCTCCGGCCGGAGCCTGCTCGGCCAGAAGCTCGGCTCCACAGGAGTCGCAGAACCGCGCGCCCTCACGATTCTCGTTCCCACAGGACGGACACCGCATGCTCGACCTAGTAAACCAGCCGCGGACCAGCGCCCCGATTGGGGATTACCCCTAGATGTCCCCAGAGAAGGTGTCGCAGGCCTCGAGCCTGCCCGAGTCGTAGCCGGTCTGCAGCCAGTGCGAGCGCTGTTCGGAGGTCCCGTGAGTGAAGGTCTCGGGGTCGATCCGGCCCTGTGCCTGCTGCTGAATGCGGTCGTCGCCGACGGCCGCGGCGGCGGTGAGGCCCTCCTGGAGGTCGCCGCTCTCGAGGATGCCGCGGTCGTAGGTCGAGCGGGCCCAGACGCCGGCCAGGCAGTCGGCCTGCAGCTCGAGGCGCACTGAGAGCTCGTTGGCGTCATCCGGGTTCGCCTGGCTCTGCTCGCGGACCTTCCCCTCGATGCCGAGTTGCTGCTGGATGTGGTGGCCGATCTCGTGGGTGACGACATAGGCCTCGGCGAAGTCGCCGGGCGCCTGGAAGCGCTGCGTGAGCTCGTCGAAGAAACCGAGGTCGAGGTAGACCTTCTGGTCGAGCGGGCAGTAGAACGGCCCGGTCTCGGAGCTGGCGAGCCCGCACCCGGACTGCACCTGGCCGCGGAAGAGGACCAGCTTCGCCCGCTGGTAGGGCCTCCCGGCCGCCTGGAACTGCTGGGTCCAGAAATCCTGGGCGTCAGCCTGGACGAAGTCGACGAACTGGGCCTCCTTCTCCTCATCGGGGCTCCCGGGGACCGAGTTGTCGCCCGTCCCGCTCTGCGGGACCTGAGGGAAGGCGCTGGTCGGGTCGGGGACGTTGAAGCCGCCGCCACCGCCGCCCTTGACGAAGAGGAGGTAGACGATGACCAGCACGATGATCGTGCCGATGCCCCCGCCGCCTGCCCGGCCGAGCGGGATCGGCATGCCGCCTCCGCCGAAGCCTCCCCCCGCGCCGCGCCGATCCTCGATGTCACCGCTGCGCTTGCCCGGCTTCCACTTCATCCGCGGCCACTCTATCCGCGACCCCCAGGCGCGAGACTGGCCCGGTGAGCGGGCGATCGCTTCCCGCTCAGATCGCGGGTCATCTGAGCCAGGTCCTGCCTGAGGGCGCCGCCACCCCCAGCCTCGTGCGCCTGACCCAGCGCGGCGAGATGGTTCAGCGCCCGGGCGGCAGGCGGCTCGAGTTCACCGCCATTCAGGTGCTCGTGGTCGGGAGGGTCGAGTTCGAGTGGCGCGCCGTCTTCGGCCCCAACCCGCTGGTTCGCGTCCGGGTCGTCGACCGCTACCGGGACGGCAAGGGGTTGCTGGTCGCCAAGGTCTGGGGACTGGTCCCGTCGACGCGCAGCACCGGACCGGAAACCGACCGAGGGGAGGCGATGCGCTACCTCGCGGAGCTGCCCTGGGTGCCGCACGCGATGGGGTCCAATCCGGAGCTCTCCTGGCGTGAGCTCGAGGACGGCTCCGTCGAGGTCTCGACGCTGGTCGGCGGGAGCGCCGCGAGCGTCCGCCTCGCACTCGATGACTCAGGCCTGATCCGGACCGCCTCGGGAATCCGGCCGCGCCTCGCCGGGAGGACCTCGGTGGACACGCCGTTCGTCGGCAGGTTCGGCGACTACGTGGAGCTCGGCGGGATCCGCGTTCCCGCCAGCGCGGAGATGAGCTGGGAGCTCCCCGAGGGGCCCTTCACCTACTGGCGCGGCGAGCTCGCCTCGCTGGAGGCCGAGTAGGCGTCGAGCGCATGTCGCTGCGAGAGGACGTAGAGCAGGGCCAGCGACGGCACCACGGTCACCGCGGCAACCCCGAAGACGATGATCACGGTCGTCAGCGTGGCGGAGGCTCCCGCCGCCGCCCGAGATGGTCAACGAGGTCGGCAGGATGTAGGGAAAGGCCGCGGCGAAGTAGCCCCAGATGACCGCCGTGCCGGCGCCCACCGCCGCCACCCGCAACCCGTAGCTCCGCCCCGTGACCAGCAGCCCGAGGGCGACCAGGCCGCAGAGCCCGGAGAGGATCACCAGCGCTATCCCGGGCCAGGAGGTGAGGCCGTCGTAGACGTAGCGGCCATCGGCGTGGAGGGCGATCACCCCCGCGACGGCGGCGGCTCCGGTGACCACCGCGGTGATCAGCGCCCGGCGGGCAAAGTAGTCGCGCAGCTCGACCTCGCCGGCCGCTCCCGAGTCGCGCACCAGGAAGACCGCAGCCGTGTAGGCCGTCACCAGGACGAAGAGCGCGCCGGTGACCAGCGGCAGGAAGCCGGTCCAGCTTCCCGTCGGATCGCCGTCGCCGCCGGCGGGGACCTCCCCCGAGGCGATCGCCCCGACCACCGTTCCCATGAAGAACGGCGTCAACACCGAGGCCACCCCGAAGACCCGGCTGGCCGGGCGCTCCACGGGGCCCGGCAGGGCGTGGCGGAAGGCGAAGCCCGCCCCCCGCAGGACGATCCCGAGCGCCGCGAGCGCGAGCGGGATGTACAGCGTGGTGAAGATCGCCGAGAAGGCGGATGAGAAGGCCGTCCAGAGAATGACCAGGACGAAGATCAGCCAGACGTGGTTCGCCTCCCAGACGGGCCCGATCGACCGGTCGATCTGGGCGCGCACCCGACGCGCCCGTTCCCCCGAGCCCGCAAACAGGTCCCAGAGACCGGCGCCGAAGTCGGCCCCGCCGAAGATCGCGTAGAGCGTGACGCCGAACCAGAGGATCGCCGCGCAGACATCCGCCTTGCTCATGGGCTCGCCCCCGACCCCGCTTCAGCCGGTGGTCCGTAGGGGACCGCGCCCTCCGGCTCCTCACCGCCCTTGCGCCAGCGGCGCGAGAGGCCGCGAAGCACCAGCACGGTGATCACGCCGAGTGCGGTGTACAGGGCCATCGTCAGCCCGAAGATCCACCAGATCCCCTGGGCGGGGGTGACTGCGTCCGCAGTGCGCATGTAGCCGTTGACGATCCAGGGCTGGCGCCCCACCTCCGTGACGATCCAGCCGCACTCCAGCGCCACCACCGTGGCGACCCCCGCCAGCGCCGCGGCGCGCAGGAACCATTTGGTCTGGGGCAGGTCCCGCTTACGCCACCAGGTGATGGCGAACCAGGCGGCGAGCAGGAAGAGCAGGGTGGCTATGCCCACCATCGTGTCGAACGCCAGGTGCAGCATCGACTTGGCGGGCGGCTGATCGTCCTTGGGGATCTGATTGAGGCCGGTGACGTCCGTGTTCTTGCTGAAACCCACCAGGAACGAGTCGAGCCCGGGGATGCCGATGCCGCCCTTGACCTTGCCATCGGTGCAGATACCGCCGAGGTACTCGGTCTGGTCGGGTCCGCCCTTGTAGATGCACTCCATCGCGGCGAACTTGGCCGGCTGGTCGTCGGCGATCGAGCGCGCCGCCGTGTCGCCGACGAAGAGCTGGATCGGCGTGGCGATCGCCGCGACCGTGAAGGGGATGATGAAGCCGAGCCGGTGGTAGCGGTCGCGGCGACCCCTGAGCATGCCGACGGCGTAGACGGAGGCGATCAGGAAGCCGGTGACCATGTAGGCCGCGAGGAGCATGTGGAAGAACTCGTAGCCGGCGGCAGGGTTGAAGAGCACGTCGAACGGCTTCACGTCGGTGACGTTGCCGGCGCTGTCGAGCGTGAAGCCCTGGGGCTGGTTCATCCAGGAGTTCACCGCGACGACCGAGAAGGCGCCGCCCACCCCCGAGATCACGATCGGCACGGCCGCCCACATGTGGGCGCGGGGCGAGAGCCGGTCCCAGCCGTAGATGTAGATGGCGATGAAGATCGCCTCCAGGAAGAAGAAGATCCCCTCGATCGCGAAGCCCACCCCGAAGGCGTCGCCGAAGCGGCCCGTGAACCTCGGCCACAGGAGCCCGAACTCGAAGGAGAGGACGGTGCCGGTGACGGCGCCGACGGCGACCAACACCGCGACCGCCTTCGACCAGTTGCGGGCGAGGCGAATGGCGTCCTCGTCGTTTCGCCTGCGGCCCCTGTACTCGGCGATCAGCATCATCGCCGGGAAGGCGACACCGAAGCAGGCGAGGACGATGTGGAAGCCGAGGGTGAAGCCCATCTGGTTCCGCGCCGCCAGCAGGTTCGACGAGGAGTCGGCCAGCAGGGAGATGGGCAAGCTCATCAACGTGACCCTATTTACCCAGCATCTTCGGGCGGCTCTGCCTTCTTCCGATCGGCCTCGTCTCCCGTCAGCGACTGGAAGAAGGTCCGGCCGCCGGCCTGCTCAATGGCCACGCGCGCTATGACCTGCTGCATCGCTGATCGTCCGTTGAGGCCGGCCGTTGCCGATGAAGGTGAACGCCCACCGCGGCAGGGTCGCCAGCCGGTTCTTGAAGCCCGTCAGGAATGCGAGGTGGACGAAAAGCCACGCCATCCAGCCGATGAATCCGGACAGGCGGATGCCCTTGAAGCTGACCACGGCGCGAAACCGGGAGATGGTGGCCATGCTGCCGAGGTCCCGGTAGCGGAACGGCTTCGACTCCTCCCCGCGCAGTCGGCGCTCGATCGTGTTCGAGGCGTGCAGTCCCTGCTGCATCGCCACCTCGGCCACGCCGGGGAGCTTGTCCAGGGACATCATGTCGCCGATCACGAACACCTCCGGGTGCCCGGGCAGCGTGCAATCGGGGAGCACGCTGATACGCCCGGCGCGGTCCACCTCGGCGCCGGTGGCCTCCCCCAGCATCCGGGCCAGCGGGGAGGCCTGAACTCCTGCGGCCCAGACCTTCGTCCGCGCGGGAATCCGGCGCTCCTCGTCCCCATGCTTGACGACCACGCCGGTTCGATCGATGTCCGTGACGATGCTCGACATGTGCAGCTCGATTCCGAGGCGCTCGAGGTCCCTCGCCGCCTTGCCGGACAGCCGGTCGCCGAAGGTGGCCAGCACCTCCTTGCCGCCGTCGAAGAGGAGGATCTTGGCGTTGCGCGGATCGATCTCCCGGAAGTCGTCCTTGAGCACCCGCCTCGACAGCTCGGCGATCTGGCCGGCGATCTCCACGCCGGTCGGTCCGCCGCCGACCACCACGAAGGTGAGCCACTCCTGTCGTCTCACGGGATCGTCCTCGAGCTCGGCCATCTCGAAGGCGCCGAGAATCCGCCCGCGAAGCTCGAGGGCGTCGTTGATCGTCTTCATGCCCGGTGCCCAGCGCGAGAATTCGTCGTGACCGAAGTAGGACTGGCCGGCGCCGGCGGCCACGATCAGGCTGTCGTACGGGATCTCGATGGGGCTTCCGTCGGGGCGCGTGGCCGTGAGCTTTCGAGCCTCCAGGTCGAAGCCGTTGACCTCGGCGAGCTCGACGTCGACGTTGCCGCTGACGGTGGAGAACGCCGCGAAGCGGCGGTGCGATCTCGCCCTCCGAGAGGATCCCGGTGGCGACCTGATAGAGCATCGGCTGGAAGAGGTGGTGGTTGCGGCGGTCCACCAGCGTCACTCGGACCGGGCCGCGACGCAGCCTGCGCGCGGCGAACAACCCTCCGAAACCTCCGCCCACGATCACGACTCGATGGGACTCGGAGGCCATCGTCAGTCCGTGAAGCCCCCTAGGCGCCCAGACGCTCGAGCAGGTGATCCCCCACCCGCAGAGCGTTGGCCATCGCCGTGAGCGCCGGGTTGAC
This sequence comes from uncultured Solirubrobacterales bacterium, assembly GCA_963825825.1. Taxonomy (GTDB): domain Bacteria; phylum Actinomycetota; class Thermoleophilia; order Solirubrobacterales; family 70-9; genus DASUPK01. The sequence goes on along the minus strand of CAWGUT010000010.1, from coordinate 4,791 downwards.
GGCGCCGATGCTCGGGAAGAAGCTGGTGTCCACGACGTAGAGGTTGTCGAGCTCATGGGCCTTGCAGTTCGTGTCGAGCACCGAGTCGGCGGGATCGGTGCCGAAGCGGCAGGTCCCGGACTGATGCGCGACCCCCGCCACCGGGATCTCGTTCTTCAGGTAGGCGTGATGTGGGAGAAGGTGGCCCTCGTGCATGCCGATGTGGCCGAGGATGGACTTGAGCTTGTCGTAGAGCTCCTTCTTCGGCTTCTCGTTGGAGTAGGTGTAGCTCAGCCTGATTGCCCCGTCGTCCGTGAGCGTCACCCGGTTGTCCGGCTTCGGCAGGTCCTCGGTCGAGAGCCAGAAGTCGACGGCGTGGGCGGCGATCTCCTCGAGGCTCCAGCCGGGGGCCAGCTTCGTCTCGATCGGCTTCTCGCCCCGGTACATCGGCAGCCTGGGACTTGCCGACCATCTGGATGTTGCCGAGCGGGTGATCGAACTCCTCGACCGGCGAAGTAGAAGTCATTGAGCCCGAGCGTCTTCTGGAAGACGGTCGGGTTCGGCTCCTTCGACAGGGCCAGGACGGCCTGGCTGTTGTGGAACATGTAGTTGCGGCCCACCTGGTCGGAACCGTTCGCCAGGCCATTCGGATGCTTGTCGGTGGCGGAGGCGAGCAGCAGCTTGGCGGAGTTGGCCGCACCGCAGGAGACCGCGACGATGTCGGCTGAGTAGGTCTCCCGCTCGCCGTCGCGCTCGACCACGACCTCCGTCACCGCCTCACCACCGGCGTCGGTGTTGAGGGCGACCGCCTCTGAGTTCGTCAGCAGCGTGACGTTCGCGTGCTCGAGCGCCGGCCGCACCGCGATCACCTCGGCGTCGGACTTCGCGTGCACGAGGCAGGGAAAGCCATCGCAGTCTGTTGCAGCGGACGCAGGCGCTGTAGGGCATGTTCGCCTCGTCCAACATCACCCCGCAGGGAGCGTGGAAGGGCCGGTAGCCGGCGGCGGCGAGATCGTCCGAGAGCTGCTGGATGCGCGGCTCGTGGGAGACGGCCGGGAAGGGATAGGGAGCGCTTGCCGGGGGCTCCGTGGGGTCCTCGCCTCGAGCACCGTGCACCTGGTAGAGCTCCTCCGCCTGCGTGTAGTAGGGCTCCATCTCGTCGTAGGAGATGGGCCAGGCCGGCGAGACGCCATCCTCGTACTGGACCTCGCCGAAGTCCTCGGCGCGCAGGCGGTAGAGCGCCGCGCCGAACATCTTGGTCGCGCCGCCGACGAAGTAGTGCACCTGCGGGGCGAACTCCTTGTCCTTCGTGTCGTACCAGGTGTCCTCCGACTGGTAGCGGCCGTCGACGAAGACGTCCTCGGCCCGCCAGTTCTGCGGCTCGCGAGTCAGGAAGTCCCCTCGCTCCAGCAGAAGGATCTTCTTGCCGGAGCCGGCGAGCCTGTGGACGAGCGTCCCTCCCCCAGCCCCGCTGCCGATCACGATCACGTCGTAGTCGCTCATGCGTTGACGCCGACCTCCTTGAGGCGCTCGCTGAGGATGATCCGCGCCGCCGCCTCGATCAGGGCGAGGTGGGAGAAGGCCTGGGGGAAGTTCCCCAGGAACCGGCCGGTGCTGGGGTCGAACTCCTCGGCGTAGAGGCCGAGCGGCGAGGCGATGCGGAGCAGCCGGTCCATCAGGTCGCGGGCGCGCTGGTGCTCGCCGATGATCGCCAGACCCGAGACGAGCCAGAAGGAGCAGATCAGGAAGCTGCCCTCCTTGCCCGAGAGCCCGTCGTCGGTCTGGCCGGTGACGTAGCGGAGCACGAAGCCGTCCTCGGTGAGGTCGTCCGCGATCGCCAGCACGCTCTTGCGGAGCACCTCGTCGTCGCCCGGCAGGAAGCCGAAGATGGCCGCCAGCAGGGTCGAGGCGTCGAGGGCGTCGGTGTCGTAGTGCTGGCGCAGGACGCCGTCGCGGACGCCGTTGTCGAGGATGTCCTTGCGGATCTCCTCCGCGGTGGCACCCCACTCGGCCTGGAGCTTCGGAGTCGCCTCGGATCTCCGCGAGCTTCGAGGCCCGGTCCATCGCGACCCAGCACATCAGCTTGGAGGAGACGTAGTGCTGGGGCTTGCCCCGCGCCTCCCAGATCCCCTGGTCCGGCTTCTTCCAGACCTGCGTCGCGCACTCGGCCTGCGCCTGGACGACGGGCCATAGTCGCCGCGGGCAGGCGCTGGCTGCGACTGGCTGTGCAGCAGGATCGAGTCGAGAGCGGCGCCGAAGACGTCGTTCTGGCGCTGGTCGAAGGCGCCGTTGCCGACCCGCACGGGCGATGCTCCCGCGTATCCGGAGAGGTCATCCCTGAGTCGACTCGGTCAGGTCCCGCCGGCCGTCGATCCCGTACATGATCTGCAGCCCGCCGTCCTCGTTCGGCTCGAGGTCGCCGACGAACTGCATGAACTCGTTGGCCTCCCAGTCCAGGTTCAGGTAGTGCAGCGCCTGGAGGGTGAAGGTCGAGTCCCTGATCCAGGTGAACCGGTAGTCCCAGTTGCGCTCCCCACCCGGCGTCTCCGGCAGCGAGGTCGTCAGGGCCGCCACGGTGGCGCCCGTCGGCATGTAGGTGAGCCCCTTGATCGCGAGCGCCGAGCGCTGGATCGCCTCTCGGAAGCGGTGGTCCGGCATGCGGGCCTTGGAGATCCAGGTGCGCCAGTAGTCTGGCGGTCTCGCTCATGCGTGCGTTCGCCTGGTCGATGTCCTCCGGCGAGGCGAGCTCCTCCGCCCAGGAGAGCGAGCAGAACGCCTGCTCTCCCTTCTGGAGCGTGTGCCGGGCCTGCGCCACCTCGCCCCTCCACCCCCAGCGGGATGCTGCTGTCGGAGCCTGACGGTCATCCCCGCTCCGCTCGCGTCGGCGGTGTGTCGGTCCTGCAGCGACCACTCGGCGGGTGTCCGGCCGTAGTCGAAGTCCGGCTCGCAGAGCAGCTCCATGTCGACCGAGCCCTCCATGCAGAGCACCGTTCGCACGAGCAGGTGATGGGCGTCCTCGTCGGCGGGCGCGCGCGTGTGCGGGGTGATCTCGTCCTCGCGCAGGGTGGGGCCGATCGTCAGCGCGTCGCGCACCATCGCCCAGCCGGTCGGCGTGTGCCAGGTGGTGTTGAGGATGTTGGTGCCCGGCTCGTAGATCCGGTTGCTCGGCACGTTGATCCCGAAGGGGGCGAAGCGGAACGAGCCGGCTTCGCGGTCGAGCAGCGTCCCGAAGATGCTCGGCGAGTCGAACCGCGGCACGCAGAGCCAGTCGATCGCCCCGTCGGGCGCCACCAGGGCGCCGGTATGGCAGTTGGAGAGGAAGGCGTAGTCCGCGATCGGCGGGAACGGCGACGGCATCGCGGCGCTCTGCGGCATTCCCTCCTCCTTGCGCGGCCGCGGGCGCTTTGCCGTCTCCGCTCGCCGCCGCCTTGCCGCTGGAGCGGCTCTTTCCGGCGCTCTTCTGCTTCGCGGGACTCATGACCCGGTCCACGGCTCGTGCCAGCCGCCGTAGTCCTTCACCAGCCGGTCGGCGGCCTTCGGTCCCCAGGTGCCGGGCTTGTACGGCTGGACCCTCGGCGGCTTCTCGATCAGCGGGTCGCAGACCCGCCAGGTCTCCTCGATGCTGTCCTGCCGCTTGAAGCGCGTGCTGTCGCCGACCATCGCGGCGTGCAGGAGGACCTCGTATGGCGTCGGGCCCTCGCCGCCCTCCTCGGCGAACTCCATGTCGAGGTTGATCTGCTCGGGTCTGGTTTCGTCACTGCGCTGTGCGTCGACCAGCAGACGAATCCCGGTGGTCGGGTGGAGCCTGACGACGAGCTGGTCGGGCTCCGGCCGCCGCCGGCTGTTCGCGCTGTAGCCGAGGCGCGGCGGCTCCTTGAAGATCAGCCTGAGCTCCCACTGCTCCACCGGGAGCTCCTTCCCCGTCCGGATGAAGAACGGCACCCCGGTCCAGCGCCAGTTGTCGATCTCGAAGCGCATCGCCGCAAAGGTCTCCGTCTTCGAGTCCTTCGCGACCCCCTTGATCTTCCGGTAGCCCTCGTACTGCCCTCGCACGTACTGCTTCGGGTCGGCCTTCGGCATCGCCGAGAAGACGCCGAACATCGCGTCCTTCAGTGCCCGGGCGTCGCGGCTGGCGGGCGGTTCCATCGCGGCCGCCGCAACCACCTGCATCAGGTGGTTGACCACGACGTCCCTGAGGCGCCGACCGGGTCGTAGAAGCTGCCGCGGTCGGCGACCCCGAAGTCCTCCGCCATCGTGATCTGGACGCAGGCGACGCTGTTGCGGTTCCAGACGGGCTCGAACATCGCGTTCGCGAAGCGCAGATAGAGAATCTCGGCCAGGCCCATCACGCCGAGGAAGTGGTCGATCCGGTAGAGCTGGTCCTCGCGGATGTACTGGTGGATCTCTGCCGCGAGCTCGCGGGCCGAGTCGAGGTCGTGGCCGAAGGGCTTCTCGACCACCACCCTGGCGTTCTTGGTCAGGCCGGCCTCGAAGAGCCCCTTGATCGTCATCCCGAAGAGCGACGGCGGGATCTCCAGGTAGAACACCGGGGTCCTCGCCCCCTTGATGTGGGCGGCGAGGCGCTCGTAGGTGTCGGCCTCGGCGAAGTCGCCCTGGACGTAGGAGAGGCGCTTGGCGAGTCGGTTGAAGATCTTCGGGTCGGGCTTCTTGCCCGGAGGAGGTCTCGATCGCCTTGCGGGCGTGGTCGCGGAGGTCCTTGTCCGACCAGTCGTCGAAGGCCACGCCGACGATCGGGCAGTCGAGCAGTCCCCGCGCCTCGAGCCGGTAGAGCGAGTTGAAGGTCATCACCTT
>CAWGUT010000009.1:0-36412 GCA_963825825.1 uncultured Solirubrobacterales bacterium | reverse complement strand
GAGGGCCGATTCCCCAGTAGCCGAGGTTGAGTCCGAGCTTACAGGCCCATGTGATGAGGACCCTAGTGCCTCCTCCCATTTTCTGGGGTGAAGAACCGCCACCTCGCTGCCGACAACCTGGAAACGAGTCGGCGGCGCTCTACGAGGAGCGGGCGTCAGAAGCGTGGCTAGCCAGCGGCTTTTGCGAAATGCTTGCGCTAGGATGGAGGCACGATGAGCCCGGTCCTCACCCCCACCCTGCTCGACCCGATCGCGGAGAGCTTGGAGCTCTCCGAGACTGAGCTTGGCCGGCTCTTCGGCGTCAGCCGGCAGGCCGTGGGGCAGTGGCGCGAGCGAGGCGTTCCCTCGAGTCGTATGGCCAGGGTCACCACGGTGGCCGCGGTCTGCGACCTGCTCGGCCATCGTCTCAAGCCCGAGCGGATCCCGGGCGTCGCCCGCCGGCCGGCGAAGGCCTACGGGGGGCTCTCGATGCTCGAGATGATCGAGCGCGGCCGCGAGGACGAGCTGCTCGCGCTGGTGCGGCGCTCGTTCGACTGGGCGACGACGGTCTGAAGTGCGGACGATCCGGCGGGGCGGGCCCTACGTGCGGGTGGCCGACCCGGACTGGGACGATCCGCTCGACGGCCGCTACGCCGGCGAGCGCGGTGGCCGCTGGAACCCGCCGGAGTCGTTCCCCGTCGTCTACCTCTGCCGCTCGGTTCCGGTCGCCCGGGCGAACGTCTACCGCAAGCTCGAGGGACAGCCGTACGGGCCGGAGGACCTGCGGCCCGGGACCGGTCCGGTCCTGGTGCGGACCACGGTCCCGGAGGATCGCTACCTGAACGTGGTCACGGACGCGGGCTGCCGCGATGTCGGCCTGCCCCGCACCTACCCGCTCGACAGCCGGCGCCGTACGGTCCCCTGGCGGCGGTGCCAGCCGATCGGCCAGCGTGCCTGGGAGGCCGGGCTCCCGGGCGTGGCGGCGCGCAGCGCGACGGGCGCCGGGGGAGGAGCTCGCCTACTTCGGGCGGCGCAAGCTGCGGCGCGGAGCGGTCCGCAGTTCGAGCAGTGGTTCTGGGAGCCCGCAACGCCGCCACGGCGGCGCTTCGCTAACAATGCGAGCGGTGAGCGACCAGCGTCATCCCGGTGGGCTCTCCAGCCAGGAGGCCGCCAAGCGGCTTGCGCCAGCTCGGCCCGGTCGAGGACCGCACCAGCCGCTCGATCGCGAGCATCGTCGCCGGCAACGTCTTCACCTTCTTCAACCTGATCATCGGCGTCTTCTTCGTCGTCATGCTCGCGCTCGGGCTGTTCGCCGACGCGCTCTTCGGCTTCATCGCGGTGATCAACAGCTACATCGGGATCCGGCAGGAGATCAAGGCGAAGGAGACGCTGGAGAGCCTCGCGCTGCTGGTCGCGCCGAAGGCGAAGGCGGTCCGGGACGGCGAGCTGGTCGAGCTGCGGGCCGAGGAGATCGTGCCCGGCGACTGGATCCGGGTCGAGCCGGGCGACCAGCTGGTCGCCGACGGCGAGGTGACCGAGAGCCGCGGCCTCACCCTCGACGAGTCGATGCTCACCGGCGAGGCCGACGGCGTCCGCAAGCGGGTCGGGCCAGCGGGCGCTCTCGGGCTCCTTCTGCATCACCGGCTCGGGCTACTACGAGGTCGACGCGGTTCGCGAGGACAGCTACGCGGAGAAGGTCGCCGGCGAGGCGCGCACCTTCCGCCATCCCCCCTCGCCGCTGCAGGACGAGGTGAACCTGGTGCTGAAGGCGAGCACCTGGCTGATGATCCCGCTCGCGGTCATCCTGATCTTCGCGCTCCAGGCCCGCAACACGCCGCTCCACGAGGCGGCGCAGACCGCCACCGCCGGCCTGATCACCCTGATCCCCGAGGGGCTGGTCCTGCTGATGAGCGTCACGCTCGCCGTCGCCGCTGTGCGGCTCGCCCGGCTCGACACGCTGGTCCAGCAGATGAGCGCGACCGAGGCGCTGGCGGCGGTCGACACGATCTGCGTCGACAAGACCGGGACGCTGACCACCGGCGAGCTCGAGCTGGTCTCGGTCGACGTCGCCGACCCCTAGGAGGCGAGCGGGGCGCAGCAGGCGCTGGCTCGGTTCGCCGCCAGCTCCGGCGAGCGCAACCGGACGCTGGAGGCGATCGCCGAGAACTACCCGGCGACCGGCGAGCGGGTCCGGGCCGAGGTGCCCTTCTCCTCGGAGTGGAAGTGGAGCGGGCTGACCTTCGGGCGCGGCGAGACCTACGTGCTCGGCGCCCCCGACGTGCTGATGGCGCGCGGCTCGCTGTCGCTGCCGGTGCCGCTGCAGCGCAGCCTCGAGGAGAACACCGAAGGCCGGCCGCCGGGTCGTCGCCTTCGGCCGCGCCTCCGGCGGGCTGCCCGACAACCCCTACTCCGACCCGCCGCCGGCGGTCACGCCGCTCGCGCTGATCGTGCTCGAGGAGACCCTGCGGCCCGACGCCCGGGAGACGATCGACTACATGCGCGAGCAGGAGATGGACCTGAAGCTGATCTCCGGCGACGCGCCGCAGACCGTCACCGCGGTCGCCTCCGCCGTCGGCATCCCGGCGGAGGCCGGAGTCGTGACCGGCGACGAGCTGCCCGAGGACCGCACCGCGCTCGGCCGGATCGCGGAGGAGAACACGATCTTCTGCCGCATCCGGCCCGAGCAGAAGAAGGCGCTCGTCTCGGCGCTGGCCGAGCGCGGCCGGTTCGTGGCGATGATCGGCGACGGGGTCAACGACGTCCCGGCGCTGAAGCGCGCGAGGATGGCGGTCGCGATGGGCTCCGGCAGCCAGATCACCAAGGGGATCGCCGACATCGTCCTGCTCAAGGACCAGTTCTCGCGGCTGCCGCGCGCGGTCGCCGAGGGCCGCCGGATCGCGCGCAACATCCATCGCCTCGGCCGGCTCTACGTGACCAAGACGATCTACGCCGCGGCGCTGATCCTGGTCGTCGCGATCCCGGGCTGGGCCTTCCCGTTCCTGCCCCGGCAGCTCACCCTCGCCGCCTTCCTCACGATCGGCATCCCCTCCTTCGTGCTGGCCCTGGCGCCCAGCGACGGGCCCCTGTACAGGGGGCGGCTGCTGCGCGCGCTCGCCGCCTTCGCGGTCCCCGCCGGGCTGGCCATCGCCGCCGCCTCGCTGGCGAGCTTCTTCCTCGTCGACACGGTCTTCGGCGGCTCGCTCGAGGCGGGGCGCACCGCGGCGACCACCACGCTGGTCGTGCTCGGGCTCTGCTTCATCCTGCTGCTCGAGCGCGGGCCCGGGCCGCGAGCACATCGCGATCCAGAGCTACATGCTCGCCCTGGTCGCGGCACTCGGCGCCCTCTACGCGCTGATCCTCGCGGTCCAGCCGGTCCGCGACTTCTTCGACCTGACCCGGATGGGCGGCGGCCAGCTCTTCCTGGCGCTGCTCTCGGCCGCGGCCGGGCTGGTCCTGGCGAGCGTCGTCTGGCGCATCCCGGCGATCGAGCAGCTCGAGGAGCGGCCCGCCGCCTCCGGACGAGGCGCCGACCGGGCCGGTCACCGAGCCGCTCTCCGGTCCGCACCTGCCCCAGCCCGGTCCCGCGAACCCGGCCCTCGGGCCAGATCGTGATGCCTCCTCGGAACGAATCGGGTTGCGCCTGGCGGCGCACCCTCGGATAGCGCCCGTCGCACCAAGATCGTCGCCACGGTCGGGCCGGCGAGCAGCCCGCCGGAGGTCCTGCGCGAGCTGTTCGACGCCGGCGTCGACGTCTTCCGGCTCAACTTCGCGCACGGCACGCCGGACGAGCAGGCGGAGAACGTGCGCCGGATCCGCGCGATCGAGCGAGGAGGTCGGCCGTGAGGTCGGGATCCTCGGCGACCTGCCCGGCCCGAAGCTGCGCCTCGGCGAGCTCGAGGGCGACGTCGCGGTCCTCCACTCCGGCTCGACAGGTGGTGATGCGCGGCGAGACCAACGGGACGCCCGGGCAGCGCCGAGCTCCTCACGGTCCAGTGGGACGGCTTCGCGAAGGCGGTGAAGCGAGGGCGACCCGGTCTTCCTGGCCGACGGGCGAGTGCGGCTGAAGGTGGTCTCGGTCGAGGGCGGCGAGGTGACCTGCGAGGTCGAGGCCGGCGGCGCCGTCAGCTCCCACCAGGGCGTCAACCTGCCCGGCGCCGACCACGACCTGCCCGAGACCGGCGCCTCGGACGAGCCCTGGATCGACTTCGCCTGCGAGAACGGCATCGACCTGCTCGCCGTCTCGTTCGTCCGCAGGCCCTCCGACCTGGAGAACGGTCGAGGCCCGCATCAAGGAGCGCGGCGCCGACATCCCGCTGATCGCCAAGATCGAGAAGCCGCAGGCCGCCGAGCGGGCCGAGGAGATCATCGAGGCGGCGGACAGCGGGATCATGGTCGCCCGCGGCGACCTCGGGGTCGAGCTGCCGATCGAGGAGGTTCCCGGCGCGCAGAAGCGGCTGATCGCGCTCGCCGGGCGGGCCTCCAAGCCGGCCATCACCGCGACCCAGATGCTGGCGACGATGGTGCGCGCCTCGCGCCCGACCCGGGCCGAGGTGACCGACGTGGCCAACGCGATCTACGACGGCACCGACGCGGTGATGCTCTCCGAGGAGACCGCGATCGGCGATTACCCGGTCGAGGCGGTACGGGTGATGGACCGGATCGCCCGCGTGACCGAGCCGCACCTCCGCTACGGGGAGCTGGTCTTCACCCGAGTCGAGGAGCACGAGCACGACATCGCCGAGACGGTCGCCCAGGTCGCGGTGGCCGCCTGCTACCGGCTCGGCCTGAAGGCGATCGTCTGCCCGACGTCCTCGGGGCGAACCGCGCGGCTGATCTCGGCCCACCGCCCGCGCGTCCCGGTCCTCGCCGTCTCGCAGCGGCTCGAGACGGTCCGCCGGATGAACCTGCTCTTCGGGATCAGCTCGACCCAGGCCGAGGACTGGACCTCGATCCGCAAGCTGCTCGACGACTGCGCGACGCTCGCGCGCGAGCAGGGGATCGCCGAGTCGGGCGACCTGGTCGCCATCACGGCGGGGCTGCCGGCGCAGGGCGTCGGCACCAACCTGTTCGAGATCCACCGGGTTCCGTAGCGCCTCAGGGCGCCACGGATGGTCAGCTCAGCGCGTCGCGCGCCTGGGCCGTGTCGCCGAAGAACTCGGCGTCCATCAACTTGCCGTCGCTCACCTTGTAGAGCCAGACCGAGCGGCCGCTGAGCTCATTGCCCGACTTGGTCTTCCCCACGCCCTCGACGATCACGACGACGGTCTCGCCGTCATCGGCTTCGAGGAAGGCGGTGGGCTTCGGGTCGACCGACTCGAAGTTGGACAGGAACTTCTGGATCATCTCCTTGAACCCCTCGGGTCCCTTGTAGGTGCCGCCCCAGGGCAGCGTGTCGGGGAGTCTGACCTCGGCGTTCTCGTCCGTGGTCGAGACTGCCCCGTCCATGTCGCCCTTGGCGAAGTCGTCCCAACGCTCCTTGACGGCGTCTGCGTTCTCACCCATCTGAATCTCCTCCTCCGCTAGCGGTATCCCCCTACAGCCGACCGTAACGCCCCCGAGGTCATCGGCGCAAGGGGGGCAGGAGCGGGCGAATTTCGCGGCGAACTCCGGGCGGATGGCCCACCCACTCGGCTCGCTCGGCGGCAGCCTCTTCGACCTCCATCTGGGGATCGACGAGAAGATCTTCCGCTCCCTGCTCGTCTTCATCTTCCTGGCGGTCGCGCTGCGGCTCGGAGGGAAGCGGGAGCTGAGCCAGATCAATGTGCTCGACCTGGCGGTCCTGCTGCTCGCGTCGAACGCGCTTCAGAACGCGCTGATCGGAAACGACAACTCGGTCACCGGCGGGGTGATCGGCGCCGGGACGCTGTTCGTGGCCAACTACCTGTTCGTCCGCCTCACGTTCCACAGCACGCGGGCCCGCCGCATCCTGGAGGGGACGCCGAGTGTCCTGCTTCGGAACGGCGAGCCGGTCAAGAAGAACATGGACAGGGAGGCCATCAGCATGGCTGAGCTCGTCGACATCGCGCTGGAGCACGGCTTCACGGATCTCCACAAGGTCGGACTGATCGTGATCGAGACCAGCGGCCAGTTCGTCTGTCTCAGCCAGGAGCAGGCGCGGAAGCTGCGGCCGGAGATGCTCGAGCCAGCCCGGCTAGTCGCGCTAGTCGCCCGGCGGATAGTCGCCGGGCGCCGGGCCGCTCCGCGCGCGGGTCGCGGCCGGGCAGCACGAACTGGGTGACGATCAGGTTGGCGACGGGTCCTCTCGCGCGTTTCCTTGCGGATCTTCGCCTCGATCACCGCGGTGCTCCGCCCGACGTGCAGCGGGCGCGCCTCGCAGATCAGCTCGTCGCCGAGGACGCCGGCGGCGAAGACGTTCAGCTTCAGCTCGATCGTCGTGAAGTCGTGATTGGGCGGCAGGGCGCGGAAGGTCGCCCAGGCGGCGACCGAGTCGCCGAACGCGGTCCAGACGCCGCCGTGGACGAAGCCGCCCGGATGGAGATGGCGCTTGTCCACCACCATCCGCCCGGTCGCGACCTCGTCGGTGATCTCGACCGGCTCGATCGCCATGTCGCCGGGGAAGGTCCCCGGCAGCCAGTGCTTGATGTTCTCGGCGGTGATCTCCGGATTCATGGACGCGGCAGTATCGCGAACCGTGCTCGACCGGCGGCCTAAAGATCCTTGAGCGCGTAGAAGAACGCCTCGGAGAAGGTCGGATAGGGCTGGATCGTCTGGCGCAGCACCTCGATCGGCACCTCGGCCTTGATCGCCAGGGTGGCCTGCTGGAGCCACTCCCCCGCCTCCGGTCCCACGGCGTGGGCCCCGATCAGCTTCTCGCCGTCGGAGACGACGGTGAGGAATCCCGGGTGCTTGTCGTACTCGCGCGAATAGGTCGAGGTGCGAGAGATCGACTGGAGCTCGGCCGTGCCTGACGCGGAGCCGTCCTGCTCGCCGACCGCGGCGATCTGCGGGTCGGTGAAGACCACGCGCGGCACGGCGCGGTAGTCCGCGGTGACGTCGCGGCCGAGGATGTCGGCGGCCGCGACCCGGCCCTGGTACTTGCCGACGTGGGTGAACGGCCAGATCCCGGTGACGTCGCCGATCGCCCAGACGCCGTCGGCGGCGCGCATCCGCTCGTCGACCTCGATCCCCTTTTCGGCGCCGTCCGGATCGATCCCGGCCGCGTCGAGGCCGAAGCCGTGGACCCGCGGCTGGCGCCCGGTCGCGACCAGCAGCTCGTTCGCCGCGGAGCTCCGAGCCGTCCTCGAAGGAGAGCGAGTAGCCCTCCCCGCGCGCGCTCCGCAGCGCTCGCCTTGACCCCGAGTCGCAGCTCGATTCCCTCCGCGCTCAGGGCCTCGGACAGCGCCTCGCCGAGGGCCGGCGCCTCGCTCGGCAGCAGGCGGTCCTCTCCCTCGGCGATCGCCACCGAGGCGCCCAGCCGCGAGAGGGCCTGGCCGAGCTCCACCCCGACGGGCCCGCCGCCGAGGACGACCAGGCGCTGCGGGATCTCGGTCAGCGAAGTGGCCTCGCGGTTGGTCCAGACGTCGTCGAGCTCGTCGAGCCCGTCGATCGGCGGGATCATGGGGTCCGATCCGGTCGCGATGATCAGCCGCTCGGTCTCGAGCAGCTTCCCGTCGATCTCGACCTCGCCCGGCCCGTTGATACGGGCATCCCCCCGGCGGAGCTCGACGCCGCTGTCGGTCGAGCTTTTCCGCCTGATGGGAGTCGTCCCAGTCGGAGACCTGGAAGTTCCGCCAGGCCAGCGCCTCCTTCACGTTGATCGGCCCGGAGATCGCCTCGCGGGCGCCCGGCGCCTGCCTCGCCTCCGAGAGGACCTCACCCGGCCGCAGCAGCGTCTTCGAGGGGATGCAGGCCCAGTAGCCGCACTCGCCGGCGACCAGCTCGCGCTCGCAGATGGCGACCTTCATTCCGCCGGCCACCAGGTCCTCCGCGCACACCTCGCCGGCGACCCCGGCGCCGATCACGATTGCGTCGTAGCGCTCAGCCATCTGGACGATCGAGCCCGAAGTCGCCGAACGGCTCGTCCCGCTCGCGGACGGCCTCCTTGAACCCGGCCTCGGCGGCGCGTCGCTGGAAGGCGAAGCCCTCGGGGGTGTGCCGGGCGATGCCGTCGAAGAAGACGCCGAGCGCCTGGGTCGCCTGCAGGCCCTGCGCGTAGAGGGCCTGGTTGACGAGCAGCTTGTGCATGACGAGCTGGTTGATCGGTACCCGGGCGATCCGCTCGAGCAGCGCCTCGAAGCGCTCGTCGAGCTCGGCCGCCGGCGCCGCCTCCGCCGCCAGCCCCCACTCGACCGCGGTGGTGCCGTCGATCGAGTCGCCGGTGAGCAGCAGGCGCTTGGCGCGCGGCGGGCCGACCCGGAAGGCCCAGAGCGCGCTGGTCGGGACTCCCCAGACGCGGGCCGGCGGGTAGCCGATCTTGGCGCGGTCCTCGGCGACGATCAGGTCGGAGCAGAGCGCCATGTCCGTGCCGCCGGCGACGCAGTAGCCGTGCACCTTGCAGACGGTCGGCTTCTCCGAGTGGAAGAGGCTCATGAAGCCGCGCAGGTTGCGGCTCATCATCTGGTAGTCGACGACCGGGTCCCAGGTGCCCTCCGGGTCGTGGTTGCGGGCCTGGACCATCGGGTCGAGCGGAGACCCCTGCGGCGCGTCGGGGCTCGCGACGCCCTCCATGTTCCCCTCGGCCGAGGCGACCAGGTCGTAGCCGCCGCAGAAGCCGGAGCCGTTGCCGGCGAGCGCGATCACGTGGACCTCGGGATCGAGGTTCGCGCGCTCGACGCAGTCCGCGAGCTCGCGCGGCATCTCCAGGGTGATCCCGTTGCCGCGCTCGGGCCGGTTCAGGGTGATGCGGGCGATCCGCCCGGTCACCTCGTAGGTCAGCGTCTCGAGCGTTTCGATGCGTGGATTCAATCAGCGCCGATGAGTCGGCCCCGGCTTCGCGGTCGTTAATGGCGAAGATGTCCACGGTGGCAAAGAAGGCGAACTACACGACGATCGAGGTCGCGGGCCGGGGGTGAAGCTCTCGAACCCGGACAAGGTCTTCTTCCCGAAGCCCGGGTTCACCAAGCTCGACCTGGCCGAGTACTACATCGCCGTCGAGGAGGCGGCCGTCAACCAGCTGCGCGAGCGGCCCGGGACGATGAAGCGCTTCGTCGACGGGGTCAGCGGCGAGTTCTTCTTCCAGAAGCGGGTGCCGAAGGGGGCGCCGGACTGGCTGCAGACCGCCACCTTCACCTTCCCGAGCGGTCGGACCGCGACCGAGCTCGTGGCGAACGACGCGGCGCATCTCGTCTGGGCGGTCAACCTCGGGGTCGTCGACTTCAACCCCCATCCGGTGCGGCGCTCCGACCTCGACTGTCCCGACGAGCTCCGCGTCGACCTCGACCCGATGCCCGGGGTCCGCTGGAACACGGTCCGGAAGGTCGCGATGTGCGTCAAGGAGGTGCTCGAGGAGCACGGTCTGGTCGGCTATCCGAAGACCTCGGGCTCGCGCGGCATCCACGTCAACGTCCGGATCGAGCCGCACTGGGACTACGTCGAGGTCCGCCGCGCCGCCCTGGCGCTGGCGCGCGAGGTCGAGCGGCGCCTGCCGCGGAACGCGACCAGCAAGTGGTGGAAGGAGGAGCGGCACGGCGTCTTCGTCGACTACAACCAGAACGCGCGCGACCGCACGATCGCCTCGGGCTATTCCGTCAGGCCGGTGCCAGGACGCGCGGGTCTGCTGCCCGGTCGACTGGAGCGAGGTCCCGGACGTCGAGCCAGCGGATCTGCGGCTCGACACCGTTCCAAACCGGCTGAGGAAGAAGGGGGATCCGGCGGCGGACATCGACGAGAACGCCGGCTCGCTCGACGCAGCTGCTCGACCTCGCCCGCCGCGACGAGGAGGGCGGCCTCGGCGACGCCCCCTGGCCGCCGCACTTCGCGAAGCAGCGCGGCGAGCCGAAGCGGGTGCAGCCGAGCCGGCGCGAAGAGGGCGAGAGCCGGGACCAAAAACCGGCAATGAAGGGAGACTGACCGGGGCGAATCGCGGGACCGTCCTGCTTAGTGGTCGTGTGGCGACCACAGGACAGGACAGTCGAGGAGAAGGCTTGGCGCAGTTCGCCTCGGCGGGCCCACGGCGTCGTGACGCGCGAGGAGCTCGCGCGGGCCGGGCGTCACCGAGCGCCGAGATCAAGTCATCGAGTCAAGACCGGTGCCCTGATCCGCTTCATCGCGGTGTTTTTCGGGTGGGCCACCGGCCGCCGAGCCTCGAAGCGCGCTACATGGCAGCGGTCAAGGCTTGCGGGGAAGGGTCCCTCCTCGCCGGGCGCGCAGCCGCGCACCTCTTTGGCCTCCTGAGGCGGCCCCCTTCATTGCCCGAAGTTCTTGCTCCGACCCAACGCAGGATCCAAGGAGTGATCGACCCATCGCGTTCGTCGAACCGAGCTGACCGATGGCACCAGCTGGCGCGGTATCCCGGTCACGACCGTCCAGCGCACCCTCGTCGACCTCGCCGCGGTGCTGACGGAGGACGAACTGGCCCGCGCCGTCCACGAGGCAGACGTCCGGCACCACACGACACCCGAGCAGGTCGAGCAGGTCCTGAGCCGCCGCCACAACTGGCCTGGGGCGCGCAAGCTGCGGCGGGTCCTCTGGGGGGAAGTACCCGTCAGCCTGAGCCGGCTCGAGTCGCGCTTTCTGGAGCGTCTGCGGGACGCCAGGCTTCCGCAGCCGGAGACGAACCGGCGCGTGGACGGCCGGTACGTCGACTGCCGCTGGCCCGACTCACCGCCTGACCGTCGAGCTCGACAGCTACCGCTACCACCGCAGCCGTCACGCCTGGGAGCAGGACCGCCAGCGCGAGCGCGAGGCGCGGGCTCGCGGCGACGAGTTCCGGCGCTACACCTGGTTCGACGTCGATGAGCAGCCGGCGCCGATGCTCGCCGACCTGCGTCGCCTGCTGGACCGTCCTGCGTAGGGTCGCCGTGGCGACCAGCAGGACAGTCGGTCGATGGTCAAGGCAGACGGCCCCGCGGGCCGATGAGCACGCATGGACGCGAACCAGTACGTCCTCACGCACGGGATGCGGCAGACGCGCTCGATCCTCGAGCGCTGGGGGGAGGACCCCTGGCCGGTGCTTCGCACCTGGCTCCTGGGGGCGGTCCTGATCGCGCTCGGCCTGCTCGGCGGTGTGACGCTCACCGCCTCCCTGGTGAAGCCGGACTACGGCTTCCACTACGGCCCCACCACGCCCGGGGGGCCGGTGCCGGCCGACGTCGTCATGGTCCTGGCCCGGAACTCTCTGGTGCTGGCACTGCACGCCTTCGCCTGCGTCGCTGGGTTCATCGCCGGCGCCACGCTGCCGCTCACGGCGAGCACGAAGACCGGCTTCAAACGGTGATCCACGAGAAGGCCCGACCGATCGCGTTCGCCTGGGTGATCGGCGTGACCTGCTTCTCCCTCTTCACCCAGACGCATCGGCCTCGGCCTGGTCGGCGCGACGATCGCCTGGGACGAGCACATCTCGGCCCCCTTGCTCGTCCTCACCGCCCTCCCCCACGCCGCTGCTCGAGCTGACCGCCGTCTTCCTCCCGCTCGCCGCCTGGACGATCGCCAGCCGCCGCGGAGAGTGGGACCAGCTGCTCGCCGCGACCTTCGTCACCGTGGCGATGGCGATCCCGATGCTGATCGTCGCCGCGACCTGGGAGGTCTACGTGTGGCCGCATGATCCTCCAGTCAGTCTCGCCCTGGGCCGGCTAGCCCCAGCTCTCTAGACCAGCTGGTCGATCTTGCAGTCCTTCGGCGCCTTGTCCTCGCGCCAGCGGACGATCTTCGAGCCGTGGCGGATGCGCCCGCCCGAGGTGTGGTCATAGGTGACCTCGACGACCAGCTCGGGGCGCAATTCGAACCACTCGAGCTCTCGATCGGCGTCCCAGCGGCTCGGATCGCCTGAGCCCTTCTCCCCGGTCTCGTACGCGGGCCAGCGTCTTCACCAGCTCCTTCTTCTCCTTCGCCTTCAGGCCCGAGGTGTGGCCGATCGGCCGCAGCCTGCCGTTCTCGTAGAGCCCGAGGATCAGCGAGCCGACCGTCCCCTCGTGCTTGCCGGGCCTCCAGCCCATGACGACGCAGTCGATCGTCCGCACCCGCTTCACCTTGACCATGCCCTTGCGCTGGCCGGGCTTGTAGATGGCGTCGAGCTCCTTCGCGATCACGCCCTCCCCGCTGAGCAGCAGCGGCTCGGCGCTCCTCGCGGTCTTGTAGAGCGGCGTCACCTCGACCGATCCGGAGGCGCTCTTCTTGCGCCCCGGCGCGTCGGCGATCAGCTTCTCCAGGGCCGCCCGTCTCTCGGCGAAGGGCTTGCCGGTGAGCTTCCGGCGCTCCACCGCGAGCAGGTCGAAGGCCCGGAACAGGGCCGGTGTCTGCTCGGCCAGCATCCGCACCCGTGACTCCGCCGGGTGGAGCCGGTTCTGGAGCGCATCGAACTGCTCCCGGCCGTCCTCGTCGAGGATGACCAGCTCCCCGTCCAGCACGTAGCGGCCCTCGGGGAAGGTCACCTCCGGGAAGTAGCGCCGCAGCGGCTTGCCGCCGCGGGACTGCAGGTAGACGTCGTCGCCGTCGACGTAGGCGATCGCCCGGAAGCCGTCGTACTTCGGCTCGTAGACCCAGTCCTCACCCTCCGGCAGCACCTTGCGCGAGAGGGCGAGCTGCGGCTTGATCGGCGGCTTCAGCGGGAGGGCCATGGGCCGATCCTAGTCCGGCCGTAGAGTCGGCCCCATGCCGGAGCGAGCCACGATCCAGCCTCCCCCGACCGCCGACTTCGTCGTGATCGGCGGCGGCATCCTCGGGCTGGCGGTGGCGCGGGAGCTGCTCGCGCCGGCACCCGGACGCAAGCCTCTGCGTGCTCGAGCGTGAAGGCCGGCTCGCCGCGCACCAGACCTCCCACTCGAGCGGCGTGATCCACGGCGGGATCTACTACGAGCCGGGATCGCTGAAGGCGCGGCTCTGCGTCGAGGGATCCCGCCTGCTCTACGCCTACTGCGACGAGGCGGGCATCGAGGCGATCAGGAACGGCAAGCTGATCATCGCGACCGAGGAATCGGAGCTGCCCCGGCTCGACGAGCTCGAGCGGCGTGGCCGCGCCAACCGGGTCCCCGGACTGCGGCGGCTCGGGACGGATGAGATCGCGGAGATCGAGCCCCACGCCCGGGGCGTCGCGGCCCTCCACTCCCCCGCGACCGGGGTCGTCGACTTCGCCCGGGTCGCGGCGGCGTTCGCGGC
Organism: uncultured Solirubrobacterales bacterium; assembly: GCA_963825825.1. GTDB lineage: Bacteria > Actinomycetota > Thermoleophilia > Solirubrobacterales > 70-9 > DASUPK01. Next base: position 23,161 of record CAWGUT010000009.1, on the reverse strand, counting down.
GGACGTCGAGACGGCCGGCGGAGCGGTCGTGACGGGCTGCGAGGTCGTCGGCCTCACCCCTCGCGCCGGGAGCGTCACCGTCCGGCACGGGCGCGGCGCCACCGAGGCCGGCTTCGCGATCGGCTGCGCCGGAGCCTGGAGCGACCGGCTCGCGGTCGCAGCAGGGGCGCCGGCCGAGCCGCGGATCGTCCCCTTTCGCGGCGCCTACCTGCGGCTGCGCCCGGAGCGCCGCGAACTGGTCCGAGCCAGCATCTATCCCGTCCCCGATCCCGAGCTTCCCTTCCTCGGCGGACACCTCACCCGGGGGATCGACGGAGAGGTCCTGCTGGGCCCGTCGGCCCTGATGGTCGGAGCCCGCGACGCCTACCGCCTCGGGAGGATCCGCTGGAGCGACCTCCGCTCGAACCTCGCCTGGCCCGGGACGTGGCGGCTCGTCGGCCGCCACTGGCGGACCGGCCTCGGCGAGCTTCGACACGCCGCCAGTCGCCGCGCATTCATCGCCGCGCTGCGGCGCTTCGTCCCCGAGCTCGACCCGGCGGATGTCCTCCCGGGACCCTCGGGCGTCCGTGCCCAGGCGCTCGACCGCCACGGCCGCCTGGTCGACGACTTCGTCGTCCACCGCACCGAGCGCGCCCTGCACGTGCGCAACGCGCCCTCGCCCGCCGCGACCTCGTCGCTCGCGCTGGCGAAACTGATCGCCGATCAGGCGGAGGAGCTTCTCTAACAGCCGCCGACGAGCAGGAAGATCAGGATGATCACGACGATCACGACGCCGAGCGCGATCAGCCTGCGACGCAGGTAGACGTCGCCGCCGCCGTAGTGGCGATCGAGCTCTCCCTCCGCCCCCCGGCGGCCGGCGGGCTCGAGCAGCTCGTCGTCGCCTGTCGCGGGCGGCTCGCCACGTCGAGATCGCGCGCGTGCTTCGGCAGCCGCGCGACGCTCCTCCGGGCTTCTCCCTCCAGATTCGATGTGCGCAGCCTAAAGGGGAATCGGGACGCCGAGGTCGTTGAGCGTGAGAAAGAGGTCCTGGATCGGGCGGAAGTCGCCCTTCGGGGCCGAGACCGGCTGCTGCTCGCCGATGTCGCTGATCACGACGTCCGCATTCAGGCGCGCCCCGGTGGCTCCGCCGAGCTGTGCCCGGTCCGCGGGCGCAAACTCGATCACGGCGTCGAGGTCGAGCTCGTGGAAGCGACGGTCGTCGTAGCCGACGCACGCGGTCGCCCTGCCGGAGACCGCGGGCGGCTGGGAGATCCCCAGGGCGGACGCGAGCGGCGCCAGGTCGCCGGAGGTCTGATCCGGTCGCAGCGGGGTCGCGATCCGCTCGCAGTCCGTCCCGCCGGCGCTGTCATCCCCAGCGACTCGCGCCGGGCCGAACCAGCTCCGCAGCCGCCCCTCGAGTGGGGACCCCGCGGCGGCCGAGGCCTGCTGGATCCGCTGGTTGGCCGCTGCGACAGCGCTCCTCCCCACCTCGTAGTCGTTGCCGTAGAGGCTCAGGTAGACGTTGTCGCCGGTGGAGAGCACGCTTGCCGCCCACGGGGAAGCCCAGGGCGCTCGCGCTGAGCCGCCAGTCGAAGCTCGGGATCCTCTCGGTCCCGTTGCTCAGATATGGCCCGTCCAGCCGAAGCCGGAGCGGCTGCGAGAGCCGATCGACTCCGAGGACCCGCAGGCTCGCGTCGATCTCGACGTTCGCGTTCGAGATCCCGCGAGCGGTGGCCTGATCGAGCATCAGCTCCGGGTCGACGCGCGCATGCTCGGAGCCCCCGCACCCGGCGAGGGCGGTTAGGAGCAGAAGGGCGAGTGCGAGGCATCGGCGCATCCCTGGGTAGTCTCACAACGTGGCGGTCCGCGAAGCGATCCCGCAGAGGGCGGAGGCCGAGGAGGGCGTCTCCTCGTTCGCCAAATCGCTCTTCCTCGGCGAGATCCACGAGGAGCTGGTCTTCCCCTGGCCGACCGCGGACCGCGAGGAGCAGGATCGGATCCGCGACCTGAACAGCCGGATCCGCGAGTACTGCGCCGAGAACTACGACCCGAGGCAGGCCGAGGAGGAGCGCTGGATCCCCGATCAGGTCCTTCGCGACCTGGGTGAGATCGGCGCCCTCGGCCTCTACGTCGAGAAGGAGTACGGAGGCCAGGGCCTCTCCCAGACCGGCTACGCCAGGGTGTTCGAGACCGTCGGGCAGATCGACGCCACTCTCGCGATCGTCCTCGGCGTCCACCAGTCCATCGGCTTCAAGGGCATCTCCCTGTTCGGCACGGACGAGCAGAAGGAGCGCTTCCTGCCCGACCTGGCCACGGGTCGAAAGCTCGCGGCTTTCGCGCTGACCGAGCCCGAGGCGGGCTCGGACGCCTACCACCTGCGCTCACGAGCGGTCCAGCAGCCCGACGGCTCCTGGGTTCTCAATGGTGAAAAACGCTACATCGGCAACGGCTCCCGGGCCGACGTGATCACGACCTTCGCCCGGGCCGAGGTGGATGGCGAGGAGCGGCACATCGCCCTGCTGCTCGAGAAGGGAATGGACGGGCTCGAGGTCGGCGAGCGCTACGACACCATGGGACTGCAGGCGAACGACCTCCGCCGGCTCTACTTCAAGGACGTCCGCGTGCCGGCCGAGAACGTGCTCGGAGAGCCCGGCCAGGGCTTCCGGGTGGCCATGCAGATCCTCAACAACGGCCGCATCGGTCTGGGCACGGGGTCCGTGGGCGGCGCCAAGAAGCTCCTCGACCTGGCCATCGAGCACGTCAAGGAGCGCCGCCAGTTCGGCCAGCCTATTGCCGACTTCGAGCTCGTCCAGGACAAGATCGGCTGGATGGTCTCCTACCTCTTCGGGCTCGAGTCGATGACGTATCTGACCTGCGGGCTGGTCGACGCCGGCGTCCCCGACTACTCGCTCGAGTCGGCGATCTGCAAGGTCTCCGGCACGGAGTTCCTCTGGTACGCGGCCAACCGCGCCCTGCAGCTCGCCGGCGGCGAGGGCTACATGCGCGACCGCCCCTACGAGAAGGTGCTCCGCGACACGCGCATCTATCCGATCTTCGAGGGCGCGAACGACGTGATGCGCGCGTTCATCGCCCTGGGCGGCTTCAAGCCGGTCGGCGAGAAGCTCGAGGGCCTTGCCGAGCTCGAGCTCACCGACCCCATCGGCTCGATCGGCGTGCTGATCGACTACGCCTCCGACCGGATCCAGCGCGAGGTTCGCCCCGACAAGATCACCAGGGCTCACGATGACCTCTCCGACCACGCCGACTCGGTGTCCGAGCAGGTGAAGCGCCTGGCCGGCGTCACCGAGAAGCTGCTGCGGGACCACGGCAAGGGCGTCATCGCGCGGCAGTTCCAGCAGAAGCGACTCGCCGACAACATCGCCGACATCTACGCGCAGATCGCGGTGCTCTCGCGCGTCAGCGCGATCTTCGACGACCAGGGAGTCGAGCCGTCCGGGCAGGAGCGCTTCATCGCCGACACCTTCTGCACGCGCGCCGCGGGCCGGGTCGCGAGCCGCTTCGACCAGGTCGAGTCGAATGACGACGAGCGGATGACGGCGATCGCGAAGCTGGCCTACAAGCGTGGCTCCTACGGCTACGCGCTCTTCGAAGACTGAGCCGCGGCCCTAGCGGCGCGGGAGGCAGCCCAGTGGCCGGTTATTCAGAGCGCCCGCGCGGGACCTTCGAATAGCTGTTGGGCACGCCCTTTGGGGTGTGAGGAGCGTGCGGCGCGGCCTTGCTGGACGAATCGCTGCTCGATGACCCTCCCGCGTTCGTGTGAGCCGGCGGGCCTGCCTTTCCGGCGTGCCCGGGCGGCGAGGATTCGTTCAGCCCGACCGCCTTGCCACGGCCGTGGCCCTTCGCCTCCCCATGTGCCTTCTCATGCTGCTTGCGGGCATGCTCGTGTGCCGCCGCGGAGTTGCCGCCCTTCCCCTTCGCCTTCGTCTGCGCGGCGTTCGAGACGTCGTTGCCGCCGCCCTCGCTGCCCGACGGATTTGGCTTCGTCGTGGCCGGCGCCTTCCGGCTGTGGTCGGAGGGCTGGTTCGGGAGCGTGATCCCGACCGATTCGAACGCGTCCCTCGCCGGGGCGGGGACGGCGACCCCGGCGAACGCCAGCCCGGCCAGCGCCAGCGGGACCAGCGCCACGGCGACGGCGACCCTGGCCACCAGCGCGCGGCGCGAACGCGGCCGAGGCGAGACCCGGACCGGGGTGGCGCGATCTCTCGCGTGAGTCTCGGCCTCGAGCGTCGCCACTCGCGCAACCTCCGCGAGCCGCGGCACGAGCACGGTCCGGACCTCCGGATCGGGCCGGGTCGGAACAGCCGCGCGCAGCGCATCCGTGAACAGGGCGATTTCGCTCATCTCATCCGGATAAGCGCCGTTGGTGCTCACAGGGATACCTCCTTGCCGGCCAGCTGCCGCCTCACCGCGGCCAGCCCCCGTCGCTGGAGCGCCTTGACCGCGCCGGGCCGCTTGCCGATCGTCCTGGCGATGTCCTCGATGCTCATGTCCCCCACGAAGCGCAGGAGGAGCACCGCGCGCTGGTCCTCGGAGAGACCCTCCAGGATCCGCTCGACCCGCTCGCGTGCCGATCCGCGCAAGGGCCTCCTCCGCGGCGTCATCCATCCGTTCGCTCGGGCTCCGGCGGCTCCGCGGAGAGCTCGACAGGGCGGCGGGCCGCGTACCGGCGGGCGTCGATCAGGCGGTGGTGGGCGATCGTGAAGACCCAGGATCGAAAGCCCGGCTCATCCCCGTCGAACTTGGAGATGTCGCGGGCGACCTGGAGGAAGGTCTCGCCGAGGACGTCCTCCGGATCCGGCGCTCCGTTCGCCCGGAGGTAGCCGAGGACGATGGGAGCGAGCCCGTCGAAGATCTCCTCCCAGGCTCCCTGGTCGCCGGCCCTCGCCGCTGCAAGGCGGCCGGTGAATTGCTCCTCGCCCACACCCCCGAACGTAGCGGGCGCCAGCGGCCCGGGTTACGGGGATGGTGTCTTTAACCTGCAGGCTGTATGTCAACTGCACCGACGAGCCGTCGCGCCGGGCGCCGGGAAGCCGAGGCGCAGGCCACTCGCGATGCCCTGATCCGCGCGGCTCTCGAGCTCTTCACCAAGAGCGGCTACGCGAGCGTCGGCACCGAGGAGATCGTCGCCCGGGCCAAGGTCACCCGCGGGGCGCTCTACCACCACTTCGCCGACAAGCGGGACCTCTTCCGCGCCGTCTTCGAGCGGGTCGAGGGCGAGCTGATGGAGCGGATCGGGGCGAGCATGGAGGCGACGGACGATCCCTGGGAGCTGCTGCTCGCCGGTGTGCGTCTCGTTCCTCGACGCCTGCGAGGAGCCGGCGGTCAAGCAGATCTCCCTCACCGACGCGCCCTCGGTCCTCGGCTGGCAGGAGTGGCGGGAGATCGACAACCGCCACGGGCTCGGGCTCACCAGGGCCGCCCTGCAGGGAGCGGTCGACGCCGGCGTTCTCCGCCCGATCGCAGTGGAGCCGATGGCGCACCTCTTCGTCGCCGCCCTCTCGGAGGCGGCGTTCGTGATCGCCCACGCCGACCGGCCGCGAAAGGCTCGCGCCGAGGTGGAGGAGGCCCTCCTCCAGCTCGTCGAGGGCCTGAGGGCGTAGGCCCCAAACGAAACGCGCCCCCGCCGAAGCGGGGGCGCGTCCCGAACAGCTCCGATTCCGGCGAGCTCAGCTCGCGGGAACCGTGACCTCCTTGAGCAGCCCCTCCTTGTAGTGGGGCTTGTCCGGCTCGTCGCGGTCCGGCAGGAAGCAGATGAACGCGTAGCGACCCGCCTTCAGGTTCAGGGTCGTCACCTCCTTCTTGCCGCCGTCGATCACCGCGGTGGAGTTGCTCGCCTCGAAGTCGATCGACCGCGGCGGGCCGTTCGAGTCGAGCTCCTTGGCAACGTCGTCGATGGTCGCGTTTCCGACGATCGGCGCGGCGACGATCAGGTGGAGCGCCTTGTCGCCCTGGGAGTCGAAGGTGATCTTGTTGACTCCCGGCTTCAGCCCATCGGTCTTCCACTCGTACTCGTGAGCCGGATCCGAGGAATCGGTGGTGGCCGCCGTCACCTTGGCGTCGGTCTCCGGCAGGTCGGCGTCGTTGGTCTCCTTGACGTCGAACTCCGCGTAGGGCGGAGCTCCTTCGCGCCGTTGTCGGCGTCGTCCTGGAGCGCGTAGTGACCCTCGGCGAGCTCCACCGTGGAGGTCCGCGTCTCGCCGGGCGTGACCTCTCCGACGCCGCCGTAGCCGCGGATCCAGTCGGGGATCACCTCGGGCCGCTCGCTGTTGATGATCGCGGCGGCCTCCTGGTAGGTGTGTCCCTCGCCGATCTGGATCAGCTGGGCGTCATGCGGCGCCTGGTTCTTGGTGTTGTCGAGCGTGAGCTCGACGGCGCCGCCCTCGATCTCCTTCGGCACGGACACCGTGTAGTCGCCCTTGCCGTTCTCGGTGACGTTGACCGCGACCTTCGTCGGGTCGGACGAGCCACTGTCGCCGCAGCCTGCCACCGTCACTGCCAGCGCTCGCAACAGCCACAGCCGCGAGCGCCCAGATGCGTCTCTTCATCAGGTGCTGTCTCCCTTTGGTTGAGTTGTATGGGCCGCGCCGCCCCCGACGGCCCCCAAGGCCGTCCGCGCGGTCGCGGAACCCTACAGATCGCTCGGGCGGGGCGCCCTGCTCAGTTGAGGCGCTCGACGATCATCGCCTCGCCCTGCCCGCCGGCGACGCACATCGTCTCGAGGCCGACCTGGTGGTCGTCGGTCTCCATCGCGTTGAGCAGCGTGCCCATGATCCGGGCGCCCGTCATGCCGAAGGGGTGTCCGAGCGCGATCGCGCCGCCGTGCGTGTTCAGCTTCTCCAGCGGGATGTCGCACTCGGCCATGATCGGGATCACCTGGGCGGCGAAGGCCTCGTTGAGCTCGACCGCGTCGACGTCCTTGATGGTCATCCCGGCCCTGTCGAGCACCTTCTTGATCGCGCCGATCGGGGCGACGCCCATGTACTCGGGCTCGTTGCCGTGGGTCGCGGCCATGCCGATCCTCGCCCGCGGCTTCAGGCCGAGCTCATCGGCGCGATCCTCCGACATGACCAGGACCGCAGCCGCGCCGTCGTTGAGCGGGCAGGAGTTCCCGGCGGTGACGCCCCCGCCGCCCTCGAAGGCCTCGGGCAGCTCCGAGAGCTTCTCGAGGGTCGAGCTCGGCGCGCGGGCCGTCGTCCTTGGCGACCTCCGTCGCCGTCGGGCAGCTTGACGGGGACGATCTCGCGGTCGAAGAACCCGTCCTCCTGGGAGCGGACCGCGAGCTCCTGCGAGCGCTGGGCGTACTTGTCCATGTCGGCGCGGCTGACCTCGTACCGCTTGGCGACGTTCACCGCAGTGATGCCCATGTCGATGTAGGCGTTCGGTGTCCCGTCCTTCCCCTGCAGCTTCTCGTTCTGATCCGCAGCCCCGGCGGGCTCCGTGCGCTCGTTGTAGCGGCTCACCCACTCGACGCCTGCGGCGATGTAGGTGTCGCCCTGTCCGGCGCGGACTGCGTTGGCCGCGTGCCTGATCGAGTCGAGGCTGGAGGCGCAGTAGCGCGACATGGTCACGCCGTTGACCGTCTCGGGCAGCTTCTTCGAGAGCAGGACCATGATCCGGGCGATGTTGAATGCCTGCAGGCCCTGGGGCATGCCGCAGCCGCAGAAGACGTCCTCGACCGAGGACGGCTGGACCTCGGCGTTCCGCTCGAGCAGCTCGTCGATCACGAAGGCGCCCAGCTCATCGGGGCGCAGCTGGGCGAGAGAGCCCTTGAAGGCCCTGCCGATGGGCGTGCGGATGGTGTCGACGATCACTGCTTCGGGCATCTGCGCCTCCTGAGTTGAACGTGACGGGACGGCGGAATGGTACGGCGCCGCGCCACTCGGGCGCGGTCTAGGATTCGCGCATGCCAGACGGCAGGCGGCTCTTGCCTCGCATCCGGATGCCCCGAGTGAGCGTCCCCGGCCGCGCTTCACGCGCGGCGAGCGAACCGACCGCCACCACGAAGGAGGCGCAGCCGGCCAAGGACGGGAACGGACCCAGGCGGCGGCCACAAAGGAGGCGGGACCCAAGGCTGCGCAGCCGGCGGCGACCAAGGCGGCGCAGCCAAGCCGCGCCGACGCCGGGCGCCGAAGCCCGAACCCAACCTTCAGGAGCGGATCGAGGGCCTGCAGGGCTGGATGGCCGAGATCGAGCGCAAGCAGGCACGGACCACCTACTTCGGCGGGCTCGCTCTGCTGCTCGCGCTCGGTGCCGCGGGTGCGGCGCTCTACTTCGGGCTCACCACCCACTCCGACAGCGCCACCAAGAACGACCTGGATGCGCTCACGAACCGGGTGAATTCGCTGCAGGGCGCGGTCACGAAGAACAGCAAGGACACGCAGAACGCGCTCAACGCCTCGATCGCCCAGCTCCAGCAGTCGATCGCCAACCTGCAGAAGCAGCAGGCGCAGGCGGCGGCGAACATCTCCACGCTGCAGAGCCAGGTCGCCGCGGGCGCGCTCAGCAAGAAGGCGCGCCGCCGGGCGTCGACGCCCGCGACGCCGGGCGCGGCCACGACCACAACCACGCCCAACAACGGCAAGAACCCGTAGCTAGTGGCGATTGCCACTAGGTGCAGGCACGACGCCCACGCGTGTCCGCTAGGTGCTCTAGCGTGACGCGCGGAATCGGCTCGAAAGGAGGTCCTCGATGCCTGAGGGCTACTGCGTCAAGGAACGCAAGAAGGTCGAGATCAAGGAACCGCAGCAGGTCACGATGAAGAACGGTCGCCCGGCGATTCAGGGCACCTGCCCGGACTGCGGCACCAAGATCTTCAAGATCGGGAAGCTCTCCTAGCTCTGACTCTCCGTGCGACCTCGGCCGGGGCCTTGTCCGGCCGAGGATCGCCATCTCCCACGCACGAGTTCGCGGCGAGCCAATCCACCGCCCGCACGCGCGCGTAGGAGCTTGAGCAGGCGCAGCCCCGTCGGATGGGCTGCTCCTTGCATCAATCCCTACGAACGCAGTGGAGGTGTGGATGCGGTTCAACCGACGTTTCGCAGCTTTGAGCGTGATCGCAGTCGCGGTCGCCGTGCCCATCGCGGGCTGCGGTGGCGGGAACGACGACAACAGCACCAGCGCCGACACGAGCGGGGCGACCCAAGCCTCGACGACCGGCGGCGCGAGCGGCGGCGGGCGGCCAGACGGTCGACATGACCGCCGCCGATTTCAAGTTCGACCCCTCGGACCCGACGGTGAAGTCAGGCGACGTCACCTTCAACCTGAAGAACGACGGCCAGACATCGCACTCGCTCGAGATCGAGGACGTGAACGGCCAGGACCAGGAGATCGAGGGGGAGGTCTCGCCCGGCCAGAGCGGCACCCTGAAGGTGAACCTGCCGCCCGGGAAGTACGAGTTCTACTGCCCGGTCGCCAACCACAAAGAGATGGGCATGGAGGGCGAGATCACCGTCAAGTGATCTAGGCCCCTATCCCGGGAACGCCACTACGCCCCCGAGGACGCCGACGTAGGCCGTGCCGTCAGGCCCGAGCGTCACGGGGGCGTAGTTGTTGTTGAAGCCGAACCCGGTGCCGGCGAGGCGACGGTAGAGCGTTCGACCCGAGCGGAAGTCGAGCGCCGTCAGGTACCAGGCGTCCGTGCCGTCCGAGCGCGGACGGATGCGTGTAGGTGTAGACCAGCCCGTTGTTGAGCGAGAGCTTGGGCACGACCGAGGGCGCGCGCTCGTCGCTGGTCCAGACGCTGCGGCAGCGGAACTTGGCCCGCACCTTCCGCTTCCGGCCCTTCCTGCGCTTCTTGGGCTTCTTCTTGACGACGTCGATCCGGGTCAGGCCCGGCGCGGTGGCGCCGCCGCTCAGGTTGCCGGCGCTGATCTGGTAGCCGTAGTTGTTCTCGACCACGAGCGATCGGTTGGTGCCGATCAGGGAGTTGTCGGTCGAGCCCGCCCCCTTGGCGAAGACGGGAGCCGAGCAGACCAGGCGCGCCTTCGCCTTCCTCTTGGCCTTGCCCTTGCGCCCGGCCGCGGACGCCCGCTTCCTGTGCCTGTGGCCACGCAGCTTGATCGCACGGCGGTAGACCACCACGTCCATCGGATCGGCGTTGTCGGTGATCGCCACCCATTTGCCGCCCATGAGCGTGGGCGTCGTTCCCGACCCGGCGTCGCTCTGCCCGGGCTTGTGGATCCCCGAGTTCGGATAGACGACGCGCCAGCTCACCGCGGGGCCGCCGCTCGAGTTCGCATCGAACCGGTAGAGCGCCTTGTCCGAGACGATGTAGACGCCACCGGTCTCGTCGACTGCAAAGGAGTTCGAGATGCCCTCGCCGGAGAGCCTCATCGTGCTCACCGCGCCGTCGCCTCGGTCGATCGTCCCGACCATGCCCCCGCGCGTGACGAACCAGAGCCGTCCGTGCCAGTCGGGGAGAACGGAAACGATCCCCTCGCCCTGCGGGATCCTGCCGCTGAGGTCGTAGTCGGCGCTCACCTGGAAGCCCGGGCCGTTGGTGATCGAGACCACCAGGACGTGGCGATCGTTCGTCGGGATCACCGCCCGGTCGTGCTGGTCGAGGTAGAAGTAGCCGCCCCCGGAGAAGTCGGTGAACGGGTTGCCGCCCGGGCTCACGTTGCGGACCGGCAGGGGCATGGCCGCGAGGGTCTGGAGCGTGTGCGGGTCGAGCAGGGCGAGGACTGGCCGGTCGAGGCCGACGCAGACGGTCACGATGCGGCCCTGGGAGTCGAACGTGATCGAACCGCATTCCCGGTCGAAGTGCGCGGAGGGCTCGGCGCCGTCCCCGAGCGGGCCCGGGAGCCGGTAGGTGTCGCTCATGTAGGGGTCGTCATGGATGTTGTTGCGTGGATTCGGCGCCATGAACGGGTTGCGCGGCGCTGCCGGTCCCCCATCGACCGGGTTGGGGCTGGCCGTCGCACCCTCGAACTGCGGGACCGAGAAGCGCTCGAGATCCGGGATCGGCCCGACGGGGAGCCCGGATGTCTGAGCCCCCGCGACCCCGGCGCACGCCGACCAGGCGACCGCCGCCAGCGCCGCGATCAGTACCGCTCGAGCCCCGCAACCCGTGTGGCGCATCCGCCGGCGAGCATACGGGAGACTTGGCGTCCATGGCGCAGAAGCCCCTCGAGCTGATCCTGGCTCGGAATTTCCTCACCAGCCTGTCCACGCCGGCCTTCCTGGTCGACGAGAGCGGCGCGCTGATCTTCTACAACGAGGCCGCCGGAGCGCTGCTCGGCATCTCCTTCGAGGAGTCGGGACGGATGGAGGCGAAGGACTGGGGACGCGACGCTCTCTCCGTACGGGGAGGGCGGGGAGCCCATGCCGATCGAAGAGCGAGCGATGACCAAGGCCCTCCGCCAGGGCAAGCCCGCACATGGCGAGTTCAGGATCCGATCGGTGCGGGGCGACGAGCACGAGATCGAGGCGAGCGCCATGCCGATCGTCACCGAGGGCGGCCAGGAGGGCGCGATGATCTTCTTCTGGGCACGGAACTCGCGCGACGGCGGTTAGGGGCCGATAGGCTCCGGGAGAGAGAGGAGCAGGTGAAAACGAGATGAAGCTCAAGGTATGGGGAGCGCGCGGATCGGTCCCGGCGCCCGGGCCCGAGATGAACCGCTACGGCGGCAACACCTCCTGCGTCGAGCTGGGGCTCTCGGACGGCTCGACCCTGATCATCGACGCGGGAACCGGCATCCGCAGCCTGGGCGTCGGGATCGCGAGGGAGCTGCCCAAGATCAACATCCTCCTGACCCACCTTCACCTCGACCACATCCAGGGCCTGATGTTCTTCGCCCCCTGCTTCCGCTCCGAGTCCCAGATCACGATCTGGGGGCCCTCCTCGCCGGAGGCCTCCTTGGAGGAGCGGATCGCGCGCTACATCTCCGCCCCGCTCTCCCCGGTCGAGGTTCGCGAGCTTCCCTGCGACGTCAACTTCCGCGACACCCCGGCGACCGAGTGGGAGATCGGGCCGGCGAAGATCCGCGCCGAGGCGGTCACCCACCGCGGCCCCACCCTCGGCTACCGGGTGACCGACGGCGACACGACCTTGACCTACATCTCCGACCACGAGCCCGGGCTCGGCGCCTCCCTCGAGACTCTCGAGCCGGAGTGGATCTCGGGATTCGACCTCGCTCGCGACGCGGACCTGCTGATCCACGACTGCCAGTACACCGACGAGGAGTACCCCGAGCACGTCGGCTGGGGCCACTCGAAGCTGACCGACACCCTCACCTTCGCGCGCCGGGTCGAGGCGCGGCGGCTGATGCTCTTCCACCACGACCCGCTGCACTCCGACGACTTCCTCGACCGCTTCCACGAGACCGCCCGGGAGCGCTGGAGCGAGCTCGGCGGTCAGGATGGCGCCGTCGAGATGGCCGCGGAGGCGCAGGAGCTCGAGGTCGGGGCGCCGAAGGTGGCGACGACGGCTTCGCCATAAAACGGGTTCCTCCTCGGCTACGCCTCAGAGGACCCTCGGATAACGGTCGGCCCAGGGCCGCTCCGCCTCGAGCTGCGCGCCGAGGGAGACCAGGGTCGCCTCGTCGTTCGGCCGGGCGACCAGCATCACCGAGCGCGGCAGCCCCGAGTCGGTGAAGCCGGCGGGGACCACGGCTGCCGGCTGGCCCGTGTAGTTCCAGGCGGCGCCGTAGGGATAGACATTCGACATGCCGTTGATGGCCCGCAGTGCGCCCTGGCCCCGTCCAATGACCGATCTCGACCGGAAGCTGGGCTGTCGCGGGCGTGAGCAGAACGTCGTAGTCGCGCCAGAGCTCCTGGATCCGAGCGGACGCCGCGGGCATCCGGTCCCGGATCTTCGCCAGTCTCCGGTCGCTGATCAGCCGGCCCAGCCGGACGAAGCCCTTGGTCTGATCCGAGAGCCGCTCGGGATGGGGCAGCGACAGCGCCTCGTCGCGGATGCCGCGGAAGTAGAGCGGATAGAAGTCGGTCGCCAGACGTCCGAGGTTGGGCGCGGCGTCGGTCACCTCGTGGCCGAGGGAGGTGAGCAGGGCGATCGTCTCCTCGTAGGCGTCGATCACCTCGGTCGCCTTGGGCACCGGCAGGATCGTCTTGGTGGTGCAGGCGATCCGCAGCTTGCCCGGCGGTGTCAGCGCCGCCTCGACGAGCGGCCGCTCGAGCCGCGGCGGCACGTCGAAGTCGCCCTTCTCCGCCCCGCTCACCGCGTCGAGATAGAGGGCGGTGTCCATCACCGTCCTGCTGACGCAGCCCGAGACGGAGAGCCCATGCCAGTGCTCGCGATCGGGCGAGAGCGAGACGCGGTTGCGCTGCGGCTTCAACCCGAAGAGGCCGCAGTAGGCGGCCGGCCAGCGGATCGAGCCGGCTCCATCCGTGGCGTGAGCGATTGCGCTCATCCCGGCGCCAACCGCGACGCCGCTGCCGCCGCTCGAGCCGCCGGGCGTTCGGGACGGATCCCACGGGTTCCGCGTGTCGCCCCAGGTGGGGCTCTCGGTGAACCCGTAGATCGCGAGCTCCGGCAGGTTGGTCTTGCCGAGGATCACGGCTCCGGCGTCGCGCAGCCGCCTGACGATCAGGCTGTCCTCCTTCGCCGGCTCGCCGTAGGCGGCCGTGCCGTGGGTCGTCACCTCGCCCGCGTAGTCGACGTTGTCCTTGATCGCGACCGGCACCCCGAGCAGCGGGGCCTCATCGCCGGCGGCGAGCCGCTCCTCCGCGCGCTTTCGCGTCGGCACGCGCACGCTCGGCGAGCACGACCCGGTACGCGTTCAGCTTCGGCTCGATCCGCGAGATGCGCTCCAGGTAGAGCTCGACCAGCTCGGTCGGCGAGACATCCCTGGCGCGGACCATGTCCGCGAGCCGGGCCGCGCCGGCGAAGGCCAGCTCGTCCGCGGTGGCGGGCATCACGCTCACAGCCGCCATCCTTCCGCATCGAGAACCTCCTCGGCCGCGCGGTCTCCGGACCGCACGGCGCCCTCCATGTAGCCGCACCAGACCGTGCTCGTCTCCGCGCCGGCCCAGTGGATCCGCCCGGCCGGCTGACGCAGCGCCTCCCCACAGTGGACGAGTGCACCCGGGGCGAAGGAGCAGACCGGGCCGCCCCGGCTCCACTCCTCCTCCGCCCAGGCGGTCTCCAGGTAGATCCCGGGCTTCGCGGCCTGCTCGCCGAAGAGCCGCTCGAAGCATTCGAGCACGACCCGCCGGCGGTCGGCCTCCGAGCGGCGGGCATGCCGGATCGCCTCGGCGCCCGCGATGAAGCCGAGCAGGACGCCCGGCGTGCCGTCCGGGGGCGAGTTGTCGAATGTCGTCGTCACCGGACCGCCCTCGCTCACCGCCTGACCGCTCAGCCCCTGCTCGCGCCAGAACGGCTCCGGATAGACCGCGGCGCACTTCGTCAGCGCGCCGTGCGCCATCCGCTGTGTGAGCTGGTCGCGCCGGCCGCCGAGCGAGGGCGTGAAGGAGATCCGCGCGGCGAGCGGAGGCGGCACCGCCACGATCACCCGCTGGGCGCGGGCCTGAATGCCGTCGGCCTCGACGTCGAGCCCGCCGCCGTCCTGGGCGATCCGCCGCACCGGTGCCGAGAGCACCACGGCGTCGCCGAGATCCTCGGCCAGCCGCTGCGAGATCAGCTGAGAGCCGCCGACGAACCGGTCCTGCTGGGCACCACCCTCGACGTCGATCAGGGCGTCGAAGCCGCCGGCCGAGCTGACGTAGGAGAGCATCCAGAGGGCTGAGAGCTCCGCGCTGCCCGTGCCCATCACGGTCCCGGTCGCGATCTCGAGCAGGCGGCGCGCCTTCTTCGTGTGCGCCGCCTTCCGGATCCAGCTGGCGAACGTCTGCGAGTCCAGCTCGTCGGCCTTCGGCGCGGTCCAGGGCGCGTCCGCCGGCACCCGGCGCGCCGCGCGGCGCACCTTGCGGCGTGCCCGGTCGATGTCGAGCAGGACGTGGGGTGCGAGCCGCGGGATCGTTCCCTTGTAGCGGCGGAGCTTGCCTCCGAGATCGAGCAGGTTCCGCCCCTCGTGGTAGGTGGGGAAGGTCTCGATGCCGAGCTCGCCGGCCAGGACAAGTAGCCGCTCCTGGGTCGGCCCGACCCACTGCCCTCCCATCTCGGTCACCTTGCCTGCCCCGATCGAGGCGTTCTCGGTGCGTCCCCCGACCCGGTCGCGCGCCTCGACCACCAGCACGCTGCGGCCCGCGGCGACCAGCTGGCGCGCGGCCACCAGGCCCGCGAGGCCCGCGCCCACGACGATGACATCGGCCTCTCGTCGTCCGGGGGCGGCGGCCACGCCCGGAACGCTAGCGGTGCCGCTTCTTGCGGTGGCAGCGGCGGGAGCTGACGGCCGAGCGCTTCTTCTTCTTCGGCCGGCACTTCCGCCGATTCGCTGTGGGCGCTTGAGCCCTGGATCACCTGCGTGTTCAGCGCCGGGTCGCCGTTCACCTCGTCCAGGCAGAAGGGCGGGTCGACCCACTCCTTCCGCGAGAACATCCTGGTCTGGTCGGCGAAGTAGGGCGAGTTCGGGTTCTCCGACTGCGAGTAGGTCAGGATCGAGCGGTCGTCCGGGCAGCCGCCGGTGAAGCTGTGACCATCACGAAGCTCGAGCCGTGCGGGACGTTCGGGTAGCCGGGCTCGGCCGGATCGCCGGACCAGCTCACGTTGATCGCGTTGAAGTCCCCGTTCGGATCGCCGGGGCCGCCGTGGATCGGGATCTTCTCGTCGCCCCGCTTCTCGTACTGGTAGCCGCGCAGCGGCGCGTCCAGGGGGATGCCGGCGTCGCGAAGGTCGCTGACCGCGTCGGCCAGCGACTGCTGCACCTTCGGGCTGGCGGTGTTGAGGCCCGACGGGGTGTTGACCGGGTCGTTCGGGTCGAAGGGGGTCGAGAACACGCTCAGGTCGCCGGTCGGGAGGCCAACCGGCAGGCCGCCGGGGCTCGCCAGGGCGCGCGTCGCGAAGCGGCGGAAGAGGATCGCGCCGTTCGAGTCGAGGTTGTCGTGCAGGTCCCAGGCGGCGAGCACCGGGCAGGCCTCGCTCACGTCCACCGGGCCCGAGCTGCCCATCAGGTACCCGCCGGGGGCACTGTTGCAGAGCTCGCACCAGCTGGTCGCGCCAGAGCTCGCCGGCGTACTGGCGGTCGTTGAAGACCGCGTCCTGGAGCTGCTGGCGGGTGAACCCGTCGCCCGGCAGGCCATCCGAGCCGTCGAGGCGCTGCTGGACGATGCGCAGGCCGAGCCGGGTCCGCAGCGTCCGCGGTGTCCGCTCGTCGCCGATGATCCGGGCGAAGCCCTCCAGCGGATGCTCGGGGTTGGCGAGCCAGTAGCTGTCGTTGGAGTTGGTGACGTAGTCGTCGCGGATCAGGCGAGGGCAGGTGAGACGGCCCGAAGATCCCGGGGGCGGCCGCGTCGGGGTCGTTCCCCCACTCGCAGGACGAGATCTGCAGCCGTCCAGGACCGGCAGGCCGAGCGCCTGGAAGGTCGCCGCGCCGACCGGCGTGTCGCACTGCTGCGCCTTCGCGTTGGAGACGTTCGGGATCGAGCCGATGTCGGCGTAGTAGGCCTTGCCCTGCGGAGTCCGCGGCGATCGTGTTGACCCAGGGGATCCCCTCGTAGGTCTTCTCGATCTGGTCGAGCTCGTCGACGCTCTGGGCCTGGTTGGTGAAGAAGAAGTGGTTCAGGTAGCGGAAGTTGGCGGCGTTGCGCGTCCCCCATCGTGAACGCCGTCGCCGGCGTCCAGGGCAGCGGGACGCCGACGAGGCTGTCGAGCACCGGTCCGTGGCTCGGTCGAGTAGAGCGTCCGGGTCCGCGGCTCGAGGCCCGAGTCGGTGCGCGACCATGACCGTGACCTGCTCCTGCTCCATGTCGCGCCACTGGCCGTCATAGAGGTACTGGGTCGGGTCGAGCGGGTTGATGATCTCCTGGAACGGCGTGAAGCGGAAGGCGGTCGAGACCGTGTGGCTCCAGGCGAGGTTGTCGGTGTGGCCGATCAGGACCAGCGGCACGCCGAAGAGGCTGCCGCCCGAGACGTTGACCTTGCCGGGGATGGTCAGATGCGCCTGGTAGAAGCGCTCGGGTCCGTCCCAGGGGAAGTGCGGGTTGCCGAGCACCATGCCCCTTGCCGTTGGCGGTCGCCTCGCGAGCCGAGCCCGATAGGCGTTCGAGCCGATCGCGCAGCTTCAGGTTCGCCTGCAGGCCCTGCGGCGATCCCGTCGGCGTCGATCGGCGACGGAGGCGCCGCCGGGCGTCTTCTGCGTCGGCGATGCCGTCGATCGCGACCGTCTGGCGAGGCGAGCAGCGCGAGCTGGTAGAAGCGCCGGTAGGCGTCCATCTCGCTGATCGGCTTGACCCAGTCGGCGCCGCGGCAGCGCGGATCGGGCAGGTTGTCGACGCCGGTGTCCGCGAGGTACTTGTTGTAGCCGGCGACGTAGCCGCGAACCCCCTCGCGGATCTCATCGACCGGGCCGTCAGGCGGCGGCTGGTCGAGCAGGTTCTCGACGGTGTGATCGTCGATGATCCGCTGGTAGAAGAAGTCGGAGTTGAGGTTGTTGGCGCGTAGAAGCCGTTGCCGCGCTGCAGGTAGCTGCCGTCCGGCCCGAAGCTCCCCTGGACGCCATCGCCCGAGTAGCGCGAGCGCTCGCCCCGCACCGTCACGTAGGTCTCGGCGATCGTGCAGATGTTGTCCTCGGCGAACGAGTAGCCGTAGCCGAAGCCGAGGTCCGCGAAGTTGTCGCCGATGATGTTCGGGATGCCGTGGGCGTCGCGGCGGATCGTCGCCTGGAGCGGACCCTCAGCGCTCGGGGCGGAGAGGGTCGGCGAGGTCGCGGCTCCCGCCGGCGAATCGGCCGCCGAGCAGCGCGATCGCGAGCGCGCCCGCGGCAGCGGCGGCGGCGCACGCTGCGAGCGGCCCTCGTCTCGACCTCCCATCCCACATCCCGAGCGGGGAGGCTACCTACCTGATTTTGCTGATGCGCCGGTCTGACGGCGTGCGCGACGCTGATCGATTCGCGACGCGCGCTCAGGCGGTGACCTCGCGGTGCGGGAGCTTCCAGTCCGGCCGCGGGAAGTGGCAGGTGTAGCCGTTCGGGTAGCGCTGCGAGGTAGTCCTGGTGCTCGGGCTCGGCCTCCCAGAACGGGCCGGCCTCGCTCACCTCGGTGACCACCTTGCCCGGCCAGAGGCCGGAGGCGTCGACGTCGGCGATCGTCTCCTCCGCGACGCGGCGCTGCTCGTCGCGTCGTGTAGAAGATCTCGGAGCGGTAGCTCGAGCCGATGTCGTTCCCCTGCCGGTCCTTGGTGGTCGGATCGTGGATCTGGAAGAAGAACTCGAGGATGTCGCGGTAGGAGATCCGCTCCGGGATCGAAGACGATCTCGACGGCCTCGGCATGGCCGGGATGGTTCCCGTAGGTCGCGTTCGCGTTCTCCCCGCCCGTGTATCCGACGCGGGTCGAGATGACGCCGTCGCGCTTGCGAAGCAGGTCCTGCACGCCCCAGAAGCAGCCTCCCGCGAGGATCGCGGTCTCGGTGTTGTCGGTCACGGTGCTGCTCCTTCCGTCGAGGTCAGTTGCCGTACTCCACTGTCCATCGTAGAGCCGCCCCGTTACTCGCCGGGCGGCCTCAGATCGGCAGCGGCTGGCGCGACCAGGGCGTCAGGACCCGCATGATCTGGCGCCAGCGGTAGCGCCGCAGCGCCTTCGGACGAGCTCCTTGTCGTGCGGATAGGTGAGCAGCTCGTCGGCCTCCGTCCGGCGTCACCCAGCGCAGCTCGTCGACCTCCTCGTGGGACTCGAACTCCCCCTCGATCGGCTCCATCAGCCAGTAGCGGACCAGCTTTCGCCGGCCCTTGCGGTCCAGGTAGGAGACGTGGGGCAGCTCGGCGACTCGCCTCGCAGCGGTACCCGGTCTCCTCCTCCACCTCGCGTAGCGCCGCCTCCTGCCAGCCCTCCCCCTCCTCGAGCTTTCCCTTGGGCAGCGACCAGTCCATGTACTTCGGGCGGTGAATGACCGCGACCTTGGTCTCGCCCCTGCTTGTCGCGGCGCGAGCACCACGCCGCCGGCGGCGGAGATCTCCGGCTTGACGTCCCCGATCTCGAAGTCCTCGCGGGTCACCCAGACTGCAGCCTACCGCCGGCCTCACTCTCGCACCGCGAATACCATCGCCGCGTGCGCACGCTCGGGATCGACCTCGCGGCGCAGCCCGCCAACACCAGCGCCTGCGCCATCGATTGGGGACCGGGGCGCCCATCGTCTCCGAGCTTCGGCTCGGGGCTCGATGATGCGATCACCTGCTTGACGCCATCGAGGACGCCGACAAGGTCGCGATCGACGCGCCGTTCGGCTGGCCGGACGAGTTCGTGGACGCCGTGGCGGCCCACCGCAACCGGGCGGGCTGGCCCGGCAGCGGAGAGGACCAGGACCTCTACCGCTTCCAGCTCAGCTTCCGGGCCACCGACCGCCGGCTGATCGAGCACGGCGCTCGCCGGCCGCTGAGCGTCTCGACCGACCTGATCGGGGTCGTCGCGATGCGCTGCGCCTACCTGCTCGACCGCCTCGCCGCCCGCGGTGAGCCCGGTCGACCGCGCCGGCTCGGGCAAGGTGATCGAGGCCTACCCGGCGCCCGCGCTCGCGCCTGGGGCCTCTCGGCGACCGGCTACAAGAGCCGGGTCGGCGCCGCCCGCCTCCCCGAGCTGCTCTCGCCAGCTGGAGGAGGGTCTCGGCGGCATCCAGATGACGCTGCAGCAGCGGGAGGCTCGCGGGCTCGGATCACAACTGCTTCGACGCGCTGGTCTGCTCGCTGGTCGCGCGCGCCGCGGCGCTCGGCCTGACCCAGCCGCCCGAGCCGGGAGGGAGGCGCGATCGCGCCACGCGCGAGGGCTGGATCCACCTGCCGACCAACCCCCTCCCCCATCTGCTCGAGACGTGAACGACCCACGGCGCATACGCTCTCCGTGCGGGCGTCCTCGGCGAGATGTTCACCGTCTACGGCGCGCCACTGGAGCTTCCTGATCCCGGCGGCGATCGTCGTCCTGCTGCCGCAGTCGCATCGCCGACGCGGTCCTTCGACGGCGGCAACCTCGAGCGGCATTCGCAACGCCGAAGGACGTCGCGCTCCTCGGCGCCGATCCTGCTCACGACGGCCATCAACCTCATCGGCCAGGCGATCTACGCCGGACTGACCGCCGCCGCCGATGTCGATTGGCGCGCGGGACAGCCGCTCCCGCCGCTCTCGACACTGATCCGCGTCGCTGCCGCATCGGGGGCCTGATCGTCCTCGACATCGTGCTCAGCCTCGGATCCGCGATCGGGATCCGTGCTGCTGGTGGTCGCCGGGCCTGATCTTCCTCGCCTACGTCGGGATCTCGCCGGCGGTGATGAAGCTCGAGCATCGCGGGCCCGTCGATGCCGATGCGGCGCAGCGTCGAGCTCGTCCGCGGAAACTTCCGGCGGGTGTTCGTGATCGTCGTCGGGGTCATCCTGTTCACCGAGCTCGCGGTGCAGGCGATCGCCGTCCCCTTCCACGGCTTCGCGCTTGTGAGCCGGCGGTCGATCTGGTCGCCGAGGGCCTGCTCCAGCCATTCGAGGGGCTCGCGGTCGTCGTCGTCGCCGATTCGCCTGCTCGAGCTGCGCGGCGAGGCGCAGGCCCCGACGGAGATGGCGCGACGCTCTGTACGGCGAGCCGGACGGGCGATCGGGCATAAAAAACGGGCCGCCCCCCTAGGGCGGCCCGTGTGAGTCGATCTGCGGCGGGCGGGTTGTCCCTGCGCTTTTCGGTTTCCTGCTCCCCTTGGCGACAGCCATTCTCTCCACCGCCCGGGCGTGCGTCATCGGGGCGAACTGCGGGCTTCGACGTAGGTAATTCTCCCCATCGCCAAAAGAAAGGGCCGGAGCGATCTGCTCCGGCCCTCAACTTCCCGGCCATCAAGCGGGTCGCGCTAGCACGCCCGTGGGTAAACAGTCGGGCGGTCAGTCGCGCGGGTCCCGTGTCCTTGCCGACCTTGTCCTTCACCTTGTCGGCCACGTCGTCGACCGTGTCCTTGACGCTCGAAACTGCGCGATCGACCTTGCCCTCACGCTTCAGCTTGTCGTCGTCGGTGAGGTTGCCGGCCGCTTCCTTGGTGCGGCCCTTCGCCTCATCGATGTGCTCACCCATCTTGATCGTCTCCTTTGTCGGTTCTCCCCTGGGGTTACCCGAAGTGCAGTGCGAGAAACGGCGTGACAGCGACGCCCCCGGGCGGGATGATCCCGACGATGCCCACCGGCAGGCGAGAGCGGCTCAGCCAGGACGACGCCCGGATCCTGCGTCTCGAGTCCCCCGTGATCAAGGGACACACGGGCAAGGTCCTGATCGTCGCGCCCGGACTCCGACGGCCAGGCGCTCTCGGTGGAACGGCCTCCGTGATCAGGTCGGGCGAGCGAATGGGGGCGTTTCCCAGACTGAGCCAGCGAGTCGAGGAACCACGCCTGGGTCTCGGCCGGCCGGCGTGGGTCGAGGTCCCCGGAGGTCGATCTCGCCTGGCACGTGGCCTCACCGGATCATGCGGATCCGCTCTCCGACGAGGAGCTCCGCCGCGCCATCGGCGACCTGCTCTCCGAGCGCCTCGATCACACGCGGCCGCTCTGGCGCCTCGACGCGCTGCCGCTGACCGGCGAGCGGGTCGCGCTGATCGGGCGCATCCACCACGCGATGGCGGATGGGGTGAGCGCGATCAGGCTGATCGCCGGGCTGCTCTGGGACCAGGACGACCAACCGTCGCCCGCGACGTCCGGCCGCGCGCCCGCGCAGGCCCCGGCAACTCGAGGCACGCGAGGCGCGCGTCCTGGTGAGCCTTCCCGCCGCACTCCGGCGAGAGCTCCGCCGCGGTCGGGACACCAAGCTCGACCAGCACATCGGCCCGGCCCGCGAGGTCGCCTGGACGAGCTTCCCACTCGAGCGGCTGAAGCGGATCGAGCACGGCGCGGCCGAGCGCGTGACCGTGAACGACGTCGTACTCGCCGTGGTCGCCGGAGGCCTTCGCCGCTGGCTACCGCAGGTCGGGGGGATCGCCGACGACCTCCGGGTGCAGTGCCCCGTCTGCCTGCACGCGCAGGAGGAGGATGCGGGGCAACTCGGCAACCGCGACTCCTTCATGAACCTCGATCTGCCGATCTCCGAACCCGACCCGGCCGCCCGGTTGCGGATGATCAACACGGAGACGAGCGAGCGGAAGCTCGACCACGACGCCGACACGCTCTACGCCTTCTTCCACGCGGTCGGCCGCTTCCGCCCGCTCTATCGCGGCGTGACCAGGCTGACCTCGGGGCCGCGCGAATTCGCGCTCTCGGTCTCCAACGTCCCCGGCCCGAGGCAGCGGCCGCTGATCCTCGGGCACGCGGTCGAGCAGTTCAGCTCATTCGCCGAGCCCGCCGACCGCCACGCCCTCCGGGTGTCGATCATCTCGCTCGGCGGGGAGCTCGCCTTCGGGCTCTGCTCGGACCCCGAGGCGATCACCGAACCTCGACGGCCTGCGCGGTGCGCTGGCGGACTCGATCGCAGAGCTGGAGGTGGCGGTCTGATGCCCAAGCGCAAGGCAAGCTCGCGCGAATACGAGCGCAAGCGGGACTTCTCCAGGACGAGGGAGCCGAGCGGCAAGGCCAAGAAGAAGGGGAAGGGCAAGGCGAAGCGGAGCCATCCGCGCTTCGCGATCCAGAAGCACTCGGCGACCTCGGAGCACTACGACCTGCGGCTCGAGATCAGACGGCGTGCTCGCCTCCTGGGCGGTTCCCAAGGGCCCTTCGCTCGACCCACGCGACAAGCGGCTCGCGATGCGCACCGAGGACCACCCGCTCGAGTACCTGGAGTGGGAGGGCGTGATCCCGGAGGGCGAATACGGCGCGGGACCGATGATCGTCTGGGACCGCGGCGTCTTCCAGAACATCTCCGAGACCCGGCGCGGCGAGCCCATGGAACTGGCAGACGCGATCGAGAAGGGCGACGTGAAGATCTTCATGCTCGGCGAGAAGATCAAGGGCGCCTACGCTCTCGTCCGGACCGGCCCGCCTTCGGACCGCGAGAAGTGGCTGCTGATCAAGAAGCGCGATGAGGGCGCCGACGCCCGGCGCAGACCGACCTCCTCGCAGCCCGAGTCCGTGCTCAGCGGCCGGACGATCGAGCAGGTGCTCGACGAGGAGGCCGAGCCCGGGCAGTTCCAGCGCCACCGCGCCCG
>CAWGUT010000008.1:0-210519 GCA_963825825.1 uncultured Solirubrobacterales bacterium | reverse complement strand
GACCGACGCTCTGTGTTCCTCGGGCGTCCAGCCAGACGGAGCCTGGCGTCACGGCCCATCTCAGCCGGAGCGCAGCCCCGCCGGAGACGACGTCGTCGCGGGCCTCGACCGGCCCGCTCCCCGACGAGCCGGACCGCTCGATCAGCTCGCGCAGCGAGGCCAGCTCCTGCTCGATTCGCGACCAGCCGCTCGTCCATTGCCCGCAGCTCGCCGCCCACGTAGGTGACCGACTCGACCGAGGCGGAGCCCAGCCGCTTGGTCTGGCGGCTGAGGTCGCCGAGCTGGTCGTTCAGGGCGATCTGGAAGAGGCTCCCGAGCACACGGCGCACCCCCCTTAGCCAAGCCACGATAGAACATCGTGAGCATCCGCTTCGCAGAGCGATCGTTTTTCGGTTGAGATCGTGTCCATGTCCAGGCTCCGGGCCCCGCGCTCAGGCCAGGGGCGGGCTGGCGAGAAGGATACGGTCTTCCTCATGGCGGACGATGCCCTAGCCGGCGGTAGTGCGCCCGGAACAGGCGCGCCGTCCGATCGAAGCTGAACAGCGCGCCGCGCTCCCGGCCGCGCTCGGACAGCGTCTGGCGGAGCAGGGGATCCCGCCAAAGACGCAGCACGCATTCTGCGATCTGCTCCGGGATCGTCCGGGTCGAAGAGCAGCCCGGCTTCGCCGACCAAATCCGGCAAGCTCGTCGCCGACGAGGAGGCCACCGGCAGGCTCGCCGAGAACGCCTCGCATACCGGCAGTCCCCATCCCTCGAAGCGGCTCGGGAAGACGAGCGCCGTCGCGAGCACGTATAGCCCGCGAAGCTCGGCCGGGCTGATGAATCCAGGAAACCGGGTGGTCGCCTCGAGGCCGAGTTCGCGCACGCGCTCGGAGATCCGGCCGAAATGGCGGGTCTTCCTGCCCGGGCAGACCAACGGGATGGCCAGCTGCTCGCGCCCCTTGATCAGCGCGAGCGCCTCGAGCAAGCCCTCATGGTTCTTATGCGGCCACGTCTGCGCCGGATAGAGCAGGAACCGGTCGGGGAGGGAGAGGCGCGCCCGCAATCGATTCAAGTCCGGCGGCGATGGCTCCGGATACTCCCAGAGGACGGAGCCCCAGGGCACCACGTGGACCTTCTCGCCGGGCAGGCCGTAGTGCTCCATCAGGTCCCTCTTGCCCCATGAGGTCATCGCGACGACCATCTCGGCCCGCTCGCAGTGCGTGCGGTAGACGCGCTCTCGGCGCTCCCGCTCCCAGCGGCTGAAGAACTCGGGGAAGTGCAGATGCAAGAGGTCATGAGGCTGGTAGATGCTCGGCCGGTCGACCACGAATGCGTCCTGGATTGGGAAGTGCATGACGTCGACGCCCGCCCGCTCGACCGTTCCGTCGGAGGTGCGGACCACGTAGCGCTGTCCGATAACCGGCGCTCGCTCCGCGAGCCCCCTGGGGCCGCGCGGGCCAGCCAGACCGGCCGACGGCGACGGGATTGGAGCAGTCGACAGGGGCCACCGAGGTAGGGCAGTAGCCATTCGGCCTGGCCGCGATTCGCAAGGAAGAGGTATTCCTCATCGCCGTCGTCGAGCTTCGAGAGGCCGGCGGCGATCCCGATCAGGGCCTGCTCGACGCCGCCGAACCGTCCGGCACCGAGGCGGGCGTCTATGCCGACGCGCAGGGGCGTCATCCGCGGCGGATGCGTACGCTGCGCGCGTGAGCGCGTCCCGAGCCCGAGGTCTCGGTCGTCATCCCGAACCACAACGGGGCCACGCCGCGCGATGGCCTCACGTACCTCGAGATGATCTTGCAGTCCCTGCGCGGACAGACCTTCAGGGACTTCGACGTCACGGTCGTGGACAACGGCTCAACCGACGGCTCTGCGGAGTACCTGGCGCGGGAGTGGCCGGAGGTGCGCGTCATCGAGCTCGGAGGGAACACCGGGTTCCCGGCGGCTGTGAACCGCGGAATCGAGGCCGGGCGACGGCAGGTACGTCGCCCTGCTCAACAACGACATCGAGTTGTCCGCGGACTGGATCGAGCTGCTCGTGGCGGAGCTCGATGCGGACCCAGAGATCGGGTTTGTCACCGGCAAGATCATGCGGCACGACGATCGCAATGTGATCGAGCAGGCGGGTCATGACTTCTACACCTGCGGGCACTTCCAGCCGATCGGGCTGGACCAGACAGACACGGGACAGTACGACGAGCGCCGACCGACTGCGATCGTGACGGCGGCGGCGGCGCTCTACCGGCGGCAGGCGCTCGCCGAGGCGCGGGGACTTCGATGAGGACTACTTCCTCTACTGCGAGGACGGGGACCTCTGCCTGCGGATGCTGCTTCGCGGCTATTCGGGGCATCTACGTGCCGCAGCCGAGAGGCCTTCCACGTCCGAGGCGGGACCGTGGGCGCCCAGTCGGATCTGCCGCGCTTCTATCTCGTCCGCAACACGCTCGTCACCCTGCTCAAGGACATGCCCGCCTCGATTCTCTTCCGGTCGCTCGCCAAGATCGTGCTCTACCAGTACGGGGTGCTGGCCTCCTCGCGGCGTCAGGGGATCCGGCCGCACCTGCGGGCGTACGGCTCCTTCCTGCGGATGGTGCCCGCGACCCTGCGAAAGCGGCGGGCGATCCAGCGCGAGAGAAGGGTGGCGCCGGCGGCTTTCGCCGCGCATCTGCGCACCGACTATCCGATGCCCACTCGCCTGGCACGATTCCTCTGATGCAGACCGCAGTCGCACTGATCCTCTTCCGGCGCCCGGAGCTGACGGCCAGGGTCTTCGAGCGGATCCGGGACGCGCGCCCGCCGAAGCTCTTCCTGATCGCCGACGGCCCACGGCCCGGCAACACGGACGATGCCCGCCTGTGCGAGGAGGCCCGAGCGGTGGTCTCGCGGGTCGACTGGCCGTGTGATGTCGTCCGCGACTTCGCCGACGAGAACCTCGGCTTGAAGCGCAGGATCCCGAGTGGCTTGGACGGGGTCTTCGATCAGGTCGAGGAGGCGATCATCCTCGAGGACGACTGCCTGCCCCACCCGAGCTTCTTTCCGTATTGCGAGGAGCTGCTCGCGCGCTACCGCGACGACGAACGGGTCGTGCACATCTCGGGGAGCCAGCTCCTACCCGAGCCGCCGAAGCAGTGGAGCTACCACTTCTCGCGTGGCCCGGCGGTCTGGGGCTGGGCGACCTGGCGGCGTGCCTGGCGCCTCTTCGACGTCGAGCTGGCCGAGTGGCACGCGCTGAGGAGAGCGGAACGGAAGGCTCGTCTCCGCGAGATGTTCGAGGAGGAGGATGAGCAGCGGCACTGGGGCTTTGTCTGGGACAACTCGCGGGAGATCGACAACTGGGACGCGCAGTGGTCCTACGCCGCCCTCAGCCGGGGGCTGTCGAGCATCCACCCGAACCACAACCTGATCATCGAACATCGGCTTCGGGGACGAGGCCACGAACGCCACCGATGATCCGCTCGGGATCGCGGGGAGACCGCTCGAGGGGATCTCGTTTCCGCTCGAGCACCCGCCGGAGGTGCGACGAGAGGTCGAGGCGGACCGGGTCGCGTCCCATCTGTTCAGGCGGCCGAAGTACGAGCGCCTGCGCCGGGCGGCGTACCACGTCCTGCAGGCCGGCGGGAATGCACTCGAGTACGTGCCGGAGCCGATTCGGCCGAAGATCAGGCACCGCGATCGGGCGAGTGCGCGAAGACCCGGCTGAGTCGCTCCGCCAAATCCGCTACAACTTCCCGCTCTTGGTCTTGAGGCGGCAACCAGAGAGGGACTCCGGCTGCCACCGTCCCGGGTCCGCGCGCTGGCGGGATCAGGCGCTCGGTCTGGGTCGTGGTCGGTCTGTTGCTGGCGGCGCTGGCCGTCACGCCGAGCGCTTCCGCGAAGCGCGGGATGGTGGTCGGCTTCTCGGGCACGGACCAGTATCAGGGCGCCAGTCCTGCGGATCGCTCCCAATGGATGGGTCGAACCGTGGACGCCGACGCGGGGCTCGTTCGCCTGAGCGTCGGCTGGGCATACGTCGCGCCGACACGTCCCCTGGATCCGACGAACCCCGGCAGCGTCGCCTATGACTTCTCCTCCCTCGATGGGCCGGTGCGCGATGCCGCGGCGCGCGGCCTCAAGGTGCTGCTGACGGTGAACGTCGCCCCGCCCTGGGCCGAGGGGCCGGGGAAGCCCGCCTCGACCGACCCGGGCACGTGGAAGGTGAGCCCCTCCGATCTCGCCAACTTCAACCAGGCGCTTGCCGCTCGCTACTCGGGCACCTACGAGCCCGCCCGGCCAGGCGCCGCTCCCGGCCGTTGACGCCATCGAGGTCTGGAACGAGCCCAACAGCTCCGACTGGATCGAGCCCGCATTTCCAGGGCAAGACCGCTCTCAGCCCCGACGCCTACAAGGCGATGCTCAACGCGTCCTACACGGCCGATCAAGCAGGTCAACCCGAAGATCCAGGTGGTCGCGGCCGGCACCGCTCCGTACGGGGATCCTCCCGGCGGCCCCTACCCGGGCGGTGACCAGCGCATCCAGCCGGTGCAGTTCTGGCAGCAGCTGCTCTGCGTGCAGCCCAAGAAGACGAAGAAGAAGAAGGGGAAGAAGGGGAAGCCGGCAAGAAGAAGTACGTGCGGGCGAAGAACTGCTCCGGCGGCCGGCCGACGCTCGACGTCTTCGCCCACCACGCGATCGACAACACCGGCGGCGGGCCGCTCCGCTCGGGCCCGCTCCCGGCGACGTTTCCACTCCGGATCTCGGTCGCCTGGTCGCCCGTCTTCCGCGCCGCCGAGAAGCTCGGGACGGTGTCAGGCGGAAGCCACCCGGTCTGGGTCACGGAGTTCTGGTGGGACAGCAAGCCGCCGAACCCGGTTGGGCGCGCCGCTGCTCACCCAGGCGCGCTGGATCGAGCAGTCCCTGTATCTGTTCTGGAAGGCCGGCGCGAGCCTTGCGGTCAACTTCCAGATCGGCGACTCGGCGGCCCGGCCGGACGTCCATGCCGGGCTGCAGTCCGGCGTCTACTTCTCGGACGGCAGGCCGAAGCCGTCGCTGACCGCCGTCCAGTTCCCGTTCGTCACCGAGCGGCTCGACCCGCAGACTCTGACCGCCTGGGGCAAGGCGCCCGAGGCGGGGAAGCTGCGCATCCAGAGGCAGCAGGGGTCACGCTGGGTGACGGTCAAGAAGCTCCAGGCCGGCAAGGGCGTGGTCTTCACCACCAAGCTCCGCCTGCGCGGGAAGCAGCAGCTGCGGGCCGTGGTGGGAGGCAGCCAGAGCATTGTCTGGAAGCAGGCCGGGGCCGGTACGAAGAAGGCCTCGTCGTCGGGTGGTCCCGGAGCGGCGATCGATCCTGCTGCTGCTCGCAGGCGGGGTGGGACTGATCGTGGCCGGCACCGCGCTTCTGCGCCGGCGCGGCGCCGGCTGCAGCGACGGCGTCGCCCGCGGCCGGCGCTGCCCTGAGACAGGGCACAGGCGGCCGCTAGCCTTCCGGGCGATGGCTTCCGTGAGCCCGGACCCCGGATTCTGGGACGGTAAGGCGGTCGCGGTCACGGGAGGCGCGGGCTTCCTCGGCCGGCCGACCGTCGCCATGCTCGAGGACCTCGGCGCGCGCGTCAGGACGATCCGCTCGGCGGAGCACGACCTGCGCGACCGCGAGGCGTGCTTCGAAGCCCTGCGCGAATGCCCAGGTCGTCATCCACCTGGCCGCCAACGTGGGTGGCATCGGCTACAACCGGCGCAATCCCGGGCCCCTCGCCCATGACAACCTCGCGATGGGGCTGAACGTCTTCGAGGCGTGCCGCGAGCTCGGGGTCGAGAAGCTGGTCGCGGCCTGCTCGGTCTGCGCCTATCCCAAGTTCACGCCGGTGCCGTTCTCGGAGGACGACATCTGGGACGGCTATCCCGAGGAGTCGAATGCGCCCTACGGGCTGGCCAAGAAGATGCTGCTCGTGCTGAGCGACGCGTATCGCCGTCAATACGGTCTCGATTCCTGCGCGCCGGTGATGGCCAACCTGTACGGGCCGGGTGACAACTTCGATCTCGAGGACTCGCATGTGATCGCGGCGATGGTGCACAAGTACGTCGCCGGCCGCGGAGCGCGGTGACTCGGAGGTGGTGCTGTGGGGCACCGGTGAGCCGTCGCGTGAGTTCCTCTACGTGGACGACGCCGCCCGAGCGCTGCTGCTGTGCGCCGAGCGGCTCGAGACCTCCGACCCGGTCAACATCGGGACCGGCCAGGAGACGAGGATCCGCGACCTCGCCGAGACGATCAGCGCGCTGGCCGGCTTCGAGGGGAAGACGACCTGGGACACCTCTCGCCCGGACGGGCAGCCCAAGCGCTATCTGGACACGAGCCGAGCGCGGGAGCTGATCGGCTTCGAGGCGGAGACGCCGCTGGAAGAGGGCCTGAGGCGGACGATCGAGAGCTTCCGCGGCAGCTTCGCCCTGCACCTGAGGGCGAGAGCTGCGCCGAGCTCGCGTCACCGTATGGCGGATCGCTCAGCGGCCCTCGAGGATGAGATCGTCGGCTGCATCGCGTGCCCGCGCCTGGTCGAGTGGCGCGAGCGGAGCGCGGCGGACCCGCCGCGGCGCTACCGGGGCGAGCGCTACTGGGCCCGGCCGCTGCCGGGGTTCGGCGATCCGCGGGCCGCGATCGTGATCGTCGGGCTGGCGCCGGCGGCGCATGGCGGCAACCGGACCGGCCGGATCTTCACCGGCGACCGCTCCGGCGACTGGCTGTTCGCGGCTCTCCACCGCGCCGGGCTCGCGAACCAGCCGACAGATCCGTGAGCGTGGACGATGGGCTGCGCCTTCGGCGGCGCCTACGTCACGGCGGTGAACCGCTGCCCGCCGCCGCAGAACCGGCCGACCACCGAGGAGCGGGACAACTGCCTGCCGTATCTGGTCCGGGAGCTGCGGCTGCTGCGCTCCGCCCGGGTCCTCGTCGCGCTCGGCTCCTTCGCCTGGACGGGGTCCCTGCTGGCGCTGGCGGAGCTCGGGGCGGAGGTGCCGCGCCCGCGGCCGCGCTTCGGGCATGGCGCGGAGGCCGAGATCCGGACGGGCGAGCGGGCCTGGTCGATGATCGGCTGCTTTCACCCGAGCCAGCAGAACACGTTCACGGGCAAGCTGACCGAGCCGATGATGGACTCGGTGTTCGCGCGCGCAAGGGAGCTCGCGCGGTCGCCTGAGCCGGCGGCGATACTTGCGGCGTGTTCCCGCTCAACCTGCCGAACACCCTGACGGTCATCCGGATCCTGCTCGTGCCGGTGGTGGTCGTGGCGCTGCTCGACGAGACGCCGAACGGCGACGCGATCGCGGCGGCGTGTTCGCGCTGGCCGCGTTCACCGACACGCTCGACGGCTACATCGCGCGGCAGCGGAACGCGATCACGACCTTCGGCAAGTTGATGGATCCGATCGCGGACAAGTTGCTGATCGCTGCGTCGCTGATAGCTCTGGTGTCGCTCGACCGGCTCGCCGCCTGGATCGCGATGGTGATCATCGCGCGCGAGTTCGCTGTGACCGGGTTGCGGCTGGTGGCAGCCGAGCAGGGCGTGGTGATCCAGGCGAGCTGGCTGGGGAAGGTGAAGACGATGCTGCAGGTGGTCGCGATCATCTGCCTGATCGCGGTGGAGCCGGCGCCGCTCGGTGTGGACCTGCTGGTCTATGCCGCCGTGGCGGTGACGGTCATCAGCGGGGCCGACTACTTCTTCGGCTTCAGGCGGATGCTGGCGTCGAGGCACGGCGCGAAGGCCGACTGCCTAGGCAGGGGCAACAGGCGCCTCGAGCCACTCCCGCATGGTGGTGTGGTGGCGGGAGTGCTCGCCGCTCTCCAGCTCGCCGGTGATCTCGGAGAGCAGGCCGTAGCGCTCGGCGACGACGTTGTGGCGGTGGATCGTCTCGAGGTTCTCCTGGCGGGCGTGGACGAAGGCGCCGTCGCGAAGCTGCGGGAAGGTCTCGGTGACCTGGCGGATCATCTCGCGGACGCAGTCCTCGACGAACCGGGGGTTGGCGTGGGCCTTCTCGACCACGGAGCGCTCGTCCGAGCGCTTCATGAGCTCGTAGATCTCGCTGGACATCGAGCTCTCGACGATGCCGAGGAGCTGGCGAGCGTCGATGTCGACCTCGGAATCCTCGGGCACGCCGATGTGGAGGGTGCCGATGCCGCGCTGGTTGTGGGTGGCGATGGGGACGGCGTCGACGATGCGGTCGATGTCGGTCGGCGTCGAAGCCCTGCTCGGCGAGACGGGCGCGGGCGCCGTCCTCGACCAGGCCCTGGGCGCAGGGACAGGCGGTCATTCCCTGGGCCTCGACGCCGGTGAGGGTGCGGGTGCCCCGCTCGGAGGAGACCGCGGTGCCGAAGAGGGTGTAGAGCTCCTGGGTGGGGAGGCCGGAGACGGGGGCGGGGACGGTCTCGGGATAGCGGGCCGCGATGCGGACCTCGGCGCGGCGGCCGCCCTGGCGCTCGCGGACGCGCTCGGCGATGTGCGCGGCGAGGCCCTCGGCGCGGAGGGCTTCGCCGAGGACGACCGTGTCGATCGCCTCGTTGACGACCTCCTCGAAGCGGGACATGTGGACGCCGGCCTGCTCGGGGTTGAGGTCGACGAAGCACTCGAGGTCCGCGTGGTAGAGGGATTCATCGCCCGCCGGGCCCCCGTTCTGGGAACCGCATACGCGGATGATCTTCTCGACGCCGACCACGCCGACGCGCGAGAGGCTGACGCGGGTCGTGGGTGTCTCGGCCTGGGCGTCGCGGGTGGGCGGGAGGTCGTCTCGATCGGATTGGCCATGGCCGTCAAGTATGCCTGAGCCCGTGGCGGATTCAACTCATTGCCGGGTGTTGGGCGGCTGGGTGCGGGCCGAAATTGCCTCAATAATTGGTCCGTGTTCCCGCCCGGGCGTCCTTATACTCCCGATCGCCTGTAGACCGGCCTCGGATAGGGGGAGGCTCGGGACACGTTTACGGGAGAGGAGAAGCAGCTTGGCGTCGATTCGCCACGGCCGTCGCGGCCGACGAACAGCCGTTTGGGGAGAACGAGGAGCTGCGCGGGCTCATTGCGGCGGGGACCGAGCGGGGTTATCTGACCTTCGAGGAGATCGCGTCCACGCTCGAGGAGGTGGAGGTCACCAAGGAGCAGGTGTCGGAGCTGCATGCGCACCTGGTCGAGCAGGGCGTGGATGTGATCGCGGCCGACGGGGTGACCGCGTACAAGGAGAGCAAGGGCACGGCCGAGGAGGGGACCAACGGCCGGCGCAAGCAGGAGCTGGATCTGACCGTCGAGCCGAGCCTGGACTCGCTGCGGCTCTATCTGCGCTCGATCGGCTTGGTCGAGCTGCTCACCGCCCCCCAGGAGGTCGCTCTGGCGAAGCGGATCGAGCGCGGGGACATGGACGCGAAGCGGCACATGGTGGAGGCCAACCTGCGGCTGGTGGTGTCGATCGCGAAGTCCTATCTGGGGCGGGGGCTGAGCCTGCTCGATCTGATCCAGGAGGGGTCGCTGGGACTGATCCGGGCGGTGGAGAAGTTCGATTACCGGCGGGGCTACAAGTTCTCGACGTATGCGACCTGGTGGATCAGGCAGGCCGTGACCAGGGCTCTGGCGGACAAGTCGCGGACGATCCGGATTCCGGTCCACATGGTGGAGAAGTTGAACCGGGTGGTGCACGTGGAGAGGCACCTGGTTCAGAAGCTGGGCAGGGAGCCGGAGCCGCAGGAGATCGGGACCGAGCTTGGATGGACCGGCCGGGAGGTGCGGGAGGTGCTGCGGGTCAGCCAGATGCCGGTTTCGCTGGAGAAGCCGGTGGGGGACGAGGACGATTCCGAGGTAGGTGACTTCGTTGCGGATGACAACGTGGAGTCGCCGTTCGAGACCGCCTCCGACAACTTGCAGCGGGAGGACGTGCAGAGGGCGCTGGCGGTGCTGCCGGTGCGGGACCGGGAGGTGCTCGAGCTGCGCTACGGACTGAATGGGCGGAAGCCGATGACCCTCGAGGAGGTCGGAGACGCGTTCGGGGTGACCCGGGAGCGGATCCGGCAGATCGAGAACAACACGCTGAAGCGGCTCAAGGGCCTGCCCGAGGCGCAGTGCCTGCGCGGCCTGGGCTAGCCGGGCTCGTCTAGTCGGCGAGTTCAAGTCTGGGCCGCATGGCGCTCGACGGACTCCTCGATGCGGGTCATGACGAATGCGGCCCGGGCCGTCGGACTCGACCCGGAACCTGTCGCCGGACTGATCGCGGATCCCGCCTCGAAGAACGGTCTGCGGGACCGTTACCCGATGCTTCTGGTTGATCACCGCTCGTCCGCGCCGACCTGGCTTGCGCTCGTAGTTAGTTGGCCTGACAGGGCTGGACGAGTCAGATGGGGGAGGCAGGATTCGAACCTGCGAAGGCAGTGCCGGACGGTTTACAGCCGCCATCCTTTGACCTCTTGGATACTCCCCCGGTCGGTGGCGATTCTAGAGCGGGTCTCTGGCCAAGACGATCTCGCTGATCGGCGCAGTCCGCTCGATCTCGAACTCTCGAACTTCCGCCGTCAAGCTGCGGCCGCTTCCATCGAGGTCGTGCGGGATGAACCACCGTCGCCCAGCCGATGTCAGTGCAAGGAACAGGCAGTCGACCGCTCCTGGTCGGATCGAAGACATAGTCGATCACTTCCGGATCGATGGTCTTGACCACCACCGGTCCAGCTGTCGATGCCGCCGCACGTGGTGAGACCGGGAGCGGACGTCCGCTTGGGGTGCTGAGCTCCTGAGTGATGTCTTCACCTGGATTCGCAGGAGTCGGTCGTCGATCTCCGCGACCAGGTCGTAGTCAGGGCTGTGGCCGAATGGAACGTAGCAACCAGCGCGCCCTTGCTGGTAGCCATTCGATCGCGGATGCCTCGCCGAGGTCTCCCTGCTGCCGCGGTTGATCGATCTCTCCATGAGGCGAACATATGTTCGTCGTCGTGACTGCGATGGCGCGCGGAGTGCAACGAATGGGTGACGAGATCGTCGGCAGAGTCATGCGCAGCCGGATAGCGTCCGCCCCATGACCGACCTCGACGGCCGCGTGATCGCCATCGCCGGCGCCGGCGGCGGCCTCGGCCCCGTCGTCGCCAAGCGCCTCGCCGACGCCGGCGCCAGCCTCGCCCTCGCCGACCGCAGTCAGGAGATCGCCGACGCCGTCGCCCAGGACCTCGGCCTCCCCGACGACCGCGTCGACCCCCAGGCCGTCGACCTCCTCGACGAGTCCCAGGCCAACGACTGGGCCGCCGCGACCGCACAGAAGTTCGGCCGCATCGACGGCCTCCTCCACCTGGTCGGCGGCTACCGCGGCGGCGACCCCATCGACTCCTTCGACCTCACCGACTACGAGTTCCTCCACGGCCTCCTGGTCCGCACCCTCCAACTGACCACCCGCGCCTTCCACTCGGCCCTCACCAGCAGCGACCACGGCCGCTTCGTCCTCGTCTCCGCCGCGGCGGCCCAGATGCCCCGAGAACACCAACGCCGCCTACGCCTCGGCCAAGGCCGCCGCCGAG
Source organism: uncultured Solirubrobacterales bacterium (assembly GCA_963825825.1). Taxonomy (GTDB): domain Bacteria; phylum Actinomycetota; class Thermoleophilia; order Solirubrobacterales; family 70-9; genus DASUPK01. The sequence continues at coordinate 199,044 of CAWGUT010000008.1, read as the reverse complement.
GCCTGGACCCTGGCCCTCGCCGACTCCTTCATGGGCACCAACGCCACCGCCAACATCATCGTCGTCAACGCCATCGAGACCCCCCAGATCCGCGAGTCCAGCCCCGGCGTGGACCGTCCCACCTTCACCCCCGCCGAGGACCTGGCCGACGCCATCGCCTTCCTCTGCTCGGATTCCGCGGCCCGCATGAACGGCCAGCGCCTCTCGCTCCACCCCTGAAAACCGCCGCTCCAAGGCCCCGCCACCCCTCGCTACAGTGCGAGGCCCGCCCGGATAGCTCAGTTGGTAGAGCACTTCCATGGTAAGGAAGGGGTCGCCGGTTCAAGTCCGGCTCCGGGCTCTCCGGTGAGTCTCGGCAGGAGGTGAACCATGGCTGACTCTTCATTGGTCATCCACGAAGGCCCAAGGGCCGGCAGCGAGCATCCAGTGGACGGCGAGCTGATTCTCGGCCGCGAGCAGCCCGAGCGCGGACCTGGTCATCCCCGACCCCGGCGTCTCCCGCCGCCACGCCCGCGTCCTCGCTCACGACGGCGGCGTGATCGTCGAGGACCTCGGCTCCTCCAACGGCACCTACGTCAACGGCCAGCGCATCTCCGGTCCGGTCGAGCTCGGCAGAGGCGACGAGGTCCAAGTCGGCGGCGCCGTCCTCGGCGTGGAGGGCAGCCGCGACGCCACCGCACCGATGCAGCCCCCACCCGCCCCGCGCCGCCTCGCCCCAGCGCCGCACGAGCCGGGCAACATCCCCGCCCTCGCGGCCCTCTTCCTCGGCCCCCTCTCGATCCTCCTCGTCTTCCTCAGCATGGGCGGCTTCTTCCTCGCCCTCCCCTGCGGCATCGCCGCCATCGTCCTCGGCACGATCGGCATCCGCAACGCGGACCGCCGCCAACTCGGCCACCGCGGCCCAGCGAGCATCGGCCGGTTCACAGGCGTCCTCGGCACCGTTCCTCTCCATCCTCGCGGTGATCGTCTTCATCGTCGTCGCCGCCGCCCTCCACACCACCGAGCACAGCATCAGCGGCCTCGTCGACCGGATCCGCGACGAGATCGACAACGTCGACGTCCCCAACGTCAACGCGCCCGACGTCAACTCCCCGAACGCGCCGAACTCGTCGGGCGGCAACGACTCCAGCGGAGGCACGGCGGCACCAGGCCAGTAGCTACGCTCCCGCGCCGTGGACTTCAAGCTCACCGACGAGCAGCGCCACTTCGTCTCCGCGATCCGCGACTTCTGCGAACGCGAGTGCGGCACCCAGGAGCAGCGCGAGCAACTCACCAGCCACTACACCGAGCTCCACAACTCCGGCATCTACGAGCAGATGGCCGATCTCGGCTGGCTCGGCCTCACCATCCCCGAGGAGCACGGCGGCTCGGGTGGCGGCTGGATCGACGCCTGCCTCTTCATGGAGGAGACCTCGCGGGGAATGGCCCCGATCGGCGGCTACGGCACGACCCTGATCGTCGCCGGCGCCGTGAAGCGCTTCGGGACGAAGGAGCAGAAGGACCGCCTCCTCGGCAACATCGCCAAGGGCTCCGTGGAGTCGATCGCGATGACCGAGCCCGAATCCGGGTCCGACGTCGGCTCCCTCTCCACCCGGGCCGAGCGATCGAACGGCGGCTTCGTGATCAACGGTCAGAAGGTCTTCATCTCCAACGCCCGCAACTCGGATCACGTCCTCACCGTCTGCCGCACCACCAAGGGCGAGTCCAAGCACGACGGCCTCTCGATGATCTTCGTGCCGGTCGGAACCGACGGCATGACGATGGACCCGATAGACACGATGGGCGGGCGCGAGACCAACACCGTCTACTACAACGACGTCGAGGTCCCCGAGGAGAACGTCCTCGGCCAGCTCGATCACGGCTGGACCCAGCTGATGGCCGGACTCAACGTCGAGCGCCTGATCCTCGCCGCGATCCAGCTGGGCGTCGCGGAGCGCGCCTTCGACGACGCCCTCGCCTACTGCAAGGAGCGCAAGCAGTTCGGCCGGCCCGATCGGCTCCTTCCAGGCCCTCCAGCACCGCTTCGCCGATCTCGCCACCGAGCTCGAGGCCGCCAAGCTCATGACCTACTGGGTCGCGAGCATGGTCGACGAGGACGAGGACCGCATGCTCCCCAAGGAGGCCTCAATGGTGAAGCTCTTCGTCACCGAGACCGCCAAGCGGGTCACCCTCGAGGGCATGCAGATGATGGGCGGCTACGGCTACTCCTCGGAGTACGACATGGAGCGCCTCGTCCGCCAGACCCTGGTCTCCACGATCTACGGCGGCACCTCCGAGATCCAGCGCGGCATCATCGCCAAGACGCTCGGGCTCTAGCTACTTCGGATCAGCCGAACTTCTTCTTGCACTTCTTCAGGGCCTTCTTGCGCTTGACCCGATCCTTGGTCTTCTTGGCCTTCTTCTTGCACTTCTTGAGCTGCGCCGACCGTGTTCGCCGGCGGTATCGGTGTGGTGCCGCTCGGCTGAGCGGGCGTCAGGTCGAACCCGTGGGCGATCGCGAGACCACCGGCTCCGCCGTTGATGAGGCCGTCGACCGTCGCGCAGCCGGGGCCGCCTGACCCGAACGAGCCGGCGGGCCAATGCGTCTCGAGCACTCCGCTGGTGATCGTGATCGGGTCAGTTCCACTGACCGTGAACGGATCGCCGTTGAACGGGGATGCTGGGTTCGTGTCGAACGTCAGATCGATGTCGTAGTTGCAATCACGACCAAACGCTTGGAGGTTCGCGTGGTAGCCGCTCAGATCAGTCGTCATAGCGCCGGTCACCAAGTTCGAGGTTTCCTGAGATTGGATCGGTCGCCGTGAAATTGACGGTGACCGGAACGCCCGGCGCTGCCTCGCCGTGGAACTCCGGGAAGTTGAAGCCGATCGGAGACGGGGGAACGTCAAAGTCACCGTTGCCGTCGTCGATCGTGCCGTCCATCGTCGCCGTGTTCGGCGGCTCGAGGACGTCGAACGTCAGCCCGTTGCCGTTCAGCGCCGCGTCATCGAAAGTTCCGTGAAAACCCACGGTGCCTGCCTGGGCGGAACTGGCGCCAAACGCCATCACGGCAGCCTGCGGCGATCGCACCGACCACCGCGGCGCGGCCTCTCCGCAGACCCGCCCTTCTCCTCTTCCCTCCCATCAATTCCACTCCTTGGTCATTCACGTGCATTCTGCCCCCCGCGCGCCGTTCCCGAGTTGAGATGAGTGACCTAGCTTATGCCGAGATAGGAGCTCCCGCTTGCCCGTTGTTCACGACCCCGCCCAAGCCATAGCCAGGATCACCGGACGGTCGCGGTCGCGCCGCCTGGCGGTGATCGTCACCGCGGGGGCGCTGGTCGCGGTCGCCGGCTGCGGCGGCGGCTCCTCGACCCAGCCACAGGTCGACGTCGGGCCGAATGTCGGAGCGCCGATCAGCCTCGCCGACTGCCACGACTGGAACCAGGCGAACACCGAGCAGCGGCTCGGGACGATCAAGCAGCTCAAGGACTTCGCCGGCGGCCCGATCGTCGGGAACGACGCCACGTCCCCCTCCGGGACCGGCGCTGTCCTGGACGACAAGGATGCCTACAACCTCTTCAATAGCTACTGCGCCCAGAGCTTCTCCCGCGGCTTCAAGCTCTACAAGCTCTATGAGCGGGCGGCGGCCTTCTCCGGCCAGCCCGCGCAGTAGCGGCGGTTGGCGCAAGCGGTCGCTATTCTTGGGCTCACCTCGTGCCTGAAGCCGGGGGTTTTTTTCTGTCCGGCCGCGCAAGAGTCGTTGGCATCGAAGTGAAGTTGAGGAGAAATGGCCTCTGATGTTCGAATCGGCGTGACACTCGCCTGCGAGGAGTGCAAGCGCCGCAACTACGAGACGAACAAGTCCCGGCGGAACTCGCCGGATCGAATCGAGCTGCGCAAGTACTGCCGCTGGTGCGGGCGCCACACCCCGCATAAGGAAACCCGCTAGGCCGCTCGAGATGGCGAAGACGAGAGCACAGCGCAAGGCCGAGCGGCGCCGCCGCCAGCAGGCCGAGCAGCGCCGAGCGCGCAGTCGGACCCGGCGGCCGAGCAGGAGGAGCGCGCGCAGGAGGACACCCGACTGGGCGTCTCCGGCGAGGTCGCCGAGGCCGAGGCTGCCATCGAGACCGGCGCTCGCGTCGACGAGTACGGCGAGCGGGTCGTCGAGAAGCCCGGCGAGGTGCCCGACGTCGAGGACGCCGGCTCTCCGGTGCCCGGGGTCATGCCCGAGCCGGTCCGGCCCGAGACCGAGGCGCCCGCTCCCTCGCGCGCCGACGTCGGCCGGCCCGGACGGCGACGCAGCCGACCGAGCCGCGTGAGAGCCGGCGCGAGCGCCGCGAGCGCGAGAAGGAAGAGCGCCGCAAGGCGCGCGCCAAGGAGCTTCAGAAGGGCCAGGCCGAGAAGGCGGAGAAGCGCCGCGGCCCGGTCCTCGGCTTCCTGCTCTCCTGCTGGGCCGAGCTCAAGCGGGTGCAGTGGCCCGACCGGGACACGCTGGTCCAGGCCTCGGCCGTCACCTTCATCTTCGTGGCGGTCATGGCCGCCTACCTCGGCGCCCTCGACGCCGCCTTCAACTGGCTGATCAAGCGGATCATCTAGGGACTGGAGACTTCGACGATGTTTCGCTGGTACGTGATCAACACCTACTCGGGGCACGAGAACAAGGTCAAGCAGAACCTCGAGCACCGCGTCCACACGATGGGCCAGGAGCGCAACGTGCGCCAGGTCGTCGTCCCCACCGAGCAGATCTCGGAGATGAAGGACGGCCAGAAGGTGCAGACCGAGAAGCGCACGATGCCCGGCTACGTCCTGGTCAACATGGAGATGACCGATGACGCCTGGGGTCTCGTCAAGAACACCCCCGGCGTGACCGGCTTCGTCGGCTCGCGCAACAAGCCGATCCCGCTCTCCAAGGTCGAGGTCGACCGGCTGCTCCACCGCGAGACCGCCGAGCGGCCGCGCACCCGCGCCCAGTTCTCGATCGGCGAGTCCGTCAAGGTGGTCTCCGGCCCGCTCGCGGACTTCTCCGGCGAGATCGCCGAGATCAACGAGGACGCCGCCAAGCTCAAGGTGCTGGTCTCCATCTTCGGGCGCGAGACCCCGGTCGAGGTCAACTACGACCAGGTCAAGAAGATCTAGCGATGGCGAAGAAGGTCCTCACCCAGATCAAGCTGCAGATCCCGGCCGGCGCCGCCAACCCGGCGCCGCCGGTCGGCCCCGCGCTGGGACAGCACGGCGTCAACATCATGGAGTTCTGCAAGGCGTTCAACGCGCAGACCCAGCAGGACGCCGGCACGATCATCCCGGTCGAGATCACGGTCTACGAGGACCGCTCCTTCGACTTCATCACCAAGACGCCCCCCGCCGCCGTCCTGATCAAGGAGGCGGCCGGGATCGAGAAGGGCTCGGGCGAGCCGCACACCGAGAAGGTCGGCTCGATCACCGTCGACCAGGCCCGCCAGATCGCCGAGCGCAAGATGCCCGACCTGAACGCCAACGACCTCGACGCCGCGACCAAGATCATCGCCGGCACCGCCCGCTCGATGGGCGTCACCGTGGAGGGACTCTGATGGCGACGGGGCAAGCGCTACCGGGAGGCCTACGAGAAGATCGACCGCACCCAGGCCTATCCGCCCGCCGAGGCGATCCACCTGATCAAGGAGACCGCCGGCGCCAAGTTCGACGAGACCGTCGAGCTCCACATCCGCCTCGGGGTCAACGTCCGCCACGCCGAGGAGCAGCTGCGCGGCACGCTCGCGCTCCCCAAGGGCCTCGGCAAGGACGTGTCGATCGCCGTCTTCGCCGAGGGCGACGCGGCCCGGCAGGCGACCGAGGCGGGCGCCGACTTCGTCGGCTCCGACGACCTCGCCGAGCGGGTCGAGGGCGGCTGGACCGACTTCGACGTCGCGATCGCCCACCCCTCGCAGATGCCGAAGGTCGGCAAGCTCGGCCGCGTCCTCGGCCCGCAGGGCAAGATGCCCAACCCGAAGGTCGGCACCGTCACCGACGACATCGCCAAGGCGGTCGACGAGGCCAAGGCCGGCAAGGTCGAGTACCGGACCGACCGGCAGGCGATCGTCCACCTCGCGATCGGCAAGACCAGCTTCTCCGAGGCGCGACCTGCTCGAGAACTACGCGGCGGTGATCGAGGAGATCATCCGCGCCAAGCCCGCCGCCGCCAAGGGCCGCTACATCCTCTCGATCACCGCTGACCACGACGATGGGCCCCGGCGTCCGGGTCGATCCGGCACGGACGCGCCGCGGCGAGATCATGCTGGCGGGCGGGCGCCGCCGCTACCGGCGACGACGCTGCAGGCGGATGACGCGAGACCGGCGCCGCACGGCCGACGAGCCGCGCGGAGGAGGCCGCGACCGCCTAACATCGCGCGCCCATAACTCGCCGCCCCAGACCGCCGGCGGGACTCGTTGTGGAGAGTCCGGAAGTCCGGCGCAGGTGAGCGCCAGTCACCCGGTCGCACGACCGCCCGCTCTGGCCCGCCTGCGCGCGGGTCTTTTCTTTGGCCGGCGGGGCGCGCCACCCAATCGAAATGGACAAAGAGCAGAAGACAGCAGTGGTGAAGGAGCTCGCCGAGGAGCTCAAGGACGCCGAGGCGATCTTCGCGGTCGACTACCGCGGGATCAGCGTGCCCCAGGCCGCCGAGCTGCGCTCGGGCCTGCGCGACGCCGACGCCCGCTTCCGGGTCGTCAAGAACCGCCTCACCCTGCGCGCCGCCGACGAGGCGGGAACCGAATCGCTCAAGGAGCACCTGGAGGGCCCCACGGCGCTCACCTTCGTCAAGGGCGACGCGGCCCTGGCCGCCAAGACGATCTTCCGGCTCGGGTCCGAGTGGGAGCTGCTCGACTACAAGGGCGGCCTCATGGACGGCGAGGCGCTCGACCCGGACTCGTTCATGGCGATCGCCACGCCTCCCGGGCCGCGAGCAGCTCAACGCCCAGTTCGCCGGCAGTCGTCGCCAGCCCGCTCACCGGGCTGGTCCGCGGCCTCGGCTCGATGATCCAGGGACTGGCGCTGCAGCTGCGGCCAGATCGCCGAGCAGGGCCTGGTCAGCGGCGAGGCTCCCGAGGAACCGCCGAGCCGACGAAGAGCTCCGAGCCAGACCCCGAGCCCGACGCGAGTCCCCCGAGGAGACCTCCGAGGAGCAGGCCCCGGAGGGCGAGGAGGCGCGGCCAGGATGAGGCCGACGGAGACCGGGGAGGGCGATGCAGGACCTCGGCGAGGAGCAGGCCGCCGAGGAGCAGGACGCCGAGGAGCACGGCAGAAGAGACTTCAGAAGATTCCGACGAGAACAAGGAGGAAGGCAGCTAGATGGCCACCAAGGTGACCACCGAGGATTGGATCGAGGAGCTCAAGGGCATCTCCGTGCTCGAGCTCTCCGAGCGCATCAAGGCGCTCGAGGAGGAGTTCGGCGTCTCCGCGACCGCCGTCGCGGCCGCAGCGCCCGCCGCGGGCGGGCCGGCCGGCGATGGCGCGGCCGAGGAGGAGGCCGGCACGGTCGACGTCGTCCTGACCGGCGCCGGCGACAAGAAGATCGGCGTGATCAAGGTCGTTCGCGCGGCCACCGGGCTCGGCCTCAAGGAGGCGAAGGCCCTGGTCGACGAGGCTCCGAAGCCCGTCAAGGAGGGCATCGAGCGCGACGAGGCCGAGAACCTGCTCAAGGAGATCGAGGAGGCCGGCGGCACCGCCGAGCTCAAGTAGCATCCCGACGGCTACACTGGTCATACGCGCTGGAATCGGAGTAAGATCCGCGGACGTGCCCCAGCCGGGGCGTGTTAGCAACCCTTGACCAAAGGGTTGCCGTGCGTTATTCTGCACGGTTCGCGCGCCGGTGAGCCCTGCTGCCCGATTCTTGCGCGGTCTCACGACCCTTCGAATACTTTGAGGAGTCGCCCAGTTGGCCGGATCCAACGCTGCCCCCGTAACCCGTAGGAGCTTCTCCCGCCTCAAGAACCCACTCGAACGTCCCACATCTGATCGATATCCAGCGGAAGTCCTTCGCGGAGCTGGTCGACCCGAAGGAGGGACTGCTGCGAGCGACGATCGACGACATCTCCCCGACCGAGGACTACACGGGGAACCTCGCGATCGTCTTCGGCGATTTCGAGTTCGACGATCCACCCAACACGGTGGAGGAGTGCCGCGAGAAGGACATGACCTACTCGCGGCCGCTGAACGTCAAGGTCGCCTTCCAGAACCGGGAGACCGGAGAGATCCGCGAGCAGACCGTCTTCATGGGCGATTTCCCGTGGATGACGGACCGCGGCACCTTCATCATCAACGGCACCGAGCGCGTCGTCGTCACCCAGCTGGTGCGCTCCCCGGGCGCCTATGTGATGGAGCCCAAGGACCGCGAGAAGCAGGTCTTCATCGCCAACCTGATGCCGGCCCGCGGCTCCTGGCTCGAGCTCGAGATCGACAAGAAGGGCCGCGTCTACGTCCGCATCGACCGCAAGCGCAAGCTGCCGGTCACCGTTCTGCTGCGCGCGATGGGCTACGTCGAGGACGAGAAGCTCCTCGAGATGTTCGACAACTCCGTCTACATCCGCCACACGATCGCCGCGGACACCGACGCGACCAGGGACGAGGAGGGCGCGCTGATCGAGCTGTTCAAGAAGCAGCGCCCCGGCGAGCCGCCCTCGGTGGACGCCGCCCGGGCCCTGCTCGAGCAGCTCTTCTTCGATCCGAAGCGCTACGACCTCACCCGGGTCGGCCGCTACAAGCTGAACGCGCGCCTCGACCTGGACATCGACCTCGACACCCGGGTCCTGACCCACGACGACATCATCGCCCTGGTCAAGGAGCTCGTCTCGATCCCGAAGATCCTCGGCATCCCCGAGGAGATCGACGAGGAGAACCCGATCAAGGACTACGCCGCGGAGGCGGTCACCTATCCGCGCGAGCCGATCCACGATCACCTCGACGAGTACGAGCACTTCGGCAACCGCCGCCTGCGCACGGTCGGCGAGCTGATCCAGGAGGCCTTCCGGATCGGCCTCTACCGGATGGAGCGCGTGGTGCGCGAGCGCCTCACCACCGAGGACGCCGACGCGATCACGCCGCAGACCATCATCAACATCCGGCCCGTCGTCGCGGCGCTGAAGGAGTTCTTCGGCTCCTCGCAGCTCTCGCAGTTCATGGACCAGACCAACTCGCTGGCCGGGCTGACGCACCGGCGCCGCCTCTCGGCGCTCGGCGCCGGCGGCCTGACGCGCGAGCGCGCACCCATCGAGGTCCGCGACGTGCACGCCACCCACTACGGGCGCATGTGCCCGATCGAGACCCCCGAGGGCCCGAACATCGGCCTGATCGGCTCGCTCTCCTCCTACGCGCAGGTCTCGGAGCACGGCTTCGTCACCACGCCGTACCGCGTGGTCAAGGACGGCGTCGTCACCGACGAGATCGTCCACCTGGACGCCACCCAGGAGGAGGAGAAGACGATCGCCCAGGCGAACGCCGAGGTCGATCCCGACACCGGCAGGCTCAAGGGCCAGTACGTCGATCTGCCGCCGCCGCGACGACGAGGCCGTCGCCGTGCCGCCGAAGCAGGTCGATCTGATGGACGTCTCGCCGACCCAGATCTGGTCGGTCGCGACGGCGCTGATCCCGTTCCTCGAGCACGACGACGCCAACCGCGCGCTGATGGGCTCGAACATGCAGCGCCAGGCCGTGCCGCTGCTGAAGCCCGAGCCGCCGCTGATCGGCACCGGCATGGAGCGCCGCGCCGCGATCGACACCGGCGACGTCGTGATCGCCGAGAACGACGGCGAGGTCACCACGGTCGACGCCGAGCAGATCGTCGTCACGCACGGCTCGAAGAAGGACGAGTACCCCCTCCACAAGTTCATGCGCTCGAACCAGGGCACGATCATCCACCAGCGCCCGATCGTCTCGGTCGGCGACAAGGTGAAGGCGGGCGACGTCCTCTCGGACGGCTCCTCGACCGCGGGCGGCGAGATCGCCCTCGGCAAGAACTGCCTGGTCGCCTTCATGTCCTGGGAGGGCTACAACTTCGAGGACGCGATCATCATCTCCGAGCGCCTCGTCAAGGAGGACGAGCTCACCTCGATCCACATCGAGGAGTACGAGATCGACGCCCGCACGACGAAGCTCGGCGACGAGGAGATCACGCGCGACATCCCGAACCGCTCCGAGGAGAGCCTCCGCAACCTCGACGAGCGCGGCATCGTCCGGATCGGCGCCGAGGTGCCGTCGGGCGACCTGCTGGTCGGCAAGGTGACGCCGAAGGGCGAGACCGAGCTGACCGCCGAGGAGAAGCTGATCCGCGCCATCTTCAAGGAGAAGGCGCGCGAGGTCCGCGACACCTCGCTCAAGGTGCCGCACGGCGAGGGCGGCGTCGTCATCGACGTCCTCACCTTCAGCCGCGAGGCGGGCGACGACCTGCCGCCGGGCGTCAACGACCTGGTGCGCGTCTACGTCGCGACCAAGCGCAAGATCGCCGAGGGCGACAAGCTCGCCGGCCGCCACGGCAACAAGGGCGTGATCTCGAAGATCGTGCCCGAGGAGGACATGCCGTTCATGGAGGACGGCACGCCGGTCGACGTGATCCTCAACCCGCTCGGCGTGCCGAGCCGGATGAACATCGGCCAGATCCTCGAGACGCATCTCGGCTGGGTCGCCGCCAACGGCTGGTACGACGACGGCTCCGACTCCTACAAGGAGGCGCAGGGGAACGGCGGCCGCGTCAACGTGGCGACGCCGGTCTTCGACGGCGCCACCGTCGAGGACGTCGACGAGGCCCTGGTCCAGTGGCAGGACGAGAACGCCGAGCGCGGCATCGACCTCGGGATCGACAAGTCGCGAGCGCCCGGGCAACCGCGCCGAGGGCAAGGTGCAGCTCTACAACGGCCGCACCGGCGAGCCCTACAAGGGCAAGGTCACGATCGGCTACATGTACATCCTGAAGCTGCTGCACCTGGTCGACGACAAGATCCACGCCCGCTCGACCGGCCCCTACTCGCTGGTCACCCAGCAGCCGCTGGGCGGCAAGGCGCAGTTCGGCGGCCAGCGCTTCGGCGAGATGGAGGTCTGGGCGCTCGAGGCCTACGGCGCCGCGTACACCCTCCAGGAGATGCTCACGGTCAAGTCCGACGACACCGTCGGCCGCGTCAAGGCCTACGAGTCGATCGTCAAGGGCGAGAACATCCCCGAGCCCTCGATCCCGGAGTCGTTCAAGGTCCTGCTGAAGGAGATCCAGAGCCTCGCGCTCGACGCCAACGTGGTCTCCGAGGAGGGCGACGGAGTGGAGATGGGCGAGGAGGAGGACGACCTCCTCCGCGCCGCCGAGGAGCTCGGCATCGAGCTGTCCGGAGTGCGCGCGGACGGCGGGAACGGCGCCGGCGACAAGGACAAGGCCGCCGACGAGCAGGAAGAGCAGGTCGTCGCCGAGGGCGACGGCGGTACTGAAGGTTCGGATGCCGAGGAGGCAGCAAAGAAGTGATCGACATCAATAACTTCGACGCGATCGAGATCGGGCTTGCCTCGGGCAAGAAGATCCGGGGCTGGAGCTCCGGCGAGGTCACCAAGCCCGAGACCATCAACTACAGGACGCTGAAGCCGGAGAAGGACGGCCTCTTCTGCGAGCGCATCTTCGGTCCCACCAAGGACTGGGAGTGCTACTGCGGCAAGTACAAGAGGGTCCGCTACAAGGGCATCGTCTGCGAGCGCTGCGGCGTCGAGGTGACCCGCTCGAAGGTCCGCCGCGAGCGCATGGGCCACATCGACCTGGCCGCGCCGGTCTCCCACATCTGGTTCTTCAAGGGCGTCCCGAGCCGGATCGGCTACCTGATCGACATGGCTCCGAAGGAGCTCGAGAAGGTCCTCTACTTCGCCGCCTCGGTGATCACCTGGGTCGACGAGGAGGCCCGCCAGAAGGACCTCGGCAAGCTCGAGAAGGAGGTCGAGAAGCAGGCCGGCGAGTACGAGCGCGAGCGCGAGCAGCGCACCCAGGAGCTCAACGAGTCGCTGAAGCGCCGCCTCGCCTACCTCGGCGTCGCCGAGAACAAGGACGAGGAGGCTCCTCCCGCCGGCACCACCGAGGGCTTCAACGAGGACGACGAGCTCTGGGCCGACACCGTCACGAACGTCAAGCGGATGAAGGCCGAGGACCGCGAGAAGACCGCGAAGGAGCTGCGCAAGACCTTCGAGGCCGAGATCTCCGACACCGAGGCCTACCTCGACGAGGCCGCCGAGCGGCTGCGCGAGGTCTTCAAGATCTTCTCGGAGATGAAGCCGAAGGACGTGATCAACGACGAGACCACGTTCCGCGAGCTCAAGGACCGCTTCGGCTCACCGTTCGGCTGGGGCGAGTACTTCCGCGGCGGCATGGGCGCCGAGTCCGTGCGCGACCTGCTCGAGCAGGTCGAGCTCGAGGCCGAGGCCGAGTTGCTCGAGGAGACCATCAACACCTCCAAGGGCCAGAAGCAGGCCCGCGCGGTGAAGCGCCTCAAGGTCGTCGACGCCTTCCTGAAGTCGACCAACAAGCCGGAGTGGATGGTGCTCGACGTGGTCCCGGTGATCCCGCCGGAGCTGCGCCCGATGGTCCAGCTCGACGGTGGCCGCTTCGCGACCTCTGACCTCAACGACCTCTACCGGCGCGTCATCAACCGGAACAACCGGCTGAAGAGGCTGCTCGACCTCGGCGCCCCCGAGATCATCGTCAACAACGAGAAGCGGATGCTGCAGGAGGCCGTCGACGCCCTGTTCGACAACGGGCGCCGCGGCCGTCCCGTCACCGGCCCGGGCAACCGGCCGCTGAAGTCGCTCTCGGACATGCTCAAGGGCAAGCAGGGCCGCTTCCGGCAGAACCTGCTCGGCAAGCGCGTCGACTACTCGGGACGGTCGGTGATCGTCTCGGGTCCGAGCCTGCGGCTGCACCAGTGCGGCCTGCCGAAGCTGATGGCCCTGGAGCTGTTCAAGCCCTTCATCATGGCCCGCCTCGTCGAGCGCAAGCAGGTCCAGAACATCAAGGCCGCCAAGAAGATGGTGGACTCGATGATCCCCGAGGTCTGGGACGTGCTCGAGGAGGTCATCCACGAGCACCCGGTGCTCCTCAACCGCGCGCCGACGCTCCACCGCCTGGGCATCCAGGCCTTCGAGCCGGTGCTGGTCGAGGGCAAGGCGATCCAGATCCACCCGCTCGTCTGCCACGCGTTCAACGCCGACTTCGACGGCGACCAGATGGCCGTGCACCTGCCGCTCTCCGCGGAGGCGCAGGCGGAGGCGCGCATCCTGATGCTCTCCTCCAACAACATCCTCTCGCCGGCGCACGGCGCGCCGCTGGCGACGCCGACCCAGGACATGGTCCTTGGTCTCTACTACCTGACCTATGCGGGCGAAGACGTCGAGGAGCTCGACGCCGCCAAGCTCGACCAGAGGCCGCATCCGTTCCGGACCGCGCAGGAGGCCGAGCTCGCCTACGAGAACGGGATCGTCCAGCTGCACGACTACGCGGAGTACCGCCGTGCCGGTCACGAGCACTTCCTGACCACGGTCGGCCGGATCATCTACAACGACCGGGTCGAGCGGGCGATCGCCGATGCCCTCGGGGAGGAGTACGACCCCGAGAAGTACGAGTTCGTCAACCGCTCGCTGAAGAAGCGGGACGTCAACGAGATCGTCAGCGACCTGGTCGAGGGCTACGGCGCCCCGGCGGTCGCGCTCGTCCTCGACTCGTTCAAGGAGCTCGGGTTCCACTTCGCCACGCAGGCGGGGATCACGATCTCGAAGAACGACGTGGTCGCTCCTCCCGACAAGGAGGAGATCCTCGAGCGCTACGAGTCGGAGACCGAGGAGATCATGAGCCAGTACGACGAGGGCTACATCACGGCGGAGGAGCGCAAGGACGCCGTCACCTCACGCTGGGACCGGGCGACCGAGGAGGTCGGCCAGGCGATGGAGCGCAACCTCGACGAGCTCAACCCGATCTTCATGATGGCCAACTCGGGAGCGCGAGGCTCGTTCAAGCAGATTCGCCAGCTGGCCGGCATGCGCGGCCTGATGGCCAATCCGAAGGGCGAGATCATCGAGCGGCCGATCAAGGCCAACTTCATGGAGGGCCTCTCGGTGCTCGAGTACTTCATCTCGACGCACGGCGCCCGGAAGGGCCTCGCCGACACCGCGCTGCGGACCGCCGACTCGGGCTACCTCACCCGGCGTCTGGTCGACGTCTCCCAGGACGTGATCGTCCGCATCGACGACTGCAAGACCAAGGACCACATCGAGATGCCGCTCTACCGCGACGGCGGCCGAGCTCAACCCGAACCTGATCGGCCGCGTGGCCGCCAAGAAGTTCACGACCAAGCGCGGCCGTGAGCTGCTCAAGCGCAACCAGCAGATCGACTGGGCCGAGGTCCACGAGATCGCCGAGGGCTTCAAGGACGACGAGGACGCCACCGTCCCGGTTCGCTCGGTGCTCAAGTGCGAGGCCGAGTCCGGCATCTGCCGCCAGTGCTACGGCGTCATGCCGGCGACCGGATTCCCGGTCGAGATCGGGGACGCGGTCGGAATCATCGCCGCGCAGTCGATCGGCGAGCCGGGCACCCAGCTCACCATGCGGACCTTCCACACCGGCGGCGTCGCCGGGCTGGACATCACCCAGGGTCTGCCGCGTGTCGTCGAGCTCTTCGAGGCGCGCAAGCCGAAGGGCCTGGCGAAGATCGCCGAGGTCGGCGGCAAGGTCACGGTCGAGGAGACGCGACAAGGCCGTCAAGCTGACGATCACCGACGACAAGGGCGAGGAGCACGCGTACTCGTTCCCGCCCCGGACCAACATCCTGGTCGAGCCCGGCAAGCGCGTCGAGAGGGGCGACCAGCTGAACGAGGGCTCGCTCTACCCGGCCGAGATCCTCGCGATCCGGGGCCGCACCGACACCGAGGTCTACATCGTCGCCGAGGTGCAGCGCGTCTACCGGACCCAGGGCGTCGACATCAACGACAAGCACATCGAGCTGATCGTTCGCCAGATGCTGAAGAAGGTGCGGGTGGAGTCCAAGGGCTCGACCGAGCTCCTGCCCGGTCAGCTGGAGGACCGCCTGGTCTTCAACGCGATCAACGAGAAGTTCAAGGGCAAGAAGACGAAGACGCCGGCGCGTGCCGAGGAGGTCATCCTCGGGATCACCAAGGCGTCGCTCGCCACCGAGTCCTTCCTCTCGGCCGCCTCCTTCCAGGAGACGACCAAGGTGCTCACCGACGCCGCCCTGGAGGGCAAGCGCGACCGGCTGATGGGCCTGAAGGAGAACGTGATCATCGGCAAGCTGATCCCGGCCGCCACCGGCCTGAAGCACTACCGCTCGCTGCAGATCGAGCCGGTGGAGCCGGCGCAGCCTCCGGCCGAGGAGTTCTCCGAGGAGGAGCTCGCCAAGGAGCTCGATCTCGCCGGCGACGGCGAGAGCTCGCCGATGGAGGGCTTCGGCCCGTCCTTCGCCGAGGAGCTCGAGGAGCTCGCCTCGGAGATCGAGACGCCGGGCGCCGGGCAGGCCGCCGGAACCGGCGACGCCGAGAGTCCGAGAGCTCGTAACGCCTAGGCGCGAGCGTCCCGCAATGCCCCCTATAGGGAGGGCCGTCGGACGTTCGCGTCGAGGAGGAGCTCTAGGTGGCGCCGGCTTTGGAGGGCGCCGGGTGGTTCTTCGCCCATTCGGCGATGAGCTGCGACTCGTTGATCGCCTCGCCGTCATCGGTGACCAGCACCGGGACGACCGGGCTTCCGGTCAGCTCCTGGACCTCCCGGCGGCCATCGGTCATCAGCTTGATCGGCCCGACGCCGAGCCCCCGGACCTTGATCACCTCCGGGTCGTAGCCGGCGTCGCGAAGTGCCTTGTAGGCGGTGTGGCAGGGGTGCCCGTGGGGCGGGCGGGGAGTCTGCGGCCGTGGTCCAGCAGACGTAGAGCTTCACGACCCGACCGGGCGTGCGCTCGCGCCGCTCGTGCGCCGCCATCCCCGGAGCGAGTCGCGGCTGAACGCGGGCGTCCGCGCTGGCGGCCGCCGGGCGGGCAATCGGGCTGCGCCTCGGCCGCGCCTCCGTGCGGACCGCCTCGGCGCGGGCCGCGCGGCTTACTGGGATCCCGGCGCCAGCGCCTGAAGCTGTGGTCGTCGGCCTCGCCGGGCAGGTCCTCGACCTGCGGCTCGTCCTTGACGGCCCACCAGATCAGCCACATCCCGTATAGGACCGGGATCTTCAGGATCACGGCCAAGAAGATGATCGGCACCGCCTCTCCCATCCCGGCGAGTCTACCCGGGATGAGTCGTCCGGCTAACCGGGCTCGTAACCGTCTCGCGCCCAGGACTCGAGCGCTTCCACGTGGGCCTCGGTCAGCCCGACGTCGGATTCGGTCGGCACCAGCAGCGTCGGGGCGCTTCGCTGCTCGCTCCACTCGTAACAGCTCTCATCCAGGCTGTCGTCGATCCAGGCGAGGGGCCGGGAGCCGGCGTACTCATCGAGCGCCTCCAGCTTCCAGTGGGCGGTGCCGAACTGCGCACGCCCGTCGAAGGTCAGATAGGGCAGCGTCGGGCACCCCGAGGATGTCCGGGAGGTGATCGTTTGCCCGGTCCTCCCAGCCGCTCGCCCAGACCAGCTCGTAGGTCTCGCCGAGGCGGTTCAGGCGCGGACCCGTCTCCAGAGCGATGCAGTGGAGCATCCCGTCGATCAGGTGAAACTCGCCGGGTGCCTTCTCCGGGTCCGCACGACCCGGCTCGATCGGCTGGTCGAAGCCGAACAGGCTGATCACGCCGTCGATGTCGACCGCCAGGATCGGGCGGTCGCTGGCAGGCTTCTTTTTGAAGAGAGGCACGGCCCTGAGATTAGGCAGCCCGAGGCCGCGGGTGGTTGACCGGCTGCGCCCTTGCAGATCGCCGCTACCATGCACCGCCGTGCCAAACACGAATCAGCTCGTCCGCAATGGACGAACCCACAAGAAGAAGAAGATGTCGACGCCGGGCCTGAAGTCGGGCCAGGGGCGCAAGAAGCGCGTCGCCGCGCCGCAGCGACGGGGCGTCTGCACGCGCGTCGCGACCGTGACCCCGAAGAAGCCGAACTCGGCTCTGCGGAAGATCGCCCGCGTCCGGCTGACCAACGGGCTCGAGGTGACGAGCTACATCCCGGGGGAGGGGCACAACCTTCAGGAGCACTCCGTGGTGCTCGTCCGCGGCGGCCGGGTCAAGGACCTGCCGGGTGTCCGCTACAAGGTGGTGCGCGGTGCTCTCGACGCGGCGGGCGTCTCGGACCGCAAGCAGGGCCGCTCGCTCTACGGCGTCAAGGCTTCGTAGATGCCGCGCCGCAACCAGGCCACGATCCGCCTGCTCGAGCCGGACTCCGTCCACCGGAGCCGGCTGGTCCAGCAGCTGATCAACAAGGTGATGGTCGACGGCAAGAAGTCCGTTGCCGAGCAGATCACCTACGACGCCCTCGCGTTGGTCGGGGAGCGCAGCGGGAACAACCCGGTCGAGGAGCTCGAAGGGACGATCAAGCAGCTCACCCCGGTCCTCGAGGTGCGCTCACGCCGCGTCGGCGGCGCCACCTACCAGGTTCCGGTCGAGGTCCCAGCTCGCCGCGCCCGCACCCTGGCGGTGCGCTGGCTGGTCGAGTTCGCCAGGGCCCGCGGTGAGAAGTCGATGGCCGAGCGCCTCGCCAACGAGATCCTCGACGCTTCCAAGCAGCAGGGCAACGCCTGGAAGCGTAAGGACGACATCTACCGCATGGCGCAGGCGAACAAAGCGTTCGCGCATTACCGCTGGTAGGGCGGTTCCTCTCTCGATAGAGCGCGTCTCCGAGCCTGCGTCTCGCTGCCGCCGGGCTGTCGCCTTCGGCGCCTCTCGTGGCCGCGCGACTTGGCTGCTCCGGGTCGCATCGTGGCCAGGGCCGCGCCGCAGACGGTGAGGACCAGCGACCCGACCAGCTCGAGCCAGAAGCCGGCCACAGGCTTTGCCTCGGCGTCGATGAAGGACTGGCGCGGATCGTCCAGGGTCCCGACCTTGTTGACGTCGGGCAGGTCCCCGATCAGGAAGATCAGCAGCGCGATCAGCCCGCAGACGGCGACCCCCATGGCGGCGACCTGCCTGAGCTGATCGTCGCGGGCGACGAGGGTGACGAGGATCAGGACCAGCGCGAAGATCGCGAGTACCAGGGTCGCGTAGCCGTGCTGGTCCTTCGAGCTGATCGCCTCCAGGGCCTCTCCGCCCGGCGGCGTCAGATGGAAGATGTCGGTGAACTGCGAGGCGCCGAGCATCGCCGCGGCGCCTGCGCAGGCGAGTACGAGCAGGGTCTCAGTGCGCGGAAGCCTCTTCACTGCTCCGCCTGGAGGCCTGGGTAGATTCCCCCGGCCTCCCGGTGCGGCGAATGCCGCGTGTCCCCACCCGATCTGCCGCGCCGCCTTCTCCTCTCCCGCGTCACACCGCGAGAGTAATGGGCGAGCAGGCCACCACAAAGGATGAGGACCGCCGACGAGGCGACCTCAGCCCAGAATCCCTGCAGAAGCTGTGCCTGGGTGCCGGTGAACGCGAGCCCCGGCCTGCCCACCTCGAGGCCCTGCGGAAGATCGACCGCGAGCGCAACCGCGAGTCCGATCAGGCCGCAGACGGCGACTCCGGCAGCCAGGCGCGGGCGCCCTCGGTAGGCAGCGACGATCAGAATCGCCGCCAGGCCGGCGACCGGCAGCAGGATCCAGAGGTGAGCGCTCCCCGCCGTTTGCCTATCGGTGATCGGGACGGGCGCGATCGAACCGATCTCCCCGGCGTAATCCGGGGCATCCACGGCGACGCCGTGGTAGTCGAAGAACTGCGATACCCCGAGCCCCACCGCCGCGCAGACGCCCACGAAGGCGACCGTCGAGCGCGGATTGACGTGCCGTCGCGTCGCCTCCACGACGATCAGACCGCCGCTCAGGAGCACGGACCCGACCCACCGGACGGCGATCTGGCCGAGCTCGAGCACCACCGCGACCAGGGCCGCGATCAGCTGGATCACGAAGAGCAGCGCTCGGGCGACGGGCCGTCCGATCCAGGAGAAGAAGGCGGCGACCGGCGCCGCGAGCGGCCGCAGACGCCGCCTCGTCTCGAGCGCGGCACCGCGCAGCCGAACGCCCAGGTCCTGCTCGGGACGCACCGCTCGCCGCGCCTCCGCGCGGCGCCGGCGGGACATCGCGCGAGCCTCACGACGGGTCTGCTCGGTGAGCTCGTCGATGCGCTTGCGAGGGCGCTTGCGACGGCCCAGTCTCATGCGTGATCCCTGCCTGGGAGCCTGCGAACCGCTGCTATCATCATCGGTCGCTCCGGGGTGCCCCCGCAGGGCCCCGTGGGCGATAACCGTTTCAATGGAGAACGGCGCGACATAGGAGCAGTTCGGGTCGAAGAGACGCTGTGCGCTCGGGCCCGCAAGGGCCTTTTTTCTGCGCTGATTCCGAACTCAGACTAGCCGTTCCGCCTCTCCGTGACGCCAGTACGAAACCATACGAAGACAGGATCCATGCCCCGAAGCTTTCCCCTAGAGAAGACCCGCAACATCGGCATCATGGCCCACATCGATGCCGGTAAGACGACGACCACAGAGCGCATCCTCTACTACACGGGCCGCACCCACAAGATGGGCGAGGTCCACGAGGGCGCTGCCGTCATGGACTGGATGGAGCAGGAGCAGGAGCGCGGCATCACGATCACGTCCGCCGCGACCGCCTGCGAGTGGGACGGCCACCGCATCAACATCCTCGACACGCCGGGGCACGTCGACTTCACCGTGGAGGTGGAGCGGAGCCTGCGCGTCCTCGACGGCGCGATCGCGCTCTTCGATTCCGTAGCCGGCGTCGAGCCGCAGTCCGAGACGGTCTGGCGCCAGGCCGACAAGTACGGCGTCCCGCGGATCGCCTACGTCAACAAGATGGACCGCACCGGCGCGGACTTCTTCAAGGCCGTCGAGACGATGCGCGACCGCCTGGGCGCGAACCCGCTCCCGATCCAGATCCCGATCGGCGAGGAGGCCGACTTCCAGGGCGTCGTCGACCTGATCGAGAACAAGGCGCTCGTCTGGAAGGACGAGCTCGGCACCGAGTTCGAGTACACGGACATTCCCGAGGACCTCGTCGACTCCGCCCAGGAGCACCGCACCCACCTGATCGAGGCCTGCGCCGACTACGACGACGAGTTGATGGAGGCGTACCTGAACGAGGAGGAGATCCCGCACGAGCGGATCGCCTCCTCGCTGCATCGCGCCACGCTTGACATCAAGGTGACGCCCGTCCTCTGCGGCTCCTCCTTCAAGAACAAGGGCGTACAGCCGCTGCTCGACGCGATCGTCGAGCTGCTCCCCTCGCCGCTCGAGGTCCCGCCCGTCAAGGGCCTCGAGCCGCCGAAGAAGGGCGAGAACGGCGGCCCGACCGAGGCCGAGCGCCCGGCCGACGACAACGCGCCGTTCGCGGCGCTGGCCTTCAAGGTGATGGCGGACCCCTACGTCGGCAAGCTGACCTACTTCCGCGTCTACTCCGGCAAGCTCTCCGCGGGCAGCCGCGTGCTGAACGCCTCCACCGGCCGCACCGAGCGGATCGGCAGGGAGCTGATGATGCACGCCAACCACCGGGAGGAGATCGAGGAGTGCTACGCGGGCGACATCGTCGCCGGCGTCGGCCTCAAGCAGACCTCGACGGGCGACACCCTCTGCGCGCCCGACGCACCGATCGAGCTCGAGCACATCGAGTTCCCGGAGCCGGTGATCGCGGTCGCGATCGAGCCCAAGACGAAGGTCGATCAGGAGAAGCTCTCCTCCAGCCTCCAGCGTCTCGCCGAGGAGGACCCGACCTTCCAGGTCGAGTCCGACGAGGAGACCGGCCAGACGCTGATCCACGGGATGGGCGAGCTCCATCTCGAGGTGATCGTGGACCGGCTGCTGCGCGAGTTCTCGGTCGACGCCAACGTCGGCCGTCCCCAGGTCGCCTACCGCGAGACCGTCCGGGACCGTGTCGAGAAGGTCGAGGGCCGCTTTGTTCGTCAGACCGGCGGCCGCGGCCAGTACGGCCATGCTGTGATCAATCTCGAGCCGGCTCCTGGTGAGGGCTTCGACTTCATCAACTCGATCAAGGGCGGCAGGATCCCGTCGGAGTTCATCCCCTCCGTCGAGTCCGGCATCGAGGAGGCCCTGCAGTCGGGCGTCAAGGCCGGCTATCCGATGGTCGACGTGCGGGCCGAGCTGATCGACGGCTCCTACCACGACGTCGACTCCTCGGAGATGGCCTTCAAGATCGCCGGTTCGATGGCCGTCCAGGAGGCGGCGCGCAAGGCGAAGCCCGTGCTTCTCGAGCCCGTCATGTCGGTTGAGGTGGTCACGCCCGAGGAGTTCCTCGGCGACGTGATCGGCGACCTCTCCCGGCGGCGCGGCAAGGTCCAGGGACAGGAGCCGCGAGGCAACGCCCTCGCCGTGCAGGCCTTCGTGCCCCTGGGAGAGATGTTCGGATACGCCACCGACCTGCGTTCCTCGACCCAGGGCCGGGCGAGCTACACCATGCAGTTCGAGCGCTACGAGGAAGTGCCCAAGAACATCGAGGACGAGATCGTCGAGCACCGCTCGGGAGAGCCCGTGGGAGCCAGTGCGTAGCTATATTCCCGAGGTTGGTCAAAGGGCGAACGAATTGCCGCTCCCAGCCACAGACTTCGAAACACAAAGCACTTAAAGACACCAACGAGACCCCCAAAGGAGCGAGATGTCCAAGGAGAAGTTCGATCGCGATAAGCCGCACGTGAACGTCGGCACCATCGGCCATGTCGATCACGGCAAGACCACGCTGACAGCCGCGATCACGAAGACACTCGCCGACAAGGGCGGCACCGAGGTGAAGTCGTTCGAGGAGATCGACAACGCGCCCGAGGAGAAGGAGCGCGGGATCACGATCGCCACCTCGCACGTCGAGTACGAGACCGACAACAGGCACTACGCCCACGTCGACTGTCCCGGCCACGCCGACTACGTCAAGAACATGATCACGGGCGCCGCCCAGATGGACGGCGCGATCCTCGTGGTCTCCGCGCCCGACGGCCCCATGCCGCAGACGCGGGAGCACATCCTGCTTGCTCGCCAGGTGAACGTCCCCTACGTGGTCGTCTACCTGAACAAGACCGACATGGTCGACGACGAGGAGCTGCTCGAGCTCGTCGAGGAGGAGGTCCGCGACCTGCTCACCGAGTACGAGTTCCCCGGAGCCGACGTGCCGATCATCAAGGGGTCGGCGCTGAAGGCGCTCGAGGGTGACGAGGAGGCCAAGCAGTCGATCATCGACCTGGCCGCCGCGCTGGACGAGTACATCCCGGAGCCCGAGCGAGACCTCGACAAGCCGTTCCTGATGCCCGTCGAGGACGTCTTCTCGATCACCGGCCGCGGCACCGTCGCGACGGGCCGCGTCGAGCAGGGCGTCGTCAACACCGGCGACGAGGTCGAGATCGTCGGGATCACCGACACGACAAAGACCGTGGTCACCGGAGTCGAGATGTTCCGCAAGATCCTCGACGAGGGTCGCGCCGGCGACAACATCGGCGCGCTCCTCCGCGGCACCAAGCGCGAGGAGATCCAGCGCGGGCAGGTGCTCTGCAAGCCCGGCTCGATCACGCCTCATACGAAGTACAAGGCGGAGGTCTACTGCCTGAAGAAGGAGGAGGGCGGTCGTCACACGCCGTTCGTCTCCGGCTATCGGCCGCAGTTCTACTTCCGCACGACCGACGTCACCGGCGTCGTCAAGCTCCCCGAGGGCCGCGAGTTCGTGGCGCCGGGTGAGAACGCCGAGATGGAGGTCGAGCTGATTCAGCCGATCGCCATGGACCAGGGCCTCCGCTTCGCCATTCGAGAGGGCGGGCGAACCGTCGGCTCGGGTGTCGTTACCGAGGTAGTCGAATAGCTGTGACGGGCCTCCGTTCGGAGGCCCGTTCTTAGTAAGGCCCTCCCACCAGGGCAAAGGGCCAAGACAACTGCAAGACATACGACCAGGGCGCGGCCCTAGCTACACCGGGGCGGCGCCCTAGCTGCGCGAAGAGAGCAGAAAGAAATTGGCCTCACTGACATCAGGAAAGATCAGGATCCGGCTCAAGGCGTACGACCACGACGCCATAGACCGGGCTGCCCAGGAGATCGTGGGCACCGCCGAGCGCACCGGCGCGACGGTCGCCGGACCGATCCCGCTGCCGACCGACAAGCACGTCTACGTCGTGATCCGCTCCCCGTTCAAGGACAAGGACTCGCGCGAGCACTTCGAGATCCGCACCCACAAGCGGCTGATCGACATCCACCAGCCCACCCCGAAGACGGTCGACGAGCTCCAGCGCATGGAGACCCTGCCGGCCGGCGTCGACGTGGAGATCCGACTGTGAGCGCGATCGTCGGCAAGAAGCTGGGCATGACCCAGATCTTCACCGAGGACGGGGCCTCCGTTCCCGTGACGGTGATCGAGGCGCAGCCGAACAGGGTCACCGCGCTCCGCCGCGCCGATCGCGACGGCTATGACGCCGTCCAGCTCGCTGCCGATCCGGTCACGCCCGAGGACAAGCTCACCAAGGCCGAGCTCGGCCACCTGAAGAAGGCGGGCGCGACCGCGATGCGCACGCTGGTCGAGTTCCGCGGCGTCGAGGTCGGCGGCTCCGCCGGGGGTGGCGAGGCGGCGGAGGGGGAGACCGGAGAGGGCGAGGCTGCCGAGGGCGAGGACGCGTCCTCCGATGTGAAGGTGGGGGATGACGTCACCGTCGCGAGCTTCGAGCCCGGCCAGCGCGTCAAGGTCTCCGCGGTCTCGATCGGCAAGGGCTTTCAGGGGACGATCAAGCGCCATAACTTCAGCCGCGGCCCCGAGACCCACGGCTCCCACAACGTCCGGGCGCCCGGCTCGGTCGGTGCGAGCGCGGATCCCGCCCGGGTCTTCAAGGGCATGGGCATGCCGGGTCAGATGGGGGCCCGGCGAGTCACCCAGCGCGGCGCCCACGTCTTCGACGTCGATGCCGAGCGCAACCTGCTCCTGATCCGGGGCTCCGTTCCAGGCGGCAAGAACGCCACGGTGGAGGTGCGCAGCGATGGCTGAGGCCGCCACGAGTCGAGGCGCGATCAAGGCGACGACGCTCGGCAAGCAGGCGAAGTCCGACCTCCCCAAGGAGATCTTCGGCGAGCCCTTCAACGAGGCCCTGGTGCACGAGGCCGCCCGCGCCGATCTGGCGGCACGCCGCCGCGGGACCCACTCCAGCCTCACCCGCGGCGAGGTCTCGATGACCACCGCCAAGGCCTGGCGGCAGAAGGGCACCGGGCGCGCCCGCGCCGGGGCCCTGAGCGTTCCGCATCGCTACGGCGGCGGCGCGGCGTTCGGGCCGAAGCCCCGCCACTACACGGTCAAGGTGAACCGCAAGGCGCGTCGCAAGGCGCTGCGGGCGGCGCTCACCGTCCACGCCGAGCGCGACTCGGTCGCGGTCCTCGACGGCTCCACCTTCTCCGAGCCGGCCACGAAGCAGGCGGCCGATGCGCTGAAGAAGTGGGGCGCCGACGGCCCGACGCTGGTCGTGATCGGCGCCGAGGAGGAGGCGGTGGCGAAGAGCTTCCGCAACATCGAGGGCGTCCGCGTGGCCCTCGCAGACGCGGCGGGCGTCGCGGACGTGATCGGCGCCGGCTCGCTGGTCGTCACCCAGGCCGCACTCGAGCAGCTCAAGGGGAGGGCCGTCTAGTGGATGCGCGCCAGGTGATCGTCCGACCCGTCGTCTCGGAGAAGAGCTACGCGCTGATGGGCGAGGGCAAGTACACCTTCCGGGTCCACGACCGGGCCCACAAGCTGCAGATCGCACACGCGGTCGAGGAGATCTTCGACGTCAAGGTCCGCGCGGTGCGGACCTCCACGGTGAAGTCGAAGCCGAAGCGCCGCGGGCTCCACAGCGGGCGCTCGCGCTCCTGGAAGAAGGCAGTCGTCCAACTCGCGCCCGGCGAGCGGATCGAGCTGTTCGAGGGCGCGGCGGTGGAGGGCTAGCCATGGCCAACCGCAAGACAAGACCAACCAGTCCCGGCCGGCGCTTCGGCACCTATCCGATGCGCGAGGAGCTCACCGAGGACGAGCCGAACAAGAAGCTCACCAAGGGCAAGAGCTCATCCGGCGGCCGCAACTCGAACGGCCGGGTCACCGCGCGCCACCGCGGCGGCGGCGCCAAGCGCCGCTACCGGCGGATCGACTTCAAGCGCACCAAGGACGGGATCCCGGCACGCGTGGCCTCGATCGAGTACGACCCGAACCGCTCGGCGAGCATCGCGCTGCTCAACTACGCCGACGGCGAGAAGCGCTACATCCTCGCCCCGCAGGGGCTGCGGGTGGGCGCCGAGGTCGTCTCGGGTGAGGGCGCGGACATCGCGCCCGGCAACTCGCTGGCCCTGGCCCGCATCCCGACCGGCACCGTGGTCCACAACGTCGAGCTGATTCCCGGCCAGGGTGGCAAGCTCGGCCGTTCCGCGGGCACCGCGATCCAGGTGGTCGCCAAGGAGGGCCCGATGGTGAGCCTGCGGCTGCCCTCCTCGGAGGTGCGCATGGTCCGCGGGGAGTGCCGCGCGACCGTCGGCACGCTCTCGAACGCCGAGCACCAGAACGTGAAGGTCGGCAAGGCCGGTCGCAACCGGCACAAGGGCAAGCGCCCGCAGACGCGTGGCGTCGCCATGAACCCGGTCGACCACCCGCACGGCGGCGGCGAGGCCCACCACACGCCGGGCGGCCACCCCGTCACCCCGTGGGGCAAGCCGACGCTGGGCTACAGGACCCGCAAGAAGGGCAAGCGCTCGGACGCGCTGATCGTGCGCGGCCGGCGCCGAGGAAAGAGGAAGTAGAGGACTTAGACGATGGGACGTTCGACGAAGAAGGGCCCGTGGGCCGAGGAGCGCCTGATGAAGCGGGTCAACGCGATGAACGAGTCGGGTCAGAAGCAGATGCTGAAGACCTGGTCTCGCCACTCGACGATCTTCCCCGAGATGGTCGGGCACACGATCGCCGTCCACGACGGCCGCAAGCACGTGCCGGTCTACATCTCGGAGTCGATGGTCGGCCACAAGCTCGGCGAGTTCGCCCCGACCCGGACCTTCCGTGCCCACTCGGGCGCCGGCACCGCCTCGGAGAGAGACTGATGGCTGACGAGAAGAAGGACACCGAGAAGAAGACGCCGGCGAAGAAGCCGGCGGCGAAGAAGCCGGCGCCACGAAGCCGGCCGCGAAGAAGGAGCCGGCTCGCGAGCACGAAGCCCGCCGCGAAGCCGAAGACGGAGACCGCGACGCGGGGCAAGGGCGGCCGCCGAGGCAGACGTCCAAGACCGCCGACAGCCAAGGCCCCCGCGAAGAAGGCGGCCGCGAAGAAGCCTGCCGCGAAGAAGCCAGCCGGCCAAGAAGGCGCCGGCGAAGCCCAAGGCCGAAGCCGAAGCAGCGAAGGCCAAGCCAAAGCCGCGCCAAGAAGGAGGCGCCCGAGCGGCCGGTCGTCAACGCCCGCGCCCGCTTCGTGCGCGTCGCGCCCCGCAAGGCGCGCCTGGTCGCCGACCAGGTCCGCGGGCTGCCGATCGAGGACGCGCTGCCCCTGCTGCGCTTCTCCACCCGCAGCGCCGCGCAGGACATCCGCAAGCTGATCGAGTCCGCGGCCGCCAACGCGGAGAACAACCACGACCTGGTCGCCGACGACCTGCTGATCAAGGACATCCACGTCGACGAGGGACCGACGCTGCGCCGCTACCGGCCCCGCGCCCTCGGCCGCGCGACGCGGATCAACAAGCGAACCAGCCACATCGCCGTGGCGCTGACACCGGAGGACTGACGAGATGGGACAGAAGATCCATCCAGAGGGCTTCCGGGTCGGCTACATCCACGACTGGAAGTCGAACTGGTACAACGAGCGCGACTTCGCGGATTACCTGAACGAGGACCTGGCGATCCGCTCGCACATCGAGAACAAGCTCTCGCACGCGGGCCTGTCCGAGATCACGATCAAGAAGGGCTCCGGCGAGGTCGAGGTCGACATCTCGACCGCGCGCCCCGGGATCGTGATCGGCAAGTCCGGCACCGAGGTCGACGCGCTGCGCCGCGAGCTCCACAAGCTCACCGGCAAGCCGGTCAAGGTCAACATCAAGGAGATCAAGCGCCCGGAGCTCGACGCCAAGCTGGTCGCGCAGTCGATCGCCGAGCAGCTCCAGAACCGCGTGGCCTTCCGCCGCGCGATGAAGCGCGCCCTGACCTCCGCGATGCGCTCCGGCGCCAAGGGCGTGAAGGTCCAGGTCTCCGGCCGCCTCGGCGGGGCCGAGATGGCTCGCACCGAGGGCTACTCCGACGGCCGCGTCCCGCTCCACACGCTGCGCGCCGACATCGACTACGGCTTCATCGAGGCGAAGACCACGACCGGCCGGATCGGCGTCAAGTGCTGGATCAACAAGGGCGAGGTCATGCCCGAGGGCTTACCGCTCCGAGCTCACCGACGAGGACGGCGGCCCCCCGCCGGGCCGCTCGCGGGGAGGTCGCTCCTAGATGCTGATGCCGAAGCGGGTTCGCTACCGCAAGCAGATGCGCGGCCGCCGCCGCGGCTACTCCAAGGGCGGGACCACCGTCGCCTTCGGCGAGTACGGGCTCAAGGCGCTCGACCGCGGCTGGATCACCAACCGCCAGATCGAGGCCGCCCGAGTCGCGATGACGCGCAAGATCAAGCGCGGCGGCAAGGTCTGGATCAACGTCTTCCCCGACAAGCCGATCACCAAGAAGCCGGCCGAGACCCGCATGGGCTCGGGCAAGGGCAACCCCGAGGGCTGGGTCGCCGTGGTCAAGCCCGGCAAGGTGATGTTCGAGCTGGCCGGTGTCCCCGAGGACCTGGCGAAGGACGCGATGCGCCTCGCCGGGCACAAGCTTCCGATCAAGACCAAGTTCGTCCGCCGCGAGGGCGCGGAGCAGTCGTCATGAAGGCCTCCGAGGCCCACAACCTCAAGGACGACGAGCTGCTGGAGCGGATCCGCCAGACCCGCGAGGAGCAGTTCGCGCTGCGCCTCCAGCACGCCACCGGCGAGCTGGAGAACACGGCGCGGATCACCGCGGTCCGCCGCGACGTGGCGCGCCTTTTGACCGTCGCCAAGGAGCGCGGCATCGATCTGGAACACGAGCTGAGGAACTGATGGCAGAAGAAGAAAAGAACGAGCAGCAGAACGAAGAGCAGGCACCGGAAGAGACTCCTGCCGAGGAGCCCCAGGCCGAGGAGAGCCCCGGTCGAAGAGGCCCCTGCCGCGGAGGAGATCGGAGGACGCTCCGCCCGAGGACGCCCCTGCTGAGGAGGCCCCAGCCGACGAGGAGGCCCCCGAGGAGGCGCCCTCTGACCAGGGTCCGGATGAGATGGAGGGCCTCGACTGGAAGGCGCGTCGCCGCCTGGAGCGCTCCCGGCGCCCGGCCGAGCCGCGGCCGCAGCAGAGCCCCGAGGAGCGCGCCGCCGCGCGCGGCGAGGCGCGCAAGCAGGCGGCCGGCGGTCGCTCCGCCTACCGGACGAAGCGCCGCACGAAGGGCGAGGCCGGCACCGGCACCCCGCCGGCCGAGCGCCGCTCCGCCGGCCGCAAGACCAGGCAGGGCCGCGTCGTCTCCAGCAAGCCGGACAAGACGATCACGGTGGCGATCGAGGTCGCCCGGCGCCACCCGCAGTACGAGAAGATCGTGCGCCGCTCGCGGACGCTGCACGCCCACGACGCCCGCAACGAGGCGGGGGAGGGCGACCTGGTCAGCGTCGTCGAGACGCCGCCCGCTGTCACGGACCAAGCGCTGGCGCCTGGTCGAGATCCTCGAGAAGGCGAAGTAGGGGTTCGGATGATCCAGCAGGAGTCCAGGCTCAGGGTCGCCGACAACTCCGGCGCGCGCGAGATCCTCTGCATCCGCGTCAAGGGCGGGTCCGACCGCCGCTACGCGCGGATCGGCGACGTGATCACCGCGACCGTCAAGCAGGCCACCCCGCACGGCGGCGTCCGCAAGGGCGAGGTGGTCGAGGCGGTCGTCGTCCGGACCCGCAAGCAGCTCGGCCGCGGCGACGGCACCTACATCGCCTTCGACGAGAACGCCGCCGTCCTGATCGACACGACCGGCGCCCCGCGGGGCACCCGCATCTTCGGCCCGGTCGCCCGCGAGCTGCGCGAGAGGAACTTCATGCGAATCGTCTCCCTCGCCCCGGAGGTTCTCTGATGGGCAAGACGATGCGAGTCCGCAAGGACGACGACGTGATCGTGATCGGCGGCAAGGACCGCGGCAAGCGAGGCCGCGTGATCCGGACCGACCCCAAGAAGGGCTACGTCTTCATCGAGGGCCTCAACATGATCAAGCGCCACCAGCGCCCGCGTTCGGTCAAGGACGCGTCAGAAGGGCGGCGAGGTCGGCGGGATCATCGAGAGGGAGGGCCCGATCCACGTCTCCAACGTGATGCTGCTCGACAAGGAGGACAACAAGCCCACCCGGGTCAAGGTCGAGCGCGCCGACGGCAAGCGCAAGCGCATCGCCGCGCGCACCGGAAGGGATCTGGACTAGTGGAAGCCGCGGCCACCGAACAGCAGAAGCAGGCAGCGCCGCCGCCGCGGCTGCGCGAGCTCTACGAGCAGCGAGGTCAAGCCCGCGCTGATCCAGCGGTTCGGCTACTCGACGCCGATGGCCGTGCCGACCCTGGACAAGATCACCCTGAACATGGGTGTCGGCGAGGCGAAGCAGAACACCCAGATGCTCGAGGCCGCGCAGGAGCAGCTCGCCACGATCGCGGGCCAGGCGCCGAGCGTCCGCCGGGCGAAGAAGTCGGTCGCCTCCTTCAAGGTCCGCGAGGGGATGCCGGTGGGCGTCGCCGTGACCCTGCGCCGCGCGCGCATGTGGGAGTTCCTCGACCGGCTCACCTCGATCGCGGTCCCCCGGATCCGCGACTTCCGCGGCCTCAACGCCCGCTCCTTCGACGGCCGCGGCAACTACTCGATGGGCGTCCGCGAGCAGATCATCTTTCCCGAGATCGACTACGACTCGATCGACGAGGTCCGCGGCCTCGACGTGACGATCACCACCACCGCGAAGACCGACGAGGAGGCCTTCGCTCTGCTCGACGGCCTGGGCATGCCCTTCTCGCCCGAGGGGCGTCCCGGCCAGGAGGACGTCGAAGAGGAGGCCGAGGAGGAGCGCCGCAAGGAGGAGGCCCGCGAGCGGGCCGAGGCCGAGGCGGCCGCGCTCGAGCAGCTCAAGGAGGAGAACCCCGAGGCCTACGAGAAGCCCGTCAGGCCCGAGGAGGGCGAGGAGGGCGAGGAGGGCGCCGAGGGTGGAGGCGGGGCAGAGCCCAAGCCGGAGGGCGAAGCGCGAGAGAGACTTCAAGCGACAAGGAAGAGGGCTGATGGCTAAGACATCACAGAGGGTGCGGCAGCGCCGCGAGCCCAAGTTCAAGACCCGCGGGTACAACCGCTGCCGCCGCTGCGGCCGGCCGCGCGCGTACTACCGCAAGTTCGGCCTCTGCCGGATCTGCCTGCGGGACGCCGCGCACAACGGCTACGTGCCCGGAATGACCAAGTCCAGCTGGTAACGAGATGCTCACCGACCCGATCACCGATTACCTGAACCGCATCCGCAACGCGCTCCTGGCCGAGCACGAGGAGGTGGAGATCCCCGCCTCCCGGCTGAAGCGCGAGATGTCCCGCATCCTCAAGGAGCAGGGCTACATCACCGACTTCAGCACCGAGCCGGGGAGGGTCGGCGAGGTGCTCAAGGTCCGCCTGCGCTACACCGAGAAGCGCGACCCGGTGATCAGCGGCATGGAGCGGGTCTCGCGCCCCGGCCGCCGCCGCTACGTTGCCAAGGAGGACGTCCCCCGCGTCTTCGGCGGCATGGGCACCACGATCATGTCCACCTCGCGCGGGGTGATGACCGGCCACGAGGCGCGCCAGCGCGGCGTCGGCGGCGAGGTCGTCGCACACGTCTGGTGATCAAGCGCTCATGAGTCGAATCGGAAGAAAGCCAATCCAGATCCCTGAGGGCGTCGAGATCGACGTCAAGCCCGGCGCTGTCAGCGTCAAGGGCCCGAAGGGCGAGCTCGACCAGAGCGTCGACCGCGACATGAAGGTCGCGATCGACGACGGCACCCTGACCGTCGAGCGTCCCACCGACCGCGGCGAGCACCGCGCCCTGCACGGGCTCACGCGGAGCCTGATCGCCAACATGGTCGAGGGCGTCACCGACGGCTTCGAGCGGCGCCTCGAGATCCAGGGCGTCGGCTACCGCGCCAACCTGAGGGGCAAGAACCTCGAGATGTCGCTGGGCTACTCCCACCCGGTCTCGATCGAGGCGCCCGGAGGGCATCGAGTTCGAGGTCCCGCAGCCGACCGAGGTCGTGGTCCGCGGCATCGACAAGCAGCTGGTCGGCGAGACCGCCGCCCGGATCCGCAAGTCCCGCCCGCCCGAGCCCTACAAGGGCAAGGGCGTCCGCTACGCAGGGCGAGCACGTCGCCCGCAAGGTCGGGAAGAGGGCCTAGATGGCCGTCCTCACCAAGCCGCAGAAGCAGGCTTCGCCGCCGCCGTCGCGTGCGGGCGAGGATCCGCGGCAGCGCGGAGCGCCCGCGCCTGTCCGTCTACCGCTCCAACCGCGGGCGTCTTCGCCCAGCTGATCGACGACGACGCGGGCCGCACCCTCGCCTCGGCGTCCTGGACCGAGTCGGAGCTGCGCAAGCTCGACTCGATGGAGCAGGCGAAGCGCGCCGGGCAGCTGCTCGCCGAGCGCGCCAAGGGCGCCGGGATCGAGACCTGCGTCTTCGACCGCGGCGGCTACCGCTTCCACGGCCGCGTCGCGGCGATCGCCGAGGGCGCCCGCGAGGGGGGCCTCAAGTTCTGATGACCGAGTTCGTTCAAACCCGCTACCTTCGTCCGTTCCATGGCTGTAGAGACCGTCAGCCCCAAGGGCCTCGATCTGCAGGAGCGGGTGATCGAGATCAACCGCGTCGCCAAGGTGGTCAAGGGCGGCCGGCGCTTCTCGTTCACCGCCCTGGTCGCCGTCGGCGACGAGGACTCCGTGGTCGGGATCGGCTACGGCAAGGCGCGCGAGGTTCCGCTCGCGATCCAGAAGGCCGTCGAGAACGCCCGCAAGAACCTGATCCGCGTGCCCAAGTACGGCCAGACGATCACCCACCGGGTGATCGGCCGCTTCGGCGCCGGCCACGTCGTCCTGCGCCCGGCGAGCCCCGGTACCGGCGTGATCGCCGGCGGCGGCGTGCGCGCCGTGCTCGAGCTCGGCGGCGTCCGCGACGTGCTCACCAAGAGCATCGGCACCCAGAACCCGATCAACCTGGTCAAGGCGACCATGTAGGGCCTCGAGAGCCTGCGCAGGCCCGAGGACGTGGCGAAGCTCCGCGGGATCTCGATTCGCGAGGTCCTCGGCGTCGGCGACGGCCCGGCGGCCGAGCCGGAGGCCACCAACGGCAAGGCCGAGGAGCCGGTTACGCCCGAGGCGGTCGCAGCCGAGAGCGATGACTCGACTCAGGCCACCGAGGCCCGCCTGAGCGCCCGCGGCCGCGGAGGCGGCCGAGGAGAAGTCTTGATGGCGGACATCCAGCTGAAGCAGGTTCGCTCGGCGAACGGCGCCTCGGAGGTGCAGCGCGACACCCTTCGCTCCCTGAAGCTCGGCCGGATCGGCCGCGAGTCGAAGCATCCCGACACGCCCGCAGCTGCAGGGCATGATCCGCACGGTCAGCCACCTGGTCGAGGTCGAGGATGGCTGAGCAGTCAGAGAAGGTCGGCCTGCACACCCTGAAGCCCACCCCGGGCTCGCGCCGGCCGCGCAAGCGGCTCGGCCGCGGCGTGGGCACCGGCCACGGCAAGACCTCGGGTCGCGGCCACAAGGGCGCCGGCGCCCGCTCGGGCAACAAGCGCAAGACCGCGCTACGAGGGCGGCCAGAACCCGGTCCACATGCGGATGCGCAAGCTCCGCGGGCCGAACAAGAAGATGTCGATGCCGTTCGAGAAGTTCCGGACGCGGACTCAGCCGGTCAACCTCTCCGATCTCGATGCGCGCTTCAAGGCGAATGACGAGGTCACGCCCGAGTCGCTGCGCGAGGCCGGCCTCGCCAAGCGGCGCCATCCGGTGAAGATCCTCGCCCGCGGTGAGATCTCGAAGAAGCTCACCGTGAGGGCCCACGCCTTCAGCGCCCAGGCGAAGGAGAAGATCGAGGCGGCCGGAGGCACCACCGAAATCATCTGATGCTGCAGACGATCCTCAACTCCTTCTCCGTCCCGGACATCCGCAAGAAGCTGATGTTCACGGCGGCGATCCTGGCGCTCTACCGGCTCGGGCGCCTACATCCCCTCGCCCGGTGTCGACGCCGAACGTCGTCAAGGACGATCTCAACAACGTCGGCGGCTCGAACATCCTCGGCTTCCTCAATCTCTTCTCGGGCGGAAGCCTCTCGCGGCTCTCCCTGTTCGCGCTGGGGATCATGCCCTACATCACGGCCTCGATCATCCTGCAGCTCCTGACGGTGGTCGTGCCCTCGCTGGAGCGCCTCCAGAAGGAGGGCGAGGTCGGCCAGCAGAAGATCACCCAGTACACGCGCTATCTGACCGTCGCGCTGGCGTTCGCCCAGTCGCTCGGCTTCGTCTTCCTGTTCAGCTCGCAGAGCGTCGGCGGCACGAGCGTGATCGGCGAGCGGACCTTCCCGAAGGTCTTCCTGATCGTGATGACGCTGACCGCCGGCTGCACGGTGCTGATGTGGATGGGCGAGCTGATCACCCAGCGCGGGATCGGCAACGGCATCTCGCTGCTGATCTTCGCCTCGATCGTCTCGCGGATCCCCGAGGGGATCACGAAGTGGTGGAACAACCCCGACCAGGTCTTCGTCGTGATGATGCCCTTCATCGCGCTCGCGGTGATCGTGGCGATCGTCTTCGTCCAGGAGGGCCAGCGCCGGATCCCGGTCCAGTACGCGAAACGCGTGGTCGGCCGGCGGATGACCGCCGGCGGCTCGACCTACCTGCCGCTGCGCGTGAACATGGCGGGCGTGATCCCGGTCATCTTCGCCGCCTCGATCATGGCCTTCCCGCCGACGATCGGCCAGCTGCTGCAACACCGGCCCAACTCTGCGACTCGACTTCGCCGCCTTCTTCAGCCCCAACAGCTGGCACTACGTGGTCGGCGAGGTCTTCTTCATCATCATCTTCACCTACTTCTACACGGCGGTCACCTTCAACCCGGTCGACCAGGCCGACAACCTGAAGAAGTACGGCGGGTTCATCCCCGGCGTCCGACCCGGGCGACCTACCGCCGAATACCTGGACCGGATCCTCTCCAGGCTCACCTTCCCCGGCGCCCTCTACCTGGGCGCGGTCGCGGCGTTGCCGACGATCCTGATCAGCCAGACGTCGGCCAACTTCTTCTTCGGCGGGACCTCGATCCTGATCGTCGTCGGCGTGGCTCTCGACACCGTCAAGCAGCTCGAGGCCCAGCTGATGATGCGCAACTACGAGGGCTTCCTGAAGTGACGCGCGCCGCGGGGTGCCGGGCTTGCCCGAGCTGAACCTCATCCTGCTCGGACCGCCCGGGAGCGGCAAGGGGACACAGGGCGAGCGCCTGCAGGAGGACTTCCGGCTGCCCTACTACGCGACCGGCGACATCCTGCGCGCGGCGGTCAAGGAGGGGACCGAGGTCGGCAAGCAGGCCAAGGAGTACATGGATCGCGGGGACCTGGTCCCGGACGAGGTGATCATCGGGGTGATCGCCGAGCGCCTCCAGGACGAGGAGGCCGCCGACGGCTTCATCCTCGACGGCTTCCCTCGCACGGTGCCCCAGGCCGAGGCGCTCGACGCGAAGATGAAGGAGCTCGGACGCGAGATCACCGCGGTGATCCTGATCGACGTCCCGGAGGATGAGGTCCTGCGCCGGCTCGGCGGCCGTCGCACCTGCGAGAAGAACCCGAGCCACATCTACCACCTCGAGTTCGACCCGCCGAAGGAGGAGGGCGTCTGCGACATCGACGGCGGCCAAGCTGATCGTCCGCGACGACGACAAGCCCGAGGTGATCAAGAACCGCCTCGCCCAGTACCGCGAGAAGACCGAGCCGCTGATCGACTACTACGAGGAACGCGGCATCCTGCAGCCGCGTGAACGGCAGAGCAGCCGCCGGACGAGGTCGAGGAGCGGATCCACGCGCTGCTCGGCACGCTGCGTCGCGAAGAGGAGATGGAGATATGAGACGGTTTGGATCATGTATCGCGGCATGATCATCCGCAAGACGTCCGAGCAGATCGACGCGATGGCGGCGGCCGGCAAGATCCAGGCCCGCTGCCTGCGGATGCTCCGCGCCAAGGCACGCCCGGGCGTGACCACCAAGGAGCTCGACGAGGCCGCCGAGAAGTTCATCCGCTCGCAGGGCGCCGTGCCCTCGTTCAAGGGCTACCGGGGCTTTCCCGGCTCGATCTGCACCTCGCCGAACTCGATGGTGGTGCACGGGATTCCCGGGCCCCTACGAGCTGCGCCGCGGAGACATCCTCTCGATCGACGTCGGCGTCACCTACGAGGGCTGGGTCGCCGACGCCGCGATCACGGTCCCGATCGGCGAGACGCCGCGAGGGCGCAGAGCCGCTGCTGGCGACCACCCGCGACGCGCTGTTCGAGGGCATCGAGCAGGCTGCGGCCGGGCAACCACCTCAGCGACATCTCCCACGCGATCCAGACGCCGGGTCGAGCGCGACGGCCTGTCGGTCATCCGCAGCCTCGTCGGCCACGGCGTCGGCCGCGACATGCACGAGGACCCGCAGATCCCGAACTTCGGCGACCCGGGCAAGGGCCCGACGCTGGAGGAGGGCATGGTCCTGGCGATCGAGCCGATGGTCAACGCCGGCGGCCCCGACATCCGGATGGGCGTCGACGGCTGGGCCGTCTACTCGGCCGGACGACTCGCTCGCGGCCCACTTCGAGTTCACGGTCGCGGTCACCGGCCGACGGCCCGCGCATCCTCACCCCCTGGCACCTGGACTGAGCCGTTCAAGCGAGAGTTACGCACGCACGCGTGCTTCTATTTCATTCGTCGGTTCGCGCCTCGGCGTGGCCGGCGTTTCTTGTGCCTGTCGGCCCGACTCCTGGGGTCCGGCGGGCCTACTCCGAGTCAGATACGACCACCCCGAGAGAAGGGGAATGAAGGTCCGAGCGTCCGTAAAGCCGATTTGTGAGAAGTGCAAGGTGATCCGCCGTGGCGGAGCCGTTCTCGTGATCTGCTCCAACCCCCGCCACAAGCAGAGGCAGGGCTAGATGGCGCGGATCGCGGGCGTCAACATCCCCACTCAACAAGCGGGCCGAGATCGGCCTCACCTACGTCTTCGGGATCGGCCGCTCGACGGCCAACCAGATCCTGCAAGGAGACCGGCGTCGACCCCAACACGCACGTCAAGGACCTGACCGAGGACGAGGTCGTCAAGCTGCGCGAGGCGGTCGAGAACCGCGAGGTCGAGGGTGACCTGCGCCGCGAGCGCTCCCAGAACGTCAAGCGCCTCCAGGAGATCGGCTCCTACCGGGGCCTGCGCCACCGCCGCGGCCTGCCGGTCCGGGGCCAGCGCACCAAGACCAACGCGCGCGGCCGCAAGGGCCCGCGCCGGATGAGCATCGCGGGCCGCAAGAAGGCCCCGCAGCCCAAGTGAGCCACGGAGGAAGCCGCTAGATGCCGCCAGCCCGAAGAAGGGTCGCTCGCGCCGCCGCGTCCGAAAGAACGTCACCTACGGCCAGGCCCACATCAAGACTTCGTTCAACAACACGATCGTCACCCTCACCGACCCCGAGGGCAACGTGATCGCCTGGGAGTCCGCCGGCAGCGCCGGGTTCAAGGGCTCGCGCAAGTCGACGCCGTTCGCCGCCCAGGTGACCGCCGACGCGGCCGCCAAGAAGGGCATGGAGCACGGCCTCGAGAAGGTCGAGGTGTTCGCCAAGGGCGCCGGCTCGGGCCGCGAGACCGCGATCCGCTCGCTGCAGGCCGCCGGCCTCGACGTGACGACGGTCAAGGACGTGACGCCGCAGGCCCACAACGGCTGCCGACCCCGGAAGCGGAGGAGGGTCTAGATGGCTCGCGACACCTCCGCCCAGTGCAAGCAGTGCCGCCGCGAGGGGCAGAAGCTGTTCCTCAAGGGCTCTCGCTGCTTCACCGACAAGTGCGGCGTCGAGCGCCGCTCCTATCCGCCGGGCGAGCACGGCCGCGGCCGCATGCGGCAGTCCGAGTACCGGGCGCAGCTGCGCGAGAAGCAGAAGGCGAAGCGCTACTACCAGGTGCTCGAGAAGCAGTTCGCCAGCTACTACGACAAGGCGAGCCGCCAGCAGGGCGTCACCGGCGAGAACCTGCTGCGGCTGCTTGAGTGCCGCCTCGACAACGTGCTCGTGCGCCTCGGCTTCGCCGCCTCGCGCCGCCAGGCCAGGCAGCTGGTCAGCCACGGGCACTGGACGGTCAACGGCCGCCGCGTCGACATCCCCACCTACCAGGTGAAGCCCGACGACGTGATCACGATCAAGCCGAACAGCGCGGCCACGCGACGTGGTCCGCGATGCGACCGAGCTGACGTCGGGAGTGCCGGCCTGGCTGCAGGCCGACCACGACTCGCTCAACGCCAAGGTGCTGAGGCTCCCCGAGAGGAGCGAGATCTCGGCGCCGGTCGAGGAGCAGCTCATCGTCGAGCTGTACTCGAAGTAACCCCCAGACCAGGAAGAAAGAGAACGTGATGGAAGCAATGACCACCCTGCCAGATTTCCAAATCCCGAAGATCGCGGGCGAGGATGCCGAGGAGAACAAGGGCACCTTCACGATCGAGCCCCTCGACAAGGGCTTCGGCTACACCTTCGGCAACAGCCTCCGCCGCGTGCTGCTCTCGTCTCTCGGCGGCGCCGCGATCACCAGCGTCCGCATCGAGGGCGTGGCCCACGAGTTCTCCACCATCCCGGGGCTGAAGGAGGACGTCACCGACCTCGTCCTCAACCTCAAGGACGTCGTCGTGCGCATGCACACCGACGCCGATGAGGTCGAGACGCCGCTCGTCGCCACCGGCCCCGGCGAGGTCAAGGCCAAGGACATCGACCTGCCCGCCGGCGTCGAGATCCTCAACCCCGAGGCCCCGATCGCGACGCTCGAGAAGAAGACCAAGCTCGAGATGTACCTGACGATCGGCCGCGGCCGCGGCTATTCGCCGGCGGACGAGAACAAGTCCGACGACAAGCCCATCGGCGTGGTCCCGATCGACGCGATCTTCTCGCCGATCCGCCGTGCCGCCTACTCGGTCGATTCCGCCCGAGTCGGGCAGCGCACCGACTTCGACAAGCTCACGCTCGAGGTCGAGACCGACGGCTCGATCGAGCCGGGCGCGGCGCTGCGCGAGGCGGCCGAGATCCTGATCAAGAGCCTGGCGATCTTCACGACCGCCGACCGGGTGGACGAGCTGCGCGGCGAGGGCGCGATCGCGGCGACCAACGGCGTCAGCGGCGGCGAGGCCGCGACCGTACCGGGCGCCGACGGGCTCGACGAGATCCTGATCGAGGAGCTCGAGCTGGGCGTCCGCTCCTACAACTGCCTGAAGCGCGCCGGCATCCAGACCGTCGGCGAGCTGGTGCGGAAGTCGGAGTCGGAGCTCAACGCGATCCCGAACTTCGGTCGCAAGTCGATCGAGGAGGTCCAGGAGACCCTCCGCGCCCGCGGCCTCTCGCTGCGGCCAGGACTAGGGCTACTAGAGTCCCGGCCGGAGCGACGCGATGAGGCACCAGCGCAAGAGAGCCAAGCTGAGCCGGGACGCGGCTCACCGCAAGTCGATGCTTCGAACGATGTCGAAGCAGCTGATCGAGCACGAGCGGATCCGTACGACCCAGCCGAAGGCGAAGGCGCTGCGGCCCGAGTTCGAGAAGCTGATCACGCTCGGCCAAGCGCGGCGACCTGCACGCCCGGCGGCAGGCGCTCTCCGAGCTCCACAACGACAAGTTCGCGGTCCACAAGCTGTTCGAGGAGATCGCGCCGCGCTACGCGCAGCGCCCCGGCGGCTACACCCGGATCGTCAAGCTCGGCCCTCGCCGCTCTGACTCGGCCGAGATGGTCTTCCTCGAGCTCGTCTAGCGACCGACCTTGAACTGCGATCGCCGAGCCCGCTGCGGTTCGGGCCGATCGCGACCATGAGCGCGACGGTGAAGACCACGATCACGCCGAGCACGAGCCACTGCGCCCAGCTCTCGATCGTCGCCACTGCGCGCGACGCAGAGAGCAATGCCCACGATCAGCGCGATCACGGTGTAGATCGCGGCGCCCTTCTCCGAGCCCCTGCGGATCCCCTCTCCGCCGGCGAGCAGGTCGCTGCGCTCGTACTGCGATCGCTGGGTGATGTCGGTGTTGGCCATGTCTCTCTCCTCTTCGGACGCTCGGTCGAGTAGGACACCTTACGCCGACTGGGCGCCGGCTATGCCGTGCAGAGCGCCGTCGACCGTATAGTGTCGCCCGTTCGATGACGACCGTCCGACTCGACCTCGCCTACAACGGCGCCGGCTTCGCGGGCTGGGCGGCGCAGCCCGGCATGCGCACCGTGCAGGGCGAGCTCGAGCCGGGCTGGAGCGGATCCTGCGGCGCTCCGACGCCCCTGACCGTCGCGGGCCGGACCGACGCCGGGGTCCACGCCTGGGCTCAGGTGGCGAGCTTCGCCGCGCAGGACCGAGCCGCCGGCCGAGCTCGCCCGGGCGCTCAACTCGCTCACCGGCCGCGACCTGGCCGTGATGGCCGCCGCCGCCGGCCGGCGAGCTTCGACGCGCGCCGCGACGCCCGCTCGCGCACCTACTGCTACCGGGTGCTCGCGGAGCGCACGCCCGAATCCCTTCGAGGCCGGGGTCTCGCTGTTCTGGCCGCACCGGGTCGACCGCGAGCGCGCTCGCACGCTGCGCCGAGGCCGCTGCGCCGGCACCCACGACTTCACCGCGTTCACCCCGACCCAGACCGAGCACGTCCGCTTCGAGCGGGAGATCCTGCGGGCGGAGTGGCACGAGAAGCCGGCGGTGCTCGGCGCGGGTCGCGTGCTCGAGCTCTGGATCGAGGCCGACGCCTTCATGCGCAACATGGTCCGGGTGCTGGTCGGGACGATGCTCGAGGTGGCCGGCGGGCCGCCGCTCCGCTCGAGGACTTCGCGGTCGCTGCTCGAGGGCGCTCCGCGGGAGCGGGCGGGTGAGACCGCCGCGGCCCACGGCCTGCACCTCGCCTCGGTCCGCTACTGACCGACGGTTAGGGCGCCCTAATCAGTTCTGGTATCGTGCCGCTCGTCGTGTCGTTCGGCGAGACAGTCCTCCTCGGCGCACTGGCCGGGTTCACGATCTACCTCGGCCTGCCCTTCGGCCGGATCGAGTTCGTCTCGCAGCGCGCCACAGGTCGCCCTGGCGATGTTCTCCGTCGGCGTCCTCGCCTTCCTCTTCGCCGAGGTCCTCGTCCACGGCGTCGAGATCGTCGAGGAGCAGTTCGAGGAGCTCCACGATGGCGAGGGGTCGCTGCCGGACGGGCTCTTGCTCGGCCGCTGCTCTTCGGGGTCGGGTTCACGGCCGGCAGCGCCGGCCTGGCGCTGGTCGAGCGCCGGATGCGCAACGACCAAGCCGCCCCCGATCGCCGGCGGCGCCACCGACGCGATGACCGTCGAGCAGGCGCGAGATCGCTGGCTCCGACGAGGATCCCGGAGCGCCAAGGCGCTGCGCACCGGGATGACGATCGCCGCCGCGATCGGCCTGCACAACTTCGCCGAGGGGCTGGCGATCGGCGTCTCCGCCAGCACCGGCGAGATCGGGCTCGCCACCGTCCTGATCATCGGCTTCGCCGTCCACAACGCGACCGAGGGCTTCGGCATCGTCGGCCCGCTCGGCGACGTCCGGCCCAGCTGGAGCTGGCTCGCCGTCGCCGGCCTGGTCGGCGGAGGCCCCGTCTTCCTCGGCGCGATCGTCGGCTACAACGTCACCTCCGAGCCGCTCGAGCTGCTCTTCTACTCGGTCTCGGCCGGCGCGATCCTCTACGTGATCGGCGAGATCTGGACCGCGATGCGGCGGCTCGGCCACCGCGAGCTCGGCCTGCTGATGCTCGCCGCCGGCGTCTTCCTCGGCGTCGCGACCGAGATGGTCATCGCCTACGGCGGCGGTTGACCCGGCGAGCGGCTGCACTGATGGCCGCCGCGCGTGGCGAAGCCGTCAACCTAGAATCGTTGGTCGTGCGCGTTCTGATCACCAACGACGACGGGATCCAGGCCGACCGGCCTGAACGCCCTGCGCAGGAGCTGCTCGGGATCGAGGGCCTCGAGGTCCACGTGATCGCGCCCGACTCCAACCGCAGCGCCACCGCCCGCAGCATCACCACCCGCTCGCCGCTCTGGGTCGAGGAGATCCCCTTCGACGACGGCTCGCAGCGGCTTCGCCACCGACGGCACCCCGGTCGACTGCGTGCGCTTCGCCGAGCTCGGCCTGGTCGGCGAGCGGCCCGAGCTGATCGTCTCCGGGATCAACCACGGCTCCAACCTCGGCGACGACATCACCTACTCGGGCACGGTCGCCGCGGCGCTCGAGGGGATCGTGCTCGGGCATCCCGGCGATCGCCATCTCCCAGCAGTCCGCCGCGCGGGAGATGGACTTCCGCTGGGGGCGCGAGTTCGACTTCTCGGTCGCCGCCGCCTTCGCTGCGGAGCTGGTCCGGCGGGTCGCCGAGGACCCGCTGCCCGCCGACACGCTGCTCAACGTCAACTGCCCGGCGGGCACGCCGACCGGGATCGAGGTCACCCATCTCGGCAAGCGCCTCTACAACGACGAGATGAAGCTCGTCGACGAGGATCCGGACAGCGGGCCGGGTCCGGTACCAGATCTACGGCTTCGAGCCCTCCTTCGAGGACGAGGAGGGCTCCGACCTCTCGGCGATCGCCCGGGAGCGGATCTCGGTCACCCCGGTCCACTTCGACCTCACCGACCGGCCGAGCCTCGACCGGCTCAAGGCAGTGGGACTTCGCCGGCATGCTGGGCACGGCCGAGGAGAACGTCGCGGCGGCGGAGGCGTCCACGCAGCGGTGAGCGCCACCAAGGCGGTCAAGCAAGCGGGCCGACGAGCTGCGGCGGCAGATCGCCCACCACGACCACCGCTACTACGTCCTCGACGACCCGGAGATCTCGGACCCCGAGTACGACGACCTGCTGCGCGAGCTCCGGGAGATCGAGGAGGAGCACCCGGAGCTGCTCACCCCGGACTCGCCCGACCCAGCGCGTCGGCGGGCAGCCGCTCGAGAAGTTCAAGCAGGTCGAGCACCACGAGCCGATGCTCTCCCTCGCCAACGCGCGCAACGAGGAGGAGCTGCGCGCCTGGGCGAAGCGGGTCGAGCGCCAGCTCGAGCGCCTCGACATCTCGGGGCGGGAGATCCGCTACGTCACCGAGCCCAAGGTCGACGGCCTGGCGATCTCGCTCACCTACGAGAACGGCGTCTTCACCCGCGGCGCCACGCGCGGCGACGGGCGGATCGGCGAGGACGTCACCCAGAACCTGAGGACGATCAAGGCGATCCCGCTATCGATCGAGGACGCGCCCGAGCTGGTCGAGGTCCGCGGGGAGGTCTACCTGCCGATCGCCGGCTTCGCCAAGGTCAACGAGCAGCGCGCCGCAGGACGGCGAGTCGACCTTCGCCAACCCGCGCAACGCGGCCGCCGGGCTCGCTGCGCCAGCTCGACTCCTCGATCACCGCCACCCGCCCGCTCTCGATCTGGTGCTACGGCGTGGCGCGCTGAGGGGCTGGGAGCCGGAGAGCCACTCCGAGTCGCTCGAGTGGCTGCGCGAGCGGGGCTTCAAGGTCAACGAGGACATCTCGATCCTGCACGGGATCGACGAGGTCGCCGAGCGCTGCCGCTGGTGGGAGGACCGCCGCGAGGCCCTCGACTTCGAGATCGACGGCGTCGTCGTCAAGGTCGACGACCGCGGCCTGCAGCGGGAGCTGGGCGTCGCCGGCCGCGAGCCGCGCTGGGCGGTCGCCTGGAAGTTCGCCCCGACGACGGCGACCACGAAGCTCAACAAGATCGTCTGGAACGTCGGCCGCACCGGGCA
The DNA here is from genome assembly GCA_963825825.1 of uncultured Solirubrobacterales bacterium. Lineage (GTDB taxonomy): Bacteria > Actinomycetota > Thermoleophilia > Solirubrobacterales > 70-9 > DASUPK01. The sequence continues at coordinate 156,011 of CAWGUT010000008.1, read as the reverse complement.
CCTGCTGCCGTTCGCGATGCTCGAGCCGGTCCACGTCAGCGGAGTCACCGTGAGCACGGCGACCCTGCACAACGAGGAGGACCTCGAGCGCAAGGACGTCCGCGAGGGCGACGAGGTGGTGGTGATGCGCGCCGGCGACGTGATCCCGCAGGTGGTCTCGCCGATCATCCAGCGGCGCAAGAAGGGCGCGCGCAGGCCGAAGCCGCCGAAGAAGTGCCCGCTCTGCGGGACGCCGACGGTGAAGCCCGAGGGACGGCGTCTTCACGATCTGCCCCAACCGCACCGGCTGCCCGGGACAGCAGTTCCAGCACATCAAGCACTTCCGCGGCGCGCTGGAGATCGAGGGGCTCGGGGAGAAGAACGCCTACCGCTTCCTGCAGGAGGGCCTGATCTCCGACGCGGCCGACATCTTCGACCTGACCGCCGAGCGGATCGCGCGAGCTCGAGGGCTTCGGGCGAGATCTCGGCCGAGAACCTGATGGAGGAGATCGAGGAGGCGAAGAAGATGCCCTTCTCGCGGGTGCTCTACGCGCTCGGCATCCCCGGGATCGGCTTCGTCAACGCCGAGTCGCTGGCCGAGCACTTCGGCACGATGGACGCGCTGCTCGAGGCGCAGCCGGAGGACATCGAGAAGGCCGAGGGCATCGGCCCGATCCTCGCCGAGCAGATCTACGAGGAGCTCTCCGAGGACCGCACCCGGCAGCTGATCGAGCGCCTCCGCAAGGCGGGGCTGCGGATGGAGCTCGACCCCTCCGAGCGCCGCCGGCGAGGGCGGTCCGCTCGACGGCAAGACGCTGGTGCTGACCGGCACCCTGCCGAACCTGAGCCGCGAGCAGGCGACCAGGCTGATCCGGCTGGCCGGCGGCAAGGTCGTCAACTCGGTCTCGAAGAAGACCGACTACGTGATCGCCGGCGACAGCCCGGGCTCGAAGCTCGCGAAGGCCGAGGAGCTCGGCACCGAGGTGATCGACGAGGACGGCCTTCAGAAGCTGGTCGGCGCAGACGGGACCCCGAGGAAGCGCAGCACCCCACCGCGTGGCCGGGTCTAGCGCCGTCGTAAAGCGCGCGATCAGCGCCGTCATCCGGTCCTGGACCAGGTGGGCGCGGTTGACGTCCACGCTGTTCATCAGGAGCGAGAAGACGACGGCGTGGTCCGCATCGTCCGCGCCCTGGAAGCAGTAGCCCGAGAGCGCGCTGACGCCGTTGATCGTGCCGGTCTTGGCGTGGCATCGGCCTCGGGCGGCGGTGCCGCGCATCCGGTGGGCGAGGGTCCCGCTCCGCCCCGCGACCGCCAGCGAGTCCACCCAGGCGTCGCGCTGCTGGCTCTGGTCCGCCTGCGCGTCGGCCGAGGCGTTCTCGTCGACCTCGATCATCGAATCGAGCAGCCTGACGACCGAGGCGGGGGAGGCCCTGTTGCGCCGGGTCAGGCCGGATCCGTTCTCGCCGTTGAAGCTCGCACCCTGCTGCGCGGCGAAGCTCTTGACGACCGCTATCCCGGCCGCGGTCGAGCCCGAGTCGCCGAACTGCCCCGCCGACGTCCTTGAGGAGCATCTCGGCGAAGAAGTTGTTGGAGGGGACGTTCGTGTCCTGGATCAGGTCGGCCATCGTCGGGGAGCCGAAGTCGCCCACCTGCACTGCGCGTCGGCGGGACCACCCCAGGGGTGGCGCTGTTGCCGATCGATATGCCGTCCTTGCGAAGCGCATCCTGGAAGCGCTGGGCGGAGGTCTTTGCGGGGTCGCCCGGCGAGCCGCCGTCGATGGTGAGCCCGGAGAGCGTCCCGATCCGCTCGGCGCTGATCCCGTGCTGGGGTATGCCGGTGACGCGATCGAGGAACGAGTCGTCGTAGACGAGCGGGCCCTGAACGGTTTTCACGCCCGACGCCCGCACCCGATCGGCGAGCTTGGCGAGGCCGCTGGCGCTCAGGGTCGGATCGCCGCCACCCCGGAGGTAGAGCCCCTGGCTCACCCCGTCGGAGACGTCGTCGATCGACCAGGCGGTCGTCTCGAGCCGGTCCTGCGGCTCGAAGCGGCCCAAGGCGGTCGCGGTGGTGAAGAGCTTCGAGTTCGACGCGAGGATCCGCGCGCGCCGGGCCTTGCGGGAGAAGAGCACCCGGTTGTCGCTGGCGTCCATCACGAACGCGCCGCTCCGGCCGACCCGGCGGAAGAGCTTCGCCAGGCCGGTGGAGAGCTTCGGGGCCGAGACCGAGGCCCGCGCGGTGGCCGCACCGTGGGCGATCGGCGTCCTGAATGCCCTGTCGGGGCCGCCCGAGCCCGCCTGCGCGCCCGCCGGCACGGCGATAGCCGCCGCGCTCAGCAACGCGAGCGTGAACGCCCCTCTGCGCATCGCGATCCCCATGCGTTGTGGGTGAAACAGGCTTCAGCGTCGAAGGTTGCGATTGATCGGCTGGCTGAGCAGCCCGCCTTGTCATAATCGCGGGCCGAATGGGGAAAGTCGTCCAGCTCGACGGCCCCGACGGCAAGCCGCGAGGGAGGAGAAGGCGCGCGCCGGGGCGACAAGACCGCGCTCGTCCTCGGCGGCGGCGGTTTCACCGGCGGCGTCTACGAGATGGGCGCGCTGCGCGCGTTCGACCTGCTCGCCGTCAACCGCACGGTCAACGACTTCGACATCTACGTCGGCACCAGCGCCGGCGCGTTCGTCGGCAGCATGGTCGCCAACGGCATCACGCCCGAGGAGATGTTCCGGGTCCTCGACAAGGCCCTGCCCTCGCCGATCGAGAACGCGTCCCTGCGGACCCTGCTGCGCCCGAACTACAAGGGCTTCGCGACCCGGCTCGCGGTCCTTCCGCTCCGCGTCGCGGCGATGGCCCGCCGCCTCGCCGGGAACATCGGCGAGATCTCCATGGTGGACGTCGTCATGGGGCTCGCCGAGGGGCTGCCGACCGGCGTCTACCACAACCGCGGCATCGAGCAGTACGTGCGCAACGTGCTCTCGGATCCCGACCGCACGAACGACTTCCGTGAGCTGGACAACGATCTGCGGATCGTCGCGACCGACCTGGACACCTGCGAGCGGATCGTCTTCGGCGAGGGGGAGTGGGACAACGTCCCGATCTCACGCGCCGTCGCCGCCTCGGGCGCCTTGCCGATCGTCTACGAGCCCTACGAGCTCCGGGGCAGGCAGTTGATCGACGGCGGGATCATCTCCACGACCAACGTCGACGTCGCGGTTCGAAGCCGGCGCGAAGTTCATCGTCGTCGTCAACCCGCTGGTCCCCTACGTCAACGACTTCGAGACTCGCATCCCGACCGTCTTCGGCTCCCGGGTCCGGCGCGTCTCGGACATGGGGATGCCCGCGATCGGCAACCAGGCCTTCCGCCTGCTCGCCCACGCCAGGCTCCAGATGGCCGTGCAGTCGTGGAAGGAGCGCTTCCCCGACGTCGACATCATCCTGATCGAGCCCGAGTTCGACGACGAGCTGATGTTCGGGACCTCGATCCTCGACTACTCGGCGCGCCTGCAGATCGCGAAGCACGGCTTCGAGTCCGTGACCGTGGCGCTGGCGCGCGACTACCAGCGCTACAAGGAGATCGCGGCGCGCCACGGGATCAAGATCTCGGCTCGGCGGGTGCGGCGCGTGCTGGACACGGTCGAGGAGGAGGAGAAGGGGATCTCCGCCTGGCGCCGGGTCCTCGAGCAGACGACCGGCGCGCTGCTTCGTCAGTCCGGCCAGCGCGAGGCGGCTGAATCGGGCGGACAGAAGTAAGGGACGCTCTGCTGAGGCGAGCCAGCCATCACCGACGATGCACATCCCTGGCGGTCGCCTGGTCGGTCGGCTTGATCGAGACGTAGTCCACGTCCACGTGCGGCGGGCGGGTGACGACCCAGGCGATCGCGTCGGCGACGTCCTCGCCCGTCAGGGGCGTGATCCCCTCGTAGACCGGCATCGGCCTTCTCGTGGTCCCCGCCGAAGCGGACCAGGGAGAACTCGGTCTCGACCAGGCCCGGAGCGACCTCGCGTGACCCGGATCGGCTTGCCGAGGAGCTCCAGCCGAAGGGTCTGCGCGAGCGCGTGAGCGGCGTGCTTCGCGGCCGTGTAGCCGCCGCCGCCCGGGTAGACCTCGATCCCGGCGACCGAGCCGATGACCACGATGTGGCCGTCGCCGCTCCGCTCCAGCGCGGGCAGCAGCGCCTTGGTCACCCGCATCACGCCCATGACGTTGGTCTCGTACATGCCGCGCCAGTGCTCCTCGTCGGCCTCGGCGATCGGCTCGAGGCCGAGCGCCCCGCCGGCGTTGTTGACCAGGACCGAGACCTCGGGCAGCGCCTCGGCCAGCTCGGCGACGGAGTCTGGATCCGTTACGTCGAGACGGAGCGCGCGACCTCCGACGTCGCGCACGACCTCCTCAACCCGCTCGAGGCGTCTGGCGGCGCCGACCACCTCGAAGCCGGCCCCGGCCAGCGATCGGACCGTCGCGGCGCCGATCCCGCTGCTGGCGCCCGTGACCAGCGCAATTCTGTCCTTCCCGTTCAACGGCGGGACCCTACCCGGGCGGGAGCGTCGCGATCCGCTCCGCCGCCCCGCTGATCGACTCGAGGCTGCCTGCCGCCGCGAGCGTTGCGAAGCCGAACCAGGCCTCGGCTTCTGGATCGAGGGCGATCTCACCGGCGATCACGTGGCACGGCACCCGTGCGGCACGACACCGCCGTGCGATCTGACCGGTGAGCTTTCCCTCGCGGCTCTGGGCGTCGAGCCTCCCCTCGCCGGTGATCACCGCGTCCGCCTGTTCGAGGCGCCGGTCGAAGCCGACCACTCCGAGCACGAACGCCGCTCCAAGCACCAGGTGCGCGCCGAAGGCCGCCCAGAGACCCCCGGAGAGACCTCCGGCAGCACCCGTCATCGCTCGGCCCCGGGGGTCGCGAGGCAGCGCGCCGGCCTCAGCGACCAGCCGCGCGGCCAGCCTCTCGACCTGCTCGGGCGAGGCGCCCTTCTGGGGCGCGAACACCTCAGCCGCCCGCTCGAAGGGGACCGAGGTGTCGCAGAGCACCTCGAGCCGCGCGTCGCGGAGCCCACCGGCCGCCTCGAGCGCATCGATCGCTCCGCGACCTCCATCTGTCGTCGCGCTGCCGCCGGCAGCGACCAGGATCCGGCGTGCTCCCTGCCCGGCCGCCGCGGCGATCAGCTCGCCCGTTCCCGCGCTCGAAGCCCGCTCGGGATCCCGCTCCTCCGGATCCAGGAGAGTGAGGCCGGACGCGGCGGCGACCTCGATCACCGCCTCCGTGCCGTCCCGAACCACCGCGTAGCTCGCCTCGATCGGCCTACCGAGCGGATCGTGGGCCTCGGCCTTCCGGCGCTCGCCTCCCAGAGCGTCCAGGAGGATCTCGGCGGTTCCCTCGCCGCCGTCCGCGGCGGGGCAGAGATCCGGGGTCGCGCCGGCGCTCTCAACTCCGCGCCCGATCGCCTCGGCGACCTGCCGGGCGCTCAGAGTCCCCTTGAACGAGTCAGGGGCGACCAGGAACCTATGAGTAGAGCGCGTCGACTTCCTGCTCGTACTTCTCGGCGACGACGTTGCGCTTCACCTTCAGGGTCGGCGTCAGCTCGCCGGTCTCCTGCGAGAGGTCGTGGGGCAGGATCTCGAACTTCTTCACCTGCTCGACGCGCGCAAACTTCTCATTGACCTCGTCGAGATGCTCCTGGATCAGCTGCCGCATCCCCTCGTGCTGGGCGAGCTCCGCGGGATCGGCAGGCCAGCCCTTCTCCTCGGCGAGCTTCGCGCACTCCTCCATGTCGAGCGTGATCAGCGCGACCAGGTAAGGGCGCCGGTCGCCGATCACGACGCACTGGGAGACGTATGGGCTCTGCTTGATCTCCGCCTCGAGGTTCGCGGGCGTGATGTTCTTGCCGCCCGCCGTGATGATGATGTCCTTCTTGCGGCCGGTGATCGAGAGGTAGCCGTCCTCGTCGAGCTCCCCGATGTCGCCGGTGTGCAGCCAGCCGCCCTCGAGCGTCTCCCGCGTCGCCTCCTCGTTCTTGTAGTAGCCCTGGAAGACATTGGGGCCCCGGACCAGGATCTCGCCGTCCTCGGCGATCTTGATCTCGCAGCCCGCAAAGGCCCGACCGACCTTGCCGAACTTGAAGGCGTCGGGCCTCGCGACCGTGGCCGCCGTCGAGGTCTCGGTCATGCCCCAGCCCTCGAGCACCAGAACGCCGGCGGCGTCGAAGAAGCGCAGGATCTCAGGGTTGATCGGAGCGGCGCCCGTGACGCAGTTCTTGATCCGGCCGCCGAAGAGGGCCCTGATCTTGGAGAGCACCTGCTTGTCCGCGATCTCGTACTGCTTGCGCAGCAGCCAGCCGATCGGCTTGCCGGCTCGCTCGCGCTCGCGCACCTTCTTGCCGACGCCGATCGCCCAGTTGAAGACGAGTTTCTTCAGTCCGCCGGACTTCTCGATCTCGCTGGTGGCGGCCGTGTAGATCTTCTCGAAGATGCGCGGAACCGAGGGGAAGTAGTCGGGCTTCACCTCGACCAGATTCGGCATGATCTTCAGCGGGTCCCGCTCCCAGTAGGCGATGTTGCCGCCGAGGTCGAAGCTGAGGAACTGGATCAGCAGCGCGAAGGAGTGCGCGAGAGGGAGGAAGAGGTAGGTCGTCGTGTCGCGATCCAGCACGCTCTCCTCGAGCGCCATGGAGACCATCGAGCGATAGTTGCCGTGCGAGATCACGCAGCCCTTGGGCGGGCCGGTGGTGCCGGACGTGTAGATGAAGGTGCAGATGTCGTCGGGGGTGACCGACTGCCAGCGCTGCTCCCACTCGGAGTCCGAGCGGCCGCTTCCAGCCTCGATCAGCTCGTCCATCGAGATCGCGTCGCCGCCGGAGCCCTCCATGCGGATCACCTGCTCGAGCTTCGGCACGCGGTCGCGGATCTCGATCGATCTTCGCCAGCTGCTCGTCGTCCTCGACGACGACCGCCTTCGCGTCGGAGTTCTCGAGCACGTACTGGCACTCGTCGGGCGAGTTCGTCTGGTAGATCGGGACGACGACGGCGCCGACGCTGAGCGCAGCGAAGTCGAAGTAGGTCCACTCGGGGCGGGTGTTGGCGAGGATCGAGACCTTGTCGCCCTTCTCGATCCCGAGCTCCATCAGGCCCGAGCGCGAGGCGGCGGACGATCTCGCCGACCTCGCGATAGGTCTTCGAAACCCACTCGCCCGAGTCGTCCTTGTAGGTGACCGCGGACAGATCGGCGTGCCGCTCGGCGGCGAGCGGCGCGAGGTCCGCGACCGTCTTGCTGTGGGTACCTGAGTCGGCGGCGGGCCCCGGGGCCGCAGCCGTCGCGGTCTCCATCACGAACCGGAGTCTATTAGGGCTGGCTGGGCAGCCAGGACATCAAGCGGGTTGCGCTGACGCGCAGCCTCGCATCAGGTTCAGGCGGTGGCTTTCTTGGCCTGCGTCTGGAACGCCCGCAGCGATGACTCGAAGAGGGTCTTGTCGATTCGACCCTTGAGGACCGGCACGTTCATCTCGATGCACTTGGTGAGCACATCGCGCCGCTTCATGTGCATCTCCTCGGCGAGCTCCGTGGGCGTCAGGTGAACGGACATGTAAGCCACTCCTCTCCTCGTGAACGCCTGAATAAGCCGGAACCCATGTATATCGCTTCACGGCGACGTGTCAATCATTTTCCCGCAATTTGCGGGGATTTTGACGGCTTCTCCATCACGGCCACAGGTGGCGGCTAGATCGGGTTCGGCACGTCGATGAACTCGTGCTCGAGCGAGAAGCGCTCGGCGACGAGCTCGCCGAGCCGGCGGATCCCGAACGTCTCGGTCGCGTAGTGGCCGCCGGCGAGGAAGTGGACGCCGTACTCGCGCGCCTCGCCCATCACCGGCTCGCTGGGCTCGCCGGTGATCAGGGCGTCCAGCCCGAGCGGGCCCGCCTCGTGCAGGGCGAAGCCGCCCGACCCGGTGACGATGCCGACGGTGGAGATCCGATCGGGGCCCGCGTCGAAGACCAGCGGCTCCTGGCCGACGGCCTGGGCCAGCCGGCGCCTCAGCTCGTCGAGGTCGATCGGCTCCCGCGTTCGTCCGATCAGCCCGACGGCCGACCCCTTCGCCTCGCCGAAGCGGGCGCTCGTCCGCGCTCGAGACCGAGTGCGTCGCGCAGCAGCGCGTTGTTGCCGATCTCGGGGTGGGCGTCGAGCGGCAGGTGGTAGGCCGCGAGCGAGACGTCGGCGCAGAGCAGGGCGCGCAGCCGGGCGGCCATCGGCACCGACAGCGGCTGAGAGCTCGATCGCCCCAGAGCAGGCCATGGTGGGTGATCACGAGCTCGGCCCCTCCGTCGACCGCCCGCTGGAGCGTCTCCAGGTTCGCCGACACGCCCGTCGCCACCTTGCTCACCTCGGCGCGGCCCGGAACCTGCAGGCCGTTCGGGCCGTAGTCGTCGAACGACCCGGAGTCCAGCAGGTCGTCGCAGTAGCCGAGGATCTCGTCGCGGGCCGCCATCGCTCCAGCCTATTCGCCGGATCGGGGCGCTTGATTTCGCATCTACCATGCCCAGCCCCGTGAATGAGGACCAGCCACGCAGGCGCCCGCGGCTCGTCGGCCTGATCGTGCTGGCGGTCTGCGTCGGCCTGCTCGGCTTCGCGATCGTCAGCCTCTCGATCGGCACCGGTGGCGAGGAGGATGAGATCAAGATCACCGGCGCCGAGGAGACGCAGAGCCTGCTCGGCGGGATCCAGCAGGACGGGGCGCGCCTCGGTTCTTCCGATGCACCCGTGACCATCCAGGTGTTCAACGACCTCCCTGCGATCCGTGCTCCGACTGGAACCGGGACGTCGTCGTCCCGCTGATCGAGGGACCCGTGCGGAGCGGAGATGTCCAGCTGATCTACCACAACTTCCCGATGCACGGAGTCCGGGTTCTTCCTCGGGTCCTACGCCGCGGTCGCCGCGGCGAAGCAGGACTACGAGTGGCAGTTCATCGAGCTCTTCTTCGCGAACCAGGAGGAGGCGAAGAAGCACGGCGCGACCCAGGACTTCCTCAACACCATCGCCCGGGCGATCCGGGTCGTGAACTTCAACGTCGAGCAGTGGCAGCACGACATGAAGGACGACGACATCCAGCAGACGCTCGAGGACGACGAGCAGATCACGGCCGAGCGCCGGCTTCCCGCCGAGCCGGCGGTGGTCGTGGGCGGCCCGAACGGAACCGAGCAGCTGATCCAGTCGCCCTCGCTCGCGGAGGTCCAGGCCGCCATCGCCGAAGTGGGCTGACGCTACGCCGCGCCTGTGGGCGCGGGAGTATCCTTGCCCGCGGGGTAACGATTGGACGCGATCGATCAGTCGCAGAGCTCCGTACGGCTTCCGTGCGCCTCGAGCCCGGGTCGCACCGGTCGCCGAGCGACGGTGTCTGCATCGTCGAGCTCGCCTCGATCATCGGCGGCGAGCAGTTCTCCGACCGCCCGAAGTGCGTCTGCCCGGTCATCGGCTCATTCCTGCGCAGCTGGAACGACCGAGCGGGATACGCGGACCGCCAGCGCCTCGAGCCATACGCCTCCCTTGTCGTGGGCACCGGGGGATACCGGCAGGATCAGCAGGATCCGGCGGGACATCTGCCTGAGCTGGGCGGGCGCGAACCTCGACCGGGGCCCGCTCCGGCGCGTTGCCGCGCGGCTGCGCATGCGGGCACGGATCGCCTGGACGGTCGGCATCTGGCCGGCGATCTGGCTGAAGGAGGGCGCCGGCGCCTACGCCGCCCGGGTCTGCTTCGCACGGGGGGGAAGCGAGGAGGCCTTCGCCCTGCTCGATCGCCTGCTCGCGGTCGGTTCCTCGCCGCTCGCGGCCCTCGAACGAATGGAACGGCAACGGCAACGGCAACGGCCATCGCCGAGATCGAGCTCGCGATCCGGGCGACGATCGTCGCCGGGCGACCGAGCGCAGCTAGAACCCGCGCCGCTCGCGGATCCGGTTCACGAGACCGCCGCAGCTGAGGATCTCCCCCGCGGTCGGCGAGCTCAGCCGCCACCCGCACGTTCCTGATCGTGAAGACCGCCGCCAGGGCACCGATCCGACGGTGAGCGCCGCGACCTGACCGGGCGGGATCGTCGCCAGAGCGACGAAGAATACGTAGAGCACGATGGTGCCCGATCGCGCGACCCAGAACGACAACCGCAGGCGGCCGATCACTCCCATGAGACGGGATCCAGGGCTACCGAGAGCGGGTGAGCGCGAGCGGTTAGAGCGTGGTGCCGGTGTGGAGCGGGTCGTTGGGCGACGTCTGCGACGGGTCGTTGACGACGGCGCCCGGCGGCACCGGGACCGGCCCCTCGAGCAGCGGGTCCTCCGTCTCCTCCATCCATTCCCTGAGCCGCCCGCGGAGCTCCTCGAAGGACCTTCGCGTGGGCGGGCTCCTCGGCGAGGTTGCGCACCTCGTTCGGGTCGAGCGTCAGGTCGTAGAGCTGCTCGGTGGCGACGATCTGATCCGCCCAGCCGGCCTCCACGAGTGTCTCCTTGCTGGCGCTGTCGTCGCAGTTGGCGAGGACGGGATGCTGGTTGTCGTCGAAGCGGCGGATGTACTTCCAGCGCTCCGTGCGAACCGCGCGGGTCGGCTCATAGGCCGCGTGGAAGGTCACCTCGGTGAAGATCTCGTCGTGGATCCGGTCGACCTCATCGGGGACGAGCGGAAGCAGTGGACGAGCCCTGCAGGAAGCCCGGCTTCTCGGCGCCGGCGATCTCGCAGAGCGTGGGGTAGATGTCGAGGTGGCTCACCATCGCGTCGTAGACCTTGCCCCCGGTGAAGCCGCCGGGGCCGCGCATCAGCAGCATCACGCCGGTGCCGCGGTCATACAGGGTCGCCTTCGCGTCGGGAAAGGCGAGGCCATGGTCGGTCGTGCAGACGATCAGCGTTCGCTCGGCCAGCCCGAAGTCGTAGAGCGCGTTGAGCACCGCGCCGATCCCCTGGTCGAGTGAGCGTGCGCTCGCCTTGAAGGCCGCCATGTCCCTCCGGGTGGCGGGCGTATCGGGCAGGTTCGCCGGCGGCAGCGAGTAGAGCGAGTCGCGGACCGAGGTCGGCGCCCGGAACTGGCGGTGGGTCTCGAAGAAGCCGACCGAGAAGAAGAAGGGCTCCGAGGCGGTCTGCAGGGCCTCGATCGTGATCGGCGCCACGTCCTGGGCGTGGTGGCTGTCCACCTCGATCACCTCGTCGTAGCCGATCACCGCCGGGTCCTCGGAGATGTGCTGCTCGCCGATCAGCACCGAGCGGTAGCCGACCGAGCGCAGCGGGTGGACGAGGTGCTCGCCATAGTCGTTCAGCGACCAGCCGCGATGGGCCAGCCCGAGCATGCCGTTGTTGTGGCAGTACTGGCCGGTGAGCAGCGAGGCCCGGCTCCCGGAGCAGGTCGGGGCCGCGCAGAACGCCTTGCGGAAGAGGACACCCTGGTCCGCGAGCAGCTGGATGTTCGGGGTCGGCACCTGGTAGCCGTAGGGCTGCACGTAGCGGCCGGTGTCGTGGGAGTGGATGTAGAGGATGTTGGGAGGAGCCGATTCGGCCATTTGTGTACCTTACTGGTCTAGAAACTCAAGTAGGGGCAGAGATGCGACTGAACGGCATTGACCACATCACGGGCATCACGGCGGACGGCCAGCGCTGCCTGGATTTCTACGCCGGGATCCTCGGTCTCGCCTTCCTCGGCCGCGATCAGGACTTCGAGGCGCCGGGCTCCCACCTGATCCGCCTCGGCCACCCGGACCGCCCGGACGGCGTCCTCACCTTCATCGAGGCGCCGGGTCTCGGCCGCGGGCGTGCGGGCAACGGGATGGCCACATCTGCTGCGCTGGAGCGTTCGCTCCCCCGCGTCGTTGGATTACTGGGCCGAGCGGCTCTCGGACGCCGGCATCGAGGTCCGTCCGCTGGAGGGCGAGCACGTCCGCCGCTCAGGTTCGCCGACCCCGAGGGTCTCGAGCACGAGCTCGCCATCGAGCGGGCCGGCCCGGACGCCGCGCTGGCGGTCGGCTCGAGCGCCGTCCCGCATGAGCACGCGATCGTGCGGGTCGCCGGGGTGAGGGCGTACGGCCGGGCCAGCGTGCCGAGCGCCGACATCCTCGCGGGCAGGCTCGGCTTCCGGGTGACCGGCCCGGACAGCTACGGGGTCGGGGCCGGCCGGCAGGACTCGGAGTTCGCCTTCGACCCGCCGCCCCTCGAGCGAGGCCGGCTGGGCGCTGGGACGATCCACCACATCGCTTGGGCGACTGATGGGTTCCTACCGGCATGGCGCCAGCGGGTGATCGGCATGGGTTGTGTGGCGACGCCGGTGATCGACCGCGGCCACTGCCGCTCGATCTACTTCCGCGAGCCCTCTGGCGTCCTCTTCGAGATCGCCGCACCGAGCGAAATGCCTGGGGAGCGGGCCGCCGAGCCGGTGGTCCGGACCCGGCGGATCTCGCCGAAGGTCGATCCGAGGGTCCGCGCCGGCGCCCTCGGCTAGCTGCCAGTCGACCCTCTAACCTCTCGCGGGACTGGGGAGGGTCCGACTCACGTGGAGGGCTGATTGGAACGCTGGCCCGCTAGCCGAGCCAACCGAAGCCGTGCCCGGTGGCTGCTTGCCGCCGCGGTCTCGCTCGCCGCAATCACCGCGGTGATCATGGCTGCGCCGGCGGGGGCGGCGGTGACGCTCGGCCAGCTCGCTCGGCCCCGTCCTCGCCCGACTGTCCGGCGACCCCTCCCCCTGGCGTGGACTACCTCCAGCCCAGCATCACCGGTGGCAACCTCTACATCGCGCGACAGGCCGGCACGATCACCTCGTGGTCGACCAGGTCCTCCGGGGGCGGTGCGAGCTACGTCTTCAAGATCTTCCGCCGCACGAGCGACCCCGATGTCTTCCAGGTCATTGCCCAGGCGCCGGCGCACACCCTCACCGCGGGGATCAACACGGTGCCGGTCAGCATCGCCGTTCGCTCTGGCGACATGATCGGGATCAACGAGAGCGGGGGCGCGAATTCGTGCACGTTCTCGCAAACCGGCGACGCGGTCCTCACCCGCAGCGGCAGCCTTTCCGATGGGGCCTCCGGCACCTTTGCCCAGCAAAGCAACGTCCGGCTCAACCTCTCGGCCGTCCTCGTCCCCTCCAACGTCTTCAGCATCGCCGCCATCACGCGCGACCGTCATCAGGGCACGGCGACCGTGATCGTCAACGTCTCCAATCCCGGCGTCCTGACGATCTCGGGCAAGGGGCTGAAGAAGCGCAAGGCCAGGAACGTCGCGACTGCGGCAACCGTCCAGTTCGGGATCGCCACGGCCGGCACCAAGCGACGCAAGCTCAACAAGACCGGCAAGGTGACGCTGTCCCCGACGATGACGTTCATCCCGAGCGGCGGGGATGCCGGCCAGCACAACCTTCGCGGTGAAACTGAAGAAGCGACGGGCCCGCGCGGTCGGTATTAGGACGCCCTAATGCGCAATAGACTGCCGTCCGCATGAAGCGTCGCGCCATCCTCGCGGGACTCCTGGCGGTTGCGCTCGTCGCACTGGTGGTGGTGCTGGCCAGCTCCGGAAACGACGGGCAGGAGACCGAGATCACCCAGGGGAAGCCGTTCACGGGCAGCTCCCCCGTGACGCGCAGCGTCGCCTCGATCGCCGCCAGGCAGCGGTATCTGGACCGCCATCCGGAGATCGAGCGCCGAGCCGAGCGGGAGGCCGCCGCCGATGAGGCGGCGCGCGAGGAGGCAGGCGCGCGAGCAGGAGGGTGAGGCCGCTGGGGAAGAGGAATCAGGCGGCGAGCGGCCGGTGGCCGCCGCGCCCGGGGACGCGCCGCTGGAGACCGATATCCGCGAGAAGCCCGAGCCGGGAGAGGAGACCGGCCCGTCGAGGCAGGCGGGGTCCCCGGCACCACAGCCGCGCACCGGCAGAGCCGCGATCGGGCCGAAGTCGTCTCTCTCGGAGGGGACCTCGTTCCTGGGCGCGGACAGCAACGACTCCGGGTTCATCCCCCCGGACTCGATGGGGGCCGTTGGGCCGACCCAGGTCCTCGTCTCGGTCAACGGCCGCCTGCGCGCTGTTCGACAAACAGGGAAACCCGGACCCGAACCTGGACGTCACCGACTCGGCCTTCTGGGACTCCCTCCTCCCGCCCGGTGTGGAGCCGACCGACCCGGGGGTCGAGTACGACCGGCTCTCCGAGCGCTGGATCGTCTCCGCGATCGACACCCAGAACACCAACAACCAGGTGATGCTCGCTGTCAGCGACGGCCCGACGATCACCGACGAGACCAGCTTCGACCTTCTTCGCCTTCGACGAGTCCGACCCGCTCCCGCAGCCGGCACCCGCCCGGTTCGCGGACTATCCGCAGCTCGGGGTCGACAACAACGCGATCTACGTCGGCGTGAACGAGTTCACCTCGAGCAGCGGCTCGTTCACGGGGCACGAACCTCTACGTGATCCGGAAGTCGAGCGTGATCGAGGCGGGTCTCCGCCGGATTCGATGTCACCGGCTTCCGGACCGTCAACGGCGCTGCTGGCGCAGGGCCCGGACAGCCCGCAGCCGGCCACCGACGGCGGACCCGAGCGTCGACGCCGGGCTACGTCGTCGGGCCCGACAACCAGATCGCGAACCGGATCGACGTGCGCCGGATCACCGACCCGGGCGGCACGCCGGCGATCTCATCGGACCTGGTCGGTGCCCATCCCGGCGACCGCGCAGCCGCTGCCCGTGCCGGCCCAGGGCACGACCGGCGGCCTCGATGCCCTGGACGATCGCTTCTTCGAGGCGATGATCGCCAAGGGCCCCGATGGCTCGGATTCGCTCTGGACCGCCCACAACATCCGCGTCAACGCGAGCGGCGTGGGGACCAGCAGCGGCGATCGAGACGCGGCGCGCTGGTACCAGCTCGGGAATCTCGGCTCCGACCCGCCGACGCTCACCCAGTCGGGGACGCTCTTCGACACGGCCGGCTCCAACCCGCGCTTCTTCTGGATGCCCTCGATCGCCATGAACGGCCAGGGGCACGCGTCGCTGAACACGAGCACCGCAGGAAACGGGCGCCGAGCCGAGGTCGCCGGGTCGGGTCGTCTGGCGAGCGATCCGACTGGCACAACGGAGGCCTTCGACCTGATCCAGTCGAGCAACGACGGCTACAACCTCGGACCGAGCGCTCCCCGCAGGTGGGGGGACTACTCGCAGACCGTCGTCGACCCGACCGACAACCAGACCTTCTGGACGTTCCAGGAGTACGCCTCAGACCACGAACGTCTGGGGTGTCCGGGTGATCCAGCTGAAGGCGCCGCCGCCTGCCGTTCCCGCCGACGCCTCACCCGACACCGTTCCCGTCGACCCCTCTCCCCAGCACGTGACCGTGAACGGCACCTCCGTCGGCGGCGCGGGATTCTTCGACCCGACGGATCCGCCAGTGGGCGCTCCTTTCAACCACCTCGACGTGACTGTGACGAACAGCGACGACACGGTTTCAGTCGTCCACGGCGTCCATCCAGGTGAACAGCCCGACGCAGGTGGACGCTCGACCTCGACACATCAGTCGCCACGCCGGGCTTCGCCTCGGTCACGATCACGAACCCCGACGGTCAATCGGCGACCTGCTCACATGCCCTGATCGTCGGCAGCGACCCGACCCCCGCGGCCACGCCGAATCCGCAGGGGACGAGCCCTCCGTCGCCCGCCAACAACAACAACCCGACGGTCTTCGGGTCCGGTGCGGACTGCGGCTCGGACGTAACGCTCTACGCGGTCCCACCGGGCTTCACGGGCGATCCCTGTTCCACCTCACCGGTCATGACGCGCCCGGCAACCGAGTTCACTTCTCCCGGGATCCCGGCCACGCGTCGCCGACGACTCGACCACCGACTTCTACGCGCAGGCGACCAGCGTCGCCAACGTCGCCTCCGCCTGCTCAGCCGACTCACGTGTGACCTACGTCGAGGACTCCACGCCGCCCCAGGTGAGCGTGGATTCAGGCCCGACCGGGACGAGCACCGATCAGACGCCCACGTTCACCTTCAGCGGCAGCGACGCGGTCGGGCCCGTCACCTTCCAGTGCTCGATCGACAGCGGGACGCCGAGCTTCCGCGCCTGCTCCGGCCCGGGCGACAGCGACACTCCAACGAGCCCGCTGGCCGACGGCTCCTACACCTTCCGGGTCCAGGCGAGCGACGCTGCCGGCAACACGGCAGTTGCGACCCGTGCGTTCTCCGTCCAGACGCCCAAGCCTTCGGAGCCCTCGGCGCCCGAGACGACGATCACCAAGGGTCCGAAGAAGACGCGCAAGGCGCGCCCGAAGTTCCGGTTCACCTCCAGCGATCCCTCGGCGCGCTTCCAGTGCAAGCTCGACAAGGGCAGCTTCGCGGCCTGCGCGTCGCCCTTCACGACGCCGAAGCTGCGTCCGGGCAAGCACAGGCTCCAGGTGAGGGCGGTCGGCGCCGGGGGGACCGACCCCACCCCCGCGGTCCGGAAGTTCCGGATCCTCCCGCCGGCCTGATAAATCGGGGCGCCCGGATTTGAACCGGGGACCTCACCGACCCGAACGGTGCGCGCTACCAGGCTGCGCCACGCCCCGAGGGCGCCAAGGATAGAGGCGCATGCGCCAGGGCGGCCGTCCACCGGATAGCGTTGGATCGTGGCCGACAACGCCAGCGTGATCCGGGAGCTGTACGAGGCGCTCGACCGCCACGACGGCGAGACGATGGCCCGGCAGTACGCGCCGGACGCCCGCTTCAAGGACCCCGCCTTCGGCGAGCTGAGCGGGGCGGAGGCCGGCGACATGTGGCGCATGCTCACGGGCCGCGCCGAGGACCTGAAGGTCGAGCTCCCCGAGCACTCGGCCGACGGCGATACGGGTACCGCCCACTGGATCGCCACCTACACCTTCAGCACCGGTCGGCCAGTCGTCAACGACATCCATGCCCGGTTTCGCTTTCGAGACGGGCTGATCGTCGATCACGAGGACTCGTTCTCCTTCTGGCGCTGGGCTCGCCAGGCACTCGGTCCGCCGGGCATGATCCTCGGACTTCCTCCGATGAACCTGCTGGTCCGCAGGCGCGCCCGGGGCGACCTCGCCAAGTTCCGCGGCGAGCGTTCGGCGGCCTAGCTCTTCTCGGGCTCCGCGCGGGCCTCGGGCTTGGGAGGCGTCTCGCGTTCATCCGCTGCCCTGGGGATCAGGTAGCGGACGCCCAGGATGCACAGCACCAGTGCGATGCCGCCGATCCAGAGGATCGGGTCCGTCGCGGAGAAGCCCTCCAGCCTGCTTCCCAGGTAGGTGAAGTACGCGGTGATCGGGGCGTAGCCGATCGCCGTGGTCCAGGTGAAGCGCACCAGCGGAACGCGCGCCGCCCCGCACACGTAGCCCATCAGGCTGAACGGCATGATCGGGATCAGCCGGATGCCGATCAGGACGACCACGCCGCCGCGATTGATCAAATCCTCGGCGCGCCGGAAGCGCTCCTCGCCCGCGACGCGATAGAGCAGCGGCCGGGCGAAGTGCCTGCCCACGGCGTAGGAGGCGAGGGCCGACACGATCCAGCAGCCCATCACCAGCGGAAAGCCGACCCCGAACCCGAAGACGTATCCGGCCGCCGCGTCGAGGATCTCCGCCGGGTACCAGACGATCACGTGAACCAGCGCGAGCCAGAGCGACCAGCAGTGGCGCCGGCAGGCGCTGCCGGCGAGGTCATGACGGACCTGCTCGGTGTTCCCGTGGATCGCGTCGCCGACGGCGTCGCGCAGCGAGGGGACCGCGAGCGCCACCGCCACCCCGACCAGAATGCCCGCCACCGTCACGGCGACGCCGGTCCAGGTTCCTCCGCCGGGCGGCCCGCTGTGCACGATCGTTAGATTAGAAGCACCCGATCACCGAGACCCTAAGGAGGCCAGATGGCGTTCGAGGTCCCCGACCTTCCCTACGACTACAACGCGCTCGAGCCGCACATCGACGAGCAGACGATGCGCGTCCACCACGACAAGCACCACCAGGCCTACGTCGACAAGGCGAACGCCGCTCTCGAAGGCACCGAATGGGCGGACAAGGACGTCAACGAGGTGCTCCAGAACCTCGACAAGCTGGGCGACAAGGAGACCGCGGTCCGCAACAACGCCGGCGGCCACTCCAACCACAGCTTCTTCTGGGAGATCATGAGCCCGGACGGCGGCGGGGAGCCCGAGGGCGACCTGGCCGACGCGATCGGCGAGAAGTTCGGCTCTTTCTCCGACTTCCAGGAGGAATTCAAGAACGCCGGCGTCAACCAGTTCGGCTCAGGCTGGGCCTGGCTGATCCATGACGGCTCCGGCCTGGCGGTCGTCTCGACCCCGAACCAGGACACCCCGGTCTCCGACGGCAACACGCCGATCCTCGGCGTCGACGTCTGGGAGCACGCCTACTACCTGAAGTACCAGAACAAGCGCCCGGACTACATCGACGCCTGGTGGAACGTCGTCAACTGGGCGAAGGCTGCGGAGCACTTCGGCTCAGCGAGCGGCTAGCCGCTGAGGCGTCCTCCTTCGCCGGCACCTGCGCCATCGCGTGTTCCGCCAGGGCGGTGATCGTCAGGCTTGGGTTGACCCCGGGGTTGGCCGGGATCGCCGCGCCGTCGCAGACCATCAGGTTCTCGTAGCCGAAGACCCGGCTGCGCGCATCGACCACCCCGTGCTCGGGAGCCGCGCCGATCGCGGCGCCGCCCAGGATGTGGGCGGTCGTCGGGATGTTGAAGATCGCCTCGGTGATCCCGCTCTGGGCGACCCCGCCGGTACGTTCCGCCATCCAGCGCGCGACGGCGTCGGCGGCCGGAATGAAGGTGGGGTTGGGCTTCTCGGGATCCTGTTCGGTCTGCAGCCGGATGCCCCGGCCCAGCAGGCGGCGCTTCGGGCGCAGCCGGATCGCGTTGTCGAGTGTCTGCATCACCAGCAGGATCACCGTGCGCCGTGACCATCTGCCGGGCCAGAGCAGGCGCAGGAAACGCAGCGGATGCCGAAGGATCTGGCCGAGCCAGAGCAGCGGCCGGGTCAGCCTGGTCCCCTGCCCGGTGAGCAGGCGTGAACAGGTAGCTCATCGAGTCCGCGCCGACGGCCGTAGGTCACGACCTCGATGTGCGTGTCCGGATCCGGGTAGATGCTCGAGCTGATCGCGACCGACTTCGCGAAGTCCCGCTCGTCGCTCGGCGCCGTGACCGCATTGATCGACTCGCTGTTGGTGCGCACGAGGTCGCCGAGCCGGGAGGAGATCCGCGGCAGCGAGCCGCGGTGGCGGCAGTCGGCGAGCAGCTTGTTGGTCCCGAGTGCTCCGGCGGCGATGACCACACCGCGCGCGGTGAGTGTGGAGCGTCGCTTTCGCAGCCACGCGCCCGAGCGCTCGCTGGTCACCTCGTAGCCGTCGGAGCCGTCACCCGCGGCCCACCGACCGGGCTGATGTCGGTCACCTGCCGCTCGGGCAGGATCTCGACGCCGAGCTTCTCGGCGAACCAGAGGTAGTTCTTCACCAGCGTGTTCTTGGCGTTGTACCGGCAGCCGACCATGCAGCTCCCGCAGCCGATGCAGCCCGAACGCGGCGGCCCCTCGCCCCCGAAGTACGGGTCCGGCACCTCCTTGCCCGGCTCGCCGAAGAAGGCGCCGACCCGGGTGTGCTTGTAGGTGTCGCCGACGCCGATCTCCTCCCCGTACTCCTTCAGCAGGAGGTCGGCGGGGCCCTCCAGCGGGTAGTCGGTCACGCCCAGCATCCGCTCGGCCGTCTCGTAGTGGGGCTCCAGCGCGGACTCCCACTCCCCGAGTTGATCCCACTGCGGGTCGCTGAAGAACGCCGGTCTCGCGCGGTAGAGCGTGTTGGCGTACCCGAGGCTGCCGCCGCCGACGCCCGAGCCCGAGACGATGAACACGTCCTTGAAGATGGTCATCCGGAAGATGCCGCGCAGCCCGAGCTTGGGCATCCAGTAGTACCGCCGGAAGTTCCAGGTCGATTCCGCGAAGTCCTGGTCGCGATACCGGCGACCGCATTCCAGGACGCCGACGCGGTAGCCCTTCTCGGCCAAGCGCAGCGCGGCGACCGATCCGCCGAAGCCGGATCCCACCACGATCCAGTCGTAGTCGAGCCCTTCCCCGGCTTCGTTCACCGCCTCAGCCTAGTTCAGGCGGCGCAGCCTTAACGCCAACTCAACGAGGGGTACGCCTCAGATGGCTCTGCAATGGGCATTCCAGGGCCCAGGAGAGTGACGGTTCCCCTTTGACACCCGGAACGGGCGAATGGAAGAATCGTTGCCTGTTCGTGCCTGGTTGGGTACCCCGGCACGGCGGTGGACGGGCAACGGGTAGGTAGAGGAGCCAGTGCCAACATCAAGCGTCGTCGGACGGATCGCCGCGGTCCTCGCGCTGCTCGGTGCGGTCATCGTGGTCCTCCTGCTCGTGCTCGGCGGCGGCTCCTCCTACACCGTCACCGCCGAGTTCCAAAACGCCTCGCAGCTCGTCACGGGCAACAAGGTGAACGTCGCCGGCGTCCCGGTCGGCTCCGTCAAGCAGATCTCCCTCTCCGACGACGGCCAGGCCCTGGTCAAGATGGAGATCTCCGACTCCGCCTACACCCCGCTGCCCGACGGCACCCAGCGCCACGGTCCGCTCCCAGTCGCTCTCGGGGATCGCCAACCGCTACGTCGACCTCGACCTGCCGGCCCAGCCCGACGGCAAGACGATCGCCTCCGGCGGCACCATCTCCCAGGCCGACACCACCTCCGAGGTCGACCTCGACCAGCTCTTCAACACCCTCGACAAGCCCACCGTCGATCACCTGAAGCAGGTGATCCAGGGCTTCGCCCGCGCCTACGAGGGGGTGGGCCCGAAGGCGAACCGCGGCTTCCACTACCTGAACCCCTTCCTCTCCACCTCGCGGCGGGTCTTCGGCGAGCTCAACTCCGACCAGGCGAACCTCGAGGGCCTGGTCGTGGACGCCGCCGGGCTCACCTCCACCCTCGATCAGAAGAGCCCCGGAGATCTCCTCCCTGGTCGCCAACCTGAACGGCATGCTGGGCACGATCGGCGCCCAGCAGCAGTCGCTCGCCTCCGCGGTCGGCCAGCTGCCCGACTTCATGCGCCAGTTCAACACCACCGCGGTCAACCTCCGCGCCGCCCTCGACGACGTCCAGCCGCTCGTCAACGCCACCCGCCCGGTGGCCCGCAAGCTCCAGCCCTTCACCAAGCGCCTGCGGGGCTTCGCCCGCGACGCCGTCCCGACCGTCCAGGGCCTGAACGGGATCATCAAGGCGCCCGGGCGCCGCCAACGACCTGATCGAGCTCACCCGGCTGCAGGACCCGCTCGCCGAGATCGGCGTCGGCCCGGTCAACCGGAACGGCGCCTCGCGCCCCGGCGCCCTGCCCGCCTCGGCCGACTCGCTCAAGAACTCCCTCGACCAGATCTCGACGCTGCGGGCCTACAGCCCCGAGCTCACCGGCTGGTTCGATGACTTCGGGCACTCCGGCTTCCCCGACGCCTTCGGCGGCATCGGCCGGATCTCGACCACCGCTCAACACCTTCAGCGTCGGGGCGCCCGTCCGCCGGGGTCCCCTGCAACGACGTCGCCGAGATCCTCAAGATCCGGCTCGGCACCAGCGCCTGCCAGGCCCTCAGCCCGGAGCGACCTCGCCAGCGCCCTCGGCACGGCCAAGTACCTCCGGCGCTGCCCCGGCTCCAACGAGCGCGGCCTCAGCGAGGACCAGCTCACCCAGGGCGGCACCGTCGACTGCGATCCCAGCCAGACCCCGGTGGGCCCATGAAGCGCGCTCCTCGTGATACTCGGCTCTGCTCGCCGCGGCGCGCGGCCAGTCTCGTCACGGTCGCCGGCGCGTCGGACAGCCGGACCTACCAGGTCGAGCTCTTCAACGCCTTCGGCCTGGTCAAGGGCTCGGAGCTGCGGGTCGCCGGCGCCAAGGCCGGCACCATCACCGACCTCGACATCACCCCGCAGAAGACCGCGCTGGTCACCTTCGAGGAGGACTCGAGCTTCCCCGAGTTCAAGGCCGACGCGAGCTGCTCCTCGGAGCCGCAGTCGCTGATCGCCGAGTACTTCCTCAACTGCCAGCCCGGCACCTCGACCCAGCCCCTCAACGGGCCGATCCCGGCGGCCCGCAACAAGACCACGGTCCAGCCCGATCTCGCCCAGAACACCCTGCGCGAGCCGTTCAGGGACCGCCTCCAGCTTCTGATCAACGAGTTCGGCACCGCCCTCGACGGCAACGCCGAGAACCTGAACGCCGCGATCCGCGCCGGCGCCCCGGCGCTCCAGCAGCTCAAGCAGGTCCTCAACATCCTCGGCAACCAGAACCGGACGATCGCCGAGCTCAACACCAACGCGGACGCGATCTTCGCCGCAGCTCGCCAACCGCCGCGAGGACGTCGTCCACTTCATCGACAACGCCGGCCGCACCGCGGCGATCTCGGCCGAGCGCTCGAACGACCTGGCGCAGAACTTCCACCTGCTCGACGACTTCCTCTTCCGAGCTGAAGCCGACGATGTTCCAGCTCGGCAAGCTCGCCGACGCAGCAGACCCCGCTGCTGACCGATCTGCACGCGGCCGCGCCCGGGCTCAACAAGCTGGGGAAGAACCTGCCGCCTTTCAACAACGGGACCCAGCAGTCGCTCACCTCGCTGGGCGGCGCGGCGCGCGTCGGCAAGGTCGCGCTGGCGAACAGCCAGGACGAGATCGCCGCGCTCAACCAGACCAGCACCAAGGCCTACCCGGCCGCCGAACGAGGTCGCGAAGTTCCTGGAGAGCATCGACAACCCGAACAACGCCGTCGAGGAGGACGCCTGCGCCCGCTTCGACCTGCGCGAGCAGCCGGGCGAGGCCGACAGGCGGGTCCAGGCGCTCGACCAGAAGATGGGGGTCACGCTGCACGGCGACCAGACGGCCTCGTGCCGCTGGGCGAACGGCGCACAGCCCGGCCCCAACCCGAGCGGCGGCAACCCCGGCTACACCGGGATGGAGGGCCTCCTCAACTACGCCTACATCCAGACCAACTCGCTGAACCTCTTCGACCAGCTCGGTCACGCGCTCGGGATCACGCTAGTGAGCGCGCCCGGCGCGAACGAGCCGTGCGGCTACCAGACCGGTCCGCAGGTGCCGGCGAAGGGCGGCGGCGAGACGACCGAACCCGAAGAACTTCGCCGAGTGCGCCGGGATCCTGGGCGACAGCCAGCCCGGGATCAACTACGGAACCAACCCCTCGGGCCTCTTCGGCAACCTGAGCCGCTACGACCCCAGCGTCTGCCCCGACGGCTCGCAGCAACTCTCGATCTGCAACCCGGCCGACCCGCCGCACACGAGCGCCGCGCTACGGACCGCGGCGCCGGCGCCGGCGCCGGCACCGCAGCAGCAGCAGCAGGGTGCTCAGACACCCGAGCAGCTGAAGGACAAGCTCAAGAAGATCCTCCCGCCGGGCGTCGACCCGAACAAGCTCCCGGACAAGGTCAAGAAGCAGCTCAAGGACCTGCTTCCCCAGCTCCCGCAGCTGCCGCCGGCTGCCGCAAGCCCCCCCGACCCCGGGCGGGTCGAGCGCCTCACCCACCGACAACATCCTCAACTTCCTCCTGGGCCAATGAACGGACGCGGAAGAGTCGGATCGCTCGCTGCATCGCCCACGATGGTCGGGGCGATCACGACGCTGATCATCATCGTCGCGGTCTTCCTCGCCTACAACGCGAACAACGGCCTGCCCTTCGTGCCCACCTACAGCGTCTCGGCGGAGCTCTGCGACGCGGCCCGTCTCGCTCCTAACAACGAGGTGAGGATCGGCGGAAACCGCGTCGGCGTGGTGGAGTCGATCGACACCGTGCCGGCACCGCCGAACAGCGGCTGCCAGGCGGCCGACGGCTCGAGCTCCTCCACCGTCGCCAAGCTCAACCTGAAGCTGGACAAGAGCGCGGAGCCGCTCCCCGCAGACTCGACGATCCGGGTTCGCTACCGCTCCTCGTTCGGGCTCAAGTACCTGGAGATCAACCGCGGCACGAGCCAGACCGGGCTGCCCGTCGGCGGCGACGCTGCCGCTCTCGCAGTCGACAGCAGCAGGTCGAGTTCGACGACGTCTACAACACCTTCGACACCGCCACCCGCGAGAACAGCCGGCGGGTCCTGCAGGGATTCGGCGACGCCTTCACCGCGCGCGGCGCCTCACTGAACGAGGCGATCGGCGCCCTCAACCCGCTGTTCGCGAACCTGCGGCCGGTCTCCAAGGCGCTCGCCGATCCGACCACGCAGCTGGTCCGCTTCTTCCCCGAGCTCGCCGACGCGGCGCGGATCGTCGCCCCGGTCGCGGTCGACAACGCCCAGCAGTTCACGAACGGCGCGATTGCCTTCGGCGCGATCTCGTCCGATCCGCAGGCGCTGCGGGACACGATCTCCAACGGGCCGCCGTCGCTCGAGGCCGGCCTCCGCTCGCTGCCGGTGCAGCGCCCGTTCCTCGCCGACTTCGCCGAGTTCTCCCGCCTGCTCCGCCCCGGCGTGCGCGACCTCCGCGCCGCCCTGCCGATCCTCAACCAGGCGGTCTCCCTCGGCAAGAAGGTGCTGCCGCGC
Source organism: uncultured Solirubrobacterales bacterium (assembly GCA_963825825.1). Lineage (GTDB taxonomy): Bacteria > Actinomycetota > Thermoleophilia > Solirubrobacterales > 70-9 > DASUPK01. The sequence goes on along the minus strand of CAWGUT010000008.1, from coordinate 131,512 downwards.
ACCGTGCCGATGAACCATGACCTCCAGGGCGTGATGGAGGAGCTCAACAACCTGGTCGCCGACCCCTCGACGCTGACCAGCCTCAACCGCCTCGGCGACACCTTCAACCTCGCCCAGGACGCCGCGGCCAAGATCGGTCCATACCAGGAGGTCTGCAACTACTGGAACTACTGGACGACCTACCTGCCCTCGCACTTCGCGCTGCCGACGCCGTGGGGGTACGCGGAGCGGGTCATCCCGCCCTCGATCAACGGGTCGACCTCGTTCGAGACACCGCCGCGGAACCCGATGGACAACTACTCGGGTGGCCAGGGTGACGGGCGGCTCTCCGACCTCGCGCCGGAGAACCCGGGCGTCTTCGACGCGGTGGCGGCCCAACGACAGCGACCCGAACGACAAGCTGATCGTGCCCGATCCTGCACGGCAACCCGTACGGCCCGGCCGTGACTGACGGCCAACCGGATTGCCAGGCCGGCCAGACGGGCTACTCCCTCGGCGAAGCGCTGGTCCCGGGCCAGGAGAAGAACAACCCCACCTTCGGAGTCCAGAACGTCGCCAAGGCAGCGGGCATGCCGCCGCTCGGCAAGACCGACCTCTTCCTCGAGCAGAACGGAAACCGCATCTTCGGACCGGGGGCGGGCTGAGATGAACCCGAACCACAGCCGCCGCCTCTCCAACTTCCAGATCGGCCTGATCGCGATCGTGCTCACCTTCATCGGGTTCTACCTGGCGTACACCAAGTCGATCCCGTTCGCGGGTCACGGCTATCAGCTGAAGGCCGTCTTCTCGGACGCGCAGAACATTCGCGTCAAGAGCCCCGTGCGCATCTCCGGCGTCGAGGTCGGGCGAGGTGAGCGACGTCCAGCACCTCACCGATGCGAACGGCAAGGGCGAGGACGCGGCCGTGGTCACGATGGACATCAAGGACAACGCGCTTGCCGATCCGCCAGGACGCAACGATGCAGCTCCGCCCGCGCCTCTTCCTCGAGGGAAACCTGTTCGTGGACCTGCATCCAGGCAGCCCGAGCGCGCCGGAGCTCGACAGCGGCTCCCTCGTCCCCGAGAACCAGACGTCCGAGTCGGTCCAGTTCGACCAGGTGCTGAGCACGCTGCAGGCTCCGGTGCGGCAGGACCTCCAGATCTTCCTGAAGGAGTTCGGCGGCGCCCTCGCCAAGTACGGCGGCGCGCAGGGCTTCCAGGAGTCCTTCCGGACCTCACCGGCGGCCTACCGGTACACGTCGGAGGTCAACCAGGCCCTGCTCGGCACGCAGCCGGGCGATCTGGCTGGATTCGTCTCCAACTTCGGTGTGGTCGCCCGGGAGCTGAACTCGAACAGCACAGCTCTCCAGGGGCTGATCAGCAACCTGAACACCGTCAGCGGCGACTTCGCCGCGCATCAGGCGTCGCTGCGCGAGGCGATCATCGAGTTGCCGCGCACGCTCGCTGTCGGCCGCCCGGCGCTCTTCAAGCTCAATCGCGACTTCCCACCGCTGCGCGCGTTCGCGCGTGAGGCGCTGCCGGGCACGAAGGCCGCGAACAAGGCGCTCGACTACGCGAACCCGTGGATCGGGCAGCTCCGCCAGCTGATCTCGAAGCCCGAGCTGCGTGGCCTGGTCAACGACCTGCGTCCCGACGATCCCGAATCTCGCAACGCTCGCCAGCTCCTCGCTGCCGTTCCTGGAGCAGTCCCGCGCGCTGGCCTCCTGCTTCGACAACGTCGTGATCCCGTGGAGCAATACCGAGATCCCCAATCACGATGGCGATCCTGCGGGCAAGGTCTACCAGGAGACCGCGTACGGGCTCACCGGGGTCGCCGGTGAGAGCCGCTCCGGCGACGCCAACGGCCAGGAGTTCCGCGTCCTCGGCGGCGCCAGCGCGAACTCGATCGGGCTCTTCTCCACCCCCGACCTTCCGGGGCAGCAGCTGACCGGTCTCGTTCCGTTCAGCTTCATCGGCTCCGAGCCGGCGAAGCAATCGTCCGCCAAGACGCCCTTCCGCCCGGACGTCCCGTGCGAGACGCAGGATCCGCCGGACATGCACAGCCAGCTCGGTCCGAAGCCGGCCACGAGCCCGACAAGCAGCGCCACCCCGGTGGGCCCCGAGGTCAAGCCGTTGATGCAGCGCTACGCCGACCATCCTCTCTGACTTCACCCAAGCCAAGCAGCTGCGGGCCGCCGGCCAGACCACGCCCGCCAAGCAGCTGACGGCCACCGCGCTCGACCAGTACGCCGCCTGGAGCAAGGACTGGACGGCGTTGCAGAAGGCGAACGGAATCTCGGTGCCAACGCCCTCGCCGCCTCCGAGGGGAGGGGGACGCTGATGAGCAAGGCGATCCGAGACCATCTGCGTGACTTCCTCGCCGTCCTGGGCCTGCTGATCGTCGGGCTGCTCGCGACCTACATCCTCGTCCAGAACCAGCGGCTGCGGATCCCGCTGCTCGAGGAGAAGCCGTTCGAGCTCAAGGCGGAGATGACCACGGCGCAGGCCGTGACCCCCGGACAGGGCCAGACGGTCCGGGTGGCGGGCGTCCGGGTGGGCGACATCTCCTCGGTCGACCTCGAGAACGGCCACGCGGTCGTGACGATGGCGATCGACCGCAAGTTCCTGCCGGTCTACAAGGACGCGACCATCCTGCTCCGTCCGAAGACCGGCCTCAAGGACATGTTCCTCGAGCTCGATCCGGGCACCAACTACGACCCCAACTCGAACGACGACGAGTTCCAGAACGGCGGCACGATCTCGGTCGCCAACACGGCGCCTGATACGAACGTCGATCAGATCCTCGCCGCGCTCGACGGCGACACCAGGGCGTACCTCAGGCTCCTGCTCACACAGGGCGGCGAGGGGCTGAACGGCCGCGGCAAGGACCTCGGCAAGCTGCTCGGCAGTCTCGGCCCGATCAACCGCGGCCTCGCCCGCCTCAACACCGAGGTCGCCAAGCGCAAGGCCAACCTCGCCACGCTGATCCACAACATGAACCTGCTCTGGGGCAGGGTCGGCCAGGACGGCCAGGGCATCCAGCAGCTCGTCTCGGCGTCGGACCAGTCCCTCGGCGCCATCGCCAGCCAGTCCCCGGACGTCCAGCGCACCGTCGGCCTCCTGGGGCCGACCCTGCGGACAACCCGTGTCGCCCTCGCCAAGACCGACCAGCTCGCCACGGTGCTGGGCCCGGCGATCAACAGCCTGCGGCCGTTCGCGCGCAAGCTGAAGCCGATCAACGACTCCCTCGCGAACCTGGCCAAGACGACCTATCAGCCGGTCAAGAACGACATCCGGCCGTTCGTGCGCAACGCCCGCCAGCCGGTGCGGAACCTGAGGCCGGCGGCGAAGAACCTGTCGGCCGCCACCCCGCGCCTGACCACCCTCGCCGAGAAGCTCAACAAGCTCTTCAACATGGCCGCCTACAACCCGAACGGCGCCGAGGCGGCCGGCACCCCGGGCCGCGACGAGGGCTACCTCTACTGGCTCGGCTGGCTCGGGCACGTCGGGAACAGCACCTTCAACTCACAGGACGCGCACGGCGTCTACCGCCACATCTATGCCGTCGCGACCTGCAACACGCTCAAAGTCGATCCTCCTCACCAGTCCGCTGGCGGCAGTGGTGAGCGGACTCGGCTCCCTCCTGTCCTCCACCCCTCGGCCTCGGATCGACATGCCCGCCATGAGCCAAATGAACGGAGAGACGGCCTAGATGCAGAAGCAGGCACCCTCCATAGGACGCATCCTGGTGGCGGTCGGCTTCACGCTGTCCTGCTTCGCCCTGCTCCTCTTCCTCTGGGTGACCTTCGGCGGCCCGATCCCCTTCAAGCCGGAGAGCTACCGCTTCACGGCCGACTTCCCCGAGGCGATCACCCTGTCGAAGGAGGCCGACGTCCGGATCGGCGGCGTCTCGGTCGGCAAGGTCAAGAGCCTCGGCCTGGCGCCCGACAGCGAGTGCCAGAAGGACCCGGCGACCTGCAACACCACGCGCGCGACGATCGAGATCGAGCCGCAGTACGCGCCGATCTCCTCGGACGCGCAGGCGATCCTGCGCTCGAAGACGCTGCTCGGAGAGACCTACGTCGAGCTCACCACCGGCAGCCAGGTCCAGCCCGGACAGCCCGACAACACGAACGCGACCGCACAGTCGAGCGCGATCGACGTCGGCCAGATCTCGGGCGGCGACGCGCCGCAGCCGATCCCCGAGGGCGGCCACCTCGCCCAGACCCAGGTCCAGGACCAGACCCAGATCGACGAGATCTTCCAGGGCTTCGACGAGCAGACCCGGCAGGCGTTCCAGTCCTGGATGCAGAACTCGGGCATCGCGATCAACGGCCGCGGCCTCGACCTCAACGACGCGTTCGGCAACCTCGGGCCGTTCGCCTCGGACGCGAGCGACGTGCTCGGCACGCTCCGCCGCCAGGAGCAGTCGCTGCGGACGCTCGTCCACGACACCGGCGACGTGTTCGGGGCGCTCACCGAGCACGACCAGGCGCTCGCCGGGGCGATCGTGGGCGCCAACCGGACCTTCGGCGCGCTCGCCTCGCAGAGCCAGGCCCTGGCCGACACCTTCAAGATCTTCCCGACGTTCGAGAACGAGAGCCGCCTCACCCTCGACCGGCTGAAGGGCTTCGCCGAGGACGCCCGCCCGGTCTTCCACGACCTGAGGCCGGTCGCCCGCGACCTGAGCCCGACCCTGCGCGACGTCCGCAAGCTCGCGCCCAAGGCCCGCAACCTGTTCCGGAGACTTCGATCCGCTGATCAAGGCGTCGGCGACCGGGCTCCCGTCGCTGAGCAGCTTCCTGCGCGAGCTGCGCCCGGTGATGGACGGGTTCGACCCGTTCCTCGCGAACTTCAACCCGCTGCTGCGCTGGCTCGACTACCAGGCGCCGGTGGTCACCGACTTCCTCGCCAACCCGTCGTCCTCGACGGCCGACTTCCTGCCCTTCCAGGCCAGCCAGAGCGCGCCGCTCCACCTCTCGCGGCAGATGACGATCTTCACCTCCGAGACTCTCTCGGTCTACCAGAACCGCATTCACACGAACCGCGGCAACGGCTACCTGCAGCCGTTCGCGATCGGCAGCCTCTACCCGAACACGCAGGGCGAGATCTTCCCGAGCCACGACTGCAACAACACCTTCGGCGGCCAGCCGGTCGACCCACAATCCGCCCTCGAGCCCGCCGCAGGAGGAGAGCGGCCAGTTCCCGTTCTCGTCGCTGGTCAACCCGATGATCCGGCGTCAGGTCGGGCCGAACTTCCCCGGCTTCCCGATCAACCCGCCCGGGCCCTCGGCGTACGCGGCCTGCACGATCGCGCCGAACTTCCCGTCGATCTTCGGCGGCGGCCCGATCCCCGAGGTCCACCCGGACCCCTAGCGCGGCAGGCGGCCCCATAGGATTGGCCTCCCGGACAGGGAGGTGAGAGTTGGGCTACTTCAAGGACGCCCAGGAGGTCTACGACACGATCGGCAAGCTGTTCACGGAGCTCGCGGCGGACGAGGAGCTGGCGCCCAAGTTCCGCCAGGCGAACACGATCGTGCAGTACCAGCACAGCGACCCGGATTCGACGATCACGGTCCGGCTGCGCGAGGACGAGCCCACCGACGTCGAGTTCGGCGAGACCGAGATGGAGCCGGAGGTCGTGATGAGCATGGAGGCGGACACGGCGCACCGCTTCTGGCTCGGGCAGGTGAACGTGACGACCGCGCTCGCCCGCGGGCAGATCAAGGCCAGCGGCCCGGTCGCGAAGATTCTCAAGCTGGTGCCCCTGACCAAGCCCGCCTTCCCCCGCTACAAGGCCCTGCTCGAGGCCCAGGGTCGCGACGACCTGGTCCGGATCGATTGAGCGCCAACGCCGAGGCGCAGGAGTGGGCCGCGATCGTCTCCGGCCTGGCGGAGGAGCGCGGGCTCCGCTACGAGCCGATCGGCGGCATCAACCCCGTGGGCGCCCCCGTCGCGCTCTGCCCGGGCGGGACGAATCGGATCACCGGAGAGCTCAGCGACGGATTCTTCGGCTCCTCCTGCGACGCCGACGAGCACGAGGAGGGCGGCTGGGGGCGGAAGGCGGTGCTACCCGCCGCGCTGCTGGTCAAATCGCACATGCCGGACCTGGCGACCGTCGTCCCGGTCTTCGACGTCGAGTCGATCGAGCGCACCCCGGAGGACACGCTCGATCGCCATTCGCGGCGCCGGGTCGAGTTCGAGAGCGTCGATTTCAACAAGCGGTTCATCGCCACGGTCCCGCGTGACCACGACCCGGTTGCGCTGCGCGAGCTCTTCAGCCCGGCGTTCATCGACTGGATCACCCGCATTCCCGCCGAGGTCGATTTCGGCATCACCGACCAGCAGCTCTTCTTCCACTGGCGACTGCGCCAGCGCTCGAAGGAGGAGCTCAAGGAGGCGCTGCATTCGGCCGGCGGCATCTTCGACCGCCTCCATCGGGAGATGGAGGAGAACAACCTCGACATCTACAAGCCGGGCCCCTGGAACGCGGGGCTCGAGCCGTTTCCCGCCGAAGATCGGACAGCTAGGACCGCTCGCGCAGGCGCCGGCGGTAGGTCCGGTAGAAGCCCGGGCCCTTGCGGATGAAGTCCCGGAAGCGGCCGACGCCCTTCGGGAGCTCGAAGCCGCCGACGATCCTGCGGGGCACCAGCCGCAGGCCCTCGGGCGAGCGGACGAGGTCGCCGCGGACCTGCATGTTGCGCTGCCAGGTGAAGTCGGGCGCATGCCGGTGGACGGTGAGGCAGGCCCTGCCCTCGAGCACCGGCAGCCCGGCGGGCTCGGCCTCGATCGGGATCTCCCGGCTCGACGCATCCGCGCGTGAAGGGAACGCGGACCGCGATCGGAAAGCCGTCCGGGCCGAGCCAGCTGAGCACGCCGGTCTCGTGCTCAGCCAGGAAGCTCCATCCGCTCGTCCCAGGCCGGCGAGCCGCCGACGGGCGCGCCGTGCTCGGTGGACGGCTCCTCGCTGTGGCCGGAGCGGACCTCCTCCAGGTGCGCGTCGTGGACCGTCGGGCTCCTCGGTCAGGTCCCCGTCCGGCCAGACGAAGACCCGCTCGGGCCGGACCTTGATGTAGAGCCGCGCGTAGTACCAGTTGAACATCGCCGCGCAGCAGCTTCGGGCGGCTGCATCTTCTTCGTCGCCGGGAGCTTCTCGCCGGACTCGCGCAGGTAGCGCTCGCGCGTTCGCCTTCGAGGTCCTCGTCGTCGACCGTCGCGGTCCCCTGGACGAGCACCTTGATCCCGCTGTCGATCCCCGACCCGGTCGGGTCGGAGAACAGCAGGGAGACGCTCGGGTGGGCGCGGGCGTCGTCGGCCTTCTTCGGGTAGCCGAGCCCGGTGCGTCACGTCGATCGTCGGCCCGCCCGCCTCGTAGTAGGGGGTGACCGGCCAGGTGATCGGCTGGTTCCTCGCGTCGACCGTCGTGAGCTCGCAGGTGATGAAGCGCTCGAACGCGTCGCGGACCTCCTGCGGCAGGGTGCTCGTCATCGCTTGATTTTTACGAACGCGGTCAGGGAAGCTCGTCGGGCAGGACGATCCGCTGCTCGTTCCCCTCGCCGACGACCTCCGGCTCGACGGGCTTCACCTCGCGACGCCGAGCCGCCTCGAGCGCCTCGGCGGCGTTCGCGAATCCGACCAGGGACTCGAGGTGCTTGATCGTGGGGAAGACCAGGGACAGCTCGCCCGCGCGGTGGCTGTCCAGGGCCGCCTGCGGCTCGAACCAGCCGGCGTCGACGGTCTCCGAGCCGTCGGGCCGCGGCGGGGAGTGGGCCGGCGCCAGCGCGAGGTAGAAGCGCGTGTCGAAGCGGATCGGGACGACCTTGGGGGTGATCCAGCGCGAGTAGGCGACCAGCTCCTCGGGGTCGACCTCGATCCCCGCCTCCTCGCCCAGCTCCCTGACCGCGGCCGACCGATGCGCCTCCTCGCCCTCGCCGTCCGCCGGGATCCACGGCGCCGCCCGGGAAGACCCAGACGCCGGGCATGAAGCGAGCCTCGGGGTTGCGCCGCACGAGCAGGACCTCGAGGCCCCGCTCGGCGTGCTTCCCGCCCCGGCGGAGCAGGATCACGGTTGCCGCCGGACGGGGGACCGCAGGTTCCACGGGCGGCCAGCGTACTCGCTAGGCTGCCCGCCCGAATGCCTGCGGAGACCACCACCAAGCAGCTCTACATCTGCACCTCGTGCGGCTTCATCTACGACCCCGACGAGGGCGATCCCGACGGCGGAGTGCCGCCGGGAACCGCGTTCGACGACATCCCCGACGACTGGTTCTGCCCGGTCTGCGGGGCCCGCAAGGCCGACTTCGAGCCCTACGAGGAGTAAGCGGTCGCTAGGCGGCCTCGAGCAGGGCCGCGTCGAGGCGGCCCTTGGCGCCGGCGTCGAGCTCCGCGACCGGGTAGGCCGCGCGGATCGACTGCCCGACGACCTCGACGAGGCGCCGCAGGTCCTGCTTGCTGATCGAGAGCGGCGGCATCAGCACGATCACGTCGCCGAGCGGCCGGACGATCACGCCGCGGCGCCGCGCCTCCAGCACGACCCGGTGGCCGAGCCGCAGCTCCGGGATCGTGCTCGCCCAGGTCGATGCCGACCATCAGGCCGCGCTGGCGGACCTCCTTGACCTCGGGCATCCGCTCGACCTGCCCGAGCCACTCCGAGAGCAGCCTGATCTTGGGCTGGATCCGGACCAGCGTCCGCTCCCGCTCGAAGACGTCCAGGGAGGCGAGCGCCGCCGCGCAGGCGAGCGGGTTGCCGGTGTAGGTGTGGCCGTGGAAGAAGGTCTTGAAGTCCGCGTGCGCGCCGAGGAAGGCCTCGTAGATCCGCTCGGTCGCGAGGGTCGCGGCGAGCGGCATGTAGCCGCCGGTCAGGCCCTTGGCGAGGCAGAGCAGGTCGGGCGAGACCCCCTCCTGCTCGCAGGCGAACATCGTCCCGGTGCGCCCGAAGCCGGTGGCGACCTCGTCGCAGATCAGCAGCGCGCCATGGCGGTCGCAGAGCCGGCGGACCGCGCGCAGGTAGCCGGGCGGATGGGTCAGCATCCCGGCCGCGCCCTGCACGAGCGGCTCGAGCACGACCGCCGCGACCTCCTCCTCGCGCAGGGCGAGCAGGCGGGCGATGTCGTCGATGTCGCCGGGCTTCGCCCGGTGGGCCTCGAAGAGGAGCGGCTCGAAGGTCGAGTGGAAGAGGGCATCCCACCGACCGAGACCGAGCCGATCGTGTCCCCGTGGTAGGCCTCCTCGAGGCAGATGAACGAGGTCTTCCGGACGTGCTGGCCGCCGCGGTGCTGCCAGTACTGGAACGCCATCTTGAGGGCGACCTCGACGGCCGTGGAGCCGGAGTCCGAGTAGAAGACGCGGCTGAGGCCGGCGGGCGCGATCTCGACCAGCCGGGCGGCCAGCTCGGCGGCCCCGGGGTGGGAGAGGCCCAGCATCGTGGAGTGGGCGACCCGGTCGAGCTGCTCGCGGACCGCCGCGTCGATGTCCGGATGCCGGTGGCCGTGGACGTTGCACCACAGCGAGGAGACACCGTCCAGATAGCGGCGCCCCTCGTGAGTCGATCAGCTCGGTCCCCTCGGCCGCCTCGATCATCAACGGCTCCTCGTCTACCCAGTCGCGCTGCTGCGTGAAGGGGTGCCAGAGGTGATCGTGATCGAGCCGGGCAGCCTTCTCCATTCCCTGGCGCCGAACATATGGGCGGCGCCGGATGGACTCGCGAGCCGTCCAGCTCTGTGACGCTTGTCACAGATCGTTGCAGTTGAGAAAAGGTTGCAAGCGTGTAACCTTTTCTTACATGGAAGCAGCAGTCAGAGACAAGAAGACGACGCAGGGTCGACGACGAGCTCGCCCTCAAGCTGGGCGCGCTTGATCCTCCGCTGCATGGGTCCGCAGGAGGCGAGGTCCTCCGCGTGATCGACGAGAGCGGCCTCACCTTCGCCCAGATGAAGGTCCTGGTCGAGCTCCAGACGCCCGAGGAGGCGCACACCGTCACGTCTCTGGCCGAGCACCTCGGAATCTCCGTCGCCTCAGCCAGCCGTGCGGCCGACGGGCTGTTCAGAAAGAAGCTCGTCACGCGGGTCGAGGACCCGGACGACCGCCGGGTCAAGCGGCTGGCGCTGACCGCAAAGGGCCGGCGACTCGCCGATCGGATCATCTCCGCCCGCCTCGCGAGCCTCGAGGAGTTCACCGGCTCGCTCGAGGCCGAACGAGCGACGCAAGCTTGAGTCGGCCCTCGACGCGCTGCTGGAGCGCCCCGAGATCGCCGAGATCTACGCGCAATTACGAGAGGAAGCTGCAGCCGATGACCCGCTACCGGCACCTGATCACCGACGACAACCGCAAGTGGTGGACGCTCGGAGCGATGTGCTTCGCGCTGTTCATGGTCATGCTCGACAACACCGTCGTCAACGTGGCCCTGCCGTCGATCCAGCGCGAGCTCGCACGCCCAGCATCTCCGCAGCTCGAGTGGGTCATCAACGGCTACACGCTGACCTTCGCCGTGCTGATCGCCACCGGCGGGCGCCTCGGCGACATCTTCGGACGCCGGCGGATGTTCCTCGCCGGCGTGATCATCTTCGCGGTCACCTCCGCGACCGCCGGGCTCGCGCAGGACCCGGCGATGCTGATCGGCAGCCGCGCGATCCAGGGCATCGGCGCCGCGCTGATGATGCCGGCGACGCTCTCGATCATCACCCACGCCTTCCCCGCCGCCGAGCGCGGCAAGGCGATCGGCACCTGGGCGGGCGTCTCCGCCCTGGCGCTCTCGATCGGCCCGGTGGTCGGCGGCTTCCTCACCGAGTACGTGAGCTGGCGCGCGATCTTCTTCATCAACCTCCCGGTCGCCGTCGGCGCCGTGGTCGCCACGGTCTTCGCGGTCACGCGAGTCGCGCGACGAGACCGTCGACCGCCGGGTCGACTACCCGGGCGTGATCGCGCTGACCGCGAGCCTGACCGCGATCGTCCTCGGCCCTGATCGAGGGCAACAGCTGGGGCTGGGGCTCGCCCGAGATCATCGCGCTGCTGGCCGGCGGCGCGATCGGGCTCGCGGTCTTCGTCGCGATCGAGCTTCGGGTCGCGGCGCCGATGGTCGAGTTCGCCCTCTTCCGGACCCGCCAGTTCATCGGCTCCAACCTGGTCGCCTTCATCATCACCTTCGCCATGATGGGGACCTTCTTCTTCATGGCGCTCTACATGCAGGACATCCTCGGCTACAGCGCGCTGGAGGCCGGGGTCAGGTTCCTGCCGACGACGATGGTGATCGCCGTGATCGCGCCGATCGCCGGGCGCCTCGCCGATCGCCTCGGCCCCGCGACCCCGATGAGCGCCGGCCTGGCCGTCCTCGCCGTCTCGATGTTCATGTTCGCCGGCATCGACACCGAGCACCACCTACAGCGGGCTGCTCGTTCCCTTCATCCTGATGGGGATCGGGATCGCCCTGGTGATGTCACCGATGTCGACCGCGGCGATGAACGCGGTCAGCGTGCAGAAGTCCGGCGTCGCCTCGGGCGTCCTGCAGATGTCCCGCATGGTCGGCGCCTCCGTCGGCGTCGCCGCGACCGGCGCGATCTTCCAGTCGCAGCTCGGCAGCGGCTTCGATCCCGCCGCAGCTGGCGACGGCGCCGGAGCAGGCGCGGGCGACCTTCGTCGACGCCCTCAGCAGCGCCATGCTGCTGGCGGCGATCGTCGTGGTCGCCGGGCTGGTCGTCTCGCTGACGCTGATCCGACGCGCCCGCGCGAAGCGGGTCGACCACGGCGCCGCCGAGGAGGCCGCCGCAGCGGTCCCGATCGTGGCGGCGGCCGAGGAGCTCACCGAGGGCGGCCGCCTAGGCCGCTCTCAGCCTGGCGCTCGGGCTCGCTGACGGCCGAGCGCCGGCCAGCGCTCGGGCGAGGTCAGGTCGAGGCGCGGCAGCGTCTCGACCGCGACCGCGCCGAGGCGCGGCGATCGTCTCGCGGTTGGAGACCTCCATCGGCGATGGCGCCTCCGGCCACGGGGTGAGCACCACGGCCGCGACCTCGAGGCCCGCGCCCCGCACGGCCTCGATCGTCAGCAGGGTGTGGTTGATCGTCCCGAGCCCGGGCGAGGCCACGATCGTCACCGGCAGTGCCAGGTCGCGCGCCAGGTCGCGGACCAGGTAGTCCGGCGTCAGCGGGACGAGGAAGCCGCCGACGCCCTCGCAGACCAGCAGGTCGGCGCCCTCGGTCGCCGCAAGCGCGGCGCCCCGCAGCCGATCCGGGTCGATCCGCTCGCCCGGCGAGCTCGGCGGCGAGGTGCGGCGAGACGGCAGGGCCGTAGCGGTAGGGCGCGATCTCGTCGTCGCGCCTGCGACGATCCCGCGGCGAGTCGGAGCAGCGCGTGGTCGGGCAGCTCGGCCGCGCACTCCCAGCGTCTCGGGCCGCAGCGGATGGTCATCCAGGCCGCTGACCGCCGGCTTGAAGACGGCGACGCGGGCCCCGGCCGTGCGGGCCGTGCGGGCGATCGCGGCGGCGACCACGGTCTTGCCGACCTCGGTGCCGGTGCCCGTGACGAACACGCCGCGCATCTCAGGCCGCCTCGCGCAGCGGGGTCAGCGGCCACCTCGCGGCTGGTCCGCGATGCTGAGGCCGAGGTCCCGTGCCGCTGCGCCGATCAGCCTTGCCGCCCGCCGCAGATCGGCGATCCGGTGGGTCGCCATCGTCGGTCAGGCGCAGGCGGCAGGTTCCCGGCGGGACCGTGGGCGGCCGGATCGCCTGCGCGAAGACGCCCTCTGCGAGCAGGCGCTCGCAGAGCGCCATCGCGTCGTCGGCCTCGCCGATCACCAGCGGCACGATCTGGGTCTCGGACCCGATCGGCTCGAGTCCCTCGGAGCGCAGTCCCTCGCGCAGCGCCGCCGCGTTCGCCTGCAGGCGCTCGACGCGCTCGGGTCGCTCGGCGAGCAGCTCGAGCGCCGCCGGGGCGGCGGCGACGGCCGGCGGGAGGCGGGGCGGTCGAGAAGATGAACGGCCGGGCGGAGTTGACGAGGAAGTCCACCAGCTCACGCGAGCCGCAGACGTAGGCGCCGTAGCCGCCGAGCGCCTTGCCGAGCGTGCCGACGATCACGTCGACCTCGTCGGTGAGTCCGGCCGCCGCGACCGAGCCGCGCCCGCCGGGTCCGATGCAGCCGGTGGCGTGGGCCTCGTCGACCAGCAGGCGGCAGCGGTGGCGGCGGGCGAGGTCCGCGAGCTCCGGCAGCGGGGCGATGTCGCCGTCCATCGAGAAGACGCCGTCGGTGACGATCAGCGCGGCGCGTCCCGCCGCTCGCCGCAGCCCCCACTCGAGGTGCTCGGTGTCGGCGTGCCGGTAGACGAAGGTCTCCGCGCCGGCCAGCCGGCAGCCGTCGATGATGCTGGCGTGGTTGAGCTCGTCCGAGAAGACGACCTCGCCCGCGCCGGGCGAGCGCGGCGATCGTGCCGGTGTTGGCGAGGTAGCCCGAGCCGAACAGCAGCGCGGCCTCGGTTCCCTTGAACTCCGCCAGCCGCGACTCGAGCTCCGCGTGGATCGACATCGAGCCGGAGATCAGCCGCGAGGCGCCCGCGCTGGTCCCGAGGCTGAGCGCGGCGTCGGCGGCCGCGCGCCGCAGGCGCGGATGGTCGGCCAGCCCGAGGTAGTTGTTCGAGCAGAGCAGCAGCACCGGCCGGCCGTCGAGCACCACCTCGGGCCCTGCGGCCCCTCGACCACCCGCAGGCGCCGGCGCAGCCCGCTCGATTCGAGCTCGGCGAGGCGCTCGCTGATCTCGAGCACTAGTCGCCCCAGCCGGCGGGCTGGGGCTCCCCGACGTCAGCGTCGGAGGGCCGCTCCGGATAGGCCGGCGGCTTGCCCTTCTTCTTGATCACCCGCAGCTGGGTCGAGGGATCCCAGAAGTTCGCGTCGGCCTGGCTGTCGATCAGCTCGTCGATCGGAGTGGCCGGCGTCTCGCCCTCGAGCCATCCCGAGCGGTTGTCGGGCCGAGGGTTGGCGCCGTTGTCCGGCTGGCGCGCGACGTTCAGGCCGAGCTCCTCGAACATCTCGCGGTCCTCCGCCGGCTCGACGCCGAGGGTGGTCAGGAAGTTGCCCATCATCACGCCGTTCAGGCCGGCCTTGACCGCGAGCGGCGCGAGGTCCTGGAGGTTCTCGACGCGGCCGCCGCAGAGCCGGAAGAGGGCGTCCGGCAGGATCAGCCGGAAGATCGCCACCCACTTGACGACCTCCCAGGGGTCCATCAGCTCGCGCTCGCCGAACTTCGTCCCGGTGCGCGGGTTGAGCAGGTTGATCGGCACGGAGTTCGGGTTGATCTCGGCGAGCTCGAAGGCCATCTCGACCCGCTGGCGCGGCGACTCGCCGAGGTTGAGGATGCCGCCGACGCAGGTCTCGAGGCCGGCCTCCTTGACGGCGTCGATCGTGCGCAGCCGGCCCTCGTAGCGGACGGTGGTGGAGACCTCCGGGTAGTAGGAGCGCGCCGACTCGACGTTGTGATGGACCCGCTGGATGCCCGCCTCCTTCAGCTGCCGGGCGCGGTCGGCCGACATGTGGCCGATCGAGGCGCAGCGCTTCAGGTTGGTCTGCTCGGAGACCAGCCGGGCGCCCTCGAGGACCTTCGCGAAGTCGCGCTTCGAGAGCCCCTGGCCCTGGGTGACCATGCAGAAGCGGTGGGCGCCCGCGGCCTCGGCCGCCTTGGCGTGCTCGAGGATCTGATCGGGCTCCATCATCGCGTGCATCGGGCGTGTCGGCCTCGGCGTAGCGCGACTGGGCGCAGAAGCCGCAGTCCTCGGCGCAGCCGCCCGACTTCGCGTTGACCAGCGAGCACATGTCGGTCGAGTCGCCGAAGCGGTCCTGACGCACCTCCCAGGCGCGCTCCACGAGCGCGCCGATCTCGTCGTGGTCCGTGAGGGCGCCGAGCTCGAGCGCCTCGTCGAAGCCGATCAGAGGTGCCATCCGCGTCAATTTATGAACGCGGGCGGACGCTCAATCCCAGCTGAAGTCCTCGACGATCTCGGCGTCGCCCTTGGCGCGGGGGCTGAAGGCGAGCAGCTCGAGACCCTCGTCGCCGGCCTCGAACGCGCGGGTGACCGACGGCGCGACCCGGATCGCGTCGAGCTCGCCGACCTCCTTGACCTCGTCGTCGAGCTTCACCCGGCCCGAGCCCGAGATCACCACGTAGACCTCCTCCGCCTCCTTGTGGCGGTGGGCGAAGGCGTGCCGCTTGCCGGGCTTCACCTTCTGGAGCGAGATCCCGATCTGCTCCGCATCGAGATCGGCATTGGCGAAGCGCGCCTCCTGGACCTCGCCGAACCCCTGCGTGGCCGCCATGTCCTCGACTTCCCTGAGGTTCTTGATCGTGTAGTCCATGTCCGGGAACCTACCGGACGATGTCGGGACTACTCGCCGCCGCCCTCGCCGGCCTCCTGGTTGCCGGGGGCGGCGACCGCAGCGCCACCCAGATCAGCAATCCGCTTGCAATGAGCGACGAGCAGCTCGCGGGAGCGCGGGTGGTCACGGGGTTTTCAGGCTCCCACCCGCCGGCAGCTCTCCGGCGGATGATCTCCGCCGGCCAGATCTCCGGGGTGATCCTCTTCGACGGGAACGTCGGAGGACGGAGCTCCGTGCGGAGCCTTACGGCCGAGCTCCAATCCATCCCCCGTCCCGCGGCCAGTCCCCCCCTGCTGGTCACGGTCGACCAGGAGGGTGGGCTCGTCCGGCGCCTGCCGGGGCCGCCGAAGCCGTCCGCGAGAACGATCGGTGCGCGCGGCGCCGCCTTTGCGGAGCGGCTCGGGCGGGCGACCGGCGAGAGCCTAAGCTCGATGGGGATCAACGTCGATCTCGCTCCGGTGCTCGATCTGGGCCGGCCGGGCCGCGCCATCTTCGACGAGGGCCGGACCTTTGCGCGGAAGCCGGGGGCGGTCTCTCGGATCGGGGTCGGTTTCGCGCGCGGCGTCGCCGCCGGCGGCGTCGCCGCGACGGCCAAGCACTTCCCCGGCCTGGGCGACGTGAGGATCAACACGGACAACGCCAAGCAGCGCGTGAACCTGCCGGCCGCGACGCTGCGCGCCGAGGACGAGCGGCCGTTCGCCGACTTCGTCGCAGCCGGTGGGCAGCTCGTCATGCTCGGCACGGCGGTCTACCCGGCGCTCTCACACAAGCCGGCGGCGTTCGCCCACGCCATCGCGACGGGCGAGCTGCGTGGCCGGCTCGGGTTCCAGGGCGTCTCGATCACCGATGCGCTCGGCACCGTCTCCGGCCGGTCGGCCGGTGGGCCCGCACGCTCCGCCCGCGCGGCCGCAAGGGCGGGCGTCGACCTCGTCCTCTACACGGACCTGTCCTCGGCCTCGAAGGCGCAACGCGGGCTCGCAGCGGGCCTCCAGGATGGCTCGCTGGACCGGGGGGAGTTCGAGGCTTCGGTGAACCGGGTGCTTGCGCTGCGCGGCCGGTAGCTACGCGGCCTCGCGCATCGCCTCGACCTCGCGGGCCTCGGCGAGGCGGTTGAGCCCCTTCTCCTCGAGCTGCTTGACCTCGCTCGGCTTCAGCTCGAGACGGCGTCCGGTCTCGCGAAGCGGGGTGGGCTCGTCGCCGTTGATGCCGTAGCGCAGCTGGATCACCTTGCGCTCGTCCTCGGGCAGGTCTTGAACCGCGCGTCGAATCGCCTGGTCGCGGAAGCTGAGGGCGACCTCCTCGGACGGCCCGACCCGCTCGTCCTGGACGAACTCGCCCATCGATGACCCGTCCTCCTCGCCCACGGGGCGGTCGAGGCTGGTCACCACCCGGGTCAGGTCGCGGATCTCCTCGACCTGCGCGGGCTCCAGCTCGGCCTCCTTGGCGATCTCCTCGGTGCGTCGGGTCGCGGCCGAGGCTCGTCGCCAGCTCGCGCTCGGTGCGCATCACCTTGCGCTCCCGCTGGGCGACCTGGTTCGGGACCCGGATCGTGCGCTCCTTGGACTCGAGCGCCCGCTGAATCGCCTGGCGGATCCAGAAGGTCGCGTAGGTCGAGAACTTGTAGCCCTTGCGCCAATCGAACTTCTCGGAGGCGCGGATCAGGCCGAGGATGCCCTCCTGGATCAGGTCCAGCAGGTTGAGGTCCTGGCGCATGTAGCGGCGGGCGTTCGAGACGACCAGCCGGAGGTTCGAGTTGATCAGCCGCTCCTTGGCCTCGAGGTCGCCTCGCTCGATCGCCTGGGCCAGCTCGATCTCCTCCTCCTTGGTGAGCAGCGGGTAGCGGCGCATCTCGTTGAAGAAGAGCTGCAGGGCGTCGGTGGTCTGCTCGGCGAGCTCGCCGTTCCGGTAGCCCGGCGGGCTCGTCCGCCTCGCGGCCGCAGTCGTCCTCGATCGAGCAGCCCGGCGCCTCGATGCGCTCGTGCACCTGATCCGCCTCTTCCTCGGAAAGGTTCATTTCCTGCACCAACGAATCGACCTCCGAGAGATCGACGCAGTCCGCGGGACGTCCGCCCTCGATCAGGGCCTGGACACGCTCCTCGACGGCTGGGTCGAGCTCAACTGCTGTCGCTTCCATTTCCTCAGCCATGGTTGCCCTCTATACAGGGTCGCAAAACAGGGCTCGCTACTGTGTTCCGGGTGCGCAGACTCGCATCTGTAGTCGCCGGTCGGCGTGGCAAGTGGCTCGTGCTGGCGATCTGGCTGATCGCCGCTTTCGCACTGTTCCCGGTCGGATCGAAGCTCTCGGACGTCACCACCGACGACACCGAGTCCTTCCTGCCCGCCAGCGCGGAGTCCACCGAGGTCGTCAGGAAGCAGGACCGCGACTTCCAGCAGGGCGAGACCGACACGGCGATCGTCGTCTACAAGCGCGCCGGCGGGCTGACCGCGGCCGACAAGCAGAAGATCGCCGCGGACGCCGCAGCGGATCCAGGCCGCGGGCAACGACAAGATCAACCTCGTCGAGGCGCCGCCAGTTCCCCTTCGCGCCCGGGGTCGCCGCCGCAGCCTCGTCTCCAAGAACGGTGACGTCGCCACCGCGATCTACACGACGCCCACCGACTTCGAGAAGGAGGCCGACTGGGGAAAGGCGATCCGCGACATCACCCACAGCGACACCGGGGGCATGCAGGTCTTCGTCACCGGTGGCGTCGGATTCGCCACCGACGCCCACGACGTCTTCAGCAACATCGACACCAAGCTGCTGTTTGCGACCGTCCTGCTGGTCCTCGTGCTCCTGGGAGCGATCTACCGCTCGGTCCTGGTCGCGCTCAGCCCCCTGATCGTCGTCTTCTTCGCCTACACGATCACGCAGGCGCTCGTCTACGCGCTGGCGAAATCCGGGGCGACGGTCTCCTCCAACAGCACGAGCATCCTGATCGTCCTCATGTTCGGGGTGGGGACCGACTACTGCCTCTTACTCGTCTCCCGCTACCGCGAGGAGCTGCGGCGGACCGAGGACAAGCACGAGGCGATGGGGCGCGCCTTGCGGCGGGCGGGCCCCGCGATCTTCGCCAGCGGCATGACGGTGACCCTGGCGATGCTCACGCTGGCACTCGCCGACAACAAGAACACCAGCTCGCTCGGCCCGGTCGCGGCGATTTCGGTCTTCACGGCGATGGTTGCCGGCCTGACCCTGCTGCCGACGCTGCTGACGATCTTCGGTCGCAGGGGGTTCTGGCCCCGTCGCGCCATGGTGGCCTACGACCCCGAGCATCCTTCGGTGGGCGGCCAGGGGCCGTGGCGCCGGTTCGGCGATTGGGTGCTGAAGCGGCCGGTGGCTGCGCTGATCACGACCGGCGCGCTCTTCATCGCGGGCGCGTTCGGCCTGCTCGCCTACAAGGTCGACTACTCGACCACCAGCTTCTTCAAGCACTCGGTGGAGGCCGTCGAGGGGTTCGACGTCCTGCGAGTCCTCCTTCCCGGCGGGCACGCTGGCGCCGACCACGGTCCTGGTGGAAAGCGAGAGCGGACCCGTCACGCCCGCCGCCATCGGGGAGGTCGAGAACAGGCTGCGGAGCGTCAATGGCGTGGCCACGGCCACCGACACGGGGGTGCGCTCCACGAACGGCCAGATCGGAGAGGTGGACGCCATCCTCAGCTCAGACCCGCTCGACAAGTCGGGCCTGAACGTCGTGCCTCGCATGCGGGACGCGGTCTCGGACCTCCCGAACGGGGTCACGGCCCTGGTCGGCGGGCACCAGCGCGATCAACTACGACGTCGACCAGGCGAATCAGCGGGACATCGAGATCATCGTGCCCCTGGCGCTCCTGGTGATGGCGGTGATCCTGGCGATCCTGCTGCAGGCGCTGGTCGCGCCGCTCGTGCTGCTGCTCAGCGTGGTCCTGTCATTCGCCTGCTCGCTCGGGATCTCGATCCTGATCATCCGCTACGTCGTCGGCGACGCCGGATTCGACTCCTCGATCCCGCTGTTCGCGTTCATCTTCCTGGTCGCGCTGGGGATCGACTACACGATCTTCCTGATGGCCCGCGTCCGCGAGGAGGCCCGCAGGCACGGCACGCGCGAGGGCATGCTCCGGGCGCTCGCCGCCACCGGTGGGGTGATCACGAGCGCCGGGGTCATCCTCGCGGGCACGTTCTCGGTGCTGATGACGCTCCCGGTGAGCTTCACCTTCGACCTCGGGCTGATGGTGGCCCTCGGCATCCTGCTCGACACGTTCATCGTGCGGACGATCATGGTGCCGGCCGCCGTCGAGGTGATCGGCGACAAGATCTGGTGGCCCTCCACCGCCCGGGCGGGAGGTCGCCTCCGCGAGGAGACCGGCGAGCACCCGGTGCCGGAGCCCGCCGAGGCCGGTTAGCAGCCCCTTCCAGACCGGCTTGCGCTTCTCCGCGAAGGCCGCCACGCCCTCGCGAAAGTCCTCAGAGCGGAAGCAGGACTCGCGCAGCTCGATCAGCTCGCGCTCCTGTTCCGGTGTGAGGCGGGAGTAGGAGTTGAGGGTGTCGATCGCGTGCTTGTTGCCGCGCATCGAGAGCGGGGCGTTGGCCGCGATCTCTGCAGCGAGCTCCACCGCGGCGGCCTCGAGGTCGCCGTCGTCGGTTACCTGGTTGACCAGGCCGAACTCCTCCGCCCGCTCGGCCGTCACGTTGTCGCCGGTCAGGAAGAGCTCCTTGGTCCGCGGGACGCCGATCGCGTCGATGAACCGCTGCAGGCCGGTGTGGCCGTAGATCAGGCCGAGCTTCGCCGGGGGCATGCCGAGCTTGGCGCCCCGAGCACACACACGCAAATCGCAGCAGAGGGTGAGCTCGAGAGCACCGCCGAGGGCGTGGCCGTTGATCGCGCAGAGCACCGGCCACGGATGCGCCGCCACCGCGTCGAGGCCTCGGGCGAACGGGTGCGCGACCAGGGACTCGGCCTCGGCCTCGAACTCGTCCTCCGAGAACCCGCCGATGTCGTAGCCCGCGGAGAAGATGCCGCCGGCGCCGGTGAGAATCACGCAACGCACCTCGATGCCCTGGTCGAGGGTGGGCATGGCCTCCGCGATGCCGTTCAGCGTCTCGTGGTCGAGCGCGTTCCGCGCATCCGGCCGGTTCAGCGTCAGCCGGGCGACCGCCTCGGCTGGATGATCGAGAAGGAGCTTGCCTCCCGCTAACTGCTCCGCCATATACGGCTGAGGCTATTCGAGGACGACCAGCACGTCGCCCTCGGAGACCGACTGGCCCTCCTCGACGCGGATCTCGGCGACCTTGCCCGGGTCCTCGGCCTCGACGGGCATCTCCATCTTCATCGACTCGAGGATGGCGACGGTGTCGCCCTCGTCGACCTGGTCGCCGACGGCGACCTCGATCTTCCAGACGGTCCCCGTGATGTGGGCCTCAACGTCCGCCACGCGCCGCGGGGACAATATCCGGCGGTGATGCGGCAAAGCGCGGCGGGGCGGGTGGTGATCGTGGCGGCTCGTAACGAGGCGGAGCGGATCCGGGCGACGCTCGACGCTCTGGCCGAGGCGCTGCCCGGCGCTCGCCTGATGGTCGCCGACGATGCCTCGAGCGACGACACGCCCCAGATCGCGATGCGCCGGGGCGCCTGGGTGGTGAGTCGCGGGCGCCCGCACGGCAAGGGGGCCAACGTGACGGCCGCGGCGCGGGCGCTCGGCGAGTTCGACGACGAGGCCACGGTCCTGCTCTGCGACGCGGACCTCGGCGAGAGCGCCGGGCGGCTCGTCGCGCTCGTCGAGGCGGTCGAGGCTGATGACTGCGAGCTGGCGCTGGCCGCCTTCGCCGATCGGCCGGGCGGCGGCTTTGGCGTCACCCTCGGCTACGCGCGGCGGGTGGTCGAGCGGGTCTGTGGCGCTCGCGTGGCGGCACCACTGTCCGGGCAGCGGGCGATGCGTCTCTCGACGCTACGGAGCCTTCTGCCGTTCGCGGACGGCTGGGGGATGGAAACCGGCATGACCATCGACGCGGTCCGGGCCGGATACCGGGTGGGGGAGATCGAGGTTCCGCTCGAACACCGGGTCACGGGCCGAACCCCCGCCGGCTTCCTGCACCGCGCCCACCAGCTGCGCGACATCCGGCGCGCCGCCCGGGCTCGGTCCAGATAGCGTCTCCGCCCGATGATCCTGGCGATCGACCAGGGGACCACGGGGACCACCTGCATCGTCTTCGACGAGGAGGGGCGCCCGCGGGGTCGCTCCTATAGCGAGTTCGAGCAGCACTTTCCGCGCCCGGGGTGGGTTGAGCACGACGCTGCCGAGATCTGGGAGGTGACCCGGCGGGTCGCGGTCGGCGCGCTTGCCGACGCCGCCGTCCAGGGTGCGGATCTGAAGGGAATCGGGATCACCAATCAGCGCGAGACGGTCGTCGCCTGGGACCCGAGGACCGGCGAGCCGGTGCACCGCGCGCTCGTCTGGCAGGACCGCCGCACCGCGGCGCGCTGCGACGAGCTGCGCGAGGCCGGTCACGAGGCTCTGGTCCGTGAGCGCACCGGCCTGGTCATCGACCCGTACTTCTCCGGGACGAAGATCGAGTGGCTGATCCAGAACGCGGACCTGCCGGAGGGAACCGTCTTCGGGACGATCGACTCCTGGTTGGCCTTCAAGCTGACCGGAACGCACCTGATCGACTACTCGAACGCCTCCCGCACGATGCTGTTCGACATCCGCAGGCTCGCCTGGGACGGGGAGCTCTGCGACCTTCTTGGCGTCGATCCCGGGGCGTTGCCCGAGCCGGTGCCGTCCTCTCAGCGCTATGGAACCACCTCGGTCTTCGGAGGTGAGGTCACGGTGGCGGGGATCGCCGGGGACCAGCAGGCGGCGCTCTTCGGCCAGGCCTGCCAGCAGCCCGGCGAGACCAAGAACACCTACGGGACCGGGAGCTTCGTCCTGCTCAACACCGGCACCGAGGCGCCCGAGCCGGGGGAGGGGCTGCTCACCACGGTCGCCTGGGGGCTCGGCGGAGAGGTCGACTACGCGCTGGAGGCCGCGGTCTTCGTCACCGGAGCGGCCGTCCAGTGGCTCCGCGACGGGCTCGGGATCATCTCGGAGGCGGCGGAGACCGAGCGGCTGGCGGCATCGCTCGACTCGAACGACGACGTCTACTTCGTGCCGGCCCTCACGGGGCTCGGCTCACCGCATTGGGATCCATACGCGCGGGGAACGATCGTCGGGCTGACTCGCGGGACGGGAAGGGCGCATCTGGCGCGTGCCGCCCTCGAAGCGATCGCCTACCAGACCGTCGACGCGGTGCGTGCGCAGGAGGCCGCATCGGACAAGCGGGTTCCGGAGCTCAAGGCAGACGGCGGCGCCGTCGCGAACGCCTGGCTGATGCAGTTCCAGGCGGACGTCCTGGGGGTGCCGGTGATCGTCCCCGAGGTTGCCGAGACCACCGCACTCGGGGCCGCCTACCTGGCGGGAATCGCAACCGGCGAGTGGACCGCGGAGCAGGTGCGCGAGATGTGGCGGGAGGCCGCGCGCTACGAGCCGCGGATGGGCGAGGCGGAGCGCGAGGAGCTGCTGGGCCGCTGGCGCGAGGCTCTGGCCCGCTCGCGAGGCTGGAGCCAGGCGTAACCCGTGCCCGCCGCAGGGTTTGTGAAGAGAACATGGCCGAGGTCAACCCGAGGGACATGAAGCCGCAGGTCTACAAGGACCCCCGCCCCGCCGAGATGTTCACGAAGTTCCATCGCAGCGCGAGACAGGGCGTCGGCTGGATCTACGACTTCGTGCGGGCGATCCTCACGATCCCGACGATCGTGATCTACCGCGCCCGGGCGATCGGCGTCGAGAACGTCCCTCAGACCGGCCCGGTGATCCTCGCCCCGAACCACTTCAGCCAGTGGGATCACTTCTTCGCGGCGGTCTATCTGCACCGAAAGGTCCAGTTCATGGCCAAGTCGCAGCTCTTCAAGAATCCCGCGATCAAGTACATCTTCAAGCACGGCGGGGTCTTCCCGGTGCGGCGGGGGCATCACGATGACGAGGCCTTCGTCACCGCCAACGCGATCCTCGATCGCGGCGGGACGATGTTGATGTACGCCGAGGGAGGACGGTCGCGCACCGGCGACCTTGGCGAGCCGAAGCGCGGCATCGGCCAGATCGCCCTCGAGTCGGGCGTGCCGGTCGTGCCGGTCGCGATCCACGGCTCGGCAAACGTTCGGGGCTGGCGCCGGTTCCGCTTCCCGAAGGTGACGATCCAGTTCGGCGAGCCGATGACGTTCCCGGTGCAGTCAGACCCGAGCCGCGATCAGCAGCAGCTGGTCGCGAACCAGATCTTCGACCGTGTCCGCGCGATGTACGTTGACCTCGAGGAAAACGGCCGCCGCGACGTACTGCGGCGGCTGCGCGAGGGTCTGCCGGCGACCTCTCCGGACCCGCAGCGACGCTACTCCTCGTAGCGCGGCTCGAGTTTCTCCCAGAACTCCGGGTCGTGGCCGGGGACCATGAGCGCGTACGGATAGGTGCGCCGGTAGGCCTGTAGCTCTCGCAGCGAGCGCCGCCAGTTGTGCTCGTCCTCGATCATCGTCGGCTCCGCCTTGCCCTCGAACTGCTGCCAGTCGTAGGCGGCATCGCCCACGATCACGAAGTCGCGACGCGGCAGGCGCAGGATCACCGAGGTGTGGCCCGCGCTGTGCCCCGGCGTGTACGCCAGACGCACCGAGCCGTCACCGAAGAGGTCGAAGCTGCGCCCGAATGGGCCGTATGACTCGATGAAGTCGGCGTCGAAGTCGACCGTGTAGTACTCGAAGGCATAGTCGTAGTGGGAGCGGTTGTAGCCGCGCAACTGCGGAAAGGAGCCCGTCGTGGCGCCCTCCCACTCGGTGGCGCTGAACACGAACCGGGCCTCGGGAAACGCCTCGATCCCGGAAGCGTGGTCTTCGTGCAGGTGGGTGAGGACGACGAAGTCGATGTCGGAGGGAGCGAGCCCGCGCTCGCGCAGCTGGGAGACGATGTCCTCGCCCTCCTCGATCCTGTAGTGGCGGGCGGTGAGGCGACCGAACTTGTCGCGGGGATTCCGGAGGACCGACGGATGCAGACCGGTGTCGACCAGGATGTTCCCGAGGCTCGGATGGCCGACGAGGAAGGCGGGGACCGGTCGTGACTCCCAGGTGTCCGGTGAGGAGCCGAACCCCACCGCGCGCAGGCGCCTGACGAGGCCCTTGCCGGCTCGATCGAAGAACGTGTGCGGCCACACGGTCTCGCCCGTCTTCAGCGGCTCGATGACCACAGTCGCGCCCTCGGTGCCGCCCTCGAACGGCTCCCGCAGGGGAGTCGGCTCCGCGTTCACCTTCACGGGAGCCAGCATATGCTCAGCGGTGATGGCTGAAAGCACGAAATCGCGCATCTTCGCGCCGGGGCTGCTCGACGGTCAGGTCTGTGTCGTCTCAGGCGCGGGCACCGGCCTGGGGCGGGCGACGGCCCTGGAGCTGACGGGCCTTGGCGCCATGGTCGTCGGCTGTGGCCGGCGCGCCGAGCCGCTCGAGGGAATGGTCGAGGAGGTCTCCGCGCGGGGCGGAAGGGCGGAGTTCGAGGCACTCGACATCCGCGACGATGAGGCCGTCGACGGTTTCATGGACGGGGTCGTCGAGCGCCACGGGCGGATCGACCTCCTGGTCAACAACGCGGGCGGGCAGTTCCTGAGCCCGGCCGAGGCGATCACGCCCAAGGGGTTCCGGACCGTGATCGACCTCAATGTCCAGGGAACCTGGCAGATGACACACGCCGCGGCGACCAAGGCGTTCATCCCGCAGCGGGGCGGCAAGGTGATCAGCATCACCGTCTCGCCGCACATGGGCTTCCCGGGGATGGTCCACACGGGGGCGGCAAGGGCCGCGGTGGAGAACATGATGCGGACGCTCTCCGTCGAGTGGGCGCGGTTCGGCGTCCGTCTCGTGGCGGTTGCGATCGGCCAGTTCGACACCGAGACGCTTCGTACGAAGTACCCGAAGGCGATCGTCGAGGGCGTGGCGGGCACCGTTCCGCTCGGCCGCCTCGGTACCGAGGAGGAGATGGCCTGGCTCGCCGCTTATCTCGCCTCGCCCGCCGGCGATTTCTTCTCCGGCTGCGTGATCACCGTGGACGGGGCGCGTGACAACTGGTTCGGCCAGTGGCCGCCCGGGGGCGCGGCCGGGGAGGGAGGCGAGCCGCTCGCGGAGGAGAGGCGCAAGGAGCCCTAGTCCGGCGGCTCGAAGGCGAGCTCGCCGAGCCGCCGGTAGCCCTCGACCGAGGGGTGAATGCCGTCGGCGGTCCACTCGGCCTTCATCCGCCCCTGATGATCCGGGTCCTCGAGGACGCGGTGAAACGGGAGAACCGTGGCGCCGGTGCTGCGCGCCATCGCCGCGATGCGACGGTTGAGCTCGTCGATCACCGGGTCGGCCTGCGGCGCGGGTCCATACGGCAGCACGTCCGCGACCGCGACGTCGAGGTTCTCCTCCTTCGCGGCTCGGACCATGCCGCGCAGGTTGGCGAGCACCGCCTGTGGCGGGAAGCCCCTGGCGAGGTCGTTGATGCCGCCCTGGATCACGACGGCGTCCGCCCCGGTCACGCACTCCTCGAAACGCCTCTCGATCTCGTCCGTGCGCTCGCCGCGACCGCCGCAGTTCCGGAACTCGAGGTCCGGGTGCTCCCGCTGCGCCCAAAACTCCCACTGGCTCTCCGGATCGTTGCCGAGGCCGAGCTGCCGGCGGAGCTCGGGGTGTGGGTCGTAGCCGGGGTTTCCGGCGGTGATCGAGTCGCCGACTGCGGCCACCAGCCTGTGGTCGCCTCCTCCGCCGCTGCCACAGCCGGCCGTCGTCGCGATGGCGACGGCCGCGGCGATGGCCGCCGCGCCTCTCAGGAGTACATGCCGGTGAACTGGCCGCCGGTGACGTTGATCACCTGGCCGTGGATGAAGTTCGAATACTCCGAGCACAGGAACGCCACGGGACCGGCCGCGTCCGACGGCTCGGCGGGACGCGCGAGCGGGATCGTCATCCGCGCCATCTGGCGCATCTGCTCCGGGATCCCGAGGGAGACCTCCTCGGTGCTCTCGCCGGCGGCCTGCATCGTCTCGCCCTTCTCCTTCGCCTGGGTGAGCCGGGTCTCGACGAAGCCGAAGGCGACGGCGTTGCAGTTGATCTTGAACTGTCCCCATTCCTTGGCGACGGTCTTGGTGAGGCCGGTGACGCCGGCCTTTGCGGAGGAGTAGTTCGCCTGGCCGGCGTTCCCCATGGTGCCCGAGATCGAGGTGATGTTGACGATCTTGCGGAAGACCTCCGCGCCCTCCTGGGCTTCCTGCTTGGCAGCCTCGCGCCAGCTCGGGGCGAGGGCGCGGATCACGCGGAAGGGCACGATCGTGTGGATGTCGAGCATGGCCTGGAACTGCTCGTCGGTCATCTTGTGGATCACTCCGTCCCAGGTGTAGCCGGCGTTGTTGACCACCGCGTCGACCTGGCCGAAGGCGTCGATCGCGGCCTTGACCATGTCGTCGGGGGTGCCGGGCTTGGTGAGGTCGCCGGCGAAGACCGCGGTCTCGCCGTCGATCTCGTCGGCAGCCTGCTGCGCGATGTCCCCGTCGAGGTCGTTGATCAGCACCTTGGCTCCCTCGCTGACGAACAGCTCGGCCGCGGCCCGGCCGATTCCTCTCGCCGAGCCGGTGATGATCGCGCTCTTTCCGTCAAGCAATCCCAAGGTCGTTGCCTCCTCGTCGTCGGGTCTGGGCCAGGGGGATTCTTATCCAAACCGGTGATGGGGATGAACTGCTCGATGATCTCGCGGCGGTTCGGCATCCTCACAATCCAAGCAGCGCCGGCCCCAGGGAGAGGGCGGAGCGAGGGTTGACCCCGTGCTCCTCCTCGAACTTGCGCTGGAGGCGATCGTCAAAGAGCGCGAGCAGCAGCTCCTCGCGGCTCGAGCCGAACTTGCAGGCCGCTCGGTCGAGGGCCGCCAGCGAGATGTCCTGGAGCGCGCCGCTGATCCCGCCGACGTCCGGCAGGTCGCGGTCCTGGCAGGGATCGGCGATCTGGACCGTCTCCCGAGTCGAGGTCGCATAGGCGATTCCGTATCCACCTGCCGCCACCAGGGCGGTGATCGCGGCGGCCGCCACCGCCGGGCGGGTCAGCGCCGCGGCAGCGCGACCACCTCCGGTCAGCAGGATCAGGGCCGCGAGCAGCGCGAGCGCCGAGGTGACGATGAAGGTCGGCCGGAAGGCCGAGCGGACGGCCCCGGTGACGACGTCGTCGAGCCGGTCGCCCAGCTGGCTGAGTTCTGTCGCGTCCTGGCCATCGAGGCCCGTGCGGGCCTCGTCGATCGACTTCTGGAGCTCGCCGCGTGGGTCGTCAGTGTCGAGGCCGCCGAACAGATCAGGTGCGATCTCGATCTTGTCCTGGGGCGGCAGCTTGGCGTCGAGCACGGCGGCGGTCCCCTGCTCGCGTGCGGTGTCGATGGTCGAGGTGAGGTTGGAGGAGATCAGGGGGGCGAGGGCGGCGAGCGCGATCGCGATCCCCGCGTGACGGATGGTGAGCAGCCTCGCCGCGTCCTGCTGTGTGCGCTCCGGGATCAACCCGCCGGAGAGGGCGGGCAGCGCCAGCCCCATCCCCGCCCCGGCGAGCACCTGCGGCACGACCGTCAACCACGCCGAGGCGCCTGGCAGCAGGGCGAGGCAGCCCACCCCGCCCGCGACCATCAGGCAGCCGCAGACCGCCCTGGTCTCGGGGTCGCCCGGCAGCCGCGAAGAGGCGATCGCTGCCACTGGCAGGACGCTCACGGCGAGAGCCGCGGCCAGCGGCTCGATGCTCCACCCTGAGACCAGCAGGAGCACGACGAGGAAGATGACGGCGGTCAGCGAGGCCGAGAGCAGGCCAAGCGCAATCGCCGGCCGCCAGGGGAGAGGGGATGACGCCCCGCCCGCGTCACGGACAGCGACGCTGCGCCGATTCGGTCCGCGCGACCTGTATGGCGACCAGGAGTCCGGGAAGCACGATCGGCGCCTGGGCGAGGAAGATCGCGCGCCACGAGAACGCCTGGGTGAGCGCGCCGCCCAGGGCGGGTCCGATGGCGATCCCGAAGACGGACGCCGCCACCCACATCCGCCGTCCGGCACCCGGCCTGCCTCCGTCGAGCAGCGCGAAGGCCGCGACGAGCCCTGCCGCTCCGCCGAGCGCCTGAACGCCGCGGAGCACGAGCAGCAGGCCGAGCGAGTTCGAGGCGCCGCAGCCGAGCGACGCCGCGAGGAAGAGGGCAAAGCCGGCGGCGCCGACATGGGCGTCACCGAAGCGACGGCACAGCCAGGTCGCCGGCAGCAGCGCCAGCGCCAGGACGGCGGTGTAGACGCCGAGGACGAGCGCGACGCCCTCGACCGTCGCATCGAGCTCGACCAGGATCGACGGCAGCCCGAGGGTGACGATCGAGGCGTCCGCCAGGGCGATCCCGGCGGCGATCGCTATGGAGACGCGCTTCACGGAGCCAAACTAGCGCTCGCGGCTTCGGCGGCCTACAGCCCCAGCTGCCTGCCGAGGATCTCCTTCATGATCTCGTCGGTGCCGCCGCCGATCGGGCCGAGGCGGGCGTCGCGGAAGGCGCGCTCGACGCCGTACTCGCGCATGTAGCCGTAGCCGCCGTGGATCTGGATCGCCTCGTCGGCGACCTCGCACATCGCCGCGCTGGGTGAGGAGCTTGGCCTTGGTCACCTCGCGGGTCGCGTCCTGGCCGTCGGGGAACAGGCGCAGGCAGTCGTAGGTGAGCGCCCGGGAGACCTCGACCTTCACCGACATCTCGGCGAACTTGTGGCGGATCGCCTGGAAGTTGCCGATCGGGCGGCCGAAGGCCTCGCGCTCCTTGGCGTAGCGAAGCGTCGTCCTCGAAGAGGCGCTGCATCGCGCCGACGGCGCCGAGCGCCATCAGCAGCCGCTCCCACTGGAAGTTGGCCATGATCAGCTTGAAGCCCTCGTTGTGCTCGCCGAGCAGGTTCTCCTCGGGCACCTCGACGTCGGTGAAGGAGAGCTCGCCGGTGTCGGATGAGTGCCAGCCCATCTTCTCGAGCTTCGCGACGACCTCGTAGCCGGGCATGTCGCGCTCGAGCACCAGGAAGGAGATGCCGCGGTGGCCGCCCTCCTCGGTCGTCTTGCAGGCGCAGACGAGGAAGTCGGCGCGGACGCCGTTGGTGATGAAGGTCTTGGAGCCGTTGACGACGTAGCCGCCGTCGACCTTGCGGGCGGTGGTGCGGAGCCAGGCGACGTCGGAGCCGGCGCCCGGCTCGGTGATCCCCAGCGCGCCGATCTTCTCGCCCTTGATCCCGGGCACCAGCCAGCGCTGCTTCTGCTCCTCGGTGCCGAACTTCAAGATCGGCGGCGTCGCGATCGCGGCGTGGGCGCCGAGCCCGGCGCGCGACCCCGCCGCTGCCGCCCGAGCGCGAGAGCTCCTCGACCCAGACGGCGTCGTGGAGGTAGTCGCCGCCCTGGCCGCCGTACTCGTCTCGGGTACTTGAGGCCGAGGAAGCCGAGCTCGCCGCAGCGGTCGTAGAGCTCGCGCGGGAACTCGCGCGCCTCCTCCCACTCGTCGACGTTCGGGGCGATCTCCTTGGTGACGAAGCGGCGGACGGTCTCGCGCAGCTCCTCGTGCTCCTCGCCGAACGGCGGCAGCGGCGGCGCGCTGCGCCGGTGTCCCTTGATCGACGCGTCGATGGCGGCGCCTCCAGTCCTCGAGCATCGTGTAGCCGCGGCCCTCGTGGTCGAAGCCGAGCAGGTCGCCCTGCGGGTTCTTCCTGTCGCCGTGGTGGTAGGCGCGGACCTCGGCGATCTTGCCGTCGCGCAGCCGGAACCACTCGGTGCCGCGGTCGAGCCGCTTCTCGCCGGACTTCGGGTCGCGCCAGGTCATCGTCCACTCGATCACGGCCTCGTCGCCCTGCTCGATCCCGTGCTCGAGCTACCACTGGCCGTCGATCGTTCTCGACGCCCATCTTCGCGTTCTCGCCGATCGCTCGGCGCCCTCGTGCGGCCCGAGCCGCGTGTAGTAGTGGACGGCGTCGTCGGTGAAGTGCGAGGCGACCAGCTCGGCGTCGCCGGTGTTGAGCGCCTCGTAGTAGGAGCGGATGTGGTCGAGGTGGCTCACGATCGACGGGCGGACCTAGAGCCCGTAGCGGCGCCCGATCACCTCGAGCATGATCTCGTCGGTGCCGGCGCCGATCCGGTTGAGGCGGACGTCGCGGTAGGCGCGCTCGATCTCGTACTCCTTCATGTAGCCGTAGCCGCCGTGGATCTGGATGCACTCGTCGGCGACCTCGCAGGCGATCACTCGCGAGGCGTAGAGCTTCGCCTGGGTGATCTCGCGGACCGGGTACTCGCCGTTGGCGAAGCGCCAGGCGGTCGCGTAGATGAACTGCTTGGCGGCCTCGATCTTGGTCGCCATCTCGGCGAACTTGTGGCGGATCGCCTGGAAGTTGCCGATCGGGCGGCCGAAGGCCTCGCGCTCCTTGGCGTACTCGAGGGTCCGCTCGAACATCCGCTCGGCGCCCGCGACGCAGCCGACCGCGGCGACCAGCCGCTCGCCCTGGAGCTCCCAGGAGATGTGGTAGAAGCCCTTGCCCTCCTCGCCGAGCAGGTTCTCGGCGGGGACGCGGACGTCCTCGAAGGAGAGCTCGCCGGTGTCGGAGGCGTGCATCCCCATCTTCTCGAGCTTGCGGGAGACGCTGAAGCCGGGCGACCTCGTTGCCGTCCGTCGTCGCGGATGTCGACGATGAAGAGGCTGATCCCGTCGTGGCCGGCGTCCGGGTCGGTCTTCGCGACCAGGACGATGAAGTTCGGCGCGCAGGCCGTTGGTGATGAAGGTCTTGGAGCCGTTGATCACGTACTCGTCGCCGTCGCGCATGGCGGTGGTGCGGATGCCGGCGACGTCGGAGCCGGCGCCGGGCTCGGTGATCCCGAGGCAGCCGATCTTCTCGCCCTTGATCGCCGGGCACCAGGTAGCGCTGCTTCTGCTCCTCGGTGCCGAGCAGGTGGATCGGGGGCGTTGCCATGTCGGTGTGGACCGCGAAGCCCATGTTGAGGCCGCCGCAGCCCGAGTAGCTCATGCACTCGGCGCGGACCAGCGAGTAGAAGTAGTCGCCGCCCTGGCCGCCGTACTCCTCGGGGAAGCAGAGCCCGAGGAAGCCGAGCTCGCCGGCGCGCTTCAGGATCGAGTCGGGCCAGAGGTTCTCCTCCCACTCGTTGCGGTGGGGGCGAGCTCCTTCAGCACCCAGGCCTTCATCGACTCGCGCAGGTCCTCGTGCTCGTGGGTGAAGATGAAGTGCTTGCGCTTGGCCGCCGTGGTCGGGCTTGATCACGGTGGAGGTCGCAGTCGCCACGTTGGTCAGTCTCCTCGTTGTCGCGGATTGCCTGACGGTCGCCTCGATCGCTGGGCGCAGAGTGAATAGTAGGACTTCCTACTTCCTACTTCAAGCCGGCGGGGCCGAGCGAGCAGTAGGACGTAGCACTTCCCATTTGGCTCTAGATCCACTAGGCTCGGCGGCCGATGGCGGACGAGCTCCTCTACGAGGTCAAGGACGGGGTTGCGACGGTCACGCTGAACCGCCCGGATCAGCGCAACGCGCTCAACGGCGAGCTGCTGGCGGCCCTGGTCGAGGCGATGAAGCGCGCCCGGGACGACGACGCCGTTCGGGCCGTCGTTCTCACCGGCGCGGGCGACAAGGTCTTCTGCGCCGGCGCCGACCTCGGCGGCTTCGCGGCCGACGTCCCGCTCGTCGACAAGCACTTCGCCTCCGACCTCTTCCTCGAGTACTTCCGGCTGATGCCGCGGCTCGGCAAGCCGTCCCTCTGCGCCGCCAACGGACACGTGCTCGCCGGCGGGATGGGGCTGGCCCTCTCCTGCGACCTGCTGATCGCCAAGGAGGGGGCGCGGCTTCGGCACCCCCGAGATCAACGTCGGCGCGTTCCCCTACATGATCATGTCGATCATCTACCGCAACGTCCCGCGGAAGAAGGTCAACGAGATGATGCTGCTCGGCGAGCAGATCTCGGCCGAGCAGGCCGTCGAGTACGGGCTCGCGAACAAGGTCGTGCCGGCGGATCAGTTCGAGGAGGCGGTCGCGGACTGGGCCGCCAAGCTCGCCTCGAAGAGCCCGGTGCTGATGCGCCTCGGCCACGACGCGATGTACCGCCAGCAGGACATGGCGCTCGACGACGCGCTCGAGTATCTGCGCTCGCAGCTCTCGCTCACCTTCTCGACCGAGGACATCAAGGAGGGCGTGTCCGCCTTCTTCGAGAAGCGCGAGCCCGAATGGAAGGGGCACTGATGGCCGCAACCGACGAGACCAAGCACTCAGGAGAGGCTCCGGAGGCGCCCGACCAGGTCGAGGGCGGCGAGGAGACCGGCATGAAGGGGCTGACCGAGGACCTCCACGCCCGGCGCGATCGGGCCAAGCTCGGCGGGGGCGAGGAGAAGATCGCCGTCCAGCACGAGCGGGGCAAGCTCACCGCCCGGGAGCGGATCGACCTGCTCTGCGATCCGGGGACATTCGTCGAGCTGGGCATCCACGGGCGCCCGCACTTCTCGCAGCGCGCGATGGAGGGCAAGGAGGCGCCCGCCGACGGCGTGATCACCGGCTGGGGGGATGTCGACGGCCGGCGCTGCTGCATCGCCGCCTACGACTTCACCGTGATGGCCGGCTCCATGGGGGCGACGGGAGAGCTCAAGGTGAGCCGCCTGCGCGAGATGGCGCTCAGTAAGAGACTGCCGCTGATCTGGCTGCTCGACTCGGCCGGGGCCCGGATCCAGGAGGCGGCGGGCTCGCTCTTCGCCGGCTCCGGCCACCTATTCCAGGAAGAGGTGGTGATGTCGGGGGTGGTGCCGATGGTGGCTGCGATGCTCGGCCCCTGCGCCGCCGGCACCGCCTACATCCCGGCGCTCTCCGACTTCGTCCCGATGGTCGTCGGCCAGGGGGCGATGGCGCTCGCGGGTCCGCACCTGACCAAGGCCGTGACCGGCGAGGACATCTCGATGGAGGACCTCGGGGGCGCCAAGGTCCACTGCCGCAAGTCGGGAGTCGGCGACCTCGAGGTCAAGGACGACCAGGAGTGCATCCAGGTCGTCAAGGACTACCTCTCCTACTTCCCCACGAACTGCGAGGAGCGCCCGCCACTGCGCGAGACGGAGGACCCGGAGGACCGGATGTCGGAGAAGCTCCTCGACATCGTCCCCGAGTCACCGCGGCACCCCTACGACATGTACGACGTGATCCGCGAGATCACCGACGGCGGCGAGTTCTTCGACATCAAGCCGAAGTTCGCGAAGACGATCATCACCTGCCTCGCCCGCTTCGGCGGCCAGCCGGTCGGCATCGTCGCCAACCAGCCCAAGCAGCTCGGCGGCATCCTCGAGAACGACTCGGCCGACAAGGCGGCCCGCTTCATCAACCTCTGCGACGCCTTCAACATCCCGCTCGTCTTCCTCCAGGACGTGCCCGGCTTCATGGTCGGCTCGAAGGTCGAGCACGCCGGGATCATCCGGCACGGGGCGAAGATGCTCTACGCGGTCTCCCGGGCGACGGTGCCGAAGGTGACGGTGGTCGTCCGCAAGGCCTACGGCGCCGGCTACTACGTGATGAACGGCAAGGCGTACGAGCCCGACCTGATCGTCGCCTGGCCTTCCGCGGAGATCTCCGTGATGGGCGCGGAGGGGGCGGTGAACATCATCGGCCGCTCCGCGATCGAGGCCTCCGACGATCCGGAGGCGACCCGGGAGCAGATGCTGGAGGCGGTCCGCAAGCAGATCGATCCTTACCTCGCCGCGGGCAACGCGATGATCGACGACATCATCGACCCCCGCGAGACGCGGCCGACGATCATCCGGGGGCTGCGGATGGCGGCCAGCAAGCGGGTCGAGCGGCCGTGGAAGAAGCACGGGGTGATGCCGGTATGAGCCGTTTCGACGACCCGGTGATCATCAGCAACTCGATCTCGGGGGCGATCGCCAACCGCGATCAGTGCCCGGCGATCCCGTACACGCCCGAGGAGTACGCGGCCGAGGCGCGGCGCGCGGTCGAGGAGGGCGCCTCCCAGATCCACATCCACGCCCGCACCCCGGACGGCACCCCCTCCTACGAGGTCGAGGACTTCCGGGCGATCACCGAGGCCATCAGGGCCGAGGTGGACGACGTGATCATCAACTACTCGACCGGCGCGATCGGGGTGCCGATCGAGAAGCGGCTGGAGTATCTGCGTGCGCTCCGGCCCGACGTCGCCGCTCTGAACATGAGCTCCATGAACTACGCCAAGTACTCGCGGCGGCGCAAGGACTTCGTCTTCAAGGCCGTCTTCGAGAACAGCTTCGACACGATCACGGCGTTCCTGACCGAGATGAACGAGCTCGGGATCCAGCCCGAGCACGAGTGCTTCGACGCCGGCCACGTCGCCAACCTCGATCCGTATCTCGACATGGGCCTGCTCGAGCCGCCGCTGCAGATCTCCCTGGTGATGGGGGTCAACGGCGGGATCCGGCCGAACGCCCGCAATGTCGCCTTCATGTCGGAGCAGATTCCCGGGCGGCCCCGAGGGCCCGAACAACTGGCAGGTGATCGGCGTCTCGCGGGACCAGTGGAAGCTGCTCGCCGCCGCGCTCAACCTCGGCGGCAACGTCCGTGCCGGGCTCGAGGACAACCTCTATCTGCCGAACGGCGAGATGGCGAAGTCGAACGGCGAGCTGATCGCCAAGGCGCGGCAGATGGCAGAGGACGTCGGCCGCCGCCCGGCGACGGTGGCCGAGGCGCGCGAGCTGCTCGGCGTCCCGAAGCGCGAGGAGGCGACAGGCGTGAGCGATCGGCCGCTCTCGAGGACGTAAAGATCCTCGACCTCACCCGCCTCCTCCCGGGCGGCTTCTGCACGCTCCTGCTCGCCGATCTCGGCGCCGACGTGATCAAGGTCGAGGACACCGGCCAGGGCGACTACGTGCGCTGGGCGCCGCCCTACTACGGCTCCGACGAGCAGACGCCGCTCGGCACCCGCTCCGCGATCTATCTGTCGCTCAACCGCAACAAGCGCTCGATCCGCCTGGACCTGAAGCACGAACAGGCGAGGCAGGCGCTGATCAGGCTGGCGGAGACCGCCGATGTCCTGGTGGAGAGCTTTCGCCCGGGAGTGCTCGACAAGCTCGGGGTCGGCTACGAAGTCCTGCGGCAGGCCAACCCGGCGCTCGTCTACTGCCCGATCACGGGCTACGGCCAGGACGGTCCCAACCGCGACCGCGCAGGGCACGACCAGAACTACCTCGGGCCTGAACGGCGTGCTCGGACTGACCGGCGAGGCGGGCGGACCGCCGATCCAGTCGGGCGCCCAGATCGCCGACCTCGGCGGCGGCGCCCTGATGGCGGCGGTGGGCATCCTGGCGGCGCTGCAGGAGGCGCGCCGGAGCGGCGAGGGCCAGATGGTCGATATCTCGATGACCGACGGCTCTCTGGCCTGGCTCGTGATGGAGGCGGGGCGCTACTTCGGCTCCGGCGAGGTTCCGAGGCGCGGCGAGGTGATGCTCTCCGGCGGGATCATCTGTTACCGCCCCTACGAGGCCGCCGACGGTTGGGTCACCTGCGGAGCGCTCGAGCCGAAGTTCTGGAGCCGCTTCTGCCGCGCGGTCGGGCGCGAGGACCTGATCGAGCACCAGTTCGCGCAAGCCCGGCTCGGAGCCCCACCGCGAGGTCGAGGAGATCTTCAAGACGAAGACGCGTGAGGGGTGGCGCGCCTTCAACGACGAGCACGACGCGATGATCGAGCCGATCCTCGACCTCGACGAGGCCCTCGAATCCGAGCTGGCGCGCGAGCGGGAGATGGTGATCACCTACGAGCAGCCCGAGCTCGGCGAGATCAGGCAGCTCGGCTTCCCGATCAAGCTCTCGCGGACGCCGGCGAGCGTCGAGCGCCCCGCGCCCGCGCTCGGGGAGCACACCGAGGAGGTGCTGACCGAGGCCGGGTTACTCCCCCGAGGAGGTCCGGGCTCTCGAGGAGTCCGGGGCCGCCAAGGGACCGGATGCGGCCGGCAAGCAGGAGCAGTTCCTGGCATGAGCGCGGCCAACGCGAAAACCGAGAACGAGGAGATGCTCCGGATGGGTGAGCTGGCGCGCGCCTCAGGAGTCTCCGCGGCCACGATCAAGCACTACCTGCGCGAGGGCCTGCTGCCCGAGCCGATGAAGACCTCGCGCAACATGGCCTACTACCCCGCCGACTTCGTCGAGCGGATCCGGATGATCAAGCAGCTCCAGGAGGAGCGCTACATGCCGCTGCGGGTGATCAAGGACCTGCTCGAGGAGGACCCCGACCGCGCCAGGGCGCTGATCGAGCTCGGAGATCGCCTGCTCGAGCACGCCCTCGCCGGCGAGAGCGAGCGGGTGAGCGCCGCCGAGGTCCGCCGCCGCTATGACGTTCCCAAGGACGTGCTCGACCGGCTCGCCGAGCTCGAGGTGCTCACACCGGACCGGCGGGGATACTCGCCGAGCGACGTGCGGATCATCGAGGCGATCAGCCGCTTCCGCGCCGGGGGCTACGAGGAGCGGATCGGGTTCACCGTCTACGACACCCTCCGCTACAAGGAGTCGATGGCCGACCTCGTCAAGCAGGAGGTCGACGTGCTGATGGAGCGGCTCGCCGGCGAGATGGATCCCGACGAGGCGATGCGGCTGATCGAGGCGGGAACGCAGCCGCTCAACGACCTGCTCGCCGCGATGCACACCAAGGCCCTCGTCGCCGAGCTCGAGCGGCGGCGCGGTTCGGGCGACGGCGCCACCGGTAGCGGCTCCGACTAGCTCGCCGTGGCGCAGCTCGCGATCTGGCTGTTGATCGCGTTCGGCGTGCTCACCTTCGGCGTCCGCGTCGCGATCCAGCTGCGCCGGACCGGCAAGACCGGCCTGATCGGCGTGCGTGAGGGAGCGGGCGCTGCCGACTGGGCGAGCGGGATCCTCTTCGTCGGCGGGATGGCGATCGGGGTGGCCTCGCCGATCCTCGTGCTCGGCGACCACCTCGAGCCGATCGACGCTCTCGACGTCGATGCCCTGCACGCGATCGGCATCGTGCTCGCGGCGGCTGGCGGCCTCGCGGTCTTCGCCGCCCAGCTCGGCATGGGGGAGTCCTGGCGGATCGGCGTGAGCGACGAGGAGCGGACCGACCTGATCACCGGCGGCTGGTTCTCCCTGGTCCGCAACCCGATCTACACCGTCGATGATCGTCGGCTGGCTGGGCCTCGCCCTGCTCGTGCCGACCTGGCTCGGCATTCGCGGCGGTCGTCGTGATCGCGCTCGCGCTGGAGCTCCAGGTGCGCTCCGTCGAGGAGCCCTACCTCCTACGGACACATCGCGATGAATACAGGCGATACGCCTCCCGGGTGGGGCGCTTCGTGCCCCGCGCCGGGCGGCTTCGTTAGCACGGCATTGGTGAGTTCCACCCACGGGGTGGGAACTCGCCAACTCAGCTGGTTTCGAGCAGATCCATCGCGTTGAGGGTCTTCCGCACTCCTTCATCGAGGGGTGTGGTTTCCCACCCCAGCTCGCGCTGAGCCTTCGATGAGTCCGGCTGCCCCTGCCAGAGGAAGTAGGTGAGCTGGCCGCGGGGCAGGAGCGGGGGACGGCGGATGACCCGCGAGACCCCCTCGCCCAGTGCCAGCGATGGCGCGCGCGACCGGGACCGGCATCACGGGCGGCACTCGACCCCGGCCCGCGACCTGCTTCACCGTCTCGGCGATCTCGCGGAAGCTGGCGTAGCCGTCGGCCAGGATGTAGCGCTCGCCGTCGGCCCCCCGATCCGCCGCCAGCAGGTGGCCGTCGGCGACGCCCTCGACGAACGCGTAGCCGGTGCCCCCGGGCGGCACTGCCGGGAGCCGCTTGCGGACGACCGGTTCGAAGATGCCGTTCTCGAACGAGGGCGTGGGCGCAGGGGTCGGGCCGTAGACCCCAGCCGGATTGAGGATTACGACCTCCATCCCGTCGCGCTCGGCGAGCACCAGCTCCTCCGCATGCTGCTTGGAGCGCTCATACGCGGTCCCCTTCGGATAGTCCGCGAGCATCGTCTCGTCGAAGCGCTGCCCGCTGTCAGCGTGGAAGACGTCGTGGGTGGAGGTGTGGACGAAGCGCCGCACGCCCGCGTCCTTCGCGGCGCCCGCGAGCGCACCGCTGCCGACGGCGTTGACCCGATCGAAGATCCCCTCGTCCTTGACCCACTGCTCCGGCATCCCCATCGCGTTGAAGACCAGCTCGCAACCATCGACCGCGGCAGCCAGGCTCTCCGCGTCCATGGCATCGCCGCGGATCGGCTCCACTCCCGCGGGCAGGATGCTCGTCGCCCGTTGGGGGTCCCGAACCAGGGCGCGCACCTGCTCGCCCCGATCGAGCAGCGCCGACGCGATGGCGTTGCCGACCTTCCCCGTTGCGCCGGTCACCAGGACGCGCATCGGCGCATCCTATGTGGGCCCCTGACCTCCCTGGCCGTTGTTCTGCCGATCCCCGTCGGAGCCGGATTCGGTGCTCTCCCCGTGTGCGCCGTTGGTGCTCCGGAGACCGGTCAGGACCTCCTCGGCGAGCGTGGCGCCGTCGGGCGGGTTCATCGGCGTGGTGACGATCCGGACGACCACCTCGTCGCGGTCGAGCTCCTCGACCGCGATGTGCGGCGGATAGCGGAGCGGCACGGTGATCGCGTCCTCGATCATCTGCTGGACCTCGCGGGGGCTGGTGTCCGCGCTGAAGCGGGCCCGGAACTCGACCCGCTCGGGCTCCCGCAGCGGGGTGACGGCGCACTGGAGCAGGACGCCGTTGGGCACCATGATCCGGTCGGCGCCGCTGACGAGCGTCGTGTAGAAGAGACCCTGCTGCCCGACCACGCCCTCCGTCTGCCCGGCGAGGACGCCTCCCTGGAGCCGGACGCGTTCGCCGACGCGGAACGGTCGGTTCGTGATCAGCACGACGCCCGCGAGCATGTTGCCGAGCACCTGCTGGGCCGCGAGCCCGATAACCACCGCCGTGAACCCGCCGCCGAGCGCGAGCGTGCTCGGCTGGATGCCGGCGATGGCAAGCGCGACGACCGTCGCGATCACGATCGTCAGCAGCCGCAACAGGAACCCGATCGTCCCCGCGGTCCCGGGCTCCAGCCGGCGATAGAGCGTCGGGGCGAAGCCGCGGCCCAGGGATCCGCGCGAGGAGCCCAACCGAGCACGATCAGCAGGATCACCGTCGCGACTCGGACCTCATGCCCGTAGCCCGGGGAAGAGCGTCTTGCGCTCGGAGAAGAGGAAGAGGACCACGGCGATCAGGGCGCGCTCAACCACCGCGCCCGCCGCGGCCGCGCTTGGCGGCCGCCTGATCGATCTCGGACCCCAGCCCCACCTCGCGCCAAACCTCGGTCCGCGACTCGAACGCGGACCTCGTGCGTGGCAGCAGCCTGCGGAGCATCTGGGCCACGCTTACCCGCTCTTCCGGAGCCTTACCCTCTAGATTGACTGGTCAGTCAGCCGGGACCACCAGGAAGGCCGGAATGCGTGCCGCCGCCGTACAGCTCAATTCCACGGACGAATATGACCGCAACCTGGAGGTTGCAGAGCGGCTGGTCCGCGCCGCGGCCGCCGACGGCGCGGAGCTCGTGGTCCTACCTGAGAAGTGGACCGTGCTTGGCCCTCCGGATGCCATTCGCGCCTCGGCTGAGCCCCTCGACGGCCTCGCGCTGAGCGCTGCCGCGGGCTGGGCGCGGGAACTGGGCGTCTTCCTGGTGGCGGGGAGCGTGCCCGAGGTCGTCCCCGACCAGGAGAAGCTGGCGAACACCTCCGTGATGTTCGGGCCCGGCGGCGAGCGGCTCGCGACGTACCGCAAGATCCACATGTTCGATGTGGACGTCGGCGACGTCTCCTACCGGGAGTCCGAGACCGAGCAGGCCGGCGATCGGATCGAGGTTGGGGACGCTGAACGGCACCAAGGTCGGCCTGACCATCTGTTACGACCTCCGCTTCCCCGAGCTCTACCGGAGCCTCGCCCTGGAGGGCGCCCGCGTGATCACCGTTCCCTCGGCCTTCACCGAGCGGACCGGGCGGGATCACTGGGAGGTCCTGATCCGCGCTCGCGCGATCGAGGACCAGGTCTTCATGGTCGCTGCCGGACAAATCGGCTTCGCTCCGCCGCACTACCGAAGCTACGGCCGCTCGATGATCGTCGACCCGTGGGGGGTGGTGCTGGCGCAGGCCGCCGACACCGAGTGCTTCGTCTCGGCCGAGCTCGACTTCGCGGCCCAGGACGACATTCGAGAGCGGCTTCCGTCCCTACGGCACCGCCGCCCCGAGGCCTACCGCTGGCCCGAGGACACGGAGACCGATCCGGCGCCGGCCACCGCGGAGCCGGCGATCGCGAACGGGGCGCCGTGATGAGCCAGGGCCCGGCTCCCGACAAGCGGCGCGCGATCCTCGACGCCGCGATCACGGTCTTCGCCCGCCAGGGCTTCCACTCGGCCCGCGTCTCCGACGTCGCGGCCGAGGCCGGCGTCGCCTATGGGCTCGTCTACCACTACTTCAACTCCAAGGACCAGATGCTCAACGAGCTCTTCACCGAGCGCTGGGCGCTGCTGGTCGAGGCGAGCCAGGAGATCCGCAGCAGCGACGTCCCGCCGCGCGACAAGCTCGCCGGCGTCGCGAATTTCATCATCGAGTCCTACCGGCACGAGCCCGAGCTGATGAAGGTGATCATCGTCGAGGTCACGCGGGCGGCCAATTCCTTCGGGCGCACGCACCTGCCCGAGATCCGGCGGGCGTACGACCTCGTCGCCGAGATCGTCGCGGACGCTCAGGCGAAGGGGGAGTTCCGCGACGACGTCGACCCGAACTTCGCGGCGATGGTCTTCTACGGGGCGATCGAGCAGCTGCTCACCGGCTGGATCTTCGGGTCGATCCCCGGCACCGATGCGGATTACGAGCGCGCCAAGCAGCTCGTCGTCGAGACCATCTGCGACGGTCTCGAGCCCCGCCTGGTCAGCGACGCGGTGGCGAGCTGAGCGCCCCGTATGTGGGAAGGGCTCGCCAGGACTGAGCGGCAGGATCGTGTCCTGCACGGGGCCGCCAAGCTCGCGAATGTCCTGGTGGGGATCGTCCTGCTGCCGCTCTGGCTGTTCGGTCAGCTGATCGGCGGCCGGGTCCGGGACCTGTTGCGTGGCCTGGAGCGACGCGGCAGACGGCCGCTGCCGGTCCCACCGGAGCGCGAGCGGACGATGACGGCCCTGATGGCGGACCTCCACACGATTCCCAACCATCTTCGGCACTCGGACTTCGCCGAGCTTCGCCGCGGCCTCGCCGACATCTCCAACTTCGTCGTCGCCCAGCATCGCGAGGGAGCGGTGATCGGCTATCGCTACCCGGGACAGTTCAAGGACCACATCGTCGAGGGAGCCGACGGAGAGCGGATCGCCGCGTCGATCGCGGTACAGGAGGCCGCCCGGCCCGGCCTGATCGTCGTGCACGGCCTGTTCACCTCGAGCCGCTTCGACTACGTCCGCCAGATCGCCGTGAGGGCGTTCTACGAGTGGGGCTTCAACGTCGCCGCCCTCGACCTGCGCAGCTTCGGCATGACCGAGCTGACCAGCCCAGCGCCCTCCACCGCGGGCTGGAAGGAGGGGCTGGACATCCTCGCTCTCGCCGCCTACATGAAGGAGCTGGGCTCGACGAGCGTCGGCGCGCTCGGCATTTCGCTCGGGGGCAGCTCGGTGCTCAATGCCTGCGACCAGGAGACCACCGCGAACGACCTCGACGGCGGGATCCTCGCGGTCTCGCCCCCGGCGGTGCCCAGGGAGGCCTGGGCGCGCCTCTCCGAGGACGTCCCGCGGGACCATCCCCGCTACCTGCTCCACCGCGCCTTCGAGGCGGCGCTGATCTCCCGGGTGCGCTCGGGACGCTG
The DNA here is from genome assembly GCA_963825825.1 of uncultured Solirubrobacterales bacterium. Lineage (GTDB taxonomy): Bacteria > Actinomycetota > Thermoleophilia > Solirubrobacterales > 70-9 > DASUPK01. The sequence continues at coordinate 89,303 of CAWGUT010000008.1, read as the reverse complement.
GCCGCCGGAAGCCGAGGACATGAGTCGGGCCATGGAGTACGTCTCGGCGCCCTACTACGGCGTCAGCGCTGATCAGATCTGGACGCACGCCCGGGGAGTCGACCACGTCCCCAACGCGAAGGTCCCGCTGCTGATCCTCCATCCGGAGGACGACCCGATCGTCAAGGTGGAACAGGCACGCAACCTGGCGGCGGCCGCCGAGGAGAACGACCTCGTCCGTGTCTGGATCCTTCCGACCGGCTCCCACGGCCTCCTCGAGGCCGCCGATCCGACCTGGACGCACGCGGTCTACAGGAACTACTTCGAGCGCTGGGCGAACTACGTGGAGCGCGAGGCCGCGCAGCCAAACGGGGAAGCCGCTGAGTTGGTTTACTCCGGGCAAGAGCCCGGGTAGCGCGAGACCGTATATGCGAGGGTGCGCCGAAAGGCGCAACCCGTTGAGGAGAAGCACGCATGCAGAGCGACATCATGAGGCGATTGATCTGGGCGGGAATGCTGGCGGCAACCGGCGCGCTCGCGACCGTCGCCGCACACCGGCTCTCCGAAGTGATCTGGCGGCGAGTCTTCAACGAGGAGCCGCCCGAATGACCGACGGCGAGTCCAGCCAGGTCCCGGGCTCAGGCGCCCTCGGCCGAGAGCCGCGGAGCAGCGGGCGCAGGCAACGGGCAACGGCGCCAAGGTGCCCGAGGACATGAGCGTCGGCGAGCTCGTCTTCGAGGTCTCGGATCGCGCCTCGGTCCTGATCCGCGAGGAGATCGAGCTCGCCAAGACCGAGGTCACCGAGAAGGTCAACCGCCTGCTGCGCGGCTCGGTCGCCGGGCTCGCCGCGGGCATCTTCGCCCTGCTCGCGCTCTTCCTGCTCATGCACGGCTTCGCCTGGCTCCTCAACGACCTCGTCTTCAACAACTTCTGGGCCGGCTTCTTCGTGGAGGCCGGGATCTTCCTGCTGATCGGTGCCGGCGCGGGCCTGTTCGCCTGGCGCTCGTTCAAGCGCGCCGCGCCGCCGACCCCCGACATGGCGATCGAGGAGGCGAAGGAGATCAAGGCCGCCTTCGACGCAAACGACGGACAGGAGGAGGACCATGATTAAACGGGTTGCGCTGACGCGCACCCTCGCATCGACCGCCGGCCGGACGCTCCAAACCCAAGGCAACGGTCGCTGGTCGCCGCCACCCCCCGGGACGCGCTCGGCCGAGCAGATCCGCCGCGACATCGTCCAGCAGCGTCAGGAGCTCTCGCGCTCTGTGGACGCGCTGCGCCACCGCTGGATCCAGGTGACTGACGTCAAGCGCCAGATCAGCGAGCACCGGACCGAGCTCACGGTCGGGGCCGCAGTGGTCGGGCTTCGTCGTCGGCGGCCTGATCGCGCTCAGGCGCCGGCGCTAGGTGCGAGGGCGCGCGTCAGCGCGACCCGTTAGATCGCGAAGCAGTGCATCAACTCGCTGGGAGATGCGATCGCGGATCCCGCGAACCGTCTCGAGGTCCTTGCCGGAGGGATCCTCGAGGTCCCAGTCCTCGTAGCGCTTGCCCGGGTAGATCGGGCAGGCGTCGCCGCAGCCCATCGTGATCACCACGTCCGACTCCCGGACCATGCCGTCCTCGAGCTTCTTCGGCCGTTCGGCGGAGATGTCGATCCCGACCTCGTCCATCGCCTCGACGACCGCCGGATTGAGCCGGTCGGCGGGCTCGCTGCCGGCCGAGATGACCCGGACCCGCCCCTGGCCCTTGCGCTCGAGCAGGCCGGCCGCCATCTGGCTGCGCCCCGCGTTGTGGACGCAGACGAAGAGGACCTCCGGCAGGTCGCTCGGCCATCAGGATCCGAGCAGCGAGCGGGGAATGCCGCCGACCCCGAGCAGGCCGGGGCCGACGTGCGCGCCTATGACTGGGCCGACCTCGGAGGTGAAGACGGGGTCCGACCCGAAGATCGGCCTGCAGGCCTCGACGAGCCGCTCGGCGGTCTCCGGATCCTGGACGTGCTGGACGACCCATCCATCGGCGCCGGCCTCGTGGCGCTGGCGCCCGTAGTCCACCATCCGCTCGAAGGCGCGGCGCCGGGTCCTGACACGCTCGATCGGCGTGATCTCGTCCTCGAGCGTCAGTATCGGCTTGATCTTCAGCGTGGTGCCGATCCACGCCCGCGCCGCGCCGATCCGGCCGCCGCGCCGCAGATAGTCGAGCGTGTCGACCGCGAACCAGATCTTGAGCTCCTTGCGGGCCGCCTCGGCGCGTTCGTTCGCCTCGGCCGCATTGGCGCCCCCCTCCGCGGCGTTGGCGGCGGCCAGGATCATCAATCCCATCCCGCCGGCGCCGGTCCGGGAGTCGCAGACCACGATCCGCTCCCCGCCCTTGCCCTCCGCGGTGAGCCGCTCGCGCGCCTGCATCGCCGACTCGTACGTGCCCGAGATCCCGGACGAGAGGTGGATCGAGACGATCTCGTGGCCCTCGGCCAAGCAGCGGCTCGTAGACGGCGATGAAGTCGCCGACCGACGGCTGCGAGGTGGTCACCGCCTGGTCCGAGCTCCGGAGGCGCTCGTAGAAGCCATGCAGGTCGTCGATGTCCGCCTCCCGATCCTGCTCACCCTCGATGCCGACGTAGAGGCTGACGAGGTGGACGTCGTGCTGTTCGATCAGCTCGGGCGGCAGGTAGGAGGTCGTGTCGGCGACGACCGCGGTCGAGGGCATTGGGGCGTTCTACCATCGCCCGCGCTATGGCGGAGGGTGCTAAGACGCTCGTCACGGGCGGGACGGGTTTTGTCGGCCTCCATGTGGTCAAGGAGCTCGCTCGCCGAGGCGACGACCTGCGGCTCCTCGTGCGGGAGGGAAGCAACACCGAGCCGCTCGAGGGGATCGAGTGGGAGCGGGCCGTCGGAGACGTGACCGACCGGGATTCGGTGCGCAAGGCGATGAAGGGGGTGGAGCGCGTCTTCCACGTCGCCGGCACCACCTCGATGCGCACGCGCGCACGCGACCGCGTCTACGAGGTCAACGTCGTCGGGACGAAGAACGTGATGGAGGAGGCGCTGCGTGCCGGGGTGGTGCGCGTGGTCCTCACCTCGAGCTCGAGCGCCGTCGGGGCCGCGCGAGCCGGGAGGGACGATCGACGAGGACCAGCCGTTCACGGTGGGTCGCCTCGGCGTCGCCTACATCAACTCCAAGCACGAGGCCGAGGTGGTTGCGATGCGCTACGCAGCCAAGGGGCTGCCGGTGGTGATCGTCAATCCATCCTTCGTGCTCGGCCCCGACGATCCGAATCCCAGCGGCACCTCCAACGCGCTGGTCCGGCGACTGCTCCTCCGCCGCATTCCGGGCTATCTCGACGGCGCGATCAACATCGTCGACGTGCGGGACGTCGCCAGGGGTCATGTGCTCGCCGACGAGCGGGGCGAGGAGGGCGAGCGGTATCTGCTCACCGGCCGGAACTTCACCCAGCAGCGGCTCTTCGCCGACCTGAGCCGAATCGCGAATGTGCCGCCGCCGCCGCTGCGGATGCGGAGGCGCGCGGCGCTGGCGGGAGTCGAGGCGATGGAGCTGGTCGGCCTGCGCCTCCCCACCTCCGCCGACGAGGTCCGCTCCGGGACCCAGTGGTTCACCTACCGAAACGACAAGGCGCGGGAGGTGCTCGGCTGGGAGCCGCGGCCGCACGAAGAGACCCTGGAGGACACGGTGCGCTGGCAGCTCGAGGAGCTCGGGAAGCGCGCCGAGGGCCACCAGCTCACCGATCTCGCCCTGCGCGCAACCGGCACGGCCTTCCGCGTGCTTCCCTTCGGCTGATGAGCGAGCCTCGCCGAGTGCTCTACCGCTGCGGGACGCCGACCAACTTCCTCTGCCCCTGCGGCGCGGTGGCCCGGCGGCTGAACAAGCTGGGGATCGAATACAGAACCGAGCGCGTCCGCCGCCGGCGCTCGAGCCGCCCCGAGATCGTCGAGCTCACCGATCTTCCCTACGTGCCGGTGCTGGTGGACGGCGACGAGGTGGTCAACGACTCGCGCCGCATCCTGCAGTACCTCGACTGGCGATACGCAGGCGAGCCGTCAGCGTCAGCGTCGGCGCCCTCTACAATGGGCACCGATGAGTGAGACGCCTCAGCCGATCAAGCTGACCGACAAGGCGGCGGCCAAGATCAAGGAGCTGCTCGGCGAGCAGGAGAACGGCTCCGAGCAGGCGCTTCGCGTCGCGGTTCGCGGCGGCGGCTGCTCAGGCTTCCAGTACGCCCTCGCCTTCGACGCTCCCAAGGAGGACGACCACCGCTTCGAGAACCAGGGCGTGGCGGTCGTCGTCGACAAGACGAGCATGCAGTTCGTCTTCGGCTCCGAGGTCGACTGGGTCGACGGCCTGCAGGGCGCCGGCTTCTCGGTGAACAACCCGAACGTCGTCGCAGCCTGCGGCTGCGGCTCCAGCTTCCAGGTCAAGGAAGACGCGGCCGAGCAGGCCGCCACCGTCTAGCTGGACGCAGCTAGCGCTCGATCTGGATCGGCGGGCTCTGCTGCGGGTCGTCCGCCTGGAGCTCCTGCTTGGCGGACTGCGCCGGGCGCTCCGGCTGCTCGACGCCGAGGACGCCGGCCAGCTCGCCCGACTCGTCCATCTCCTCGACGATGTCGGCACCGCCGACCAGCTCGCCGTTGACGTAGAGCTGCGGGAAGGTCTGCCAGTCGGAGATCTCGGCGGTCACCTCGCGCAGCGGCTGCAGCGCGGGCAGCACGTCGAGCGCGGCGTACTCGACGCCGTAGGACTCGAGCGCGTTGACGACCCGCATCGAGAAGCCGCACTGCGGCTGCTCGGGGGTGCCCTTCATGAAGAGCAGGATCCGGTTGTCGCGGATCAGCTCCTCGACCTTGTCCTTGAGGCTTGGCTCAGTCATCGACGTCGATCCGCATCACTATACGCAGGCCCTACTCCGGGCACCGACGTCTTGATCGAGAGGGCGTGGATCGAGCCGTCGTCGAAGCGCGTCTGGACGGCCTTCTTGACCAGCTTGTGCTGCTCGATCCGGGAGAGACCCTCGAACTGCGGCGCCGTGACGGTGGCGCGCAGGTGGTCCTGGGTGCCGGTCTCGTCGACGACCTCGACCTGCGCCCCCGGCAGCGAGGCCTCGATCATCAGTCGCACTTCGTCGTTGGAGATCGCCACGGCTCAGGCGGGCGTCTTCGCGGCCTTTGACGCCTCGACCAGCTCGTCCACGCGGCAGAGCTTGACGCGCGGGCGGCCGTGCGGCTTGCCGGCCTCGACCTCGGCGGCGTCGATCGCCTGCCAGCCCTCGAAGGTGATGTGGTCCGGCTTGCGCTCGTCGAGCAGGGCCTCGATCGCGCCCCGGTCGGCGGCGAGCTCGCGCCTCGGGGATCTTTCCGGCCTCGAGGTCGGCGAAGAGGTTGTCGACGGTCTCCTGGGCGTCCTTCTTGTTGGTGCCGATCACGCCGGAGGGGCCGCGCTTGATCCAGCCGACCGCGTAGAGGCCGGGCACCTGCTCGCCCTCGCCGTCGTGGACGCGCCCGCCGTCGTTGTGGATCAGGCCGCGGCCCTCGTCGAAGGGGATCCCCTCGATCGGGATCGCCCTTGTAGCCGATCGAGCGCAGCACCAGGCCGCACTCGATCGTCTCGCGCTCGCCGGTGTCGACCGCGCGGAGCCGGCCGGACTCGTCGCGCTGCAGCTCGTTCTTCCCGACCACGATCCGCTCCACCCTGCCCTCGCCCTGGATCTCGACGGGGGAGCGGAGGAAGCGCATCACGATCCGCTTGTTCTTGCCCTCCGGCTCGCGCTGGGAGAAGTCGGTGAAGATGTCGACGTTGCGGCGGTTGGTCGGATCGGCGTCGTCGGAGTCGAGCCACTCGCGGCTGAGCTCGTCGAGCTCCATCTCGCCGGCGTCGACGTCGATGTCGGCGTCGACCATCTCGCCCAGTTCGCGGACCTCGGGGTTGGTGAACGCCGCCTGGGCGGGGCCGCGGCGGCCGAGCACGAGGATCTCCTTGACCGAGGCGCCGTTGAAGGCCTCGATCGCGTGGTCGGCGGTGTCGGTCTCGCCGAGCTCGTCGGGGGTGAGGGCGAGCATCCGGGCGACGTCGGCGGCGACGTTGCCGTTGCCGATCACGACGACGCGCTCACAGGAGAGATCGAACTCGCGGTCGGCGAAATCGGGGTGGGCGTTGTACCAGTTGACGAACTCGGTGGCGGGATGGCTGCCGGGCAGGTCCTCGCCCGGGATCCCGAGATGGCGGTCGGTGGCGGTGCCGTAGGCGAAGACGACGGCGTGGTAGCGCTCCCGCAGCTCATCGACGGTGACGTCGTTCCCGACCTCGACGTTGCCGAAGAAGCGGAACTCGGGGCGGGCCGCCGTCTTCTCGTAGACGCGGATCACCGACTTGATCTTGGGATGGTCGGGGGCGACGCCGAAGCGGACCAGCCCGTACGGGGTGGGAAGCCGGTCGAACATGTCGACCTCGGCGTGCGTGCCCTCGTGCTTGAGGATGTGCTCGGCCGTGTAGAAGCCGGCCGGGCCCGAGCCGACGATCGCGACGCGCAGGGGTGTTTGTTCGCTCCCAATCAAACGGACGCGAAAGGGTAGTGGCTGGGCTAGGCGGGAGTGGGGGACACAGCGGTGGCCGCGGTGCCGTCGAGCGCGTCCAGCGCGCGGCCGAGCGACATCGCGACGCAGGTGAAGATCGGGGTGTCGCGCAGGGTGTAGGAGCTCGACTCGGTGCCCCGCAGCTCCTGGACGAGGTCGAGGAACTCGCCCGGATCGTCGCCCTCGAAGGAGACCACGAACTCCTGGTCGTCGAGGCCGAAGGAGTAGGCGGTGTTGATCGAGATCTCGGGGTAGCGGCGGCCGACCTCGATGTGGTTGGCCATGATCCGCTGGCGCTCCTCGAGCGGCAGCCCGTACCACTCGCGCTTCTTGTCGAACGGGTAGACGAAGAGGTACTTCCGGTCGGAGGTGCAGATCTCGGGCCGGGATTCGGAGTCCGAGTAGGGAGAGGGCTTCGTCATCGCCAGGTACGAGTACGGCGTCGCGGCCCAGCGCGCCAGGCCGCTCTGGCCGAGGACCACGTGGAAGGTGTGGATGTCCTCCAGGACCGGGCTCTGGCTGAGCAGCAGCAGATCGACGTCGCCGCGGGTGCCGACCGTCGAATACGCTCGCAGCGAGCGGTCCTCCGCGAAGTCCTCGCAGGCCGCCTGGAACTCGGCCTTGTCGCGCGCCCGCTCCTCGGCGCTGCGCCTGCGCCAGGCGGGGTCGAGCTTGAAGAACGTGAACTTGACGAACGTGCGGCCGGCCACGAGACGAAGGTTAGTGGCCGCCGTCTTGGCCGCCGGGGCGCTGTGGTGCGGCGCGACGCCGGCCGAGGGGGCCCCTCGCGTGATCCTGGGCGTGCTCCCAAGCGACACCACCGTCACCGATCTCGCACGAGTGGACGGCATGGCGCGTCGGGGTGATGAGCACCAGCATCGGCGACGCGCCGCCCGAGCAGACCTACCTGGACATTTCGCAGGGAACCCGGATCGACGACGTGCTCTATGACCGGCCGCTGCCGCAGCTGCGGAGCGCCTTTCTCCGGGTTCCTCGCTGGTCCGCAGATCGTCCAGCGAGCGGACGCTGCCCCCGCCGACATCGTCCCCGGCCTGCTCGGCTCGACGCTGCTGGACTCGCGGCATCCGGCCGCAGCCGGTCCCGTCAGCTGGGGCGGCCGCGGTCATGGTCGCGGACCGGTCGGGGGAAATCGGCCGGGTGGTGGGCGGCCCCGTCGGCGTGGGCGTGATCTCAGCGGGAATCAGCTCCGTCCGCAAACTGACGACGGCCCTGCCCGCCGGCGGTCTCGTGATCGCCTTCGGGGAGCCCTCCACCGGGCGGAGAGCTCGTCCCGATCGGGATCGCCGGCCGTGGATTCGATGGCGATCTCACCTCCGACTCGACCAGGACCGACGGCTACGTCCTCTCGACGGATCTGGCGCCGACGATCCTGAGACGCCTCGGCCTGCCCGTCCCCGATCAGATGGACGGCGAGCCGATCCGCTCCGAGGGAAAGCTGGATCCCGGCGCGATCGAGGACCGCGCCCGGCGCATGGAGGCGATTCCCGATCGGCGCGCGCCGGTGGTCATCGGCTGCCTCGCCGCCTGGATCCTGGTTGCCGCTGCTGGCGGCGATCGCCCCGGCGGCGCGGAGGTGGGCCCTCGCCTGGCTCGCTCTCGCCTTCGCCTACATGCCGCTCATGCTTCTGGCCGGGGCGGCGATCGAGCCGAGCGCAGTCGCCGAGGCCGTGCTGGTGGGTCTAGGGGCAGCGGCCCTTGCGGCGGTCACGGTGCGGTTCGTCCCGGGATGGTGGGCGCTTGCGATCGCGTGTGCGATCACGGTGAGCGCCTACGCGGTCGACGTGATCGCCGGGTCCGGCCTGACGGCGCTCTCGCTGCTCGGCCCCAATCCGATCTTCGGGGTGCGCTTCTACGGGATCGGCAACGAGCTCGAGGCGTTGATCGCGGTGATGGTGCCCGTGGGGGTCGGGGCGGGGCTCAGCGCCTACAGCGGCTGGGGAAGGGGGGTGAGCCGGCGCGGTGCGGGCGCAGCGTTCGTAATCGCAGGGCTGGTCGCCGCGCTGGTCTTCGCAGCGGGTCGCTTCGGCGCCGACGTCGGCGCGGCGATCGTGCTGCCCGTCGGCGCCGCGGTGGCGGTGGTGGCCCTCCCGGACGATTTCGAGCACTTCGCCCCGAATACGGGCGGTCAATCGCTCGAGATCGTCTTTTCGGCGGTTCTGTTCGCCGTGATCGCGGTCCCCATCGCCGCCCTCGTCCTGCTCGCCTTCATTGACCTGGTTTCAGGCGGCAACGCCCACCTCACACGTTCGGTCCTCGACGCCGGCGGGGCCGGCGACCTCGCCGACGTCGCCGAACGGCGGCTGCGGCTCTCCGCGCACGACTTCGGGCAGGCGGCCGGAAACCCCCTGTTCTGGGTCGTCGTGGTGGGGATTTGCGCGGCTATCGCGCAGCGGCGCCGGATCGACGCCTGGCTCCGGCCCGCCCCGATGGCACGAGCGGGCCTGATCGGCGCCTGCGCGGCCGTCGCCGTGGGCGTGCTCGTAAATGATTCGGGGGCGACCTTTCTCACTCTCGGCGCCCTCGCTCTGGGCGCCTTTCTGGCTTTCGCCCGCTCACAGGCGCCCGAATTCAGTAATTCGCCGCGTAATCGCCGAGAGAGCGCCGGGTAGGTGAACGAGATGTGACTTCCGACACGAACCACCGCCAGCCTTGTCGGTACCCTGGATCAATGCGCATTGCGCTTGTTTCGCCGTATTCCTGGACGTACCAGGGAGGCGTGAACAGGCATGTCGAGGCGCTGGCGGAGCAGTTCATATCTCGGGGAGATCACGTTCGAGTGCTCGCCCCGTGGGATCCGCCGGGCTTCCTCAGCCGCCGCCTCCACCGTTCCCAGCCCGAGCTCCGGGAGGCTCCCGACTACCTGGTTCCGCTCGGCCGAACCATCGGCTTCGGAGCGAACGGCGCCGTCTCCAACCTCTCCGCCTTCCCGCACGGCCCGATCTCTCTTCGCCGCGAGCTCCGGGCCGGCAACTACGACGTCGTCCACGTGCATGAACCGCTGGCTCCGCTGGTCGGCTGGGACGCGATGACCTTCAAGGGCGCACCGGTGGTCGGCACCTTCCACGCCTATTCCACCAAGGCCTTCCCCAATCACCTCGCGACGCTGTTGGGCGCGAGGCGCCGGTTCAACCAGCTCTCCGCCCGGATCGCTGTCTCGGAGGCCGCCGCCTGGACCGGTCGCCGCTGGTTCGGCGGCGACTATGTGATCGTCCCCAACGGCGTCGACCTCGAGGCGGCGCCGAAGGGTCCCAAGCCGCCTAGCGATGAGCTGCGCCTGCTCTTCGTCGGGCGCGCCGAGGAGCGCAAGGGGCTGCCCGTTCTGCTCTCGGCCTTCCAGGCCCTGGTAGAGCACGTTCCCTCGAAGCTGACCGTCATCGGGGCGGACCCGGAGGACGTTTCCCGCCTGATCTCCGACCCCGACGTGCTCTCGCACATCGACGTGCTCGGCAAGGTCTCCGACTCCGTCCTCTGGCGCCAGCTCGGTGACGCCGACCTGCTCTGCGCCCCCTCCCTGACCGGCGAGAGCTTCGGCATGGTGCTGACCGAGGCGTTCGCCGCGGGCACGCCGGTGATCGCATCGAAGATCGCGGGATACAGCGACGTGGTCACCGACGGTGTCGACGGCGTCCTGGTGCCGCCCGCGGATCCACAGGCCCTGGCCGAGGAGCTCCAGCTGCTCGCCCACGAGCCCGAACGACTCGTCGCGATGGGCGAGGCGGGCCGCCGCGGCGCCGAGCGCTATGGCTGGCCGCGCGTCGCCGAGCAGGTCAAGAAGGTCTACGAGTGGGTGAGGGACCCGGCCCCTGCCCCCGTATCTCAGCTCGAGTCCGCGGCCAGGCGGACCGGAATCGTCCGCATCGACGGCGGGCCGCGGCGCCCCGCGAAGCGCCTGCCCTCGCTCGAGCCCGCCCCGGCGACCGATGGCGGCCGTGGCCGGCGCATGGCGCGCAAGGCCGGCGTCGCCATAGCGGGGGCGCTGGGCCTTCTTCTCACCGCGCTCGCCGCACGTCGGATCGGCGTGGACAGCGTGGCGGCCAACATCATCGACTCGGACCTCAAGTGGGTGCTGATCGCCTGCGCGCTGATGGTCGGCGCGATGTTCGCCCGCGCCGCGTCGTGGGTCGCGATCGCCCGGGCGGCGCTGCCGGGCAGGGTGGTGAGGCGCCGCGACGTCACCTCCGCGACGATGATCGGCGTCCTGATGTCGGCGACGCTGCCGGCGAGGCTGGGTGAGCCCGCCAGGGCGATGGTCCTCTCCCGGCGAGTCGGCCGGATGCGCGAGACCTTCCCGGTGCTGATCGGGACCCTCGTCTCACAGACCGCCCTCAACATCTTCGCCCTGGTCCTGCTCGGCGGGATCATCGTCTCCACCACCGACCTGTTCCAGGCGAGCACGCAGAAGCTGTTCCTGGTCTCGACGGCCCCGCTCGTGATTCTGCTGGCCGTCCTGCTCGCGCCGTCGCTTGTCAAGGTGAACGGAAAGGGACGGGTCGCGCGCGCGATCCAGGCCGTTCGAGGCGCAATCAAGCAGGCCCGCCGCGGCCTCACCGTGTTCCGCGATCCCCGCCGGGGCTCGGTCGCGGCGTTCGCCCAGCTCTTCGCCTGGTTGCTGCAGCTGCTGGCCTGCTGGGCGCTCTTCGCAGCGCTCGGCCTCGATCACCAGGTCGCGATCGGCGCCGCGGCCGCCTGCCTCTTCGCGGTCAACGTCACCGCCGTCGTGCCGGCCACGCCGTCCAACATCGGCATCTTCCAGCTGGCCATCATCAGCGTGCTCCACCAGGGCTTCGGCATCCCTGCCGCGGACGCGCTCGCCTACGGCGTCGTCCTGCAGGCGGTCGAGATCGCCACCGCCGTCGCACTCGGGGTGCCGGCCTTGGTGCGCGAGGGCGTCACCTGGTCGGACATGCGCCTTCGCGCCATGTCGGCCGCCCCGGTCGAGCTCCCGAAGCGCCCGCGCTCCCGCGAGCGCGAGGCCGAGCGGATCTCCGCCTAGTCTCGCGTAGGGTTGAGAAATGGCGCTTTCGAACGTCTCCGGCTTCCCTCGCATCGGCCGTAATCGCGAGCTCAAGTTCGCGACCGAGGGCTACTGGCGCGGCGAGAAATCCGCCGATGAGCTGGCGGCCACCGCCAAGTCGATCCGGGTCGAGAACTGGAAGCTCATGCAGGACGCCGGGATCGACCTGATCCCGTCGAACGACTTCTCCTACTACGACCAGGTGCTCGACACGATCGCGCTGGTCGGCGCCGTCCCCGAGCGCTACGGCTGGGACGGGGGAGAGGTCGACCTCGACACCTACTTCGCGATGGCCCGCGGCCGCCAGACCGACGAGCGTCGACGTCACCGCGATGGAGATGACCAAGTGGTTCGACACGAACTACCACTACCTCGTCCCCGAGCTCGCCCCGGACACGAGGTTCTCGCTCTCGAGCTCAAAGCCGTTCGACGAGCACGCCGAGGCGATGGAGGAGCTCGGGATCGACACCGTCCCGGTGCTGATCGGACCGGTGAGCTTCCTGCTCCTCTCCAAGCTGGCGGAGGGCGTCGAGCACTTCGATGCCGTCGATCTGATCGAGCCTCTGGTCGAGGTCTACGGCGAGGTGATCGAGAGGCTCGCCGAGCAGGGCGCGACCTGGGTGCAGTTCGACGAGCCCTGCTTCGTCGAGGACCGCTCCGAGAAGGAGCTCGACGCGCTCCGCCTCGCCTATGAGGAGCTCTGCAAGGTCCACGAGCGCCCGCGGATCGTCGTCAAGACCTACTTCGATCACGTCGGCGACGCCTACGGGGTGCTGCGCAACCTGCCGATCGAGGGGGTCGGCCTGGACTTCACCGGCAGCGTGCACGGGCAGGAGCTCGATCCGGACGTCCACGAGCACGGCGGCCGGCACAACGCGCGAGTTCATCGCCGGCCAGGACGGGCTCGAGGACCAGTGGCTGTTCGCCGGGATCGTCGACGGCCGCAACGTCTGGATCAATCACCTCGAGCACTCGCTCGACGCGCTGGACGGACTCCAGACCCGCACCGCCCAGCTCGTGGTCTCGACGAGCTGCTCGCTGCTCCACACGCCGATCGATCTCGATGCGGAGCCGTCGGGCGTCGACGCCGACCTCGACGACGAGATGCGCTCCTGGATGGCATTCGCCACCAGAAGGTGGGCGAGGTCGCCACGCTGGCCAAGGGCGTCGCCGAGGGGCGCGAGGCGATCGCCGACGAGCTCGATGCCAACGATCGCTCGCGGGATTCCAGGCGAGACTCAGAGCGGACGAGGAACGCCGAGGTCCGCGCGCGGATCGACGGCCTGGATGAGGAGCACGACCAGCGCTCGAGCCCCTTCGAGGAGCGCAAGCAGGCGCAGCGCGCCCGCATCGACATCCCGGAGCTCTTCCCCTCGACCACGATCGGCTCGTATCCGCAAACCGGCGAGATCCGCCAGACGCGGATGAAGCTGAAGAGGGGCGAGATCGACTGGCCGCCTACAAGGAGGCGATGCAGGCGGAGATCGAGAAGGTCATCCGCTTCCAGGAGGACGTGGGCCTCGACGTGCTGGTGCACGGCGAGCCCGAGCGCAACGACATGGTCCAGTACTTCGGCGAGCAGATGGAGGGCTACGTCTTCACCGAGAACGCCTGGGTCCAGTCCTACGGCTCGCGCTACGTGCGGCCGCCGATCATCTTCGGCGACGTGCTGCGGCCCGTCGCAGATGACCGTCGACTGGATCACCTACGCCCAGTCGCTCACCGACAAGCCGGTGAAGGGAATGCTCACCGGGCCGGTGACGATGCTCGAGTGGTCCTTCGTCCGCGACGACCAGCCGCTCGCCGACACCTGCAAGCAGCTGGCGCTCGCGATCCGCGACGAGGTCGAGGACCTCGAGACGGCCGGCACGGCGATCATCCAGGTCGATGAGCCCGCGATCCGCGAAGGCCTGCCGCTGCGGAAGGACCGCTGGGACGAGTACCTGACCTGGGCGGTCCACTGCTTCCGACTGGCGACCGCGGTCGTCAAGGACGAGACCCAGATCCAGACCCACATGTGTTACTCGGACTTCGGCGACATCCTGGAGCACATCCAGGCGATGGACGCCGACGTCAACCTGATCGAGGCGGCGCGCTCCCGGATGGAGCTGCTGCACGACTGGGAGAGGACCGGCTACCGCAACGACATCGGCCCGGGCGTCTACGACATCCACTCCCCGCGGATCCCGAGCGCCGACGAGATGGTCGAGCTGCTCCACGAGGCCGCCCGCGTCCTGCGGCCAGAGCAGCTCTGGGTCAACCCCGACTGCGGGCTCAAGACCCGCACCTGGGACGAGGTCGATCCCAGCCTGCGCAACATGGTCGACGCGGCCAAGCAGCTGCGCGAAGAGCTCGTCCCGGCGTCCTAGGTCGAATCGCGCAAGCAGCGCGGCTTTCGCGAGCCCTTAACGACTGCTTAGCCCCGTGTTACGACACGCTCGCAGACTTCTGCGCTCGGTCAAGCGAACGGAAGGGGACTGACATGGAAGCCAGCGGAGTGCAGGGAGTTCAGGTTGGGGGCCGCGAGCCGAAGGCTCTTCTGTTGAGCGACGGGACGAGGCTCGCCCTGGAGGATGAGGGCCCGGGCGGGCGAGCCGACTGGATGCTGCTCGGCGAGGACGGGGCCGGTGACCGCGACCTGAGCGTTGCGGACGCGATCCGGATCGCCGGCGACCGGCACGCCGACTACGTCCGGATCAGGACCCGCTCGGAGATCGCCTGGCTGCACCTCGTCTCGGAATGGTTCGAGCAGGAGGCGCGACGGCTCGACTCGGATCTGACCGAGGCGGACTAGCGCCTTCCCAGCCGCCGGCGCCAGTCGCGCGCGTTGAAGAACTGGGTGAGCTTGCGCAGCTTCTCGCGGCGCTCGCTCGTGTACGGGAAGTAGAGCGGCTCGCGCTTCGCGCCGAAGCGGGAGATCACCAGCGACTCGGGTCGCACGAACTTCTTGATCCCGTACTCGCCGTGGCGGAAGCCGATGCCGGAGTCCTTCCAGCCGCCCATCGGCACGTCGGAAGCCAGAAAGCCGACCAGCACGTCGTTGACGTTCGCCGTCCCGACCTCGAGCCGGCGGGCCACGGCCTCCGCCTGCCGCTTGCTGCCGAACACCGAGGCCGAGAGCCCGTAGCGGCTGTCGTTCGCCAATCGCACGGCCTCGTCGGCGTCTCGGACCTTCATCACCCCGACAACCGGACCGAAGCTCTCGTCGCGCATCACCGTCATCGAGTGGTCGACGTCGGCGAGCACGGTGGGCTCGAACCAGTCGCCGGGGCCCTCGCCGCGATTACCGCCGGTGAGGACGGTCGCACCGCTCTCCCGGGCTTCGTCCACGTGTGACTCGACGATGTCGGTCTGCGTCGGGAAGGTCATCGCGCCCGACGTCCTTGCCGTGCTCCGGTCCGTCCATTCCCTGGTTGAGGTTCCTCACCTCGTCGATGAAGCGGGTGAGGAACTCGTCGTAGATCGGCTCCTCGACGTAGATCCGCTCGGCCGAGATGCAGACCTGGCCCGAGTTGGCGAACGAGCCCCAGGTCGCGGCGTTGGCGGCCCTCTCGACGTCTGGCGGTCCGCAGCACGATCATCGGGTCCTTGCCGCCGAGCTCGGCGCTCACGGGCGTGAGCGTCTCGGCCGCCCGGGCGAGGACCTTCTTCGCGGTCCGGTCAGAGCCGGTGAATTGGACGAAGTCGACCTCGTCGACCAGCGCCGAGCCGGTCTCGCCCATGCCGTTGACGACGTCGAAGACGTCCGGGCCGCCGATCTCGCTCTTCCAGGCCTCGACGATCTCGCCCAGGCCCAGGGGCGTGATCTCGGACGGCTTGATGACGACGGCGCAGCCGGCGATCAGGGCCGGGATCGCGTCGCCGAGCGAGAGGATCAGGGGGAAGTTCCAGGGGCTGATCACGCCCACGACCGGATACGGCCGGTATGTGACCTTGAGCTTCTTCACCTTCATCAGCGGCGAGTGGGCCGGCACCTTCTCGTCGCCGATGTACTTGTGGGCCTTCTTGCCGTAGAAGTTGATCAGGTCGAGGACGTAGGGGACCTCGCCCATCGCCTCGGCCCGGACCTTGCCGGTCTCGCGCTGCATCGTCTCGGCGATCTCGTCCTGGTGGTCGAGCAGCCAGTCGCGGAGCTTGCCGAGCCACCGGGCGCGGCCCTTGATCCCGAGCTGCTCCCAGGCGGGCTGATTGGCCCGCACCCGCGCCACGGTGGCGGCGACCTCGGCGGGTCCATCGATAGGGACGTTCGCGAGCACCGCGTCGTCCGCCGGGTTGATCACCTCGAAGGTCTCGCGCGCTTCGGATCAGCGGCTTCGGTGACCGTGTCGATGGCCATGCTCTCTCCTCCTCGCCGGTTTGACGAGCGACTCTAGCGCTCACTGGCTGCTCAGCCAGTCGGTGTCCGTGCTTGTGGCGATTCGCACTCTCGACCGCTTGGAGTAAGCGCCGCTCACGATTTTCGACAGAGGGCCAAAGACCTCGCGCCCGGTCGCGCCTACCGTCGGCGAATGCGCGAGCTCAGCACCCGCATGATCGAGGCCGTCCTCGACGGCGAGGGCCTGCAGGGTGTCGCCGAGCTCGCGGCGGCTGAGGCCGGCGGCCCCGTGGCGATCGTCCTGCCACCCCGCGGGCTCGCCGCCCGCGCTCCCGGTGGCGGAGAGCTGAACGGGCTGGCCGAGTACGCCAAGGCCCGGGTGGCGCAGACCGACGCGACCGCGCCTGACCCGATCACACTCGAGCGCTCGATCGAGGCGGGCGGGCAGATCGTCGGCGTGGTCCTGCTGCTCGAGGGCCAGGGCGCTGACGGCGAGGAGCAGCCGGTCCTGGTCGACCGCGAGGAGGTGCTGCGGGCCGCCGCCCTGGCCGCTCTCGCCGAGGTCGCCGTGGCCGACGCCCGCGAGGACGCGGAGCGCAAGATGCGCGGCGGGCTGATCGAGGAGCTTCGCTCCCACGAGGTGAATACGGCGGAGGCGACCAGCA
Organism: uncultured Solirubrobacterales bacterium; assembly: GCA_963825825.1. GTDB lineage: Bacteria > Actinomycetota > Thermoleophilia > Solirubrobacterales > 70-9 > DASUPK01. The sequence continues at coordinate 72,731 of CAWGUT010000008.1, read as the reverse complement.
AGGCGGCCCGCCTCGGCTGCGACCTGGCTCGCGGGGCGATCGCGCTGGTGGCCGCAGATCGAGTCCGCTTCCCCGAGCCACGCGAGCGCGCTGGTCGCGGCAGAGTACGAGGGCTCGCTCGCCGAGCTGGCCGACGGTCGCCTCTACGCGATCCTGCCGGCCCGCGGCGGCGATGACGCCCCGGAGACGACCCTGCGGTCGGCGGGCCGAATCGCCAACCGCCTTCGGAAGCACGGCATGGTGGCCGTCTCATCGTTCTATCCCGACCCGGGGGAGCTGCACCGGGCCATCAGGGAGGCGGAATTGGTCCTCGACGTGATCACCCGGGAGCCGGAGATCGCCGAGGCGCTCGAGGAGGGGATCGCCGCGAGCGGCGTCTACCGGCTGCTCTTCCGCGCCCTGATCTCGGATCCGGAGGAGGTGCGGAGCTTCTACCGGGACACCGTCGAGCCGCTGGTCCGCTACGACGACCAGTACCGCTCTGACCTCCTCGGCACGCTCGAGGAGTACCTGGCGAGCGACTGCAACATGAACGCCACCGCGAGGGCGATCTTCGCCCACCGCCACACGGTCGCCTACCGGCTCGACCGGGTGAAGGAGCTCACCGGGCTCGACCCTCAGATCTCCGAGGACCGAGAGCGGCTCGGCCTCGGCATCAAGGCGTACCGGATACTGGCGCCCGCCCTGCCCAGGTAGCGGCCACAGGGCCGCCGACGGATCAGGCGGGGTCGAGCCGGTAGATCGGTCCGGAGTGGGAGATCAGGTAGAGGACGCCACCACGGCCCTCGCCGAACGAGTCGGCGCCGAACGAGTTGGGGTTGCCCGCGGGGAGCGAGAGGCCGGTGGACCGGTCATCCGAGGCGCCCTGCTCCGAGGGGATCAGGCTTCGAATCTCGGCGTTGGCGACGTCCGTGTAGAGCAGCCGGCCGTACTGGTGCGTGAGGCGGGGGTCGCGGACGACATAGCCGCCGATCACGCCCCTGCCGCTGAAGCCCCCCAGTGCCTGACAGCCACCCGCGTCGGCGGTGTTGTCGTACTCGAAGATCGGCGGCACCGCGCCGGGTGCGGTGCGCGAGGGGTCATAGAGAAACGTCCCCTCGAACCGCGGCCAACCGAAATTGACTCCGGCCAGGTGTCCGGGAAGCCGGTAGTCGATCTCCTCGCGGCATGACTGCCCGACGTCGCCGATCGAGATCGCTCCGGTGACAGAGTCGAAGCTGAAGCGGAACGGGTTCCGCAACCCCATCGCGAATACCTCGGGACGGCCGCCGCCGCGCGCGAAAGGATTGCCCTTCGGGATGGTGTACGGCTTGCGAGTCCGTGCGGCGGCCGCGCGACGCTTTCCCTTTTCCTTGCCCTTCCGCTTGGACTTCGTGGGCATGGGGTCGATGCGCAGCAGCTTGCCGAGCAGCGATCCCGGGTTCTGGGCGTTGTTGAACGGGTCGCCGCCACCGCCACCGTCACCGGGCGCGATGAAGAGGAGCCGCTTGCTCCCGAAGTGGAGGTCGCCCCCGTCGTGGTTTTCGAAGGTTGGGTGAGGCAGGTAGAGGACCAGGCGCGCCGAGGTCGGTGTCGCGCGGAGCCGCGTCCGCTTCGCCCGCTTGAACTCGACCACCTCGTTGTCGCCGTTCTGGTTGGTGAAGTAGACGTAGAAGCGGCGGTTGCGCTCGTAGTCGGGGTGGAAGGCGACCGAGAGGAGCCCCTGCTCGGCGGCATTCATCACCCGATCGCTGATGTCGAGAAACGGACGCGGCTGTGGCACTCCATTGCGGAGCACCTGGATCCGGCCATCCTGCTCGACCACGAAGAGCAGCTTGCGATTCTTCTTCCCGGGGGCATGGACGATGTCGGTCGGCTCGTCGAAGCTGCCGATCGGAGTGAGAGAAAAGCCCCCGCTGCCGTCACCGACCTGCGGTAGCGCACCCGCTCCCGGTGCGGCGAGCAGCACTGCCAGCGTGCTCGCCGCCGTCGCCCAACCGATCCCGGCTTTCAGCCTCGCTCTCAACACCTCTCCCTGACCTGCCGGATGGTAACGGCGCCCTAGCCCTAGATCTCCTTGCGGAAGGGGACCAGCCGGTAGATCGAGCCCTTGCTGCCCTGCTTGATACCTCGCTCCGTGAGAACGTAGATGTGTCCGGCGTTGTCCTCGCCGAGCGAGGAGAGGTAGCGGATGTTGAACCGGAAGCTTCGCTGCTTCCCCGCCCGCCGCCCGAGGCGGGGGCGAAACCCGTACAGCTTCCCGGTGCAGTAGTCGGCGAACATGTAGTCGCCAACGATCTCCCTGCCGCGGATCCGGGCGAGCCGCGGGTCGCGGACCAGGTAGCCGCCCGTCACGGCGCAGCCCGGGTGGTGCGGATAGGCCAGTACGGGCAGGACCGTGGCGCTCCGCGGGATCCCGCCCCTGAAGGCGGCGAACCCCTCGTATGCCGGCCAGCCGAAGTTCGCGCCGCGCGACTTGGCGATCGAGAGGTAGTTGATCTCCTCGTAGCGGTCATTGCCGACGTCGCCGACCGCGATCGTCTTGGTGCGCCGGTCGAAGGAGAACCGCCGCGGGTTGCGCAGGCCGTAGGCCCAGATCTCATCCCGACCCGGCCGGCCGACGAACGGATTGTCCGGCGGGATCGTGTACGGCCTCTGTTCGGCGGCGGTGTTTGTGGCCGCCGTTGATGTCGACGCGGGAGCGATCCGGAGGAGCTTGCCGAGAAGGAGGTTGAGGTTCTGGGCATTGCCCGCCGGGTCTCCGGCCGGGCCACCGTCGCCGGCTCCCAAATAGAGGTAGCCGTCCGGGCCGAAGACGATCAGGCCCCCGTGATGTGCCGGGGTGGGCTCCGGGATGGAGAGAATCGGTCGACGGGAGCTCGGATCGGCCACCTCTGGGTCTCCGGCGCTGCGCCGGAACTCGTCCACCTGCAGATTGTCCTCATGGTCGTTGTACGAGACGTAGAAGCGGCCCGTCCGCCCGTAGTCGGGTGGGAAGGCGATCGCGGCCATCCCGGGGTCGCTGCCCGGGCCGTTGTGCTTGACCAGCCGGTGGATATCGAGGAACGGCCGTGCCAGAAGGCGGTCGTTGGCGATGATCCGCACCGCGCCGCGCTTCTGGACGACGTAGAGCTGTGAGTTCTGCCCCGGCGGCTGGGTCAGGTAGACGGGCTCGCGGAGCTGCGCGATCCGCTGCAAGGTGACGAACTTCGGCCCGAGGGTACGGCCCTCCTGAACGGCGATGCCCACCGTCGCCGCCGCGATCGCGACGAGGGCAGCCACGAAGGTCTCGATCCGGCGACGGCTCAGGGTGGTCCGCATGTCAGGGTCGTGGGCGAGGCGTGCCCACCTTATTAGCGCCGCGGGCGGCGACCGCGCGGCTCAGCGCCGGCGAACGAAGCGGTAGACCGGCCCGTCCAGCGAGGTGGCGAAGAGCTTGCCGTCGGCTGTCTCGCCGAACGAGCTCAGATCGCGCACCCGGAGACCGGTCCCTCGATCCTTGCGTGCCCCGCCGGGGCGGGGAATCAGCGAGCGGATCTTGCCGGTGCAGAAGTCCCCGTAGACGTAGCGGTGGAAGAGCGTTCGGAGCTTCCGGTCGGTGACGACATAGCCGCCGATCATCGCGCAGCCCGCTCCAGTGATGCTGCGCACCGCGATCGGCTTCACGGTGCCGCTGGGAGTGGGAGGATGGGCTCCGGAGAACGGCGCGAACCCCTCGAAGTCGTTCCAGCCGAAGTTGGCCCCGGCGGCAGCCGCGAACGGCAGGTAGTCGATCTCGTCGAATCGGTCCTGGCCGACGTCGCCAATCGCGAGGCGCGGCTGAGACGGATCCGTGACCAGGTCGAATGAGAAGCGGTAGGGGTTGCGGAAGCCGAGGGAGTAGACCTGCACGGCGTCGGAGGCGGGGTCGATCCGCAGCAGCTTGCCGAGGCGGGAATTGGGGTTCTGGGCGTTGTCGGGCTGATCGCCCGCGCCGCCACCGTCGCCGGTGCCGGCGTAGAGCATCCCGTCGGGCCCGAACTGCAGCTGCCCGCCGTTGTGGTTCGACTGGTTGGGGTGGGGCACCACCACGATCGGCCGCAGGGTGCTCGGGGAGGCGTGCCGGCCGTCGGCATCGGCGCGGAGCTCCGCGATCACGAGATCGCCGGCCCCATTGGTGAAGAAGACGTAGAGCAGCCTGGACGACGCGTAGTTCGGTGCGAATGCGACCGACAACAGTCCTCGCTCCCCACCGGTGGAGACGTTCCCGGCGATGCTGGTGAAGGTGGCGCGCTTGCGCCCGTTCACCAGCCGGATCCGACCACCACGCTCGACCACGACCACGCCCGGGATGCCGGGAGCGGAGGTCACGTAGGTCGGGCTCTGAAAGCGGCCGATCCGCTTCAGCTTGATCTTCGACTTCGCGTCGGCCGACGCGCCGCCCAGAACGAGCGCCCCAAGCGCCGTAATCGCGATTGCGATGATCAGGCGCCTCACTGGGCCAGGCGGTAAACGGGGCCGTCCAGAGCGGGTCGTCCCGCGCGTGCGGCGTCGCCGGCTTGAAGCTGCGCAGCTCGCCCGCGCAGTAGTCGCCGTAGAGATAGCGACCGAAGAGTGTTGGCAGCGAGGGCGCGACCAGAATGCACCGGCGTCGAGGCGTGCTCATCCGGCAGATGAAACACGCGGGCGGGACGCTCGGTGCGCCCCGCCCGCGGGATCAGCCCTGGGGAGTTTCGGTGTGCCTAGCCCTCCAGCATCGCCAGCATCGGATGCGTGAGACCGTGCTCGGCGCAGAGCTCGGGAACGGTCTCGGGCTTGAAGTAATGCCCATAGTGGGCACCGAGCTCCGCCAGCTTCTCGGGGTCGAACTCGCCGGCCATCAGAGTCGCCATCTCGTCGAAGAAGTGCTCGAAGCCGCCCGGAGCGATGATCTCCAGGATCCGGCACGGAGTCTCGTCCGGGTTCCAGAACGTGTGCCACTGGTTGCGCGGCTTGAACGCCAGGTCGCCCTCCTCGGCGTAGACGACGTCGTCGCCCAGCTTTGCGCCCATGCGGCCCTCGAGGACGAAGCTGTACTCGTCCTCGCGCTCGTGGATGTGCACCGGTGCAACCAGCGTCTTCGGCGGGATCGGATGCTCGACCAGCGAGAACGCCCCGCCGGTCTCCTCGGTCCAGGCCATGAAGCGGACCCCGACCGATCCCAGATCCACCGCCTTGCCCTCATCGGGCCCAAGGATGCGCGGGCCCTGGCTCGCGTCGAACCGGACCCTCTTTTCATGCGCCGTAGTCTCCATCTCCTTCTCCTTTCGATAAACAGTGTGTTAGCCGAAGCGCGGGTACTGTAACATTTGAGCTAACGGGATGTCAACCCAAATCAAGAAACACAGGAAGTACGAGTTGAAGGCGCGCGCCGAGAGCCGGGAGCGGACGCGCCAGCGGATCGCAAAGGCCGCCGCCGAGCTCCACGAGGAGGTCGGTCCCGCCGAGACGACGGTGTCCGAGATCGCGCGTCGGGCGGGCGTCAGCCGGCTCACCGTCTACAAGCACTTCCCGGACAACGCCTCGCTGTATCCGGCCTGCTCGGCCCACCATTTCGCCGAGCACCCGCTTCCGGACTTCGAGGCTGCCTTCGCGCCCGAGGACCCCGTCGAGCGTGTCCGGTCGCTGCTACGGACCATCTATGGGGAGTGGTACCGCGAGCAGCAGCAGATGATGCGCAACCTCCTGAGGGACCGCGGACTTGACCCCGCGCTCGACGAGTTCATGCGCGCCAACTCCGACGCAGCGTTGGCGGGGATCGCCGACGCGTTGGCCGCCGGGTTCAAGGCGGAGGGCGATCGGGCGGGGCGCATACGCTCACTGGTCCGGGTCGCGCTCGACTTCTGGACCTGGGATCGGCTCGCGAGCGAGGGCATGGATGACGAGGCGGCCGCGGAGCTGATGACCGATGCGGTCGCGGCCGTCGCGGGCGAGTCGGCTACTGCCCGTTGAGCTCTGACTTCTGCTTCTGGTTGCCGGCCTGCCCGATGATGTCGCCGGGCTTGATCGGCACGACCTGACCTGCGTCGTTGACCCGGGTCTGCGGTGGCGCGCTCGAGATCCGGACGACGAACTCTCCTTCCGGGATTGAGCCGTCGGCCGTCACGGCCCTGGCCTTGCCCTGGAGGCCCGCCGCCACGCGGTAGTGCACCGTGTAGGTGCCTGGCTGCACAGGCGTCACGTTCCAGACCATCTCCCGGGTCTGGTTCGAGGCCAGGGATCCGAAGCTGAAGGTGTCGGTCTGCGCGGCCTGGGCCCCGGCCGAGGCGCTCTGGCCGGCGAGCTTCGGGAAGCCCTCCTCGAGGATCCAGACGGGCCGGAAGGGGATGGCGAGGCCCTGCTGCTCGGAGCGGACCGAGAACGAGCCCTGCGCCGTCGGCAGGCTGCCGCCGCCGGACGAGCCGGATGGGCTGGTGCTCGTGCCCGTCGTGCCGGTCGTCCCGGTGCTGGAGCCGGTCTCGCCCGTGCTGGCGTTCGAGCTGGTGAAGATCGTGATCGCCAGGTCGGGGATCGTCTTGTCGCCCGTGTTCGCGACCGAAAGGGTCAGGTTCGTGTTCTGCGCGAGCTGCTGCTTGCTGGGGAAGTTCGCATTCACGATCTGAACCGGGAAGTCACCCTCCGGCTCGGTCACGTCCTGGCGTTCGCCACCGCCGCATGATGCAACGCCCGCTGCCGTCAGGGCTACCGCAATCCCGACCCCGACGCGCTTACGGGCCCTCACCGCAAGGGCTGTCGAGGCGCTCTCCTCCAAGGGCGCGGGCAACATAGCACGCACCCTACCCGCGCCATTCCACCCGCGAATCGTGAGTTCCGGGGGTTTTGCATGTCGGTTGTGGGTGGCGGATGGCCCCGCCATCACATAATCTTCCGATGCGCCGCTTTTCTGGGCGTGCGGAGCCGCGCCCCAATAAGGGGGACGGCCCCGGAGGAGAGAAATGGTCAGATCCGTAGCCGACAGGGCGTTCCTCCCCGCGAAGTCCCTCTTCGAGCAGGTCGGGGACATGATGATCCTGACCGCGAAGACGATCGTCTCTGCGATCAGGCCGCCCTATCCGTACGGCGGCGAGTTCATCGGGCAGTTTCTCTTCGCCCTTCAGCTCTGCTGGTTCCCGATGATGATCTCGACGCTCGCGTTCGGGTTCGGGGCGCCCGGCCTGCAGGCAGCGAACTTCCTCTCGCTGTTCGGAGCGCTCGACCGGCTGGGCGGCTTCTTCGTGCTTGCCTCGATCCGCGAGTTCGCGCCGACGGTGACCGCGGTCGTTGTCGCCGGGGTGGCGGGCACGGCGATCACCGCTGACCTCGGCGCCCGGAAGATCCGCGAGGAGCTCGACGCGCTCCAGGTGCTCGGCGTCGACCCGATCAAGAACCTGGTCGTGCCGCGCTTCCTCGCGCTGATGTTGATCACGGGGCTGATGGACATCTACGCGCTGATCTTCGGCATCGTCGGCGGCCTCGGCGCGGAGCTGCTCTACCACGAGCCGCTGGGCGGCTTCTTCGCGACGCTCTTCAACAACGCCTCCGTGACGGACCTCTGGGGCTCGGTGCTCAAGTGCACCTGTTTCGGAGCGATCATCGCGATCGTCTGCGCCTACAAAGGGATGACTGCGTCCGGAGGCGCCGAAGGCGTGGGTCGCGCCGTCAACGAGGGGGTGGTGATCGCCTTCATGGGCGTGTTCGCGTTCAACTACGTCTTCACGCAAACCCTGCTCGCCACGCACCCCGAGCTCCAGGTGATCAAGTGAGCGCCGGCTGGCTCGCGGTCCCGCGGGGCTGGCTCAACTCGATCGGCGAGATCTTCGGTTTCTGCGCCCGCGTCGCCGGCCTGGTCTACAGCGGCCGGGTCTTCCAGTTCTTCGGCGAGGCCCTGCGCCAGACGGGCATCCTGATTCTCGGCTCGGCGATCGTGATCTGGGGCCTGGTCTTCATCCTCGGGCTGCAGTGCGGCATCGAGGGCGCCTACTTCAACCGCTCGGTGGGCGCGCCTGCGTACGCCGGCGTCTTCGCCGCGTGGTGCGACCTGCGAGAGGTGATCCCCTACGGCTTCGGCTACATGCTGTCCGCGAAGGTCGGCACCGGGATCGTCGCCGAGCTCGGCGCCATGCGGATCTCCGACGAGATCGACGCCCTCGAGGTGATGGGCGTGCCGCCGGTGACCTTCCTGGCCGCGACGCGACTGCTGGCCGCCTGGATCGCCTTCCCCTTCATGTACCTGGCCGCCGTCGGGATCGGCTACTTCGCCAGTTGGCTGGCGGTCGTCGAGCAGATCGGCGACGTCTCCTCGGGCGGCTACTTCCTGATCTTCTGGATGTTCCAGAACCCGCCCGACCTCTTATTCAGCCTGATCAAGGCAATGGTGATGGCCACGGCCATCGTTCTGGTCGGCTGCTACTACGGCTACACCGCCTCGGGCGGCCCGGTCGGCGTGGGGACGGCGACGGCGAAGTCGATGGTGCTCAACATCGTGCTCGTGCACATCATCGGGATGCTGGGAACGCTGGTCTTCTGGGGCGCAAACCCCAGGGCCCCGATTGGAGGCTGAGGTGTGGCGCATGAGATCCAATTGCCCCTGCCTACACTCAGTGGTGGAAAACCGTAAGCAGCGAGGAGGAGCGAGAGTTGTCTGAACGTGACGAGAAGGAGCGCGGCTTCGAGGCCGAGGCAGATGAGGACGAGGCCGCCGACGAAGAGCAGGCCGCCGGAGAGGTGGATGAAGACCTTCACGGAGATCCGCTCGAGGCGCAGGGATACGGCGAGGAGGACTTCTCCCGGCGCGACTACGCGATCCCGGGCGTCGACGCCGAAGATCCCGATCCCTACAAGTGGCACACCGGCAAGAAGCGGGACCACGGTGGCGAGGACGCGATCGAGATCATCGACCTCGTCAAGCAGTTCGGCCGCACCCGGATCCTGAACGGCTGCAACCTCGGCCTGCCGGACAACATGATCTCGATGGTGCTCGGCCCATCCGGCACCGGGAAGTCGGTGCTGATCAAGCACATCGTCGGCCTGCTCTATCCCGACTCCGGCGACGTATTGGTCCACGGCGAGTCGATTCCGAACATGACCGACGACGAGCTCTTCGAGGTCCGCAAGAAGTTCGGCCTGCTCTTCCAGGACGGCGCCCTCTTCGGCTCGATGAACGTCTTCGACAACACCTGCTTCCCTCTGCGCCAGCACACGGACAAGAGCGAGGACGAGATCGAGGAGATCGTCAACCAGCGGCTCCGCGAGGTCGGCCTCGCCGAGGCGATGGACAAGATGCCGAACGAGCTCTCGGGCGGGATGCGGAAGCGCGCCGGATTCGCCCGTGCGCTCGTGCTCGACCCGGCGATCGTCATGTTCGACGAGCCCGACTCGGGCCTGGACCCGGTGCGCACGGCGCTGCTCTGCGAGCTGATCCGCGAGGTCCACGAGGAGAATGGCGGCTGCTACCTGGTGATCAGCCACGACCTCGGCACGGCACGCCGGATCGCTGATTTCATCGCGGTCCTCTGGAAGGGCCGGATCGTCGAGTCGGGCCCCTCGGACGAGCTCTTCAACTCGGACAACGAGTTCGTCAATCAGTTCCTCAACGCGGACGTCAAGGGCCCCCTGGCGATGGACTAGTCGATTTCGCTGCACTTGACCCCGGTCTACGGGGTCGATCGCACGAAGTCGTTCGAGAGCCGGCTGTTCGTCCCTGGCCGGCGCTAGCGTCGTGGCGTGGCGCTCAAGCGCATCACCGACGAGGACGTGCTCCAGGCGATCAGGGACGTCGCCGGGGACGGTTATTGCCTGGCGGCTGATCTCCTGCCTTCATTGCCGAAGTTCAGTCATGCCGACCGTCGACGTGCACTTCATCGCTCGGTCAGCCGCGGCCTGGTGCTCCTCAGGCGAGGGCCTGATGGGCGCGAGCACGTGGCGATCGCCAGCGAGGGCTGGCGGCAACTGCGCGCCGCCTAGGTAGCGCGACCTTCATATTCGCTCCGTAACCTCCGCCTCGTGGACGCGGGGAGATTCTTCGAGCGGGTCGCGGGCGTGACCGTGCGCTGGCCCTGGCTCGTGATCGTGCCGATCGTGGCGCTGACGGGCGCGGGGATCTTCGCCGCGACCCAGCTGGACACGAGCGCGGGAACCGACACGCTGGTGAGCAAGGGCTCCTCGGAGTTTCAGGCGACGCAGGACTTCCATGAGAAGTTCGGCGACGAGCCGGTGATCGTCCTCGTCAAGGAGGACCTGCGAAAGCTGGTGCTGACCAAGGACCTCGAGCCGCTCTTCGAGCTCGAGGAGTGCTTCGCCGGCGGTACCCAGCTCGCGCAGGCGCTTCCCCACAAGACCAAGCAGCCGCTCCCTCCGGTCTGTAACCGGATCGCGCAGATCCATCCGAGCCACTCGGTGTTCGGGCCCGCGACCTTCCTCTACCTGAGCGTTGCCGGGATCCAGCAGGCGCTCCAGGGCCAGATCGGTGGTGCTTCCCAGCAGGCTCGGGCCGCCGCCGAACAGGCACGGAAGGACGCGGCCAAGCGCGGGGCATCGGCGGCCGAGCAGCAGCAGGCCGCCAACTCTGCCGCCCAATCGGTGCTCGGGCAGTTCCAGCAGAGCCTCATCCAGGTGGCGCTGCAGTACGGGATCACGTCGATCCCGCGGCTCGACGACCCGAACTTCGTGAGCCGCGTCGTCTTCGACGAGTCGAAGCCGGCGGGCACTCCGAAGGAGCGCTTCGGCTACCTCTTCCCCAACCGGGATGCCGCCCAGATCATCGTCCGCCTCCGCCCGGATCTGACCGACGCCGAGCGGCATGAGGCGATCGGCCTCTTCAAGGAGGCGGTCCAGGACCCGCGCTTCAAGCTCAGTGACGGCAGCTACGTCGTCACCGGCGCGCCGGTCGTGGTGGACGCCGGCGCCCGGGAGCTTCGCAACCAGACGCTGCTCCTGCTCGGCGTGGCGGGCCTGGTGATGGCGCTGACCCTGCTCCTCATCCTGCCTCGCCCGCTGCGCCTGCTGCCGCTCGGCGTGGCGGTCTCCGCGGGCGCGCTCACCCTCGGGCTCGTCGCGCTCTTCGGCGGCTCGCTCACCGTCGGCGCAATCGCAATGCTCCCGGTGCTGGTCGGCCTGGCGGTGGACTACGCGATCCAGTTCCAGGCCCGCTTCAACGAGGCCAGGGCCGAAGGGGCGCCACCCGGGCGCGCCGTGGCGGCCGCCGCTTCGGGCGGCGGCCCGGTGATCGGGGCGGCTTGCCTGGCGACCATCGCCGGGTTCGCGGTCTTCGCTCTCTCGCCGAGCCCGCTGGTCCGGTCGTTCGGACTCCTGCTCGTGATGGGCGTCGCGCTGGCCTTCGCGGTCGCGCTGACCGGCGGGCTGGCTGCGCTCGGGCTCTCGGCCTGGCGCGGCTCGGCTCCGGCCGGCCGGGGCGCACCCGCCGCCCGCCACACGGCCGGAGCCACCGCGCGCCTGGAGAAGACGGGCGTCGCAGCGATCGCCATGGCGCTCGCCAGCCCGCGGAGGGTGCTGGCGGCGGGGCTGCTGCTCGCCGTCTGCGGCTGGGTGGCCAGCACCGGGACCGGCGTCGAGACGGATATCCGTGACCTCGCGCCGCCGAACCTGAAGGCGCTCGACGACCTGAACGAGCTCGAGAAGGAGACCGGTATCTCGGGTGACGTCAACGTGACCATCAGGGCGAAGGACCCGACGGATCCGGCGGTGATCTCATGGGCGGAGGGCTTCCAGCAGCGGGTGCTGGCGCGCCATGGGTTCTCTGGCGCCAATCCGAGCTGCGCCAACGCCGATATCTGCCCCGCCCTCTCGCTCACCGACTTCTTCGGCGGCGCCTCATCCTCGAGCTCGACCGCTTCGAGCTCTCAGCAGAGCGTGGGGAACGTCCACGCGCTTGTTCAGGCTCTGCCCTGCTTCATCTCGCAGATCGTGATCAGCCATCAGGGCGAGTGCAGCCCTTCCGGCGGAACCCCGATCGGGGACACCGCCGACGTCGCCTTCGGCATCCGGGTACAGCCGCTCTCGGATCAGCAGAACCTGATCGACGACATCCGCACCCAGATCGACCCGCCGGGTGGACCGGCGCCGCCGGCAGGCACGACGGTGCAGCTGGCCGGTCTGCCGGTTCTCGCGGCCGAGGCGAACACCGACCTCTCCCACAGCCGCTGGTGGCTGCCGCTCGCGGGCCTGGTCGCTGTCGGGGTCGTGCTCGCCGCCATCTATCGCTCACCGCGGCGCGCGATCGTTCCGCTGATCCCGGTGCTGATGGCGACGGGCTGGTCGGGCCTGGTGGTCGCCGCGCTCGGTGTCGCGCTCAACCCGATGTCGGCGACGCTCGGCGCGCTCGTGATCGCGATCTCCACCGAGTTCAGCGTGATCCTCTCGGCTCGGTACGTCAGCGAGCGCCGCGCCGGTCTCTCCGTCGGCGAGGCCCTGAGGCGGACCTACCTGCGCACCGGATCGGCGGTGCTCGCCTCGGGCGTCACCGCGATTGCCGGCTTCGCGGTCCTGGCGATCGCCGGGCTGCCGCTGCTCGACGACATCGGCCTGATCTCCGTCGCTCCGGTCCTCCGCGACTTCGGCCTGGTCACGGTCGTCGATCTGCTGGTGGCGCTGGCGGGCGTGATGCTGGTGCTGCCGGCGGCGGTCGTCTGGTCCGAGGAGGGCTTCCGGCTCCCCTCGCGGGCGCGCCCGGCTCCGCTCGCGGCCGGCGAATCCGCGCCGTGAGCCACCATTAGGCCGTGGAACACGGCGCTGGAGGAAACGGCGGGCGAAAGGGGGACCCGGACGAGCGTTCCCGCCGAACGACGATCTATTCGCTGATCGTCGGGATCGCCTTCGTCGCCCTGATCGCGATCGCGGGGGTGAACCTGATCTCGACGAAGAACAAGGGAGTGCTCGGCGCCCACGATGAGGGAGATCTGCCGCTCGCCCAGTTCGCCGTGCCGAACGCGCGAACCGGTGCCGGCGGTGATGCGAACATCGCGCAGGACGATTGCGACGCCGCCCGCATTCCCTGCCCATCGGGCGACACCAGGACCCCGGCCTGCCGCGTGGAGGTCCCCGGAGCGATCCGGGTCTGCGATCTCTTCGACAAGCCGCTGGTCCTCTCGTTCTGGTTCACCCGCGGCGGGGACTGCGAGGACCAGGAGGACGTCTTCGAGCGGGCCTACAGGCGCTACTCCCCGGAGGTCAACTTCCTCGCGATCGACGTGCGCGACTCCGACTCAGAGGTCCGCAAGCTGATCGCGGAACGGGGTTGGACTCACCCGATCGGGCTGGATCGGGACGGGGCACTCTCGAACCTCTACCGAGTCGGCGGGTGTCCGACCTTCGTCTACGCCTATCCCGGCGGGATCCTCCAGCACACCTCGATCGGTCGGCTCGACGACCAGCGGTTCTTCTCCAACGTAGACGCCCTGCTCGCGGCCACCAAGCAGCGGGACGGGACCCTGCGCTGATCATGGAGATGCCGGACCAGTGGGAGGTGGCACCGGAGCCGGGCTGGATCGAATCGGCGCTTGCGGAAGAGTTTCCGGGGCTCTCGATCGTCTCGACGGTCCTCGAGGTGACCGCAGGACGGAGTCCCGAGGCGCTCAGGGAGCGGCTGAGGTCGCTGAGCGACCGGATCGGCGGCCCGCAGGCGATCCAGCTTCGACAGCAGCCGATCCCCTGGGCCTACCGCGTCTTCTTTCGCCACATCGGCCTCGACCCGGATACGACTCGCACGCCCGTGGAGCAGCTGATCTTCGAGCGGATCCACGACGGCAGCTTCAAGAGCCGGAACCGCGTCGACGACGCGCTGACGATCGCGATGGTCGAGGTCGGAGTAGCGCTCCGCGCCTTCGACGCCGATCGGGTCGAGGGCCGGATCGGCCTGCGCCTCTCGGCCGAGGGCGAGGGGTTCGAGGGGCGCGTCTCCGCCGCTGCCCGCCGGGACGATCGTGCTCGCGGACGAGCAGCGGCCCCTCGGAATCCTCTTCGACCGCACGGCGGAGGGCCGCGGGGTTCGCCGTGGGACGCGCCGCGTGACCGTTGTGGCGATCGGCGTGCGGGGCGTGCCTGACATCGCGCTCGAGGAGGGGTTGTGGGTAGCGGGCAGCGCTCTGCATGCATAGAATTCAGGGACTCGTAGAGGAGGCCCGGATTCATGCCCGAGGAACTGCTCGAACGCCCCGCACTTCCCGAGGTGCCTGTCGCGCCCGAGGAGACCTGGATTCCTCCAGAGCCTCCCGAGGGCCTCGACACCGTCCTCTACGAGCACGACGAGCGTGCGGCCCGCGCCGACCTGCGCCGCCAGATCGCTGCGATGGAGCTCGCGCTCGCCAGACTCTTCGGTTCCGCGTTCCCCCGCAAGGGCATCGACTTCGCGGTCCAGGGGATGGGCGGCCCGCGGCTGCTCTCGGTCGACGAGCTCGAGCGGATCCGAGACGGTCTCGCCACGCGCATCCAGGAGGTCAAGGCGGACCTGCACGACCATGCGGTGGTCGAAGAGGGCAACCGGGAGCTGATCGAGCGGATGACAGCCGACCCGGCCTCCTACAAGTGGGTCCGGGTCTACAACGAGGACATCGGCGAGCCCGGCTGCAAGCACTGGCACGCCAAGCCCAGGTGGGGCCCTCTGGGACTGCTGATGGGCTGGTGGCGGGTCAAGATCTCCTCCGGTTGTCCGTTAGCCGAGGGGCAGCGGCCCCCTAAGTCACTGATGGCGACGAAGCGACAGCGCCGCAAGCGGCGGCGGCGCCCGTCTGCCGCGCAGCCGGCGCAGCCCAAGCCCTCGCCCGTGGCACTGGACGGTGCCCAGCGCGCCAGATCGGCGCGCCGACGGGCGGCCAATGAGCCCCCGTCGGCGCCCTGGGGCGACTTCCCTCTCTCGGAGATCGTCGTCTTCGTCGGCATCCTGCTGCTGATCGCGGGCTTTTTCGTCGCCCCTCCGCAGGGCTTCGTGATGATCGCCGTGGGGCTGGTCCTCGGATCTCTCGCCGGCCTCGAGCTCTCGATCCGTGAGCATCTCGCCGGCTACCGGTCGCACACGCTGCTGCTCTCCGGCGCTGTGGGCGTCCCCGTCTTCGGCGTCCTCTTCGTCGCAACAACGGTTCCGGCCGCGATCTGCGTCGCGGCCGGCGCTGTGGCGTTCGGGGGCTCCGCCTGGCTCTTCATGCAGGCTTTCCGGCGCCGCTCCGGCGGAGCCCCGTTTCGCCTCCGGAGCTAGAGGATCTAGTTCAGCCGGCTGGCGAGCTTCGCCTCGAGGGCGGCGACGAGCAGTCGCCGCTGCCGCTCGGTCATCGTGCCGACCCGCTTGCCCTCGCTGAGGGCGGTCGACGAGAGCAGCTTTCGGGAGCGGGCGCGTCCCCAGCGACTCTGGGAGCAGAGGAGCTCGCTGAGGCTCATGCTCTCGGCCTCCCAGGGGGAATCCATGATCACCTCGGTGATGCTGCGACGGCCGGCGGAGATGTCGCGCTTCAGGGCGGCGCGTGCAAGGCGGACCTTGTTGGCGCGGGCGAGCGCCTCCATGCACTGCGAAGTTCCACTTTTCCTGGTCTTGCTTTCTGTCTCGTCTGAGCCCTTCTGCCGTTCGACGATCGTCGGCTCGATCCGGCGATGCGGCATGGTCAGCGGGCGGGTAGGGGCAATCGTCGAGGCAGCAGACATAGTTCTCCCTCCTGCTAGGTCAGGAATTGTGTTTTGGCGGGTCGGTTACGGCCGGCGTGCCCCCAATTGCTCTTTCGAGCCCGGGGGGAATGGACGGTCCTCTCCTTCGCATCCCGTCCGCTCCCTGCCCCGGAAGCGCGCGGCGAGGTCGCAACTTATACGCCTCGCGCGCCGAGGGTCAACACCCGAAAAATCATCCCGTCCGCTAAGAGCAGATCTTTTGTCGGAAGGGGGATCGCACGTCCATCGCACGTCCATCGACTCTCCTGGCCCGCGGCCGCGGGCAGTCCGGATAAACCCGTACGGCTACCCCGTCGGCAGGTCCGGGAAACGCTTGACGACGTCGGCGAAGATCTCGAGCGCCCGGTCGAGGTCCTTCCGCTGGTGGGTCGCCATCAGGCTGGTCCGGAGCAGAGCGCCCCCCGGCGGCACCGCGGGGTGGAGGGCGACGTTGGTGTAGACGCCGGCTTCGAAGAGCGCCTTCCAGAGCAGCACGGCCTGCCAGTCCTCGCCGACGATCACCGGCACCACCGGAGTGGTCGCCTCGGTGCCGTCCGGAAGAGTCCCCGGCTCGACCACCTTGAGCCCCAGGTCCCGGAGGCCCTGTCGCAGGTAGGCGGCGTTCTCGAGCAGGCGGGACATCAGCTCGGGGTCCCTCGGAGCGGATGATCCGCAGCGCCCCGAGCGCGGCCCCGACGGCGGCGGGAACGGCGGAGGCGCTGAAGATGAACGAGCGAGAGGCGATCCGCAGGTACTCGATCACCTCCTCCGAGCCGGCGATGAACCCGCCGCAGGAGGCGAGGCTCTTGGAGAAGGTCCCCATCCGCAGGTCCACCTCGTCCTCGAGACCGAAGAGCTCGCAGGCGCCGGCCCCGCGCGCGCCGAGGACCCCGACGCCGTGTGCCTCGTCGACCATCAGCCGGGCGCCGTGGCGGCGGCAGAGATCGACGATCGGCGGCAGGTCGCAGACGTCGCCCTCCATGGAGAAGACCCCGTCGACCACGACCAGCGTGCCGCTCTCATCGGCAACGGCCCGCTCGAGCATCGTCTCCAGCTTGTCCATCCGGTTGTGGCGGAACGGCCGAAGGCGGGCGCCGGAGAGCTTGCAGCCGTCGAGGATCGAGGCGTGGTCACCGGAGTCGCAGATGACGGTGTCGCCCGGCTCGAGGATGGCGCTGATCGCGCCCAGGTTCGACTGGTAGCCGGTCGTGTAGACGATCACGTCCTCCGTACCCATCCAGTCGGCGAGCTCGCGCTCGAGCTCGACGTGGAGCGGCGTGGTGCCGTTGAGAAGGCGCGACCCGGTGACGCCGGTCCCGTACTGCTCGAGCGCGTCTCGCGCCGCCTGCTTGACCCGCTCGTCGGTCGTCAGCCCCAGGTAGTTGTTGGAGCCGAGCATGATCGTCTCGCGCCCCTCCATCTCGACCACGGGGCCGGCCTGCGACTCGAGGATCCGGAAATAGGGAAGGAGATCGCCCTGCTTGGCGGCTTCGAGCTGCTCGGCCCGGTCGTGCGTGCGGGTCTTCTCGAAGACGTCCGACCTGAACGGGTCGCGCTGGCGCGCGCCCTCGCATCAAGGGTGGAGTCGGACATGCCCCGGAAGTCTGCAGCTTGTAGCGTCCCGCACTGTGCCAGGCTCAGTCGAGGTCCGACCCGTGCAGGGTCGCCGCGAGCTCACCAGGTTCATCAAGCTGCCCTTCCGCCTGCACCAGGGCACACCCTGGGTGCCGCCGCTGATCTTCGAGCGGCGTCAGTTCCTCGAACAAGGAGAAGAACCCGCTACTTCGACCACGCCGAGGCCGAGTACTTCCTCGCCTGGCGGGACGGTCGAGCCGGTCGGGCGGATCACGGCGCAGGTCGACCGCCGCTGGGACGAGTTCCAGGGCGGCAGCGACGGGCAATTCGGCTTCATCGAGGCCGAGGACGATCCGGAGGTCTTCGAGGCGCTGCTCGGGGACCGCCGAGGACTGGGTCCGGCAGCGCGGGCGCGAGCGGCTGATCGGCCCGATGGACTTCACGACCAACGACGAGTGCGGGCTGCTGATCGAGGGCTACGACCGCGATCCGATGATCCTCGAGCCGTGGCATCCGCCCTATTACCGGGAGCGGCTCGAGGCGCTCGGCTACGGCAAGACGCATGGACCTGTTGATGTGGTGGCTCTCGCTCGGGGAGCTGAAGCAGGGCGACCGCTTCCACGACGCGATCCACGCCGTCGCCGAGAAGGTCGAGTCCGAGCACGGGATCACCGTCCGCAACATGAACAAGCGCGACCTCGAGGCGGAGATCGGGCGCTTCATGGAGGTCTACAACTCGGCCTGGGAGAAGAACTGGGGGTTCGTCCCGGTCACCGAGGAGGAGGTCCGCTTCCAGGCCCAGAACCTGAAGCAGATCCTCGACGAGCGCTGGACGTTCGTCGCCGAGCGCGACGGCGAGACGCTCGGCGCCGCCCTCACCCTCCCCGACATCAACCAGGTGACCAAGAAGATGAATGGGCGGCTGCTTCCCTTCGGCTGGCTGCGCTTCCTGCTCGGCAAGGGCAAGGTGGACCGGGTCCGCGTCTTCGCGCTCGGCGTCAAGCCCGAGTACCAGCACACGGGCATCGCGGCGAGCTTCTACGTGGCGCACGTCGAGACCGCCAAGGTGACCCCGCAGAAGGCCGGGGACCAGGGCTGGATCCTGGAGACGAACGAGCCGATGAACCGCGCCATGGAGGGGATGGGCGGCGAGATCGTGAAGCGCTACCGGCTCTACGAGAAAGCGCTCTAGGTCCGCTCGTAGGTCCCGACGAGCTCGGCGCCGCCGAGCACGTGTCCCTCCATCGCGTCCTCGAGCTGCTCGCGACTCGACTCCGGCTCCAGGTCGAGCTCCGTGTCGAGCGCGAAGAGCTCGTGGAAGTAGCGGTGTGCTCCGTCTCCGGGTGGCGGGCACGGCCCGCCATAGCCGTTCTCGCCGAAGCCGTTCGTGCCCTCGGCCGGCGGGTGGGCGCCCTCGTCGAGCCCGCCGTCCAGGGGGTCGATGTTCCAGGCGAGCCAGTGGGTGAAGTCTCCGATCGGGGCATCGGGATCGTGGACGATCAGGGCGAGGGATCGCGTTCCCTCGGGCGGCGCGCCCCAGTCCAGCGGCGGCGAGACGTTCTCGCCCTCACAGGAGTACTTCCGGGGGATCGGCTGCCCATCCTTGAAAGCGATGCTGGTCAGCTCGAAATCAGGCATCTTCCGCTCCTTGATCTTGCGGACGACCGCCGACTCAAACAGAAAGGGTCTTGACGCACCCTTAGGATGCGAGCGATGGCTGAGCCGGAGCAGATCGAGACGAGGAGCTGATCGAGGCGGAGCCCGTGCGGCCCCTGCCGGTCCGGGCCGAGGGCCGCACGATCGAGATCTGGGGCCGTGAGGTCCCTCTCGCCGTCGCCGCCGCCGGCGGCGCCGCCGCCGGTGTCGCCGTCGTCGCGATCGCCCGGGCCGCCTCGCGGGCGCCGAGGCGCCCGCCGCGGCGAGGCCTCTTCCGGCGGCGCGAGAAGGTCGTCGCCAGCCGCAGCTTCCTGGTCGACGTCCACGTCCTCGGCCGCTAGCCCGCCTCCCCGTGTCGCCTGTCATCGAGGAGCGGGTGATGCCCCGCTGGCCCTACCGGATGCGGCTCTCTCGCGGCCGTGACGGCGTGCTGCGCTCCCACGGCGGGGTGCTCGAGCGTCTCATGCACGTCGGGGAGCGCCCCGTCCGCACCCGAAGCTGGCAGACCCGAGCGGGATATGTCCACATCCGGGCCGAGTCCGTCGAGCCGTCGGAGGTGGAGCATGCGATCGCGGTGGAGGGCCGGCAAGACTCGGAGCCGGCGGGCGAGGAGGAGCTCGCCATCGCGATCGAGCGGACCCGGTTCTCGCTCGCCGTCCTGGAGGAGATGGGGGAGTTCTACGACGCGTTCAAGCGCGACTCCGCTGCTCGGGCCGACGATCCATCACAAGCCCTGGGTCAGGCCGCGCCGCCGGCCCTGGCCGTGGGAGGCGCTCTGCTGGGCGATCACCGAGCAGCTGATCGAGGGCTCGCGCGCCGCCGAGATCCAGCGGCGGATCGTCCGCCGCTGGGCGCCCTCGTATCTGCCGCCCGACGGCCCGACGCCCAAGCGCGGCTGGGGCCCGATGCTCCTGCGAGACGTTCCCTGCGCCGCCGTGATCGCCGGCCGCGCGCCGGCCGAGCTCGCCTCGATGGACCTGAGCCAGGGACGTTCGCAGGCGATGGTCAGCTGCGCGCGGGAGGTCGCCAGCGGCCGCGCCGATCTTTTCGATCGCGACGGCGACCGCCGCCTGCTCGCGATCCCCGAGATCGGTCCCTGGACGATCCAGTGCCTCGGTTTCCACGGCCGGGGCGACCCCGACTCGCTGCCCGCCGGGGACCTCGCCTACGTGAAGCTGGTCGGCCACCTCGAGGGCCTCGGCCGCCGCGCCACCGTCGAGGAGGTCGAGGAGTACTTCGCCCCCTACGCGCCCTTCAGGGGGCTGGCCGGCACCTTCGCGCTGGCGGGCTGGCACAAGGCGATGAGAGCGGGCCCGCCGGCGAGATTGGCCGCCTAGCTGCGAGCGGGGCGCTTTACCGGGATATACCGACGGTAAAGCGCCCCGCGTGGGGGCCGCCGCTAGGGCAGCAGCTGGTTGGTGAGAACCTCGCTCGGGCTCGGCGCGGTCGA
This sequence comes from uncultured Solirubrobacterales bacterium, assembly GCA_963825825.1. Classification (GTDB taxonomy): domain Bacteria; phylum Actinomycetota; class Thermoleophilia; order Solirubrobacterales; family 70-9; genus DASUPK01. The sequence goes on along the minus strand of CAWGUT010000008.1, from coordinate 52,429 downwards.
GATCAGATCGTGGTCCGCCATCCACCGGGCGTAGGTCCCCCACGCGCCGAGGTCCATGTAGCCGTAGGGATGGCCCTGTGGCGGCGCCAGCAGCGGCAGGGTGGCCGCGACCTCGGCCCTGGTCTGCATCGGGTCGAGGCCGTTCCCGGCGGACAGCACCGCGTTGGCCGCCTCCTGGGGATGCGCCCGGGCGTAGTCGGTACCCCGGGCGAGCGCCTCGATGAAGGCGCGGATCGCCTCCGGGTGGTCGTCGACGGTCGATCTGCGGGCGACCAGCACGAGCTCGTCATAGGTCGGGACGCCGAGTTGGTCGACCGGCACGATGCGGGGGTCGAGGCCGCGCAATCGCAGGTCGACGCCCTCGATGTTCCGGAACCCGCCGAGGATCGCGTCGACCCGGCCCCCGATCAGCGCGGGCAGCAGGTTGAGGCCGACGTTCACCTCCTTCGCCGACGAGGGGGAGAGGCCGGCCGTCTGCAGGATCGTCTCGAGGTAATCGCTCTGGTAGGGGATGCCCGCCGTCCCGACGGTCTTTCCGCTCAGGTCGGCGGCGGAGGCGATCCCGCCCTCCGGCAGTGAGATCAGCGAGGTGAGCGGTGAATCGACCACGGCCCCGACGGCCTCGACGTCGAGTCCCTTGTCGGCCGCGAGCAGCACCTCGGGTTCATACGAGATCGCCAGATCCACCCTGCCGGCGGCGACCTCCTTGATCGGCGCCGAGGGGTCCGAAGGGACCTGCGGCTTCACGTCCAGGCCGGCCTGCCTGAAGAACCCCCGGTCGAGGGCGGAGTAGATCCCCGCGTGGTCGGGGTTCACGTACCAGTCGAGCTCGAGCGTGAAGGGCTGCGGGTCGGACGCCGACCCGGTTGACGGATCGTCACCGCCACCGCAGGCGGCCAGGCCGACCACGAGTGTGGCCAGGGCTGCGAGTGCCGCCGCCAGGCGCGCGAGGCGCGACCGACGCGTCATGACCGCGTCACCCCGCGGCTGTCCCAGGTGACGACCCGGCGCTCGATCAGCGAGACCAGGGCGAAGAGGAGAATCGCCATCGCCGAGAGGACGACGACCGCCGCGAAGGAGCGCGCCGTCAGCAGCTGGGCCTGCGCCTGGTTGATCAGGTGCCCGAGCCCCTCGCTGGAGCCCACGTACTCCGCGAACACGGCGCCGATCACCGAGACGGTGATCGCCACCCTCGCTCCGCTGAACGCGTAGGGCAGGGCGGTCGGGATCTCCGCCCGCCAGAGGCGCTGCAGGCGTCCGGCACCGAGGGAACGCAGCATCTTGGTCAGCTCGGGGTCGACCGACCGCAGGCCGTCGAGCATGTTGACCGTGATCGGGAAGAAGCAGATCAGAGCGACGATCACGAGCTTCGGAGTCAGCCCGAAGCCGAACCAGACGACCAGGATCGGGCGCCAAGATGACGATCGGGATCGTCTGCGATGCGACCAGCAGCGGATAGACCGCGCGGCGGGCGGTGTCGGAGAGGTGAATCAGGAGCGCGAAGCCGATGCCCGCCACGGCCGCGATCGCGAAGCCGAGCAGCACCTCCTTGAGGGTCACCCAGGCGTTCGAGCTGAGCAGCGAGCGGTCCTCCCAGAGGGATTTGGCGATGTCGCTCGGAGCTGGGACGAGGAAGTCCTCGATGTTGAGGGCGTTCGAGATCCAGTCCCAGCGCGCGGCGAGCTCCCAGGCGCCCAGCAGGACCAGGATCACCACGATCGGAGCGAGGTACTTTCGCGCGGCGGTCATCCGGCCGCCTCCGAGAGGCTGCGGAGCGCGCGCTCCCTGAGGGCGGTGAAGCCGGCCGAGGTCACTGCGGCCGCGCGGTCTGTGGCACGTGGACCGGGAATCTCGATCCGATCGGTCACGGTGGCGGGGCGCGAGCTCAGCACGAGGACGCGGTCGGAGAGATAGAGCGCCTCCTCGACGTCGTGGGTGACCAGCAGAACCGTGTGCCGGTCGGGGCCCAACACGCCGGCGAGCCAGGACTGCATCTCGGCGCGCGTGATCGCATCGAGTGAGGCGAAGGGCTCGTCCAGCAGGAGGACGGGGCGGCCGGCCATCAGCGTGCGCAGGAAGGCGACGCGCTGGCGCATGCCGCCGGAGAGCTCGCCGGGCCGAGCGGCCTCGAAGCCAGCCAGCCCGAGCCGCTCGAAATGGGCGCCGGCGCGCGCGCGGCCCTCCTGGCGGGTCAGCCCGGCGATACGGAGCGCCAGCGCCGCGTTGTCGAGCGCGGAGAGCCAGGGCAGGAGCAGGTCGCGCTGCGGCATGTACGCGCAGCGCTCCAGGCGCTCCTCAGCCTGAGTCCGCCCGCCGACCGAGATCGTGCCCGAATCCGCTGCTCTCAGGCCGGCGACGAGCTCGAGCAGGGTGGTCTTTCCGCAACCCGAGGGGCCGACGATGCCGATCACCTCACCGGGTTCGGCCTCGAGATCGATCCGCTCGATCGCCCGCAGCTCCCCGAAGGAGTGAGTGAGGCCCTGGATTCGTACCGGCGCCCCGGCTGGGTCCGCGATCACCGCGTCGCTGCGGCCTTCGCGGGCCGCGTCCGGAGTGCCTTCGCGAAGTCTCGTCAGCATGCTTCCTCCGCGCGCATTACCGCACAGGTTCAAAGGGTCAGCGAGGGGTGGTGTAGCTCGCTATCTCAGCCCGCTTGCCTGCGAGCCCCCCTGTTGGGTGGGCGTCCAGTCTACGGTGTCCGTTATGGAGGTCGAGCGCAAGTTCCTGGTGCCGGAGCCGCCCGATCTGAGCGGAACCGAGTCGGACGAGATCGAGCAGGGCTACCTGGCGATCGGCTCAGACGGGGAGGTGCGGGTTCGTCGCAAGGGCGAGCAGCTCGTGCTGACGGCGAAACGCGGCTCCGGCATCTCGCGTGACGAGGCCGAGGTCGGAATCGACCAGGAGGCCTTCGAGCGCCTCTGGCCGCTGACCGAGGGGCGCCGCCTCCACAAGCGCAGACACGTGATTCCGCGCGACGAACTCAAGATCGAGGTCGACGTCTACGAGGGCGACCTGGAGGGGCTCGTCGTGGCCGAGGTCGAGTTCCCCTCCGAGGACCAGGCGCGGGCCTTCGAGCCGCCCGATTGGATCGGGGAGGAGGTCACCGGGGATGAGCGCTACCTGAACGAAACCCTGGCGAGTCGCGGTGCTCCGTAACGGCGTTTTTACATCGCAGCCCGTTAGATGCGCACCCATATGTGGGAGGAATAAGGCATGAATCCCTCACGCGAGGACCTCGAGAAGGCGGCTCGTAGGGCGCTCTCGGAGGTCAAGGACCCGCGCAAGGCGGCTGGGCTGGTGGCCGCCGGAACCGCTGCGGCCGCGGGGATCGGCCTCCGGCGGTTTCGCGCGACCGATGGTGCCACCTTCGACTCGGACGCCTACAGGCTCCTTCCCGGTGAGCCCGTCGGGCCTGGAATGAAGCGGATCCTCACCGCTCAGGTGGACGATGCGATCGCTCAACTCCGTGGCGAGGCCGGCACTGAGCCGGCGGAGGCCATTCACGAAGCCCGCAAGGACGTCAAGAAGATCCGCTCGGCCCTCCGGCTCGTTCGCCACGAGATCGGCGACGACGTCTGGCGCCGGGAGAACGACCACTATCGCGAGGTGGCGAGGAGCCTGAGCGGCTTCAGGGACGCCGAGATCCTTGTGCAGTCGCTCGACGGCCTCGCGGAACGCTTCGGGCCGTCGGCGGAGGGTCACTTCGACGCCCTCCGGGAGCAGCTCGAGGAGGAGAACCGGGCTGCCCACGACGATGGCTCGATCGAGCGGGCGATGACCGAGGCCGCCGCCGGCCTGGCGGCAGGGCGAGGCAGGATCGATGCGCTGCCGCTGGACGGTGACGGTTGGGAGCTGATCGCTCCCGGGTTGCACCGGACCTACCGGCGTGGGCGAAAGCGCCTCCGCACCGTGGAGGAGGAGGCGAGCGTCACCAACCTGCACGAGCTGCGCAAGCGGGTCAAGGACCTCTGGTACCAGGTGCGGCTGATCGGCGATGCCGACAAGCACATGCTCGGATCGCTCGCGGATCATGCGCACGACCTCTCCGACCACCTCGGCGACGATCACGACCTCGCGCTGCTCCGCGAGACCGTTCAGCGGCGCCGGGCAGTCTTCGCCGACCCAGCGCACAAGCGCCACCTGCTCGAGCAGATCGATCAGCGTCGCGGTGAGCTGCAGTTCGCCGCGATCTCCCTCGCCGAGCGCATCTACGCGGACAAGCCCAAGCGCTTCACGAAGCGCCTCGAGAAGCGCTGGGAGGCCTGGCGCCGAGCGCAAGCCGGTCGCGGCGTAGCTGTCACACTCGGAGGCCTGCTCCGTCATCCCTGTTGAAGGTGATGAAAGGAGACCCGAGATGAAGGTTTTCGTAGCGGGAGCGACCGGGGCACTCGGAAAGCAGCTCGTGCCGATGCTGGTCGGCAAACGGTCACGAGGTCACCGGGATGACACGTAGCCCCGGCCAAGCAGGACCTGATCCGCCAGCTCGGTGCCCGCCCCGCGGTCGCCGACGCGCTCGATCCGGAGGCCGTCGCACAGGTCGTGGCCGAGGCCGAGCCCGAGGTCGTCATTCACGAGCTCACCGCAATCGACGCGGCGTCCATGGGGCGCAGCATCGACAAGATGTTCGCGCTCACCAATCGCCTACGGACGGAGGGAACCGACCACCTCCTGGGTGCCGCTCGCGCGCTTGACGCGAGGCGGTTCATCGCGCAGAGCTTCGCCGGCTGGCCGTTCGAGCGCACGGGCGCGCCGGTCAAGACCGAGGACGAACCCCTCCAGACCTCACCCCCGAAGTCGGTCCGCCAGTCGCTCGAAGCGATCCGCTACGTCGAGCAGACGGTCACCAACGCCGAGGGCATCGAGGGATTGGTCCTCCGCTACGGCGGCTTCTACGGTCCCGGGACGTCCCTCGGCATCAACCCGGATGGAGCTCAGATCGAGATGCTCAGGAAGCGCCGCCTGCCGGTGATCGGCAACGGCGCCGGGATCTGGTCGCTCGTCCACATCCAGGACGCGGCGGCAGCAACCGCCGCGGCGGTGGAGCGTGGCAGGCCCGGCATCTACAACGTGGTCGACGATGAGCCGGCCGCCGTTCGAGATTTGCTCCCCGAGGTGGCGAAGACGATCGGGGCCAAGCCGCCCCGCCGGATTCCGCGGTGGCTGGGGCGCCTCGTCGCCGGCGAGGGCAACACGGTCATGATGACCGAGGTGAGAGGAGCCTCGAACGCAAAGGCGAAGCGCGAGCTCGGCTGGGAGCTCCGCTACCCGAGCTGGCGACTGGGCTTCCGCGAGGGGCTCGAACAGAGCGGCGCCGAACCCGATCAGGGTTGCGGCATGACCGAGTCCCAGCTCCTGGAGGAGCTACGCCCGAGAGCCTTCTCGATCGCCTACCGGATGCTCGGCAGCGTGAGCGAGGCCGAGGACGTGGTCCAGGAGGCGCTGCTGCGGGTGCACTCCGCGATCGAGCGCGGGGAGGAGATCTCGTCGCCGCGCGCCTACGTCGCGACCGTCACGACACGGCTGGCGATCGACGAGCTCCGCTCCGCCCGCGCCCGTCGCGAGAGCTACGTCGGGGAATGGCTCCCGGAGCCGGTCACCGAGCGACCCGAGGACGATCCGGCTCGCCAGGCGGAGCTGGCCGATTCGCTGTCCCTTGCCTTCCTCGTCGTCCTGGAGTCGCTCAGCCCCGAGCAGCGTGCAGCCTTCCTGCTCCACGACGTCTTCGACTACGACTACGACCGTGTCGCCGAGATCGTCGGGACGAATGAGACGAACGCGAGACAGCTGGCCTCACGGGCGCGACGACACGTGGACGAGGGCCGCACCCGGTTCGATGCCTCGGAGGAACAGCGCGACGAGCTGGCGGCGAGCTTCTTCGCCGCGGTCGAGAACGGCGATTTCGACTCACTCGAGGCCCTGCTCGCCGAGGACGTGGAGCTCCACGGCGATGGCGGCGGGATCGCCCCGGCGATCAGGCATCCGGTCTTCGGTCGCGCGAAGACGGCCCAGATGCTCCGCAACTGGGGCCGGCTCGGGGAGCGAATCGGCCGCCTGCAGGTTCGCCGCCTCACCGTGAACGGCCAGCCGGGCGCCGAGTTCCTCGATCCCGACGGGAAGGTGATCAGCGTCCTGGCGCTCGACATAGCCGGTGGTCAGATCCAGACGATCCGCTCGATCGTCAACCCGGAGAAGCTGCGCCACCTCGGACCGCTCGGCGACGTGAGCGCGCTGTTCGCTCGGCTCCGCGAGTCGCGCTGAACGGTCAGTCGGCCGAGCGCGCGGCGCCCGCGATCACGTTGACGAAGTTCTCGAGGTGCTTGGTCGTCCAGCACTCGAAGGCGCCGTCGCAATAGGGCTCGTAGGCGGCCATCACGGAGTCGCCGTAGTTCCAGTAGAGCTTCGGCTCGGGATTGAGCCAGAAGGTGCGGCCGGCGTGCTCGGCGATCGCTCCGAAGGTGGCGGCGTGGGGCTCCCGGCCATTGGTGCGGGCGTCCCCGAGGACGATCACGGTCGAGCGGGGACCGAGTTCCTCGGCGATCTCCTCGCCGAACTCGAGCCAGACGCGGCCGTAGTCCGTGTACCCCGAGACGTCCGCCACGCCGCCCTCGGACGAGACGCGCTCGGAGATCTTCCGGAAGTCGCGCTCGTGCTCGAAGATGTCGGTCACCTCGCTGATCCGCTCGATGAAGACGAAGCTGCGCAGCTTCCGGAACGAGTCATGGAGCGCGTGCAGCACGGAGAGGAAGAAGACGCTGGCCGAGCTCACCGAGGTCGAGACGTCGCAGAGGACGTAGATCTCGGGCCGCCGCGGGCGCTTCGGCCGGAAGCGCAGGCGGAGCGGCACGCCGCCCGTCTCGAGCGACGCCCGCATCGTGCGTCGAACGTCGACATGCTGGCCGCGAGTGCGGCCGCGAGCCTCGTGGCCGAGCGTGGCGATCCGCCGCTTCAGTTGAGCGACGGCGCGGTGGACTGCCGCCAGATCCTGGGCCGGGCTGGTCGGCAGGGTCCGGTCGAGCTCGGCGAGCGGCCGTGAGGGCGGGAGCTTGCCCGTGCGCTCGATCGTCGCCCGCTCCAGCTCCCGGCGCAGATAGCGCTCGAACTGCTTGACGTTCTCGGGATCCAGCGCCTGCTGGGGGCCGTCGTCGCGGCGCCCGCTCGCCTGGAGGCCGAGTGCCCGACGGATCCGCTGCACGTCCACCCCGATCACTCCCGAGCGCTCACCCTGCCGGCCGAATGCGGTCATGGCGAGACGGGCGAGATCGCGCATCGCACCGTCATTGCCCTCGGTGATCGCGCGGCGAATGGCCTCGCGGAGCTCGTCGAGGTCGATCCGGTCGCCGGCCCCCTCGAAGCGCTCGTCCTCGATTCCCCGGTCGAGCGCCTCGGTCTCCGCCGCTCGGAAGAAGTGGCGGTCGAAGAGCAGCTCGAATACCCGCCGGTCCTCCTGCGATTTGGCGATCGTCGCGGCGAGGGACTCGCGGAAGTCCCGCTGGTCGGTCCAGCTCACCTCGTCGAGGGCGGCGAAGGCGTCCAGGATCTCGGAGGTGCCGACGGCGACGCCCTCGGAGCGGAGATCCTCGAAGAAGGCGAGCAGGCTGCTCGCGGTGGTGGCCACGGTCCTAGCTCCCGCGGGAAGGCGGCGGCGTGATGCCGCCGGTGACCCCGTCGCCCTCGAGCTTGACCGAGACGCGCTCGGCGACCAGATCGATGTCGGAGCGGTGCTTGACCAGAATGCTCATCGACTGCTCGAAGGTCTCCCGGTCGATGTCGTCGGCGCCGATCAGCAGCAGCGTTCGTGCCCAGTCGATCGACTCGGCGATCGAGGGCGGCTTCTTCAGGTCGAGCTGGCGAATCATGTGGACGATCTCGACCAGCCGCCGCGCCAGGCCCTCGTCGAGCTCGGGTGCGTGCAGGCGGACGATCTCGAGCTCTCGGTCCACGGACGGGTAGTCGAGCCAGAGGTAGAGGCAGCGTCGCTTGAGCGCCTCGGTCAGCTCGCGTGAGTTGTTCGAGGTGAGGACGACGATCGGTCGCGTGCGGGCCTCGATCACGCCCAGCTCCGGGATGGAGATCTGGAAGTCGGAGAGGACCTCGAGCAGCATCGCCTCGAACTCCTGGTCGGTCTTGTCGATCTCGTCGATCAGCAGCACGACCGCGTCCTCGGCGCTGATCGCCTCGAGCAGCGGCCGGCTGAGCAGGAACTCCTCGCCGAAGATGTCGCCGCGGGTGGCCTCCCAGCTCCCCTCGCCGTCCCCGCTGGACTCGGCCTGGATCCTGAGCAGCTGCTTGCGGTAGTTCCACTCGTAGAGGGCCTTGGCCTCGTCGAGTCCCTCGTAGCACTGCAGGCGCACCAGGCGCCGACCTGTGGCGCGCGAAAGAGCCTTGGCGAGCTCGGTCTTGCCGACGCCGGCAGGGCCTTCGACCAGCACCGGCTTGCCCAGGCGCTGGGCGAGGAAGGAGACGAGTGCGGCCGCCTCGTCGGCCAGATAGCCCACCTGGCCGAGGCCCTCGCGAACCTGGGCGACCGACTGCGGCTGAGGCTCCGGCATCTGGGGGATGATAGATAGAGCCGGATGCTCGCCCTCGCCCTGCCCGACTCGCTCGCCCCCTATGTGGTCCTGCTCGCCATCGGATTTCTGATCGGCTGGTACGGGAGCGGCGCCAAGAACAACTGGATCAAGGCCTTCGGGATCGTCGTCATCCTGGCCGCGATCGGGCTGCTCCAGCTCGCCATCGCGACCCACAACGGCCGGGCGCCGACGGGTTTCTGAGCATGGGAGCCCTGGACGAGCTCGATCTCTCGAAGAAGCTCTCCAAGGAGGAGGAGGCCGAGCGACTGGAGGCCGCCTGGACCCGGCTCACCCAGCTGCGGCTGACACTGGGCGGGCTGATCGGCAGCGGTGAGCTCGGGCCTCCGGTCTGCGTGGCCTTCGAAGGCTGGGACGCCTCGGGCAAGGGAGGTGCGATCAAGCGCCTCGTCGCTCCCATGGATCCGCGGCACGTCCGCGTCGTCCAGTTCGCCGCCCCGACCCACGATGAGAAGCGCCACCACTTCCTCTGGCGCTTCTGGCCGTCCCTGCCGGGCTGGGGAGGGATGGCGGTCTTCGACCGGACCTGGTACGGCCGCGTCCTGGTGGAGCGGGTGGAGGGATTCGCGTCGCGGGAGGAGTGGACGCGCGCGTACGACGAGATCAACAACTTCGAGCGCGGCCTCGCGGACGAGGGGATGGTCCTGGTCAAGTTCTGGCTGCACATCTCCTCGGAGGAGCAGCTGAAGCGGTTCAAGAAGCGCGAGAAGGACCCGCTGAAGAGCTGGAAGCTGACCGACGAGGACTGGCGCAATCGCGAGAAGCGCGATCAGTACGAGCTGGCCGTCGAGGACATGGTCGCCCGGACCAGCATCGAGCCCCACGCTCCCTGGCACCTGATCCCGGCGGATTCGAAGCGTTACGCGCGCGTCGCGGTGATCGACACGGTGATCGCCGAGATCGAGGCGGGCATGCGCCGCCACGGGATGGAGCCGCCGGAGCCGATCGACGAAGACTGACCAGAGGAGGATCTGAGATGGCGGACAACGCACACAGCGGAATCGCGGTTTCGCCAGGACAAGGAGAGCGTGTACGCAGCCCGATCGGCGGCGACGTCACCTTCATCGTCAGGGGCGAGCAATCGAATGGAGCGCTGGCCGCGCTCGAGGCAGTTGCCCTCCGGGTGAGGGACCGCCGCTGCACTTCCATGGCCGCGAGGACGAGACTGTCTACATCCTCGAAGGCGACTTTCGCTGGAGGCTGGGCGACGAGCTCAGCATGGCCGGCCCGGGTTCCTTCGTCTTCATCCCGCGCGGGCTTGCGCACACCTGGCAGTGCGTCGGCGAGAGGCCGGCAGGTCTTGTTCACCTTCGCGCCCGCCGGCATGGAGGGCTTCTTCGACCGCTCTCCTCGATGACGGAATTCGATCTCGACGTCTTCCGCGCTGCCGCGGCCGAGCACGGCATGGAGGTGGTCGGACCGCCTCTGGCCGAGTCCGATCCGACTCTAGCTGACGACTGGATCAGTCCGGCGCCTGGGGGCGCTTCGCGCGCTCCCGTGGTCGCATCCTCAGCCCGGCTATGACGATGATCACGGCGCCGGCGAGGGCGACGAAGATCGCGTAGTGGAGGTCGTAGGGCTCGTCGTGGCCGGCGAGCGTGAACCGGGGCCGGTCCGCGATCCGGTAGAGAACGATCAGCGCGGCCCAGCAACCCGCCACCACGAACAGCGCCCACTCGCGCAGCGGCCGGGGCGGCACGTAGCCGCCGCCGCCCTGGAGCGCGAGGAAGGTGGTGGCCGCAGCGATCAGCACCAGCGCCGCCTCCGCCCAGCCGAAGGCGCCGATCCCGGTCAGCACCAGGTCATTCGAGATCGGGGACTCGTACCAGGGCAGAGCCAGGCTGCCGACCATCACGGCGGCGCCGATCACGGCGATCCGCTCGTTCCCTCCCAGGCCGCGGAGGTCGCTGAGCAGCTTGCGACGGAGCGAACCCCGCTCAGTCGAGCGGCTCGCGGCCACCGTAACCGCCCTCGAGATCGTGCCAGTGGCCGACCTCGTCCTCGCCGAGCTCCCAGCACAGATAGACCTCGCGCCCGTCCATCAGCGCCGGGAAGTCGATCAGCCCGCGGTCGATGTCCCGCAGCACGAGTCCCGTCCGCTCGACGATCTCGAGCAGGCGCCTCACCTCGAGGAACGCAATGCCGACCTGCCGCCCTTCCTCACCGCCGCCGTTCGTCGGCGCAGCATCGGAGAGCGCCTCGTGCGCTTCGGCATCGGTGAGCTCGTCCTTTGCCTCGCGGAGATGGGTGAGCAGGGTCGTCAGCTGTGGCAGCAGCGCGTTCGCCTCCTCCCGGGTGAAGTGGCGCTCGTGGACGAGCTCGGTGCCCTCGTCGGTCACGTGCGCGCGGCGGCGATCTGCGACCCCAGGTGGTCCCGGAGCAGTTCGGCGTCCGCCTCGCCGATGGTGCGCAGCTGGCCCTGGAAGGCGAGGTGCCAGTGATCGGGCGGCCACTTGCGGACGTGCTCGAGCTCGGTGACGAGCTCCTCCGCGGGCACGAACTCCTCCTCGGGCAGGATCAGGACCGGCTCGGCCTCGACGCGCCACGGGTACGCCTCCGGCTTTATTCGGCGGCGGCGTTTGTGGCCGCCCTTTGTTCTTACCGGGCCAGATCGGGGTGCGGTCCTCGAACATCTCGGACTTCACGCGGGCGATTCCCCCGAACGCCTGGACCCCGGTGACGTAGAAGAAGATCTCGTCCCCCGGCCTCGAACTCCTCGGCCATCCTTCGACGGCGCTCCTTGAAGCCGATGACGTCGAAGCCCCGCTCGACGTTGATCCGGAAGTTCTCAAGCGACCCCGTGAGGATCCAGCTCGACGCCTGCTGCTTCGTGGAGGCCATCAGCTGCGCGCTCCCTCGCGGGCGCGGGCGGCGAGGGCGGGCGCCCCGAGCTCCTCATATTCGGAAGCCGCCCCATCGAGCAGCTCCTCGGCGCGCTCGGCGTCCGACTCGGCGAGCAGCCTGCCGCGCAGCATCAGGCAGCGCGCCGCGTCGAGTGGACGGCCCAGATCGAACCAGCGCTGCGCGGGCCTCCTCGATCGCGGCCGCGCAGGACTCCGAGTCTTCCGCCGTCGCCCCGGCGGCCTCGGCCTTGGCGGCCTGGCCGACCGGGTAGTGCAGGCGTCCCGCGAGCCGCTCGGCCTCCTCGGCCGCGGCCCGGGCCTGCTCGTCGCGGCCCGCCAGCGCCAGCGCCACGGCGCGGGCCGAGATCGCCTCGACCGACTGCGCGATCAGCCCGGCCCGCTCACAGATATCCAGCGCCCTGGCGAGCTCGGTCTCGGCGCCCGCCAGGTTGCCGCTGTCCCGCAACGCCGCGGCGAGCCAGAAGAGGGCGGAGAAGGCCACCTCCGAGCGACCCACCTGCTCGCCCTGCTCGTGGGCGCGCGTGTAGTAGCGGATCGCGTCGTCCCAGTGGGCCGCGCGCCAGCACAGGATCCCGCGCATCAGGTCGGGGAAGCAGAGCTTCCCGTGCAGTCCCTCTCGCTCAGCCAGCTTGGCGCTCGCTTCGGTTGCGCGCTCGACCTCGTCCCAGTCGGCTCCGTACACGGCGAGCTGGGCGAGGGAGGCGTGGAGCTCGACCTGCGAGGGCAGGTCGCCCACCTCCTGGGCGATCGCGAGTGCCTCGCGGTAGGCCTCGGCGGCGCCGGCGTAGTCGGCCTCGGAGACCTCCAGGTGATAGCCCAGCGTGAGCAGCGCTCTCACCGCTTCGGCGCGATCGGACTCGCGCGCGAGGGCGACCGAGCGCTCGAGGTTCTCCCGCGCCTTCTCGGAGTCTCCGATCCGGCCGAAGACACGGCCGAAGATGCCGTGGGCGCGGCTCGCGGCACGGGCCTCGTCAAGTCGCTCGGCGAGGCGAAGCGCCTTCTCGGAGGCGTAGATGGCGAGCATGTTGTCGCCCGTGTGCATGTAGAGGGAGGCGGCCTCCTCGTAGAGGCGCACGAGCTCGATGCACGGCGGTCCGTCCTTGAGCAGGTCGATGCCGCGCTGGTAGTTGTCGATCGAGGCGCGTCGTTCGCCCTTGTGCCAGAGGGCCGCGCCGATCTTCCGATGGAGGTCCGCCACGCGGGCGAGCTCCTCCTCGGAGCGGTGATAGGAGAGGCAGCGCTCCCAGACGCCGACCGCGGTGTCCACGCGGCCCATGCGCAGCGCGACGTCGCCCTGCTTCTCGCCGATGCGGGCGACGACCCCCGGGTCGAGCGACTCGGAGATCTCCAGGGCGGCCGTGTAGCGGTCGAGCGCCTCGGCATTGGAGTAGAGGGCGGCGGCCGCATCGCCCGCCGCCTCGAGCGACTCCAGCGCCTGGGCCTGGAGCCTGGCGAGCTCTTCGGGCTCGAGCCCGGCCTCGGAGCCGAGCGCCGAGGCACGGGCGAAATGCTCGGCGATCAGCCCGATGACGCCGTCCGAGCGCTCTCCGGCGCGCTCGCGGAAGAACTCCGCCACCTCGACGTGCTTGCGGCAGCGAACCGACTTGGGCAGCATCGAGTAGGCGACGTCCCGGATCAGGACGTGCTTGAAGGCGTACTCCCGCTCACCGGCCAGCCTGCTGGCGTTGCTCGGGACGAGCAGGTCCTTCTCCTCCAGCGTGGCGAGGGTCCTGCCCAGGTCGATCCCCTCCTCCGCGGCTGTCGTGGCGAGCGCGCCCTCCCAGAAGGTCTGCCCGATCACGGAGGCCGACTGGAGCAGCCTGCGCTCGAGGCGATCGAGCGAATCGAGCCGGGCGGCGAGCAGCGACTGGACCGTGCTCGGGAGCGTGGCGGTCTCGACCGTTTCCTCCTCGATCAGGCGGTTCACCATCTCCTCGGCGAACAGCGGGTTCCCGCCCGAGCGCTCGGCAACCTGCGGCACGACCTTCGCTGCGCCGTTGCCGGAGCTCGGCATCAGCGCCTCGACGAGCTCGCGCGTCTCCTCTTCGGTGAGCGGCTCCAGAGAGATCGTGGTTGCGTTCCGGCGGCCGCCGCCCCAGCCGGGCCGCCGCTCGAGCAGCTCGTCGCGGCTCAGGCAGACGAGCAGGAGCGGAGCGCGGACCCAACGCGTCAGGTGGTCGATCAGGTCGAGCATTCCCTCGTCGGCCCAGTGGATGTCGTCGATCGCCAGCACCAGCGGCTTTCGCCGGGCGATCCCCTCGACGACGGCGCGGGCGGCGGAGAAGAGAGCCTCGCGCATCCGCTGCGGGTCCTCCTCGGACGGCAGCTCCTCCGGGGGCTCGAGACCGAGGGGAATGGCGAGCAGGGCGGCGTTGCGCTCGCCGGCGGACTCGTCGCCGAGCTCGCTCATCAGCTGTGTGACCCCCGCGCGAAGCTTCTCCCAGGCGGCCTCCGGCGTGTCGGTGTCGCGGATCTCGAACTCGTCGTTGAGGACCTCGGCGAGCGCCCAGTAGGCGATTCCGGCGCCATAGGGCGGACACTGCCCGCGACGGATCGTCGGGGGATCGGCCAAGGAGCCCAGATCCGACATCAGCTCGCGGAGCAGCCGGGATTTGCCCACTCCCGCCTGCCCGATCACCGTGACGAGGTACGGACGCCCCTCCCGGTCGACCCGCTCCACCAGCGAGGAGAGCAGGCCCGCCTCCTCCTCGCGGCCGATCAGGGGGGTCTGCGCGCGGCCGCCCCTGCGCCGCGGCTCGGAGAGCACGCCCGTCGCCTCCCAGGCCGGAACCGGCTCCTCCTTGCCCTTGAGCGTGAGCGGCTCGAGCCGCTCGTAGGAGATCGCCTCCCCGGTGGCCCTGTAGGTCGGCTCGCCGACCGTGACGCTCTCCGGCCGCCCTGCTGCCTGCAGCCGCGCGGCGACGTTGACAGCGTCGCCCATCACCGTGTAGCGGTCCCCAACGGCGCCCGCCATCACCTCGCCGGAGTTGATCCCGACCCGCAGCGAGAACTCGACCCCGTATTTCTCCTGGCTCTCACGATTGGCCCCGCCCATCGCGGCCTGCATTGCCAGGCCGGCGCGCACCGCGCGCTCGGGGTCGTCCTCGTGGGCAGTCGGAGCCCCGAACACTCCCATCACGTTGTCGCCGATGAACTTGTCGATCGAGCCGCCGAAGCGCTCGATCTCCTCGCCGAGGCGCCGGAGCGTGCGGTCGACGAGCGCCTTCACTGCCTCCGGATCCATTCGTTCGGCGGCGGCCGTGTAGCCGGAGAGATCGGCGAACAGGATCGTCGCCTGGCGTCGCTCCTCCGGCGGAGCCTCCGCCGGCGCAGGCGCCGCCTCGGCCGGGGCGGGCGTGCCTTCGCCCAGCGCCGTACCGCACTCCATGCAGAACTTGGCGCCGGCCGGGTTCTCCGCACCGCAGCTGGGACACAGGGGGGTGAGCTCGGTCCCGCACGACATGCAGAAGCGAGCCCGCTCGGGATTCTCGGCCGCGCACTTAGGGCAGGTTCTCCCCTCCATCGAGATCAGGATAAGACCCTGAACCGGGCCCGTAATGGGCGTGCGCTACCCTGCGGCGCCGCTTTGACCCGGATCCGCGTATCAGTTGCGCTCGCGCTCGCCCTCGTCGCCGCGCTGCTGCTCGCGGCCTGCGGCGGCGGTGGAGGGAATGACGAGGACCCGCAACAGGTCCTGACCCAGACGTTCAGCAACCCGACTCCGATCAAGAGCGGGAATTTCGACCTCGACTTCAAGATCGAGGCGAACGGAGGCGACAGCCCCGGCACGCTCGAGGTGAAGCTCGGGGGTCAGTTCCAGAGCCAGGCCCCGGGTCAGTTCCCGCAGTTCGACTTCGACGTCTCGCTTCGCGCCGAGAGCGGCTCGCAGACCTTCTCGGGCAGCGGCGGCCTGACCGCCACCGGCGACCGGGCGTTCGTGAACATCCAGGGGACGGAGTACGCGGTGCCCCAGCAGCTCTACGACCAGTTCACCTCCAGGTACGCGCAGCTCCAGAGCCAGAACGGCTCC
This sequence comes from uncultured Solirubrobacterales bacterium, assembly GCA_963825825.1. GTDB lineage: Bacteria > Actinomycetota > Thermoleophilia > Solirubrobacterales > 70-9 > DASUPK01. The sequence continues at coordinate 36,947 of CAWGUT010000008.1, read as the reverse complement.
AACCCGCAGGTCGGCCTCCTGCAGAGGCTCAACGTCGATCTGGCGAAGTGGCTCACCGACCTGAAGAACGAGGGGACCGAGGACGTCGAGGGCCAGCAGACGATCCACATCTCCGGGAAGGCGAACGTGCCGCAGATCGTCAACGACCTGAAGAAGATCGCCAAGGACGCCGGCAGGGCGGCGGGCAACGTCGACGTCAACCAGCTCGACCAGCTCAACGGCACGATCCAGTCGGGGGACGTCGACGTCAACACGGGGGAGACCGACAAGCTGCTCCGGCGGCTGGGCCTGAGCTTCGATCTGAAGCCGCCGCCCGGGACTCCCGGGGCGCCGGACTCCCTCGAGCTCCACTTCCAGCTCAACCTCGCCGACGTCAACAAGCCGCAGACCATCCAGGCGCCGGCCAACGCCCAGCCGCTGACCGCCAGCGTCCTGCAGCAGTTCGGCCTCAACCCGTCGGTGCTCGGCGGGGCGCTCCGCGGCGGGCTCGGCAACGTCCTGCCGGAGTCGGGCGGCTCGACGAAGGCGCCGAGCCAGTCGGCGACCCAGGCGTACCAGCAGTGCCTCTCGCAGGCGTCCGGGGTGGCGGCGCTGCAGCGGTGCGCCGCGCTGCTCGGTCAGTAGCCGCTTAAGCTGCCCTCCATGCCGGAGCCCACATCCACGCCGTCGCGGCGACGGCTGTTCGGGCCCGACAGCTGGCCCTACCTGCTCTCGCCGCTGATCCCGGCCGCGGTGATCGCGGAGCTCGCGAACGCGTCGGCGACGGTCGTCTTCTTCGTCTCGGCGCTCGCGCTGATCCCGCCCGCGGCGATGATGGGCCGAGCGACCGAAGAGCTCGCGGAGCGCTCGGGCAACGTGGTCGGCGGACTGCTCAACGTCACCTTCGGCAACGCGCCCGAGCTGATCATCGCGCTGTTCGCGCTCAGCAAGGGCCTGCACGAGGTCGTCAAGGCGTCGCTGATCGGCTCGATCCTCGGCAACGTCCTGCTGGTGATGGGCGCCGCGATGCTGGTCGGTGGCCTCAGCGGTCATCGGGCGCGGGGAGTCCAGAAATTCGGACAGACAGCGGCGAGCGTGCAGTCGACGATGCTCCTGCTGGCGACAGCGGCGCTGATCATGCCTGGCGTGTTCGCGCTGGTCAAAGGGGTGCCGCTCCCGCTCCCGGGCGACGAACGGGTGCACTACGGGAGTGACCTCGAGCACCTCTCTGTGGCGGTCGCCTGCGTCCTCATCTTCTCCTACGCCGCCGGCCTGCTCTTCTCCCTTCGAACCCACGCCGCCCTGTTCAACCCGCACGAGGAGGAGTCGAGCATTGAGGATCGTGGCTCGTGGAGCACTCGCCGCTCGGTCTTGGCGCTGGCGATCTCCGGAGCGTTGGTGGGAGTCCTCTCCGAGATCCTGGTCGGCTCGATCGAGGAGACCTCGCACTCGATCGGGCTCTCGGAGTTCTTCATCGGTGCGATCGTGGTCGCGATCGTCGGCAACGCCGCCGAGCACTGGGTCGCCGTCCTCGTCGCGTACAAGAACAAGATGAGCCTGGCGGTCAACATCGCGATCGGCTCCAGCGCCCAGGTCGCGCTCTTCGTCGCGCCCGTGCTGGTGCTCGTCTCATTCGTGCTCGGCCCGGCGCCGATGCCGCTCGTCTTCAACGGCCTGGAGCTGGCGGCCTTGGCGATCGCCGCGATCATCGCCAACCAGGTGACCCAGGAGGGCGAGTCGACCTGGTACGAGGGGCTGCAGCTGCTCCTGGTCTACGTCGTGATCGCACTCGCCTTCGGCTACGCGTAGCGACTTCGGCGACCGCGATGGACTTCGTCTATCTCGTCGCGAGCTTCATGGTCATCCTGGCCGGTGCGCTGCTGTTCACGAACGCCGTGGAGTGGATCGGCCACCGGTTGGAGCTGGGGGAGGGGGCCGTCGGGAGCCTGCTCGCCGCGGTCGGGACGGCGATGCCCGAGACGCTGATCGCGATCGTCGCCCTGATCGGCGCGACCAAGAGCGAGGACGTGGCGGTCGGGGCGATCGTCGGCGCCCCCTTCCTGCTCGCGACCCTCGCGATGGGCCTCGTCGGTCTCGTGGCCTACGTCTATCGCGATCGCCGCGCGCAGGGGATCGAGCTGCGCGCCCACGTGCCGACCCTCGACCGCGACCTCATCTTCTTCCTGGTCTTCTTCGCCCTTGCCCTGGCGCTCGGCTTCGGCGCGAGCGAGGGGATCAGGATCGTCGCCGGGATCCTCTTCTTCGCCGCCTATCCCGTCTACGTGTGGCGCACGCTCGTGCGCGGCGGGGAGGCCCAGCCGGAGGAGACGCTCAATCCGCTGATCATGGAACGACGTCCCGGCCGAGAGAGCGACCCGAGCATCGCGATCGCGGTCCTCCAGTTCCTGGTCGGCCTCGGGGCCATGGTGGGAGGCGCCCACCTCTTCGTGGAGGAGCTGCTCTCTGTCGCCGAGGACGTCGGCGTCGAGGCGATCGTCCTCTCGCTGATCCTCGCGCCGCTCGCGACCGAGCTCCCGGAGAAGGTGAACAGCTTCTTCTGGGTTCGCGACGGCAAGGATTCGCTCGCGCTCGGCAACATCACCGGCGCGATGGTCTTCCAGTCGATGATCCCGGTCGGGATCGGCCTGCTCTTCACCGACTGGGACCTGAGCGGGAACGCCGCCGTCTCCGTCGCGCTCGGGCTGGCGGGCGGCGTGATCGCCTACTGGGCGCTCCGCCTCCGCGACCGCTTCGAGCTGCCCGCGGTGCTCGCCTGGATCTCGCTCTACGCGGCGTTCATCGTCGTCGTGGCGGTCTAGCCGTCTACCTTTTGGGGTCATGACGCAGCGAACGCGCCGACGGCGCCGGCGCCTTCAGTCCTCCGGCAGGAAGAAGCTCCTCCTGGGCATCGGCCTTCCTCTCGCGCTGGTCGGGATCGGCGCCGTCGCGGGTGCTGCATGGGTGATCGACGTCTACAACTCTGCGCCCTCGCTCGCCTCGCTGAGGCCGATCACGAAGGGTGCGGTGTCGAAGGTCTACGCCGCCGACGGCTCCCTGATCGGGGTGATCCACTCGGACAAGATCCGGCAGCCGGTCTCGAGCGCACGGATCCCGCAGGACCTCAAGGACGCGACCGTCGCGATCGAAGACCGGCGCTTCTACAGCCACGGCGGCATCGACCCCTCGGCGATCATCCGCGCCGGCTGGGAGGACCTGATCGCCGGTGGCAAGGCAAAGGAAGGCGGCTCGACGATCACCCAGCAGCTGGTCCGCAACCTCTACATCGAAGACCCGCAGGACACGCTCCACCGCAAGATCATCGAGGCGCACCTGGCCAACGACGAGGAGGACCAGCACTCGAAGGACTGGATCCTGACCAAGTACCTGAACACCGCTTCCTACGGGACCAATGAAGGCGCGACCGCGATCGGCGTCGAGGCGGCGGCCGAGACCTACTACTCCGAGCACGCTCGCGACCTGACCCTGCCCGAGGCGGCGATGATCGCAGGGCTGCCGCAGGCGCCCTCCCAGTACAACCCGCTGCTCAACCCGCGGGCGGCCCTCGCCCGGCGCAACGAGGTGCTGCAGGCGATGAAGCAGCAGGGGGACATCACCGCGAGCGAGTACCAGGACGCGGTCGGCCAGGGTCTGGGCCTTCACCCGGGGCACAAGTACAACCGGATCAGCCAGCCATACATCTTCGATCTCGTCAAGCAGGAGCTCCAGGACCGCTACGGGGTGAACACGGTCCAGAACGGCGGCCTCAAGGTCTATACGACGATCCAGCCGCGGCTCCAGGCGGCGGCGCAGAGCGCGGTCGACTCCTGCTCGGTCTGCTACTCGGGCGGCGGGCCGGCATCGGCGCTTGCCTCTGTCGACCCCTCCAACGGGGAGATCGTCGCGCTCACCTCGACCCAACGCTATTCAGAGAGCAGCCAGTTCAACTTCGCCGCCCACGCCCAGCGCCAGCCCGGGTCCTCGTTCAAGGTCTACGACCTGACGGCGGCGATCAAGCAGGGCATCGATCCCGACTCGACCTACTACAACGGCACCTCGCCGATCACTCTGGAGACGCCGGGCGGCTCGAGCTGGACGGTCAACAACGCCGAGCCCGGCGGCGGCACGATGGCGCTCACCCAGGCGACCTGGGACTCGGTCAACGTGATCTTCGCCCAGCTCGGCCTCGACGTCGGTCCCGCCAACATCGCCAAGACGGCGTATGCCATGGGGATCACCTCACCGCTCGGGATCAAGGGGTCACGCGAATTCCCCTGCAAAGTCGGCCCGAACTGCTTCATCCCGCCAGCAGACGCGATCGGCGGGCTCAGCGTCGGCGTCACCCCGCTGGAGCAGGCCGATGCGTATGCGACTCTCGCCAACGGCGGCGTCCATCACGACGCGACAGCGATCGACCGGGTCGTCTTCCCCAGCGGAAAGGTCGACGAGCCCAGCGCAGAAGAGGGCAAGCGCGTGCTGACCGAGGGGGAGGCCTACGAGGTGACGAAGGTGCTCGAGGGCGTGATCACCAGCGGCACCGGCGCCGGCTACACATCCATCGGCTGCTCCTCCGAGGCCGGCAAGACCGGGACCAGCGAAGGACTGTCGGACGCCTGGTTCGTCGGCTACACGCCGATGTACTCGACCGCCGTCTGGACCGGGCACCCGCTCTCGCGCGACTACACGGGGTTCGGCGGCCCGACCTCCGGGCCGATCTGGCGCTCCTACATGGAGGCCGCCCAGGGGGGCGACTGCCCCGACTTCGAGGTTCCCTCGAGCCTGCCGAGCCTGTCGTCATTCCACGGGAAGCACACGGCGTCGTCGGGATACTCGGGCTCCAGCTACGGCACGTCGACGTCGACTTACCCGACGTATCCATAGGCGCCTACGGCAGCTCGTACGCGAGCGTGAGGGTGTGGTTGCCCTCCTCGTCGGCGAGCATCGTGCCCTCGCCGGCGATGCCGGCGAGCTCGCCGGTTCCGGTGCCGGGGACGATCGTGCCGGTGTTGGTGACGCCGTCCGGTCCCATCAGGCCCGTGTGCTGGAAGACGAATCCGCCGGTCTTCCCCTGGAGGCTGCCCGTGACCCGGTCGTGGCCGACGTAGCCGCCGCCGGCCTCGGCCTTTGCGATCAGAAGCTCCGCGACGCTCTCGCCCTCGAGGTCACCGCTGAAGGTCCGAGAGATGTGGACCCGGCTGACCTCGGCGCCGTCGGCATCCCCGTAGGGCTCCTCGTCGTAGCGGTCGTTGGTGAATGGCGCGGAGGCGTTCACGCGGAGGTGAGCTGGCCCAGCGCCTCGAGCACGACCTCGTCGTGCGTCTTCGGTGAGACCTTGGGAAAGACCCTGGCGACCTTGCCGTCGGGATCGACCAGGAAGGTCGCCCGCTGCACGCCCATATAGGTCTTGCCGTACATCTTCTTCTCGCCCCAGACGCCGTAGAGGTCGGCGACCTCGTGGTTCTCGTCGGCGAGCAGCGTGAAGTCGAGCCCGTACTTGTCGGCGAACTTGCGCTGCGCCGTCACGGTGTCGGGAGAGACGCCGACCACACGCGCGCCGGAGCCCGCGTAGTCGGAGCTGTGGTCGCGGACGCCGCAGGCCTGCGCAGTACAACCGGGCGTATCCGCCTTCGGGAAGAAGTAGAGAACGACGGGCTGCCCGCGAAGCTCCCTCAGGGTGACCTCGTTGCCGTCCTGGTCCGGGAGTGTGAAGTCCGGAGCCTCCTGCCCTTCAGCGACCACTATTCCTCTTCTGCGTCCTCTCGCCCGGGATCCTGCCCGTCCTCGTCGGCGTCGAGCTCGTCGTCACCCTGCTCGAGCGCCGTCTCGGAGACCGACCCCGACGAGCCCGGGTGGTAGCGGGTCTGAAATTCCTCGAGCAACCGGTCGCGCTGTTCCTCGTCGACCGGGACCTCGTCCGAGATGCGGACCCAATCCGCTCCCTCGTAGGCCTCCATGTTGAAGATCTCCTGATCGATCGAGGCCGAGTCGTCCACCACCAGCAGCACCTCGGTCTGCGGGTTGAAGTAGGTGCCGGGGACGTCGGCGAGCTCCTCGAGCTCCGTCACCCGTTTCTCTGCGTCGCTTGCCTCCACGGGCTGGATCTTATTGACCGAGGTTCTCGAGGTCCCGGAGCTGGCGCTCGATCTCCCGCTCGACGTCGAGCGGCTCCTTGCCCTGCCGCTGGCGGCGCTCGTTGCGGGCCACCACCAGCTGGCGGACCTCCTCACGGAGCGCGCGATCGTCGCCGAGGCTCGGGCCTCCGGTATCCGCTGCGAGCAGCCTCTCGACCTCTGCATCGACGTCCAGCGCCTCCCGGCCCTTGGCCACGCCGCGATCGGACCGGGCCTGGATCATCTGGCGGATCTCCTCCTCGCGCACCTCGGCGGAGACGGCGTGGACCGTGCCCTGGGAGCTCTGCGGGAAGTCCTGCTCGAGGGCGAAGTCGCCCTTGCCGATCTTCTGCAGCGCGTTGCCGGCGCCCATCGCGAAGACCAGGGCCCCGACCGGCAGCGCGACCAGCACCACGATGATGAAGACCGTGCCCAGCTGAAGCGACGCGAGCAGGGGCATGCCCACACCTTAGAAGGCCTGGTTCGTGCGTGACGCAGGCGTGATCACGCGACCTGCGCTTGGCCGCCAGGGGATCGGGTACGCTTTAGACACTGGCTGACTGACCAGTCAATCAGTCGCCGAACAGACTTCAAACCCATCGAAGGAGCAGGCATCCGTGGTTGACCTCACCCTCACCGACGAGCAGAAGGATCTGCGCGAGCTCGCACACAGCTTCGCCGAGAAGGACATCCGCAAGGTCGCGTGGGACTACGACAAGGACGGGACCTGGCCCCAGGACATCATCGAGAAGGCCTGGGAGATCGGCCTGATGAACACCCATATCGCCGAGGAGTACGGCGGACCCGGCCTCGACTTCCTCTCAGGCTGCCTGATCGAAGAGGAGATGGGCTGGGGCTGCTCGGGCATCGGCACCTCACTGATGGCCAACGGCCTCGCCGCGACGCCCGTCGCGCTCGGTGGATCCGAGGAGGTCAAGAAGGAGTACCTGGGGATGCTCACCGAGGGTCCCAAGCTGGCCTCCTTCTGCCTGACCGAGCCGGACGCCGGCTCCGACGTCTCCGGCATGAAGACCACCGCTGTGAAGAAGGGCGACAAGTGGGTCATCAACGGCTCCAAGTGCTTCATCACAAACGGCGGCTACGCCGACTGGTTCACCGTCTACGCCAAGACTGACAAGGACGCCGGCCATCGCGGCATCTCGGCGTTCGTCGTGCCGAAGGACGACACGGTCACGGTCGACAAGAAGGAGGACAAGCTCGGACAGCGCGCCTCCAACACCGCGACGATCACCTTCAACGAGACCGAGATCCCCGCTGAGAACCTGCTCGGCGAGGAGAACCACGGGTTCAAGCTCGCGATGATGACGCTCGACCGCACGCGTCCGGGTGTCGCCGCGATGGCGGTCGGCATCGCCAATGCCGCGCTCGAGTTCGCCTCGGACTACTCGAAGGAGCGCGTCCAGTTCGGCGTCCCGATCGCCATGCACCAGGCGGTCGCCTTCATGATCGCCGACATGGCGACCAAGGTCGAAGCGTCCCGCCTGCTCGTCTGGCAGTCGGCCGTCCTGCTCGACCAGGGCAAGCGCAACACCCTCGCCGCCTCGCACGCGAAGCGGTTCTCCGCGGACTCCGCGATGGAGGTCACCACCGACGCCGTCCAGGTCTACGGCGGCTACGGCTTCATCAAGGAGTACCCGGTCGAGAAGCTGATGCGCGACGCCAAGATCATGCAGCTGTACGAGGGCACCTCCCAGATCCAGCGCCTGGTGATCGCCAAGGAGCTCCTCATGGGCCGCCAGGCCGACGAGGAGACCCCGGAGGCGAAGGCCCTCCGCGAGAAGGCGGAGCGCGAGTCCTCCGAGAGCCAGCAGGAGCAGGCCCCAGCGGTGGTCTAGCGAGTCGCGCAGCGACGTGCAGCCGTCCACACGAGCGCCCCGGAGACCCCGGGGCGCTCGTCTTTTCGGAGCCGGGGAGAATCAACCGATGCCGGAAGGGGAGCGACTCAGCGACCGGCTCGACGGCTGGTTCAGCGGCCCGGGGCCGAAGACCGTCGGCAGCCTGATCGAGCTCTTCGGCGAGAAGAGCTTCGCCGTGCTCTTCGTCCTGCTTCTGGCGCTTTCCGCCCTGCCCCTCCCGACCGGCGGCGTCACCCACGTTTTCGAGCTGATCGCCATGCTGCTCGCCCTACAGCTGATCGTCGGTCGGCGCCACGTCTGGCTGCCGGAACGCTGGCGGCAGCGGGAGCTCGGCGCTGCGACGCAGAAGCGCTTTCGAGAGACGTTCCTGCGACGACTTCGCTGGGTGGAGGGTCACTCTCGCCCACGACTCGGCTTCCTGCTCTCCAACCGGCCGAGCAGACATCGGCTTCGGGGCGGTGGTGCTGGTGCTCACCGTCTTCGCCTTCGTCGCCCCGCCTTTCACCGGACTCGACACTCTCCCCTCCCTCGGCGTGGTGCTGATCAGCCTCGGCGTGCTGCTCGACGATGCCCTCCTGGCTCTGATCGGACTGGTGGTCGGGGCGGTGGGGGCGGTCCTGGTGCTGTTTCTCGGCAGCCTCGCCGTCAAGGAGGCGAGCAGCCTGTTCTAGTCGCACGTCGATCACAGAGCCATACACTCGCCGGCCGTGGGGAGAGGCCGGCCATCGGACGCATTCGGCGGCGACGTCAGGCGGCGGGACCTCTTCTCGCTGCTCGTGCTCCATCTGCTCTCCGGGCAGCCCGCCTACGGAAACCGTCTGATCGAGCAGATCGAGGAGATCACCCAGGGGGCGATCTCGGTGAACCCCAACACCATGTACCCGCTGCTCAAGGAGCTGGAGGGCCGCGGGTTTGTGGACGCGAGCTGGGAGCACCCCGACCGGCGCACCCGCCGCTACTACTCGATCACGCCATCGGGCAGGCGGGAATACAAGCGCCTGCGTGCCGAGGTCGAGCCCTTCCTCGATTCGGTGATCCGATCCGTCTCGCTCCTGCGGCGGGAGATCTACGGCGACGGGGCGACCCGCTAGCGCGGATTGGCCGCGCTCATCAGAGCTCGCGCTCATAGAAGAGCATCACCGGGCCGTCGGGTTTCCCCTCCCGGTTCGTGAAACCCGCGCTCTCGTAGAGCCCGCGAGCCGCCGTGTCGTCCTCGCTCGTGCCCAGCTCCATCTGCTCGGCGCCCTCCCCCCGGGCGGTCTCCATCGCCGCCTCGAGCAGGGCCCTGCCGAGACCATTGCCCGCGCAGGTCGGGCACCACGTAGAGCTCCTCGAGGTAGGAGTGCAGCCGGGCTGAGTAGACCCACGGGCGGAAGCGGAGCTGCGCGAAGCCATCCGGTCCCTCCCCGATCAGCAGGACGATCATCTCCTTGTTCCGGATCAGCTCGGCGTAGCGCTCCTCGAGCATCTCGATGCCGGGGCTCGGCTCGTCGTATTCCTCCTGGAAATCGTGCAATAGCCGGGCCACGTGGGGGGCATCGCCAGGTGTCGCGCGGCGGATGGCAGGGGCGTCGGTGCTGTCGGGCTGGGGGGACGGCATCTCGGCGAGCCTAATACCCTGCGCCGGCCAACCGACCTTCGGAGGAACCCCTCACATGTTCGTCTTCAAGGCCGCCGTACTGGGCGGCGGCACCATGGGCGGCGAGATCGCCCAGGTCATCGCCAACGCCGACATCCCGGTCGTCGTCAAGGACGTCGATCAGAAGTTCGTTGACCACGCGCTCGAGAAGTCCCGCGAGGTCACCAAGTCGCAGCTCGACAGGCTCGTCTCCAAGGAGAAGATCACCCAGGAGGAGGCCGACGCCCGCCTGGACGAGGTGATGGGCCTGATCACCGGGACGACGTCCTACGAGGGCTTCGGCGACGTCGACTTCGTGGTCGAGGCGGTCCCCGAGCGGATGGAGATCAAGAAGGCCGTCTACCGGGAGCTCGACGAGGTGACCCCGGGCCACGCCATCCTCGCCTCCAACACGTCTTCGCTCTCGATCACCGAGATGGGCCGCGAGACCCTCCGCCCGGGCAAGGTCGTCGGCTTCCACTTCTTCTTCCCCGCCTCGGTGATGCCGCTGGTCGAGATCATCAGCGGCGAGGACACCTCGCGCGAGACCGTCACGGCCGCCTTCAACTTCGCCCAGAAGATCCGCAAGCAGCCGATCACCTGCAAGGAGGTACCCGGCTTCGTCGTCAACCGGATCCTCAACTCCGGGGTCGGCGAGGTCTGGCGCGAGCAGGAGGAGAAGGGCCTCTCGATCCAGAAGATCGACGAGGCGATCGCCGGGGCCAACATCACCCCGATGGGCCCCTTCTTCCTGATCGACATGCTCGGCCTGGACACGGTTCTGCACGTCGCCGAGTACCTGAACGAGTCCTACGGCGACCGCTTCTACGTCCACAAGGGGATGCAGAAGCTGGTCGCGGACGGCAAGCTCGGGGCCAAGTCGGGCGGCGAGGGCTTCTACAAGGACGGCGCAGCCCAACATCGAGGGCGACGCCGATCCGGACGGCGAGGAGCTCGCCGACCTGCTCATGCTGAAGACCTTCGTCGAGGCATGCAAGGTGCTCGAGGAGGGGATCGGCACCGTGCGCGAGATCGACCTCGGGATGATGGCCGGCGCCGGTCTGGATCCGCGCCGCGGGCTGTTCCCCCCGTTCTGGAAGGCGGACCTCGAGGGCCTCGACACGATTCTCGAGAAGCTCGAGCAGTACGAGGAGTCGCATGGCGAGCGGTTCGCCCCGCCGCGGACCCTGAAGCGCCTCGTCGCCCAGGGCCGCCTCGGGTCTCAAGTCCGGCCATGGCTTCTACGCCTACCCCCAGGCCGAGGGCGAGGGCACGGTGAAGCTCGAGAAGAGGGGAGACGTCGCGATCGCCTGGCTCGCCAACCCGCCGATGAACGCGATCTCACCTCAGGTGATCCAGGATCTCGGCAAGGTCTGGGAGCAGGTCAAGGCCGACGACGAGCTGAAGGCGATGGTCGTCCACTCCTCGCTGCCGGTCGTCTTCTCCGCCGGCGCCGACATCAAGGCGTTCACCTCGATGGACCAGGAGGCGGGCGCCGAGCTGATCAACAACGGGCACTCCCTGCTGCGCGAGCTCGGCCAGAACCGCAAGTCCACGGTCGCCGCGATCAACGCGATCGCCTTCGGCGGCGGCTGCGAGCTGGCGATGGCTTGCGACTTCCGGGTCGCGGCTCAGTCGGCCGTCTTCGGCCAGCCCGAGATCAACCTCGGGATCATTCCCGGCTTCGGCGGGACCCAGCGGCTGCCCCGGCTGGTCGGCCAGTCCAAGGCCCTGGAGATGAACCTGACCGGGGACGCGGTCCTCGGGCCCGAGGCGCGGTTCCACGGGCTGGTGGATGACCTGGTCCCCGACGAGGAGCTGTTCGACGTCGCGATCTCCTGGGCACGGAAGCTCGCTCAGCAGGCCCCGGTCGCAGTGGAGCAGATCAAGGAGGTCTCCAACAAGGGCGACCTCGACGACGGGATCGAGGCCGAGAAGCAGGGCTTCGCGACGGCCTTCTTCTCCGAGGACGCCAAGGAAGGGATCTCCGCGTTCCTGGGCAAGCGCAGTCCCAAGTGGCAGGGCAAGTAGCCACTGACCAGGCACAGCGGCTCGCCGGCCTGATCCGGGAGTCCGGGTCTACGGTGGCCCTGACCGGCGCCGGGATCTCCGTGCCGTCGGGAATCCCCGACTTCCGCAGCCCGGGGAGGGGCTGTGGGAGAAGGTCGACCCGATGGAGGTGGCTCACATCGACGCTTTCCGCCGCGACCCGGCCAAGTTCTGGAGCTTCTACCGGCCGAGGTTCCAGATGCTGGGCGACAAGGAGCCGAACGACGCCCACCGGGTCGCTCGCGGAGCTCGAGCGCCGCGGCCTGCTCGATGCGGTGATCACCCAGAACATCGACCAGCTGCATCACAAGGCCGGATCGGAGCGGGTGATCGAGGTGCACGGCTCGATCCGTACCTCCAGCTGCCAGTGGTGCGGGACGCGGTTCGCCCTCGAGGACGTGGACGGCCTGTTCGGCGAGGACGGCGCCGCGCGCTGCTCGGATTGCACCGGTCCGGTGAAGCCCGATGTGGTGCTTTTCGGCGAGCTCCTGCCGGCCGACGCGATGGCCGAGGCGGAGTCGCTGGCCGCGGGGGCGGACCTGATGCTCTGCGTCGGCTCCTCGCTCGAGGTCTACCCGGTCGCCGGGCTGCCCTCGGTCACCCTGGGCCGGCGGCGGGCGGATCGCGGTGATCACCAAGGGCCCGACCCCATTCGACGGCGACGCCGCGGTGCGCATGGACGGCGACGTGGTCGCGGACCTGGACGCGGTGCTCGCCGCGCTCTAGCTCGGACAACTAGTCCCGTAGCAGATAGTTTCTTTCGCCACCTACGGTGCTACGGTTATCCCGATGGGCCCAGCGACGACAGAAGAGGTACAGGAGCAAATCAAGTCCGGCGAGGAGTGCCCCGAGTGTCTGGCGGGGAACCTCGGGTGGCTGCTCACCCAGGCGCACTTCAACCTCGTCAGCGAGTTCGCCGCCGCTCTGGAGCCGCTCGGCGTGTCGAACCGCGGCTACCACGTCCTCGCCACGGCCCGCACCGGTGAGTACACGCAGAAGGAGCTCGCCGAGCAGATCGGCCTCGACAAGACCACCATGGTGGTCACGATCGACGAGCTCGAGCAGAAGGGGCTCGCCGAGCGCAAGCCCTCCAGCACCGATCGCCGGGCGCGAGTGATCTCCGTGACGAAGGCCGGCGAGCGCACGGTGGCCCAGGGCGAGAAGATCATCGACCGGATCCAGGGCGACGTGCTCGAGAGCCTGCCCGCGAAGGAGCGGAAGGTCTTCCTCGAGTCCCTCGGATCCCTGGTCAAGGATCGCCTCTCGCAGCCCGCGGCGGACTCGCCGCCGCTGCGCCGCCGCGAACCGCGCCACTGAGCCGCGGCTGACCCCGGCTCTCCCCGCATCGCACGCCTCCGCGTGTGTGACGAGCCGCACATAAGGTCGGTACAAGATGATCTTGTACGAGACTATTTGCTACGGTCTCCATACCGAACTTGCAGACGACCCCCGGGGGCCCCGTATGACCGAGATCGCAGCAGTCGAAGCAACGAAGACCAGAGAGGCACCGAGCGACCGCTCGCGTTGGATCGCGCTGGTCGTCCTCTGCGTCGGGATGCTGATGATCGTCCTCGACCAGACGATCGTGAACGTGGCCCTGCCCTCGATCAAGGATGACCTGGGCTTCTCGCAGTCCACGCTGGCCTGGGTCGTGAACGCCTACCTGATCACCTTCGGCGGCCTGTTGCTGCTCGCGGGCCGGCTGGGTGACCTGATCGGTCGGAAGACGATCTTCATGAGCGGCCTCGCGCTGTTCACGGCCGCCTCCGCGCTCTGCGGCATCGCGCAGAGCCAGGAGATGCTGATCGGCGCCAGGTTCCTCCAGGGCATCGGCGGCGCAACCACCTCCGCCGTGATTCTGGGGATGATCGTCACGATGTTCCCGGAGCCTCGGGACCAGGCCAAGGCGATCGGCATCTACAGCTTCGTCGCCGCGGCGGGAGCCTCGCTCGGCCTGTTGCTGGGTGGCGTGCTCACCCAGGCCCTGAGCTGGCACTGGATCTTCTTCGTCAACCTGCCGATCGGCGCTCTGACGGCATTTGCCGCCATCCGCGTGGTCGAGCGGGACGAGGGAATCGGCCTGAAGAACGGCGCGGACGCCCTTGGGGCCGTCCTGATCACCGCCGCCCTGATGCTCGGCGTCTACACGATCGTCAAGCCCGCGGCCGATGACGGCTGGGGTGCCCCGCTGACGCTGGGCCTCGGCGCCGCGTCGCTCGCGCTGCTGGCAGGCTTCATCGCCCGCGAGGCGACCGCACGCACGCCGCTCGTCCCGCTGCGCATCTTCCGGAACCGGAACGTCTCCGGGGCCAACGCGGTCCAGGCGCTGTTCGTCGCCGGCCTGTTCGGCATGTTCTTCCTGGGCAGCCTCTACCTCGAGCGGGTGCTCGGCTATGACCCGCTCGAGATCGGACTCGCGTTCCTGCCGGTTGCGCTCGCAATCGGGATCCTGTCCGTGGGCTTCTCGGAGCGGCTCGTGATGCGCTTCGGCCCCAAGCCCGTCCTGCTGGTGGGGCAGGTGCTGATCGTGGCGGGTCTGGTGCTGTTCGCACTCTCGCCCGTCCAGTCGAGCTACGTCAGCGACCTGCTCGCGCCGATGCTCCTGCTCGGCATCGGGGCGGGGCTCTCGTTCCCGTCGCTGATGGGTCTTGCGATGTCGAGTGCAACCGAGCAGGACTCGGGGCTTGCCTCGGGACTGGTCAACACGTCGCTCCAGGTTGGAGGTGCCCTTGGGCTCGCCGTCCTGGCGACTCTCTCGGCCACTCGCACCGACAACCTGGTGGCGAGCGGGACCTCGCCCGACGCAGCCCTGACGAGCGGTTTCCACCTTGCCTTCTGGATCGGCGCCGGCCTGGTCACCGCAGCGGTCGCGATCACGACCCTGGTGATTCAGTCCCGCCCGGCGCTCGCCGAGGCGGAGCCGCTCACCGAGCTCGAGCTCGAGGGCGAGCCGGCCTACTGGGAGGCCGCGTAGGCCTAGCCCAGCTTTTCCTCGATCGCGGCCAGCTCCCGCAGGAGCTGGTCGCGGCGAGGCCCGGGCTCCTCCTTCAGCGCCGCCCTGGCGGCCCGAAGGCCGTAGCGCGCCTCGGCGTCCCTGCCGTGCTGGGCGTCGAGGCGGGCCCTCTGCATCAGCGTCTCGGCGGGGTGCACCTCGTCTCGCCCGGCGAGGACGGCCGCCACGCGTGACTGTGGGTCGACGTCGTCGAGCCGGCCGCGGTGGGGCTGGGGCAGTTGGCTCGCTTCAGTCCAGCGGCCCTCGGCGAGCTCGTCTCCGGTGCCGTGGCCCACGCGAATGGCGAGAGCCTTGGTCACGCCGATCTCCTGGATCAGGGGATCGCGTGCCTCGGCACGCAGAGCGTTGAGGGCGCGGTTGATGATCCGGGTCGCATCGCGAAGCTCCTGGGAGCGTCGCTCGCGGTCGCCGATCGTCTGCCCGAGCCAGGCGGATCCTGCTGACGCGTCATCGAGTTCCCCACCGGTGACCGTCACCCGGGTCACCGGCACCTGTTCGGGCTCCTCTGGAGCGACCGGCCTCGCGCGACGGCGGCCGCGCCGCTGGGGCCGCGGCGCCTCGAGCTCCTGCACGATCAGGACACGCTCCACGTCGTCCTCGCGAACCAGGTAACGGCCCTCGGGCAATCCGATTCTGCCCGCCAGCTCGAGCTGTACGAAGCTGGCTCGGGTTATCGAGTTTCTGGGCGTGATCAGAGGGTGCGCGTCAGCGCAACCCGATTCATGGTGGTCAGTCGCCGGTACTGCCGCCCTTGGCCGGCAGCGCGGCGGCCGACGGCTTCGAGGGCACCTTCGGGTTCTGAATCTGACCGAGGCGCTCGATCAGGCGCTGCCACTGCTCGGGCTTGAGGATCTGGCCGAGCTGCTTGATCGAGCTGCCGGCCGTGGTGAAGATGTAGCCGACGTGGATGTGGTTGTAGTGGTCGGGCAGGATGAAGGTCGGCGGCCCGAGGTCCATCAGGGAGATGATCTGCGCAGGTCGCATCGTCCCCTGCAGGAGCAGCAGGTCCTTGATCACCGCCTCGGTGATCGTGCCCGGCCCCTGGTGCCCGGTTATCGGGATCCCGTTGACCGCGGCGATGTCCACGGCCGAGCCGTAGGAGTGCGCCGAGACGTTGCCTGAGAGCGTCAGGTACGAGTGCCCGCACTTCAGCGAGGTGATCGTCAGGTGGTAGCCCTTGGCGACCAGGTACTCCATCACCGCCAGGACGCGGCGGTCGATCTGCCCGGTGGCGACGTCGTTGCGGCCGCAGGCGTAGATGGAGAGCGCCGGGTCGTTCAGCACCCGCTGCTGGAGCGCCGCCTTCGACATCAGCAGGACCTGGCCGACGGTCGGGTTGTCCGAGAACGGGTTCTTGTCCGCGGCCCGGTAGATCGCCGTGGTCTCGAGCAGCTTCCAGCCATCGAGGATCGGCTTCGGGTCGATGGTCGGAGCGCCGCGGCCGGCGGGCCGGATCGCGAAGTTGAGATGGGGCGCCTGGGTGTCGGGCTGGCCGACGCGGCCGATCACGGTGCCGCCGGTGACCTTGGAGCCGACCTTGAGCGGCCGCAGCTCCATGGTCTTCTGGTCGAAGGAGAAGCTCGGGGCGAAGGTCGACTTGAAGGTCTCGTATCCCGGCACCGCTCGTCCGAGCAGCCGGTCGAGCTGGCCGGCGACACCGGTGTTTCCGCCGTTTCCTGACCGCTGCGGGAGGGCGAAGAGCCGGTTGCGGAGCTGCTCGGTGTTCTGCGGGCCGCTCGCCTTGGCCGCTCGGCTTCGGAGCGGCGGCGCTCCTCTTCTGCGCGGCCGAGTTGTCACCGGCCGACGCCGGCTGGTTCGGCGCCGAGTCGTTGTCGGGCGCGGTCAGCTTGAAGTCCTTCGGCGAGAGACCGTTCTGGCGCTGGACCGGGTGGACCTTCTCGATCTCCCCGAGGTGCGCGTAGGTGTAGCGGTTGCCGTAGGCGTCCTGGAGGACGATGAACTTGCCGAGCTGCTTCGAGTCGCCCATCTTCTTGATGACGCCGTCGTTGACCGCGACCACCGGAGCGTTAAGGCTCGAGTAGATGTTGATGCTTCGGCGCTGGGCGTTCGAGGCGATCACGTCGGCCGCGTTGCCGGCGGCCCTCCGCTCGGTGGTCGAGCGGGCGAGCGCCGCGGCGTCGTTGATGTCGTCGGCGTAGCGGGCGTCGGCGGCGACCGGGAAGTGCGCGCCCTCGGTGAGACCGGTGAGCGAGCCCACCAGGGCGTCCGGCAGCTTGCCGTACTGGTTCGCATAGAGCAGGACCTCGTCGACGTACCAGTCGGCGTGGTTGTAGGCGAAGATCGCCTGGCGGAGGTCGGTGTCACCGCCGGCTGCTCTGAGATAGCGGGCGGCGGCGCAGATCGCGTCGACCGGGTTGTAGGGGTCCTTTCGTCCGTCCGCGTTGGCGTCGACCCCGTAGGCGGCCCAGGTCGAGGGGATGAACTGCATCCAGCCCTCGGCACCGGCCGAGGAGACGTTCAGGTTCGTGCCGAAGGCGGTCTCGATCTTGTTGATGCCGGCGAGGACCTGCCAGGGGATCCCGTACTCGGTGCCGCAGGACTGGAAGATCGGCAGCAGGAAGGGCGGGATCTCGAAGGAGTCGATCACGGAGTTGGGGACGCCGATCGGGGCGGGGCCGAACTGGGCGACGGTGAGGCTGGGGTTGGTCGGGGCGGGGGAGCCGTCCGGCTTGCGAAGGGCCGGCTTGGAGATCTTCTGGCGCTCGCCCTTGGCGACCGCCTTGGCGCCCTTGCCCTTCTGGTTCTGCTTGCCGAAGAGGCCCTTGGTGGCGGCGCCGGTCTTGCCCTTCTTGCCGCCCGAGCTGCCGCTGGTGGTCGTCGTGGTGGAGGTCGTGCCGCTGGTGGTGGTCCCGCCGCCGCTGGTGCGTGGTCCCGCCGCCGGCAGCCGCCGGAGCCACCGGTGGGGGCGTTGTACTCGTCGTCGTCGGTGGGGCCGGTACAGCCCGGATCTGCGAGGTCGACGAGGCCGTCCCCGTCGTTGTCGGAGAGGTCGGCGCACTGCGCGAGCACGGTGCGGGGCGTCAGTCCCCGGCGCGGTGACGGTGAGGCCGTCGGTCCCGACCGAGACCGAGCTTGCGCTTCCCGCGGCAATTATCGCCAGGGCTCCGCCGAGCGCGATGATGACGAGAAGCTTTTTCCTCATTGGCTAGCCGATCCTGCCCGCAAGGCTCCGGGACTTCCGGCATCTGCCAGGCACAGCCTCCCTGCAGCCACGGGCACGGCGGAAGCTACTGATTCGCTACCCCCTTTGCAACGTGGAACCGTCGCTTGCGGGCGCATGCAAACCAAAGCTCAATATCCTGCCCAAAGTTGCGGGGCGGGCCTGATCAGTTCCCTGTCCTGGCGCGGTACCGTGCGCAGAACGATATGGACGAGGGCGGCGTCGAAGAGAGCCGGGATCATGCCTCCCCCCGAGGGGAGAGCGCGCTCGGCGACCTGGCACAGCTCCTGGTCGAGAACCCGTGGATGAACCAGGCGCTGCATCTCGCGTTCGGCGTGCGCGAGCGGGCTTCCGAAGCGGGGGCCACCGTGATCAGAAACCTGAATCTGCCCAGCGCCCAGGACGTCGACCGGCTCGCCCGTCGCCTGCGGGGTCTCTCCGAGCGCCTCGAGGAGGTCGAGGATGCGCTCGACCGGCTCAGCCGCGAGGTCTCCGAGCTCCGGCGTGAGCTCGACTCCTCCCGCCGCCCTCAAGCCTCGAGCCAGGGTTGATCTCCACAGCCCTCTAGCCCTCCAGGGCCCTGCCGGCTGCCGCTCCCATGCGGGCGGCCGCCTCGGCCAGCGCCTCGTCGCTGATCCGCCGCCGCTCTCCTGCTTCGAAGGTATCCGAGACCGCGAGCAGGCACGCGGTCGCCACCCCAAGACGTCCTCCGAGCGTGAACAGAGTCGCCGCCTCCATCTCGACAGCGACGGCGCCGCGCCTCAGCCAGGCCTCGGCACGCGCCCGAGGGGGGCCGGCGTCGCCCTCCCTGTCGTCGTAGAAGAGGTCCGTGGTCACGATTCGGACCGGCGACGGAGCTCCCTCGAGCGCACCCGCCACCCGCCCGGTCAGGTCGGGATCGGGCTCGGCGACCTCGCCCGCGCCGAGGGCTCGGCTCGCCCCGTCCTCGGCCAGCGCGTCGCCGGCGACGATCAGCGCGCCGTGTCCGAGGTCCGCATCCAGCGCGCCGCACGTGCCCACCCGGATCGCCCGCTTCACGCCGAGCTCGGCCAGCTCCTGGAGGACGATCGCGGCGCTCGGGCCTCCCATGCCGGTGGACTGGATGCTGAGGGACCGGCCATCCGGCGTCTCCCCCGTATATCCCCAGAGCCCCCGGGCGTGGTTGCTCATCCTCGGTTCGCTGAGCAGCTGCTGGGCCAGGGCGAGCGCCCGGCCGGGATCGCCGGGGAGCAGCGCGTCCTGCGCGTACTCGGTGCTGGGTCGGAGGTGATGCGGCATCGGCCGGCACGCTACAGCCGGGTGGCGGACCGGGCTCCGGGGGTAGGCTTAACCGCGGTTGGTCCTCGACAATGGGTTCAAAGGCAAAAGCTACGGCAGAACGCTTGACCTCAGGTCGAGGGTCAGGATCAAGCGACGAGCTGACGAAGAAAGAGCTCAAGCAGATCCTCAACGCGGTGCTTCGCGAGATCGACCAGGACCCCGACGACGGTCCGCGGCTGAGTGCGGCCGCGGCTCCGCTGCGGATCGAGTTTCCGGACCTGAAGCTGGTCCTCAACGTCTCGAGAGCCGATCGCCGCCGCCACTGCCTCGACTGGAATTTCTCGGCGCGCTCCAGCCTGAAGCCCAAGCTCCGGCTGAGCATGGACTCGTCCGTCGCCAACCGTGTCTTCCAGGGGAGGGAGAACCCGGCGATCGCGATCGCCCGTGGACGGATGCGGACGAGGGTCGAGGACGCGGGCGCGGCGCTTCGCTTCTTCCCCGCGGCCAAGCCTCTCTTCTCCCGCTATCGCGAGCTGGTCTCGGAGAAGTACCCCCACCTCGCCATTGACTAGGCGCGGGATTGACTTGGCCCCTGAGTGGGGCGTAGTCTCGTTTCATTCGACAAGCTCTTGGGCCGGAAGCGGGTCCGCGGTCCGCAGGTCCCCCGGCGACTGGGATCGGCGACAGGGCTCCGCGAGGCGTCTAGGCGCCGCTGGCCGACGAGGCGGGCCGACAGCCCGCAGGCGACGGGGCCCTGGGGCCCCGTCGTCTCGTCCGCCAAGGGTTGGGTGTCGGCCGACGAGAGGGAGCCGATGAGCCCCGACGATCGCAACGATCAGGGCGACGGCATCACGCTGGCGGAGGCGAGCCGGCTGGCCGGCGTTTCGGCGTCCACGCTGAAGAGATGGGCTGACGAGGGTCTCGTCCCGGTGGACGATGGGAAATGGACGAGGGCCTCGGCGGCCCAGGCGCGTGTGATCGCGCGGATGCGGGAGCGCGGCTACTCGGTGGACGCCATCCGGGAGGCGGCGGAGGGCGGCCGGCTCGCCTTCGGCCGAGCCGAGGACATCTTCGAGGTCACGGAGGGCCGCTACACGCGCGAGCAGGCGGCGGAGCTGACCGGGCTCGAGCCGGAGCTGATCGACAGGCTGATGACGCTGCTCGGCACGCCGGTGGGCGCCGAGGACAGGCTGAATGAACAGGACCTGAGGGCGATGCGTCACTGCGCGGACGTCCTCTCCTCGGGCTTCCCGCTGGTCGCCTTCCTCCAGCTCGTCCGGGTCTACGCCCAGTCGATCCGCCGCCTCGCCGACGCGGAGGTCCGCCTCTTCCATCTGTACGTCCACGAGCCGCTGATGCAGGAGGAGGTGCCGCCACTCGAGATCGCCGAGGAGATGGGATCGCTGGCGGGCGATCTCCTGCCGGTGACCGGGCCGCTGATGGAGTACATGCACAACCGGTACCTGCGCTTCTACATCGAGCAGGACGTGGTCGGGCACATGGAGGCCGACATCGGGGGCGCCGGCCGCGGCCTGGCCCGGGTCTCGATGACCTTCTGCTTCGTGGACCTGACGGGATTCACCAGGTACACCGAGGAGGAGGGGGACGAGGAGGCGCTCGACCTGATCGAGCGCTTCATCGACACGGTCGAGGCGACCCTGCCCTCAGAGGCCACGATCGTGAAGACGATCGGCGACGAGGTGATGGTCGTCTCCCCCGAGCCCTCATCGCTGACGGAGTGGGCCGTCGGCTTCCTGGCCCTCTTCCAGGAGCGGCCGCAGCCACGGGTCGGCCTCCACCACGGCGCCGCGGTCTTCCGGGACGGGGACTACTTCGGCGGCGACGTCAACCTGGCGCACCGGGTGGTGTCCCGCGCGCTCGGCGGAGAGGTGCTGGTGACGCAGGCGCTGGTCGATGCGACCGGTGAGTCGGACTTCCTGCGCTTCGACGCGATCGGCGAGGTCGTCCTCAAGGGCTTCCCGGACCCGATCTCCCTCTATATCGCTCATCCTGCGGCGGATTAGCGGGCCCGGCGCTCGGCGGCCACGTTCCTAGAATCGGCCGTATGGCGGCCGATCAGGCACTCTCAGCCCTCGCCCGCGCAGCGCGGGAGAGCGGCCTGGTCGCCGAGGGGACAACGGGCATCGTCCTGGCCTCGGGCGGCGCGGACTCCGCCGCAACGGCGGCGGCGCTCGTCGAGGTCGTCGGTCCCGGTGCGCTCACCGCACTCCACCTGAATTACGGCCTGCGGCCCGATTCCGCCAGCGACGAGGAGACGGTCCGGCGGCTCAGTGCCCATCTCGGCGTCGAGCTGGAGGTGGAGCACCCCACGCTCGGCGGGGGCAACGTGCAGGCGGAGGCCCGGGACGCACGCTACGCGGCCGCCGAGCGCCTGCGCCGGGCCCGCGGCGCCGACTGGATCGCCACTGGGCACACCCGAACCGATCTCGCGGAGACGGTGCTCTACCGGCTCGCGACCTCCCCCGGGCGCCGGGCGCTGCTCGGGCTGCGGCCCCGGCACGGGGCGGTGGTCAGGCCCCTGCTGGCGCTCGGTGGCGAGGAGGTGCGGCGGCTGGCGTCCGCCGCCGGCCTGCCGTTCCGCGACGACCCCACCAACGCCGAGCCGATCTACGCCCGCAACCGGCTCCGCAACGAGGTCCTGCCAGTGCTCCGGGAGATCGGTCCCAACGCCGAGGCGACGATCGCCGAGACCCAGGCGGAGCTCGCGGAGGAGGCGGAGGCGCTCGAGCGGGTTGTGGCTGATGTCCTCGCCGAGTCCGGTGCCGAGGCCGCAGGGGCGATCGGCCGGGACGCGCTCGCGCCGCTCCATCCGGCGATCCGCCGCCTCGCGCTGCAGCGACTGGCGGAGCGGGCAGCCGGAGCCGCCGTGCCCCTCGGGCGCGGCCGCGCCGATCAGATCTGGCGGCTGGTCAATGACCCGGAGGGCGGCGTCGTCGAGCTCGGCGGCGGGCTGGAGGCCCGGATCGAGGGTGGACACGTCCGCTTCACGGCGGACAGAGTCGCCGAGCCGGCGGCGGCCACCCTGCCGGTGCCCGGCGTCTGCCGCTTCGGCAGCTGGGAGGTCCGCGCGGAGCTCTCCTCGGGCGTCCCGGCGGCGGACGGGCCCGACCTCGCGGTCCTCGACCCGGGCGCGCTCGGCTCATCCCTGCTCGTGCGGTCCTGGCGCGAGGGCGACCGCATGCGGCCGCTCGGGCTCGGCGGCAGCAAGTCCCTCCAGGACCTCTTCACCGACCGCAAGGTTCCGAGGTCCTTGCGACACGCGCTGCCGGTGGTCAGCTCCGATGAGCGCATCGTCTGGATCGCCGGCGTCGCGGTCTCAGAGGAGTTCGTCGCGAAGGCCGGCGCTCCCCAGGCGGCTGTGCTCAGCGCGGCCCAGGTCCCTGGATAGCGATACATAGACTGCGCTCGTGAGCGAGGACGCGATCGGGGAGGTGCTCGTCTCGGAGGAGGACCTCCAGCGCCGGGTCGCCGAGCTGGCGGCCGAGGTGAACCGCGACTACGAGGGCCGCTCGCCGCTGCTGGTCGCGATCCTGAAGGGCGCGGTGCCCTTCCTCGCCGATCTGATGCGCCACCTGACGATCGACTGCGAGCTCGACTTCATGGCCGTTTCGAGTTACGGGTCCTCGACTGACTCATCGGGCGTCGTGCGGATCCTCAAGGACCTCGACGCGCCGATCGCGGACCGCGACGTCCTGATCGTGGAGGACATCATCGACTCGGGCCTCACCCTCCACTACCTGCTCCGCAACCTGCAGGCGCGTGGGCCCAAGTCGATCGAGGTCTGCGCATTGCTCACCAAGCCGGAGCGCCGTCGGGTGGACCTGCCTATTCGTTACGTCGGCTTCGAGATCCCGAACCGCTTCGCGATCGGCTACGGGCTCGATCACGGTGAGCGCTATCGCAACCTCTCCTACGTCGCCGCGCTGCGGGAAAATCCGCAGGGCAGCTAGTTCGACGCTGGTACCCTCGCGATAGATCCGGAGGCGCACTTTCCGCGTACCGCCGGGCAAAGGGACCCACAACCGTGAGACGATTTTTTCGCAGCGCTGCCTTCCCGATTCTGATCGTCGTCGTGCTGGCGTTTTTCGCCCAGCGCCTGATCAGTCCGGGCTCGAGCACCGAGACGCCCGACTACAACACGTTCGTCCAGCGGGTCGAGCAGGGGCAGATCGAGTCCGTCACCTGGAACACCAAGGACAACACCCTCAACGTCAAGCAGACGGACGGGACCTCCTACGACGAGTCGTATCCCGACTCCGACTCGGCGCAGGCTGAGCTGCTCAACAACCTCCAGCAGCACAACGTCAAGACCGAGATCAAGGGCAAGGGGGGCTCGAGCCTGCTCTCGCTGCTCACCTACATCCTGCCCTTCCTGCTCTTCTTCGCCTTCTGGATCTTCCTGATGAACCAGATGCAGGGCGGGGGATCCCGCGTGATGAGCTTCGGCAAGTCGCGCGCCAAGCGGATGTCGGTCGACGCTCCGAAGATCACCTTCCGAGATGTCGCCGGCGTGGACGAGGCCGTCCAGGAGCTCCACGAGATCAAGGAGTTCCTCGAGAACCCGAAGAAGTTCCAGGCGCTCGGCGCCCGGATCCCGAAGGGCGTGCTGCTCTACGGCCCCCCGGGCACCGGCAAGACGCTGCTCGCCCGCGCCGTGGCCGGTGAGGCGGGCGTTCCCTTCTTCTCGATCTCCGGCTCCGACTTCGTCGAGATGTTCGTCGGCGTCGGCGCCTCGCGCGTGCGCGACCTCTTCGAGCAGGCCAAGCAGAACTCCCCCTGCATCATCTTCATGGACGAGATCGACGCCGTCGGCCGCCACCGCGGCGCCGGCATGGGCGGCGGCCACGACGAGCGCGAGCAGACGCTCAACCAGCTGCTCGTCGAGATGGACGGCTTCGAGATGAAGGACAACATCATCCTGATCGCCGCCACCAACCGGCCCGACATCCTCGACCCGGCGCTGCTGCGGCCCGGCCGCTTCGATCGCCAGGTCGTCGTCGACCGCCCGGACCGCAAGGGCCGCAAGCAGATCCTCGAGGTGCACACCCGCGGCAAGCCGCTCGCGCAGGCAATCGACCTCGATGCCCTCGCCGGCCAGACGCCCGGGTTCACCGGCGCCGACCTTGCGAACCTGATCAACGAGGCGGCGCTGCTCACCGCGCGCGGCGACAAGCGCGAGATCACGATGCTCGAGCTCGAGGAGGGGATCATGCGGGTGATCGCCGGCCCCGAGAAGAAGAGCCGGGTGATGTCCGAGAAGGAGCGGCTCGTCACCGCCTACCACGAGCTCGGGCACGCGATCGTCGGGCATCTGCTCCCGAACTCCGACCCCGTCCACAAGGTCTCGATCATCAGCCGCGGACAGGCGCTCGGCTACACGATTTCCCTGCCCACCGAGGACAAGTTCCTCACCACCCGTGCGGAGCTCAACGACACGATGGCGATGACCCTGGGCGGGCGAGCTGCCGAGGAGATCGTCTTCGGCGAGATCACCACCGGCGCCTCGAACGACCTCGAGAAGGTGACCGAGACCGCCAAGCAGATGGTGATGCGCTTCGGCATGTCCGAGCGCCTCGGCCCCCGGGTCTTCGGCCACGACCGCTCCATGCCGTTCCTCGGCCGCGAGTTCTCGGCCGAGCCCGACTACTCGGACGAGGTCGCCCGCGAGATCGACGACGAGGTACGCCGGATCGTCGAGGACGCCCACCAGACCTCGAAGGACATCCTCTCCGAGCACCGCGAGCAGCTCGACACGATCTCCAAGATCCTGCTCGACCGCGAGACGATCGAGGCGGACGAGTTCATCGCGCTGCTCGAGGGCAAGCCCGAGGACGAGGTCTTCGCCGAGGAGGAGGAGGCCAAGCCGCCCGAGGCCCCGCCCGTCGAGGAGAAGGGCACCGCCCGCGAGGGCGCCCGCCCGCGCCCGCGCCCCCGTCCCGGCCTGGCCGGCGGCGGCGCGGAGATGCGCGACAACCGCTCGTAGCCGCCGGTTCACGCGCCGGCGACTGACGCAGGGTGGCCGATCCTCGCGCGGGCGGATCGAGGGCATGAGTCGGGCACGATCGGCCTGGCGAGACGACGTCCCTGCCGCGAGATCCGTAGCGCCGGTGATCCCGGCCATTCGCCCGTCACCCCCTTCGCCGGCTGCTCTCGGCCGCGTCTCGTCCTGGCGCTCGCCGCCTGCGGCAGCAGCGGTTCGAACGTCAGCCCGAGCGGCTCGGAGCGCGCCGTCGACGAGGCCCAGGACGCCTTTCGACAGGCTCAAGCGTCCGGCGTCGACCTGAGCACCGGCCCCTGCATCTCCGAGAGCCTCCCGTCCCTTCCGGACTGGGTCGCGGACGTCGCCCACGATCCGCGTCAGCCGGTCGACGACGAGCCGGCCAACCAGTGCCAGCGCTACCGCTCGGGCGAGGCGCACCACTTCGTCGAGCTGACCTCGACGGTCAGCTGATCCGCGCGGAGTAGCCAATGCCCGCCCGGATCATGGGGATCGTCAACGTGACCCCCGACTCGTTCTCCGACGGCGGCGAGTTCCTCGACCCGGCGCGCGCCATCGCCCATGGCCGGGAGCTGGCGGCGGAGGGGGCCGACGTCCTCGACATCGGCGGCGAGTCCACCCGGCCGGGCGCGGAGGCGGTCGACGGCCGAGGCGGAGCTGGCAGCGCGTGGCGCCGGTGGTCGAGGCGCTCGCCCGCGATGACGGTCCGCGCGGTCTCGATCGACACCTCGAAGTCCGCCGTCGCGGAGGCCGCCCTCGAGCCGGGGCCACGATGGTCAACGACGTCACCGCGCTGCGAGCCGATCCCGACCTGGCCGGCGCTGTGCGCCGAGCGCCGGCTGCGAGGTCGTGCTCATGCACATGCTCGGCGACCCGCGGACGATGCAGGAGAACCCGGTCTACGAGGACGTCGTCGACGACGTCAAGGCCTTCCTCGCCGAGCGGATCGAGTTCGCCGTCTCGCAGGGGATCGACGAGGAGCGGATCTGGGTCGACCCCGGGATCGGCTTCGGCAAGACCGTCGAGCACAACCTCGAGCTCCACCGGCGGCTGGGCGAGCTCGGCCGAGCTGGGCCGGCCGATCGCGTTCGGCTCATCCCGCAAGAGCTTCATCGGCAAGCTCACCGGGCGCCGACGTCGACCAGCGCCTCGGCGGCACGATCGCCTCCAACGTGATCGCCTACGCCAACGGCGCCGGCATGCTGCGCGTCCACGACGTCGCGCCGATGCGCGCGCCACGGCGACTCGACCGGTCGGCCGAGGCGATCGCTATGCGATCCGACGAACTCGCGAATCAGCGATTGACCTCGTCCGGGCGCTCGTAGGGCACCCAGTGGCCGGCGCCGGGGACGATCTCCACCCGGAGCTCGCGGGACCCACTCGCTCGAGGCCCCGCGTCAGCGTGGGCAGCAGCGCCGTGTCGTTCTCGCCCCAGATCACCAGGGTCGGGACCTCGAGCCGTCTGCGAGGTGATCTTGCTCGCGTACTCCTCGGGCACGCCGCCGGCGGCGACCTGGTCGCCCATGCGAGCGGCGCGGTAGTAGTTGAGGCCGCCGCGCAGCGCCCCGGGCTGCGACCAGGCCTCGTGGTAGACGGCGCGGTCGGCGTCGGAGAGCTCGGCGCCGCGGCCGCCGATGCGCCGCATGATGTTGTCCATCAGCGCGAAGTCGTTCGCGGCGAGCATCTCCTCCGGCTCGGGTGACGGCTTCGAGAGCTCGACCATGTAGTTGACGGCGTCGCGCTGCTTCGGGCTCTCGCGCAGATCGCGGTTCCAGGTGAAGGGCGGGGGCGCGTCGATGATCACCAGCCGCTCGAGCAGCTCCGGGTACTTGAGGGCGAAGGCCCAGGAGACGATCCCGCCCCAGTCGTGGCCGACCAGGGTGAGCGGCGCCAGGTCCAGCTCCTCGACCAGCCCGACGACGTCGGCGAGCAGGTGACGCATCCGGTACGCCTCGGGATCCTCGGGCTTGCAGGAGAGGTTGTAGCCGCGCATGTCGGGCGCGTAGACCGCGTGGTCGTTGCCGAGATCGGCGAGCTGGTCGCCGCCACAGGAACCAGAACTGCGGGAAGCCGTGCAGGAAGAGCAGCGGCTTGCCCTCGCCGCGGCTCACGTAGTGCATCCGGCAGCCCTCGAGGTCGGCGTAATGATGCTTGAGAGTCTCGAGGCTCCACGAGCGCGACACCCTTTCACGACCCGCTACTTTGGCGGCGGATGAGACGAATCCGCACACCCCTCCGTGGAGGTCGAGATCCGCGGCCTCTCCATATATACGCACCACGGCGTCACGCGACGCCGAGCAGGAGGTCGGCCAGCGGCTGGAGTTCGACCTCACCTTCGACGTGCCCGACTGCGACGCGGTGCTCACCGACCGGGTCGAGGACACCGTCGACTACTCCGAGGTCTGCGACATCGTCGCGCTCGCGGCGACCGAGAAGAGCTACCGCACCCTCGAGCGGCTCTGCCACGTGGTGGCGGAGCGGCTGATGGAGCGCTTCGACTGCGAGTCGGTCCAGGTCCGCGCGGCGAAGCCCGAGCCGCCGGTGCCCTATCCGGTCCAGGAGGCCGGGGTGGAGGTCACCCTCGAGCGCTCCCTCGACCGCGAGCGACGAGGACGGCGTCTGACGCGAGGGCGCGCGACAGCGCGACCCGCTTGATGTCGGGCTACCTCGGCCTCGGCTCGAACGTCGGCGACCGCGAGTCCCACCTGCGCGCGGGCGATCGACGACCTGCGGAGCCATGGTGTCGAGGTCGAGGCGGTCTCCTCGCTGTACGAGACCGAGCCGGTCGGCGAGATCCTCGACCAGCCCGACTTCCTGAACGCCGCCGTCCGGATCCGGACCGCGCTCGAGCCGGAGCAGCTGCTCGACGTCTGCAAGGCGATCGAGGCCGAGCACGGGCGCGCCTTCGGCGGGCCCCGCCACGGCCCCCGCCCGATCGACATCGACCTGCTGCTCCTCGGCGACATCGAGCTGAGCACCGAGCGGCTCACCCTTCCCCACCCGGAGGTCGCCTCGCGGCGCTTCGTGCTGATGCCGCTGCTCGAGCTCGATCCGGAGCTCCGCCTACCCGATGGCACCGAGCTGCAGGCAGCGCTCGAGGCGCTCGGGCCCGGCCAGCGCGTCGGAGCGAGTCGCTGCCGCCGACCCGCCTAGCGACCGAGAGCCCGGCCAGCCAGTCCGGCGGGAAGACCGGCGGGGTGCGGCCGGGGAAGTCGGGCACGACCCGCATCGCCATCTCGCCGCAGGGCCTCCCCTCGATGAAGGGCCGCAGGTCGTCGAAGCTCATCAGGCAGCCGGAGGCTCGGGGCGATCTGGTAGTCGGCCGCGTTCGGCTGCGGTCCCCCGAGCACCCCGTCCGCGATCCAGGCGTCGATCCGGTCGAGGTCCGCGCGCAGCGAGGACAGATCGGCGCTCACGTTCTCGTCGGTGGAGTCGTTCAGCCGCGCCGCGACCGCCACGAGCGGTCCGCCGGTCTTGACCGCGAGCCCGACCGGGACACCGAGTCGCGCACCCTCCGAGTAGCTCGCCATCGGCGCGCGATCCTTCTTGAACGCCCACCAACTGAGCCGGCGCGGCTTCTGCTGGAACTCATCGCCCCAGGCCTCGGCCTCCTCGACCTTGCGCGCGGAGCTCGGGGTCGGCGGGATAGAGGGCGGGCTCGGGCTGGATCCGGTCGAGCTCCCGCCCGATCTCCATCGAGCCCTGCACCCGCTTGCCGTCGAGCTTCAGCGCCGGGACCGTGTTCCCGGGGAAGCGCTGGGCCTTCAGTATTCCCTTCGAGATCACCGGCATCAGGTCGACGCGCTTGTAGGGGATGCCCTTGCGCTCGAGCATCAGCATCGCCGTCCGGCGACGGGTGCGAGCCGGGGATGACGTAGAGCTTTGCCTCCGCCATTGCGGGCGATCCTATGCCGGGTCTGGATAATCCCGCCGATGCTGCTCGCGGTCGACGTCGGTAACACGCAGACCCACCTCGGCGCCTTCGACGGGCAGGACCTGGCGCGCGACTGGCGCCTCGACCACGGCCCCGAACGCCACCGCCGACGAGCTGGCGGCGACGATCTCCGACCTGCTCTCCCTCGAGGGGCTCAGCTTCGGATCGCTGGACGGTGCGATCGTCTCCACCGTCGTTCCCCAGCTCGGCCCGGAGTACGAGGAGCTCACCGAGCGACATATCGGCGAAGCGATGCCTGCTCGTCGGCCCCAACCTGAAGACCGGGATGCCGATCCTGGTCGACAACCCGCACGAGCTCGGCGCCGACCGGCTGGTCAACGCGGTGGCGGCCCACGCGAAGGTGAAGGGCGCGTGCGTCACCGTCGACTTCGGCACCTCGACCAACTTCGACGTCGTCTCCGGCGCGGGCGAGTACCTCGGCGGCGTGATCGGCCCGGGCGTCGAGGTCTCGCTGGAGGCCCTCACCGCCCGCGCGGCCAAGCTGCCGCGGATCGACCTCTCCTCGCCGGAGGCGGCGATCGGCAAGCACACCGCCGCCGCGATCCAGTCCGGGTTCGCCTACGGCTTCGCCGGCCTGGTCGACGGGATCGACCGGCGGCTGGTCGACGAGCTCGGGAGAGCAGGCCACGTTCATCGCCACCGGCGGGCTCGCGCACACGATCGCGCCGCTCTGCGAGACGATCGACGAGGTCGACGAGCTGCTCACCCTGCGCGGCCTGCGGCTGATCTACGACCGCAACGACGGGACCTAACCTTCGAGGCATGCAGCCGCCGCTCACATCCCCCTTCCGCATCGGCGACGTCGAGATCGCCAACCGCGTGCTGCTCGCTCCCCTGGCGGGGATCGGGAACTGGTTCGTGCGCCTCCAGGCGCGCCGCCACGGAGCGGGCCTGGCCGTCTCGGAGATGGTCTCGAGCTTCGGGCTCCACTACCGCAACGAGCGCACCCTGCAGGAGCTGCTTCGGCTCCATCCGGACGAGCACCCCGTCTCGGTGCAGCTCTTCGGGCAGGACCCTGAGGTGATGCGATCGGCCGCGGCGATGGTCGCCGAGGCGGGCGCTGACCTGATCGACATCAACATGGGCTGCCCGGTGCGGAAGGTCTGCAAGACCGGCGCGGGAGCCGCGCTGCTCTCGGACCAGGACCTCGCCGTCCGGATCGCGTCGGCGGCCCGCGAGGGCGGCGGGATTCCGGTCACCGTCAAGCTTCGCTCGGGACTCCGCCCCGGAGGCCGCGAGGGATTCGACCTCGCCCTGCGGCTCGCCGAGGACGCGGGCGTCTCCGCGATCGGCTTCCATCCCCGATCGGCCGCCACGCAGCACAAGGGCCGGCCCGATTACGCCCTGGCCCGCGAGCTGTCCGAGCGGCTCGAGGTCCCGATGATCATCTCGGGCGGCCTCGATACGGCGGAAGCCGCTGTGCACGCCTACGAGGCGTCGGGCGCCGACGCGGTGATGATCGCCCGCGGGTCGCTCGGCAACCCGTGGATCTTCGAGCAGCTCACCGGCCGCCGGAGCGCCGACCCCGAGCGCGAGGAGGTGGTCGCCGAGCTGCTCTGGGTGATCGACCGGGCCGAGGAGCACCTCGGGCCGGAGCGGGCCGCCCGCTACCTGCGCAAGTTCTACCCCTGGTACCTGGAGCGGCTCGGTGCGGACAAGGAAACGGCGGCTGCGCTCCAGGAGAGCGACGACCTCGACGAAGCTCGTCGCCTGGCTCGGGATCTTGGCGCGCCGGTCCGGCGGTCGCCGCATGATCGGAAGCGCTCGGCCCGGATGACGGCCGTGCGAAGAAGAGGCGGTAGGGATGGACCTGCCCGCCCGCGTGGCGGCATGGCGCGAGCGCGGGGGGACGAGGAATTCCGCGGGCGCCGCATCCACGTCTTCGAGCGGGGCGGTCGCGGTCCGCTGCTGCTCTTCCTGCACGGCTTCCCGTCCAGCTCATACGACTGGCGGGCACTGCTCGATCTGGAGACCGAGCACGCGGCCCTTGCCCCCGACTTCCTCGGCTTCGGGCTCTCCGAGAAGCCCCGCGATCACGACTACACCCTGCACTGGCAGGCCGACCTGGTCGAGGAGCTCGTCGGTCGTCAACGCGGACCGACGGCCGGTCTTCGTGGTCGCCCACGACATGGGCACTTCGGTCGCCACCGAGCTGATGGCGCGGGATCTCGAGGGTGCGCTCGAGATGGAGATCACCGGCGCCCTGCTCCTCAACGGCTCGATGGTTCAGGACGCCGCCAGTCCCACGATCGGCCAGCGCCTTCTCCGCAGCGCCGTCGGACCGCTCTTCTCCCGGCTCTCGAGCGAGCGCTTCTTCCGCCAGCAGTTCGGATCGATCTTCTCGCCGGGACATCCGCTCACAGACGAGGAGGCGGAGGACCAGTGGGCGCTCGTCTGCGCGGGTGGCGGCCGCACCATCGCGCACAAGACGATTCGCTACATGGAGGAGCGCTTCCGGCACGCCGATCGCTGGCACGGCGCCCTCAGGGACTGGCCCAAGCCGCTCTCACTCGCCTGGGGAATGCTCGATCCGGTGGCGACCGAGCGGGTCCTCGACGCCGTGCTCGAGCTCCGGCCGGCGGCCGCGCTGAGCCGTTTCGAGGACCTCGGCCATTACCCCCAGATCGAGGATCCCCGGCGCGTCGCGGATGCGCTCGCGGGAGGCCCTGCGCGCCTGAGGAAAACGCCCTCGACCACCTCTCGGGGCGGCGCTATACTGGCGCGCTCCGCCCGGACCGGCCCGTGTTTCGATCGCGTCGGTGCGGGCTCATTTTTCGCCGTATAGCAGGGATTTTCGGCGCAGAGCAAACCCAGTCAACGAAGGAATCGAGGAGAGTTGGCACGCGAGACATTGATCACCCCCGAGGGGCTCGAGAAGCTCAAGGAGGAGCTCGAGTACCTCGAGAACGACAAGCGCCGCGAGGTCGCTGACCGCATCAAGGCGGCGCGGGAGTTCGGGGACATCGCGGAGAACTCCGAGTACGACGACGCCAAGAACGAGCAGGCGATGCTCGAGCAGCGGATCGCGTCCCTCCAGAACCGGCTGCGGCGAGCCGCGGTGATCGACAACAAGCACATCGACACCGAGACCGTCGGCGTCGGCGCCGTCGTCCACGTGAAGGACCAGAAGTCCGGCAAGTCCCAGAAGTTCCAGATCGTCGGATCGGCGGAGGCAGACCCGACCGAGCAGAAGCTCTCGAACGAGTCGCCGATCGGCAAGGCGCTGCTCGGCAGCAAGAGGAACGAGGTCGTCACGGTCGAGACGCCGCGCGGCCCCAAGAAGAAGTTCAAGATCACCAAGATCGAGACTTCGTAGCTCGCGAATAGGCTCCCCGCCGTGAACGAGGAGCCGGAGCGCGAGTCATCCGATCTGCTCGCCGAGAGGCGGGCGAAGCTCGACCGGCTGCGGGAGGCCGGCATCGAGCCGTACCCGCACGGCTTCCCGGACCGCACCGAGATCGCCGCGGTGCGCGAATCTCACGAGGGGATCGAGCCGGGCGAGGAGACCAGCGACCGATACCGCGTCGCCGGCCGCCTCACCGCGAAGCGCGAGCACGGCAAGTCCGCCTTCCTGGATCTGATGGACGGCACCGGCCCGCTCCAGGTCCAGGCGCGCGTCGACGAGCTCGGCGATGCGCTACGAGGGCCTGCTCTCCCTCGACGTCGGCGACATCGTCGGCGTCGAGGGCACGGTGTTCGCCTCCCGCCGCGGCGAGCTCACCCTCCGGGCCGAGGCCTGGGAGCTGCTCTCGAAGTCCCTGCGTCCGCCGCCGGAGAAGTTCCACGGCCTCGAGGACGTGGAGACCCGCTACCGCCGCAGGGAGCTCGACCTGATGGCGAACGAGGAGACTCGCGAGCTCTTCCTGACGCGGACACGCGTGATCGCGGCGGTCCGCCGCTGGCTCGATTCGCGCGGATTCGTCGAGGTGGAGACGCCGGTCCTCCAGCCGCTCTACGGCGGGGCGCTCGCCCGGCCGTTCGTCACCCACCACAACGCCCTCGACCGAGACCTCTACCTGCGGATCGCAACCGAGCTCTACCTGAAGCGGCTGATCGTCGGCGGGATCGACAAGGTCTACGAGCTCGGCAAGGACTTCCGCAACGAGGGGATCTCGCACAAGCACAACCCCGAGTTCACGATGCTCGAGTGGTACGAGGCCTACGCGGACTACAACGACGTCGCCGAGGAGCTCGAGGGGCTGGTGTCGTCCGTGGCCCAGGAGGTGCTGGGCACGACCAAGATCGAGCGGGACGGCGAGACGATCGACCTGGCCCCGCCGTGGCGCCGGGTGACCCTGCGGGAGGCGATCAGGGAGCGGACCGGCATCGACGTGCTCGAGCACCCGACTCGCGTGAGCAGCTGGCCGAGGCGATGGGCACGGAGCCGGACCCGCGAGGAGGGCTGGGGCAAGCTCGTCGACGGCCTCCTCTCCAAGGAGGTCGAGCCCACCCTGATCCAGCCCACCTTCGTCGTCGACTACCCGGTCGAGCTCTCGCCGTTCGCCAAGCGCCACCGGAGCGAGCAGGGCCTGGTGGAGCGCTGGGAGGCGTTCGTCGGCGGCATCGAGATCTCGAACGCCTTCACCGAGCTCAACGATCCCGACGAGCAGCGCCGGCGCTTCGAGGAGCAGGCCACCGAGCAGGCCCGGGGCGACGAGGAGACCCAGCCCTACGACGAGGTCTTCGTCGAGTCGCTGGAGCAGGGGATGCCCCCGACGGGCGGCGTCGGCCTCGGCATCGACCGCCTGGTGATGATCCTGACGGGCGCGAAGAGCCTGCGGGAGGTCCTGCTCTTCCCGGCGATGCGGACCTAGCTCGAGGTGCCAATGCCCGCCCTTGCCGCAACGCGGCGCCTGCTCGTCCAGAGTCCCGCCTTCGGCTTGCTACCTGCTCGCGATCGCCCTTCTGCCGTTTCGCTGGCTCTCGCCGGTCGGGGCGTTCCACGAGCACACTCAGTGGACCGACATCCTCGTCGCCCTTGCGGCGCTCCTCTGGCTGATCGAGAGACTCGCGTGATCGCGACCTCGCGCGCGCCTTTCGGGTCTGGCAGGTGCCCTTGGTGTTCTATCTGGGGCTCTCCGCCGTGTCTGCCGCGGTGGCGGTGCCGGGGTTCGGAGGCAGCTGGAAGACCGTGCTGCTGATGACCGAGCTCGCGGTCCTGGCAGTGATCACCGCCGACTTGGCCGCCGAGCCCTGCGAGACGCCGGCTGATCGCCAGGGTGATCGTCGCGTCGGCACTGGCGACCGTGGCGCTCGGAGCGATCGCGCTGGTCCTGTTCTACGCGGGTGCTCATAGCGGCCTCGTCGGTGCACTACGGCGAGCAGCTCATCCCCTCGAGTCTCTACACGCGTGTTCAGGCCGGCTTCGACAGCCCGCCCCTGCTCGCCAGCTTCTGCATCTTCGCCTCGGGAATCGCCGCCAGCCGGGACGCCGGCCTGAGCACTCGACTCCGGATCCCAACCCAGGTCAGCCTCGGCCTGCTGTGCCTCGCCACCATCTCGCGAGGCTTCATCGGGTTTCTATTCGCGGTGCTGCTCCGCTGGTCAACCGAGTTGCGCGGCCGTCGGCGGATACTTGTGCCGGTCGCCGGAGCAGCGGTTTGCGTCGGGATTCTCGCCGCGCTGACTGTGGGTCGGCTCCACGTCAACCCGTGTCGCGCCTCCATCGATCTCCTACGTCGTCCCGGATCCCGGTAACCGCCGCGAGGCGTTCACGACCTCTCTGACGACCCTCGGCGATCACCCGCTGTTCGGCGTCGGCCCTGGAGCGCTCCCCGGCCTCAACGCCGGCCTCCCGTTTCGAGCGCACTTCACCCCGCTGAATGTCGCCGCGACGCTGGGCTCCCGGCTCTGCTCGCTCTGAGCGCGATGTTCTGGCTGCTCTGGCGAACGCGGCGACGGCCCACGGATATCGCCCTCTGGAGCGCGCTTGCCGGGATGGCGATCGACGGCCTGGTGGGCGACGTCGACCACTACCGGCACCTCTGGATCCTGATCGGCCTCTCGGCAGCGCTAAGGCTGTCAGCGTTGAAGATAGGAGCTAGCTCGGCGCCGTTGGCTCGGCTAGCTTGTTGAGCATGACTGGATCGCCTGACGAGTCGGCCGCTCGGCCCGAATCGCTCGAGCACTGGGTGGGGAGCAGCGTGAGCGCTGGATGGCACAGCAGCACGAGGCGGATCAACAGCCCGCCGACCTCTCCTGGGGAGGGGCCCTGGCTCTCGCGTGAGAGTCGGACGTTTCAGCTGCGGGTCGCCCGGCTGGTATGCGGATCGAGTGGCTCATGATCGGTTTCGCGGATGCTGATCGGAAGGGGGATTCTTGAGCAGCAGACGACTTGGCTATCTCGGCTTGGCAGGTCTGATCGCCACTGCGGTTCCGCTGGCCGCGCCGGGCACGCCCATCTTGTCCCAGCGGCTATCGACGGTGGGACGAGACTCGGCGTGCCCGGCGCGGCCAGCGGAACCGCAGTGGCGAACCCAAGCCGATAGCCAAGTCGTCTGCTGCTCAAGAATCCCCCTTCCGATGAGCCACGGAAAACCGATCGTCAGCCACCGAATCCGCCGTACCACCGGGCGATCCGCAGCTGCAGCGTCCTCGCGCGAAAGCCAGGCCCCCTCCCCCAGGAGAGGTGGGGGGGCTGTTGGTGCGCGTCTGGCTGGTGTGCCATGCCTGGCGCGTCTCCCCGCGCCCAAGCGATTGCGGCCAAGCGGGCCCAACCTAATGATACCAGCCATGCTCGACAAGCTAATCAACCCAACCCTGGTCATAGCAGCGGTCGACCCGACACGCCCCTAGCGCTGCCGAGAAGGCCGTCCGCAAAGATGCCGGTAGTGGTCGACGTCACCCACCAGCCCATCGATCGCAATCCCCGCAAGCGCGCTCCAGAGAGCGATATCAGTGGGTCGTCGGCGCGATCGCCAGAGCAGCCAGAACATGGCGCTCAAGGCAATCAGGGCCGGGAGGCCGAGCGTCGCGGCGACGTTCAGCGGCGTGAAGTGCGCTCGAAACGGTACGCCGTCGTTGACGCCGGGGAGCGCTCCAGGGCCGACGCCGAAAAGCGGATGATCGCCGAACGTCTGCAGCGACGTCGAAAACGCCTCGCGGCGGTTGCCGGGGTCCGGCACGACGTACGAGATCGTCGACGGCTCGACCGGGTTGAGGTGGAGCCGTCCCACCGGTAAGCGCAGCGAGGATTCCGAGACAGACCGCCATGGCCGCGACCGGCACGAGGATCCGGCGCCGGCCTTGCATCGTCGATAGCGCAGCAGCAGCGCGAACAAAAAGCCTATGAAGGCGCGTGAGATGGTGGCGAGGCAGAGCAAGCCGAGCCCGATTTGCGTTGGGACCCGGAGTCGAGGGCTGAGGTCGGCGTCCTTGCTCGCAGCGATTCCCGAGGCGAAGATGCAGAAGCTGGCGAGCAGGGGTGGGCTGGCGAATCCGGCCTGAACCCTCGTGTAGAGGCTCGAAGGGACGAGCTGCTCGCCGTAGTGTCCGACGAGTCCGTTTGGAACACCCAGATAGAACAGGACCCACGCGATCGCTCCGAGCGCCAGCGTCACGAGCGCCGAGCGACGACCACCCTCGCGATCATTCGGCGTCCGACGGGTTCGGCGGCGAAATCGGCCGTAATCGCGGCGAGAACCGCGAGCTCCGCCATGAGCAAAACCGTCTTCCAGCTACCCCCGAATCCGGGTACCGCAAAAACCGCGGCACACGCTGGCGAGAGCCAGGTAAACGGCCAAGGGCACCTGCCAGGGCCGATAAGGCCCGCGCGAGGTTGCGATCACGAACCCTCTCGATCAACCAAGCAGCGCCGCTAGCGCTACGAGGATGTCGGTCCACTGCGCGTGCTCATAGAAGCCGCCAAACGGGGATAACCATCGAAACGG
>CAWGUT010000007.1:0-81752 GCA_963825825.1 uncultured Solirubrobacterales bacterium | reverse complement strand
ATCGCGGGCCCATCGATGCCATGAGGCGCAGTGTCGAGCTCGTCCGCGGAAACTTCCGGCGGGTGTTCGTGATCGTCGTCGGGGTCACCGTGTTCACCGAGCTCGCGGTGCAGGCGATCACCCTGCCCTTCCACGGCTTCGCCTTGGTGGCCGGGGTCGATCTGGTCGCCGAAGGCCTGCTCCAGCCATTCGAGGGCCTCGCGGTCGTCGTCGTCGCCATCCGCCTCCTCGAGATGCGGGGCGAGGCGCAGGCCCCGACGGAGATGGCGGACGCTCTGTACGGGGAGCGACAGGGCGATCGGGCATAACAAACGGGCCGCCCCCCTAGGGCGGCCCGTGTGAGTCGAATCGGCGGCGGGCGGGTGGTCCCTGCGCTTTTTGGTTTCCTTCTCCCCTTGGCGAAGCATTCTCCCCGCCGCCCGGGCGGCGTCATCGGGAGGAACTGCGGGATTCGAGTCGGTAATTCCCCCCGTGCACAAAAGAAAGGGCCGGAGCGTTCGCTCCGGCCCTCTCTTCCCCTGTCATCAAGCGGGCGCGCTGGTCGCGCCCTTCGCTTTACAGGCGGGCGTCAGTCGCGCGGGTCGCGGTCGTCGCCGACCTTGTCCTTCACCTTGTCGGCCACGTCATCGACCTTGTCCTTGACGCTCGAAACTGCGCGGTCGACCTTGCCCTCGCGCTTCAGCTTGTCGTCGTCAGTGAGGTCGCCGGCCGCTTCCTTCGTGCGGCCCTTTGCCTCATCGATGTGCTCACCCATTTAGATCGTCTCCTTTGTCTGTATCTCCCTTGGGTACCCGACGTCCACCGCGGAAAACGGAGTGACATCGACCCCCCCGGGCGCGATCATCACGATGCCCGCCGTGACGCGAGAGCGGCTCAGCGTCGACGACGCCCAGATCCTGCGCCTCGAGTCAGCCGCCATCAAGGGGCACACGGGAAAGGTCCTGATCCTCGCGCCCGGACTCGACGGGGGCGCCTCGGTCGACGGCCTCCGCGATCGGGTCGGCGAGCGGATGGGCGCCTTCCCGCCTCAGCCAGCGAGTGGCGGAGCCCCGGCTGGGGCTCGGTCGGCCGGCCTGGGTCGAGGTCCCCGGACGTCGACCTCGACTGGCACGTGGCCTGCCGCCGCGATCACGCGGATCCGCTCTCCGACGAGGAGCTCCGCCAGGCCGTCGGTGAGCTGCTCTCCGAGCGCCTCGATCACACCCGCCCGCTCTGGCGTCTCGACGCCCTACCGCTGACCGGCGGCCGGGTCGCGCTGATCGGGCGCATCCACCACGCGATGGCCGACGGGGTGAGCGCGATCCGCCTGATCGCCGGCCTGCTCTGGGACGAGGACATCCAGCTCGCCGCCACATCCGGCGGTGCACGCGGCCTCGCCCGGACCCGTGCAACCGCCCAGGCCGGCGAGGCACGCATCCTGGTGGGCCTTGCCCGCCGCCCTGTGGAGGGAGCTCCGCCCCGGGCGGGACACCAAGCTCGACCAGCACATCGGCCCGGCCCGCGAGGTCGCCTGGACCAGCTTTCCCCTCGAGCGGCTGAAGCGGATCGAGCATGGCGCACCCGAGCGCGCCACCGTCAACGACGTCGTACTCGCCGTGGTCGCCGGAGGCCTTCGCCGCTGGCTCCCCGAGGTCGGGGGGATCGCCGACGACCTCCGGGTCCAGTGCCCCGTCTGCCTGCACGCCCGCGAGGAGGACGCGGGGCAGCTCGGCAACCGCGACTCCTTCATGAACGTCGACCTGCCGATCTCCGAGCCCGACCCGGCCGCCCGCCTGCGGTTGATCAACGCGGAGACGAGGGAGCGGAAGTTCGACCACGACGCCGACACGCTCTACGCCTTTTTCCACGCCATAGGCCGCTTCCGCCCGCTGTATCGCGGCGTGACCCGGCTGACCTCGGGCCCGCGCGAATTCGCGCTCTCGGTCTCGAACGTCCCCGGGCCGCGGCAGCGGCCGCTGATCCTCGGGCCATGCCGTCGAGCAGTTCAGCTCGTTCGCCGAGCCCGCCGACCGCCACGCCCTCCGGGTCTCGATGATCTCGCTCGGCGGCGAGCTCGCCTTCGGGCTCTGCTCGGACCCCGAGGCGATCACCGAACCTCGACGGCCTGCGCGGCGCCCTGGCCGACTCGATCGCAGAGCTGGAGGGGGCGGTCTGATGCCAAAGCGCAAAGCGGCGCGGAGCGAATACGAGCGCAAGCGGGACTTCTCCAGGACGAGGGAGCCGAGCGGCAAGGCCAAGAAGAAGGGGAAGGGCAAGGCGAAGCGGAGCCATCCGCGCTTCTCGATTCCAGAAGCACTCGGCGACCTCGGAGCACTACGACCTGCGGCTCGAGATCAGACGGCGTGCTCGCCTCCTGGGCGGTTCCGAAGGGCCCTTCGCTGGACCCGCGCGACAAGCGCCTCGCGATGCGCACCGAGGACCACCCACTCGAGTACCTGGAATGGGAGGGTGTGATCCCCGAGGGCGAATACGGCGCGGGACCGATGATCGTCTGGGACCGCGGCGTCTTCCAGAACATCTCCGAGACCCGGCGCGGCGAGCCCATGGAGCTGGCAGACGCGATCGAGAAGGGCGACGTGAAGATCTTCATGCTCGGCGAGAAGATCAAGGGCGCCTACGCTCTCGTCCGGACCGGCCCGCCTTCGGACCGCGAGAAGTGGCTGCTGATCAAGAAGCGCGATGAGGGCGCCGACGCCCGGCGCAGACCGACCTCCTCCCAGCCCGAGTCCGTGCTCAGCGGCCGGACGATCGAGCAGGTGCTCGACGAGGAGGCCGAGCCCGGCCAGTTCCAGCGCCACCGCGCCCGTCGCCGAGCGCGCCGGCGCTAGTCACCGTCCGCCCCGCGGCTAGCGCGGCTCGGGGTAGTGAGACTCGAAGATCGAGACGGCAGCGCCCTGCGGGTCCACCAGGCTCGCCAGCCGCCCCACCGGGACGTCGATCGGGCCGAAGCCGAGCTTCGCCCCGCTTGATTCCGCCTGCTCGATCGCCTCGTCCGCGTTCTCGACCACGAAATAGACCTGCCAGTGGGCGGGCATGTCGGCGGGCATCTCATCGCTGATCTCCATCAGGCCGCCGAGGCCCTCGGGCCAGCGCTGCCCCTCGACCTGCCACATGAGGATGCCGGGGGGCGCCTCCTCGTTGTGGATCGCGCCGTCCAGCCGAAGACCTGCGCCGTAGAAGTCCTTGCGCCCCTCGAGGTCGCGCGTCATCAGGTTGTTCCAGGTCCAGGCGCCGGGCTCGTTGACGAGCTGCGCGCCGGGATGGTTCTGCTGCTGGTTGATGCAGACGAAGGCGCCCGTCGGGTCCTGGAGCACCGCCATCCGGCCGGACTCGTTCGGGAGGTCGACCGGCCCGAAGTGGACCTGGCCGCCCGCCTCCTTCACCTTCTCGGCCGTCTCGTCGGCGTCCTCGACCTTGATGTAGCTCGACCAGGCCGGCGGCTGGCCCTCCTGCTGGGTCGGTCCGAACCCGGCAGATCATCTTGCCGTTCTTGGTGAAGAACCCGTAGCCGCCGGTCTCCTCGGGATCGCCGGGCGCCGGCCTCGGCCTCGATCGCCGAGCAGCTCGCCGTAGAACTTGATCGCCCCGTCCACGTCGGTGGTGGCCAGGTCGACCCAGCAGAACTCCCCGGGTGCGTACTCGCTGCGCTCGCTCATCGTCTCTCCTTCTATCGCGTTCGGCGTGCCCCGGCGAGGACGACCCGGGCGACCAGGTCCGGGTCGTCCCAGGTCGGCACGTGCCCGCAACCGGGAAGCAGGACCTGCTCCACCCGCTTGGGCAGGAGCCTCGTCGGGCAGCGGCCGGTTCCGGACCAGGGTGTCGTGCTCGGCCCAGGCGAGGGTGATCGGGACCTTGATCGACCTTCAGCTCCTCGATGCGGCCGGCCCGCATCAGCGCGCTCGCCTCCTCGTAGGCGGGCGCGGTCACGTAGGCCCTGGCGATCGCCTCGGCCTCGCCCGGGCGGAGGCGCTCTGGGCGATGGATGAAGCGCCCGAGCGTCCGGCGGCGCCCTCGTGCCGTCGCCATGATCGGCCGAAGCAGCGGGCGGGCGAGCCGTCCGCGGCGCCGGCGGCGGGCAACGATCCGGTTCGCGTCGTCGGGCGAGCGCTTCCAGAACCCGGCCGGGCAGAGGGCCGACGGCGGCGCTGGCGCCGCCCTGGCGGGCGCACTCGATCGCGACCCAGCCCCCGAGGGAGATCCCGGCGACCGCCGGCTTGCCCTCGATCCCGAGGGCGTCGTAGAAGTCGAGGACCGCGGTCGCGAGGTTGGCGGCCCGCGGCGAGACTCCGTCGGGCAGCTCCG
This sequence comes from uncultured Solirubrobacterales bacterium, assembly GCA_963825825.1. Taxonomy (GTDB): domain Bacteria; phylum Actinomycetota; class Thermoleophilia; order Solirubrobacterales; family 70-9; genus DASUPK01. The sequence continues at coordinate 77,450 of CAWGUT010000007.1, read as the reverse complement.
GCGACTCGCCGAAGCCGGGCATGTCGACGGCGATCACCTCGCGCTCGGCCGCGAGCCGGTCCATGACCGGCGACCACTGGACGAGGGAGCCGCCCAGCGAGTGCAGCAGGATCAGCGGGTCTCCGTGTCCCTGCCGCACGTGGTTCAGCCAGACCGCCCCCACGGTGGAGCGGAGCTCGTCCGTCATAGCTCGAGGTCGTACTCCACGTACGTGTCCGATTCGGCCCCGGTGCGGTTGTAGACCTTCTGCGCCCGGTGGTTGTCCGGCGCGGTCAGCCACTCCATCGCCGGCATGCCGAGCTCGCGGCAGCGGTCGGCGCAGGCCTGGATCAGCGCGTCCGCCGTCCCCCGCCCCTGGCCGTCGGATCGACGAAGAGGTCCTCCAGGTAGCCGATCCGGGCGCCCTTCAGCATCGACCACTTCCAGTCGAGCGTCGCGAAGCCGATCGCCCGGCCGTCCTGCCGCGCGATGAAGACCGCCCCCTGCGAGGGATCGGTGATCAGGGTGCGGGCCATGGTCATCACGCCCTCGTCGGTGGGCGAGGACTCGTAGAAGTCGCAGTAGGCCCGCATCAGCGGCAGCAGCTCCTCGAGCTCGTCCTCGGTGGCCGGACGGATCTCGACCCCCTCGGCGAGCCGGCGGGGCCCCTCGGCGACCGGTTCCTCTGCCATGGGCCGATACTAGGCTCTCGCCGTGCTCCGTCGGAAGGTTTGCCTGCTCTCGCTCGGGATCGTCCTCCTGGCCGGGTGCAGCGATGACGACGCCGGCAACCTGACGGCGCCCGGTGAAGGCATCACGCGGCAGATCGCCGGCAGCTGGGCCGGGAAGCTCCAGCAGGCGGGGCTGGCGCCGTTCAAGATCGCCGTCGATATCACCTCGGACGGCACGGGGCGGGTCGCCTACACCGGCATCGAGTGCGGGGGCGAATGGACCCTCGACGGAGTTCGGCCGTCCACGCCGCCGCGCTACGTCTTCACAGAGGAGATCAAGGAAGGGGCGGGCGGCACCTGCAAAGGAACCGGCACGGTGTCGCTCTCGCCGATCCAGGGCCACTTACCGAATGGACCGGCGTACACCCGGCTGAACTACCGCTTCGCCGGCGGCGGCGTCACCAGCCGCGGGCTGCTTCATCGGATCCACGCGCCGGCGCTCAAGCGCCGACCTTCAAGCAAGCCGGCGTCACCCCACCCTGAGCAGTCGCGCTTTCGTGCCCGACGGGAATGCGGAGTGGCGTGCCAGGAAGCGGGCTGCACCCGAATAGAGAGGGTCGGCATGCCTCAAATCGACTCACCGGCACGCGCGATCGCCCGCAACGTCCTGGTCATCGTGGGCGTTCTGCTGATCCTCTACGTCATCTACCTGCTGCGGAAGCCGATCAGCTGGCTGATCATCGCCGCCTTCCTGGCCATCGCCGTCGCCGGGCCAGTCAACTTCTTCCAGCGGTACATGAAGCGCGGGCTCGCCATCGCGCTCACGTACCTGTGTGTGCTGGCGATCCCGATCGGCCTCGGAGCCGTGCTCATTCCGCCGATCGTCAACCAGGTCAGCGACGTCGCCACGAACGCACCGAACTACGTCAACGACGTCGAGGACTACGTCCAGAAGAACAAGACGCTCAACGACCTGAACGAGAAGTACGACATCACCCAGAAGCTCTCTGACGAGGCGGAGAAGCTGCCGAGCAAGGCCGGCGACGCCGCCGAAGGTGCTGCGCGACATCGGCTTCGGACTGGTCAGCTCGATCTTCGCCGGATTGACGATCCTGATCCTGAGCATCTTCATGGTGGCTGCCGGGCCGAGATGGATCGAGAGCTTCATCCGGATGCAGAGACCGGAGCACGCCGAGCGAATCGAGCGGACCCTGCGCCGGATCGCGAACGCGGTCGGCAACTACGTCGGCGGCGCGCTGCTGCAGGCGACGATCGCGGGCGTCGCCGCGTTCATCATGCTCAAGATCCTCGGAGTCCCGTTCGCGGGCCCGCTGGCGGTCGTGATCTTCGTCTTCGACCTGATCCCGGTGGTCGGCGCCACGATCGGCGCCGTCCTGGTCGGCATCGTCACCGCCTTCGTCAACTTCCCGGTCACCCTGATCATCTGGGTCGTCTTCGCGATCGTCTACCAGCAGGTCGAGAACTACGTGATCCAGCCGCAGATCCAGAAGCGAGCGACGAAGGTCGAGGCGTTCATCATCCTCGTCGCGGTGCTGTTCGGCAGCACGCTGTTCGGCGTGCTCGGTGCGATCCTCGCGGTGCCGTTCGCGGCATCGATCCAGATCGCCGTGGCGGAGTACCTCGAGTACCGCCGGGAGGTCACGGCCGCCGAACAGGAGGCCGGCGGACCGACCCCGGCGCCTCCGCCGGAGGGGCCGACTCCCGCCCCCGAGGCGACCTAGCTCTCGGCGACGGCCTCGGGCACGTCTGCGTCGGAGACGTCCTCGAGCGCCTTCTTCAGGATGTCACGGAGGGTCCTCTGATCCTTCTCGGAGAGCGAGGCGATCGCCGGCGGCGGCTCGGCCATCCGCTTCGTGATCTCGGTCCTCATCCACTCCCCCTCCTCGGTGAGCACCAAAAGCTTCACCCGCCGGTCCCCCTCGGCCGCCTCGCGGCGCACGAGCCCGCGCTCCTCGAGACGGTCGACGATGCCGGTGACGTTCGAGTTGTCGCAGAACAGGGCGTGGGCGAGGTCGCTCATCTTCTGGGGACCGCCGCCCAGAATCCGCAGCGCGATCATCTGCTGGGGGGCGAGCTCGAACTCTCCGCCGGTCGTCACCAGGCGCCGCTTGTTGCTGACCATCATCCAGTGCATCAGGCTCCACGCCTGGCTGCCCGGATCGGTCCGGCCGGCCTCGCCGGCGAGCCACGAGCTCGGGACCCGGCCAGGGACTCCCCTTCCCATCGCGCCTTCGACCGCCACTTTGGATTTCCGCGTTTCCATCCTCTGCAGGCATATTACTAGGTCGCAGGATCGATATTTGCAAGGTTCAACTATCTATGTATACTGCCGTCCTTCATTGACCGACGCCAACGGAATCGAGGTGAGCGGCCTCGTCCGCGAGTTCAAGGGCGGCATCCGCGCCGTCGACGGGATCGACCTCGAGGTGCGGCCAGGCGAGATCTACGGCTTCCTGGGCCCGAACGGCGCCGGCAAGTCGACCACGGTCCACATGCTGACCACGCTCCTCCCTCCCACCGCCGGGTTCGCGCGAGTCGCCGGCCACGACGTCGTCAAGGAGGGCGCCGCCGTCCGCGACGCGATCGGCGCCGCGCTCCAGGAGGCGGCCCTGGACCCGAACCTCACGGCCCGCGATCACATGCGCCTCCAGGGCGCCCTGCACGGGATGTCCAAGGCCGACCGCACCAGGCGCGGCAACGAGCTGATCGAGCGCGTCGGCCTCTCGGACGCGGCCGACCGCAAGGTCAGCGGCTACTCGGGCGGCATGAAGCGGCGGCTCGACCTGGCCCTCGCGCTGCTGCACGGCCCCCGTGTCCTCTTCCTCGACGAGCCCACCACCGGCCTCGACATCCAGAGCCGCACCGCCCTCTGGGATGAGGTCGCCCATCTCTCCCGCGACGAGGGGATGACCGTCTTCCTCACCACCCAGTACCTCGAGGAGGCCGACCAGCTCGCCGACCACCTCGGGATCATCGACCACGGCAAGATCGTCGCCGAGGGCACGACGGACTCGCTCAAGGCCGAGGTCGGGCGCCCGACGGTCGAGGTGGTCCCGGCCGATCACGCCGAGCGCGACCGCGCCGTGGAGCTGCTCCGCCCCTTCGGGGAGCTGGTCCCGGGTACCCCGCAGGGCGCCGCGGTCAGGCTCGAGGAGGGCAGCGAGGAGCTGGCCGACATCATCCGCGCGTTCGACCAGGCCGGCGTCAAGGTCGCGAACCTCGAGCTTCACGAGGCGAGCCTCAACGACGTCTTCCTCACCAAGACCGGCCGGTCGCTGGAGGGCGCTCAGGGCGAGGCCACGCCGAGGGCGACACCGGCGAACAGCCCGCTCTCGAAGGTGCACCGGCTTGATGGAGGCCGCCGCCGTAGACGCCCCCATCGCGCCGGCGCGACTGCGACCGTCGATCTGGACCCAGGTGCCGGAGCTTGCCCGCCGCTCGATCATGCGCACGGTTCGCCAGCCCGCGGCGATCATCCCGGCGACCGTCTTCCCCCTGATCCTGCTGGCGATCAACTCGGTGGGGCTGAAGTCCGCGACCTCCCTCCCCGGGTTCCCGACCGACTCCTACGTCACCTTCGCGCTCGCCTTCGCCTTCATCCAGGCGGGCGTCTTCGCCGTCATCGGGACCGGCCAGAACCTCGCCGAGGACAACCAGGGCGGCTTCTTCAACCGGCTGCAGCTGACGCCGATCCACCCCGCCGCGCTGGTCGCCGGCCAGCTCGCCGGGACGCTGACCGCTCGGCCTCCTCCAGGCCGCGACCTACATCTCGGTCGGCCTGCTCGCCGGCGCGCACATCGAGGCCGGCCTCGGCGGCGCGTTCGTCCTGATCGCGCTGGCGATCGCCATCTCACTCGCCTTCGGCTCGGTCGGCCTCGCGGTCGGCATGCGCGTCGACGCCCCGGAGAAGGTCCAGAGCCTCTTCCCGCTGATCTTCGTCTTCCTCTTCCTGAGCTCGATGAGCCTGCCGAGGAACCTGATCCAGACCGACTGGTTCCGCGAGGTCGCCACCTACAACCCGGTCAGCTACATGGTCGAGGGGCTCCGCAGCCTGCTGATCACCGGGTGGGACGGCGAGGCGCTGGCGCTGGGCTTCGGCTGCGCGCTCGGGATCCTCGCGACTCGGGCTGACCTTCGCCTCGCTCGGCCTCAAGGAGAGGATGGCGCGGACATGAGGCGCTACCTCTCGGTCGCCGGCGGGCCTCGCCTGGCGACTGCTGCACACGCCTGGTCACGAACCCGCTGCTCTTCCTGCCGCCGATGCTGATGCCGATCTTCTTCTTCACCGCCTTCGCCGGCGGGCTCTCGGCGATCAGCAACGTCCCGGGCTTCGACTACGGCCCCGGCTACACCTCGTTCATCTTCGCCTTCGTGCTCTGCCAGAGCGCGGCCTTCGGCGGCGTCTTCAGCGGCTTCTCGATCGCCGCCGACTTCCAGTTCGGCTTCGGCCGCCGGCTGCTGCTGGCCACGCCGCACCGAACCGCGTTGATCCTCGGCTACGGGATCGTCGCGATGATCCGGGCCCTCGTCACCCTGACCGCGGTGACGCTGATCGCGCTCGCCGTGGGCATGAACCTCGACGGCGGCGGTCTCGACATCTTCGGGATGTACGGGCTGGCGGCGATCATCAACGTCACCGGACTGCTGTTCGCCGCCGGCATCGCACTTCGCTTCCGCAGCCTGCAGGCGACGCCGCTGATGCAGGTGCCCGTCTTCCTCTTCCTCTTCCTCGCGCCGGTCTACGTCCCGCGCGAGCTGCTCGGCGGCTGGGTGCATGCGGTCGCCCCGTTCAACCCGGCCACCCACGTGATGGAGACCGTCCGCGACCTGATCGCCGGGCACGGGCTCCGAGTACCTGGCGACGCTCGGCATCGTCGCGGCGCTGCTCGCCGCCATGTTCGCCTTCGCGATCACGCGGCCTGCGGCGGGCCGAGGCCGCCGGCTAGATTCGCTCCGAGATCCGCCGGTCGGCGCGGCGCTTCGCGCCGTCGGTGACCAGCTTGCCCCAGCGGCTGCGGTTGCCGGCGACCCAGCGGTAGGCACGATCGGTCGCGCGCGGGGCTCGCGCGGTGAGCGCCGCGAGAGGAGCCGCGCCGGCAGCAGCCGGAACAACGGCGGGAACGCCGCGCCCGCGGAGCGCACCCTGCCGCTCTCGTCCACCAGGTGCCAGGAGGCGAGCCGCTCCTGCTCGGGCATGCCGGTGAGCAGCCGGTCGGCCTCCTCCGACTGAGGCCACCGGGCGCATCGAGCGCCGGCGCGTCCCAGGCGAGCACCTTGCCGAGGCACCAGCGGCAGAAGCCGCAGTCGGGGTCGTAGAGGAGGATCGCCGTCGCATCGGGCGGACTCGTCTCGCGTAGGTCCATTTCGTGGCGACCACAACCCTGTGGGAGGAGATCGTCGACGCGCTCGAGGCCGTCAACGGCGGTCCCCACCCCGGCTATCGCGCGGTCCACGCCAAGGGGACGATCTGCAGGGGACCTTCACCGCCACGCCCGAGGCGAACCAGGCTCTCGCGCGCCGCGCACCTGCAGGGCGACCCGGTCGAGGCCACCGTCCGCTTCTCGAACGCGAGCGGCCACCCCCGGACCCCGGACGCCGACCCGCTCGCCGGCCGCGGGATGGCGGTCAAGTTCCACCTGCCCGGACGGCGAGGCCACCGACATCGTCTCGGTGCCGCTCGTCGTCTTCCTCGCGCGCACGCCCGAGGACTTCCTGGAGATGACCCGCGCCCGGATCCCGGACCCGGAGACCGGCCAGCCGGATCCGGAGAAGCTCGGCGCCTTCCTCGCCGAGCATCCCGAGACCGGCGTCGCGCTCCAGAAGGGCCTGCCCAAGCTCGCCCCGACCACCAGCTTCGCCACCTCCGACTACCGCGCGCTCCACGCCTTCTGCCTGGTCGACGCCGACGGCGGAACGCACTGGGGCCGCTACACCTGGGAGCCGGAGGCGGGGCCCGAGTACCTGACCGACGAGCAGCGCGAGGCCGCGCCGACGCGACTACCTGCAGGAGGAGATCCGGGAGCGGCTCGCCGACGGCATCGCGCGGTTCACGCTCGAGTTCACCCTCGCCAACGACGGCGACCCGCTCGACGACCCGACCGTCGAATGGGAGGGCGAGCACGAGGTGGTCGAGCTCGGCGAGCTCGAGGTGCTCCGAGGTGGTCGAGGACGCCGAGACGCCGGACAACCCGCTCGTCTTCGACCCGATGCGCCTCACCGACGGGATCGAGCCCTCGGACGACAGATCCTCGCCGCGCGGCCGAAGGCCTACAGCGGTCTCGATCGAGCGCCGCACGGCCAGCCGAGTGACGCCGGTCAGTCCTCGAAGCTGAGCACGAACGCCGGGTGGTCCGGCGCGATCCGGCGGAGCTCCTCGTCGGGCGCATCCGCGTCGATCCCCAGGAAGCCCTTCACCTCCCAGGACCACTTGTCCATGTAGAGGCGGAGCAGCGGGAGCTTCTCGGAGTCCGGCACCTCCGTCGGCGTGGAAGCGGCGCACCTTGCGCCCGCTGCGCAGCTCGCCCTCGCCGCCGGCGGCGCGCAGGTTGCGGACCCACTGGGTGTTGCCGCGCGGCGAGAGCAGATAGGTGCGGCCGTCGAGCTCGAACGGGTTGACCGGGTTGGTCCGCATCTCGCCGCTCTTGCGGCCCCGCACCGCCAGCGTCTGCGAGCCCTGCACACCGATCCCGAGGCGGTGAAGCCCCTTGATCAGCGGGTTCACGACGTGGGCCGTGAACCAGTCGGGCTTCTTGTAAACCGGTTCAGCCACGATCCCAGCGTACTGGGAGGCCCTTGACGAGGTCTTCGCGTTTTCAGCGGTGACCTTCGGGTAAGGGTGGGCCATGTCAACTATCGCAATCATCGTGATCGCAGTCGTGGCGGTGGTGGTCCTGCTGTTCATCGCACGGCTGGTCACACAGCGGCGAAGGATCGCCCGGGAGCGCGAGATGCGCAGGCGCGAGGCCGAGGCCGAGGGCCACCGCTCCATGGCGGAGGACCACCGGCAGAAGGCCGAGGAGCTCCAGGAAAAGGCCGAGTCGGAGGAGGACCGCGCCAGCCGGCACGAGGAACGGGCGAGCGAAGTCGCACCCGACCGAGACTGACGCGTGTACCGACGCAGCGGTCCCGGCCTGCTCACGGTCATCTATCTGGTGATCGGGGTGTTCGCCGCCGGAGACCACAACTACATCCATCACGACACCGTCGGTCAGGTCGTTTCGGCGCTGGCGGCGATCGTGCTCTGGCCCCTGGTCGTCTTCTTCGACGTCAACCTCCATATCCACTGATCAGGGTCACGGGAGGACGGTTGGAGTAGGTTCCGCCGCGTGAGCGACGGCGAAACCGTGATCAGCTGGCCCGACGAGCACACGCCGGAGCGCTCGGTCTTCCACGCGGTCAACGAGCTGCAGATGCAGGCCGAGCCCGAGGTCGTCTGGGCGTGGCTCTGCCGGCCGGACCTCTGGCCGACCTACTACTCGAACGCGAAATTCATCAAGCACCTGGGCGGGGCCTGGCCCGAGCTGAAGCTGGGCAGCCGCTTTCGCTGGTGGAGCTTCGGCGCCTTCGTCACCTCGGAGGTCGTCGAGTACGAGCCCCCGGAGCGAATCGCCTGGGACGCGAAGGTGCTGGGCGGGCGCGGTTATCACGGCTGGGTGCTGCGTCCCGCCTCCGGCGGGACCTTCGTCCGCACCGAGGAGACCCAGAAGGGACCGGGCATCCAGGTCGCCAAGCCGGTGCTGCGCCCGATGATGGTCCGCTTCCATCAGCGCTGGCTCGAGGGGCTGTCGCGGGTCGCCACCGAGGGCCCGCCACCCAGCATCTAGTCTCTGCGTGATGGGCGCCATCGACGGGCTCCGCGAGCGAATCGGCGAGATCCACGATCTCGGGCGGGCCGCCTCGCTGCTCGCCTGGGACGAGCGGACGATGATGCCCAAGGGAGGCGCGGAGGCGCGCGCCGAGACCCTCGCGACGCTCGCGCGAGTCCGCCACGACATGTTCATCGCCGATGAGATCGGCCGTCTGATCGATCAGGCGCGCTCCGAGCTCCCGGCGGACGCTCCACCCGGCGAGTCGATCGACGCAGACCTGGTCAGGATCCTGGCCCGCGACTGGGAGAAGGCCCGCCGCGTGCCCTCCGAGCTGCGCGCCGAGATGGCGCGCGCCAGCTCGATCGCCGAGAACGCCTGGGTCGAGGCGAGGGCGCGCTCGGACTTCTCCATGCTCCTCCCGCACCTGGAGAGGAACGTCGAGCTCACCCGGCGCTTCGCCGACTGCTACGACGGATTCCCCGGCTTCAGCCAGACCTACGACGCGCTGCTCGACGAGTACGAGCCGCGAGATGACGACCGAGCAGATGAGCGCGGTGCTCACCGAGCTCCGCGAGGGCCTGGTCCCCCTCGTCGCCGAGGCCACCCAGAACGGCGCCGGGCCGGATCAGGACCCCTTCAAGGGCGAGTTCCCCGTCGGAGCGCAGCGCGAGCTGATCGAGCAGCTGATCTCTGAGCTGCCCTTTCCGGAGGACTCGTGGCGGCTCGACCCGACCGAGCACCCCTTCGCGCTCTCGATCGCGACGACCGACATCCGGCTGACCACGCGCTACGACGAGCACAACCTGGCGATGTCGCTGTTCAGCGCCATGCACGAGTCCGGCCACGGGCTCTACGAGGCGGGTGTCGATCCCGAGCTCGGGAACACGCCGCTGTCGGACCCGCGCTCCCTCGGCCTGCACGAGTCCCAGAGCCGCCTCTGGGAGAACTGGGTGGCGCGCGGCCGCCCCTGGCTCGAGCGGCACCTGCCACTGCTCCGCGAGCGCTTCCCCGGTGCGTTCGACGAGGTCGACCCGGCCGGGCTCGAGCGCGCGGCCAACCGGGTGGAGCGTTCGCTGATCCGGATCGAGGCCGACGAGGTGACCTACAACGTCCACATCCTGATCCGCTTCGAGCTGGAGCTCGAGATCTTCGAGGACGACCTGCCGCTGACCGAACTGCCGGAGGCCTGGAACGCCCGCTACCGCGACTACCTCGGGCTCGAGGTCCCCGACGATGCGCACGGCGTGCTCCAGGACGTGCACTGGGCGGGCGGCGCCTTCGGCTACTTCCCCACCTACAGCCTCGGCAACGTGATCGCCGGTCAGCTCTGGGACGCGGCGGGACGCGACCTCGGCGACGTCTCGGCGCAGATCGCGGGCGGCGACCTCGCCACGCTCGGAGGATGGCTCCGCGAGCGGGTCCACCGCTACGGCCGCCGCCTCTCCCCGACCGAGATCCTCGAGCGAGCCGGCTGCGGCGAGCTCTCGGTCGAGCCGCTGCTCGATCACCTGCGCGGGCGGGTGGCGCTGGCCGTTCAGGCGTAATCAAGAGCCTGAACATGAATCCGCAATTTGCGGGTATGTTGGGTCGGGGAATGGGCATCGGACCGGGCCGGAACGGCGTATACGGGGGCTGGACTCGCACGGGGAACACCCGCGTCTTCGTGCGCGTTCCGGCTGAGCTCAAGGCAGCTCTCTGAGCACCTGGACTCCCTCAACGGGGACGGGGCGCGCCCGAGCTCGACGCAACGCCGATCGTCCTGGTCCACGGGCTGACGTCGAGCCGCACTCTGAAGCCCCTGATTCGCGCTCTCGGCACGCGGCGGCCGGTGTACGCGCCGGACCTGCCGGGCTTCGGGATGAGCGACCAGCCGATCCATCCGCTCGACGTCCGCGGCCTGGCCGATGCGTTGAGGCGCTGGCTCTTCGACAACGAGCTCGCACCCGCGATCGTCGTGGGCGTCTCCTTCGGCTCTCAGGTGGCCGTAGAGCTGGCGGTCCGCCACCCCGCCGTCGTTGACCGCCTCGCCCTGGTCGGCCCCACGTTCGACCCGAAGGCCCGCAGCGCGAGCAGGCTGGCGCTGCGCTGGGCGCGCAATGCCCCCCGCTGGTCGCCCCGCCTCGCGCCGACGGTCGTGCACGACCTCATCGACGCGGGGCCCTGGCGCAGCCGTGCGGACCCTGCGGGAGGCGCTCGGGGACCGGGTCGAGCGGAAGCTCTCGAGAGTGGAGGCGCCGACCCTGGTGGTGCGACCCGAGCGCGACCACCTGGTCCCGGAGGATTGGACGGAGCGGGTGGCGGAGCTGATCCCCGACTCCGAGCTCGTGGTGCTGCCCAAGGCGGGCCACTCGATCAGGCCGCCAACGGCGGACAAGCTGACGGCGCTGCTGGGGCGGTTTCTCGGCGACGGCGACGACGATCTCGAGCCCGAGGAGGAGCTCGGGTCCGAGACCCGACCGGTGGAGAACTTCAGAAAGGCTTTCGAGCCGGCGCCCCGATAGGGTCGCCCTCGATGGAGATCCAGCGGCACAGGGCGCCGATCCGGATCGCCCTGCTCTTCCTGACGATCACCACCGGCATCCTCGCGGTCTGGATCCTGGTCGCGCCGCGGGGCTTCTACGACGACTTCCCCGGCGCGGGCGTTCACTGGGTATCGGCGCTGCCGCCCTACAACGAGCACCTGGAGCGCGACTTCGGGGCCACCTCGCTCGGCATCGCCGTGCTGACGGGGCTCGCCGCGTACTGGATGGATCGCCGCGTGATCCAGGCGGCGGCGCTCACCTTGATCGCGGCCGGCCTGCCGCACCTGATCTACCACCTGACCACTACCGGCCACTACTCGACCGGCGACAACGTCGCCAGCCTCTTCGGCCTCGTTCTCGACGTCGCCCTACCGCTCGGGATCCTCTATCTGGTCAGCGACGGCGCGCAGCGGCCGACTACGCGGCCGGCGGAACCCGAACGGGTCTAGCGCTTCCCCGAGATCCGGTCCCAGGCGTGGCCGAGCTTGCGCCTCAGCTCGCCCTCCTCGGGATCGGTGAGGTCCTCGGCAGTGACCTCCAGGGCGGCCGGGTTGGCGCCCGGCTCCGGCAGGCTGCCGGCCTGCTCGCGGTCGATCTTGAGCAGCACGCCGCGCTCGAAGATCTCCTCCACCTCCGGGGCGTCGACGAAGCGGTGGCCTCCGGGCAGCACGCTGGTGTCGAGGACGATGCCGTCGAAGATGTCCTTCTCGGGCACGGCGAGAACGTGCTCGACCTTCCCGATCCTCTCCCCGTCGCAGGTGTAGACGTCGACGCCCTCGTCGAGGGCGAGGTACGAGCTCGGCGCTCCGAGATCTTCCACTGGCGCGGAGGCTAACGCCCTGCAAGGGTCCCGCGTGGACTTCGGCGTCTCCTACTTCCCCACGGACGAGTCGATCGAGCCTGCGGCCCTCGCCCGGATGGCGGAGGAGCGCGGCTTCGAGTCGGTCTTCGTCACCGAGCACACCCACATCCCGGCGAGCCGCGAGACGCCCTACCCGGCGGGCGGGGAGCTGCCGCGCGAGTACTGGCGGATCTACGACCCCTTCGTGGCTCTCACCACGATGGCCGACGCGACGGAGCGGATCCGGATCGGGACTGCGATCTGCCTGCTGATCGAGCGCGATCCGATCAGCACGGCGAAGGAGGTCGCCTCGCTCGACCGCCTCTCGGGCGGGCGGTTCCTGTTCGGCGTCGGCGCCGGCTGGAACCTCGAGGAGATGCGCGATCACGGTACCGACCCGGCCAAGCGCTTTCGGATCCTCCGCGAGCGCGTCGAGGCCTGCAAGGAGATCTGGACGAACGAGGAGGCGACCTACCACGGCGAGTTCGTCAACTTCGACCGGATCGTCTGCCGCCCCGCGCCGCTCCAGGAACCGCACCCGCCCGTCCTGGTCGGCGGCCACGGCCCGCGCGTCCACGACCGCGTGCTCGCCTTCGGCGACGGCTGGTTCCCGAACCGGATCCCACCGGACGACGCGATGATCGCCCGGGTCGAGGAGCTCCAGCGGCTCGCCGATCAGGCAGGACGCGGCCCGATCCCGGTGACGCTGCAGATCCCGCCGCGAGACCTCTCGGTCCTCGAGCAATACGAGCGGGCGGGTGTCGTCCGAGCAGTCCACATGCTCCGCGCCGGGGACGCTGTGGACGCCGGAAGCGCGGAGCGCAAGCTCGACGAGTGGACGCAGCGCATCCGCGAGTACGCCGCGGCCGCCTGACGAGAATCCGCTGCCGGCGTGGGTAGGATCGCGCCCCGATGTACCACGCCCTCCTCTTCTGGCACGTGCTGTCGGCGTTCTTCCTGGGGGCCGCGGTGGTGATCTTCTCCTCGTTCGTCCTCGGCGGGCCGATCACCCGCCCGAGCAAGCTGGTCGCGGAGATCCTCTGGGGAGTCGGCGGCGTCGGCACCCTCGTCTTCGGCATCTGGCTGGCGCTCAACCGCCCCGAGTACGAGATCTGGGACGGCTGGATCATCGCCGCCCTCGTCCTCTGGATCCTCGCCAACGGAGCGGGCGCCCGGGTGAGCCGGGACGCTTAAGCCCACGGCGGACGGCTCAGCGTCACGTCGACCGCCGGGTGGCGTTCGCCCACTGGATGCGCGTGCTCTGGGTGGTCCTCCTGCTCATCGACATGGTCTGGAAGCCGGGCGCATGAGTCTTCTCGCGGAAGTGGTTACGACCCGGCCAGACGCGGCGAAGTTCTGGCTCTTCGTCCACATCCTCGGCGGCATGGCCACGGTCGGGGCCCTCACGCTCTGCCTGATCGCGTTGGTGGGCGCCTGGCGAAGCGGGTCGATCTCGCTCACCCGGCTCGGCTACAGGGCGCTGCTCTGGGGAGCGGTCCCGTCCTTCATCGTCATGCGCGTCGCAGCCCAGATCGTCCTCAACAAGGAGGGCCTGGACGGCGATGAGGTGGACCTCACCTGGATCAACATCGGCTTCACGGTCACCGATGTCGGACTGCTCTTTCTGATCATCACGACGGTCCTGACCGGCCTCGCGGTCCGGAAGCAGACGCGCGGCGGCCCGGAGGTGCCGAGCATCGGCGTCCGCATCTCGACCGGCCTCGTCTCCCTGCTGCTGATTGGCTACCTGGTCGCGGTCTGGGCGATGACGGTCAAGCCGACCTAGCCGGAGTCAGCCGGAGAGCAGCTTGCCGAGCGCCCCACCGGCGCTCGAGCCGCTCGACTGGCCGCCCGCCGCGGCACTCGTGACGCGTCCCTCGGAGGGCTGGACCAGCACCCAGCCGTTGCCGCTGAAGGCCATCTGCACGGTCTCACCGGAGCCCCGGCCGATGAAGGTCTTCAGGTTGACGTCGGTCTTCACCGAGGTCTTGACGCCCTCGGACCAGGTGATCGCGGCCTGCGGGTCGGCGAATGTGTCGGTCCCGTCGAGCTCGATCAGCACCGGCGGCCCGTCGGAGAGCATCGCCACGTAGCCGGACCCCGAGAGGTGGGTGTTGTAGAGGCCGCCGCCCATGAAGCCCGAGACGCCCTCGACCTTCTTGATGTCCCAGTCGATGTCGGCGTCGAAGGCCAGCAGGTTGGCGCCGTTGACGGTGATCGCCTCGTCGGTGAGCTTCACCAGCTGGATCTCCTGCGCCAGGTCGGCCAGGAAGACCTCGCCGGAGCCCGAGATCTTCATCAGCTCGGCGCCCTCGCCGGTCATCGCCTTCTTCGCCATCCGCTTGAGGCCGCCCGACCCAGCGTGCTCGAACTTGACGTCGCCCTGGTAGGCGACCATCGATCCGAGCTTGGCCTGGATCGTCTCGTCCGCGACGCGAACCTTGAGCATCTTCGAGCCCTGCAGCTGGAACGGCTCCGTGCCCGCCGTCTCCTTGAACTGCCCGAGCGTCTCCTCGACCGACATGCGCCCTCCTGTCCTCTGAAGTTGAGCGCGGCAGCCTAGCTATCCGCGATGATCGAGTCGTATTGGCCAAGCTGATCTATTCCATCCAACACCTCGCTCGACGGCTACATCAACGACGAGGAGGGCAAATTCGACTGGGCGGCGCCCGACGAGGAGGTGCACACCTTCTTCAATGATCTCGAGCGGCCGATCGGCAGCTCTCTCTACGGGCGCCGGATGTACGAGGTGATGCGCTACTGGCAGGACCCCGACCTGACGGAGCAACCTGACCACATCCGCGATTACGCCGAGATCTGGCAGGGCGCCGACAAGATCGTCTACTCCAGGACGCTCGAGTCGCCGTCGACGCCACGCACCCAGATCGAGCCCGACTTCGACCCGGCCGCGGTCCGCCGGGTGAAGGAACAGCCGACGCCGACCTGAGCGTCGGCGGTCCGCATCTGGCGGCCGAGGCGCTCCGCGCCGGTCTGGTCGACGAGCTCCATCAGGTCCTGTACCCGGTGATCGTCGGGGGCGGCACCCGCTGGCTGCCGGATGGCCTTCGCCTCAACCTGGAGCTGCTGGACGAGCGCCGCTTCGCCAACGGAGCGGTCCACCTCCACTACCGCACGCGGAGTTAGCGCAGTCGGTCAGGCGGCGGCCTGGGCGGCGGCGGCGATCCGGCCGAGCTCGCGGCCGAGGGTCTCCGGCGTCCAGCTCGTCCTCGCCGGAGAGCAGCAGGCGGGCGCCGGACTCGGCCAGGCCCGCGATCGAGTTGCCGAGCAGCCGGGCGGTCCTCTCGAGATCGTTCCGCTTGCCGTCACGCGCCTCGAGCCAGCCGCTTGGCGAGCAGCGTGAGCCGTTTCACCTGCTCCTCGCGGCCGCGCTGGATCCGGTGGGCGACGGCGGCGTTGCCGCCACCCTCGCCCAGGAAGATCAGCCGGTAGACCTCGGGCGATTCCCCGACGGCCCGCAGGAAGCCGGTGAAGCCCTCGGTCAGGGTGGTCTCGGGGTCGGAGAGGTCGGCGTTCTACGAAGGCGCCCTGGATCTCCGCCAGGATCCGCTGCTCCTCGCGGGCGAGCAGCGCCCGGAAGAGCTCGTCCTTGCCCGGAAAGCAGGCGTAGACGACCGGCTTCGTGACGCCGGCCTGGTCGGCGACGGCCTGCATCGAGGTGCCGTCGTAGCCGTGCTCGAGGAAGAGCTCGAGAGCCGCGTCGAGCACCTCGGGCCGGCGACGCTCGGGGCCGAGGTGAGCGGCGCGCTTGCGGTGATGCTCGGCCTTGGCGGCGTGCTTGGCGGCCAGCCGCTGGTGCTGGATCCCGCTCCGCTTCCGCCTCGATGCCGTTCTGCGACTCGCCATTTCCTACCTATGGTAGCTTTTTCCTACTCCAGGTAGCAACCATACACGGGAGGTACGACATGGCAGAGGAGATCACCATCGCCCGAGAGGATCTCGCCGAACTTCAAGCCCGAGCAGTTCGCCGAGCTGATCGCGAACTCGAAGGACAAGCAGCTCAAGGAGATCGTCGAGAGCCCGATCCGCAAGCAGGTCCTCGACGAGATCTTCGGCCGGATGGCCGAGCACGTCGAGCCCTCCCAGATCGCCGGCCTCGACACGGTCGTCCACTTCAAGATCCTCGACCGCCCCGAGGAGCAGGGCGGCGGCTACGACCACTACGAGGTGATCTTCGCCGACGGCGCCTGCCGCGCCTCCGACTCCCCCGAGCAGGAGCCCAAGGTGACGATCAAGATCAGCGGCGTCCACTTCCTGAAGCTCGCCGCCGGCAAGGCCTCCGGCCCCGTCCTCTTCATGACCGGCAAGCTCAAGCTCGAGGGCGACGTCATGCTGGCCAGCCGGCTGACCAGTTTTTTCCGCATCCCGAGCGCTTGATCCTACCGTGAGTAGTATTTTGCTACTCTGGGTAGCAATAGAGTGCTGTCCACACAACAGGACTTGAACTTGAGGAGGATGTAGGCGCGATGGCGACCCCGGAGACGAAGGCAGGCGAAGCGAGAGAAGGTGAGCGAGCCGGGTGGGCTGCAGCACGCCGAGACCCAGGTCACGAGCGAGGAGACCGACGCCGCGGCGCAGGCGACCGAGGCCCTCGGGATCGAGGTCGGGGACACCCCCTTCTCCCTCGAGCTCTCGCAGGACCAGAAGGACATCCGGGAGTGGGCGCACGGGTTCGCCGAGCAGGTGGTCCGCCCCGCCGCCCACGAGTGGGACGAGAAGGAGGAGTTCCCCTGGCCGGTGGTGCAGGAGGCGGCCAAGATCGGGCTCTACGGCTTCGAGTCGATCGCGCAGTTCTGGGCCGATCCCTCGGGGCTGACCTTCCCGCTGGTCAACGAGGAGCTTTTCTGGGGCGACGCCGGGATCGGCATGTCGATCTTCGGCACCACCCTGGCGGTCGCCGGGATCTACGGCTCGGGCACGCCCGAGCAGATGGTCGAGTGGGTGCCGCAGTGCTTCGGCACCGAGGACGACGTCAAGGTCGGCGCCTTCTGCGCCTCCGAGCCCGACGCCGGCTCGGACGTCTCGGGCTACCGCACCACCGCCAAGTACGACGAGGCCAAGGACGAGTGGGTGATCAACGGCCAGAAGGCCTGGGCGACCAACGGCGGCATCGCCAACGTCCACGTGGTGATCGCCTCGGTCGACCGCGAGCTCGGCTCGCGCGGCCACGCCGCCTTCGTCATCCCCCCGGGCACCAAGGGCCTGCGAGCAGGGCGCCAAGGTGAAGAAGCACGGCATCCGCGCCTCGCCACACCGCCGACGTCCACCTGGACGACTGCCGCGTCCCCGGCTCCTGCCTGCTCGGCGGCAAGGAGAAGCTCGACGAGCGCCTCGCCAAGGCGCGCGAGGGCAAGAGCTCCAAGGGCCAGGCCGCGATGCGGACCTTCGAGCTCTCCCGCCCGACGGTCGGCGCGCAGGCGGTCGGCATCGCCCGGGCGGCCTACGAGTACGCCCTCGACTACGCCAAGGAGCGCGAGGCGTTCGGCCGCAAGATCATCGAGAACCAGGCGATCGCCTTCGCCCTCGCCGACATGAAGATGGAGATCGACGCCGCCCGGCTGCTGGTCCACCGCGCCGCCTGGATGGGCAAGACCGGCAAGGACTTCGACGCCGCCGAGGGCTCGATGTCGAAGCTGAAGGCCGGCGAGGTCGCCGTCTGGGCGACCGAGCGCGCGATCCAGATCCTGGGCGGCAACGGCTACTCGCGCGAGTTCCCGGTCGAGCGGATGCACCGCGACGCCAAGATCTGGACGATCTTCGAGGGCACCTCGGAGATCCAGCGCCTGGTGATCTCCCGGGCGATCTCGGGCGTGCAGATCAAGTAGCGGACGATCGGGTATGGCCGAATCGAGATGCAGGCGCAGGTCGAGCCGTGACGCTGCGACGCGCTGGCCGAGGGCGGCGAGCCGCTCGGCGCCTACGAGGAGATCGAGCTGCACGGCCACCGGGTGAGCTTCCAGGCCGCCGGCTCGGGCGACCAGGTGGTGGTCCTGCTGCACGGGATCACCTCGACCGCCGACGCCTGGCGCGAGGTGATGCCGCGAGCTCGCCGAGCGCTACACGGTGATCGCGCCGGACCTGATCGGCCACGGCCGCTCGGCCAAGCCGCGCGGCGACTACTCGCTCGGCGCCTACGCCGCCGGGGTCCGCGACCTGCTCGCCGTGCTCGGCTTCGAGCGCGGCACCGTCGTCGGCCACTCCTTCGGCGGCGGGATCGCGATGCAGTTCTCCTACCTCTTCCCCGAGTACGTCGAGCGGATGGCGCTGATCTCCTCGGGCGGCCTCGGCCGCGAGGTCCACCCCCTGCTGCGCGCCGCGACGCTGCCCGGCTCCGAGTGGGTGCTGCCCCTGATCGCCCGCGAGTGGCCGGTGCGCGCCGGCGACGCGGTCGCGCTCGGTCGCGGCCAAGATCGGCATCGAGGCCGGCCCCGACCTGGCCGAGTTCGCCCGCGGCTACGCCTCGCTCACCGAGGAGGGCGCCAGCGACGCCTTCATCCACACGATGCGCGGCGTGATCGACCACGACGGCCAGCGCGTCTCCGCCCTCGACCGCCTCTACCTCGCCGACCAGATGCCGACCCTGATCGTCTGGGGCGACGACGACCCGGTGATCCCGGTCGAGCACGGCCGCAACGCCCACCGGATCGTCGAGCACAGCCGCTACGTCGAGCTCGCCCGGCTCCGGCCACTGGCCGATGCTCGACGCCCCCGACCGCATCGTCCGACGAGCTGACCAGCTTCATGGAGGAGACCGAGCCGTTCGAGTGGTCGCTGGAGCGGGTGCGCGAGCGCCTGCAGCGCGGGCCCGACCCGGCCCCCGAGGCGATCGCCGCGACCGCCGAGTAGAGGAGGAGCGATGCCGCTCATCACCCTGCTGGCCGGAGCAGCAGCAACCCACCCGCCGGGGGCGCGCCGACCAGCGACGCGATCTACGCCACCGCCGGCGCGATGGTGGTGACGGTCCTGCTGCTCGGCCCGGTGCTGCTCTACAAGCTGGGCCGCTTCCCGCTGCTCGGCCGGCTCGCCGACCTCGCCGAGCGGGTCACCGGGCTGCCCGGCTGGGCGGCGCTGCCCGGCACCTTCCTCGGCGATCACCCTGCTGATCGCCGTCTTCGGCATGTACTGGGACATCTCCCTGCACATCGACCAGGGCCGCGACCCCGGCCCGCTCGCCAACCCCGCCCACTACTTCATCCTCGCCGGGCTCTTCGGCGTGCTGCTCGCCGGGCGTGCTCGGCCTGGCGCTGCCGAAGCGCCCGACCCGCACCTCCTTCGAGATCGCGCCCGGCTGGCACGCGCCGGTCGGCGCCCTGATGATCGCGATCTGCGGCGCGAGCTCGCTGCTCGCCTTCCCGCTCGACGACATCTGGCACCGGATCTTCGGCCAGGACGTGACCCTCTGGGGCCCGACCCACCTGATGCTGATCGGCGGCGCCTCGCTCTCGGTGCTCGGCGCCTGGGCGCTGCACGCCGAGGGCGACGAGGAGCGCCGCGCGGCGAACCGGCCCCTCCCCGCGCTGGACCCGCTTCCGCG
The DNA here is from genome assembly GCA_963825825.1 of uncultured Solirubrobacterales bacterium. Lineage (GTDB taxonomy): Bacteria > Actinomycetota > Thermoleophilia > Solirubrobacterales > 70-9 > DASUPK01. Next base: position 58,056 of record CAWGUT010000007.1, on the reverse strand, counting down.
AGATCATCCTCGCCGGCGCCTTCCTGGTCGGCGCTCTCCACCTTCCAGGCCGAGTTCGACTTCGGCGTGCCCCAGTTCGCGCCTCGCCCTGCAGCCGACGCTGATCATGCTCGCCGCCGGGATCGGCCTGGTCACCGCGCGGATCCGCTTCGGCCCCGGCGGCGCGGTCGCCGCGCTGCTCGTCTACCTCGCGATCCGCGGCACGCTGACGCTGCTGATCGGCCCGCTGTTCGGCGAGATCACCCCCCACTTCCCGCCCTACGTGGTCGAGGCCCTGGTGGTCGAGGCGGTCGCCCTGCTCTACCTGCGCGGCGAGCCGCGCGGCCGAGCGGCCGATCACCTTCGGCGCGCTCGCCGGGCTCGGCGATCGGCACGATCGGCCTGGCCGCCGAGTGGCTCTGGTCGCACGTCTGGGTGGTCAACCCCTGGCCCGCCTCCCTCTTCCCCGAGGCCGCGATCACCGGCCTGATCGCCGCGCTCGCCGGCGGCGTGATCGGCGGCTTCGTCGGCCGCTGCCTCACCCCGGCGGTGCCGCGCCGCGAGCGGATCCCGCGCGCGGCCCTGCCCGTCGCCGCCGTCGCCGCGGTCGGCGTGATCGCCTTCCTGATCCCGGTCAACGCCGGGCCGGGCGTGACGCGCCACCTTCGACCTGAACGTGCAGAACACGCCCGACGGCCGCGTCGCCACCGGCACCGTCCAGCTCGACCCGCCCGACGCGGCCGACGGACGCCTACTGGTTCAACGTGACCAGCTGGCAGGGCAAGGACGGCCCCGCGCACATCGACACGCCGGATCAGATCGGCCCGGGCCGCTACCGGATCACGCGAGCCGATCCACGTCGACGGCACCTGGAAGACGACGCTGCGCCTGCACAAGGGGCGCGAGCTCGCCGGGCTGCCGATCTTCATGCCCGCCGACCCGGCGATCCCGGTCTCCGCAGATCCCGGTCCAGTCCCACGATGACCCGGCCTTCGAGCTCGACCATCAGCTCCTGCAGCGCGAGCAGAAGAAGGGCGTGCGCCGGCTGGCTCACCCTCGCCGCCTACCTCGGCGTCGGCGGGATCTCCTTCTCGCCTGATCTTCGTGGTCGGCTGGGGCCTGGCCCGGCTCGAGAAGCGCGGCGGCGGCCCGCCGGACGAGTCGGCCGAGCCCGCCGGCGTCGGCCCCGCCAAGGAGATCGACGAGGGCCCGAAGCCCGGCACGCCGACCGGCGACGGTCTGATGGGACTGCGCTCACAGGTGCTCGACGGCGTCCGCGAGCTCGCCTCCGGCGAGCAGCATCAAGGAGGCGGTCTCCAACCGCGTCCCGGCGGCCGACCTCGACGAGCGCGACCCCGACTACCTGCGCGAGCAGCTGCCCGGCCTCTGGGTGCTCGCCTCCTTCTACTTCCGCGCCGACGTGCGCGGGCTGGAGCGGATCCCGGCCGAGGGTCCCGGTCCTGCTGGTCGGCAACCACTCGGGCGGCAACGTCACCCCGGACACGATGGTCTTCACGCTCGCCTTCGCGGCCCACTTCGGGGTCGAGCGGCGGCTGCACCCGCTGGTCCACAACCTCGTCCTGGCGCTGCCGCTGCCCTGGAACCTGCGCAAGGCCGGCTGCGTCGCCGCCTCGCCCGAGAACGCGCGGCTCGCCCTGCAGCGCGACGCCGTGGTGCTCGTCTACCCGGGCGGCGACTGGGAGGTCCACCGCCCCTCCTGGCAGGAGGACAAGGTCGACTTCGCCGGCCGCAAGGGATTCGTCAAGATCGGCGCTCGAGGAGGACGTGCCGATCGTGCCGCTGGTCGCCGTCGGCGGCCAGGAGACCGCGGTCTTCCTGAGCCGCGGCGAGCGGGTCGCGCGGGCCCTGCAGCTCGACAAGCTCTTCCGCCTCAAGGTCCTCCCCATCTCGCTCTCCATCCCCTGGGGCCTGAACGTCGGCGACATGTTCGGCCACTGGCCGCTGCCGGCGAAGATCACCGTCGAGGCGATGGAGCCGATCGACCTGCGCGAGCGCTTCGGCGAGGACCCGGACGTCGACGAGGTCTACGAGCACGTCACCGGCGTCATGCAGGAGAAGCTCGACGACCTCTCGGCCGAGCGGCGGCTGCCGCTCGTCGGCTGAGGCGGCGAGGTCGCGATGCGAGTCGAGGAGAGGATCAGGATCGACGCCCCTCGGGAGGAGGTCTGGCGCTACGTCTCCGAGCCCGAGCGCTACTCGGAGTTCATGGTCGGCTCGACCTGGTCGCCGGTGCCCGGCGAGCCGACCAGCGGGCCGCGCGCCCGCTTCGAGATCTGCGATCGAGGTCGGCTCGATCGACCTCGGCGGCGTCATCGAGTTCGTCGAGTGGGACCCGCCGCACGAGCTCGCCTGGACCAACATCACCGGCATCGACCAGCGCGGCCGTTGGATCCTGCGCGATCGCGGGGATCACACCGACGTGACCATGCGGCTGAGCTACCAGGTGCCCGGCGGCCTCCTGGCGCTGGTCGCGAGCCAGCTCGGCAGGCCCCTGATCCAGCGCGACGTCCGCCGCTCGCTGGAGGCGCTCGCGCGAGGCCGTCGAGCGAGCGCCCGTCGCGGAGGAGGTCCGATGATCGCTTCGAGGTCTTCATCCCCCTCGCCCACGCCGGCCACGTCCTGGCCGACGCGGCGATCTTCGGGGTCCCGGTCGGCTCGATCCTGCTGACGATCTGGGCGCTCAACCGCTGGGGGCCGAAGGACAACTGAGCGCGCGCAGGGCGCGATAGTTGCGAGTCGTGCCCCCGGAAGCCCAGCCACGACCGAGCTGACCGAGCGCGGCTACCGCGCCTGGAACGAGGACGACCTCGAGGGCCTGCTCGCCATCTGCCACCCCGAGGTCGAGTACCACACCAGCGGGGTCTTCCCGGGGCTGCAGCCGGTCTACCGGGGCAAGGAGGGCGATCAGGCGCTGGTGGGACGACTTCCACGAGCCCTGGAAGCAGATCAAGGTGATCCCGGAGCGGATCGCCGAGCGGCCCGACGGGGTCGCCGTCCTGATCCGCTTCGAGGGGACCGGCCGGCAGGGGATCGAGACCACGATGCGGTTCATCAACACGATCGAGATCCGCGACGGCCTCGCCTACCGTTTCCATTCCCAGCCGCCGACCGAGCGAGGCGATCAGGGAGCTCGGGCTGGGCTGACGCCCTAGCTTCAGGCCGAGCTCGGTGTCCTCGTCCGGGTCGCGGTCGGCTGGATCGGGATAGCCCTCGGAGACCCAGTCGCTCCATGCCGCCGTCGACGGCCGACGGCGTCGTAGCCCTTTTCCGCCAGGCTGCTGGCGGCCTTCGCGGCCAGCTTGCCGTCCTTGGCGATGACAAGCAGGCGCGCGCCCTCCTCGAGCGGCTTCGGCGCCTTCTCGGGATCGCCGTCGGGGAGATGGATCGCGCCCGGGACGTGGCCCTTCTCCACTCCTCGTCGGAGCGGACGTCCACGGCCGTCGCCTCGCCGGCCGCGATCTCGCGGCGAGCCTCCTCGACTCCGAGCTTCTCTCCTTCCGATGCCATCGCCGAGTGGCGTACCCGCCTTCGCGCGCCGGCCCAATCCGCGACATGGAGGCCGGGCGTACCATGGAGCAATGGCGACTGCGCCGAGGCTGGATCCGATCGAGGTCGCGGATCTCGGGCTCGCGGTTGAGGGAGAACATCTCGCGGGCGGTGAAGGCCCCTGAGCATGTGGTCAGAGAACTGGTCGTCGCGCTGCTGGCCGAGGGCCACGTGCTGATCGAGGACGCCCCCGGCGTCGGCAAGACCGCTCTCGCCCGAGCCCTGGCCCGCTCGCTGGAGGCCGAATACGCCCGTGTGCAGTGCACCTCGGACCTGCTCCCAGCCGACCTGGTCGGCACCAACGTCTTCAACCAGCGGGAGTCGCGCTTCGAGTTCCACCCGGGGCCGGTCTTCGCGAATGTCGTGCTCGTCGACGAGATCAACCGCGCCTCCCCGAAGACGCAGTCCGGCCTGCTCGAGTGCATGCAGGAGCGCCAGATCACGGTCGACGGTCACAAGCACGAGCTCGCGCGGCCGTTCGTCGTGCTCGCCACCCAGAACCCGGCCGAGTATGAGGGCACCTACCCACTCCCCGAGGCCGAGCTCGACCGCTTCATGGTCCGCGTCACCCTGGGCTACCCGGCTGCCGGCGACGAGTCCGCGATGTTGGCCGAGCACGCCGACCGGGATCCTGTCGAGGAGCTCGGCCCGGTCGCCGATGTGAGCTCCGTGCGCGGGGCCCAGGCGGCCCTCGCCGGGATCGAGGGAACGGATGCGCTGCGGCGCTACGTGGTCGCGATCTGCGACGCCACGCGAAACGACGAGCGGGTCGAGCTCGGCGCCAGCCCACGTGCGGGGTTGATGCTCTTCCGCGCGGCCAAGGCGCTCGCCGCACTGGATGGCCGCGACCACGTCCTGCCCGATGACGTCCAGGCCCTCGCACCGTCCGTCCTCGCCCACCGGCTGCTCCTGTCCTACGAGGTGGACGGCGACCAGCGCGAGGCGGTGATTCGCGAGGCGATCGACCGCGTCCCCGCCCTCTGATGGACGCGGCCAGCGAGGCCCCCGCCCCGCGGGCTCCCGCGACCGCCGCGCTCGGCGTCACCTTCATCCTCGTCGGCCTGGGCTTCGGGCTGACCGCCGCGCTCGTCTGCGGCATCGCCCTTCTCGGCCTGGCGATCGTCGCGGTCGGCTGGGTCGAGCTGGCCACCCTGCGTGGACGGCTCGAGCGCCTGCCAGGTCCGGCTCGGCTCGAGGAGAGCGAGCCGTACCCGCTTCGGATCCGGCTGCAGCGCACCATCCTCCCCCCGCCCGGCGGGGAGCTGACCGATCCTCTCCTCGAGCGAAGCGTTCCGGTCGGCCCGCGCTGGTCGAAGCGGCTCGAGCGAGCCGTCTGGCTGCAGAGTCCCGGCCGGGTTCAGCTCGATCCGACCCGCCTGGTCGTGCGGGACCCGCTCGGACTCTGGCAGCGCCGGCTTGCCTCTCCCGCGTCGCTGGACCTCGTCGTGCTGCCGCGCATCGATCCCGTGCGCTGGGTCGGGCCCGGCGCCGAGCCGCGCGGGCAGTCACCGGGTTCTGGCCACGCGAGTGACGCCATCTCGCGGAGGGGCGGTCCCGCCCAGTTCGAGGTCGACGGGCTTCGGCCCTACCGCGACGGCAGTCCCGCCTCCCGCATCCACTGGCCGGCGGTCGCCCGCACCGGCGAGATGATCGAGCGGCGGCTGGTCGCCGGCGGCGAGCCGAGGCCGCTGGTGGTCTTCGACCCCCGCGGCGCTGAGGAGCCCGCGCATCGGGAGCGCGCGATGCGCGCCACGGCCTCCCTCTGCGTCGAGCTGGGGCGCTCGGGGGGCTGCGACCTCCTGCTGCCCGGAGAGCGGCGCCCGCTCACGATCGATCCCGCCCTCCGCTCCTGGCCCGAGGCGCATGTGCGGATCGCCGTCTCGGATCCCGATGCGGGCCCGCCGCTCCTGCCCGCGCTGAGAGGCTCCGCTGTCCTCTGGGTGACGGCCGGACGGGGGCTGCCGGCAGCCCTGCGGCAGCTCCGCGCCGGAAGCTTTCTGATCACGCCGACCGGGTCCCGGCGGGTGGCGGCCTTCCGGGTCTCCGGGTGCTTCGGCTATCCGGCGGACGGCGGGGCGAAGCACCGGCAGGCGCGGCGCAGGGTGGCGGCATGAGCCCGCTGTCGGTGCCGCGGCCCGAGCGGATCGAGCTGATCTGCTTCGCCGCGCTCGGAATCGTCGCTTCTCTGCAGTGGGCCTCCCTGGTCTCGGACCCACCCGCCGCCCGGGTCGCGATTTCCGTGATCCTCGCCACGGGAGCGGGGGCGGCGCTCGCCGCGATCGGCCGCCTGCCCCGCCCGCGCGCGACCCGCTGGGCACTCGCCGCCGTCGCGGCCGGCCTCGCGATCCTGGCCGGACTCGTTCTCGTCGGGCTGCCGGCCCGCCTGCTCCTGCCCGGTCACTGGAGCGAGCTCTCCTCGAACGTCGACCGCAGCCTGAACGGCCTCACCGACGTGCCGATCCCCTACGCGGGCGCGGACGTCTGGACCCGCCTGGTGATCCTGCTGGCGGCGCCGCTGATGGTCGGGGCGGCGGCCTTCGCGGCGTTCTGGCCGAGGCGTCGCCGGGCCGCGGGCCGGATCTGTGCGCTCGTGCTGCTCGTCGGCCTCTATCTCGTTGCGGTCGCCTGGGCGCGACCGGACAGGCAGCTGGCGGGCGGCGCCCTGCTCGTGCTCCTGGTCTGCGCCTGGCTCTGGCTGCCCTCGATCAAGGGTGGCCGGGGGGTGGCCGCCGGATTCGCGGTCGCCGCGGCCGCCCTGGCCGCGGTGCCCGCCGCCGCCGCTGGTCGATCCCGGCCGGGCGCTGATCGACTACCGCCACTGGGACCTGCTGAGCGCACACGGGATCAGCTTCCGCTGGGACCAGTCCTACGGCCCGCTCGACTGGCCGCAGAAGGGGACGCTGCTGCTGGAGGTCGCGAGCGACAAGGTGCACTACTGGAAGGCGACCAACCTCGACACCTTCGACGGCGTGCGCTGGATGCGCTCCACCGGGATCAGTACCGAGCCCGCGTTGGGCGAGCCCCTCAAGTACCACCCCAAGGGGACCGCGCCGAGGCCCGACCCGGAATGGGTCGACCGCGTCAATTTCGAGGTCCGCGGCCTGACGAGCGACTTCGCGATCGGCGCCGGGACGACCCTGGCGCTGCGGCCGATCGACGCGGTGCCCGCCCCCGACGGGATCTGGCCGGTCAGTCAGGAGCTCCACCCGGGGAACTCCTACACCGCGCTCGTCTACGACCCCAAGCCGAGCCCGACGGAGATGCGCGCGGCCGGCACCGCCTATCCGGCCGAGGCACAGCGCTACGTCTCCTTCACGCTCTCGGGCGGCGCGGACGGCGCGCGGTCGATCGATTCCCCGTTCTGGGGAGGATCCGGACCGGCGTCGATCGACGACCAGGTGCGGGGCACGCCCTACGAGGGGATGTACGCCCTTGCCCGGCAGCTCGCAGCCGGCGCGCCGACTCCGTATGACGCCGCGCGCCGGATCGAGGTCTACCTGCGCAGCCACTACACCTACCGGCAGGACGTTCCGAACCGGACCTACCCACTGCCCTCCTTCATCTCCGAGGACCGCGCCGGCTATTGCCAGCAGTTCTCGGGTGCGATGGCGCTGATGCTCCGCATGCTCGGCATTCCGAGCCGCGTCGCCACCGGATTCGCTCCCGGTGGCCGCGACCCCGAGCACGGCACCTACCTCGTCGACGACACGGACGCCCACAACTGGGTCGAGGTCTTCTTCCCCGGAATCGGCTGGGCGACCTTCGAGCCGACGCCCCCCGCCGCCCCCGCGGCCACCCAGATCGACGACAACGCCCTCGGCGTCACGGACCCGACTAACCCAGACGACAACATCTCCACGCGCACGGCGCCCGATCCCCGCGGGGGCGACGTCCCGGCGCCCGCGCCCCAACAGGGTGTGCGCGCGAGCTCGGGCGGGGATCCCTCGGGGCCCGGTACGGCGGCCGTTCTCGGAGCGGGCGCCGGCGTGCTGGCGCTTGCGGCGCTCGGCGTCTATTCCCTACGCGCCCGGCGCCGTGCTCGCCTGAGTCCGAACGAGCTGGCTGACGCCGAGCTGCGGGAGCTGGCCCGTGCCCTCGGCAAGCTCGGGGCCCCTCTGCCGCCCGGTGCGACGCTGCGCGCGGCGCAGGAGAGACTCGCGGGATTCGCCGGGCCGGCGGCCGCCCGCTACGCCGCCGGGTTGGAGGCCCACCGCTACCGGGACCCGAGTGTCGCTCCACCCGGAGTCGCGGAGCGCCGCGCACTGCGGCGGGCGCTGCTCAGGGCGGCGGGGCCGCGTTCCGCGCCGCGGGTGCTGCTGGCCGTTCCGCCGGGCGGCCCGGCTAGGGGGCGTACGGCGCGCGAGGATCGGACGACCAGTGGGGCTCCCCGGCGTCGTCCTGCCAGTGCCGGCCCGACCGTGGCACCGGGATGAGCGTCAGGAGGAACGAGCCGAGCACCAGGCCCGCGAGCAGCTTCCAGCGCTCGAGGAGGGCGGTCCCGGCGTTCGTGCCGAAGTCCAGGTGGGCGGCGCCCGGCGGCAGCTCGGTGTTTCCACGAACGAGGTAATCACCGGCCGCCGGCACGTCGAGCTTCGCCACGGCCCCCAGCTCGCCGATCGTCTCGCTGCGGGTCACCGCGACGCCCGAGGTCTCGCCGTTGGCGAGCGCCATCGCGATCGGCGGGCCGCCCTGAGCCGGCGTCACCGCGAAGGTGAGTCCGCCCGTCTGACCTGCGGGGTCGATGGCGTCACCGCGCACCCGGTAGTACACGGTCACCTTGCCCTCCGGGAGGTGCACGGTGCCGGCCTGCGGGAGCGAGACCCGGCCATAGTCGTCGGAGTGGTCGCTGAGCGCGGTGGCTAGGACGATGCCGACCGCCACCAGCAGCAGGACGACCGAGATCGTGTGCTTGAGCCAGCGCATCGCCTCCCCCTATCGGCAGATCTGGACGGGAGTCCAAGCGCTGGGCGGGTTCCCTCGACCGATGTCCAGTCCCTGCCGAGCGCGGCAGGCGGCCGCAGCTCTCATCATCCTCTTATGCGATCCCGCGACGATGAGAACGTGCGAGTACTGGTCGTAGACGACGAGCCGCAGCTCCGGAGGGCTCTCGAGCGCGCCCTCAAGCTCGAGGGCTACGACGTCGAGCTGGCGGCCGACGGCGATCAGGCCCTCGGCTCGATCGCGTCAGGGCCGACGGACGCCATCGTCCTCGACGTGCTGATGCCGAAGCGGGACGGCCTGGAGGTAGCCCGCGAGCTGCGGGCTCGCGGCGACCGCACGCCGATCCTGATGCTGACCGCCCGGGATGCCGTCCAGGACCGGGTCGACGGCCTCGACGCCGGCGCGGACGACTACGTCGTCAAGCCCTTCGCGCTCGAGGAGCTCCTCGCCCGCCTGCGAGCGCTCCTGCGACGGACCAATGGAGACGCGGGCGAGCGGCTGAGCTATGCGGACCTGACGCTCGATCCAGCAACGCGCGAGGTCCACCGCGGCGAGAGGCCGGTGGAGCTGACCAAGACGGAGTTCGCGCTGCTCGAGCATCTGCTGCGCCATCCGCGCCTGGTGCTGACCCGGTCCCAGCTCTTCGAGGCGGTCTGGGGCTACGACTTCGGACCGCGTTCGAACTCGCTCGAGGTCTACATCGGCTACCTGCGCCGGAAGACAGAGGAGGGCGGCGAGCCGCGGTTGATCCAGACGGTGCGCGGAGTCGGGTACTCGCTTCGTGAAACGGGTCGCTCCTCGGCTTCGCCTGCGGAGCGCCCTCGCATCAGGTGAGCCTCCGCCGGCGGCTCGCCCTGCTCTCCGCGCTGGCGGTCGCCCTGGCGGTGCTGCTGGCGTCGGTGCTCGTCTACACGCTGGTACGGGACCGGCTGCGTGGCGACATCGACCACGACCTCCGACAGCAGGCCGAACGCGTCACCCAGCGCTTCGCGGCGGGGCCCCCGCCGGCCGGAGCGGGGATCGCGGTCGCGCCACCCGGCGCAGGTGCCCACCGCCCCGGCTCCCAGGGGAAAGAGAGCCGGGGTCGAGCGGGGCGAGCAGTTCGCGCTCACGCTCCCGCCTCCCGAGCCCGGCGGACCCGAGGCTCTCGCCCAGCTGATCAACTCGAACGGCGTCGTGGTCACGGGGCCGGGCTCGATCCGGATCCCCGTCTCGAGCTCGGACCGGAGTCTGGCCGCGAGCGGCGGTCAGCCGAAGCTCGAGGATGCGAATGCCGGCGACACCGAGCTTCGGGTGCTGACGGAGCCGGTTGCCGGCGGGACCGCGATCCAGGTCGCCCGGTCGCTCGAGGACACCAACCACACGCTCAATACGCTGGTCCTGATCCTGGCCGCGGTCAGCGCCGGAGGCATCGCGCTGGCGGCGGCGCTCGGCCCCGTGGTGGCGCGCGCCGCGCTCGCCCCCGCCGGCGAGGTCTCCGACGCTGCCGAGGAGGTGGCGCAGGACCCACGACCTCACCCATCGCATCGAGGTGCGCGGCGACGACGAGCTGGGGCGGCTCGCGGCCAGTTTCAACGAGATGCTGGCCGCGCTGGAGCGCTCCGAGGCAGCGCAGCGCCGGCTGGTCGCCGATGCCTCGCACGAGCTGCGAACCCCACTCGCCACCCTCCGCACCAACATCGAGACGCTCGGCCGCGCCGAACGGCTCGATCCTGACCGAGCGCCAGCTGCTGGTCGACGACGTGACCGAGGAGCTCGAGGAGATGACCGACCTGGTCGCTGACGTGGTCGAGCTGGCGCGTGCGCCGGGGCAGGACGCGATCGCACGCCAGGACGTGGCGCTCGACGAGCTGACGCGCGACGCGATCGAGCGCGCCGAGCGCCGGGCCCGCGGGATCAGCTTCGATCCGAGGCTCGAGCCGTCGCTGATCCACGCCGACCCGCAGCGGGTCGGGCGGGCGATCTCGAACATGCTCGACAACGCCGCGAAGTGGAGTCCCCCGGGGGCACCGTCGAAGTGGAGGTGGCGGGAGGACACGTGCGAGTCCGCGACCACGGCCCCGGCTTCCCCGACGGCAACCTCGACAAGGTCTTCGACCGCTTCTGGCGCGCCGACGAGGCGCGCGGCAAGCCGGGCTCCGGTCTCGGCCTGGCGATCGTGCAGCGGGTCGCCGAGGAGCACGACGGCAGCGCCCGCGCCTGGAACGCAGAGGACGGCGGCGCCGTTGTCAGCCTCGAGCTGCCCGCCCTCAGCACGCCGAGCGAACCTCAAGCGGCTTCTTAGCCCGATCTCAGCCTCCTCTCAGCCGCCGCTGGCTTCATGGTCGGCGAGCCCGGCGCGACCGGGACCCATCAGAAGGAGTGGTGATGAAGAGGAAGCGAAGCATCACGATCCGATTCGGCCCCCTGGGCCTCTCCCTGCTGGCTGCAGGGCTCACCGCCGTCGGCTTCGCCGCGGTCTCGCTGGCGGACAACGGCAGCGAAGCAGCGGCAGCAGCGGGAACGGCAGCGGAGCCCGGACCTTCCAGATGCCGGCCCCGCCCGGCGGCGCGGCCGGCGTGGCGTTCGCGGACCCCAACCTCTCGGCGGCTGACCGGCAGAAACTGGAGGACTTCCGGACCTGCATGGAGGACAACGGCGCTCCCGGCCCTCCCGACCCGAGCAAGATCGATCCGAGCGACGGTCCGCCGAAGCCGCCGAGCGCCGCTGACCGGGAGAAGCTCCAGAAGGCGTTCGAGGCCTGCAAGGCCAAGCTGCCCGAGAAGCTCCAGAACGCCGGACCGCCCGGGATCGGCAGCTTCCACTGCGGGCCGCCTCCGGGCGCTCCCCCGCAGCAGGGGCAGAACCAGAACCAGAGCAATCGAGTCGGGCACGCAGTCGAGCGGCTCGACCTCCTGACCAGACTCGTCCATCGACAGACGACGCCGAATCCCTACGGCGTCCTATCGCATCCTCCAGCGAACGGGCCCCGGCGGGGCCCGTTTGCCCGATACTCACACGCGTGTCTGCCCCGCTGATCGAGTTCCCGGCCGACGATCCTGAGCGTGCCCGGCGGTTTTGGAGCGGCGTCCTCGGCGCCGCGCTCGCGCCAAGGCCAAGCGAAGCAGGGGAGGGCTGGGAGGCGAGCGGTGCCGATCTTCGCCTGGGAGTGCACCAGCGTGGATCGGGTCCCGGTGACACTGCTTCGCTGGTCTATTTCACGGTGCCCGACCTGCCCGACGCCCTTCAGCGCGTTCAGGACCTCGGCGGTTCAGTGATCCACCCAGGTGAGCGCTGGGCCATCTGCCGTGACTCCGAGGGCAGCCCGTTCGCGCTCGCGGCGGATACCTAGGCAGCTACCCCGGCAGGCCCACCGACTCCAGAGCCGCCGAGATGTCGGAGTAGACGGTGAAGCTGGCCACCTTGCGGTCGCGCTGCTCGAGCACGTGGGCGAGGGGGACGTCGAGCTCGCCGGCGTCTTCCTTCTGGGTGATCTGGAGGCGGCCGAGCACGACCCAGCGGCCGTCGCGAGCGGCGCGAAGGCCCTCCGGCTGGAAGCGATCCCGCTCGAAGAGCTCCTCGATGTCCGCGCGCCACCGCTTGTAGCCACGCAGCCCCTTGTACGTCTTGTCGTCGAGGAAGACCGTTTCCATCCGGATCTGAAAATCCGGGTGCAGGAGAGCCTCAAGTCCCTCCCCGCCACGGTCGAATTCATCGTAAATGCGCCTCACCGCGTCCAGCGCAGAGCCGGTATCGGCCTCCTCCATCGCCGCGTTGAATTGACGCTCGAGCGTCTCGACGTCGTGCTGGTCGTACATCTGATGGTTTCCAGTATCTCCCCAGTAGTGCGGATTCGCCTGGGCGGGACCTGCGGCAAGCTATCGGAGCCATCGTGGAGGGAACGTCCACGTCCGCGCCGTCAGCGACATGGCGGAGACGATCGGGATCGGCGTCGTCGCGGAGGGCGTGGAGACCGAGGAACAGGTCCGGGTGGCGCGGGATCTGGGCTGCGGGTACGCCCAGGGCTTCCATTTCGTGGAGCCGGTTCCAGCCTCCTCCGTCGAGCGCCTGCTCGCCGGCCCGATCCCGATCGCGCGCTGATTCTGGAAGCCCGGATTCGGGCATCTGCGGTTAGCATGTGAGCCACGTCCGGGGGAAAAGGGGATTCGTGTCCGCAACTCCAAGCGCAGACATTCCGCAGTTCGAGATCAGCTCGGGGCCCGGTCCGGATGACGTCTATGTCGTTCGGGTCGCCGGGGAGGTCGACATGTCCCATGAGGAGGAGCTGCGCTCCGAGCTGCGCGCCGCCGTCGAGGCCGATACGAACGGGATCGTCGTCGACCTGACCGAGTGCGAGTTCATCGACTCGAGCGCGATCCGCGCCCTGCTGCTCTCGCGGGAGGAGAAGAACCGGAATCCCGGCAGCGAGAGCCTCGCCGTGGCCGCCTCGAGCGATCAGATCCTCCGCATTCTCGAGGTGATGGGACTCGACAAGGTTCTCCCGGTCGAGCCGACGGTCGATCAGGCCGCAGCCGCACTCTCGGGCTGACCTAGACTGCCCGTCAGAGTCGCATGCATGACATCGCCGAGTTCCTGGCGGGGCGAGACCCTTTCAGCGGGCTCGAGGAGGCTGAGCTGGAGCGGCTCGCGAGCCGGACCGAGGTCGAGTTCTTCCCGGCCGGCACGACGATCTTCCCCCAGGGCGAGCGTCCCCAGGGCCGAATCCGGGTGATCCGCCGCGGGGCGGTCGAGCTCGTGGACCAGGGCCGCCCGGTCGACCTGCTCGGCGAGGGAGAGATGTTCGGCCATCCCTCCGTGCTCTCCGGCCAGCCGACCCGATACGAGGCGCGCGCCAAGGAGGACACGCTCGTCTACTCGCTGCCAGCGGAGGAGGTGATCCCGCTGCTCGGCCACCCCTCCAGCCTCCGGTTCCTCGCGCGTTCGCTGCTCGCCCGCGGTCGGCCCGACTCGGGCAACGGCGCCGACGGCGCCGATCCCCGAGGTCGCGCGCCAGTACGCCGCGCGACCTGGTCCGTCGGCCCCCCGTGATCTGCGAGCCGGAGACGACGCTGCGTGAGGCCGCCCGCCTGATGAACGCCGAGGAGGTGAGCACCGTCCTGGTCGACCTCGACGGCGACGAGTTCGGCATCGTCACCGATCGGGACCTCCGCTCCCGCGTAGTCGCCGGCCGGCTGTCGCCGGACGATCCGGTGAAAGCGGCGATGAGCGCCCCGGTGATCGGCGTCGGGGCGCGACCAGACCGGAGCGGACGTGATGCTGACCATGCTCGACCACGACATCCGCCATGTCCCGGTCTTCTCGCGTCCGGGACAGCCACTGGGCGTGATCGTCGCCATCGACCTCGTCGCCGCGGAGACCAGCTCGCCCTTCGTGCTTCGCAGGGCCATCGCCAGAGCGCGCAACAAGGACGAGCTGCGCGAGGCGGCCAGCCGCCTCCGCTCGACGGTGGTGACGCTCCACCACGCGGGGGTCCTGCCGTTCCACGATCAGCGACGTCGTCTCGGCCGTCTCCGACGCGCTGATCCGCCGGATGATCGAGCTCGCGATCGAAACCTCGGGGCCGCCTCCGGCGGAGTTCGCCTGGATGTCCCTCGGCAGCCACGGCCGGCGCGAGCCCATGCCGTCCTCGGACGTCGATTCCGGCATGGCCTGGCGGGACCGGCCCGATCCGGATCCGATCACCGCCGAGCCGCGCCGCCGACTGGCCTCGTCCCGCACGGCCGCCTACATGCAGGGGATCGCCGCGAACGTGGCCGACTGCATCCGCGTGCTGGGCTGGCGACTGGACCCGCACGGCGTCACCGCCTCCGGCGTCTTCTCCGCCAGTTCGATCGAGGACTGGCGGAGGTCCATCGAGAGCTGGCTCAGGCGCCCGACCGACAACCGGGTCCTGATCGCCGTCTCGATCCTGCTCGATGGCCGGGTTGTCTACGGGCCGAACCGGCTCGACGTCAAGCCGCTCCTGTTCGAGACCGGCGACCGCGAGACCCTGGAGCGATGGATGCTCAGGCTGGCGCTCGCCGCCAAGCCACCCACCGGCTTCATGCACAACATCACCGTGGAGGGCTCGGGTAGGCACGCCGGGACGTTCGACATCAAGCACGGCGGGCTGCTCCCGATCGTCGACCTGGCTCGCTACCTCGCCCTGGTCGGCGAGATCCCGGCGAACCACACGCTGGACCGCCTGCACGGCGCGACCGACCTCGGGATCGTGAAGAAGACGGAGGCCCGGGTGCTGGAAGAGGCCTTCGAGCTGTTCACCGCCCTGCGCCTGGAGCATCAGGTGGCGCAGATCGAGGAGGGCCGGGAACCCGACGACCGCATCGATCCCCGAGACCTCGACCCCCTTACCCGCCGGTATCTGCGGGACGCGTTCCGCGAGGTGGCGGCCGTGCAGAGGTCGCGGAGCGCCCGGCTGCGCGCCGCTCGCTCGGGATGACGAGAGTCGAATCGCCGGCGCGAGCGCGCCTTCCTGGAGGCGCCGCCTCCCGCGGCCGGCGCCCCGTGGCGCGAGGTCGACTTCACCGTGGTCGACCTCGAGACCACCGGCCTTGACCCTGGCTCCGACGAGATCATCTCCTTCGCGACGGTGACGGTCTCCGGCGGGCGCGTCACGCTTGGCGGACGCCCGCTATGAGCTCGTCCGGCCGGACCGGATGCCCGACGCCGACACCGATCCGGATCCACGGCCTGCGCGAGGCGGACCTGGCCGACGCGCCGCCGCTCGCCGAGCGGCTCGATCGACTGCTCGAGGCTCTCGCGGGCGCGCTCTGGTCGCCCACGTGGCCGCGGTCGAGCGCGGCTTCCTCGGCGCGGCCCTCTCGGCGAGTGGGCTCGAGCTGCGCAATCCGATCGTCGACACCGCGGCGCTCGACCGCGAGCTCCGCCGGCTGCGGGGCGACGCCGTCCGCCGCGAGCGATCCCGTCGGCCTCTCCGACCTCGCGCGCTCGCTCGGCCTGCCGGTCCACCGTCCCCACCACGCCGACGGCGACGCGCTGACGACCGCCCAGGCGTTCATCGCCCTCGCCACCCACCTGGAGGCATTCGAAAATCCGCTCACGCTCGGCTGGCTGCAGAAGGTGAGTGAGCCGCGTGTCAGGAATCCGAGGGCGGGCGCCATTCGCCGGTTGATCCGGCGGCTTCGTTTGTGAACGCGGGTTCGGTGGTACCTTCGAACCAGGTGTGCCGGGAAGTCTGGTCGGCGACATGTCGTCTTGCAGAAAGGCACACGATGACCTCACTGGGACCCATCGCAGAGCAGCTTGAATCCGCGTCGCGGCTCTGGACGATCTTCCTCGTTCGCATTCGCGCCCGGATCCAAAGTCCGTACCTCGATTCCGATCTGGCAGCAGGTATCTGCCCGTCGGCGAGCGCGATGCACCTCGCCCGCGCCGACCGGATCACACACCCGCGGACGCGGCGGCGAATCAGGGCAGCTCTGAAGCGGGCAGTGGACGACGCTGACGCATCCGAGAGGCGGCTGACAGCAGAAGCCCCACTCAGCAGAGCGGCGATCCGAGCCTGCCGCCAGGAGCTCACCAGACTTGCCGAAACGGTCGTCAGGGCCGAGAACCCTCGCGTGCAGGGCGTGGCGATCGCGCACCAGCTCGCCTTCGATGGCAGCGGCGCGCTTTTCTTCCACCCCCGGGACAAGCGGAGCGTGGAGCGACTGGCGAGCACGATCGGGGCGGCGCAGAGCGCGCTGCGTGTCTCCGGCGACTTCGACCGCCGCGGCGGGTGGCGGTCCGAGAGCCTGGCCTAGGCCCTGATCCGCTCGCCCTTGGGATCGAAGAGCGGCTCGGCGGCGACCTCGCCCTCGATCCAGCGGCCGAAGATCTCGACGGCGACCGCGGTCCCCGGCTCCGCGTGCTCCGGCGGGATGTACGCGTAGGCGATCGAGCGCTCGACCGTGTAGCCATAGCCGCCGGTGGTCACCCGGCCGCGGATCTCGCCGTCGATCCGCACCGGCTCGTTGCCGAGCGCGACCGAGCGCGGGTCCTCGAGCAGCAGGCAGCAGAGCTTCGTCCGCGGGCCGCGCTCCTTCGCCTCGACGAGCGCATCGCGGCCGATGAAGCCGCCCTCCTTGTCGAGCTTCACGCAGAAGCCGACGCCGCCCTCGTAAGGCGTCTCGTCCGGGGTGATGTCGGCCCCCCAGACCCGGTAGCCCTTCTCGAGCCGCATCGAGTCGATCGCCCGGTAGCCGCCGGCGACGATGCCGTGAGGCTCCCCCGCCTCCCAGATCGTCTTCCACAGCCCGAGCCCGTACTCCATCGGGCAGTAGAGCTCCCAGCCGAGCTCGCCCGACGTAGGTGACGCGCAGGGCGCGCACCGGGACATTGCCGACGGTGATCTCGCGCAGGTTCATGTAGGGGAAGTCCTCGTTGGCGAGGCTCTGCGGGCGTCAGCGGCTGCAGCACCTCCCGGGCCCGGGGGCCCCAGATCCCGAAGCAGGCCCAGCTGCGAGGTCGTGTCGTGGACCTGCACGCTGCCGTCGTGCCGGCAGGTGCTTGCGGATCCACTCGCGGTCGTGATTGCCGAAGGCGGTGCCGGTGACGATCGAGAAGCGGTCCTCGGCGAGCCTGCCCACGGTGAAGTCGCACTCGATCCCGCCGCGCGAGTTGAGCATCTGCGTATAGGTGAGCTTGCCCGACCTCGCGCGCGACCCTGTTGTCGCAGAGCCGCTCGACCGCGCTCGGCCGCCCCGGGCCCCTCGATCTCCATCTTCGCGAACGAGGTCTCGTCGAAGATCGCCACGCCCTCGCGGGTCGCCCGGTGCTCGGCGCCGATCGCAGGCGACCAGTGCTGGCCGGCCCAGCCCGCGGGGCGCAGGGACTCGTCGCCCGCCTCGGCATTCGACTCGTACCAGTTGACTCGCTCCCAGCCCGACTTCTCCCCGAAGGCGGCGCCGTGCTCCCGTGTGCCAGGCGGTTGGCGGGCGAGACCCGCAGCGGGCGCCCGGCCTCGCGCTCGTGGTTCGGATAGAGGATGTCGTAGTAGGTCTCGTAGGTCTCCTTGATGCGGGCGTGCGTGTAGGCGGGCGAGCGGTACTGCGAGCCGAAGCGCCTGATGTCCATCTCCCAGAGGTCGAGGCTCGGCTCGCCCTCGGTGATCCACTCCGCCATCACCTTGCCGACGCCGCCCGCGCCCGCCAGTCCGTGGGCGCAGAAGCAGGCGCCGACGAAGAGCCCCGCGACCTCCGTCTCCCCCAGGCAGAACTCGTTGTCGGGAGTGAAGCCCTCCGGGCCGTTGATCAGCCGCATGATCGCCGACCTCGTCCATCACCGGCACGCGGCGCTTCGAGTTCTCGGTGATCTCCGCGAAGCGGTCCCAGTCGTCCTCGAGCAGCCGGCCGTTGAAGTCGGGCGGGATCTGGTCGAGCCCCGAGGTGCCGTGCGGCAGGAAGGCCGGCTTGCTCTGCCGCTCGTAGCCGCCCATCACCAGGCCCTGGCCCTCCTCGCGGAAGTAGATGAGCAGGTCGGGATCGCGGAGCGTCGGCAGGTGGTCCTCGCCGCGCTCCCGGAAGGGCTGCGTGATCAGGTACTGGTGCGACATCGGGATCACCGGGATCCGGACGCCCGCCATCCGCCCGATCTCGGCGGCGTACATCCCGCCCGCGTTGACCACCACCTCGGCCGCGATGTCTCCACGGTCCGTGCTCACGCCCCGAACCCGCCCGTCGGCCACGTCGATCCCCGTCACCCGGGTGTTGGTGAACACCTGGCAGCCGCCCCGGCGAGCGCCGTCGGCGAGCGCGTTGGTGAGCTGAGCGGGATCCAGGTAGCCGTCGGTGGGAATCCAGGCCGCGCCGAGGACCCCGTCGGTCGACATCAGCGGGAACTTCTCCTTGGCCTCCTCGGCCGAGACCAGGTCCATGGGCAGCCCGAAGGTCTTCGCCCAGCCGGCCTGGCGGCGGAGTTCCTCCATGCGCTCCTCGCTGGAGGCGAGCCGAAGGCTGCCGCACTCGGTCCAGCCCGGATCGAACTCGGACTCCTCCCCGAGCCGCCGGTAGAGCTCGACCGAGTACATCATCATCTTGGTCAGGGAGACCGAGCCGCGCAGCTGCCCCACCAGACCCGCCGAATGGAAGGTCGATCCCGAGGTGAGCTGGGAGCGCTCCAGCAGGACGACGTCGTCCCAGCCGAGCTGAGCGAGGTGGTAGGCGATCGAGGTGCCGCCCACGCCGCCGCCGACGACCACGCAGCGGGCTGCGTCCGGAAGCTCAACCCGACGGGCCATCGTCAGCCATCCCTGGCCTCCTCGAGCCACCCGTCGAAGCTCTCGTTCGCCGCGGTCTTCCGCATCCGCTCGAAGTGCGTGGCCGCGTAGTCCTTGAAATCGAAGTCGAGATCGGAGGCGACCGTCTGGACCACGCCCCACATCGCCTCGCGGAAGTCCGACATGAACAGCATCAGGCGAAGGGTCGCGAGCCTTCTCGCCGTCGCCTCCTCTGCGAAGTAGTCGGCGAGCAGCTCGGGATGCTGCGGAGACCTCGAGCTCGTTGTTGATCGCGAAGTTGGCGAGGTCGAAGTAGCGGTCGCCCATGCCCGCGTACTCCCAGTCGACTATCCAGATCCGCTCCGCAGCCGCGAAGGAAGTTGCCGGCGAGCAGGTCGTTGTGGCAGGGGACCGGGTCGTGCTCCGGCCCGGAGAGGGCCGACTCGATCCGGCCGGCCTGCTCGTGGGCTTCGTCGTACGCGGCGGGTATCTCGCCGCCGCGCGAGGCGGCGGTCTCCCGGTACTCCTCGACGACCCGGAAGGAGTCGAAGCTGGTCGGCAGCTCCGCGCCGGAGTCGTGGACCTTCCTGAGCTCGCCGATCACCGTGCTCATCGTCTCGGGCTCGCGCAGGTCCTCGGCGTCATCTCGCTGCACTCGACGAACTCGGTCACCAGGCAGGGCGGGTCGTCGAGCTGCGCCACCACGCGCGGTGCAACGCCGATTGCAGCGGCGTTCTCGTTCGCCTCGCGCTCGGCCGACCGATCGATCCCGAGCAGCGAGGTGTCCTTGCCCGGGACGCGGATCACGTAACGGTTACCGCCCAGGGTTACCAAGTAATTGCGATTGGTTATCCCGCCCTCGAGCGCGCCGCGGCTCCCCTTCCGGTTCGCCCAACTCGGGCGACAAAGTCTGGACGATCCGTCCTAGCTCGTCCGTCACCCTTGATATCTCCCCATGAGCGGCATAGGGTCCGAAATGACCACCGGTTGACCCTTCTATCGCATCGAGGGGCTTCTGAGGGGCTCGCCGGCGCTTCCCATCAAAGGAAGAAGAGGAGGAGACGGCGATGGCACCTGAGGGCACTAGCGATCCGACCGCTGATGAGAAACGCCTAGCGGAACTCGGTTACAGCCAGGATTTGGACGCGCGGTTGGACCAGGTTCACGAACTTCGCGATCTCGTTCTCGATCATCTCGGTCCTGGCCGGCTGCTTCACGACGTTCTACGTCGCGTGGAACAACGGCGGACCGGTCGCGATCTCGATCGGCTGGCCGATCATCGCGCTGATCATCCTCACGGTCGCCGTCAGCATGGCCGAGTTGGCGTCGGCCTATCCGACGGCCGGCGGGCCCTACTGGTGGGCCAACAGCCTCGGCGGACCGGGCTGGTCGTGGTTCACGGGCTGGTTCAACGTCCTCGGGCTGATCGGGATCGTCGCCTCGGTGGACTACATCCTGGCGTTCTTCCTCACGCAGCTGTTCGGCCTCTGGGGCTGGGATCTCGGCTTCATCAACTTCGCCGACGACGTGCACATCGTCAAGGAGATCTTCGCCGTGTTCGTGGTCATCCTCGGCCTACACGCGTTGATCAACATCTTCTCCCACCGCCTGCTGGCGCTGTTCAACAGCATCTCGGTGTTCTGGCACGTGGTCGGCGTCATCATCATCATCGGAATCCTGATCTTCGTGCCCGATCATCACCAGAGCGCGAAGTTCGTCTTCACGGAGAAGATCAACAACTCCGGATTCGCCGGCGGATCCGTCGGCAGCGGGACCTACTGGTTCCTCGTCCTACCGGTGGGCTTCCTGTTGACGATGTACACGATCACCGGCTATGACGCCTCGGCCCACGTGGCCGAGGAGACAGTGGGCGCGGAGGAGGCTGCCGCGAAGGGCGTCTGGCAGTCCGTCGCGCTCTCGGCGGTGATCGGATGGTTCGTCCTGCTGGCGATCCTGTTCGCCGCGACCAACGTGGACGCTGTCAACGCGGGCTTCGGCACCTCGATCTCGGTGTTCACCTCCGCCGACATGAACCAGAACTGGGCCGAGGCGATCATCCTGATCGCGTGCGTCGGGCAGTTCTTCTGCGGGATGGCCTGCGTGACGAGCTGCTCGCGGACGTTCTACGCGTTCTCGCGTGACCGCGCCGTGCCCGGCGGCCGGCTCTGGAGCCGGGTGAGCGCGAAAGGCGTGCCCACCAATGCAGTGATCATGAGCTGCCTGCTCGCACTGCTGATCGTGCTGCCCGCGTTCTTCGCCTCGGACAAGTTCGTGCCCCCGGTCGCATTCTTCGCGGTCACCGCGATCGGCACCGTCGGGCTCTACATCGCCTACGTGACGCCGGTGTATCTGCGCTGGCGCGCCGGCGACTCATTCCAGGCGCGCTCCTGGAACCTCGGGCAGAAGTACAAGTGGATCAACGCGGTGGCGGTGGTCTTCGTCGTGCTCATGTTCATCATCCTCTGCCTGCCGTTCTCCAGCCTCGGAGTCCCCTGGGAGTCCGATTTCGACTGGAGCTTCTTCAACTACACCCCGCTCGTGGTCGCATTGGTCCTGATCGGGACCGGCCTGGCGTGGGTGCTGGGCGCGAACAAGAGCTACAAGGGCCCGGTGAAGACGATCGAGGAGGACGTCGCCACCAGGGACTTTGATCCGGCGAGGCATATTTCTGCGCGGCCGCCCGCGCCCAACAGGGCGCGGTGCGCTAGCCGCCCACTCGACCCGCGTTTAGCGCGGGTCGAGTGCTTTCGGGGCAAGTGACGCAGGCGCTCGGATAGGCGGGTATATGCTCCCGGCAGGGTGTGCCGGGAAGTCTGGTCGGCGGTCCCGTCGTCGACCAAGGAGGACCCCGGTGCAGCGCTTCGGCCTCACTGGTCAGAGGAATCCTCTTCATCGCCTTCGCCTTCACGGTGATGGCGGATCCCGGTCTCCTCGATCGCCTATGCGATCGAGTCCGCCCTCCGCCATCTCGACGGGAACCTCGGCGACCTCTTCCTGACGATGGCGCTGGTGATCGCCACGATCGCGGTGATCGCCGCGACCTACCACCAGCTGATCCGCCGCTTCCCCGAGGGCGGCGGCGGGGCGAGGAGCGTGGGCACCGCCTACGGCGACGCCTGGGCCTTCATCCCGCTCGGCGCGCTGCTGGTGGACTTCGTGATCACGGTGGCGATCAGCTGCGCCGCGGGGGCGTCGGCGATCATCGCCTACCTCCCCGGCCTCGAGGCCGAACGGGTCCTGCTGGCGCTCGCGCTGACCGTCGCTGGTGGCGGCCGGGATCTCCTTCGGCCATCGCGGCAGGGTCGCGTTCGCCGGCGCAACCCTCCTCTTCCTCGCCCTGGCGGCGACCGTGATCGTCGCCGGAGCCTTCGGGCACGGCGAGGACCCGGTCAACGAGCAGGCCCACGCGCCCTCTGCTCGCCGACGCTTCGTTGATCCCGGCGCTGCTGGCGATGCCGCTGGCGATGGCGCTCGCGACCGGCATCGAGGCGCCATCGGATGCGATCGCGCAGCTCACCGGCCTGGACCGCGATGCCCGCCGCCGCTTCGGGCAATGGACGATCTGGCTGACGGTCGGGATCGTCGGAGTGCTCACCGTCGGGATCTCGGCGCTCGCCGTCACCCGCGGGGTCGGCCTGCCGCCCGCCGACTCCACGCTCCTGGCCGAGGTCGCCCGCAGCGAGCGTCGGGGATGGCGCGGTCTTCGCCGCCTTCCAGGCGGCGAGCGCGTTGCTCCTGCTGGCAGCGGCCGCCTCCTCCTACCTGGCGGCCTCGGGCCTGCTCAAGGCGCTGGCGCTCGTCGGCGCCAACAGAGACGACGGCGGCCTGGTGCCGGCACGCTTCGCGCTGCTCAATCGCTTCCACGTCCCGCCCTGGGGAATCCTGGTCGTGCTGGTCGCCTCGGCCGCGCTGATCGCGATGGCGGGCGGACGCGATCAGGAGATCGTTCGCTACTACGCGGTCTCGGTCTTCGCCGGTTTCCTCGGGGCGACGCTCGGCTGCGCCCGGCTCTCCCATCGCGACGGCAGGCGCGGGAACTCGCCGTGAACCTCGCCGGTGTCGCCCTCGTCGCCTTCGTGCTGGCCCTGAACGTGGTCCGGCCCGCCGGCGTCATCGTGCTCAGCGCCGCCGGCCTGCTGGCCGGCTACCTCTACGCGGTCTGGGTCAGGCGAGGTCGCCCCTCGGGCGTCGCCGAGGCGGAGCTGCGTGCGGAGTCTTCGGCGCCGGTTCGACCCTCGCACGGCTGACCGAGGCCTCCGCGATCGCGTCCCGGTCCCCGACCAGATAGTCGAGCGCGATCTGCACCTGAAGCTCGACCGCGCCCCGGGCGCTGTCCGTGTAGACGACCGAGCCGCCGTCGGTCAGCAGCCTCTCGACCATTGCGACTCCGCGCGGTCGGACCTCCTCCGCGCTGCGGAGAATGTCGGCCAGTGTGAGCAGCGACTCCCGAGCCTCGGTGACCTGCTCGCGGACTACCGGCACGGTGGCGCTCACACCCCGCGTCCCTCCGCCATCTGATTCACGCACCAACCGCTCGACCCAGGCCGCCAGCCGGCGCCGATGCCTCCCCGTGCACAGCTGCTCGGCCCGCAGGGCGAGCGCGGGATCGCTCGCCGGATCGTCCCCGGCCACCAGCATCCCGTCCAGAGACCAATGCGACCAGCTGACTCGAGCGCGGAGCGCTTGGCGCTCGGCGAAGTCGGCGAGCTGTTGCCAGCTACCCACTGACTTGCTCCAGATCCTTGATGGGCAGGGCCCGTCCGTCTGCGGCTGGGACGGCGGTGCGCAGAGCGGCGCCGCTGGTCGGATCGTGCTCCACCACGACACGGCAGGGCCGGTGGGCCAGCACGTACCGCGTTGTCGGGCCGAGCAGCCGCTCGTCGCTCGGCGCGTGCTCGGTGCTAGATGTAGATCAGGTCCGAGCGCCGCTCCCTCGCCTCCTCGACGATCGCCGCGCCCGGGTTGCGGGTCCGGATCAGGCGGCACGCGCACCCTGAGCCCGCGCGCCCGCGCCTGCAGGCGGGCCACCTCGAGCACGTTGCCGCGCCGCGTCCTCCTCCTCCTCAAGCCCCTGGTCGAGCGGCAGCTCGGTCGGGCACCTGCAGCACGTAGATGGCCTCCACTGCGGCGTCGGGACCGACCAGCTTGGCCGCGCGCGCCATCGCCTCGTTGTCGACGCTCGTGCCGAAGATCGGGACCAGCGCGGAGTGGTAGGCGACCTCGAGGAAGCCGAGCGGGCGCTCGGGGCGCGGGATCCGGTACTGCCTTGCGCGGGTCGAGCCCCTGGCGGCGCCGGTAGAGGAAGTAGCCCGCCATCCCGGCGACCATCCAGCCGGTTCCGACGATCCGCGCCTCGGTGTGGAGCGCGACGACCGAGACGAAGGCGGCCCCGGTCCCGAGCGCCCCGAGCACCGCGGTCAGCGGCACCGGCTTGCCGCGCCAGTTGACGTTCCACGGCGCCCGGTAGGGCCGGTCGCGCAGCGGGTCGCTTCAGCCGCAGCGCGACGATCGAGACGTGCGCGATCGTGAACGAGAGCATCGCGCCGAAGCTGTAGAGGTTGCCGAGGAAGTCGGTCTTCCCCGGGATCAGCAGCACGATCGCGATCGCCGAGAAGAAGGCGATCGTGAACCAGGGGGTCCGGTAGCGCGGGTGCAGCCGGGAGAAGATCGCCGGGAAGCTGGCGATGCTCGGCGAGCGACCACGACAGCCGCGAGATCCCGATCATCCCGGCGTTGGTGGCGATGATCAGGATCGTCGCCGCCAGCGCGCCGATGTAGTAGCGGGCGGCGGTCAGCGCGGTCCCGTGCAGGTGCAGCGCCGAGACGATCCCGAGCACGGGGTCGTCCTTGTAGGTGGTGCCGAGAGCGGTCGAGTAGTGGCCGGCCGCGTTCTGGGTCACCGGCAGCGCCGACATCGCGATGATCGAGATCCCGGCGAAGATGCCGAGCACCGCGATCAGCACGTGGTTGACCGTGCGTGGGCACCTGCTCGCCCGGGTCGCGTGGCCTCCTCGGCCATGTTGGAGACCGTCTCGATCCCGGTGTAGGCGATCATCGAGATCGAGAGGGCGAAGATCAGCTGCGAGTAGCTCGGCGCCGTTCCGAGGTGGACCTGGGAGATCAGGAGATGCGGATTGAGGATCACGAGCGCGCCGAGGGCCACCAGTGCGACCTGGGTGAGCAGGTCGGTGATCGCGAGGACGATGTTGACCTTGGTCGACTCGCCGAGCCCGCGGATGTTGAGCAGGGCCAGGATCGCGATCACTGCCGCGCCGCCGACCACGTCCCAGGGCCCGTGGCCGAGCGCCGGGAAGAACGCGGCCAGGTAGTGGGGGACGAAGAAGGCGCTGATCGCGACGGTGATGATGTAGTCGAGGGAGAGCCCCCAGCCGGCGAAGAAGGAGACGACCTCGTTGAAGGCGTGGCGGGCGAATGACGAGGAGCCGCCGGCCTCGGGGAACATCGACGCCCCCTCGGCGTAGGTCTTCGCGGTCAGGGCGAAGAGGCCGCCGGCGAAGATGAAGACGAGCGGCGTCAGGCCGAGCGCGTGCGCGGCGACGAGCCCGAGCGCGTAGTAGATCGAGGAGCCGACGTTGCCGTAGGCGGTGGCGAACAGCCCGGTCGTCCCCACCGACTTCTTCAATCCGCGTTCCTTGAGCTCGGCCATGGTTTCCCAATTCCATGGTCGCCAGCGACCCGCTAAGCACCCGCTAAGGACGCCCGCGGGGGCGTAGAGATTTCGCTAAATCTGGCTCCAGCAGCCGGAAAACGATCCCCGGGGATCTACTCTGAGCCTAGGTGTGCCGGGAAGCCTGGTCGGCGATCTGACGTCGACCCCGAAA
The DNA here is from genome assembly GCA_963825825.1 of uncultured Solirubrobacterales bacterium. Classification (GTDB taxonomy): domain Bacteria; phylum Actinomycetota; class Thermoleophilia; order Solirubrobacterales; family 70-9; genus DASUPK01. The sequence continues at coordinate 32,511 of CAWGUT010000007.1, read as the reverse complement.
GGAGTTCCATTGGCTTCCCCCGGTGCAACGGCCTCGACCCGCGCCTCGCACGGTCCCGCAGTCCTCGTCGCGGGGCGGCAAGGCCGTCCTCTTCTTCGCCTTCGCCTTCGCGGTGATGGCCGACCCCGTCTCCTCGGTCGCCTACGCGATCGAGGCGGCGCTGCGCGCGCTCAACGGCCACCTCGAGCTGCTGCTGCCGACGATGTCGATCGTGATCGGGATCATCGCCCTGGTCACGCTCAACTACTGGCAGCTGGTCCGCGCCTTCCCCGAGGGCGGCGGCTCGCCGGAGGCGGCGGGCAGGGCGTTCGGCGAGGAGTGGTCCTTCCTGCCGATCGGCGCCCTGATCGTGGACTTCGCGCTCACCATCGCGATCTCGATCGCGGCGGCCGGCAGCGCCCTGATCGCCTACGTCCCCGCGCTGGCGCCCGAGCGCATCCCGCTCGCGATGGCGCTCCTCGCGCTGGTGGCCGGCCTCACCTGGTTCGGCCACGGCGGCCGGCTGGTGTTCGGCGTGATGACCAGCCTCTTCATCGTCGCCGGGGTCGTCGTCTTGGCGGCCGGCTGGATCTCGCCCGACTCCACTCACGGAAGCGCTCCGATCACCGGCTCCGCCAGCCCGGCGCTGGTCGCCGTGATCCTCGCCTTCCCGGTCGCGATGGCGCTGGCGACGGGAACCGAGGCGCCGGCGACATCGATCGCCCAGCTCGGCCAGCTCGACAACCGCGGTCGCTGGCGCTTCGGGCGCGGCACGCTGGCCCTCACGATCGTGATCGTCGGCGGGCTCACCCTCGGCCTGACCGCGCTGGCCGTCCACCTCAACGTCGGCATCCCCGGCAGCGACGAGACCCAGATCGCGAACCTCGCCCAGGCCGCGGTCGGCAACGGCGCGCTCTTCGGGTTCTTCCAGCTCTCCAGCAGCCTCCTCCTGCTCGCCGCCGCCGCGTCCTCCTTCCAGGCGGGGCCCGGCCTGCTCAAGGCGCTGGCCCGCAGCTGGCCGGACGGGTCGCCAGGGCTGCTGCCCGACCGCCTCGGCCCGGGTCAACCGAGCACCACACCCCGGTGCTGGCGGTGGTCGTCTACGCCGTGATCTCGGCGGCGATCATCCTCGCCGCCAGCGGGAAGGAGCAGGAGCTCGTGCTCGTCTACGCGGTCGCCGTCTTCGTCAGCTTCCTCGCCGGCCTGCTCGCGATGGCGCATTTCTCCCGGCGCCAGGGGAAGCGCTTGCTGCTTGCGATCAACCTGATCGCCGCCGCCGTCGTCGCGTTCACGCTGGCCGTCAACCTCGCGCGCGGCTATCCGCTGATCTCGATCGCCGGAACCGTGCTGATCGGCTGGTTCCTGTGGTATCGCTGGGTCCGCGCGGGCCGACCGCGCGGGATCGAGGCGGTCGAGCGCGGCGCAGAGGCCGACGACTGACGGCGCCCTACTCCTCGGCGCGCAGCCGGTAACCGATCCCCGGCTCGGTGATCACGTAGGTGGGATTGGACGGGTCCGGCTCGAGCTTCGCCCGGACGTGGGCGAAGTGGACGCGCAGGTAGTGGGTCTCGTCCTCGTAGCCCGGGCCCCAGACCTCCTGGAGGAGCTGGCGGTGGGTGACCAGCCGACCAGGATGCTGGGCCAGCTGGCTGAGCAGGTCGAACTCGATCGGGGTCAGATGCACCTCCTCGCCCCGCACGTTTCACGGAGCGGTCGGCCAGATCGACCTCCAGGTCGCCGATCCGCACAGGGCCGTCTCCATCCTCGCTCCGCCGCCGCAGGACCGCGCGCATGCGGGCGAGCAGCTCCTCCGAGCCGAACGGCTTGGTGACGTAGTCGTCGGCGCCGGCGTCGAGCGCCCGCACCTTCTGGCGCTCGTCGCCGACGGCGGAGAGGACGACGATCGGGACCTGGCTCCATCGTCTGATTTCGGTGGCGACATCGACCCCGTCGCCGTCGGGCAGGACGAGGTCCAGCACGATCGCGTCCGGCGGCCGGGCGGAGACGGCATCCAGCGCCTCCTGCTTGGTGGTCGCCTCCTCGACCCGGTAGCCGGCGTTCCCGAGGATCACCTTGAGCCCCCTGACGATCTGGGGCTCGTCGTCGACGACGAGGACCCGGACGTCGCCCGCGCTCATCCGACCGTCGCCGGCTGCTCGACGAGCGGGAAGGAGACCGCGAAGGCGGTGCCGTCGGGCGAGTCGGCCTGCAGCCGCAGCTCGCCGCCGTTGGCCTCGACGAAGCCCTTGGAGATCGCGAGCCCGAGCCCGGCGCCCTCCCGCTCGTCACCGGTGTTGAAGGGCTTGAAGATCGCGTCCCGCTGCGCCACCGGGACGCCGGGTCCTCGATCGATCACCCGGATCACCACCTTGCCCGCCCCGACGCCGCCGCTGATCCGAACGGGCTGATCGGATGGCGAGTAGCGCAGGGCGTTCTCGATCAGGTTCGCGAAGACGCGCTCGAGCTGGGAGGCGTCCGCGCGCACCAGCGGCAGCTCGCCCTCGAGCTCGATCTGGATCCGGCTGGTCGAGTCCGGAATGTGCAGATGCGATACGGCGGTCGAGATCACGTCGAGGAGGTCGCACCAGTCGGTGCGGGGATGGACGGCGGCGGCCTCAATCCTCGAGAGATCGAGGAGGTTTCCGATCAACCGCGTGAGCCGCTCGGCCTCCTCCTCGATCGCATCGATCAGGGCGATCCGGTCGGCGGGCTTCGTCTCCTCCTCCCGCAGCCCCGCCGCGGCGGTGCGGATCGCGGTCAGCGGTGAGCGCAGGTCGTGGGAGATCGCATGGAGGATCACCGTCTTGGCCGCATCAGCCTGGCGGGCGGCCTCGGCCTCGGCGCCGCGGTTCGCTGCGCGTTTGCGCTCCTCGGCGACGTCGATCAGGCCGGCGAGCGGGTTGGCGATGCGATTCAGGTCGGACTCGGTCCAGTCCGAGTGCCCGGCGGCATAGAGCCAGACCGACCTGGACTGCGTCGGCAGGCGCATCGCCATCTCCCCCTCCCTCGCCTGCGGCGCCGCGCTGCTCTCCAGGCGGAGCTCGCCCCCGCCAGCTGCCTCGACGCTGGACGAGATCCCGGCGACGATGTCGGCCTCGCCGCCCAGCGCTGCCGTCGCCGCCTCGGCGAGCATCGCCGCCTCGCCCTCGCGCGCCGCCGCCTGCTCCGCTCGCCGCTCGGCCTCGGCGGCCCGCTCCCGTGACTGAGCCGCGAGCCTGCCGACGACCAGCGCCGCCACCAGCAGCACCCCGAGCGCCACCACGTTGTCGGACTCCGAGATCGTCAGGTGATGGAGGGGCTCGATGAAGAAGAAGTTGAGGGTGAGGACGCCGATCACCGCGGCCGCGAGGGCGGCGACCTGGCCCCGGCGGATCGCCACCGCCAGCACCGCGAGCAGGTAGAGGGCCCCGAGTCCGGCCGGCGTGGCCACCGGGTTGAGGAGCGCGACCAGGGCGGTGGCGAGGCCGACCCAGGCGAGTGTCTCGAGAGCCGCGGCGGCGATGCGGCCCGGCGAGGGCCGCGAACGCATGGACTTCATCTCGATCCCAGTCTAGGTGGGCGACTGGCGCGGATCGAGCGCCTCTGTCGCCCGCACGAATTCCTTCCAGCGCTCGTGCTCGGCGGTGCGCCAGTCATCGTCCCGCTCCGGCTCGACCCGGCGGTCGGCGGGCAGCATCTCGGGCAGGTCCGTGAGCGAGCCGATCACGCCCGGCGCCCACCCCGGCGAGCGCGGCCGCGCCGAGCACGGTGGCGTCGGCGCCCGCCGCCTCCACCGGCGCGCCGATCGATGTCGGCCTGCAGCTGCAGCAGCAGCGGCTCGTTGGTGAGCCCGCCGTCGACCCGCAGGGCCTCGACGGGCGCGGTCTCGCGGATCGCCGCGACCACGTCGGCGACCCGCCAGGCGATCCCCTCGAGCGCGGCACGCGCGACGTTCTCGCGCGTGGTCCCGCCGTAGATCCCCGAGATCACCGCGCGGGCGTTCGGCCGCCACCAGGGCGCGCCGATCCCCGCCAGCCCCGGCAGCACCCTCGCGCCGGCTGAGCTCTCGGCCTCGCGGGCCAGCTTGCTGAGCGCGGGCGGGTCCTCCGCGATCCCGAGCTGGTTGCACATCCACTCCAGCATCGCCCCGGCGGCGAAGACGCCGCCGTCGAGCGCGTACTCGACCTTGCCGTCGATGCTCCAGGCGACCGTCGGCAGCAGCCCGCCGGCGGGCTCCGGCACGCCCTCGCCGACGTGGGCGAGCACGAAGACGCCGGTCCCGTAGGTCGCCTTCACCCGGCCGGGCTCGACGCAGGCGGCGCCGGCCAGCGCCGCCTGCTGGTCGACCACCTGGCCGCGGAAGGGAAGCTCGACCGGCCAGCTCTCATGCTTCAGCGTCCCGAGCTCCCCGGCCGTGTCGCGGATCTCCGGCAGCACCTCGATCGGCACGCCGAAGATCTCGCAGAGGCGCTCGTCGAAGGCCCCGGGTCTGTCGATCCGCTGCAGCTGGGTCCGCGAGGCGGTTGCGGGTTCGGTGGCGAAGCCGGCGCCGAGCCGGTCGCAGAGGAACGAGTCCACGGTCCCCATCCGCAGCCTGCCGTCCTCGAGGGCCTTCTTGACGTCGTCGTTGTGCTTGAGCAGCCAGGCGAGCTTGGCGGCGGAGAAGTAGGGGTCGAAGGGCAGGCCGCTGAGCTCCTTGACCTCCTCCTCCCGATCCGTGAGCTCGTCGAGGATCTCCTGTGAGCGCTTGTCCTGCCAGACCACGATCGGGCTCAGCGGCTCGCCCGTCTCGGAGTCCCAGGCAAGCACCGACTCACCCTGGTGGTCGAGCCCGCAGGCGATCACCTCGCCGTCGGCCCCGTCGAGGAGCTCGGCCACGGCCTCGGTCACCGCGGCGATCACCTCGACGCCATCCTGCTCGACCCAGCCTTCCTCCGGATGGCGGTTGACCTTGTCACGCCGTGCCTCTGCGACCGGCTGCAGGCGCTGGTCGAAGAGCGCGGCCTTCACCCCGGTCGTCCCCTCGTCGATGCCGAGCAACATCCCGTCGCTCATATCAACGGACCCTATTCCACCCTGGCGATCACTGGGCCTCCGCTCGGGTCGACGCGGGAGGCCCACCCGGCCGGGATGTGCGCCGACCGCCCCGGGACGAGGCGGCCGACCCGACCGCTCCACAGCTCCCGCCCGTCCTGGCGGATCTGAATGCGCGCGCGGCGGGCGAACTCGCGCGAGCGCAGCAGGAAGCGGTCGCGCGGCGGGTCGTGGCCGGCGGCGAGCAGCAGGTTGGGGGCGATCCAGGCGAGCGGCTCGCGGGCCACGAGCCTGACGTGCGACGGCCACTCCCCCGGCCCGCGCAGGTAGGCGGCGACCGACGGCGCGACGTGGCGGCCATCGAGCGCGCAGACGTCGGCGGTCTCGGCCGGGTGGAGCAGGTTCCCCGCCGCGAACACGCCCCGACGGGTCGTCCGCAGCGCCGGGTCGACGAGCGGGCCGAGCGAGCCCGGATCGAGCTCGCAGCCGGCCATCACCGCCAGCTCGTGATCGGGGATCCAGTCGGCGGTGAAGATGACCAGGTCGCAGTCGACCGAGCGCGTGCTGCCGGAGTCGAGCTCGGTGAGCTCCACCGACTCCACCCGCTCGTTCCCGTGGATCGCGGTGACGGCGGTGCGCGACCAGACCGGCGCCCGGTAGCGAACCGCCGCACCCGCCCGGAATGCGGCCAGCGACTGATGCTTCGGGAGCTCGGTGACCAGTCCGGCCACCGACGCTCCCGGCGTGCGCGAGGGTCGCCACCGCCGAGAAGCTGACGTGCTCCGCCCCGACGATCACCGCCCGGCGTCCGACCTTCTGGCCGCCGCAGGTGGACGAGCTGCTGCAGGGTGGAGGTGGTCATCACCCCGGCCGGCCGCGATCCCGGTATGAGCCGCGCCGAGCGAGGGCGCTCCCTGCAGCCGGTCGCCAGCACCACCGCCGGCGGCTCGACCTCCCGCCGGCCGGCCGGTCCGGTCAGCTTCAGGCGGCCGCCCTCCCAGTCGGTGACCATCGTCTCGGCCAGCACCTCGACCCCGGCGTCGGTGGCCAGCTCGCGATAGCGCTCGGCGTAGCGCGGCCCGGAGAGGACGGTGCGCAGGTCGCGCAGGCCGAAGCCGGTGTGGTCGGAGTGGCGCGGGATCCCGCCCGCCTGCCGCTCGCGCTCGATCACCGTCACCGGCTCGATGCCCAGCCCGCGCAGCTCGATCGCGGCCGCCAGCCCGGACGGCCCACCGCCGACGATGACCGGCCCGTCCTCAATCCCCATCCTTGGCCTCCAACGCGGCGGCGATCTCCGCTCCGCAGAAGAATCCCTGGCAGCGGCCCATCAGGGCGCGGGTCCGGCGGCGCAGCCCGTCGGCATCCACCGGCGGGATCGGGCTGTCCGAGCGCCGCGTCGATCTCGCCGCGGGTGACCCGCTCGCAGAAGCAGACGATCCGCCCGTAGTCGGGATCGCGGTCGATCAGCTCGCCGTCCTGGTAGGGCCGCGTGCCGAACTCGCCGATGTTCGGCATCCGGAGCTCCGGCTCCGCGCCGGGCTCGGAGAGCTCGAGGCCGGCGTCGGCGAGCGCGTCGCGCACCCATTCGGCGATCCCGAGGGAACCGGTGATCCCGGTTGATCTGATCCCGCCCGCGCAGACGTATCGCTGTTCGGGATGTGCGCTTGAGCTGGTAGTCGCGATGCTCCGTCGCCGCCCGGAGTCCGACGTAGGTGGCGGTCACCTCCTGCCGGACCAGGCGCGGAATGATGCGCTCGCCGGCCTCCATCAGCGCCGCAAGGCCCGCGCCGGTCGTCGAGCGGTCCGTCTTGTCCTCGACGTCGTCGGCCGTCGGGCCGAGCAGGACGTTCCCGTAGACGGTCGGCGAGACCAGGACGCCCTTCGTCTTCTCCGTCGGCACCGGCAGGAGGACGTGGTTGACCAGGCCGCGGGCGAGCTTGTCGAAGACGATCAGCTCCCCGCGCCGCGGCGTCACCCGGAAGTCCGAGTGGCCGAGCATCGCGTCGATCTCGTCGCTGCGTAGCCCCGCCGCGTTGACCAGGTACTCGGCGCGGATCGTGCCCCGGGCCGTGTCGAGCTCGTGCCCGCCGCCGACCGCCCGCACGCCGGTGACCGCGGCGTTGAGGACGAGCTCGCAGCCGCCGCCGAGCGCCTCCGTCGCGAAGGCGAGGGTGGTCGTGAACGGGCAGACGATCCCCTCGCCCGGGATCTCGATCGCCCCCTCGGCCCCCGGCCCGAGGTTGGGCTCCCGCGCGTAGAGCTCCTCGAGATCGACCGGGCGGGTCTCCTCGTAGCCGTTCTCGGCCGCGGCCGCCTGGATACCGGCGAGCGCCTCGCGCTGCTCCGGCGTCCAGGCGACCATCAGCGCGCCGAGCTCGGCGGTCGGGATCCCGACCTCGGCCGCGTAGCTCGCTCGAGCAGCTCGTAGCCGCGGGCCACCAGGCGCGACTCGACCGTCCCCGGCTTGGCGTCGAACCCCGTGTGGAGGATCGCCGTGTTCGCCTTGCTCGTCCCCGCGCCGACGTCGGGCCCGGCCTCGACGAGCACGCAGCGCGCGCCGCGGCGAGTGAGCTCACGGGCTACCGCGCAGCCCACCGCTCCGGCCCCGACGATCGCGACGTCGAAGGGGCCCTCGGGCGCGGGGCCTTCGCGGAGCAAGCTCCCATGCGGCCGAGCATATCGCAGCCGTCGGCAGGCCGCTAAGTTCAGCCGCATGGCACGCCCCCTGATCGGAGTCTGCGCCGCGATCGAGCCGGCGAGCTTCGGCGTCTGGAAGGACGAGCCCGCCACGCTCCTGCCTCTCTCCTACTCCCGGGCCATCCACGGCGCCGGCGGCATGATCGCGATGCTGCCACCCGATCAGCGCGCTTCGGAGGACCCGGGCGAACTGCTCGACCGCATCGACGCGCTCGTGCTCGGGGGCGGCGCCGACATCGACCCCGAGGACCAGGGCATCGAGCGCCATCCGGAGACGGTGGGCACGCAACCCCGACCGCGACCGCTTCGAGATCGCGCTCGCGCTGGGAGCGCTCGAGCGCGGCATCCCGCTGCTCGGCGTCTGCCGCGGCATGCAGGTGCTCAATCGTCGCCTGCGGAGGAACGATCGACCAGCACATCCCCGAGCGCCTCGGGCACGACATCCACCGGCCGGTGCCAGGCTCATGGGCCGAGCACGACGTCCGCATCGAGCCGGGCTCGCTCGCCGCCAAGGCGCCACGGGAACCGAGCGGCTCACCGTGAAGAGCCATCACCACCAGGGTGTCGATCGAATCGCGGAGACGCTCACCGCGAGCGCCTGGGCGACCGATGACGAGAGCGTCGAGGCAATCGAGTCAGCCGACGGGACGTTCGCGCTCGGCGTGCTCTGGCACCCGGAGGAGGACCCGCAGGACCGGGTGATCCCCTCGCTGGTCGAGCGCGCCGCGTCCTAGGTCACCCGGCGCCCGGCGTATCCTCGAAGGGGCTGTCATGGCTCGACGGATCCCCAGGGACGAATCGCTGGCGCGCGTCCATGGCGTGGGCGCGCTCTTCTCGGCCGCCTACGGCAACGTGGGCTCGTCGATCTACTACGCCCTGGGCGTCACGGCGGCCTTCGCCCTTGGGCTGACCCCGGTCGCCTTCGTGATCGCCGGCCTGATCTTCACGGCCACCGCGGCCACCTACGCCGAGGCGACCGTGATGTATCCGGAGGCTGGCGGCTCGGCGAGCTTCGCCCGCCACGCGTTCAACGAGCTGGTCAGCTTCATCGCGGCCTGGGGGCAGATGCTCAACTACATCATCACGGTCGCGATCTCGGCGTTCTTCGTGCCGCACTACCTCGCCGTCTTCTGGCCGTGGCTCGGGGACTCGCCGGGCGACATTCTCGGGGGCGTCGCGGTCGTCGTCTTCCTCGCGGCGCTGAACGTCAAGGGGACCCAGGAGTCGACCCGTCTCAACCTGATCCTGGCGATCGCCGACCTCTTCACCCAGGTCATCCTCGTCGTGATCGGCCTGGCGCTGGTCTTCAGTCCCGACATCCTGGTCGACAACGTCCACCTGGGAGTGGCGCCGAGCTGGGGTGACTTCCTGCTCGGGATCGCGGTGGGGATGATCGCCTACACCGGGATCGAGACGATCTCGAACATGTCCGAGGAGGCAAAGGACGCCCCGCGGACGGTGCCCCGCGGCGTGGGCCTGACCGTCCTCGCGGTCCTCGGCCTCTACGCGCTGCTTCCCCTGATCGCCCTCTCCGCGATGCCGGTGCACCAGGTCGGAGGCGAGTACGTGACCGACCTGGGCTCCAAGTTCGCCGATGACCCGGTGCTGGGGATCGTCGAGAACCTCGGCCTCAGCGCCGGGCTCACCGACATCCTGCGCTACTACGTCGGCGTGCTGGCGGCGGTGATCCTGCTGATCGCCACCAACGCGGGGCTGATCGGGGTGTCCCGCCTGACCTTCTCGATGGGCCACTACCGCCAGCTGCCGGAGCGGCTGCGACAGGTGCACCCCCGCTACCGGACTCCGTACATCGCCATCCTGGTCTTCTCGGGCATCGCGATCATCACCATGATCCCGGGAGAGACCAAGCTGCTGGCGACGCTCTACTCGTTCGGCGCGATGCTCTCCTTCACGATCGCGCACATCTCGGTGATCAAGCTGCGCCAGCGCTACCCCGACGAGGAGCGCGCCTGGAAGCCACCGGGCAGCGTGCACGCCTTCGGCTTCGACCTCCCCCTGACTGCGGTATTCGGGGGGTTCGGCACCTTCGCGGCATGGATCGTCGTGATGGCGCTCAATCCCCGGACCCTCGTCATCGGGGCGATCTGGATGGTCTTCGGGCTCGCCATCTACCTGCTCTACCGCCGCTCGCTCGGACTCTCCCCCACGCAGACACACAAGGTGCTTCTCCCGGAGCCGCTCGGCGTCGAGGAGATCGAGTACAAGAGCATCCTCGTCGCTTTCGAGGACGACGAGCCGTTCAACGAGCAGACAATGGTCACCGCCGTCAAGTTGGCGGGCAAGAAACGACGGGCGGTGCACGTGATCGCGATCGTCACCGTCCCCAACCACCTGCCGCTCGACGCCCCACTCCCGGAGCAGGAGCAGGAGGCGCGCTCGAAGATCGAGCAGGCGAAGCTGATCGGCGGCCTGCGCGTCAGCGGGCACATCCACCGGGTCAGGCCGAACCAGGCGGGCCACTCGATCGCGGAGGAGGCGCGTCAGCTGAAGGCGGTCGCGCTCGTCATGGGTCTCCGCTACCGCAACGGAGCGCCCCTCTACGGCAAGGCGCTCCAGACCGTGCTCGCCGAGCGTCCCTGCCGGGTGATCGTCGTGGCCCAGCCCGAGAGCGCCCGCTCCACCGCGTCGGCCGCGGGGCCGCCCATCTCGCCGGGCGTCGAGGCCCCTGTCTAGATACCACTAGCCGCGCTCGAACATGCGGCGCTTCTCGTAGTCCGTCACGACCTTGTCGAACAGGCCCTGCTCGAGCTGGCCGTAGTTGAGGTAGTGCTTGTGGACCGCGTCGCCAAACGCCTGCTTCGCGAAATCGCTCTTCTCCCAGAGGTCGACCGCTTCCCGCAGCGATGACGGGAAGGCCTCGGCCTCGCCGGCCTCGTAGGCGTTGCCCTTGAGCTCGGGACCGGGATCGGTCTTGTTCTCGATGCCGTCGAGGCCCGCAGCGAGCAGCGCCGCCATGGCCAGATAGGGGTTGGCGTCGGCCCCGGGAATCCGGCACTCCACCCGGCGGGACTGCGCGTGGCCGACGACGCGGAAGCCGCAGGTGCGGTTGTCGCGGCCCCAGGAGACCGACGTCGGAGCCCAGCTCTCTGCCGCGTACCGCTTGTAGGAGTTGATCGCCGGTGCGACGAAGAGGGCGAGCTCACGGATGTGGTTCCGCATTCCGCCGATGAAGTGCATGAAGGCATCTGTCTCCTCGCCGTCGCCGTCCACGAAGACGCTCTTGCCGTCGTCATCGACGAGGCTCTGGTGGATGTGGCAGGAGCTGCCGATGTCGTCCTCCGACGGCTTCGCCATGAAGCTCGCGGAGATGTCGTTGAGGAAGGCGATCTCCTTGACGCCGTTCTTGTAGATCGTGTGGCGGTCGGCTGAGGTGACCACGTCGGCGTAGCGCGTGTTGACCTCGTGCTGGCCGTTCCAGGCCTCGCCCTTGGAGAACTCGATCGGAATCCCGGCGCCGTGCATGCCGCGGCGGATCGGCCCGAGGTAGCTCTCGTCCATCGTGGTGGCGAGGATGTGGTAATCGAGGATGTAGGGGATCGTCGGCGTGAGGTTCTTGAAGTCCTTCTCCCAGGCCTCCGCGTAGCTCTCCTTGTAGAGGTAGAACTCGAGCTCCGAGGCGGCATAGGGGGTGAAGCCCATCTCCCGCGCCCGCTCGTAGACGGCGATCAGGATCTGGCGGGGCGAGGCGACGATCGGGCTGCCGTCCTCGTCGCTGACGACATCGGCGAGCACCAGGGCGGTCCGGTCCAGCCAGGGGATCCGGCGCAGCGTCGTCAGGTCCGGGATGATCCCGAAGTCCCCGTAGCCGTCCTCCCAGTTCGCCATCTCGTAGCCCGGCAGGGGCTCCATGTCCATGTCGAGCGCGAGCAGGTAGTTGCACCCCTCCACCCCGTGCCCGACCACCTCGTCGAGGAAGTACTCGACCTGGATGCGCTTGCCGAACAGCCGGCCCTGCATGTCGGTGAAGGCGGTGACGACGGTGTCGATCGTGCCCTCCTCGGCCTCCTTGCGGAGATCGTCGAGGGAGAGCATCCCGCGGGTGCCGCCGGGGCCACCGGGCCTTGGGGTCGCATCCTTGCTTTTCTCCCCTGACGCCACGCACTGACCCTATATCGTCGGTCCATGGCGAGCAAGGACGCGATCGAGGTGATCGAGCCTGCAACCGAGCAGGTGATGGCCGAGGTCCCCCGAGCCGGGATCGAGGAGACAGACGCTGCGATCGAGCGGGCCAAGCGAGCTTTTCCCGGCTGGCGAGCGATCGCGCCGAGCGAGCGCTCGGCAGTTCTCCATCGGCTCGCCAATGCGATCGAAGAGCGAGCCGACGACCTGGCGACGCTCGAGGCCCGCAACGCGGGTAAGCCGATCTCCGACGCCCGCGGGGAGATGGGGATGGTGGTCGAGACCTTCCGCTACTACGCCGGCGCGCCGGAGCGCCTCACGGGCAAGACCATCCCGGTGGCCGGCGGAGTCGACATGACCTTTCGCGAGCCGCTCGGCGTCGTCGGGCTGATCACCCCCTGGAACTTCCCGCTCACGATCGCCTCGTGGAAGGTCGCCCCGGCCCTCGCGGCCGGCAACACCATCGTCCTGAAGCCGGCGGAGCTCACTCCGCTGACCTCGCTCGAGCTGGAGAGGATCGCGCTGGACGCCGGGATACCCGAGGGCGTCCTCAACGTCGTCGCCGGACCCGGAAGCGTCTGCGGCCAGCGCATCGTCGAGCACCCCGACGTCGCCAAGGTCGCCTTCACGGGCTCGACCGAGGTGGGGCGCGGAATCGCCGAGGGCGCCGCGGGAACCATCAAGCGCGTCACCCTCGAGCTCGGCGGCAAGTCCGCCAACGTGATCTTCGCCGACGCCGACCTCGCCGCGGCCGCGTCCTCCGCCCCGCTCGCCGTCTTCGGCAACGCCGGGCAGGACTGCTGCGCTCGCTCGCGCATCCTCGTCGAGCGCTCGGCGATGGACGACTTCATGTCCGAGCTCGAGCGCGTGGTGAAGGGGATGACGGTCGGCGACCCGCTCTCGGAGTCGACCCAGATGGGCCCTCTGATCTCCGCGGACCAGCTCCACACGGTCTCCTCCTACGTCAACGGCGATGCGCCGGTCGCGATCCGCGGCTCGGTGCCTGACGGCCCCGGCTACTGGTTCCCGCCGACGGTCCTGGCGCCCGTCTCAAACGACGCGCGACCCGCCCGCGAGGAGATCTTCGGGCCGTCGCCTGCGTGATCCCGTTCGACGACGAGGAGGAGGCGATCCGGATCGCGAACGACACGATCTACGGGCTCTCCGGCTCGGTCTGGACCCGCGACGGCGCCAAGGCCATGAGGGCGGCGCGCGCGATCGAGTCCGGCGTGATCTCGATCAACTCGAACACCTCGGTGCGTGTCTCCACGCCGTTCGGCGGCTTCAAGCAGTCGGGGGTCGGTCGCGAGCTCGGCCCGGATGCGCTCGACGCCTACACCGAGGTGAAGAACGTCTACTACGCGACGGAGGAGTAGTGGCGGGCCGGCTCGATGGCAAGGTCTGCGTGATCACGGGGGCGGCGAGCGGCATCGGCGCCGAGACCGCCCGGCTGTTCACGGAGGAGGGCGGCCGCGTCGTCGGTGTGGACATCCGCGCCGGGGCCGAGGGCGAGCTCCTGCTCGAGGCGGACGTCTCCGACGAGGAGCAGGTCCGCGAGATGTACGAGCGGGCCCGCAATGAGATGGGCCGCATCGACGTGCTCTTCAACAATGCGGGGATCAGCCCCGACGACGACGTCTCGGTGCTGGACACCTCGCTCGAGGCCTGGCAGCGGGTCCAGGACGTCAACCTGACCTCGGTCTTCCTCTGCTGCAAGCACGGCATCCCGCACCTGCTCGACTCGGGCGGGGGCTCGGTGATCAACACCGCCTCGTTCGTGGCGGTGATGGGGGCCGCCAGCTCGCAGATCTCCTACACGGCGTCCAAGGGCGGCGTGCTCGCGCTTTCCCGGGAGCTCGGCGTCGAGTTCGGCAAGCGCGGGGTTCGCGTCAACGCCCTCTGCCCGGGCCCGGTGAACTCGCCATTGCTCGAGGAGCTGTTCGCGAAGGACCCGGAGCAGGCAGCCCGCCGCCTCGTCCATGTGCCGATGGGTCGCTTCGCCGAGACCCGGGAGATCTCCCAGGCCGCCCTCTTCCTCGCGAGCGACGAGTCCTCCTACGTCACAGCCTCGACCTTCCTCGTCGACGGCGGGACCTCGGCCGCCTACCTCACCCCGGAGTAGCGGGATACCCGCCTAGAACAGCGAGACGGTCGCGGCCGAGACCTCGAAGCCGTGGCCATTGACGTTGTTGGTGCAGCGGACGCTCTCGGTGAGCACGGCACAGGTGTAGCGGCCGAGCGTGATGCTCGACCCAGGAGCGAGTGCCGGAGCGCTCGGGTTCGCGACCGTGTCACCGGCGCAGACGTAATTGCCGAACCCGTGCCGGCTCACGACCACGCCATCGCCCCAGTCGACCGGCAGGACTTCGGCTCGGCGGGGCGGTCCAGTTGCGCTGTCGCAGGTCACAGCGCGCCTCTCCCGGAAAGCCCTTGATCTTGCGGTGGTGCTTCCGGCGCGTCTTGGTGTCCTTGAGCATCGCGCAGGAGATCGTTCCCGTCCAGCGTGTGGAAGAACCGCTGCTTGATCCCCGCGGAGCCGGTGGTCGGGATCACCAACGCGATCACCAGGAAGGCACTCACGATCAGGACCGGCCGCTTCACCTGGCCCACCCTATAGCCGCTCTCGGAAGCCGTACAGCGGCTAGCCGACGGCGTCCAGGAAGCGGCCGCAGAGCTCGCGGCCGAGGCGATTCCAGTCATCGATCTGCCGCTCGGTCTGCTCGCTGAACGCCTCCGGATCGATCCCGATCCGAACGGCATCCTCGTCGGTGTGGTAGTCCGCGATCCACCTTGCCGCGTCGGCCGCCGTCACCTCGGCGTGGAACTGGATCCCCCACGCCAGCTCGCCGATCCGGTACGCCTGCGAGCAGACCGGGAGTGCGGGCGAGGATCGCGGCTCCCTCCGGTGGCACCCCCTCGTAGCTGTGCCACTGGAACGCGGTGAACCCCGGCGCCAGCGGGCCGATCACCGGATCGGCTTCCCCCTCATCTGTCACCTCGACCTCGAACCAGCCGATCTCCGGCTCGTCCAGGCGCCTCGCGACGCCGCCGGCGGCGTCGGCAAGCAGCTGTGTGCCCAGACAGACGGCCAGCAGCGGCATGCCGTCGTCGAGCATCGCCGCCAGGAAGTCCTTCTCGAAGCGCAGCCACGGGTGCCGGTCCTCCTGGTCGGCGTGCATCGCGCCGCCGAAGGTGAGCACGGCGTCGTAGTCGGCGATCTCGCGGGGCGGGCCCGTACCCCGCTCGGAGAGCGCCCACTCGTCGAGTTCCACCCCGCGCGCCCGCATCTCCTCGGCGAAGACGCCGGGACCGGCGTCCGGCTGGTGGACGATGGCGAGGGCGCGCATCGGTGGGATACTGGCGGACGGAGTGGGCATGGACGCATCCCAGGGTTTCAGGCGGCCGGTCGAGACAGATGGAGCGCCCGCGCCAATCGGCCCTTATTCGCAGGCGGTCGTCGCGGACGGGATCCTCTACTGCAGCGGGCAGGTGCCGCTCGATCCCGCCACCGGCGAGCTGATCGACGGAGGCGTCGACGAGCAGGCACGCCGCTGCCTGGAGAGCCTGGACGCCGTCTGCCGCGCCGCCGGCACGCGTCTCTCCGAGGCCGCGCGAATCGGGATCTACCTGACCGACATGGACCTCTTCGCGGAGCTGAACGAGGTCTATGCGAGCTTCTTCTCCGAGCCCTTCCCGGTCCGGACCACCGTGGGGGTGGCGGCGCTGCCGAAGGGCGCCTTGGTGGAGATGGACGCGACCGTCCCGCTCGGCCCGGACTCGGCCTGAGTCATCCTTGTCGTATGGCTTCGGTGGCCGACACCCTCTCGCTCGATCAGATCAAGCGCGCCCGCGAAGTGGTCGCCGACGTAGCGCGCGACACCCAGGTGATCGGGTCGCGCTATCTCTCGCGAACCACCGGCGGCGCGATCGCGCTCAAGGCCGAGAACCTGCAGCGGACCGGGCTCCTTCAAGCTTCGCGGCGCGCTCAACAAGATCGCCTCGCTCGACCCGTCCGTGAAAGGCGTGATCACGGCGAGCGCCGGAAACCATGGGCAGTCCCTTGCCTACGCGGCGCGCGCCCGCGGGCTGACCGCCACGATCTTCATGCCGGAGCGCGCCGCCCTCTCCAAGATCGCCGCGGCGGAGGAGTCGGGTGCCGAGGTCGTCTTCAACGCGGATTCGCTGGAGGCGTGCGTCGACGCCGCCCGCGAGCGGGCCGAGGCCGAGTGCCTCGCTTTCGTCCACCCGTTCGACGACCTCGCCGTGGTCGCTGGACAGGCCACGATCGGCCTGGAGCTGCTCGAGGAGGTCCCGGATCTCTCCCGCGTCCTGGTCCCGGTCGGCGGTGGCGGCCTGGCTGCAGGCATCGCGGCGGCGATCAAGGAGAGCCGGGCAGGCGTCGAGGTCATCGGCATCCAGTCGCACTGCCTCCTCGCCGACGGGATCGCCGTCAAGCGCCCAGGCGAGATCACGGGCCCGCTCCTCGAGCGCCTCCTCGACGAGCTCGTGAGCGTCGACCAGGACGCGATCGCCGACGCGATCATGCTTCTCCTGGAGCGCACGAAGCTCGTGGTGGAGGGGGCGGGCGCCGTCGGAGTCGCCGCGCTTCGCCAGGGGCTGATCGAGCCGGCCGAGTCGGGGACCACCGTCGTGGTCCTCTCCGGCGGCAACATCGACACCGGCGTGCTGGCTGACCTCGCCCGGCATCACGAAACGGAGCGCGGCCGGCGGCTGCGGATCTTCACCAAGATCCCCGACGAGCCGGGCTCCCTCGCCGCGCTGCTCACCTGCCTCGGGGACGGGGGCGCCAACCTGATCGACGTGGACCACGTTCGCGAGGGCGTCGGCCTCGCGGTCAGCGAGACCGGGGTCGAGCTGGTGATCGAGACTCGCGGGCCGGAGCACGCCAAGCGCCTGCTCAAGCTGATGCAGGACCTGGGCTACAAGCCCGACGTGCTCAGCTGACCCCCTAGTCCGGGTCCAGACGGCCGAGAATAAGGTTCAACCGTGGCCTCCCACGAGACGGTCGATCTGA
The DNA here is from genome assembly GCA_963825825.1 of uncultured Solirubrobacterales bacterium. Taxonomy (GTDB): domain Bacteria; phylum Actinomycetota; class Thermoleophilia; order Solirubrobacterales; family 70-9; genus DASUPK01. The sequence continues at coordinate 15,647 of CAWGUT010000007.1, read as the reverse complement.
CCAAGGAGGATTCGGCGGCCCGGATCCTCCTCAACCGGCCCGAGGCGCTGAACGCGTGGAACGAGCAGTTCGGCCGCGACCTCCTGGACGCAGTGACGACCGTCGCCGGGGACGACTCCGTGCGCGCTGTGATGATCACCGGCGCCGGGCGCGGCTTCTCCTCGGGCGCCGACCTCAAGGAGCAGCGCTCCACAACCGATGACGGCGCTGCCGGACCTGAGCGCGCGGCTCCGGGACGTCTACCACCCGATCATCACGGGGCTGCGCGAGATGCCGAAGCCGGTGATCGCGGCGGTGAACGGCCCGGCGGTGGGTATCGGCTGCTCGCTCGCGCTCGCCGCCGACCTGATCGTTGCCGCTGAGTCCGCCTACTTCCTGCTCGCCTTCGTCAACATCGGGCTCGATTCCCGACGGGGGTTCGACCGCCTTCCTCCCGGCCCGAATCGGCTACGCCCGCGCGGCGGAGATGGCGATGCTCGGCGAGCGGGTACCCGCCGACCAGGCGCTCGACTGGGGCCTGATCAACCGGGTCGTCCCCGACGAGGAGCTCGAGGGCGCCGGCGACGCGCTGCTTCAGCTGCTCGCCAAGGGGCCCACCGCCTCATACGCGGGCGCGAAGCGCCTGCTCAATCGCAGGATGTACGCGGGACTCGCGGAGCAGCTCGAGGCCGAGGCCGACGCCCAGCGCGAGCAGGGCAAGACCCAGGACTTCATCGAGGGCGTGCTGGCCTTCGCCGAGAAGCGCCCGCCCAACTTCACCGGGTCCTGAGGCAACTACGCTGGGCGACGATGTTCTTCCGGCAGATCCTGCACGAGGACCTGAGCTGCGCCTCCTATTTGGTCGGCGACACCGGGGCGGGCGTCGCCGCGGTGATCGACCCGCAGTGGTCGATCGAGCCCTACCTGCGGCTGAGCCGCCTGCATGGCGTGACCATCGAGCACGTGCTCGAGACCCACAACCACGCCGACCATGTGTCCGGCCACGGCCGGCTCGCACGGGCCACCGGAGCGACGATCCACATCCACGAGCTCGCCGACGCCGACTACCCGCACGAGGCCTTCACCGGCGGGTGGACACTGGACCTGGGAGGCGTACGGATCGAGGCGCTGCACACCCCCGGGCCACCGGCCCGAGCACACCTCCTTCCTGCTGCGCGACGCCGATCGCGGCGGCGATCCGTGGGCGGTGCTGACCGGCGACTCCCTCTTCGTCGGCGACGTAGCGCGCCCGGACCTCGCGATCGAGAAGCGGGAGGGCGCGACCGGGATCTTCCGCTCCCTGCACGAGCAGCTGATGGCCCTGCCGGACGCCGTCGAGGTCTGGCCCGGCCACCTGGGCGGCTCGTCCTGCGGCAGTGCCGGGATCGACCACAAGTCCACCTCGACGATCGGGTTCGAGCGCACCCACAACCGGGCGCTCCGCTTCGAGAGCGAGGAGGAGTTCGTCGAGGACGCGATCTCGACCCTCGGCGATCCGCCGCCCAACGTCGAGCACATCGTCGCGATCAACAGAGGGCCGCTGATCGAGGACGATGGGAACGCCGGTCCCGCTCGCGCCTCACGCGGTCGAGGTCGGGATCGCCGAGGGAGCGCTGCTGGTCGACGCCCGGACCAACGAGCAGTTCGACGAGGCGCACATCCCCGGCGCGATCAGCGCGTCGGCCTACGAAACCGGATTCGCGACGAAGGTCGCGAAGGTGGTCCCACCCGACGTGGAGCTGATCGTGGTCGCGGCCTCAGATGGCTACGAGCTGGAGGCGGCGGAGCTGCTGGCATCGGTCGGGCTGCGGGTGCGCGGCTACCTCGAGGGCGGGATGACCGCCTGGCGCTCGGAGGGCCGGCCGGTCCGGCGGATCGAGCTGATCGACCCCGACGAGCTGGCCGAGCGGCTGGAGCGCGACGACCTGCTGGTCCTCGACGTCCGCGACAGCGACGAGTTCGCCGAAGCCCACATCCCCGGCTCGGTCAACCTCCCCTACGGCGAGCTTCCAGAGCGGCAGGGCGAGCTGCCGCGCGACCGTGCGATCGCGGCGATCTGCAGCGGCGGCAAGCGCAGCGGCCTGGCCGCCTCGATCCTGCAGCGCGAGGGCTTCGAGTGGGTGCTCCACGTCGCGCATCGGCGGCGTCGGCACCTGGCGCCGCTCGGGGCGTCCGGTCGAGTCGGCGTAGCTGACCGCTATTCAGCCGCCGGCTCGGCAGATCCGCGCAACTTCCGAGCACGACGCGGGGTTCTGATCGAGCCATGAGGCGCGCCGCACTCCTGATCTCGCTCGTCGCCGGCTGGTCACGCGGCTCTTATGCTCGAGCGCCGGCGCCCTCGCCGCCGAGTCCCGGCTTCAGCCTGCCGACCAAGCGCCTGGAAGGCGCCTACAAATTCGCGCTGCAGGATCGGCGCTTCGATCCGGCGGGGTGCTATGCGCGGCCGCCCGAGCTCGCCAAGATCCTCACCAAGGCGACCGGCCGGACGGTGGCCGTAGCCCGCAACACCAACCGCCTCCGGAACCGAAACGAGGTCTACGTGCTGAAGGCCGGGACAAGCTGCGATCGCCTGCGGATGGGACTGCGCGCCCTCTCGATCTACGTCCTCGACTCGCACCTCGGCACGGTTCGGATCCAGGGACGAAAGGGAGCGGCGACGCCCGGACTCGCCCGGACGTTGCGCGGCGTCAGCCTCGCGACCCAGACCTACAGGCTCAACAAGCCCGACACGGCCCCCCGACTCGATGTGCTCTGCCCACGCGGGAGCTCCCCGATCGGAGGAGGCATGTCATCCAGCCCAGCGGTGGGGCCCGACGGGGAGGGCATCTACCCCCACTCCTACGAGCGTCTCGGCGCGCAGCTCGGCTTCCACATCAGCGTGGTGGTCCTCGATCCAAGCCCCGGCCAGACCACCACCCGCGACGTCACTGTGCAGGCGGTCTGCGGCCGGGGCGTGATCCCGGCGACGCCGACGCCGCACAAGACCGTCTGGATCAGAAGCGGCCAGACGAAGACCGTGACGGCACGCTGCCCGAGCGGTCAGTTCCTCGTTTCGGGGGGCTTCCAGCGAACCAACTTCCGCAGCGACGGCGGCGACTACATCACGGAATCGCGAGCGTCGGGACCGAAGGCCTGGACCGTCACGGGTAGCGCGTACTCGGCCTTCGGCCCTCCCGGGCAGGGCGAGCTCACCGCGATCGCCTACTGCGCCCGCATGGGGAAGCCGAAGCTGACCGAGGTGGCATCGAGCCCCGCCCCGATCGGGGCCGGCCAGCTGGCGAGCACCACAACGCCGGCCTGCCCGGCCGGGAAGCGGCTCGTCGCCGGCGGCTTCTCGAACGGCGGCTCGCCCAACGCCTTCTTCGCCGAGGGGGCCATCAATCAAAACGACACCTTCACCGCGCGCAGCTATGGGTTCTTCGGGCCCGCCCCGAGTCTGACCGCCTACGGGTACTGCTGGCCGGCCAAGGGCTAGCGGCAACCGAGCCGCCAGCCCTCGACCGGCCGCAGCTCACACGGCAGCGGCGAAATCGTTGATGCCGCTGGATTCGAGGCACTTGACCTTGTCCCCGGTCTCCTTGTCCTTGCGGGTGACCTGGGTCGCCGTGGCGGAGACCGTCACAGCGGTCCCGTTCGCCTTGGAGTTCAGCCCGGTCGAGTTGAACGGCAGGGTCGCAGTGAAGGCGCCCTTGCTGTTGCTCTTCGCGGTCACGCTCTGGCCGTAACTGCCGGACGGGGTCACCTCGATGAAGGTGATCTTCCGGCCGCTGAGGCAGGCGGCCTGGGCCTTGACCTTGCCGGTCACCGTGACCGACGTCGTCTTGGTCTTGCCCTTCGAGTCGACCGTATTGATCGGGGTGGCTGCGAGGCTCACCTTGCCGTGGATCTTGAGGGGCCCCTTGGCCGCAGCCCCGCTCGCCGCGGAGACCGCGACGATCGCAACCGCGCCCAGCGCGGCGGCGGCATACATCCTTCTCATCAGCTTCCTTTCCCTAGCTTTCGAGTCACTGTCTTCTTTTTCTTTTGCTTCTTCTTCTTCGAACCGAGAAGGTCCGAGGCGAAGGAGGTTGTGCCCGTGCCGACTCGCGGCAGCGAGGTGCTCGAGCCCGAAGAGGTCCTCGACGGTGCGGAAGATCGAGTACGGGTTGTAGGCGCCGGCGTTGGTCGAGCCGGGAGTCAGGAACTTGGAGATCAGCAGCGTCCCGACCGGCGCCCCGTTGACGCCCGGCGTCGCCTCCCCGAAGGTGACCATCAGGACGCCGTCCTGCTGATAGGCCGGGGAGGCGAGGATCTTCGGGACCCAGGTGGAGAGGAACTTGTCGGCCTGGGCCGGGCCGGGGTCCTCGACCGAGTTCTCGCACTGGGTCGGCTCGCCCGTGTTGCAGAGGTTGGGCGAGATGAAGGTGAAGTTGGGCGTCCCGCTCTGGAGTGCAGCGTCCAGCCGATCGAGCGGGACATCGTGCTGCTGGCAGCTCCCCAGGTCGAGCAGCGAATGGAAGTAGACGAAGGGGTTGTGCCGCGCGGCGTAGCCGCTGCCCGAGTAGCCCGTGCTCGGATCGGCCTTGCGGACGTCATGGGTCGCGTCCGCCGCGCCCGGAGTTCGGGTGCACGCAGGTCTGCGGGGGGCTCGCCGGAGCGGTCTCCCCCTGGGCGACCGGCTCCGGCTTGCCCATGTCCTCCATGTATGCGCCCCAGGTGAAACGGGCACTGAAGAGCTGGTCGGCGACGTTGATCGCCTGCGCCGGATAGACACAGCCGTTGCCGGAGACGCTGCCGCTGCCGTCCGGCTGCGCGCTGCCGGGGAACTCCGCGTAGGTGGTGCAGTCCGCCGAGGTCAGGGAGTTCGGCGCCTGACCGCCGACCATCGCGATGTAGTTCGGGAGCCCGCTGTCCGTGAGCAGCGAGTAGTTGCTGAGCAGCTGTCCCTGCGGCCGCAGCTGGTTCGCGAGATAGGGCATCTTCGAGTTCGCCCCGAACGCGTCGTCGTAACCCGGGCTCGAGAGGGTGATCAGGAAGACATGCTTGACGCCGCCCGGCCTTCGGCGTCTTCGTCTTAGGCGTCTTCGTCGCCACGGGGAGCGGCGTCGGGGTGCTCACCGGGATCGACGGGGCCGTGATCGTCGGCGCCGCATTCTTCGCGGGCGCCGAGGCGGGCGCGGCAGCCACCGGAGTGGCCGCCGCCGGCGCGCTCGACGAGTTCCCGCCCAGAGCCGCCAGCGCGGCGCGAAGCTGCGAGGCGAGCCCGCTTTCCCCCCCGCTTGCCAGCGTGCTGCCAACTATCAGAGCCGTGGCGACGCTCGAGGACGCCATGATCAGGCGGAAGCGAGTCGCGGTGACGCTCCCCGCGGTATCGATCACCCAGCTGAACGGCGCGAGTCATCTCAGTCCCTCGCCAGCTCGTTCCCGCACCGCGAGCAGAACCGCGCCCCCGGCTCGTACGGCGCGCCGCAGTCGCGCGCACTCCCCGGTGGCGTCCGCACCGAGCCGCTCGAGAGCCTCCTCGATCTGGCCTAGCTCGACGTCCACCCGCTGCAGCTCGGCCGCCTTGCGGGTGAGGACGTCGAGCTTGACGTGGTCCCGGATCGCCATCTCGTAGAAGGCGCCGCCGAGATCGGCCTGCATCACGGTGAACTTCTCGAGCAGCCGGTCGCGCTCGGCGATCAGCTCCCGGTTGACCGGCTCCTCGGGGCTGGGCTTCGGCCCTGAGTGGCCGTTGTGAGACGCGCCGCCGGAGCGCCCGAGCCTGGGCGCCTGGACCTTCGGCACCCTGATCTTCGGCGCATGCAACCGGACGGCCGGCCTGGGGACTTTCGGCATCTCAGTCACCGTTCCCCTGCGCGGCGGGGCTGCTGGATCCTCCGCCGCTGCCGCCGACGACGATCACATCGGGCAGGTCCTTCTGAGAGTCGACGTAGTTCTGGCCGACCTTCTGGGCCTGCTGCTGGACCAGGGCCGTGTCCGAGGCGACCTTCTGCGCGCTCGGCGTGAAGCCCTCGACCTTGTGGACGTCGCCGTAGGCGGTCTTGTTCACGAGCTGGCCCTCGCCGCCGCCGGTGTTCCGCTTGACGGTGACCACCTTGGCGTCGGCGAACTTGGCCTTGAGCTTGCCCAGCGCCTTCGTCGCCTCACCCTTGCTCTTGAACTGACCCGAGTAGAGGACGTAGGTGTTTGCGGGCGGCGCCGGCGTCACCGAGAACTCGGAGGTGTTGATGATCCCGACGTCGGCGGCGCCCTTCGAGGTCGCGTCCTTCTTCGCTGCGTCGACCGCGGCCTGGTCGGTGCCGTCCACCGGCAGCGTCCGGAGCTCGACCGCGTAGCCCTTGTCGAGGGTGAAGTCGCTGGTGATCGGGGTCGTCGCCGCGGTCGAGGCCAGCGCGGTGTTGGCACCGCGGCTCGCCTGCAGGCTCTTGATCGCGGCCGCCAGGTCCTCATCGTTGTTGCCGCCGCCGTTCCCCTTCCCCACCAGGACCCCGATCGCCACCGCGATCGGCAGCACGACGAAGAAGAGGACCGCCGCAGCCCTCGCTCCGGAAGGCGCCGCTGCTTTGCCGGAACCGCGCCGGCTCCTCCGCGCGGCGGTGGCGAAGTAGCGCGACGTGGGCCCGCTCGCATCGCGGCGCCGCGCTCCGCAGCTGACGCAATAGCGCTGCTTATCGTCGAGCGGCGCGCCGCATTCCTCGCAGTGCTCGTACTCCCCGGTCGGCTTCGGAGTGTCGGTCGGTGGTGTCTGTGTCGTTGCCATCAGGAACTCCTCACTCGAAGAGGGTTGGAGGGGCATAGATCTGGATCTGGGATCCCTTGGCGTCCCCGATCAGGTTCAGCGTCAGCTCCGCCTTCTGGTCGACGCCGAGGTGCGTCAGCGAGGCCCGGCCCGCCGCCACGTAGCGGCCGCCCCTACGGGCCACGGCGTACACGTCGAGGCCGTACTGCGGGATCCCGCTGTCGTTGGCGACCTCGGCGACGACGCTGCTTCCCGCCTTGCCGCTGTGCGCTGCCCCCGCTCGCTCACGTCGAGCGCGGGCACCCTGTCCGCCTTGGGGGCGATGGCGGGCGGGGTCGCCGAGCCGCGCGAAGACCGGGCCGGAGCCGATCCTCTCCTTGGTCACGTAGACCCAGGTCGCCTCGGCTCCGGGTGCAATCGCCGGGGCATGGGACTGGAAGTACGAAACGTTCCGGCCGCCGTTCAGCGGGTCTCCCCCGCGCCGCCCGACCTCGATCGGCAGGTCATTCACCGGCGCGCTCGCCCCGGTTGCGGAGCACGACCACGATCGCTGAGCCGTCCTTGCCGGAGACGACTGAGGTGCGAACAACGCGAACGGCCTCATCGGTCCCGCGCAGCACCAGCGGCTTGCGGCTCGCCAGCGTGCGGTCGGCCTGGATCGAGGCGCGCTTGTTGGCGTCCTGGGTCGTGGCGCACCCCGAGACGGCCGTGGCGATGACCACGAGCGAGGCGGCAACCGGAAGCAGGATGGGATTAGCCGAACTCACCGCTGATGTAGTCCCTGGTCCGGCCCTGGTCGGGCTTGCCGAAGACCTTCTTGGCGCCGCCGTACTCGACGAGGTCGCCGAGATACATGAAGCCGACGTAGTCGGCGACCCGATAGGCCTGCTGCAGGTTGTGCGTGACGATCACCACCGCCACGTCCTCCCGCAGCTTCACGATCAGCTCCTCGATCTTCTCGGTCGACTGCGGGTCGAGCGCCGAGCAGGGCTCGTCGAGGAGCAGTACCTCCGGCTTCGCCACGAGTGCCCGCGCTATGCAGAGCCGCTGCTGCTGTCCGCCCGAGAGCCTCAGGGCTGGATGCGAGAGGTCGTCCTTGACCTCCTCGAAGAGGCCGGCGCGCTCGAGCGCCTCGCAGACCGGCGCCTCCAGCGCACGGCGGCTGCCACGCCGCGACCCCTGCTCGCGCAGGACGTAGGCGAGGTTGTCGAACACGCTCATCGGGAACGGGTTCGGCTGCTGGAAGACCATCGTCACCCGGCGGCGCAGAGCCGTCGGCTCCATCCGCTGGATGTCGACGCCGTCGAGCGTGACCCGGCCGCTCAGCGAAGCCGAGCGGGTCAGCTCCGTGAGACGGTTGAGCGAGCGCAGCAGCGTCGTCTTACCGCAGCCCGACGGGCCGATCAGGGCGAGCACCTCCCCCTGGCGGACCGGCAGCTCGACCTCCTTGACCGCCGGCTTGCCGTCGTAGGCGACGGAGAGATGATCGATCTCCATGCGCGGGATCGACACCTGCGAGGCGCCGATACGCCGCCGCCTGGCACCGGTGAACCCGCCGTGCGCAGAGCTGTTGCCATTGCCGTTTCCGTTCGAATGTTCGTCGCGTCGCTGCGGTGCCTCACGCGCCTCCGGCGCGTGCTCGAGGTCGAGGCGGCGGACGGGAGGTGGCTTCAGGAATTCCATGAGCCTGCCTTTCGGGAGCGGCGATGGACGACGTCGACCGCCGCGTTGAGGAACAGGACGAGAACCAGCAGGACGAACGCGGCCGCGTACGCCTTCTGCGGGTTGTTCAACTCCCCAGTGGGGGCGTTGGAGTAGACGTAGTTGGTCAGGGTGCTGCCGGCACCCTGCAGGTAGTCGAATGGAAAGACCGAGCCGGTACCTTCCTGCCACGCCGTGCCGGCGGGCATGTCGCGGACGGACTGGGTCCGCGCTCGCGTGCGAGGAGCTGATCCCCGCGGCGGCCGCCGAAGGGCTCGCCGACGCCGTCGACATCTACGTCGAGGACATCGCGTTCGCCCTCGACGACCTCGCAGCGGTCGCCGCCGCCGCGGCGGAGGCCGGGCTCCCCCTGCGTGTGCACGCCGACCAACTCGGCTGCGTCGGGCGCCGCCGAGGCCGCCGTCGCCCTCGGCGCGCGCAGCGCCGACCACCTCAACCACGCCGACGAGGCCGCGGTGTCGGCGCCCGTCGGCGCCGGCACGACCGCCGCCGTCCTGCTGCCCGCGTCGACCTTCTTCCTGCGCGCCGGCGCGCCGCCGGCGCGCGGCGCTCCTGCGAGCCGGGGCGGCGCCGTCGCGATCGCCACGGACTGCAATCCGGGCACCTCGCCCGTGTGCTCGATGCCCGAGGCGATCGCGATGGCGTGCACGCTCTACGGGATCGACCCGCTGCAGGCGTTCGCGGCCGCCACGGCGAACCCGGCGTGGGTCCTCGGCCTCGACGACCGGCTGGGCACGCTCGAGCCCGGCAGGCGCGCCGACCTCCTCCTGCTGGACGACGCCGACGTTCGCCGATGTCCCCTACCGGCCGGGCCACGATCCCGTGGTGGCGACGTTCGTCGGCGGCGAGCCGGCGTGGGACGCTCGGCACGCAACATGGACTAGTCGAGCGCCGAGCCCACCGCCGATTCCGCGGCGGCCACCAACGCCCCCGTCGCGCACCAGCGCGATGGCGGCGGCGATGTCGGGGCCGAACTCGCGGTCGGCCTCGAAGAACGGCACCCGCGTCCGGATCGCGTCGTGCACGGCCCGCGTGGCCGCGCCCGGCTCGAGCGGCGCCCGCAGGTCGAGCGCCTGCGCGGCGGCGAGGGCCTCGAGCGCCAGCACCGTCTCCGCGTTGCCACGATCTCGCGCGCGTGCCGCGCCGCGGTCATGCCCATGCTCACGTGGTCCTCCTGGCCGGCGCACGAGGGGATCGAATCCACCGACGCCGGGTGCGCGAGCGACTTGCACTCGCTCACGAGCGACGCGGCCGTGTACTGCACCAGCATGAAGCCCGGAGTTCAGGCCGCTCGCGTGCACCAGGAACGCCGGCAGCCCGTTGGACTTCTTCGGATCGAGGAGCCGGTAGAGCCGGCGTTCGCTGATCGAGGCGAGCGACACGAGGGCGGTGGCGACGGTGTCGAGCGCGACCGCCACCGGCATCCCGTGGAAGTTGCCGCCGGCGCGGACCTCGTCGTCGGCTCGCCCCGGCAGCACGATCGGGTTGTCGCTCACGCTGCCGCCTCGATCGACAGCACGCCGGCGGCGTAGGCGAGCGCGTCGCGGATGGCGCCGTGCACCTGCGGCGCGCACCGCAGCGAGTACGCGTCCTGCACCAGGTGCGGGCAGTCGCGATGGCGAGGCCAGGATCGGCGAGCCGGCCAGCAGCCGGCGCAGGTTCGCGGCGCTGGCGTTCTGCCCGGGGTGCGGGCGCAGCCGCTGCAGCCGCTCGTCGAAGGGCGCGTCGGTGCCGAGCGCGGCCTCGATCGTCATGGCGGCGACGACGTCCGCGGTCCGGGCGAGCCGCTCGCACGGTGGCACGCGAGGATGCCGATCGCGAGCATCCCCTGCGTGCCGTTCACGAGCGCCAGCCCCTCCTTGGCCCGAGGGACAACGGCGCCAGCCCCGCGCGCGCGAACGCCGGCGCGGCCGGCTCCACGCCGCCTTCGGGGCTGAGCACCTCGCCGTGGCCGATCAGCGGCAGCGCGAGGTTCGCGAGCGGCGCGAGATCGCCCGAGGCGCCGAGCGACCCCTGCTGCGGCACGGCCGGGATCACGTCGTCGTTGAGCATCCCGACCATCAGGTCGATGACCTCGGGCCGCACCCCCGAATGACCGAGCGCCAGGACGTGGGCGCGCAGCAGCAGCATCGCCCGCGCCTCCTCGCGCGAGAGCGGCCCGCCGACGGCGGTGGCGTGCGAACGCACGATGCCGTGCTGGAGCTCGGCGGCCTGCGCGGCGTCGATCCGGGTGTCGGCCAGCGCGCCGAACCCGGTCGTCACGCCGTAGATCGTCCCCCGCCGCGACCGCGCGTTCCATCACGGCGCGAGCGGCCGCCACCGCGCACGCGCGAGCTCGGGGAACGCCACCGGCGCGCCGTCGGCGACCGCGACCACGTCAGCGAGCGACAGCCCGGCACCGATCTCGACGGTCATGGCCCCTCCAGCAGCCGGACCGGCAACGCGGTCTCGGACGCGCCGCCGCTGCCGTCGGGCTCGACGCGTCTGGCGCCCGACCCTTCGGCCGAGACCACGACCTCGGCGAGCTCGGTGCCCACGATGTGGGCGGCCGCGAGGTCGTCGCACGCGATGCCCGGGGGCAGCGTGCCGTCGGCGACCAGCGCGCGGTACGCGGGCTGGCGCGCGGGCTCGCAGTCGTAGTGCGGGCAGAAGCTCCCCGCCACGAGCCCCAGGCCGTCGGGCAGCGGATCGGCGCTGCCCATCAGGAACGAGTCGGTCGTGCTGGCCTCGAACCAGCAGTTCGCGCCGGCGCTGCCGCCCGCCAGCACCACGCCGGCCTCCCAGGCGTCCCGGAGCACCGCGTCGAGGCCGTGCGCGCGCCAGATCGCCAGCATGTTCAGCGTGTTGCCGCCCGCCACGAGGACGACGTCCTGGGCCAGCACGAACGAACGCAGGTCCTCGACCGTTCGATCGAACAGCCCGAGATCGCTCGGCTCGAACGAGTGCGCGGGGAACGAGCGGTAGAACTCGCCACGCCGCGATCGTCGTCACCGGTCGCCGTGGGCACGTAGAGCACCTTGGGCTTGGCCGCGTCGGCCAGCTCGAAGAGGAACGGTAGATCGGGTCCGCGGGCCACTGCCCTCCGCCCATCGCCACGATGTGGCGCTCGGTCATGCCTCCTCCATCGGGATGCGGACGCCGCGTTCGTGCGCGACCTCGATCGCGCGGTCGTAGCCGGCGTCGACGTGGCGCACCACGCCCATGCCCGGGTCGGATCGCAGCACCCGCGCGAGCCGCTCACCGGCGTTCGCGGTGCCGTCGGCCACCACGACCATGCCCGCGTGGATCGAGTACCCGATCCCCACGCCGCCCCCGTGGTGCACGCTCACCCAGTGCGCGCCCGCGGCGGTGTTGATCAAGGCGTTGAGGATCGGCCAGTCGGCGATCGCATCCGACCCGTCCAGCATCGCCTCGGTCTCGCGGTTGGGACTGGCGACGCTGCCGGCGTCCAGGTGATCGCGCCCGATCACGATCGGCGCCGACACCTCGCCCGAGGCCACCATCTCGTTGAACCGCTCCCCGGCGCGATCGCGCTCGCCGTAGCCGAGCCAGCAGATCCGTGCGGGCAGCCCCTGGAAGGCGACACGCTCGGCGGCCATCCGGCAGCCAACGGTGCAGGCGGTCGTTGTCCGGGAAGAGCTCGGCCACCGCGCGGTCGGTCGCGGCGATGTCGGCCGGATCGCCGCAGAGCGCCGCCCAGCGGAACGGTCCCTTGCCCTCGCAGAAGAGCGGGCGCACGAACGCCGGCACGAACCCCGGGAACGAATACGCCCGGTCGCGGTCGAGGCCGCCTTCCACCGCCCCGGCCCGCAGGTTGTTGCCGTAGTCGAAGACCACGGAGCCCGCCTGCGGCGAAGCCCACCATGGCGTCCACCTGGTGGGCCATCGACTCGTAGGAGCGGTGGACGTACTCATCGGGCTCGCGCCGGAGCGCATCGGCCTCGGGCAGCGACAACCCCTCGGGCACGTACCCGCCGAGCGGGTCGTGTGCGCTGGTCTGGTCGGTGACCACGTCGGCGGCGAACCCGCGCCCGAGCAACGCGGGGAAGACCTCGGCGGTGTTGCCGACCACCCCGATCGAGACCGCCTCGCGCGAGGCCTTCGCCGCTTCGGCCCAGTCCACGGCCTCGTCCAGATCGTCGGTCATGCGGTCGAGGTAGCGCGTCTGGATCCGTCGCTCGATCCGCGCGGGGTCGACGTCGACGCAGAGCGCCACGCCGCCGTTCATCGTCACCGCCAGCGGCTGCGCCCCGCCCATGCCGCCGAGCCCGCCCGTCAACGTGATCGTGCCGGCGAGCGAACCACCGAAGTGCTGGTGCGCGCACTCGGCGAGGGTTTCGTACGTGCCCTGCAGGATGCCCTGGGTCCCGATGTAGATCCACGAGCCCGCGGTCATCTGCCCGTACATCGTGAGCCCCTGCGCCTCCAGGGCGCGGAACGTCTCCCAGTCGGCCCATTTCGGGACGAGCATGGAGTTGGAGATCAGGACCCTCGGTGCGAGATCGTGCGTGCGGAACACCGCGACCGGCTTGCCCGACTGCACCAGCAAGGTCTCGTCGTCGCCCAGGGTCCGCAGGGTGCGAACGATGGCGTCGTAGGCCTCCCAGCTTCGGGCGGCGCGTCCGGTGCCGCCGTAGACGACCAGGTCCTCGGGACGCTCGGCCACCTCGGGGTCGAGGTTGTTCATGAGCATCCGCATCGCCGCTTCCTGCGGCCACGAGCGGCACGACAGCTCGGTGCCTCGCGGTGCCCTGATGTTGCGGTGGCTCATCGATCCCCTCCCCCGTCCGGCCGATGCTACCCGCCGGGCGCCCGGGAGGCCGTTCGAGACGAGCCTGGGGAGAAACGGCTCATGTGCTTGAGCAGGGGGTTGCTGCCGGGTAGCGTCCCCCCGATGGCCGTCGGAACTTCCCCCTACGCGCCGGGTGGTGCCAGCAGCATGGGCGCCGACCCGATCCGTGTCCTCATCGCTGACGACGAACCCGCCCTGCGCGTCGCCCTCGCCGACCTCCTGGCACACGACGACGAGGTGGTGCTGATCGGGAGCGCCGGCGACGCCGACGAGGCGATCCAGCTCGCCGTGGACGAGCACCCCGACGTGGCCCTGGTCGACGTGAAGATGCCGGCGGGCGGCGGACCCCGAGCGGCGCGGGAGATCATGCGGGTATCCCCCGACACCCGGGTCATCGCGCTCTCCGCTTTCGAGGACCGTCCCACGGTCCTCGAGATGCTGCGCGCCGGTGCGGTCGGCTACCTGGTGAAGGGCACCGCCGGCGAGGAGATCCTCGGTTCGATCCAGAAGGTCATGGCCGGCGGCGCGAGCCTGTCATCGGAGGTGATCGCCGGCATCGTGCACGAGCTCACCCAGCAGCTCCGCCGCGAGGAGGCCGCTCGCGAGGACCGCGATGCCCGCCGCGGCGAGATCGAGCGGTTCGTGGCCGGCGAAGGCCTGTCCATGGTGTTCCAGCCCATCGTCGAGCTCTCGAGCCGGAGCACCGTCGGGGTCGAGGCGCTGGCCCGGTTCCGTTCGCTCCCCTTGCGACCGCCGAACGAATGGTTCGCCGAGGCGGTCCAGCTGGCCTTGGGCGTGCAGCTGGAGCTCACCACGATCGCCCAGGCCCTGCGCGAGATGGACCGGGTGCCCGAGGGCGCCTACCTCGCCGTGAACTGCTCGCATCACGCGGCCATCTCCTCCCAGCTGGCGCGCCTGCTGGGATCGGACGCCGCCCGGATCGTGCTGGAGATCACCGAACACGAGGCGGTCGAGGACTACGACGCCCTGGTGACGGCGCTCGCCCCGCTGCGCGAGATGGGCGCCCGCATCGCGATCGACGATGCCGGCGCGGGGTTCGCCAGCATGCGCCACACCCTGCAGATCACCCCCGACATCGTGAAGATGGACATGAGCCTCACCCGGGGGATCGACGCCGACCGCGCGAAGCGAGCCCTCGCGGCGGCGCTGATCTCGTTCACCGAGGAGATGGACATCGCCATGGTGGCCGAGGGCATCGAAACGGTGGAGGAACTCGACACGCTCGCGACCTTGGGCGTTCGCTTCGGTCAGGGCTTCTACCTGGCCGAACCCGCCCAGCTCGCCTAGACGCGCATCGCGTCTTCTAGCCGACGCGTCGATCCATCGCCCACGACGAGCCGGCGGAACCCTTCGTGAACTGCTTCATCTCGGTGGCGACCGCCACCGCCTCGGCGTAGTGCGCGAACGCGCGCTTGTCGGTGGTGGCGACGCCGATCGAGATCGAGAGCATGGGGAAGCGCTGCAGCTCGCCGCGGCGGTTCGTGACCTCGATGTAGCCGCGCTCACGGTCGTCGTCGTCGTAGAGGCCGGGGGCCTCCCCGTCGAATCGCTCCACGAGCGCCTGGGCCACGGGCTCGGCCTGCCGGGCTCGACCACGACGACGAAGTCGTCGCCGCCGACGTGGCCGACGAACGCGGCGCCACCGGTCTCGCGCTCGCGACCTCCTCGATCAGCCGCGCGCGTCGACTGGATCACCTGGTCGCCGCGCATGAACCCGTAGTGGTCGTTGTAGGCCTTGAAGTGGTCGAGGTCGGCGTACAGGATCGCGAACGGCTCCCCTGGTCCACGCGGCCGTCGATCTCCTCCTCGATCCGGACGTTGCCGGGCAGGCCCGTCAGCGGCGACTGCGCGCGCATCTCGCGCGCTCGCCGCAGCACGCCGCGGATCCGCGCCAGCAGCTCCGGCGTGTCGAAGGGCTTGACGATGTAGTCGTCGGCCCCGACCGCGAACCCTTCGAGCTTGTCGGCCGACAGGCCGCGTGCCGTCAGCATGATGATCGCGACCGACGCGGTGCGGGGGTCCTGCCGCAGGCGCCGGGTCAGCTCGAACCCGTCCATGTTGGGCATCATCACGTCGGCGAGCACGAGGTCGGGACGCGCTCCTGGGCGGCCCTCGAGCGCCAGCATGCCGTCGGCGGCCACGCGCACGTCGTAGCCGGCGGCCCGCAGCTCGATCTCGAGCAGGCGCGCGATGAACGGATCGTCGTCGACGACCAGGACGTTCTCGCCACCCCCGGCGTCGGCGGTCGGATCCACGTTCAATCCTTCGGCTTCGTTCACACCCGCACCTGTGCTCGGTCCATCTGCTCGGTCACGTGTCCCCCGTGTCCCCTCGCGAATCGCTTGGGTCACGAATCGGCACTTTAGTCCCGAAGGTGAAGCCTGTCCGGGTAGCGATCTGTTCTTTGCCGCA
>CAWGUT010000006.1:0-256762 GCA_963825825.1 uncultured Solirubrobacterales bacterium | reverse complement strand
CGTGAACCTGCCGGTCGAGATGGTCCGCCGGGACTTCTGGGTCCCGTTGGTGGTCACGGTGATCACCGTCGTCGCCTCGATCGCGATCCTCGAGCTCAGCTGGCTCGCCTTCTTCCCGATCGTGATCGCGGCGCTGCTCACCACCGCCTACGCCGGGACGCTGCACTACCTGGCGCTCGAGCTGGCGATGCGGCCGATCCTCTTCGACATCAACTCGGCGCTCGACGCGCCGGTGCGGATCGACCGCCCGGCGGTGCCGCTGCGGGTCAAGCTGCTCGGCTCGCTGCCGCTGATCAACGTGATCACCGGCCTCGTCGTCGCGGCGCTGACCTCGGACGGCGGCGGCACCGACGCCCTCACCGTCGCCGTGCTGGTCGCGCTCTTCGTCTCCTTCACGATCAGCTTCGAGCTCACGGTGCTGCTGTCGCGCTCGATCCTGCGCCCGATCGAGGACCTCGAGGCGGCCACCGAGCGGATCCGCCAGGGCCGCTTCGACGAGCACGTGCCGGTGACGACCTCGGACGAGTTCGGCGAGCTCTCCTCGGCCTTCAACCAGATGGTCGACGGGCTGGCCGAGCGGGAGCGCCTGCGCGAGGCCTTCGGCACCTACCTCGACGAGGAGGTCGCCCAGCACCTGATCTCCGAGGACTTCGAGCCCGGGGAGAGGAGCTCGAGGTCTCGCTGGTCTTCGTCGACGTCCGGGACTTCACCGCCGCCGCCGCCGAGGCGGACGCGCCCGAGGTGGTGCGCGCGCCTGAACGAGCTCTTCGAGTGCATCGTCCCGATCGTCGCCCGCCACCGCGGCCACATCGACCAGTTCATCGGCGACGCGGTGCTGGCCGTCTTCGGCGCGCCCGAGCGGATCCCCCAGCACGCCGACCGCGCGGTGCAGTGCGCCGTCGAGCTGGCGCGGACGATCAACAGCCGCCGCCCGGGCGGCTTCGAGGTCGGCGTCGGCGTGAACACCGGGCCGGTGGTGGCCGGCTCGATCGGCGGCGCCGGCCGGCTCTCCTTCAGCGTGATCGGCGACGCGGTCAACCTCGCCGCCCGCGTGCAGGACTCCACCCGCGAGACGGGCGACTCCGTCCTGATCACCGGCGAGACGCGGGCGCAGCTCTCCGAGACGATCGAGGTCGAGTCGCGCGGCATCCGTGAGATCCGCGGCTATGACCGCCGGGTCGAGCTCTACGCGCCGCTGGTCCCGCTCGCGCTCGATACCGGTCCCGGCTCCGACGTAGACGACCCGCTCGGCGACCCGACGGTGGGCGGCCTCGGCCGCGCGTCGGTGCCCGGCGACGGCCTCGGCCGCCGCTCGCGACCGGGTCCGGGCGTCGGCAGGGCGGGCTCGCACCAAGACGGCGGGCTCGGCAAGACGCACACGCTGCCGGGCTCCTGAGGCTGAGAAAGAAAGCGGCCGGGTCCTGGAAGGCTAGAAGTCTGTGGGCCGCCGCCCATCCGGGAGGCGGCGGCCCACGAACCCCCTATTTCCCCTATTGGCCCCGGCCGCCTTACGGCTATCGGCCGGTTGGGGGACGACCTGTAACCCCGCAATTCGGTAAATCCTGTGGCTGAGTGGCAGACACGCTGATCAGCCCGCCCAAGGGTGTGCCGGAGAAGAAGCTGGACGAGCTCTTCCACGGCCCGCTCGAGGAGTTCACGCCCGCCCGCAACGAGCTGGCGAAGTCGCTGCGCTCCGATGGCGACGCCGAGGCCGCCGACTGGGTGAAGGGCCTGAAGAAGCCGAGCCGGGCGGCCTGGCTCGTCAACCAGCTGTCGGTGCGGAAGGCCAAGGACGTGCGCCGGCTGCTGAAGGTGGGGGAGGAGCTGCGGGCGGCGCAGGAGGAGATGCTCTCCGGCTCGGCCGACCGAGACAAGCTTCGCCAGGCCGGGGCGAGCGAGCGAGAGGCGATCGACTCCCTGGTGGGAACGGCCGAGGCGATCGGCCGGGAACACGGCGTCGGCTCCCAGATCCTCGACCGCGTCGGCGAAACGCTCCAGGCGGCGACCAGCGACCCGGAGGTGGCCGAGGCGATCGAGCAGGGGCGGCTGACACGCGAGCAACGGGCCTCCGGGATCGGACTGGTCGGCGCGGCGACCCCCAAGGCGCCGGCGCGCGGCGGCAAGAAGGGCGATCGCGAGGCAGCCGACCGTCGCGCCCGCCAGGCAGCAGGCGAAGCGGCGCAAGGAGGCCGAGCGCAAGCTCGCGGCGGCCGAGAAGAAGCTGGAGCGCGAGCAGGCGAAGCTGGAGGGCGCCCGCGAGAAGGTCGAGGAGGCCGAGAAGTCCGTCCACGACGCCGAGCTCGACGCCCACGCTGCGCGCCGCGCCCTGGACGAGATCTAGCGGGTAGTCTCGGCTCGATGGCGACCGAGCAGGCCCGGGAGACCGCCAACGGCGCCGAGTCGGGCGCCGTCCACGGCGGACGCCTGGTCGCACAGGCGATGAAGAGCCGCGGCGCCTCGAAGCTCTTCACCCTCTCCGGCGGCCACCTCTTCTCCATCTACGACGGCTGCAAGCAGGAGGGGATCGACGTCGTCGACTTCCGCCACGAGCAGTCGGCGGCCTTCGCCGCGATCGGCTGGGCCAAGGCGACCCGCGAGCCGGGGATCTGCGCGCTCACCGCCGGCTGCGGCGTGACCAACGGGATGAGCGCGATCGCCTCCGCGCAGGCCGACGGCGTGCCGCTGGTGGCGCTCGGCGGCCGCGCGCCGGAGATGAGGTGGGGGATCGGGCTCGCTCCAGGAGATCGACCACCTGCCGTTCGTCGGGCCGCTGGTCAAGTCGGCGATCACCGTCAAGGACCCGGCGAAGATCGCCCGCACCACCGCCGAGGCGATCGACACCGCCGCCGAGCCGCCGCTCGGCCCGACCTTCGTCGACTACCCGCTCGATGTCGTCTTCTCGGAGGCCGAGTCCGAGGTTCCGGACCCGCCGCCCGTTCCCGAGCGGGTCCCGGATGGGGTCGAGGAGGCCGCGAAGCTCCTCGCCGGGGCCGAGCGCCCGGCGATCATGGCCGGCACCAACCTCTACTGGGGGCAGGCGGAGACCGAGCTGCGCGAGCTGGCCGAGGCGCTCGGCATCCCGGTCTTCCTCAACGGCCTCGGGCGCGGCTGCCTGCCGCCCGATCACGAGCTCTACTTCGCCCGCGCTCGCGGCTCGGCGCTGCAGGGCTGCGACGTCGCCCTGGTGATCGGCGTGCCGCTCGACTTCCGGCTCGGCTTCGGCGGCTCCTTCGGGGAGGAGTCGAAGCTGATCCAGCTCGACTTCGCTCCCTCGCGGCTCGAGAAGACGAGGCAGCCCGATCTCGCCCTCTCCGGCGACATCGGCGCGGCGCTGAGCGCGATCCGGGAGTCGGTCGATGCCGATCCGCATCGGACCTCGGCCTGGGTCAACCGGCTGCGGGTGATCGAGTCGGAGAAGCGCGCGGAGGAGCAGGAGATGCTCGACGACGACCGCTCCCCGCTCCACCCGATGCGCGTCTACAGGGAGCTCGGCGACTTCCTCGACCGCGACGCGATCGTGGTCGGCGACGGCGGCGACTTCGTCAGCTTCGCCGGGCGGGTCTGGGAGACCTGGGAGCCCGGGACCTGGATGGATCCGGGCCCCTACGGCTGCCTCGGCGCCGGCCCCGGCCAGGCGATCGGCGCGAAGCTCGCCCACCCCGAGCGCCAGGTCTGCCTGCTGCTCGGCGACGGCGCCTTCGGCTTCTCCGGGATGGAGTTCGACACGATGGCCCGCCACAACCTGCCGATCGTCGCGGTGATGGGCAACAACGGCATCTGGGCCCTCGAGCACCACCCGATGAAGTTCCTCTACGGCTACTCGCTCGCCGCCGAGCTCCGGCCCGAGACCCGCTACGACGAGGTCGTCTCCGCCCTCGGCTGCCACGGCGAGCTGGTGCGCTCTCCGGACGAGCTCCGCCCGGCCCTCGACCGCGCCTTCGCCTCGGGCAAGCCGGCGCTGGTCAACGTGATCACCGACCCCGAGGTCGTCTACCCGCGCAGGGCGAATCTGGCGTAGTGCCGGAACCGGGAGTACCCTGGGTGGAGAGCATTCGCCCGGCGGCTCTTTCCCTCTCCTTCGTGCGAACCCGTTAAGAGGGTCGGAAGGTGGAGCTAGATGCCCGAGACGACGACGGAGCCCGCGGCCGATTGGACCTGCGCGCGCTGCGAGGTGAATGTCAGCTGGATGGCCGACGTGGAGCGCCCGGCGCTCCCGGCGACCTGGATCAAGGAGGACGGCGAGCTCTACTGCCTCGCCTGCCGCCGTGAGCGGGCCGGGGAGGCCGCCCTGGTCGGGCTCGAGGACAACTCGGCCGAGGACCGCCGGAAGGCCGAGTCGCGGGCCCGGATCGATTTCGAGATGAAGCGGCGACCCGAGGCTCAGGACAGCCGGATCGCCAAGTCCTGCCACACCTCCATCAAGGCGGTCCAGCAGGCGCGCGTCCGCCTCGGAATGCAGTCGAGGCGCCCCGCCGCCTGAGCTATCAGGAGCTCGGCTAGGCGGTCGGTGTCGAGAGGGCCGGCGCCGGGACGGGCGCGGGAGTGCGCTGCCAGAGCCGGTCCACCAGGGCCCAGCTTGCGAAGCAGAGCGCGCCCACGGCGGCGGTCGCCGTGAGCAGCGCACCGGCGGCGGCCGAGGCCGCCACGCCGTTCGTCCCGAGAATCAGCACGGTCGTCGCCGCCCCCAGGCTCGGGCCGATGGGGAGGAGGCCGACCACGGCCAGCCCGATCAGAAGCGCCGTCGAGTCGAAGACAGAGGCATCGACGCCGCTGTAGTTGAGCAGCAACCAGTTGCGCGCGATCTGGATCACCACCGCGAGGCAGACCAGGGCGATGAGCCTGCCGCTGCCCTTCATCTCGCGCAGCACCGCGATGCCCGTCCAGATTCCCGTCGTCCGGTTCCGCGCCACCCGGTGCATGCCGGCGAACACCGCGCCCACCGCCGCGAAGGCGACGATCGGTGCCCACCAGGGGACGCCGAGCGGAGCCACCAGGGTGAACGAGAAGATCGCGGCGAGGCCGATCTCGACCACCACGATCGGGAGCTCGGCGGCAAGCAGCACCGGCGCACGCGGGCACTCGGTCGGGGACGAGCGACGTAGGGCGCCGATCCGGATCGCAAGCCCGAACTGCCCGTTGAAGATGTTGGCCAGGTAGCCGATGCTCGAGGCGCGGTAGAGCGACCGCCGCCCGAGGCTTCCCCCCGCCGCCTCGATGCAGACCCCCCAGGCCTCGGTGCGGGCGAGCAGCCAGAGCACGTGCAGGGCGACGGCGATGCCGAGCACCCAGAAGGGGGCGGAGCCGAGGGCGACGATGAAGTCGT
Organism: uncultured Solirubrobacterales bacterium; assembly: GCA_963825825.1. GTDB lineage: Bacteria > Actinomycetota > Thermoleophilia > Solirubrobacterales > 70-9 > DASUPK01. The sequence goes on along the minus strand of CAWGUT010000006.1, from coordinate 251,439 downwards.
GGCCATGGCCCGCGAGTGCGATCGCAAGTGCAATCGCGACCAACAATCCACCGCCGAGGCTGACCATCGTGGGGTGTCGACGAACCATCGAACGGAGCGCCGCCACCCTCGCGCGGATCAAGGGTGTCGATTCATTGGATGCCCAGACTAGCCCTCCTGACCGGTCCCTACACTGGGTCGGTGCCGACTTCCGGAGCAGCGGCTCCCACTTCCTGGACCTGTGCCCGCTGCCAGATGACCGTGAGCTTCTCGCCCGACGTCGAGCGCCCACGGCTGCCGACGACCTGGGCGAAGGAGAACGGCGAGCTCTACTGCCTGGCCTGCCGGCGCGACATGGCGGGCGAGGCGGGCCTCGAGGAGGTCCCGGAGGACGCTCCCGACCAGACCCGCCTGAAGGTCCGCTCCCAGGCCCGGATCGAGTTCGAGATCAATCGCGACCCCGATCGCCAGGACAACGTGATCGCCAAGGCCTGCGGCACCTCGACGGTCGCGGTGCGCAAGGCAAGAGCGCGGCTCGACCCGGAATCCGACGACGAGGTCTGACGGGTTCCGCCCGGTACGGACCGGGGACCCTGCTACCGTGATTCGCGTCGGGTCGACCAACCGGGTCCCCGAGAGGTTCCGTTTCCTCCCTCATTGCGCTCCGAATGCGCCGTTAGTTGGGGTCTCTGGATCTCCAACGCAACGCACATAAGGAGTTAGCAACACATGTCTTCAGAAACATTCGCCGATCTCGGCGTGTCTCGCCCAGTCCTGGGCGCACTCGCCGAGCGCGGCATCACAGAACCATTTGCGGTGCAGAGACTTTGCATCGCGGACGTCCTCGCAGGTGAGGACGTCCTCGTCCAGTCCCCGACCGGGTCGGGCAAGACGTTCGCCTTCGGCATCCCGATGGTCGAGCGCATCCAGGCCGAGGCACGCCGCCCCGCGGCCCTCGTCCTCGCGCCGACCCGCGAGCTCGCCGAGCAGATCGTCGACGAGCTCCGCGCGATCGCGCACTCCCGCGCGCTCAAGGTCGCTGCCGTCTACGGCGGCGTCGGACTTCATGGACAGGCCAAGCAGGCCGCCAACGCCCACATCGTGGTCGCGACACCGGGCCGCCTCGAGGATCAGCTGGAGCGAGGCGCCTTCGATCTGAAGCGGATCTCGATCCTCGTCCTCGACGAGGCCGACCGCATGCTCGACATCGGCTTCAAGCCGGCGATCGACCGGATCGTGGCGAAGATGCCCCGCGATCGCCAGACCCTGTTCTTCTCGGCGACGCTCGAGGGGGCGACCGGCAAGCTCGCCGCCGCCTACACCCGCAACCCGCGGCGCCACGTCCACAAGCCGGAGGGGGAGCAGGGCATCGACATCGAGCACCGCTTCGTCCATCTGTCCCACGAGGCCAAGGTGGACGCGCTCGTCAAGGAGCTCCGCGACACAGAGCGCGGCCGCACCCTGGTCTTCGTCCGCACCAAGCGCGGCGCCGACCGCCTCGTCAAGAAGCTCGGCAACCAGAAGGTCAGGGCGGTGGCCATGCACGGGAACAAGTCCCAGAGCCAGCGCCGTCGCGCCCTCGCCGACTTCGAGCTCGGCAAGTGCGACACCCTGGTCGCGACCGACGTCGCCTCCCGCGGGATCGACGTCGAGGACATCACGCACGTGATCAACTTCGACGCCCCCGAGGACCGCGACACCTACGTGCACCGCACCGGCCGCACCGCCCGAGCGGGCGCCTCGGGTGTGGCCGCGAGCTTCGTCCTCCCCGACCAGCACGGCGACATGCGGAAAATTGCGACGGACCTCGGCCTGCATCGCGAGTTCGACGCAGGCCCCGGATTCGAGCACGCCGCTCGCCAGCACTCCAGCAATGGAGGCGGCGAGCGGCAAGAGCTTCAACCGCAACGGTCGCGGCAGTCGGAAGAACCGCGGCAAGCGCCACAGCTCCGGCAACGGAGGCCCGCGGTCCTACAGCGCGCGTCCGCCGCGCAACCGCCGGCGCAGCCGCTCGCGGGCCAAGGCCGCCTAGCGCAGGCGCACCGGGAGGCCGCCGCGGCTCAGACCCGCGCGGCCTGCCGGCCCTGTGTCCTCCTGCTGCTCCTACGCCTGCTCGCTCGGCTCCGCGGGACCCACCGCCCCCGCCGCGGGGGCGTAGATGCTCTCGTGCCCGTCATCCCAGCGAATGCGGTAGCGAGGGGAAGGTGCCTCGCTCACCACCTCCTCTACGACGCCGGTCCGAGGCGACCGCTCGGTCGACTCCGCCTCAACCTTGATGCGATTCCCGACCTCCAGCTTCATGTCTTCACCTCCGATTCGCCTCCTAGAGGTGATACCACTAAACGAGGGCCCTAACGCCGGCGGGAGCCCTTGATCGAGCGCAACACGAGCAGGGCGACCAGGGCAACCACCTGCCCGCCGAGGATCACCCGGTTCAGATCGAGCGCGGATTCCCAGTACACGTCGTCGCCGCGGATCACATAGGCACCGACGGGCCGGGCGCGCAGACCCCCGCCTTGCCATGCTTGGAGGAACCAAATCCAAAGGGGGCCGAAATGAGCGCCATCGACGAGTTTCTGAAGAACAACGACGCCTTTGTCGAAGGCTTCGACAAGGGAGACCTGCCGCTGCCACCCGCCAAGAAGGTGGCGATCGTTGCCTGCATGGATGCGCGGCTCAATCCGTATCCGATCCTCGGACTTTCGATCGGGGACGCGCACGTGATCCGCAACGCGGGCGGGGTGGTCACCGATGACGAGATCCGCTCCCTGGCGATCTCCCAGCACCTACTAGGCACCGAGGAGATCATGCTGATCCATCACACCGACTGGGGATGCTCACCTTCAACGACGCGGAGTTCGAGCAGAAGCTCGAGGAGGAGACTGGCCGGCGGCCGGAGTGGAGCCCGCGATCATTTCCCGACCTGGAAGACTGACGTCCGCGACTCCATCCAGCGGATCAAGGAAAGCCCCTTCATCCCCGAGAAGGATGAGGTGCGGGGTTTCGTCTACGACGTGAAGACCGGCAGTCTCGTCTGAGGTCACCTGAGCATCGACGCTTAGCCGGAGGCCGGCGCGGTCAGACGCGAGCGGCCTGCCGGGCGGCCTTCACCCGGGCGGTGCGATCGAGCAGGTTCTTCCTCGGTCGCACCGACTCGGGCGTGATCTCGACCGCACTCGTCCGCGCGGATGAACTCGATCGCCTCCTCGAGGGAGAGGCGCTTGGCCGGCACCAGCCGGATCAGCTGGTCGGCCGCCGCCGCCCGGACGTTGGTCTGCTGCTTCTCCTTGATCGCGTTGACGTCGATGTCCTCGGCGCGCGAGTTCTCGCCGACGATCATTCCCTCGTAGACGTCCTCGCCCGGGCCGACGAAGAGCATGCCGCGCTCCTGCAGGCCGAAGAGCGCGAAGGCGGCGGTCTTCCCCTGGCGGTCGGCGACCAGCGAGCCGGTCGGCCGCATCCGCAGGTCGCCGGCCCAGGGCTCCCAGCGGTCGAAGACGTGGTGCATCAGGCCGGTGCCGCGGGTCTCGGTCAGGAACTCGGTCCGGAAGCCGATCAGCCCGCGCGCCGGCACCAGGAACTCGAGGCGAACCCAGCCGGTCGAGTGGTTGATCATCTGCTCCATCCGCCCCTTGCGCACCGCGAGCGCCTGGGTGACGACGCCGACGAAGTCCTCGGGCACGTCGATCGAGAGGAGCTCGACCGGCTCGTTCGTCTTCCCGTCGATCTCGCGGGTCAGCACCTGCGGCTGGCCGGCGGTCAGCTCGAACCCCTCGCGCCGCATCAGCTCCAGCAGCACGACCAGCTGCAGCTCGCCGCGCCCCTCGACCTCCCAGACGTCGGGCCGCTCGGTGTCGCGGACCCGGATCGAGACGTTCCCGACCAGCTCCTGGTCGAGGCGGTCGCGGATCTGCCGCGCCGTCAGGCGCGATCCCTCCCTGCCCGCCAGCGGCGAGGTGTTGATCCCGACCGTGATCGAGAGCGAGGGCTCGTCCACCGTGATCACCGGCAGCGGCCGCGGGTCCTCGGGATCGGCGAGCGTCTCCCCGATCGTCACGTCGGGCAGGCCGGCGACGGCGATGATCTCGCCGGGCCCGGCCTCGGTGGCCTCCACCCGGTCGAGCGCCTCGGTCACGTAGAGGTTGCTGACCGTCGCGGGCTCGATCTCGCCGTTCGCCCGGCACCAGGCGATCCGCTGCCCGTCGCGAATCGTCCCGTTCCGCACCCGGCAGAGCGCGAGCCTCCCTACATAAGGGGACGCGTCCAGGTTGGTGACGTGCGCCTGCAGCGGCGCGCCCTCCTCGTACTCGGGCGCCGGGATCCGCTCCAGCACCAGGTCGAGGAGGGGGGAGAGGTCGGTGCCCTCGTCGCCCTCCTCCAGCGACGCCCAGCCGGCCCGGGCGTTCGTGTAGACGATCGGAAAGTCGATCTGCGACTCGTCGGCATCGAGGTCGAGGAAGAGCTCATAGACCTCATCGACCACCTCGCCGATCCGGGCATCGGGCCGATCGACCTTGTTCACCACCAGGATCACCGGCAGCTTCGCCTCGAGCGCCTTGCGGAGCACGAAGCGCGTCTGGGGGAGGGGCCCCTCGGAGGCGTCGACGAGGAGCAGCACCCCGTCGACCATCGTCAGCCCGCGCTCGACCTCCCCACCGAAGTCCGCATGCCCGGGCGTGTCGATGATGTTGAGCTTGGTCTCCCCGTACCGAACGGCCGTGTTCTTGGCGAGGATCGTGATCCCCTTCTCCCGCTCGAGATCCATGGAGTCCATGACCCGCTCGGCGACGTCCTGCCCGGACCGAAACGCCCCGGACTGCCAGAGCATGGCGTCGACGAGCGTCGTCTTGCCATGGTCGACGTGGGCGATGATCGCGACGTTGCGGAGGTCGGAGCGGCGGGGCATGGGGCGCGGGATGGTAGGGCGGGTGTGGTTTGGCCTGGCGTGTCGTTCATCGCGGAAGCCGCCGACATGTCCAGACCCAAGACAATCCGACGCCCCACCATGCTGGGGGGTTGGTGCCTCGTCGGAGCACTGGCAAGGTCGTCAAGTCGCCCATCGCCAATGGTGCGGAGGCTGTGTCCTAGCTCGCGGCGACCAGCTCGAGCACGTCGTCGCCGTGGCGCTTCAGGAATGCCGGGCCGACGCCGTGGATCTCGGCGAGGCTGTCCAGGTCGCGCGGGGCGCGCGGCGGCGATCGCCTCGAGGGTTCGGTTGTTGGCGACCGTGTAGGCGGGCTTGCCGCGCGCGGCCTTCAGCCGCCAGGCCCTGAGCGCCTCGAGCAGCGCCTCGTCCTCGGGTGAGAGGTCGGCCGGGGGAGAGGCGGACTTCGAGCTCCGGCGCTTCGCCTTCACCTCGAGCTCCTCGGGCGACGGCAGCCACGACTCCGGATCGCAGACGTCGCAGCAGCGGCCCTCGGGCGCGCCCGGGGTCGAGTCCCCGAAGTGGTCGAGCAGCCTCCGGCGCCGGCAGCTCTCGCCGAAGCTGAACGACTCGACCGCGCGGTAGGCGCGCCAGGAGCGGTCCGTGGCCGCCTTGCAGGCGGCTCGGGCGGCGGCCATGTCGATCCGGTCGTTGAAGCGGAGCTCCAGGCGGCCTCCGGGGGCGGGCTCCACCTCGAAGGCGCCGGCTCGCTCGGCGATCGCCAGCTTGACCCGGTCCTCGTCGACGCGCGGGGCGTCGATGGTGAGGTGGCCCTCGCTGTCGGAGCCGGCCTTGAGGCGCTGGGCGTAGAGGGAGACGGACTCGGGCTCGACCTCTCGCATCTGGATGAAGCGGACCAGGCGGCCCAGGTCGGAGCGGCCGGCGAGGAGGACGGCTCGGGCGGGGAGGCCGTCGCGGCCCGCGCGGCCGGCCTCCTGGTAGTAGGCCTCGACGCTCGTCGGGATCGCCCAGTGCCAGACCGAGCGGACGTTGGCCTTGTCGACTCCCATGCCGAAGGCGTTGGTGGCGGTGATCACCTCGGCGTCGCCGGTCATGAAGCGGTGCTGGGCGGAGGCGCGCTCGTCGGGGTCCATGCCCGCGTGGTAGCCGGCGGCGCTCGAGGCCGGCCTCGCGCAGGGACTGGGCGACCTCCTCGGTGTCCTTGCGGGTCCCGCAGTAGACGATCGCCGGGCGGTTGGCCTCGTCGCGGAGGCCGTGGAGCAGCATCGCCAGCTTGCGCGCCTTCGAGCCCTTGCCCTCGAACTGGACGATGTCGAAGGAGAGGTTGGGGCGGTCGAAGCCCGCGCGGACCATCAGCGGGTCGCGGAGGCCGAGGCGCTGGGCGATCTCGCTCGAGACGTCCTCGGTCGCGGTCGCGGTGCAGGCCATCACCGTCGGGCGGCCGAGCCGCTCGAGCACCCGCGGCAGGCGCAGGTAGTCGGGGCGGAAGTCGTGGCCCCACTCGGAGATGCAGTGGGCCTCGTCGACGGCGAGCAGGTCGACCTCGCGCTGGCCGACCGCGTTCATGAAGCCGGGCTGGGCGAAGCGCTCCGGCGAGCAGTAGACGATCCGGGCCCGGCCGTCGCGGATCTGCGCCATCGCGTCGCGCGCCACCTCCTCCGGGAGGCCCGAGGCGATCATCACCGCCGGGTGGCCGTCGGCCGATGAGCCGCCGCCACTGGTCGGCCATCAGCGCGATCAGCGGGCTGACCACGATCGTGAGCTTGTCCGAGGCGAGGCCGGGGAGCTGGTAGCAGAGGCTCTTGCCGCCGCCGGTGGGCATCACGACCAGCGAGTCGCGGCCGGCGAGCGCGGCCTCGACCGGCTCGCGCTGCCCGGGCCGGAAGCCGTCGTAGCCGAGGTGGGCGAGGAGGGCGTCGGGGTCGCGCGGGCCGTCGTAGGCGCGGACGGCCTGCGAGGGCTCGGATTCGAGCCCCTCGAGCCCGTGCAGCGCCGCCTTCGCCTCCTCCATCTCTGGAAAAGAGGCCTGCGCCAGATTCTCGCCCCGCTCGCTCACCCGACTCACCATTGCGCAGAGCGCGGTCGGATAGCGAGTGCGTGAGCCGGAGCGCTAATCCGGCCCACGGCCTAGGTCGCGTCGCTAGGCGAGTGCCTTGACCGCCGTGGCGGTGTCGCCGTAGAACTCCGCATGCTCGATCTTGCCGTCATCGACCTTGTAGAGCCAGATCGAGTCGCCGCTGAGCTCGTTGCCGCTCTTCGTCGTGCCCACGCCCTTGACCGTGACGAGCACGTGGCCGCCGTCGGCCTCGAGGAACTCCTGCGGGGCCGGACGGACCTCGTCGAAGTTGGACACGAACTTGCCGATCATCTCCTTGAAGCCGTCCGGGCCGGTGTAGGTGCCGCCCCAGGGCAGGCTCTCGGGGACGACGATCTCGGCCGAGTCGCTCGTCGTCGCCGTTGCCGCGTCCATGTCGCCCTTTGCGAAGGCTTCCCAACCGCTTCTCACTGTGTCTGCATTTGCGCCCATCGTTGTCTCCTTGCGTCGTGTCCTCTTTTGGATCCGCGCGGAAACCAGAGGGCTTGAGCCGCCGAGCGGTGGATCGGATAGAGGCGAGTCCACCGAGCCGGTGGGATAACGCCCTTGGAGAGAATGCACCGGCCCCGCAGTCAAACCAGTAGTCCCCACCTCGCGCCTCGTGGCGCAGAGCGCGCCGTCGGTGGCTTTCGGGTGGGGGGTGAGCTTTTGGCCGCAGGGCCAGCCTCTACCGACAGTACTCCTATTAGGCGCCGCGAACGAGAATCGCGCTGAGGACGCTGATGAAGCCGACGGACATGCCGATCGTCAGGCGGAAGATCCACTGTCGAAGCTCGCGGATGTCCTGGTGAACTCGGTCGAACTCCCGATCGACTCGGTCGAACCTCTTGTCGACTTGGTCGAACCGGTTGCCGATCGCACCGGCAAGATCGTCGAGTCGCTCATCAGTCCACCGGCTTCGCTCCATGGCCATCCCAGAATAGTCGCCCGGCTTCCGCTCAGCCACGAGCGGACAAGACCCGCTCCACGACCGTCTGCGCCCGGCGCGAGATCCCGGCCGGCGTGTAGCGGAACGGGCGGCGCTTGCCGCGGTGATACGGGAAGTTCGAGGTCTCGCGCGGGGCGAGAGTCAGGTCGATGACGCGGCCCTCGGAGTCGAGCAGCCACCAGTGGCTCTTGCCGCGGTACTTCAGCTGCATCGGCTGCAGCCCGGCGTCGTAGCCGCCGGCGAGGTGGAAGTAGGCCTCGGCGGCGACGTAGGCGAAGCCGTCGTAACGGCCGAAGGCCGCTGCGGTGCTCGTCCTGAGCGAGCTCGTCGGTGAGGACGGCCTGGATCTCCCGCTTGAGCTTGTCCGCGGGCGCCAGGGACGCTCGGTCACTCATGTCGCTCCTAAGGGAGCGGCGGCGGAAGTTCTCCCTCTCAGTCGACTCAGGCGCGCTGCGCGGCGACCGAGCCGTTCCCGTTCGGGAAGGCCGAGTGGCGCTCGACCAGGAGACGCAGCTCGTCGGTCGCGCCCGGGCCCCAGAGGGCCGTGCTGGCAGGAGACGCAGAGCAGCTCGCCGGCGGGCGACTGCCGGCCGTTGGCGAGAACCTCGGTGAGGCACTGGACGCAGTACTGCTGCATTGCGCCGTATATCGGCACTACGCAGGGATTTCCTGAGCCTCTTTTGGACGCCCTTGCGCTCCACCGCCCGCACCGGCATAGGGTGGGAGCGGGGCATCAACGACGAGAGGAGAAGCCATGTCGGAACAGGACGTGGAGACGATTCGAGGCGCCTACGGCGAGTTCAACAGCGGCAACCCGCGGGTGCTGGAGCGGCTCGACGCTGAGGTGGCCTGGATCGAGCCGGGCGGCGGCAACGCTCCGTCCGGCACGTTCAACGGCCCGCAGAGCGTCGGCGACGACGTGTTCAGCGCCATCCCGCAGTACTTCGACGAGTTCAGCGCCGAGCCGGAGAACTACGACGACCAGGGAGACACGGATCGTCGTCACCGGCCGCTTCAAGGGCAAGGCGAAGAACGGCGCAGGAGCTCGACGCCGCCTTCGAGCACGTCTTCGAGATGAGAGGACGGCAAGGTCGCGCAGCTTCGAGAACAAGGTCGACCAGGAGCCCTGGGCGGCCGCCTGGAGCTGAACCGAGCAAAGCAGGGAGGGGCCCGGCGTACCTAGCCGCCGGGCCACCTCCCTGCTTGCGACCCGCCAAGCAAGGACGCAAGGACGCCCCGGCGTCGCTGGTACTGCAGTCCTTGCTCAGCTCGGAGACCCATCCCTGGATCCCGAAGAGAACCGCGTCTTCTTCCTGCCCGGCAAGCGTGCTTTTAAGCATCGATTGCCGGCGAACCCGGTTGGGTAGGGTGGCCTCGTGGAGTTCCGCAGGCTCGGCGATTCGGACATCGAGGTCTCGGAGATCTCGCTCGGCTCCTGGCTCACCTACAGCGGTGGGGTGGAGCGCGAGCAGACCGAGGCCTGCACCCGCGCCGCCTTCGAGGTCGGGATCAACTTCTTCGACACCTCCAACATCTACGGCGTCGGCGCGGCCGAGACGGCCTGGGGCGAGATCCTCAAGAACTTCAGGCGCGAGGAGTTCATCCTCGCCACCAAGCTCTTCTTCCCGATGGACGACTCAAGCGGCGGCCTCTCCAAGGCGGAGATCCACAAGCAGATCGACGCCTCGCTGGAGCGGCTGCAGACCGACTACGTCGACCTCTACCAGTGCCACCGCCCCGACCCGGACACCCCGATCGAGGAGACGATGGAGGGGCTCACCGAGGTGGTCGAGGCCGGCAAGGCCCGCGAGATCGGCTTCAGCGAGTGGACCGTCGAGCAGATCGAGGCCTCGCTCGAGGTCCCGAACACGAAGAAGTTCGTCTCCTCCCAGCCGCAGTACAACATGATCTGGCGCGCCCCCGAGGCCGAGCTGATCCCCTTCTGCGAGGAGCACGGGATCTCGCAGATCGTCTGGTCGCCGCTCGCGCAGGGAGTGCTCACCGGCAAGTACAGCCCGGGCGAGCCGCCGCCCGAGGACTCACGCGCCGCCTCCGAGGAGATGGGCGGGATGATGGATCGCTACCGCGGCGACGAGTCCTGGAGGCCGTCCAGCGCCTCCACCCGATCGCCGAGGACGCCGGCATCTCGATGGCCACCATGGCGCTCGCCTGGTGTCTGCGCCAGGACGAATCTCGCCTCGGTGATCATCGGCGCCTCACGCCCCGAGCAGGTGCACCAGAACGCCGAGGCGGCCGGTGTGAAGCTCGACCAGAACACCCTCGGCGCGATCGACGACGCCCTTGCCGACGTCGCCGTCACCGGGCCGCGGCTCGCGAACTTCGTCAAGGAAGGCGTCACCCACCGCTGAGCGTCTAGATCCGCCCCTCCTGGGCCAGGCGACGCATGCCGGCGAGCATCCGCTCCTCGGGGCTGGGCTCCTCTCCGGGCACCTGCGTCGTCCGCACGGTCACCGGGTCGCGACCCGGATAGCGCGACACGCTCAGTACCCGAGCGAGGATCGCGTCCTCGTCGTCCGTCTCTGCTCGTTCCTCGGTTTTCGACATCCGGCGATCCCTCCTTGGATCGCGATCCTCTCACCTGATCTATGCCCGATCTGACGCGCGTTAAGCCTCCGGCGTCGAGAGTCGGTGTGTCAGAGCCGCCAGCGCGGGTAATCGGGTGCGGAAACCCGAGGAAAGGGAACCGTGAACGAAAGTGACACCAAGCTCGTTCAGTGGCTGAACGAGGCGTATGCGAAGGAAGCCGAGCTGGAGGCCGACCTCACTGCGCACATCAAGCTGACCAAGAAGGCGCCGTACAAGAAGCGCCTCCAGAAGCACCTGACGGAAACCCGCGACCACAAGCGCTCGGTCGCGCGGCGCATCAAGCAGCTGGGCGGCAAGCCGGCGGCCGTGCCGGTAGCCGCGAATGCTCCCGTGCCCAACGTGGTCGGAGAGGCCGCCGGGAAGGCGGTCGCCGGAGTCAAGGGCCAGGTGGGGGCCGCACGTGCTCTGATCACGAGCCAGGCCGAGACCCATCTCCGCAACGCGCAGGAGGAGCTCCGCGAGGAGCACGTCGAGATCGCGATGTACACGCGGCTCGAGGCTCTGGCGGAGGAGGTCGGCGACTCCGAGACGGCCAAGCTCGCCCGCGGCATCCGCCGCGACGAGGAGCGCATGGCGAAGTTCCTCGACGCCGAGCTGCCGCGGCTCGTCAAGGACGTGGTCAAGGCGGAGATCCCCCGCGACCAGCGCGCGCAGCGGCGGCGCCCCCGGCGCCGGCCCCGCGGAACGAGCTCGAGAACACCCTCCCGCACCCGCAAGAGGTAAAGGACCTAGATGGCGCGGGCCTCGGCCGGCTCGATCGGGCCGAGGTCCGCGCCCGTCGCCAAGCGCTGCCTTAGCATCGAGCACATGACTCTCCAGCGGATGGACAACGTTCTCATCGTTGTCGACGACCTCGAGGCTGCCAAAGCGTTCTTCGCCGAACTCGGTATGGAGCTGGAAGGCGAGACGCCGGTCGAGGGGCGTTGGGTGGACCGCGTCGTCGGGCTCAACGACGTCCGTGCCGACATCGCCATGATGCGGACCCCGGACGGCCACAGCCGGGTTGAGCTGACGAAGTTCCACACGCCGCCGGCGGTCAGAGCCGAGCCGGAAAGCGCGCCGGCGAACACGCTGGGCATACGCCGCATCATGTTCGCTGTCGACGACATCGACGACGTCGTTGCCCGCCTGCGCAGCCACGGTGCCGAACTCGTCGGCGAGATCGCGCAGTACGAGGACATCTACCGGCTCTGCTTCCTGCGTGGCCCTGAGGGCATCATCATCGGACTGGCCGAGCAGCTCAGCTAACGCGTGCCGCCGAAGGAGAAGAAGTGAGCTTGAGCGATGCCGATGCCTATGACCGGTTCATGGGCCGCTACTCGAGGCCGCTGGCGGTGCCCTTCGCCGATTTCGCCGGACTCCCGCTCGACGGCCGGGTCCTCGACGTCGGATGCGGCCCCGGTGCGCTGACCGCGGAGCTCGCCCGGAGGGCCAGGCCGGGACGGGTCACGGCGGTCGACCCGTCCGAGGAATTCGTCGCGGCCCTACGCGGCCGCCATCCCGGAGTCCAGGTCATCCGCGCGCCGGCTGAGGATCTGCCGTTCGAAGGAGGCTGCTTCGATGCGACGCTCGCCCAGCTCGTGGTCCACGTCATGGACGATCCGGTCGCAGGCCTCCGCGAGATGGCGAGGGTGACGCGGGACGGCGGCGTCGTCGCCGCATGCGTGTGGGACTTCACCGACGGCGGCCCGATCGGTCCGTTCTGGGATGCCGCCCAAGCGCTCGATCCTGAGGTCGAGACTGGGTCTGTCTGCCCCGGCAGCAGGGCCGGCCACCTGGCCGACCTCTTTCGCGCGGCTGGAATCGGCGACATCGTCGACAGCGCCGTCGCGGTGGACGTCGAGCACGCCACGTTCGAGGACTGGTGGGAGCCGTTCACGCTCGGCGTCGCCCCGTCGGGTGCGCACGTCGCCGGCCTCGAGCCCGATCGGCGCACGGCATTGCGCGAGCTCTGCAGGGAGAGGCTGCCGGAGCCACCGTTCGTAGTCTCGGCGAAGGCCTGGGTGGCGCGCGGCGCGGCTTGACGCCTAGCTAGTCGCCTGACAGGCGATCGAGGAGATCGCCCAGGGCCTCTGGGTCCTCGGCCATCGGGAAGTGCCCGCCGGGGATCTCGATCGGCTCGACGCCGAGCAGCTCGCGCGCCATGAACCGCTCCCAGGCCGGCTGGAAGAACTCGTCCTCGGAGGCGTAGATGAGCACCGACGGGTTGTCGGGGGGAGCCTGGAGCGGGTAGTCGTCCTGCGGCATCGCCATGGGGCGCAGACGCTCCGCCAGCGCCCGGGCCTTCTCCGGCGGCAGGCGCGGGTACATCGCGCCGATCGCGGCGTCGGCGTCCCAGACGCTGGTGCCGTCCGGGCGGTCGGCGGGGAACGGAAATCCCTCCCGGAACCTGTCGGGAGCTCCGGGCGGTTCCTCGAAACCGTTCAGCCGCGGGCAGAGGTACACCAGCAGCGACCCCGGGCGCTCGGCCGCGAGCAGACACGAATAGGCGGTGCCCTGCGAGTGGCCGACGATCACCACAGGACCGTCGACGCCATCGAGCGCCTCGAGCGCGGGCCTGATCCGCTCCTCGAATCCCAACTCGGGATCGTGCAGCGGCAGGTCCGGTGTGAGTACCCGATGGCCGCGCTCCTCCAGCACGGGAACCAGCTCATCCCAGCACGAGCTCTCGTGCCACGCGCCGTGGATCAGGCAGAAGGTGGCCACGCTTCAGACGCCGCGGGCGAGGATGGCGCGCGATGACTCCGATCAGTGCGACGATCAAGGCACCTCCGACGCGCAACATCACCAGACGCAGGTCATTGATCTCGGTGCGAACCTCGGCGAACCCTTCACGCGATCTCGAGGCGGAGGTCACGGAGGTCTTGGTCGACTCGGCTGAATCCGTCGCGCATGGCGGAGGCCAGGTCATCGAGTCGTTGATCGGTCCACGCTGCCCTTTCCATCCTGGCTCAGGCTACAGCTGCGTCTCGCGCCAATCACGCTCGCATCGTGGCAGGCGAACGAAAGAAAGCGGCCCCTTGCGGGGCCGCCTTCGCAACTCAGAAGCTTTCGGCTCCCTAAGCGACTGGCTTCACGCCGGTCGCGGCCGGGCCCTTCGGACCCTGCTCGGTCTCGTACTCGACCTTCGAGCCCTCCTCGAGCGAACGGTAGCCGTCGCCCTCGATCGAGCTGAAATGGACGAATACGTCGTTCGAGCCGTCGTCGGGTGTGATGAACCCGTAGCCCTTGTCGTTGCTGAACCACTTAACGGTTCCGGTAGGCATCTCGCCTCCTACTTACCTGTGCTGCGAACGCGAGGAAGCGAAGATGCTGCTGACAACGCGAGCGCTACGCACACCTTTGCCGGTATCACCGGCCTAACGCGCGGGACGGTAGCAGCCCTGCGGACGGAACTGGCGATCCCGTGGGCGTCGCTGCCCGCCCGCATCTGCTAGGCGGACCTCACACGACGACGACGGTGATCGGCAGTCCGAAGCGTTTCAAGACGTCCTCCAGCAAGCCGTGCTCCTGCCATCCCCGTTCGCCAGTGCCGCGCAGGCCGACCAGAATGTGATCGGGGCGGAAGTCTTCGATCGCATCCGAGAATGCCAACAGCGGATCGTCGGCTCCGACAGTGCCGCGAGCCTCCTGGCCGAGCTGCCTCGAGCTCTCCGAGAACGGTGGCCAGCCGCTCATCGGCGGCCATGCGTGCCTTGTCTGTGTCCGAGACCAGCCAGTGGGTTCTGGTGGGCAGCGCCGGAGCGATCACCATGATCTGATCGGATGACTCGATCAGAACCCGGACACTCTCCGGTATCCGCTCGGGGTCTCCTGCCGCGGCTCCGGCGGCAATCAGCAATCGGAATCCCACGGTCCTAAACCCTACGCCCGCCGGCAGAGCACCTGGTAGACCGAGGTGAAGTCGATCTCGAAGCCGTTGCGGGCCGCGCGCAGGTAGAGCCGCCAGACGCGCAGTCGCTCCGGGCCGGCGATCTGCTCGGCCCGCTCCAGGTTCTCGTCGAGGTTCGCGATCCAGTGCCGCAGCGTCTCGGCGTAGTCGGCGCCGAACTCCTCGACGTGCCGGGCGATGAAGCCGGCCCGCTCGAGCGCCAGGATCACCCGCGAGACGTGCAGCGTCTCGCCGTCGGGGAAGACGTAGCGCTCCGAGAACGGGCCGCCCTCGACGCTGCCGTGGCTGCAGCCGCGAGATGCCGTGGTTGAGGAGCCGGCCGCCGGGCCTCAGCATCGAGGCGAGCTGCTCGGCGTAGGTGTCGATCTGCGACTCGCCGACGTGCTCGACCATGCCGATCGAGGCGACCGCGTCGAAGCTCTCGCCGGCGAGCTCGCGGTAGTCCTGGACCCGGATCTCGACCTTGGTCGGCGAGCCCGGCGTCGGCGACCCGCTTGCCGCGCCAGCTCCGCCTGCGGCTCGGACAGCGTGATCCCGACCGCCTCGACCCCGTAGCGCGAGGCCGCGTGCATGACGAAGCTGCCCCAGCCGCAGCCGACGTCCAGCACCCGCTCGCCCTCTTGGAGAGCGAGCTTGGTGCAGACCAGGTCGAGCTTGGTCTCCTGCGCCTCCTCGAGCGTCTTGGCGCCGCGGGAGAAGATCGCGCAGGAGTAGGTCATCGACTCGTCGAGGAAGAGGGCGAAGAACTCGTTGCCGACGTCGTAGTGGTGGCGGACGGCCTCGCGGTCGCGCTCGCTGGTGTGCTTGCGGCCGCGGAGGTGGAGCTCGGCCTTCGGCGGCGGCGGCGGGCGGCGCACGCCGGCGGCCCGCAGCGCGGCGGCGATCAGCCTGGCCTTGGCGGCGGCGCCGACGGGCGGCGGCTGCCAGTCGTTGAGCAGGCCGATCACGGCGTCCATGTCGTCGACCTCGATCTCCCCGGCGACGTAGGCGCGGCCGAGCCCGAGCTGGCCGGGGGCCGCGACCGCGTAGGCGAGCGCGTCCTTGGAGCGGGCCCTGAAGGTCGGACCGCCGCCGTTGGTGGAGGGGATCCGCGAGCCGTCCCAGAGCTCGATCGTGAAGGGCCGCTCCGGGAAGGCCCGCTCGATCTCGTTCAGCAGGGGCTTCGTCGGACATTTGGATTCAGGTTATTTGAGCCATCACTCAGGGAACGCTGGTACCGTCAGTTATAGGTACTGAAGTCGTGACGGTACCGCCGGAACGGACTTCAACGAGGACCGACAAAGGAGATCCCGATGACGAACGTGGCCGCCACCGCGCCCGCGGCTGCGGGAAACGCGAGGAGCTCCTCTCTCGCCTCGGCAGTCCAGCCCGTCGAGCATGAGACGCGCGACCGGATCATCACCGGCGCGCTCACGATCATCCCCTTCCTGCTGCTGGGATTCGTCGCCTGGCAGCTGGCCGGCAGCTGGCTGCGCTGGAGCGACCTGGTGGTCTTCGCCCTCCTCTACATCCCGACGGGCTTCGGGATCACGGTCGGCTTCCATCGCCTCTTCACCCACCGCGCCTTCAAGACCGGGCCGCGGACCCGCGCGGTCCTCGCCGTGCTCGGCTCGGCCGCGGTCGAGGGGCCGATCATCTCCTGGGTCGCCGACCACCGCAAGCACCACGCTTTCTCCGATGAGGAGGGGGATCCCCACAGCCCCCACGTCGGGCACGGGGAGGGGGTCTGGGCCCAGTTCAAGGGGTTCTTCCACGCCCACGTCGGCTGGCTCTTCATCCACACCCAGCGCGGCTCGAAGGAGCGCTTCGCGCCGGACCTGCTGAAGGACCCGATCGTCAGCTTCGTCGACCGGACCTTCCTGCTCTGGGCGATCGCGGGGTTCATCGCCGCCTTCTTCCTCGGCTGGGCGATCGGCGGCACCGTGATGGCCGGAGTCACCGGGTTGCTCTGGGGAGGCGCGGTGCGGATCATCGTCCTGCACCACGTCACCTACTCGATCAACTCGCTCTGCCACATGTTCGGCAAGCGCGACTTCGAGACGACCGACGAGTCGCGCAACCTCGCCTGGCTCGCGCTGCCGACGCTCGGCGAGGCCTGGCACAACAGCCATCACGCCTTCCCGACCTCCGCCGTCCACGGGCTGAAGGGCAGGCAGCTCGACCCCTCCGCGGGAGTGATCTGGTCCCTCGAGAAGCTCGGCCTCGCCTGGGACGTCGTCCGGATCGCCCCGGAGCGCCAGGCCGCCAAGGCCGCCGCCTGAGCCAATAGGGTTCGCGCCGTGTCTCGGCGTCCGGCCCTCGTCCTCGCGTCGCCGCTGCCTGCATCGCGGCATTCGTCCTCGCCGCCTGCGGCGACAACGACAACAGCGACAAGTCAAGGACATCCAGGCCGTCGACGCGAACTGCGGCGACGTCCAGTACTCGGGCAGCGGCGAGGCCTCGAAGCTGATCGTCTCCGACCTGCCCGCTGCAGGGCGACTCCGCGGAGCGCTCCAAGCAGATGAACGACGCGATCGTCCAGGAGATGGCGCGCAAGGGCTGGCAGGCCGGTCCGAAGATCCAGGTCGCCTTCCAGGCCTGCGACGACTCGATCGCCTCGACCGGCGAGTGGGACGAGGCCACCTGCCAGAAGAACGCGCAGGCCTACGCCGCGCAACCCCGACGTGATCGGCGTGATCGGCACCTACAACTCGGGCTGCGCCGGGATCGAGATCCCGATCCTGAACCAGGCCCCGGGCGGCGGCGTGCCGATGGTCTCGCCCGGCAACACCTTCGTCTGCCTGACCGAGCCGAGCCCGACCCTGTGCGCGAAGGACGAGCCCGGTAAGTACTTCCCGACCGGCAAGCGAAATTACGCGCGCGTCGTCCCGAACGACGCCGTGCAGGGCGCCGGCCTGGCGAGCTTCGCCGACGAGCAGGGAGTCAAGAAGCCCTTCGTCCTGATCGCCAGCGACGATCCCGACCAGCGAGGGCCAGGGCCAGACCTTCATGGGCGCCGCGCGGTCGCTCGGCATGACCATCGCCGGCGTCGAGCACTACGACCCGGAGGCGAAGGGGGCTACACCGCGCTGATGGAGAAGGTGAAGTCCTCCGGCGCCGACGCGGTGGTCCTCGCCGCCCTGCTCGAGCAGAACGGCGCGCAGCTGATCAAGGACAAGGTCGCGGTGCTCGGCCCCAACAGCGGCGCGGTCAAGCTGTTCGCCTTCGACGGCTTCGCCCAGCAGTCGACGATCGACCAGGCGGGACCGGCGAGCGCCGGGATGTTCGCCAGCCTGCCCGGCAAGACCCCGAAGAGCCTGACCGGCGCGGGCTCGGCATTCGTCAAGGAGCTCAAGTCGCAGGTCGGCGGACGAGCCGGTCGAGGTCTTCGCCCCCTACGCGGGTGAGGCCGCGGAGGTCCTGATCGACGCGATCCAGCGCGGAGAGACCCGCGGCGGCACGATCCCCGAGCTCTACAAGACCGACATCAAGGACGGGATCATCGGCAGCTTCACGATCACGCCCAGCGGCGATCCGACGCCGCCCCCGATCAGCGTGCAGCGCGCGGCCGACGCATTCGACGCTCGTCGGGACGATCGTGCCGCCGCCGCAGCTCGTCAGCGCCGCCCGCGGCGACTAGTCATCAGCAGGCGTGGATCGGGGCCGCGCTCTGCACGACCTCGAAGGCTGACCGGGGATCGCTTGAGCTGGTCGAGGTTCTCGTCGTCCCAGCGGCGGTCGGAGGTGCCGGAGATGAACCAGTTCGAGCCGTTGTCGGCGACGATCAGCGCCGTACTGCTTGAGCGCGACCGCGATCGCGCGCGCCGGGCCGCTGAACCCCGAGATGTCGTAGCCGGCCTTCAGCCGCAGCCGCAGGCCCATCGGCGGGGCGTCGGCGCTGGTCGTCGAGCCGGCGCAGTGGGAGGCGGGGTGGACCCAGGCGTCGCGGGTGAGCTCGAAGGTGACGCGGATCGCGTGGTCGATGCCGGCCGCCGGCGGCCTCGTCGTAGCGGACCAGGCCGGGGAAGATCGGCAGCCCGGCGGCGTCGGCCGAGGTGCAGCCGTCGGGGCGGAGCGCGGCCGAGCGCAGGTCCCAGATCACGCCCGAGTCGGCGTTCCAGTGCGGCTTCGGCCGCTTGCGGGCGAAGGCGCGGTAGAGCTCGTAGAGCTTGCAGCGCTTGCGGTCGACGGCGAGCACGTGGCGGTCGCCGTCGGAGCCCTGGCCGCCCTCGACCAGTGCCTTGAGCGGGAACGCGGTAGGCGCCGGGGTCGACTCGTCGCCGTAGGCGGTGAAGTGGACCTTGGCCGCTTCTGCGTCTTGCCCGACGACCGCGTAGGGGAAGCCGTACTCGCGCGGCGAGCCGAAGTCGGGGTGGAGGAAGTCGCCGCCGTGGGCGTTGATGTAGGCGATGTAGGCGGCCGAGTTGGGATCGAGCGGCGCCTTGGAGATGTCCTGGTTCCAGGCGGCCTCGTCCGCAGCGGAGGGCGCGTTCGCCGCGGCCGAGGACTTCGGGAAGACGGAGCAGGCGCCGAGGCTCGGGTAGGGCCCGCGCGGGAGCTTGCCCTGGTGGTGCTTCTTCTTGCAACCGCCAGCCCGCCGGCCGCACCGCCAGGGCGACGAGCAGCCAGCGGCGAGAGCGATGACCGCAGCGCGCCGCACGCGCGTATCCTAGCAGACGCTGTCTTGGAGCTTGATCTTTCTCGTCTGTGTGCTGGGGCTACCGCCCGTCGGGGCGAAGCTGATCTTGCGCGGTGAGGTTGACCTTGCCGGTCCCTGTTGAGCTTCTCGCTTCTTCTTGCCCTTCGCCTTGATCAGCAGGCTCACCGGGCCGGGAACGACCGCCCTGCTGGTCGAGCGCGCCCGCCGACTTGACGCCCTTGCCCGAGACCGGTCAACTCGCTCTGCGATTCGGGACGTCGGAGCGGACAGCGTCGCGGTCCCCCTCTTCTTGTTGCGAGCCGTTGCCCCGATGTTGAATGCGTTCGAGGGACTGACCTCGGCGGTCGAGGTTGATGCGGTCGTCGGAGTCCGGCACGAACGGCCCGCCGCGTCGCGCCGTTCGCCACATCCCCCTGGAAGTAGTGGCCGGCGTCCCCTATGACCTCGAAGATGCAGGAAGGGTTACCCGGGCCGGCATGCAGCCCGAGGAGGTCTCCCGGCTGGACCGGAATGCTCAGCCCCGAGAAGGTGTTGACGGTGTTGGGGTAGAGAGTGCGGGGTCCGTCGCGAGCGACTGCCGTGTAATTCGACCCACTCGCGTGGCGCCACGACCTTCATCGTGCATCGTCCCGCCGGAGGCATTCGCGGTGTTGGTCCATGAGGTGATCTCCTCCACCGGATAGGCGGCCGGGATGATGTAGGTGTTCCCCGAGGTGACCGGTCGGCTGAACCCAGTCGTAGCCGTCGCTGCAGGTCTGGACGTCGGCCTGCGTCTGGCCGACGGTCACCGAAGCGCCGGCTGGGGCGGTTCCGACCCAGATCCCCAGCGCAGCAAGCAGCGTGGCGGCTGCGACTCGTCTCATTTCCGATCTCCTCCCCGCCGCACTTCCGCTGCGACGGTGGGGCGACGCTAACACCCAGATCGGCGGGCGGTCAACCCTCTGGCCGCGAAGAGTCGTTTGCTAAACTAATTAGCGATGCAAACTACTTCTCCGCCCCCACAGAGTCCAAGCGAAGTGCGCGAGGAACTCGCCCCCCGGCTGCGGTGGGCGATCACCCGGATGGCGCGCCGGCTACGCCAGGAGGCGGGCACCGACCTCGGTCCCTCGCAGGTCGCGGCGCTGGCGACGATCGAGCGGCACGGCCCGCTCTCGCCCAGCGAGCTCGCCGAGCGCGAGCGCATCAAGCGCCCGACCGCGACCCGGATCCTCCGCCACCTGGAGGAGGCGGGCGCTGGTCGAGCGGGTCAGGGACCCCGAGGACGGCCGCGGCGTCGATCCTCAGCGTCACCGCCGCGGGCCGCACGCACCTGCGCCGCCTCCGCGCCCGCAAGACCGCCTACCTGGCGACGCGGCTCGACGAGCCTCGACGCCGAGGATCGGCGCACGCTCGAGCGCGCCGCCGAGCTGCTGGAGGGGATGCTCGAGTGACGGAGGCGCTCGGACGCTCCTTCGCCAGCCTGCAGATCCCCAACTTCCGCCGCTACTTCACCGGCCAGCTCGTCTCGCTGTCCGGCAACTGGATGCAGATGATCGCCGAGATGTGGCTGGTCCTCTCGCTCACCGGCAGCGGCGTGGCGGTCGGCGCGACCACCGCGCTCCAGTTCCTGCCGATGCTGATCTTCGGCGCCTGGGGCGGGCTGATCGCCGACCGGGTGCCGAAGCGGCGTCTGCTCCTGCTCACCCAGGCCCTCCACATGATCGCCCCGCTGACTGATGCTCACCCTCGCGCTCGAGGGAGTGCTGGTCCCCTGGATGGTCTTCGCCCTCGTCTTCCTGCGCGGCTGCGTCAACGCGGTCGACTACCCGACCCGCCAGGCCTTCGTCATGGAGATGGTCGGCTCGCGACCGGGTCGTGAACGCGGTCAGCCTGAACAGCGTCCTCGTCCACAGCGCTCGCGTGATCGGCCCGGCCTTCGCCGGCGTCCTGATCGCGACGGTCGGCGTCGAGCCCTGCTTCGCCATCAACGCCGCGAGCTTCGCCTTCATGATCTGGGTGCTCGCCGGGATGGACACCGAGCGGCTGCAGCCCGCCGAGGTCGCGACGCGGGAGCCCGGCGCCGTTCGCGCCGGCCTTCGCCTACGTCCGCCGGACGCCCGGAGCTCTGGATCCCGCTGGGACTGATGGCGATCGTGGGAACCCTCGGCTACAACTTCCAGGCCGTCCTGCCGCTGCTCGCCCGACTTCACCTTCCACGGCGGGCCCTCGACCTACGCGGTCGCTGGTCGCCGCGATGGGCGTAGGCGCGATCGTCGGCGCGCTGGTCAACGGCGCGCGCGGCTCGGTCACGCCGATGCTGCTGGTCGGCGCCGCGATCGTCTTCGGGGTCCTCTCGCTGCTCGCCGCCGGCGCCCCGACCCTCGCGCTCGAGGTCGCCGCCCTGGTGCCGCTCGGCGCCGCGACCGTGACGCTGGCGGCGAGCGTCAACTCCTCGCTGCAGCTCGCCTCCGAGCCGAGCATGCGCGGCCGGGTGATGGCGCTCTACTCGATCGTCTTCCTCGGCTCGACGCCGATCGGCGGCCCGCTCTCCGGCTGGCTCTCGCAGGCGGTCGACCCGCGCGCCGCCCTGGTGATGGCGGGCATCGCCGCGATCGTCGGCGGCCTGCTCGCCCGGTCGCCTTCGACCGGGTCGCGCAGATCCCGGCCGACGCCAGCGCTCGACCCGGCCTAGACAGCGCACGGGAAAATACGGATGTGGCGGTGCGGCAGCGCGCTGGCTAGAGTGCGCCGCCGTGACCGACTTCTCCGAGCTCTCCATCCGCGGCCGGATCGCGACCCCGAGCGACTCCGACTGGGACGAGGCGCGCCAGGCCTGGAACCTGGCGGCGGACCAGCGGCCGGAGGCGGTCGCCCTGGTGGAGAGCGCGGACGACGTCTCCAAGGTGATCCGCTTCGCCAGGGAGAACGGCCTCAAGGTGGCGGGGCAGGGGACCGGCCACGGGGCGGTGGCGCTCGGGCCGCTCGACGGCGTGATCCTGATCAAGACCGAGCGCATGCGCGACGTCGCGATCGAGGGCGAGAAGGCGCGCGCCGAGGCCGGCGCGCTGGCCGAGGACGTCGCCGAGGCCGCGAGCGCTCAGGGGATGTCCTCGATGCCGGGGACCTCGCCCAACGTCGGGGTCACCGGCTACACGCTCGGCGGCGGGCTGAGCTGGTTCGGCCGCAAGTACGGCTGGGCCTGCAACCGGGTGAGCGCCATCGAGCTGGTGACCGCCGACGGCGAGCCCCGCACGGTGGACGCGGCGAGCGACCCCGACCTCTTCTGGGCACTGCGCGGCGGCGGCGGCGGATACGCGATCGTCACCGCGCTGCACGTCGAGCTCCTGCCGATCGCCGAGGCCTACGCCGGCGCCCTGCTCTTCCCGGCCGAGCTGACGCACGACGGCCTCGCCGTCTACCGCGAGTGGGCCGCGCGCGCTCCGGAGGAGGTCGGCGAGCATGGTGCGGATGATGAACCTGCCGCCGATCCCGGACGTGCCCGAGGTGATCCGCGGCAAGAAGTTCCTGCAGATCGCGGCCACCTGCATCGGCAGCAAGGAGGAGGGCGAGACGGCGATCGCGCCGCTGCGCAAGATCGGCGAGCCGCTGATGGACACCTTCGACCAGATCCCGGCGACGGGCCTCAGCCGGATCGCGATGGACCCCGAGCCGCCGGTGCCCGGGCTCGGCCACCACGGCGTGCTCAACGAGCTCCCCGACGAGGCGATCGACGCCTTCTACGAGACCGCCGGGCCGGAGTCGGACTCACCGCTGCTGCTCGCGGAGCTCCGCCACCTCGGCGGCGCGCTCGCCCGGCCGGCCGAGAACGGCGGCGCGCTCAGACAAGCTCGACGGCGAGTTCGTGATGCTCGGCGATCGGGATGCTGATGGACCCGGCGATGAGGGACCCGATCGAGGGCCAGCTCGACAAGCTCGCCGACGCGATGAAGCCCTGGGCCGCGGAGGGCGGCTACTTCAACTACGCCGAGCGGCCCTGCGACGTCGACGCGATCCTGCCGGCGGAGACCTGCGAGCGGCTCGCGCACGTGAAGCGCAGCTGGGACCCGGACGACCTCATTCGGGCGAACCACTCGGTCGCGCTGGCGACGGCGTAGCGCCCTCCGGCGCGAAGCGCTGGCGCCGCGGCGAGCGCGCGCCGACGATCTGCCCCCACTCGGAGTCCTCGATCAGTCCGGGCTCGGTGTCGTCGAGCCAGTCGAGCAGCGCGTCCGCGAGCCCCTGCGGGTCCTCGAGGTTCGGGAAGTGCGCCGCCTTCGGCAGGGTGACGAAGCGGCTGTTGGGGATCAGCTCGTGGGCGGCCAGGCCGTGCGCCATCGGGATCGTGTTGTCGCGCTCGCCCCAGACGATCAGGGTGGGCAGCTCGCCGAGCAGGTAGAGCCGGTCGATCGCGCTGACGTGCTGGCCGCGCACGTCGATCACCGAGCGCAGCGTCTGGACGAAGGCCTGCCGGGCAGCCGCGTCCTGCAGCGGCCGCATCGCCCGCGCCGACCGCCTGCAGGTAGACGCCCCTGCGGCTGCCGCGGGCCCGCATCCGCTCGCCGGCGCGGTCGAGCGCCGCGCGCACCCGGCGGTTGGCCACCAGCCAGATCCCGGCGGCCGCGCCCGGGAGGGCGGCCCCGCGGAGCATCGGGCTCACCTCGTGGCCGAGGCCGCCGCTCGAGATCAGTGCGAGCCGCTCGACCCGCTGGGGGAACTGGTAGAAGAACTGCATCGCGATCCCGCCGCCGAGCGAGTGGCCGACGACGGTGGCGCGCTCGATCCCGATGGTCGTCAGCAGGTCGCGGATGCTGCAGGCGTGGGCGCCGAGCGAGTAGTCGCCGCGGACCGCGGCCGAGTCGCCGTGGCCGAGCAGGTCGGGGGCGACGACCGTGTAGCGGTCGGCGAGCCGCAGTGCCACCTCCTCCCAGTGCTTCGAGGAGTTGACCATGCCGTGGATCAGGACCACCGGCGGCCCGTCGCCCGCGATCCGGTAGATCACCCGGTGGCCGTGGAGCTCGATCTCCCATTCGTCGAAGAGGAGGTCCTGCATGGGAGGCACCCTACGGGACGGCTTCGCCGCCCGATCCGGCCCTAGACGAAGACCGACCGCCTTCCATGGCGGCCGGTCTCTGCAAACAGGCCCCGTCAGGACGGGCAGGGGTACGTCTCAGGGGCCTTACTTGGGGGGTATGTAGTGGAACCAGGCGACGGGAGGCGCCTTGCGGCAAACGCCCGGTCCCTATGAGCCGAGAGGTCGGTGTTGGGCGTCCGGCCCAGCACCAATTCTCCCGACCCAGCCAGTATCGATCCCCCGTAGTTTTTAGGCAATACCGAAAATTCGGGTGATTGGACGGTTTGCTACTTGGCCGTCCAAGCGACTGCTCAGACGGGTGCCATTGCGGCCGAGAGCGCCGAGCCGTGGAGGATGTCGAGCTCGGAGACCTCGATCTCCTTGATCTTGAACGCCCGCATCACCTGAACCAGGATCACGGTGCCGGCGACGATCGTCGGGGCCCGCCCGGGGTGCAGGCCGGGCACCCGCAGCCGCTCCGCGAGCGGCAGCGAGGAGAGCCGGCTCAGCATCCGCTGGATCCGCTGCATGCCGAGGCGGTAGCCGTGCACCCGGCCCGGGTCATAGGGCTCGAGCCCCTGGTCGATCGCGGCCAGCGAGGTGGGCGTCCCGGCCACGGCGATCGCCCGGCCGGCCTTCGCCTGCGGATCCGCGGCGATCGCCCGATCGATCAGGTTGCGGATCTCGTCGGCGAGGTCCTCGAGCTCGTGCGGGTCGGGCGGGTCCGTGGTCAGGTGGCGCTCGGACTGGCGGATCGTGCCGGCCTGCAGCGAGGTGTGGAACCCGACCTCGGTCCCGGAGCCGACGATCAGCTCGGTCGAGCCGCCGCCGATGTCGAAGACGAGGGTCGAGCCCTCGTCGGGGCGATGGGCGGTGGCGCCGAGGTAGGTGAGGTTGGCCTCCTCCTCGCCGGTGAGCAGCCGCGCGTCGAGGCCGAAGCGCTCGCGGAGCTCGGCGATGAAGGCCTCGCCGTTGACGGCGTCGCGGACGGCGCTGGTCGCGATCGCCATCACGCGCTCCGCGCCCATCTCCTCGTAGCGCGCCCTGTAGTCGGCGATCACCGTGCAGACGTCGTCGACGGCGTCGGAGCAGATCAAGCCGGTGTGGTCGACGCCCCGGCCCATGTTGGTGACGGTGGTGCGGCGCTCGACCTCGGTGACGCTCGTTCCCTCGACGTCCGCGATCAGCAGCCGGGTGGAGTTGGTGCCGATGTCGACTACGGCAACCCGCACGGCGGCATCCATTCCCTCCGATCCCTGGTCACGGCGAGGCATCCTAGCCCTGAGAGGCGCGCTGCGCAGATCTCTCCCCCTTGAAGATTTCTTCGGAGGCGAGCTAAAATCGTCGGACCGACGCGGGGTGGAGCAGTCTGGTAGCTCGTCGGGCTCATAACCCGAAGGTCGCGGGTTCGAATCCCGCCCCCGCTACTAGCCAAGGGCCCTCATAACGAGGGCCCTTGGTGTGCATATAGGCGCAAACGCGGCCCTTTCCCTTGCGGGCAGATAGCTTGAATCCCTACGAGGAACGAGCGGGCGCCGACGACGGGACGATCATCGAGCTTCCCAAGCCGCGCCCTCGTGTGACTTCCGCGCCGCGGCGGGTAGGAGCCTCCGCATGACGGGTTCCTGCTAGCGGCGGCATTCGCGCTGATCATCGGCGGAGCGATCCTGTTCACGAACGCGATCGAGTGGTCGGGCAAGCGTCTCGACCTCGGTGAAGGAGCCGTGGGAAGCCTGCTGGCCGCGGTCGGTACGGCGCTGCCGGAGTCGCTGATCCCCGTGGTCGCGGTCCTCTCGGGCGGCGAGTCCGAGCAGGTCGCGATCGGCGCCATCGTCGGCGCCCCCTTCATGCTGGGCACGGTCGCCATGCTCCTGGTCGGCGCCAGCGCGCTGGCGTTCCGCCGACGGCGAAGCAGCGGCTCGGAGGTGACCCCCGACGACCGCTCGCTGCGTCGCGACCTCGGCCTCTTTCTGCCCTGCTTCGCCATCGGCATCGGCCTGGGGCTGATCGACTCGACGTCCGTCCACATCGTCGGGGCGGTCGGGTTGCTGATCGCCTACGGAGCTTATGCGCGGCGGACGGTCCGGACGCACAGCGGCGAGAGCGAGGACGCGGACGAGCTCACGCCGCTCACGTTCGACCCCAGCAAGGAGGACCCGCCTCGCAACATCGCGATCGTCGCCCAGCTCGTTGTCGGGCTGCTGATGATTGTCGGCGGCGCCGAGCTCTTCGTCGAGGAGGTCGTGACGGTCGCCGAGGCGCTCGGCATCTCCGCGCTGGTGCTCTCCCTCGTGCTCGCGCCGCTGGCGACCGAGCTCCCGGAGAAGCTCAACAGCGTGCTCTGGATGCGCCGCGACAAGGACACCCTGGCGGTCGGCAACATCACTGGGGCGATGGCGTTTCAGTCCACCGTGCCGATCGCCCTCGGCCTCGCGGTGACCGACTGGGACCTCGACCGGTACGCAGTCGCCGCCGGGGTCGCCGGCCTGGCCGGCGGCGCCCTGGCGCTATGGCGGCTGCCCAAGGACAGGCTGGGGATACCGGTGGTGGCCGGCATGGAGCGCCCTGTTCGCCGGCTTCGTCGCCTTCGCCGCGCTGGGCCCCTGAGCCGCGGTAGCGTAGATCTTGGCTTAGAGCGAGGGCGTCGATGCTCTGCTGCATTAGACGCCGCCGTTCTCAGGGATCATTCTTTTCAGCCGCCGGTTAAGGACACGCTGAGGAGCTCGGCAGCGTCCGCCGGGATCGGATATGAAGCAGCGGTGCCCGAGCTGGTCCTAGGTCCCGTGCTTCGCTACGTCTCCGACACCGAGGCGTCGTCTGGGTCGAGACCGACGGCGCCTGCGAGGTCGAGGTCCTCGGCCATCGCGCGCGCACCTTCGGCGTCGAGGGCCACCACTACGCGCTGGTCTGCATCGACGGGCTCGAGCCCGGCGACGACCTACGAGTACGGCGTCTCGCTCGACGGCGAGCGCCGCTGGCCCGAGCCGCGGCTCGGAGCTGCCCGCCGAGCATCATCCGCACGGTCGACCCGAGCGGGCGCGTCGACCTCATCTTCGGCTCCTGCCGGGTCGCGCTTCCCCATGACCCGCCCTACACGCTGACCAAGGACAAGGACGAGCGCGGCCGCGGGCTCGACGCACTTCACACCCTGGCGCTCTCGATGCTGGAGTCGGAGCCCGACCGCTGGCCGGAGCTGCGTCCTCCTGCTCGGCGACCAGGTCTACGCGGACGAGGTCTCGCCGCAGGCCGAGGAGTTCATCCGCGCGAAGCGCGACACGACCGAGCCGCCCGGCGAGGAGGTCGCCGACTTCGAGGAGTACACCCGGCTCTACCGGGAGTCGTGGGGCGACCCGGTGATCCGCTGGCTGTTCTCGACGGTCTCGATCTCGATGGTGATCGACGACCACGACATGCACGACGACTGGAACATCTCGCGCTCCTGGCTGGAGGAGATGAGCGAGCAGCCGTGGTGGCACGAGCGCGTCGTCGGCGGGCTGATGTCGCTACTGGATCTACCAGTTCATCGGCAACCTCTCGCCGCGGCGAGCTCGACGAGAACCAGCTCTACCGACGGGTCGCGAGGCCGCGACGACGCGGGCCCGGCGCTGCGCGACTTCGTGCGCCAAGGACGAACCAGGAGCGGGAGGGGAAGCGCTGGAGCTTCTACCGCGACCTCGGCTCGACGCCGGCTGATCGTCTCGACGCCCGCGTCGGGCGGGTGCTGGAGGAGGACCGGCGCACGATCTTCGACGACGAGGAGTGGGAGTGGATCGTCGAGCGACAAGGCGCGGGGCGACTTCGACCACCTGCTGATCGGGACCTCGGACCCCTACCTGCTCGCCCCGGGCCTCCACTACCTGGAGGCCTGGAACGAGGCGGTCTGCAACGGCGCCTGGGGTGGGGGGGCGGCCAGGATCGGCGAGCGGATGAGGCGCGAACTCGACTTCGACCACTGGGCCGCCTTCCAGCGCTCCTTCGCGCGGCTGACCGTCCTGCTGAGGGAGATCGGCGCCGGGAGGCACGGCCGGCCCCGGCCACGATCTGCATCCTCTCCGGCGACGTCCACCACGCGTACCTCGCCGAGGTCGCGTTCCGGCCCGACGCGAGACGTGAGCAGCGCCGTCTACCAGGCGGTCTGCTCCCCGTTCCGCAACGCGCTCGACGCGAACGAGCGGCGCGCGGTGCGGCTCGGTCACGTCCGACCGATGGAAGCCCTGCTCCGCGGCCTCGCCCACGCAGCTGGCGTCGAAGACCCCGACATTCGCTGGCGGTTCGCCGGTGGTCCCTACTTCGATAACCAGATCGCGACGCTGAGCCTGAAGGGCAGGGAGGCGAGCCTGACGATCTCGAAGACGGTCAGCGATCCCGAGACGGAAGGGCCAAAGCTGGAGACCGCGTTCGAGCGACGGATCGCTTGAGTTGGCGCGGAGGCTCTGGTCACGCGGGTCAGCAGAGAACCCGTCCGGGTACCAGCCGTGGTACCGAACTGAGCGAAACTCAGATCATCTCAGAGCACCTGAGCGTGCCTGGGAGAGCCAAGCTGAGCTGAGCGAACCGCCAGGCGGCTTCTCATAACCCGAAGGTCGCGGGTTCGAATCCCGCCCCCGCTACTCACGAAAGGCCCGCTAACGCGGGCCTTTCGCATTGCGTGGGCTCCGCCATGAGCCGACTCCCGGCATCATCCGGGCATCAAAAACCCTGTTCGGCACAGGCGTTTCGACCAGTCGCAGACGTAGGGTGGCGTCATGACGGATCCATCAGGCTGTGGGGGATACAGCCGACGCGGAATGTGTCCCCGAGCGGCAGCCGCCGCTAAAGCTTCCGGCAGACCGAGCTGCAGGTACGGCGCGTTGGTTCCGGCGACACTCCAGCGTTGTTGATCGTGATGCCCGTGGAGGCGCTGTTGATCGTGATGCCCGTGGACGCCAGGCTGGTTTGGTCAACGTCGGAGAAAATCGTCGGCTCCGCCGTGTCTTGAAACTCACCGACTTGGCTGCTGGCGTCGGTGGCGCCCTGGTCAATCCCGAAGAAATGACGATGCCCGGGGTCGGTGACGCCGTGACTATGCCCGGGGTCGGTGACGCCGTGGGTGTGCAGCCCAACGGCGCGATTCGCCATGTTGGAGAGCGCCGTACCCACAGTCCCGCCGAGAGTTCCGCCAGCCACCTTTCCGACCAGATAGCGGCCGCGGGCGGTCGTCAGCTCGGTCCAGCCGGACGGGCAGGACCCCAGGTTGAAGAACGACACCTGTCCGGGGGGAGCCGATGCGGCAGTGCCAGGCTCTCCCGGTGGTCCGGACGGCCCCTGTGGCCCGGGAACACTAGCTCTCGCCTCAAGAGTCGCCACCCGTTGCTTGAGTTTCTTGATTTGCTTGGTGACGCTCGCGCTCTTCGTTGCGCGGGGGCCGTCGCTAGAGGATGCCGCGAGCGCAACCTGTGCGACGACGGCCACCAGCACGATCAGCGCCAAGAACAACAAGTGCGCGCGTGAAACCACGTATCTCCCCACAAACCGAGCCTACTAGTAGATCGGCGACTGTCTGACACGACCCCAGTGTATGGGCGGCCCTAGCGCCAACCCCGGTTTCAGCGGGCGCAGGCGGGCCGGGGTGAGGTCGACGGTGCTTCGCCCGGTCGCCGGGTCGATCTCGCCGATTGGGCGCCAGCGTTCCTCGTTGTCGGCCTCGTGATCGAGCATCGGCTTCTCGCACTGAGATTGCTGCTTTGAATGGAAAGCAGCACTCGAGCATCTCAGGACGCTATCGGACAGCTAGAGCGACCCGAAGTCGATGTTCTGAGCGTCGCGGCTGAGCGCCCGGGCCTCGCTGATCGGCACGACCTCCCGCCCGAACGGCAGCAGCGACACCATCACCAGCTTCAGGTTGGCGAGCGCGAGCGGGATGCCGATGATCGTGATCGCCAGGGTGACCGTCGTGATCAGGTGGGCGATCGCCAGCCACATGCCGGCGAGGGGGACCCAGATGATGTTGCCGATCAGCGAGGGGGCTCCTGCGTCGGGACGCTTGACGAGGGTGCGTCCGAAGGGCCAGATGGTGAAGCTCGCGATCTTGAAGGCCTGGATCCCGAACGGGATCGTGATGATCAGGACGCACATGATGATCCCGGCGAGGCACCAGAGGATCGTCGCCCAGAAGCCGGCGAAGACGAGCCAGATGATGTTGAGGAGGATCCGGAGCATGGTTGGTCTCGAACCCGCGGGACCCTACAGCGCAGCTACTGCGCCAATTCCCCCAGAATCCGATCGCCACAGCGGATAGCTGCTTTTCGTCCAAAGCAGCTATTCCGACGACTACCTCTGGAACACCGTCCCTGATGGCTGGGGGCCGACTGCCGGATCCGCGTGTCGATGAACGACCTTCCAGGTGCCCGCTTCCGGTCGAAAGATAGTCGTGACGCGGAGATCAGTCGGGGTTAGCTGGTCGCTGCTACCGATCTTGGTCTTGGACTTCTCCACCTCCAAGAGGTACGCGAGCTCCGATGTGACCGACTTCGTGATTGTCTCGAAACCGAGGACCTCACCATCGCGAAAATTGGCCGCCGCTCTATCCAGTCTCTCTTCCACCTCGGCACGTCCTCGTGCCACGCCCCCGAACGGATTTGCGAGGGTGATGTCCTCGCCCTGCGAGTACATCGCCTTGTAGCCACTCGGATCACCATTGATGATTGCCCGCAACGCGCCGTGGTACGGCTCGATCAGGGCATCAAACTCATCTGCTCGGCTCATTTGGACCTCCTGCGCTTTAGCGGTAGCGCCCCGTGCGCCCCTCCGACATCGCCCCCGCAGTATCTCTCGGCGGAGTACTGCTTTCCATGCAAAGCAGCGGTCTGAATCACACCTCTAAGCGGTGAGGGTTTCCGCTTAGAGCTCTTGACGCTCCCCAGGCCGTGACGAAGAACGCGAACACCGCCATCCCGCCGGCGACATCGAGGTCGGGGCCAAGCGAGAACGTCCAGTTCCAGAAGGCGACCTCTTGCGCGTACGCGAGGCCGAACACGATCATGGCTGCGCCTCGTCGGGCCGTGGGCTGCGTGCGCCGATCAGGGGCAGCACGTACCAAGCATGCCGTAGACCCCGATCGCGATCAGCCGCTGACGATCGTTAGGGTCGGGCTGTAGATGAAGTCGGCGATCAGCATCACAGCGCCTGTCATCGCGAGAGCGAGGAAGCCGAGGCCGGCAATCGACATCTTGTTCGAGGCGCGCAGGATGCGCTCCTTATCCTGCTGCCGGAAGCGCAGCCGGTGCCAGGCGGAGGGCGCGATCAGGAGCGCCAGCGACGCCGCCGTCAGGGCCATCACGACGAGAACAGTGCGCGCTGGAGTTGTTCGTGTGGGTGAACCCCTGTGCGAACGGGACAGCCAGCAGGAAGGCGAACAGAACCTGAACGCCGGGCAGTGCGACGCGCAGCTCGTTGAGCAGCTTGATCAGCTCCCGGCTGACGCGCTCCGTGTGGTCTTCGTCGGAGCCGGAATCCCCGCGGCTCTCACTCCCCTCTTCAGCCACACCGTCCTTCTTCCACTTAGGGGCGGTGCTTAATCCATCGACCTGTCCCGCAGCCCGGCGGCTTCGAGGGCGGTCGCCTCGTCGTAGAACTCGCGGTAGCAGCGGATCTTGCCATCCCTGACCGTGATCACCGCGTGGTTCGTCGCTCCGACCGCGGCTTCGCTCAGAGCGCCGGTTCCGTGCTCACGCGTCACGATCAACACGTCGTCGCCGCCGCAGTCGGTTATCCGCTCGACCTCAAACTCCCATTCCTTGAACGTTTCGAGCCACTGTCGCCACGACTCGATCACGCCCGCGTGGCCCCGATACGTGCGGGAGTCGGCGCGACTCGGGTCCTCGATCCACTCCACGTCGGGATCGCACAACTAGGCACCAGGTCGGGCAGCGCCGCGAGCAGGGCGTCCTTTTTCCATGCCATCGGCGGCAGCGAAGATCCCGGCCACAAACTCAACGTTCTTCTGCGACATCGCCCACGCAGTATCTCGCCAAAGGTGCTGCTTTCCATGCAAAGCGGAACCGCTGCTTTTCGTCCAAAGCGGCTATTTCGGAAGACGCTCCTACTGGCCAGTCAGGCTTCCGCTTTCACGCGAAAGGGGAGCGCCATTCAGGCAGTGATCCACCCTCGGATACTCCAGGCCCGGTCGCGTAGGATTTCCGGCATCAGCTGGCGGTCCACACGGGAGCGGAGCCCGCTCAAGCGACTCGGAGGGGCGGTGTGCCTCGCGGCTTTGTCGCTGTCAGCATGCGCCTCGTCGGCGCCGGCATCGGTGACGATCGGGCAGACGGCCCCCCCGACGGCCAATTGCACGAACAATGCCGACCAGCTGCAGCCAACCGTGACCTCGGGCAACGGCTATGTCGTGCCGGCCACGGTGCCGAACTGGACGATCACCTCGTGGAGCACCCAAACCGGCGCCGGCGCGGGGCAGATGCTGGCGATGAAGGCCTATCGGGCGCTCGCCGGAGCGACCTACATGGTCGTCGGTCACAACGGTCCTCATCCCCTTGCCGAAAACACCATGAACACGTTCCCGGCGAGCGTCCCGGTGAAGGCCGGCGACGTCCTCGGACTCAGCACCCCCCCCGCCCCGGTCAATCCCGGGTGCGTCTTCGCAGTCTCCGGGGGAGACGTACCTGTTCCGCAGCGGGAATCTGTCCGACGGCGCGCAGGGGGACTTCACCCCATTCGACCGCCGCCTGGACGTATCGGCCGTGGTCACGCCCACCAACTCGTTCGGCCTCGGCAAAGTGAAGCGAAACGAGAACAAGGGCACCGCGACGATCACCGTCGAGGACGTCCCCAACCCCGGCGAGCTCGTCCTGTCGGGCAAGGGCGTCAAGAGAGCGAGCTCCGCTGGGGGAGCGGCCATCGCCAAGACTGTCACCGCCCCCGGCGACGTGAAGCTGAAGATCCGGGCCAAGGGCAACAAGAAGAACCTGCTGAACGAGACCGGCAAGATCAAGGTCAAGCCCAAGATCACCTTCACCCCGACCGGGGGGGACCCCAACACACAGTCGAGAAAGCTGAAGCTCACGAAGCGTTAGCGGTCGGCTCCTCCTTCGCGCGAGAAGCGAGCGCCAGGTCGAAGACCGCTCCCTTTCCATGCAAAGCAGCACTCTTCGCGATGAAGGGCGGCACTATCGCTCTCGCGTGGAGGCGATCACGCGAGGGTCTGCCAGGAGCGACGTATTAGCGCCCGCTTTGCGTGAAAACGAAGCGCGCAGCGAATAGACCCGTTTCCGCCCAAAAGGCACGTCCGCGCCAGGATTGTGCGGGCGCTCGGGGCTTCGAGCGAGAGCGAGGGTCGTGCTGACCCCGAGGGCACATTCGAGGGCACAATCTGCATGAAACTCAGGACAACTCAGACCACCTGGAACCGCACGGGAATGCGGTCGAGCAACTGGACGGGACCCATACACGCTAATAGCGCATTCGGCTGGGGGCCGAAAGGCCGCTGGTTCAAATCCAGTCGCCCCGACTTCCGGGCATATGTCAGTGGACAGAACTGCTGCAACTGATCGCTGGCGCCCTGCTGGCGGACGCGTCAGGGGGCGACGGGAACAGAGTCAGTCGACCCGTGGTGGGGTTGGCGGCCCAGCGTCTGATCCGCTGCTCGAGTCCCGCGGTGCGATCGGCGAGCTGGCGCTTGGGGACAGGACCGAAGCCCGGGACGGAGACCTCAATCTCAATCAGCGTGGCGTCGTCGCCATGGTCGGTGATGCCGATTCGCGCCTTCACTGGCGACATCGAGCAGCAGAGCCTCACCGGATCCTCCGAGGCGACGGTCTGGTTGCCTTCGAGCACGCTGTCCCAGGCCAGTTCGGCCAGGGTCGCCCGCACGGCTCCGCGCACAACGCTGCCCGGGACGTCCAGCACGAAGCTTCTGTCTTGAATTGGCATGGGGGAGGACACATGGAAAGTAGCGCTCCTCGAAGACCCACTGGATGGCCCCAAATCGGAAGTCGTGCGGCATCCGGGCTAAACCGGACCGCTGCTTCTCGTCCAAAGCGACTGTCTTGCTCGGCGTTTCCTGAGTGGGACGAGCGTGCTACTTGACCACCCGGTAGCGGATGTGGATCGTGCCGGGAGCCTCGAGCACGCGCACCAGCTCGAGCTCCGGCTCTCCCGGCTCGAAGCCGTCGAGGAGCCGCTCCCCCGCGCCGAGGATCACCGGGGACATCTGGAGGTCGACCTCGTCGACCAGCCCGGCCTTGAGGGCCTGCTGGGCGCATGAGGCGCCGCCGGCGATGGAGATGTTCTGGCCTCCGGCGACCGCCTTCGCCTGCTCGTAGGCGGACTCGATCCCTTCGGTGACGAAGTGGAAGGTCGTGCCTCCCTCCATCTCGATCGGATCGTGGGCGTGGTGGGTGAGGACGTAGGTCGGAGCGTGGTACGGCGGATCGTCTCCCCACCAGCCCTTCCAGTCCGAGTCGCCCCATTCGCCGCGGATCGGGCCGAACATGTTCCGCCCCATGATGAAGGCGCCCATCCCGTCCATCATCTCCGACATCACCTGCTTGTTGACGGGGTGTCCGCCGCTCTCGGGCCCCTCATCGATGTGCCACCTGTGCAGCTTGATCCCGCCGACGCCTAGCGGATTGTCCTCGTCCTGGCCGGGTCCGGCGACGAAGCCGTCGGCGGACACGGACATCGAGAGATTCACTTTGTTGCCGGCCTGGGTGCTCATGCGGCACTCCTGTCAGTGGTTGCGATCCGGTAGCTGAGGTGCGTCACCTCGGGAGTCTCGATTGTCCGGATTCTCCGCCATCCGGCGCAGCGGGGCGCCGTCTTCCCGCCAGACCCGGCTCTTCTGTCTTCAGCACGCCCGCGGGAACCTAACGCGAGAAAGTGTCGCTTTCCATGCAAAGCAGCGGTTCTGCTTTTCGTCCAAAGCGCTGCTCCGCCAGCCTGGTGGCTTCGAGAGCCTCGACCCTCCCGTCGTCCGCCGTACAGACCCAACCCAGCGTCTCGGCGACCAGGCATGCCCACCACTGCCGGGCAGAGATGACTTGTCCACGGCGCCCGATCCGGCATAGGGTGGACCCGGAAGTTGTTTTGGGGCCCCAAGAGAGAGAAGGAGTGGTACATGGCAGAGCAGGATGTGGAGAACCTTCGCGGCGCATATGACAGCTTCAACGCAGGCAACCCACAGACCGTGCTGGACCTGATGGCGCCCGATGTCGAGTGGATCGAGCCCGGCGGAGGCAATTCGGCCTCCGGGACGTTCAGCGGGCCCGAGAGCGTGGCAGCCGATGTGTTCAGCACGATCCCGGCGAACTTCGATGAGTTCTCCGTCAACCCGGAGAAGTTCGAGGACCAGGGCGAAACGGTGGTCGTCACCGGCCGCTTCCAGGGGAAGGCGAAGAGCGGCGCAGACCTCGACACGCCCTTCGAGCACGTCTGGGACTTCGACGCTGGCAAGGTCAAGCGGTTCAACAACGACGTGGACCAAGAGGCCTGGACCGCCGCCTGGAGCTGAAACGCGGAGGCCCGGGCCCCTTGGCACTCGCGTCCCTGTCGAGTTCGCTGTCTTCCTTGGCGTGGGCCGGAGCCGCCGCGATAGGCGAGCGCCGTGTCGAAGAGCGCTCCTTTCCGTGCAAAGCGGAGAGCTGCTTCTCGTCCAAAGCGATAGCCCGGCTGCGTGACCCCGCGGGCTCGACTCGATTCTCTTTAGGGTCGCCCGCAATGACGACGATCCGAGTCACCGCCGAGACCCCCTTGGCCCCGGAGCAAGTGCTTAGGGCTGCCAGAGACTTCTCGTCGCGGCGCGCAGAGGTGTTTCCGGCCGTCTCGATGGAGCGAATGGAGGTGCACGAGCTCGGCGACACCTCAGCCGACGTGACGGAGGGCACTTCCACGGGCATCGGAGTGAACTGGGAGCGGTGCCACTACGACTGGTCCCGGGAAGGGATCGTCACCGCGACGGTGACGGACTCAAATGTCTATGCGGTGCCGGGAAGCAGCTGGGAGATCACCGCGCGACTGAAGAACGGCGCGACCGAAGTCGAGATGGCTTGGATCCGCGAGTTCCGGCATGGCCTCCGCGGACGACTGTTCGGAACAGCCTTCCGCCTGTTCGGTAACCGCATCTTTCGAGGGTACGGTCAAAACGTCATCGAGAACCTGGAGAGGCTCGAAGGTCCAGGCAGCTCTTGAGACCGCCGCTTTCCATGCAAAGCAGGGGTGCTGCTTCTCGTCCAAAGCAGCTATTCCGACAGCCCGGCAGCTTCGAGGGCCTCGTCAGGATTCCAGTAGGTCTTCCAGTCGACGATCTGCCCATCGCGCAGGGTGAGGATGTCCCAGCGCCCCGCGGCGGCATCGGCTTCATGATCGACGGCCACATGGCGGTGGGGGTCAGCGGCGAGGGTGGCCTGATGACCACTGCTCCAAGGAGGAGACCGAGGCTCTCCTCGCCAAGCCCGGTGCGCGACCGTTTGAGATGCGCGGACGCGAGATGAAGGGCTGGCTTCGGGTTGATGCCGAGTCGGTCTCCACGAAGCGAGCGCTCGAGCCCTGGGCTATGCAGAGCGTCGCTTTCGCC
The DNA here is from genome assembly GCA_963825825.1 of uncultured Solirubrobacterales bacterium. Classification (GTDB taxonomy): domain Bacteria; phylum Actinomycetota; class Thermoleophilia; order Solirubrobacterales; family 70-9; genus DASUPK01. The sequence continues at coordinate 214,799 of CAWGUT010000006.1, read as the reverse complement.
CGCGCGTTGCCGCCGAAGGAGAAGAAGTGAGCTTGAGCGATGCCGATGCCTATGACCGGTTCATGGGCCGCTACTCGAGGCCGCTGGCGGTGCCCTTCGCCGATTTCGCCGGACTCCCGCTCGACGGCCGGGTCCTCGACGTCGGATGCGGCCCCGGTGCGCTGACCGCGGAGCTCGCCCGGAGGGCCAGGCCGGGACGGGTCACGGCGGTCGACCCGTCCGAGGAATTCGTCGCGGCCCTACGCGGCCGCCATCCCGGAGTCCAGGTCATCCGCGCGCCGGCTGAGGATCTGCCGTTCGAAGGAGGCTGCTTCGATGCGACGCTCGCCCAGCTCGTGGTCCACGTCATGGACGATCCGGTCGCAGGCCTCCGCGAGATGGCGAGGGTGACGCGGGACGGCGGCGTCGTCGCCGCATGCGTGTGGGACTTCACCGACGGCGGCCCGATCGGTCCGTTCTGGGATGCCGCCCAAGCGCTCGATCCTGAGGTCGAGACTGGGTCTGTCTGCCCCGGCAGCAGGGCCGGCCACCTGGCCGACCTCTTTCGCGCGGCTGGAATCGGCGACATCGTCGACAGCGCCGTCGCGGTGGACGTCGAGCACGCCACGTTCGAGGACTGGTGGGAGCCGTTCACGCTCGGCGTCGCCCCGTCGGGTGCGCACGTCGCCGGCCTCGAGCCCGATCGGCGCACGGCATTGCGCGAGCTCTGCAGGGAGAGGCTGCCGGAGCCACCGTTCGTAGTCTCGGCGAAGGCCTGGGTGGCGCGCGGCGCGGCTTGACGCCTAGATGGTTGATCCCGAATTAGTGGCCATAGGCGCTGAAGCACCGGCCAGGTTGACCGATCTCGGCGTTATGCCCCGACTTGCGGCCGTCAGCCACTGTTCGGAGCGGGTCGCAGTGGTGTCGAGTGGTGTCGCGTCGTAAGGGCCGGCATCTTCGAGTAGGAGTCACGCTGCTGGGGACGGCGGGGACGCAGGGGACGCCCACGGACACATCGAATGCGTATGAGGTCGGCGGGGAGCGAAAGGGCCGCTGGTTCCAAAGCGGCTCTCCGTCCGTGGGACGGCTGCTGAGCGGCAGAAGGGTTTGCCTTCTTCTTGCACTTCCTGAGCCGCTTCTTGGTCCAGTTCTTCTTCGCCTGCTTTTGCACTTCGTGAGAGCAGCGGCGCGCTGACCCGTAGCGACCGTCGCGCTCAGGCCGGCATCCATCTGACGACTCTATGTGTGGTGGATCTCCGTGCCTATAGCGTCTGAATGATGTGGGAGGTCTTGGCGACGATCGGTGGTGCCACCTTGGTGCTCGTCGCTCTCCGGGACATCTTCGACACCCTCTTCCATCCGCACGGCCAGGGGATCGTCAGTGAGCGCCTGATTCACGGGATATGGCGCGTCGCACGCCGAGTCGGGCGAAGGAACCATTCGGTCCTCTCATTGGCGGGGCCCGTCGCGTTCTTCTCCGTGATCCTGACCTGGAGCGCGCTGGTGATTGTCGGATTCGCGGTGATGCTCTGGCCCCATTTCCCGGAGGACTACGTCATCACCGCAGGCGCCGCCCGAGATGGCGGGCTCGGCGACGCCCTCTATCTCTCCCTGGTCAATCTGACCAGCCTCGGATACGGCGACATCGTGCCCGCCGCAACGGGACTGCGCTATCTCGGCCCCCTCGAGACGCTGATCGGACTGGGCCTGGTAACCGCCAGCATCTCCTGGATCCTGATCATCTACCGAGTCCTCGCAGACTCGCGCACCCTCTCGGATGAGATCGCCGCTGCTGACCGAGACGACAGCGCGAGGCCGGCGTCACGCTGAATCAGATCGCGCCGGCGGCGGCCGCCGGGATTCTCGCCGACCTCACCTCACGCCTGATCGTCGTCCGCGACGACCTCGCTCACTCCCCGATCGCCTACTACTTCCATCCGCGTCAGAGGAGGCACAGCCTTCCGGCCGTCCTTCCGGAACTGATTGCGCTGGTCGACGACTTCCCGGCGGCCGACGCCTCACCAGAGCTCCGATTCGAGGGCGAGATGCTCCGCCGGGCGATCGACCAGCTCCTAGGGACGGTCAGCGCGGAATTTCTCCGCGGCCATCCAACCGGTAACGCCGAAACGCTCGCGGCATATCAGCGGGATCACGAGTGGTCCGCTGACCCGGCCGCCTGAAGACCGCATGCGGTATTCACGGAAGGGCTCAAGAGGCAGTATCTCTCGGCGGAGTGCCGCTTTCCATGCAAAGCGGGACTACTGCTTCTCGTCCAAAGCGGCACTTTCCGAAGCTTTCCTCCTTTGGCCCCCAGCGTTCTGCTTCCACGCGAAACCAAAAGTGCACGGCTTTGAGCGGGCTCGCCGGTGAACGGTGCACACAGGCAGCGAAGCGACCCAGGAAAGCGCTGAGCGGCGCGGCGCCGCAGCGCGAGGTCGCGCAATCACGCCAGACGCTGCGGAGCCAGTTCCACGTCCCGGTCGACTTCTTCTGCTACCCCTAAGACCGCTACGACGCCGAGTCGATCACAGCGGTGCGGCAAACCGCTGACGCCGTCCGAGCCCTCCACTCGGATTCGCTTCAGGGTGTATATCTCGTCCTTGGAGGCGCGCCGACCCCGCGATCCCTACTGGACCTGAACGTCCTTCCCAGCACCACCCTTGAGCTTGTCCTTCCCCGCGCCGCCTCTCAGGGTGTCCTTTCCGGCTTCGCCGAGCAGCCTGTCGTTGCCCTTGCCGCCAAGCAATCTGTCCTTGCCGGTGCCACCACATATCGTGTCGTTGCCCGCCAGGCCCTTGACAACGTCATTGCCGCCTAGCGACGCGATGACATCAGCGGCCGAGGTACCGGTGAGCGTTTCGGCGTTTGCTGTTCCCCTGATCGTCGCAGTCTTGCCACCGCAGGCAACCGGGGAGACGCTCGGGGGTGCTGCGGGCGGGGTGAACTGGATCGTGGCCTGGAGCAAGAGGTCGTGCTGCTCGTCTGCGAGGAGGTCGGCCGAAGTGCCGTCCGCGGGTTGACCCGAGAAGTTGTTGGCGATCAGGTTCTGGGCCAGGCCGTTCGTGAATGCTGCGGCACGTCGTCATTGTCTCCGCCGGTGAGCACGCCGATGTAGTCGCCCTTGCTGATCGGCAGAGATGCCGGATAGGAGAAGATCGCGCCTGTCGGGGTGGTAGCGCCGGTCCCGGCCGGAACCGCGGACGGGGCCTGTCACGGATGCGACTCCCGTGAAGTTGCTGTTGGTGGCGGTACGAGGCCACCGGTCCGTTCGGTCGCAGGACCTTCAGCGTGTACAGGGCTCCATCGTCCGCGCTCTTCACCTTCCAGCCGGTGATCACGCCGTCCACCGGGGAGACGACCGGGTTGGGGCTCGTCGCCGGGTCGTACTGCAGCTGAAGCGGTGACCGTCGGCGCACTGCTGATTCCGCCGGCGAAGTCGTTGGCCAGCGTGCTGCCCATGACCACCGTGTCCGCCGCAGCGGCGCCCGGAAGGGCGAGGACACCCAGCAACAGCCCAATGGCAAGGACACTTCGACTCGGACGACGCTCTCTCATCTGCTTCCTCCCCTGGCCCAGTGTTTCTTCTTCTTTTTGCACTTCCTCTTTCTTGGCAACCGTAGCCGAACGGTTCGACTTCTTGCACTTGCGCTTCCGCACGTTTCCGGCGGGGTTGATCGTCCAAAGCAGCGGTCGCCTTCTCCCAAAAAAACGTGGCGCCTGGGACCTTCCCAGACACCACGCCCGCCCTACTCCGCAGAGTCTCACCCTCGTGGCGTCGGACCTCCCAACGAGTCCAGGCTCGATGCCTGTTTGACGGCTAGAAGTCTCCGATACAGCGGTGCACGCTCGGTACACACGGGCCGGGCTAGGCGTGTTCTAGGCGTGCGAAGGCGCGAACCGTCAGCCCGAGGCGCCGCCGAGCGCGATTGCCTCGACGTTTCTCCTCTGACCTCGACCACGCAATATCTCGCCAAAGGTGCTGCTTTCCATGCAAAGCAGCACTCTTCGCGGCGCTGGGCGGCGCTGTCGCTCTCGCGTGAAGCAGCTTTCAGTCGTGGAGGGCTCGCCAGATCGTCCACGACCGTGGACACATCCGCGCATCGACGATAGGGAACACCGCTCGGCTTCGCCGGAGGGGCCATCAGCTGGCAGAGTGAGTGGTCCATGGATACCCGCAGCACCGGGAGCGAAGAGAGCAGGAGCGGCGCGGCCGATCTCGCCGTTGTCGTGATCAGCCTTCGCAACGAGCCTGGGCTGGTGGATGCCGTCCGATCGCTTATCAGCCAGCGCCCGCGTCCGGAGATGGTGGTCGTCAACACGGGAGGCGGTAAGGCCGGGGCGACCCTCGCTGCGGCGGGAATTCAGGTGAGGTCGATCGAACGTCCCGAGCCTCTCCACCCTGGCGCGGCCCGCAACTTCGGGGTTCGCGACACAACTGCGCCCTTCGTCGCCTTCCTGGCAGCGGACTGCCGCGCCGAGCCCGGCTGGGTCGCCGAGCGCCTGCGAAGGCACCGCGCGGGGGCGGCCGCGGTTGCGAGCGTGATCACGAATGCGTCGCCGGCCAGCGCGAGCGCCTCCGCAGCGCACTTGCTGCTCTATCCCCGACGCATGGCAAGCACGTCCGCCGCAAACCGGTTGCGCTACGGGGTCTCCTACGCTCGCCCGACCCTCGAGCGCCTCGGCCCGTTTCGAGAGGACCTCCGCCAAGGCGAGGACGGTGAGCTCAACCGGCGCCTCGATGCGACGATCGAATGGGCGCCCGGCGTCTGCACCGCTCACCGAAATCCGCTCGGTCCCTGGCAGCTCGTGCGAGACCAGTACGCGCGTGGATGCAGAAGCCGCCTCTACCGGCACCTTTCGATACCGGCGGTTCTGCGGATCGCGCTGTTCAACCGTCCCCTGGATGCCCTGCGCCAAGGATTGCGAGCGGAGGAGTACCGTGAGCGCCGCCGGATCCTGCGCGTCGCCCCACTGCTGGTCCCGGCTTCATTGGCGTACACCCTCGGGCTCCTACGGGCACGACGGCTCGAGGACATCCGGCCGGGCGCCGCGCTCGCCCTCGCGAGGACTGAGCGATGAGCACGGTCCTGTCAATCATGGACCGAGCCGAATGGGGTGCCTGTACCGACAACATCGTGGTCGCCGATCCCGCCGAGCAGACCTTGCTCTGGGTGCCACGAGACCTCTGGTGCGAGAGCTTCGGCAATCGAATCAACCGGGTCTTCGCCAACGAGCGCCACGACGGATTGCGGCGCGTCCTGGCTGAGCACGGCATCACCGTCGATCACAGCCTCTGCGTCCGCCGCGAGGCCGTGGAACACGGCCTTGCGGGACTCTCGATCTCGGTCCCGGTCACCGAGCGCCTCGAGTTCTGGTACCCACTCGAGCCGGACCGGCCGATCGAGGAAGGAAGGAAGTTGATCGTCTTCGAGCCGCCGACCGAGCATCCTCCATGGAGAGCGCATCCACCAGTGGCTCGGCGCCAGGTTCGAGGTCGAAATCCACCGCCGTCCGCTACTCGAGACGAGCGACTTCGCGCGAATCCGCCGCCAGCAGGTCCTGCTTCGGCTGATGCTCGACGACGGCTTCGACTTCGCCTCCGCGCTCGCCGACCAGAGGTTCGTGTCCGCGTCAGGACCGGAGGCGAGCGAGGAGCTCGCACTGATCGACGGCGGGTGGCGCTTCGCGGTGATGGAGGACGTGCGCAACACCGTCCGCGACGGCAAGATGGTGCTCGAGCGAACGGCGCCCACGGCCGTGCGCGCATCCGAAGGATGACTGACGTCGCCCGGATGTCGGGCGCCGGCAACGGCCGGCCGGCGGCCACGGTGATCGTCCTCTCCTACAACTCCCGTGAGCGAATCGACACCGCACTCCAGTCGCTGCGTGCCCAGCGCTTCGACCAGCCGTTCGAGGTGATCGTGGTCGACTCGGGCGAGGACGGATGCGCTGCCTACGTTCGCGCCGCCTATCCGGAGGTGCGCGTCGTCCGCTCAGGCACACGGTTGTGGCCCGGGGCGGCCCGAAACCGGGGCCTGCGCGAGGCGCGAGGCGCCTGCGTCGCCTTTCTCTCCGACGACAGCGCCGCTCGCCCCGACTGGTTGCGGCGCAGGGTCGAGCTTCACCGGCGCGGCTTCGACCTGGTTGGAGGGGCTGTCGTCAACGGCACCACCCGGAGCGCGGTCGGCACCGCCGGGTACCTGCTCGAGTATTCCGCCGTGCTGCCATCCGAGCTGATTCTCAGCGAACAGACCCCACCCCATTCGCTTTCCTATTCACTCGACGGCCTCGCCCAGGCGGGCGAGTTCCCAGAGGACACCCGGACGGGCGAGGACACCATCTTCAACGAGCGCTTGTTGCGCGCAGGGGGCACCCTCGCCCTCGATCCGAAGATCCAAGTCGCGCATGGCAACCCGACGGGGCTTCGGTCCTACGTCCGCCACCACTACGTTCACGGTCGCGGGCTGGTGCAGTGCGTGGATCGGCACGGCCACCACTCTCCGGCCGTTCCCAGCGAGGATGTCCCCCACCGCGCCCTGATCGCGATGTTCATCCGCTACCCCGCGCTACGCTGGTCCCGAGCGCTGCGCCGCATCGCGCGAGGCAGAACACGGACCCTTCCCGCATATCTTGCGCTCACCCCATTGATCTGGATCGGCCTCTGGGCGACGTCGCTGGGGGCCTGGTCGCAGTGGCGCTTGGCCCGAAAGGCGACCCGCCCGCCGCGCGTTCGCAAGGCTGGATCTGCTGCCGACGGGCCCGCGCCGGCCATCTCTGTGATCGTCTGTTCCTACCGCTCCCGCCATCGCATCGACAACGCACTCGGATCGCTTCGCCGCCAGGATCTCGAGGAACCGTGGGAGGTAATCGTCGTCGATTCCGGTGACGATGACGCCGCCGACTACGTGGCGGGTGCTTATCCGGAGGTAAGAGTCGGTGCGGTCCGCGCGGCGGCTCTATCCCGCCGGCGCCCGCAATGCCGGAGTCCGAGCGGCTCGCGGCCGCTTCGTCGCCTTCCTCCCCGACGACGGCGTGGCCGAGCCTTATTGGGTTCGGCGACGGCTCCAGCGACACCGAGAGGGCCACGCCGCAGTCGGCGGCGCGATCACCAACGGAACTCCGTGGCACCCCGTCGGCACCGCCTCCTACTTCGTCGAGTACTCGGCGCTTCTGCCTAGCGAGCGCATCCTCACCGAACAGGAGATCCCTCACTGCCTCTCCTACGAGCGGGAGCTCGTGCAGCAGTTGGGCGGCTTTCCGGAGGACCTCAAGACGGGTGAGGACACTGTCCTCAACGCTCGTCTCATCGAGCGGGGTGCCACGATCGAACTCGACCCCGAGATCCGCCTGGCGCACGTGAACCTGACATCGTTGCGGGCCTACCTCCGCCACCTCTACGAGCACGGGTATGGCTTCGGGCTCGCCGGCGGGAGCTACGGACCGCCATCGAGATGGATGATCCGCGCGGGCGACCTCCGCGCGGCCGGTCGGATCCTGGTGCGGTATCCCCTGGGCCGCTGGCTGGGGGCCTTCCGGCGGATCGCGCGTGGACGGCCACGATCCCTGCCCGGCTATCTCCTGCTCACCCCGCTGGTCTGGGCAGGACTGTGGGCGGCCGCGACGGGGCGCTGGGCCGGCTGGCGTGCCCGCGCTAGAGGCGCTCCGCCACCCGGGGCGCCTCCCGGCTGAACAGCCAAAGGCCGAGGGCCACACGTCCCCGCAACGATCGCCAGCGGGATCAGCAGCATCACCGGTCCGCCGACCGTGTCCGCGGCGGTGGGAGCCGTCGGATCGATTAGAGCGTGCCGCATCTGCGTGAAGACCACGGCGATCGGGCTGAGCGAGAGCAAATCCTGAACCTGCTCGGGGTAGCGGCCCGCCGTGTAGATGATCGGCGAGCCGAAGAAGAGCAGCCTCTCGGTGAGGTTCCAGACCTGGCTGGTATCGCGATAGCGAACGTAGGCCGCCGAGAGCAGCATCCCGAGGCCGGTGGCGAAGACCGCGAGCAGGGCCGCCAGCAGTGGCAACTCGAGCCAGCTCCAGCGGGGCTCCAGCCCGGAAGCGATCACGAAGACCAGTACCACCAGGGAGTTGGCCCCCAGATTGATCAGAGCCTTGACGGAGATCGAGAGCGGAATCGCCAGACGCGGAAAGCGCAGCTTGCGGAGGAGGCCCGAACTTCGGGCGAGACAGCTGACGCTGCCGCCGGTCGTCTCGGCGAAGAAGGTCCACAGAACGACGGCGGAGAGCAGATAGATGCCGTAGTGGTCAACGCCATGACCGAGGCGGGCGACGCCGTCGAAGATCGAATAGAGCACAAGGAAGAGCAGCAGCGGCCTCATCACTGCCCAGAGGTAGCCCAGCGCCGACTCCAGGTAGTGCAGCTTGAACTCCATCTCCGCGAGCGTCGCGGTGACGCTCGCGAGGCGTCGAAGATCGCCGCCCACAGCAATCGGGCGGTGGGACGCCCCCACAGGGGAAGACGAGGCGGCGCCATCTTGGGGTCGCCCCGCCTCGCCTCCAGCGCCGTTGGTCGAGTGGCGGGGTTCGCCCTTTTCGTTCGGTCGGTAGTGGAGAACGTTCAGCTGCTCGTAGCGGTTGGCGATCCGCGCGGGCTCGTCGATGTCCACCACCCTCCCTCCCTCGAGCAGCAGGACCCGGTCACAGTGCTCGCGAAGCGCCTCCATGTCGTGCGTGACAAGAACGACGGTGCTGCCTTCTCGGTTGAGGCGCGAGAACTCCTCGAAGCACCGCAGCTGGAAGGAGGCATCGCCGACCGCGAGAACCTCGTCAACGAGCAGCACGTCCGCGTCGACCTCGATCGCCACCGCGAACGCGAGCCGGACCTTCATCCCAGAGGAGAAGTTGCGGAGCTTCATCTCGCCGAACTCCTCCAGCCCCGCGAAGGAGAGCATCTTGTCGAGCCGCTCGCGGGCTTGAGCGCGGCTGAGGCCGAGCATGGTCGCGTTGAGGATCGCGTTGTCGCGGGCGCTCAGGTCCTCCCTCAGATCGACCCCGAGCTCGACGAACGGAGCCAACCTCCCCTCGACCCCGACCCGTCCTTCCTCGTACTCATAGATGCCGGCTATGCAGCGAAGCAGGGTGCTCTTGCCGCTTCCGTTCCGCCCCGCGACGCCGAAGAACTCACCCGGATAGATCTCGAAGCTGACGTCATCGAGAGCACGCAGCGTCTCCGGCGGCTCAGGCCTGAATCGATCCACCAGCCGCTGCTTGAAGCTCGTGTAGCGCTGCTGCGGGACGTGGAAGTCCTTGGTCAACTGCTCCACGGACACCAGATGGCGCCGCGCCCTGCCCCACAACGGGTGGATCCCGCAGGATGACGCCCTCGGGAAAGCGTGGACTCATTTCCAGTGCCTCTCCGGCGACAGCGTCGACTGAGCGAGACCCAGCCAGACTCCCAGGTGATAGACGATTCGCGCGGGCAGGACCCAAGGCGTACGCCCCTCCCGGATCTGACGAACCGCGATCCGCAGCACCCGGGGGAGCGCATGCACTCGCCACGGATGGGGGAGGGTGCGGATCGCGGCGCCCCGGCCCACCCAGCGGCCGTTCTCGAACACCTCCCGCAGAGTGGCAGGGTGATTGTGAAAGCAGACCGCCCCCTCAGCGGCGAGGGCGTCCTCCCCTAGCTTCGGCGCAAGGGTCATGTCCTCCCCATAGCCGACGTCGTCGTAGCCCCCCGCCGCGACGAAGCGGTCACGGCGCACCGCCCGGAAGTTGGCCCAGCGATCCGGGAAGTCGATCGGCAGCACGCGGTCGGTGGGGGACCAGCGCAGCGCCGCGTAGGCCCGGGCCCAGCGGTTCTCGGGGTTGCCGAGGAAGATCTCCCGCGTGAACGTCCCCACCGCCTCCCCCCGGGCGATTGGGGCTACGAGGCACTCTATGAACTCCGGGAGAGCAGGACATGTCGCCGTCGAGAAATACCAGCACCCGCCCGCTGGCGGCCCGCGCAGCGGCGTTGCGCGCCGCTGCGGGGCCCCGATGGCGAAGGCGCAGCACGCGCGCGCCCATGCCCTCGGCAATCCTCGGCGGTGCGATCGCGGGACCCATCGTCCGCCACGAGCACCTCCGTGGACGGGATGCGTCTGGGCCCGAAGCGAGGTGAGCAGCCCCGCGATGTGCTCCTCCTCGTTGTAGGCCGCGACCACGACGCTGACGCTCGGTTCCGGCCCCCCTGGCATCGCGCCAACCATACAATTCGCAGCCACGGTGGGCAGACGGCGCAGCGATCGACTCGAGCGCGCGCTGACGACGATCATGCTCGCGGCGCAGCGTGGCGTCGTGCGCACAGCCCGGGGACCCCTGCGGCCGCTGTGGGCGGCGGCCTACCGACTGATCGTCCGGTCGTCGTCGGCCTACCTGCGCGCGGGAGCGCGCGGTGCCACCGTGTATCTCCGCGGCTCGCTCGCCACCGGCGAGCCGCTCTACGGCATGGCCGACGTCGACCTGGCGATCGTGGTGGCTGCGGAGCCCGCGCGACCCCGGCACCTCCCGGCGCAGGGTGCATGAGCGCTGGCGGAAACTCTGTAGCCGGCTCCGACCCCTCGAAAAGCTGGTTCAGGTGAAGGTCTACGAGGGCGACGAGCTGCGCCGAGCCGCGAGTGCCACGTCCCACACCGAGGCGCCCGGAGGACCGCCTCTCCGGGGACGAGGCGGGGCTGCGGTTGAGGCCCGGTCTTGGTCCCCCGACATCGGACTGGCGACGAATCGCCGGTCCCCGAGCTGCGTCCCGCCGGTCCCTGGGCCTCCGCCGACCCGCATCTCGCTGCGTGGCTCGAGCTTCAGTGGTGGTGGCGGCTTTGCTTCGACGCATGCGTCAATCCCCGCCGGCGCCACGTCCCCTACCTCTGTCTGAAGCTGATCACCCAGTCAGCCCGCGTGCGGCTGTGGCTGGAGCACGGGGAGATCGTCTTCGGCCATACGGCGGTCCTGGCTGCGTCCGCACACTGATGCCGGACGAGGAGCATGCCCTACGCACGGCAGAAGGGCTGTGGCAGAAGCTTCCACGCTCCCCTGAGCCGCCGCTTGCCGAGGCGCTCGGTTTTCTGCTTCGTGCCACCGCCCGCGTCGCAGAACGCCTTGCCGACGAGGCCCGCGCGAGCGGGGAGACCATTGTCAGGCTGGTCGACGCCGGAGCCCAGGCCGGGGACCTCGCCCTCGCGTCAAAGGCACAGGCAGAGCTCCTCCGCATGGAGAGCGAGCTCGGGGCCGGGCGGGTGTTCCCACTCGCCGACTGGCGGGCGCGCACGCCCGACCACTCTGCTAGATGGCCGAGTTGATCCCCTGCTCGCCGACGAGGGCCTGCGCGATCCTCCGAGCCGAGCCCGTAGGCCGGCCGCGCTCAACGACCTGGCCAGGGCGAGCAACACCGGGCTCCGACCCGCGCTCCGCCTGGGGCCGCTGCTCGTGCTGCCGAGCGCGACCTTCTTCGACTGGATACACCGGGCCGTGCAATTCGAATTCAGCGACCCGGTCTCGTTCGCGGTCCTCGAGAACGAACGAATGCGCACCTTTCCCGCGCTCGAGGGTTGGTCCGCGGCCGACTGCGCGCAGCCGGGCGGTTGCGCGCATGCGTTCTGGCTCCGGAGCCTTCCCCTCGACCGATCCACGGGAAGCCGGGATCGCGCTCGGCCTCCTGCTGGGCGCGGCTCGGGCGGCTCTGTTCAGCAGTCGCTCAATCGGGGGAGCCCGAGCTCGCGCTGACCGTCGCCGGGACGGCGAATCGACTGGCCGCGGAGTACCCAGGCTCGGCGGGGCTGCTGGAGGAGGCCACTGGCTCCTATCGGGCCTGGCGGGGAGGCGGCCCGGTCCCCGAAATGGAGACCGCGGACGCCCTGCGCCGGCTGATCGAGAGCCTGCCCGCGTTACGACTCGCCGAACGACCCGGCGATCCCCGCAACGACCGGGCGGGTCGCCGCATGAGGCTCCTGGCTCTGCTGCTGTTCCGGGACGAGGCGGGCGGCTGCCGGGCTACTTCGCAAATGTCGCCCCCCACGTCGACGGCATCGTCGCGCTCGATCACGGCTCGATCGACGGGTCGACCGAACTCGCCGCCGGCGAGCCGAAGCTGGTCGAGTTGCTCCGGCGTCCGAGGGATGCTCCATTCGACCAGGGCCTGCAGCAACGCCTCCTCACGGAAGCGGGTATCCGTAACGGAGCGGACTGGCTGCTCGGGCTCGACGCCGACGAGCGTCTCGAGCGAAGCGCCGGGGAACGCATTCGCGCCCGCATCGCCGAGGACGGCCAGCGAGGAAGCGACGCCTACGCGCTTCCCATCTGTGAGCTGTGGGATCGTCCCGACGCCTTCCGTGTGGACGGGATCTGGGGGCAGAAGGCAAAGACCACCCTCTTCCGGGCCAGCGAGGATCATCGCTTCGATGACCGGCTGTTTCACGCTCAGTGGGGATCCGTCAGAGGGCCGCCATTTGGACGGCACCCCAGGATCGACGCGAGGATCTATCACCTCGGAATGCTCAGCCGCAAGGACCGGATCGAGCGGCAAGCCCGGTGGCGCGAGCTCGACCCCGATTGCCGCTGGCAGCGGATCGGCTACGACTATCTCACCGACGAGACCGGCCTGAAGGTCGAGCAAATCGAGCCGGGCAGGGAATACGAGGATGTGATCGGCCGCGAGCGGTGGGCGGCAGAGGCCATCCCAGCCGCCGCGTTCGAGGAGCGCGGCGATCTTCGCCGGATGATCCTTCACCACACGGCGGTCCGGAACCCGGCACTTGAACAGGGTGATCTGGCGGCAGAGTCCGCCTACATGAGGGGGATCGAACAACTTCATCTCGACCGCGGCTGGTCCGCCGTCGGCTACCACTTCGTGATCATGCCGAGCGGCCGTGTGTTCGAAGGCCGACCGCTCTGGGCGCTTGGTGCTCATGTCGAGGGTCACAACCACGGCACGATCGGCATCGCGCTCGCCGGGAACTTCGAGGAGGAATCGCCGACGTCAGCGGCGGTCCAGTCGCTGCAGGCCCTCGCGCAGCGGCTGACGCCGGGCGGAAGCGCTCTTACGCTGCTGCCCCACGGGGATCTGATGGAGACCGCGTGTCCCGGGCGGTTCCTGCGGGAAGCGCTCCCAACCGAGACCCGAGTAGGAGATCTCGCCGCGGGCCGCTAGCGAGCGAGCGCGACCCCCGCCTGGCTCAGCATCTCCGCGTAGTCGCGTCGCTGGCCCCCGGTGTAGGCGACGGTCAGGGCGCCCGCATCGAGCTCGTCCAGCATCCGCCTTGTCGGAGAGATACCGATGGCAGACGTCGTAGTTCGCATCCAGATCGAGCACCCGAGTCAGCCGGCGGAGCGAGAACCGCTCAGAGTCGATCAGGCCGAGATCGCGCCAGTGCGAGACCCTGGCCTGTGCGATCCCCACCGTGATCCTCGACGCCGATCGGCTCCGGAGCAACGAGAGCATGAACCAGCCCCCGTGCTCAACGACTCGCCGCAGGCCGGGACGGTAAAAGGCCTCGACCGCGAGAATTGCCAGGACCGTCTGGTTCGACCGACCGCTCTGTCGAAGGCGATCGAGCTTCGGCCTCATCCGCCGGAGGTGAAGGCGAAACCGGGCCTCGCGGGCTATCGCCAGGTTAACGTCGCGCATCCGCGCCAAATTCTCCCTTAGTGCCATGCGACCGGTCACTCGAACCAAGGCTGCCAAGGTGAAGGTTTCGCTGCGCTGGGAGCCAACCGGCAATACCGCGGCCACGCAAACCGACAGGTGAAGTTGAAGAAAAGAGCAAAGCGGTAGTTCTGGTAGCTCGTGGTCCTAGCCGGGCAGGTCCTCGGGCCGCTTCTTGGCGAGTTTGCCCTTGAGCAGTCCCGTGGACTGGCCGACCTCGATCAGGTAGCCGTCGGGGTCCCGCATGTAGCAGCGAATCTCAGCACCGCGATCGATCGGCGGCGTCACGAACTCGGCCCCTCTTGATTTCCACTCCTCATAGCACGCCTGGACGTCGGCGACCCGCAGGTTCATGAAGGCGGAGAGCGTGTGGTCAAACTCGTAGTCGACGACCGAGATGTCCGGCTTGTCGGGGGTGGGGCCGCCGCCCGGGTTCATGATCACCCACGAGTTGGAGAGCTTGACCATGCACGGGTTCTCCTCCAGCACGACCTGGCCGCCGAGAACCTCGGAGTAGAAGGCACGGGACCGAGCAACGCTTCGCACGGTGATGAACTGCGTCACGACGAAGCCCTCGGTCGGCGCGGGCAGATTGTCGAAGTCGATGTATGGCGTGTGCTCGGTCACAGTGACCTCCTTGCCGAAGCTCGGTCGGGGCTCTGAATTGCGGCGGTCCTGACTGCATTGTTCACCACGTCAATGCGAGGTATGCGCTGTTCGACCGCGTAGCCTGCGGCGTGTGACCGAGGAGTCGAAGACGGGCGCATCGCCCGGCCTGCAGAAAGGCGACGAGCCGATCACCGCCTCGGGAATCGAGGCACTGCGCGTCGAGCTGGAGGAGCTCGAGGGGCCGCGGCGTCGTGAGATGGCGAAACGGATCAAGGCCGCGCGTGAGCTCGGCGACCTGAAGGAGAACGCCGAGTACCACATCGCCAAGGACGACCAGGCACATCTCGAGACCCGAATCAAGCGACTCCGCGAACGGCTCGGCAAGGCCGTCGTGGTGGAGCCGGATAAGAGTGCGAGCACCTTCGCATTCGGCCGAACGGCTGAGGTGAGGGATGTGGAGAGCGGCCAGACGAGCACCTGGACGCTCGTGGGCGCAACTGAGGCCGACGCCAAGCAGGGGAGGCTCTCTGCGGAGTCGCCGGTGGGTCGGGCGCTCCGGGATGCGCGGGTCGGCGAAGACGTCACGTTCGAGACGCCGCGCGGCGCCAAGACATACCGGGTCGAGGAATTGCTCGACTGACGGGCAAGTTGAACTAGAGTCGCGTCTTGAACAGGCGGAGCAAGGACGGCTCCCAGCCACCGATCTCCCTAGGGGAGGAGGAACCCCAGAATGGTTCTCGCCGACGTCACCTTTGGCCAGGTCCTCCTGGCAGTGCTCGAAGTCTTTCTCTTCGCGGCCTGGCTGATGATTCTGTTCGTGATCATCAGCGACCTCTTCCGCGATCACTCGATATCCGGCTGGGGAAAGGCCGCCTGGGTGATCTTCCTGATCTTCGTCCCGTTCCTGGCGGCGCTCATCTACCTGATCGCTCGCGGGGACGGCATGCGCGAGCGGTCCCTGGCCCAGCAGCAGGAGGCGCAGAAGCAGCTCGACACCTACATCCGCCAGACGGCAGGCACATCCGGCGGCGGAGGCTCGGCGGCGGATGAGCTCACCAAGCTCGCCCGGCTCCATGACGAGCACAAGCTCTCGGACGAGGAGTTCGAGCGGGCCAAGGCCAAGATCGTCGGCTAGGCCCGGCCGACCCGCCGGCCTTCACTACAGGGTGGTCTCGGAGCCAGGCTCGAGGATGCGGACTTCCACACCGGGCGCCAGCTGACCCGCCAGGCGAGCGAACTCGCGGGGCGGCTCCGTCAGGGGCTCCGGCCGCAGCAGCCGCAGGCCGGCCGGAAAGAGGGTCCCCCAGTGAATCGGCACGGCCACACGCGGGTGAATCATCTGGAGCGCGCGGGCCGCCCGCTCGGGGTCCAGGTGTCCCTCGCCTACGGATAGGCCCCAGCCCCAGATCGGAAGCAGCGCCAGATCGACCGGACCGAGCTCGGACATCTCGGGAAAAAGATCGGTGTCACCGGCGAAGTACACGGTCCGGCCACCGCGCCTGAGCAGATAGCCGAGTGCCTGGATCTGCTCGCCCCGGTGGCCGTCGCGGTAGCCGTCGTGGACCGCCCGCACCCCGCTGATCTCCAGATCGCCGACCGACACCGTCTCCCCGGCGCTGATCTCGCGGATGTCCTCGGCGCCCGCTCTTTTGCCGCCCACCTGGCGGCGTCCTGCGGAACGACGACCGGAGTGCTCGCAGGGACACGCCGCAGCGAGGGCAGATCGAGATGGTCGCGGTGCAGGTGCGAGATCACCACCACGTCGGCGATCGACGCAGTCCGGGGGTCCGGCTTCGGTCCCTGCCTGTGGAGCGGGCCGAGCCACCCGCGCAGCATCGGATCCGTGAGGATCGAGACGCCGCCGAGTCGAAGCAAAGTGGTCGCGTGACCGATGTACGTCAGCTGGTCCATCCTGGGCGACTGCCCATCATGAGCCAAGCGAGGAGGAGACATGGTCGAGCGTATGGATGACGTGCCCGCCGGGGTCATCGGACTGCGCGCGTCGGGCAAGCTCACCAAGGAGGACTACACCGAGGTCCTCGAGCCCGCGCTCAAGGAGGCGATGGACTCGGGGGAGGCGCGGGTGGTCTTCGTGCTGACGGACTTCGACGGCCTCGATCTCGACGCCACCTTCGAGGACATCAAGACGGGGCTCGGCGTGGAGTTCGCCCATCGCAAGGAATGGAAGCGGCTGACCCTGGTGACCGACGTCGACTGGGTCGCGAGGGCGATGCGCATGTTCGCCTGGGCGATGCCGGGCGAGCTCGCGGTCTACGACGATCTCGACAAGCTGGAAGAGGCCAAGAGCTGGGCCGCGGGATGAGCGACCGTCAGTGGACGGTGAGCTTGCCGAGCCGCTTGCCGAGCCGGTCCATGTCGACGCGGCCCGAGATCCCCGGGACGCGAGCCCGAGCTCGTGTACTGCCAGACCCAGTAGCCGCGGCCCGCCCAGTTGCTCGCCGGCACGCTCGGCCGGGAGACGCCCCACTCGGCCACCCAGAGCGGGTACCTCGCCTTGGCGAACTCGGTGGTGTTTCCGGTCGCGGACCAGCTCGAGCGCGTTCGTGTAGATCATCGGCTTCCGCCCGAGCTGCTTGGTGACCCGCTTCACGAAGACCCGGATCCAGGTCCGCAGGCTGGTCGAGGTCATCCCGGTGAAAGGGGTCTCAGCGTCGAGGACGGGGATCAGCTCGCCACTCTGCAGCGAGCCGACAGCTGCGATGAAGATGTTCGCCTCGGCGAGCGCATCCGCCCGGGCGTCGGTGGCCGTGGCGCCGCTCGCGAACGCCCGGTGGTAGGCGCCGACGCGGACCCCGGCGGCCTCGGCCGCGAGCCGGTTGGTCGCGAAGTAGGGGTCCGGCCCGCACTGGGCGGGCTTGACCGTGCAGTCCGCGCCGCTCCCGCGGCTCGCCTGGACGAAGGCGAACCGGATCCCGGAGCGCAGAGACGCTCGGCCAGTCGATCGCGCCCTGAAAGCGCGAGACGTCGATTCCCATCGCCTTCGTTCCCGCCTGGGCCGGAGCGGCACCGGCGACGAGGCCGAGCGCGAGCAGAGAGGCGACCAGCAGAGCCCGTGACAGCCGTCTTCCCGTCGGCATTAGGTGAGCTAACACCCTGCCTTCCCGTTTGGAGCGCTGTGAGTGATCCGCTGGGAGCGAACCTGCGTATCACCAGCGTCAAAGGCAGCCGGAGCGGGTAGGAGAAGCTTGATGCACTCCCACGGGGAAGCGTCCGGCCCCAACCAGGGATTTGTCCACCAGGCCCTGATCTATGGCTCCGACCAGGAGTTCATGGATGTCGCGCTGCCGTTGATCGAGGAAGGCCTGAGCGCGGAGCGAGCCGACCCTGGTCGCTGTTCAGGATCGCCATGTCGAGAACCTGCGGGCGGCACTCGGTGGTACGCCCGAGGGCCTGACGCTCCACCCGGTCGAGGATTTCTACGAGACCTCGGCGCGTACGCGCGACAAGTTCGCGCGCTGGGCGGCGGAGCAGACCGCGCGCGGGGAGAGGGGCCACCTGATGGGTGAGCCGCCGTGGGCGCTCGCGCACGAGGCGCAGGTGCGCGACTGGGCCCGGCACGAGGCCGTGCTCAACATCGTCTTCGCCGACCTGCCGGTGACCTTCGTCTGCCCATACGACGCCGAGGCTCTGCCCGAAGAGGTCCTCGGACACGCGCGGGGCACCCACCCCGAGGTCGTCGACGGCGAGGGTGTCTCTCGCAGCGACGCCTACGAGGATCCGCTCGACTTCTGCCGCCGGCTCGACTCCGCCATCCATCCCGAGCACGGCGAGCCCGGCGTTGGAGTTGGAGTTCGGGCTGGAGGACCTGCCCGCCGTGCGGCGGGCCGTCGGCTCGCTCGCGGAAGAGGCCGGACTGAGCGACCAGCGGACCGAAGAGGTGGTCCTGGCCGTCAACGAGATCAGCACCAACGCCGTGATCCACGGGCGTCCGCCCTCGACGATGCGCGCCTGGCACGGCGCCGGCGAGATCGTCGTCGAGGTCGCCGACGCCGGGGAGGGGATCCAGGACGTGCTGGCCGGGCAACTGACGCCTTCCGCCGGTGGCCTCGGTGGCAGGGGGCTGTGGCTTACCCGCCTGCTCTGCGACGCGGTGGAGGTGCGCTGCGACCAGGGGGGTTGCACCGTCACCGTCCACATCGCCACGCGTGAACGGCGAACCGGCCCTCAAGGCTGTCTGAGCACCCCTCCGTCGATCTCGCTCGTGCGGGTGAAGCCGCTCAGCGTCATGGTCAGATCGAGCTCGGCGAGCAGGCCGCGCAGGACGGTCTCGACCCCGTTCTGGCCATCGAGCGCGAGACCCCACAGGTAGGGGCGGCCCACCAGCACCGCGTCCGCGCCCAGCGCCAGGGCCTTGAAGACGTCGGCTCCGGAGCGGATCCCGCTGTCCAGCAGGACCGCCATCCCGTCGCCCACCGCGTCCAGGATCGGCGGGAGGGCGTCGAGCGAAGCGATCGCCCCGTCGATCTGGCGGCCGCCGTGGTTCGAGACGACGATCGCATCGACCCCGCGCTCGCGCGCTTCCCGGGCGTCGTCCGGGTGCAGGATCCCCTTGAGCACGACCGGAAGGGAGGTCGTGCCGCGCAGCCAGTCCAGCCGGTCCCAGGTGAGTCCCGGGTTCGCGAAGACGCCGAGGAAGTGCCCCACCGCCGCGCCGATGTCCTCCTCGGGAGGCTTCTCCAATCCCGACTGGAAGACCGGGTCCGAGAGGTACTGCGCGATCCCGATTCCCTCCAGGAACGGGAGATATGCCTGCTGCAGGTCGCGGGGCTTCCAGCCGGGCAGGTAGTTGTCGACGGTGAGCACGATCGCCGAGTAGCCGGCGGCCTCGGCTCGCCGGACCATGCTCGCCGCGAGCTCGTCGTCGTTGGGCCAGTAGAGCTGGTACCAGCGCGGCGCGTCGCCGTTCGCCTCCGCGATCTCCTCCAGCGGCGTCGCCGAGGCCGTGCTCGTGATCAGCGGCAGGCCGATGGCCGCGGCGGCCCTGGCCGAGGCGAGCTCGCCCTCCTCGTGGAGCAGGGTCTGCACGCCGATCGGTGCGAGCAGGACCGGCGCCGGCATCCGCGTGCCGAGCAGCTCCACGGAGAGGTCTCGCGCGGAGAGGTCCTGGCGCAGGACGCGGGGCACGATCCGCCAGCGGCGAAACGCCTCGAGGTTCGCCCGCATCGTGTCCTCCGACCCCGCCCCGCCGAAGATGTAGGCGATGGCGCGGTCATCGAGTGACTCGCGAGCGCCGCTCCTCGAGCTCTGCCCAGGCGATCGGCAGCGCCGGGCGCTCGCCCGCGAGCATCCCCTTCGCGTAGATCTCGCGGTAGTAGTCGCCGAAGAGGGGAGGGGGCGTTTCGGAGGCCGCCATCGCCCGGGACCCTACTCCGGGCCGATCTGCTCAGCCCGTGGGGGCCGGCGGCGTCGGAGCGGGCTTCTTGGGGTGCTTCTTCTTCTTGGCGAGCGGCTTCGGCGGCTTGCCGATGTCGCGTGCTGCAGTCCGCGCCCTGGCAGAGCACCAGCCCCTTCAGCTTCTTCAGCAGGAACTTGCGGACCGGGAAGTAGCGGGAGTCCTTGTACTTGCTCTTCAGCTCGAGCGGATCGCGCTTCAGGTCGTAGAGCTCGCGGCTGCCGTCCGAGTACTTGACCAGCAGGTAGCGCCCGGTCCGGATCGCCCGATAGCGCGGGGCGACGATGGCGCGGGCGATCTGGGCGGTGTGGTCCTGGTCGAGGTTCTTGACGTAGGTGCTGAAGTGGACGCGGCGCCTGGCGCTCGCGGCGCTCGCCGGGGTCCCGGGCTCGTTGGTTGCTCCCGGGGGCCCGGTTTCGATCAGGATCGGGCGAGTGCTGGGCAGGTTGGGATCGGTCGCGTAGGGCAGGAGCGAGCGACCGTCCTGCGGCAGGCCGGGCTGAGCGCCGGCGATCTGGAGGATGGTCGAGGTGATGTCGCCGTTCCAGACGAGGGCGCGCGGCTGCGAACCGGCCGGGATCCCGGGTCCGCGGATCAGCGAGCGGGACCTGGATCGACGGTTCGTACGGGGCGAACTTGCCCTGGTGCAGTCGGTGCTGGCCCTGCATGAAGCCGTTGTCCGATGTGAAGATCAGGTACGTGTTGTCGAGCTGACCGCTGGCCGAGAGCTGGTTGACGATCCTCTCGATCGCGTCGTCCACCGAGAGCAGCGTCTCGAGCCGGTGCTGGTAGCGGGTCTGGATCTTCGCGATCAGGCCCGGCCCGAAGCGGCTGATCGCCCGAATCCAGCCGGGCTTGTCCTTGACGTTCTTCTCGTTGAAGCTCGGGTCGATCGGGAGCGGGCTGGCCGCGAAGGCGTTCTGGTACTTCGTCGCCGGCGTGGCCGGATCGTGCGGGGCGAAGAACTGGACCTGCATGTAGAGCGGGTCGTTCGCGTGGAGCGGTGAAGTGCTGATCGATTCGGTCGACGGCGAGATCCGCGTAGACGTCGGTCTGGTAGTCCTCGGGGCCGTACTGCTTGAGGACGCCGTTCTCGTCCAGCGCGAAGTCGGTATAGGAGGAGGCCGGCTTGATGAACGCGTAGAACTCGCCGCGCCCGAGGCCGTTGTTGTAGGGCCCCCAGCCCGGCGGGACGTAGGTCTCGTTGGTCTCGGTGCCGAATCCGTTCGGCATCTTGCCGATGTGGATCGTCCGGTAGCCCGCCTGCTGCAGCCAGACCGGCAGGTCGTTCTTGTCGTTGAAGACGCCGTAGCCACCCTGCGGCGGGGTGTTGCCCATCACGTGGTGGTTGTGCGCGTACTCACCGGTCTGGACGGTGACGCGCGAGGGACAGCAGAGCGACATCGAGACGTAGGCGTGCAGGAAGTTCGCTCCCTGCGCCCCGATCAGCGCCTGCGTCTTCGGCATCGCGACCAGGTCGCGCACCGTCTGATCGTCGGTGGTGAACATGATCACGTTCGGCTTGCTGCTGGCCGCGTGCGAGCGCTCCCCGCGCACGAGCAGCACGAGCAGGACGAGGCAGGCGATCCCGGCGAGGACCAGGCCGCCTCGGAGCACGCCTATGCGGCCCGACCCCTGCACGTCGCGGGGCGGCATTCCCTGATCAGGCATCAGACGAACATAACGGCCGAGATGGGGCGAAGTTGCGGGCCGATCTCGGGTGGGACGTGCGAACCGGCGCCTCGCCCCAGGCGATGATCTAGGGTGATCCGGCCTCGCCGGGGGGCGGGCCGAAACGGAAGATGACAGGGAGCGTGAAGATGCGGCGTCTGCTTGCGGGGCTGGCAGCTCCGGCGCTCCTGATCGCCTCGTTGGCGGTGGCGAACGCGGGAGAGGCGCTCGAGCCGCGACGCCGTCGTCGGCGGGCTCCGTCTCGGTGACCCCCATACGCACCAGCCAGAGCGCGATCCTCGCCGCCTCGGCTTTCAAGGTGCGGGTGCGCGTGAAGCTGCCCGGATCGGTCGCTGTCGTCCCCAAAGCCGTGACCGGAGGGTCGCCTCCGGTCCGCATCGGCAAGCGGCGGCGCCTGCACTTCAGAACGGCGCGCTCGCGGATCCGTTTCGCTGCGGCTGAACGCGGCCGGGCGTGCGCTGCTTTCCAGCTGCCAGGCGAGGACGCTGCTGTTCCAGGCGAGGCTGAAGGGCGCTCCGACCGCGTCGGCAGCCGCCGGGCGCCGAGGGACCGGGCGCGCGCCGCTCTCCGTCGACGCGCCGGGCTGTCGCGGCACGCAACCGAACGGATCGGCGGGCGGTGGATCCGACGGCAACGTGATCCCGCCGCCGCAGCCGTACACCGGGCCGCCGATCGACACCTCCAACTGCCGATCGCTGCGACTTCCTCGACCCAGCCGTCTGCCTGCAGCCCTGGCCCAACGACTACTTCACGGTCGCCGACCCGAGCACGCGACACCGGCCGCGCGCGACTTCAACCTCGACCCGCAACTCGACCGCCGGCAACAAGAACCGGCAGTCCACATCGACCCGGGCGAGCTCAACCGGAACGACGGCTTCAGCCCGGGCAACATGATCATCACCACGATCCCCGGCCTCGACAACCCGCAGGCCTTCGAGAACACCGGCGCCGGCGACCGTCGACCGACATGGAGCGCTACGCCGACCCGAACACGCCGGTGGTCGTGATCAACGCCGACACGGGCGAGCGCCAGCCGATCTGGGCGGAGATCGACTACAACCCGCTCGATCCGGCCACGGGGCACAATCCGAACAACCCCGCCGATCGCGGCAACGTCAACCTGATCATCCGCCCGGCGCGTCAACTTCGAGGAGGGCGGCCACTACATCGTCGCCCTGCGCAACCTCAAGGACGACCAGGGCAACACGATCCAGCCCGACGAACGCCTTCCGGGTCTACCGCGACAACCTGACCACCACCGAGCCTGCGATCGAGGGTCGCGGCGCTCGCACATGGAGGACCTGTTCGCGACCTCGGCACGACGCCGGCATCCAGCGCTCCAACCTCTATCTCGCCTGGGACTTCACGGTCGCGAGCGAGCGCAACCTCACCGAGCGGATGCTCCAGCATCCGCGACGACGCCTTCCACCAGCTCGGCGACGACGACCTCGGCGACAACATGGTCCAGGGGAACTCGCCGAGCTTCGCGATCAATCGAGCACCAGACCAGACATGACCGCGGCCGAGAACCCGAACATCGCGCGGATCGTCCACGGGCACGGTGACCGTGCCCTGCTACATGAACACGCCGGGCTGCTCGCCGGTCGGCTCGACGCTTCAACTACGCGGCCGGCGACACCGGTCCCGACCGATGCCGACGCAGCTCCCGGGAACAACACGACCGCCGTCAGCTTCGAGTGCATCATTCCCCACTCGGCGCTCGACGGCACCGAGTCCACAGCCCTCGCGGGTCTCGCTCTACGGGCACGGCCTGCTCGGCACGCCGAGCGAGGTCGAGGGCGGGCAACGTCGAGGCGATGGCGCACGAGCACAACATCATCTTCTGCGCCACCGACTGGTTCGGGTTCGCCGAGACCAACCTGCCCAACGTCCTGCTGATCCTCCAGGACCTCTCGCTGTTCCCGCTGCTCGGCGACGAGACCCAGCAGGGGATGCTCAACTTCCTCTACCTCGGCCGGGCGATGATCCACTCGAACGGCCTGACCACGAACGCCGCGTTCCACGACTCCGGCGGCCAGCCGGTGATCAACACATCGACAGCTGCTTCTACGACGGCAACAGCCAGGGCGGGATCCTCGGCGGCGCGCTGACGGCGGTCGCGCCCGACTTCCGCCGCGCGGTGCTCGGCGTGCCGGCGATGAACTACTCGACCCTGCTCGAGCGCAGCGTCGACTTCGAGCCCTATGCGGAGGGCAAGTTCACCGGGCAGGTCTGCGACCAGTTGCCCGAGCCGCTCCAAGACCTCTGTGCAACGCGGCCCCGGCTCGACACGCCCCTCGGCCTCTACGACAACTATCCGAACGAGCTCGAGCGGCCGCTGATCTTCTCGCTCATGCAGCTGCTCTGGGACCGGGCCGAGCCAGACGGCTATGCCCAGCACATGACGACGACCCGCTGCCGGACACGCCCGTCGCACACGGTGCTCATGCAGGCGGCCTTCGGCGACCACCAGGTCGCGAACGTGGCGGCCGAGGTGGAGGCACGGACGATCGGCGCGTCGGTGTACCAGCCGGCGCTCGATCCGGGGCGCTACTGGAACCCGAACGGCATCTTCGGCCTCCCGGCGATCGGTTCGTTCCCCTTCGGCGGCTCCGCGCTCGTCTACTGGGACGGCGGGCCGCTCGGCTTCCCGGGCGGCACCGCCACGCCGCCGAACGAGGACATCCCGCCGCGGCCACCGGCCTACGGTTCCGACCCGCACAGCTATCCGCGCAACGACGTCAAGGCCCGCGCGCAGAAGTCCGACTTCCTGCAACTCGGCGTCCTCAACAACTACTGCACGACTCACGAACAACCCGATCCGGCGCCCGCGGCGCTGGTGCCGAACACGGGCACGGCGATCCCCTGCTACTCGAACGGCTGGACCGGGCCCTAGGCGATCAATAGGGTTGCGGCGGATGGGGTTTCTCGAGCCGTCACCGCCCCCGTTCGACCTGGAGGAGTGGCAGGGCAAGCCGCACCTCAGCCGGCTGAAGCCGCTCGTGCAGGACTGGGGCGGCAACGGGTTCGGCTCGCCGACCTTCGTCTACCTCGCCTACGCCCTCAAGCTGATCCTGTTCTGCCTCGGGGCCCTGTTCGTGATCTCGCTGACGCCCGGGCTCGGCTCGCCCTTCGACCTCGGCGACTGGTGGACCCAGCCGATCGTCTTCGAGAAGCTCGCGGTCTGGCTGCTGCTCTGGGAGATCCTCGGGCTCGGCGCCGGATCGATGCCGCTCAGCTTCCGCTTCAGCCCGCCGATCGGCGGGGTCCTCTACTGGCTGCGGCCGGGGACCGTGCGCCTCCCGCCGTGGCCGGACCGGATCCCCTTCACCAGGGGATCGACGCGCACCTGGCTCGACGTCGGGCTGTACGCAGGCGTGCTCGCGGCCGGCGTCTTCCTGCTGGGCGCGTCCGGTGTAGACCGGTCGGGCGACTTCGCGGGCAAGCTGCCGCCGGCGGGCATCGCCGTGCTGCTTGGGCTGCTCGGTCTGCTCGGGCTGCGCGACAAGGTGTCGTTCCTCGGCGCCCGCCCCGAGATCTACTGCACGATGCTGGTCGTCGGGCTCTTCCCCGTCGAGCACTGGGTCGTCGCCTGGCAGTTCGTCTTCCTCTTCATCTGGTGGGGAGCGGCGTCCTCGAAGCTGAACAGCCACTTCCCATTCGTCGTCTCGGCGATGATGAGCAACGCCCCTCTGATCCCCCGGTCGGTCAAGCGCCGCCTCTGGCGCGACTACCCCGAGGACATGATGCCGTCGCGGCTGGCGGCCGGGATCGCGCACTTCGGCACAGTCCAGGAGTTCCTCTGGCCGGCGTTGCTGGTCTTCCAGGACAACCCGACGATCCGGACGATCGCCATCGTCGGGATGATCCTCTTCCACCTCAACATCACCGCGATGTTCCCGCTCGCCGTGCCGCTCGAGTGGAACCTGTTCATGATCTTCGGGATCCTCTTCCTCTTCGGGCACTACGGGGACACGCCGCTCTCGACGCTCGACGATCCGCTGCTGATCGCGGTCCTCGCGGTTCCGCTGCCTGCTCCTGCCGCTGATCGGCGGGAACCGCCCGGACAAGGTCTCCTTCCTGCCGTCGATGCGCTACTACGCGGGCAACTGGGCGACCAGCGCCTGGCTCTTCCGCACGGGCAGCGGGGCGGAGGAGAGGCTCGACACCCACGTCAAGAAGCCGGCGCGGACCATCGTCGAGCAGGTCGGCGACATCTACGACCGCGAGACCGCGCTCTACCTCCTCAACAGGGGCCTCGCCTTCCGCGCGATGCACTCGCACGGGAGGGCGCTGAACGCGCTGCTCCCGCACGCCGTCGACGACGTCGAGCGCTACGACGTGCGCGAGGGCGAGTTGATCTCCAACGTCGTCAACGGCTGGAACTTCGGCGACGCCCATTTCCACAGCGCCCAGCTGCTCGAGGCCATTCAGGAGCGATGCGGCTTCGCGCCGGGGGACGTGCGGCTGGTCTACCTGGAGTCCGAGCCGACCATGCGCGGGCGGGGCTATCAGCACTACGAGATCTGGGACCCCGTCGACGGCCTGCTCGAGGAGGGGACGGTCGCGGTCAAGGACATGGTGACCAGCCAGCCGTGGCTCGATGAGTCCTTCGATTTCCCGGTGGTCGTCGAGGGTGGCGCCATCGGACGCGAAGCGCCCCTGCCGGTCGGCGGCTCGGAGTCTCCTCGATACTCGCCGAGTCGTTGAGCGAAGCGATCGTCGTCGGCTCGGGGCCCAACGGGCTCGCCTGCGCTGTCGAGCTCGCGCGCAACGGCGTGCGGGTGACGGTGCTCGAGGCGGAGGACCGCATCGGGGGCGGCACGCGGACCAGCGAGCTGACGGTGCCCGGGCTGCTCCACGACGACTGCTCGGCCACCCATCCGATGGCCGTCGGGTCGCCGTTCCTCAGGTCGCTCGATCTCGAACGGCACGGGCTGGAGTGGCTGTGGCCGGAGGTCGATCTCGCGCATCCGCTGGACGACGGGAGCGTGGGGGTGATGGTGCGCTCGATCGAGCAGACGGCCGACGGACTGGGGGAGGACGGGAAGGCCTGGCGGCGGGTCTTCGGCTCGGCCTCGGCGCACTTCGGCGAGCTGCTCGAGGACATCATGAAGCCGGTGCTGCACGTGCCGCGCCACCCGGCGCGGCTGGTGCGCTTCGGGCTGGCAGCGGCCGCTCCGGCGACGCTGCTCGCCCGCTCCTGGCGGACGCCGCAGGCGAGGGCGCTCTTCGGCGGGGTCGCGGCCCATGCCTTCAGCCCGATGAACCGTCCGATGAGCTCCTCGGTGGGTTGCGCGCTGATCAACGCCTGCCACGCCTTCGGCTGGCCGGTTGCGAAGGGCGGATCGCAGTCGATCAGCGACGCGCTGGCCTCGGTGCTTCGGGCGCACGGGGGGACGATCGAGACGGGCCGGCGGATCTCGGACCTGGCCGAGTTGAGTGGCGCTGACGCGGTGGTGTTCGACCTCGCGCCGGGGGCGGTCGCCCAGATTGCGGGCGAGCGGTTGCCGGCACGGGTGGCACGTGCCTACCGCCGCTACCGCCATGGGCCCGGAGCCTTCAAGCTGGACCTCGCCGTCGAGGGCGGGGTGCCGTGGACGAACGAGGCGTGTCGCAGGGCCGGGACCGTTCACGTCATCGGCGGTTTCGAGGAGATCGTGCGTGCGGAGCGCGCGATCAACCGGGGCTCGATGCCGGAGCGCCCCTACGTGCTGGTCGGCCAGCAGTACCTGGCCGACCCACAGCGGTCCGAGGGCGATCTGCATCCGCTCTGGGCGTACGCACACGTGCCGAGCGGCTTCGCGGGCGATGCGAGCGAGGCCATCCTCGGCCAGATCGAGCGGTTCGCGCCGGGATTCCGCGAGCGGATCGTGGCAACTCACGTGCGGGGGCCGGCCGAGCTCGCGGCCTACGACGCGAACTACGTCGGCGGCGACATCATCACCGGCGCCAACACGCCGCTGCAGCTGCTCTTCAGGCCGAGGGTCGCGCTCGACCCGTACAGCGCCGGCACACCGGGGCTGTACATCTGCTCGGCGGCGACTCCGCCCGGGGCCGGGGCGCACGGGATCGGCGGCTACAACGCGGCGCGCTCGGTCCTGCGCGATCTCGAATAGCTCCGTAGTTCCCCCCAGCGCCGTCCGTACTTCGTCACGATGCGCCGGGACCGCGCCTGCGGGGATGCTTAGGCATGGCCGACGTGAGGGGCACGGGGCCAGGGAGAGAGGGGACTGGGGGAGGGGCGCGGCCGCACGATTGGTCGCGCAGGATCGGAGAGGCCCTCGAGAGGGACCTCTTCGTCCTGTACGCCCAGCGGATCGTCGACGTGGCCAGCGGGGAGCCGTTGCGCCACGAGCTCTTTCTGCGGATGCTCGACGGGGGCGAGCTGATCCCTGCCGGAGAGTTCGTCCTCACCGCGGAGGAGCTGGGCTCGATCCGGGAAGTCGATCGCTGGGTCACTGGTCGGGCGATCGAGGTCGCCGCCGCCGGCCACCCGGTGGATTTCAACCTGAGCGTGCGTTCGCTTGACGACGCGCTGCTCGAGCTGATCGGTCAGCGGACCGAGGAGACGGGCGCCGATCCACGGGATCTCGTGCTTGAGCTGAGCGAGGAGCAGCTTGCGCCAGGGCCCGAGGAGGGGGAGCGCTTCGTGCACGCCGTCCGCGAGCTCGGCTGCCGGATCGCCCTCGACGGCTACGTGCGGGGTGGTCGCGGATCATGGCTGCTCAATCGCCTGCCGATCGACTTCGTCAAGCTCGGCGGGAGGTTCGTCAGCGGTCTTCCGGAGGATGGCCGCCGCCGGCGCAAGGCGCGCAACGCCGCCGCGAAGGCTCACGAAAGCGGCAAGCGGGTGATCGCGCAGGGTGTCGAGGACCTGGTCACGCTCCAGCTGCTCCAGGACCTCGCCATCGACGAGGCCCAGGGCTACGCCCTCGGCCGCCCGGAGCCGCTGGAGTCGCTGAACGGCACGCCTGCCTAGTCCGGGTCCCGATCATGCGGCTGAGAGGAGTCGAACCTCCACGTCCCGAAGGACACAGGCACCTGAAGCCTGCGCGTCTACCAGTTCCGCCACAGCCGCGGGCTTGCGAAGCTTAGCCAGGGCCTGGCTACACTCCCCGCTTCACCGGCGGCCACAAACACCGCCGCCGCATAGACACACGCCGCTATCGTCTAGGGGACTAGGACGCCGGATTCTCAGTCCGGAAACCCGGGTTCGAATCCCGGTAGCGGTGCCTCAGGAATTAGCTCTACACAGGCGATTCCGGCGTTGCCGGGCAGCCATGGGGAAAACCTCGGGGAAAACGCCGCCGGTGGGGTTGACAACTACCTGGATCGCGGGCAAGCCTTTGAAGCCGCCGGGCTGCGGGACTAAGCGCAGAAGCGCCACTTTGGACGAAAGGCGCTGCTTTGCGTGGAAAGCAGCACCGCCTGAAGCCGCCCAGCGACGCCGTTGACACCCTGCTCGGCCATGGGTAGGGTCGCCCGCAGCGTGAGGGGAGCAGGGGACCCCACATCCGGCGGAGGCGACGAAAGGACTACTCGATGGCTACGTACGTGATCACCCATGAAGTGGACGATGTCGACCAGTGGCTGAGCTCGCCGAAGCGTGAAGAGGTATTCGGGCCAATTGGCGTCACTGTTCGGACCTTCTCGGACCCAAATGGATCCAACAAGACCGCGCTCATCGCTGAGATCCCGGACATGGAGGCGTTCCAGGAGCTCATGAAGAGCGACGCCGCGGCGGATGCCATGAAGCACGACGGTGTCAAGCCGGAGACACTTCTCGTTCTGAGCGAGGGCCAATAGCGGCGTAGCCGCTTTGGACGAGAAGCAGCAGTCCGGTCTAGCCCGGATGCCGCACGGTCTCGCGGATCCGCGTTAGGTCGTACGTCGTATCGGATCCGCTCGCCGGGGGCCCCGCTTCCCTCACCTGGCCGAGAGCGACCGCGCGCTGCGTTTCACTACAACCTGCCTAGGGTAATGTCGGCCCTGGAGGCAATCGTGGGTGTCAAGAAAGCGGGCATGATCGGGCAGGTCGGGCGCGGCCGGCGGCTCGGCGTTCTCCTGATCGCCGCGGCGTTGCTCGTCCTCGCGTCGGCGCCCGCGGCGCTCGGGGCGGATCGCATCTACTGGGGCAACGGCGGCACCAACACGATCTCCTACGCCAACCTCGACGGATCGGGCGGCGGCGGCCAGCTCAATCTCTCCGGGGCGACCCCGAGCGGCCCCCGGGGCGTGGCGATCGACTCCGCGGCGGGGAGGATCTACTGGGCCAACCAGGGCAACAACACGATCTCCTACGCCAACCTCGACGGATCGGGCGGCGGCGGCCAGCTCAACATCTCCGGGACGACGCCAAACAAGCCCCACGGCCTGGCGATCGACCCCGCGGCGGGGAGGATCTACTGGGCCAACGACGACAACACGATCTCCTACGCCAACCTCGACGGATCGGGCGGCGGCCAGCTCGACATCACCGGGGCGACCCCGAGCGACCCCTACGGCGCGGCGATCGACCCGGCGGGGGGAGGATCTACTGGGCCAACCGGACCACGAGCACGATCTCCTATGCCAACCTCGACGGATCGGGCGGCGGCGGCGAGCTCAACATCTCCGGTTCGACCCCGGAGGACCAACACGGCGTGGCGATCGACCGCCCCGGGGGGAGGATCTACTGGGCCAACTTCCACCCGTCCGACAGCTCCACCACGATCTCCTTCGCCAACCTCGACGGATCGGGCGGCGGCGGCGAGCTCAACCTCTCCGGGGCGACCCCGAGCGGCACCGTCGGCTTGGCGATCGACCACGAGGCGGGCAGGCTCTACTTCGGCAACCTCGGCAACGACACGATCTCCTACGTCAACCTCGACGGATCGGGCGGCGGCGGCCAGCTCAACCTCTCCGGGGCGACCCCGAGCGATCCCCGCTTTGTGGCTCTGCTTCGCGCGCCGAGCGGCGCCGGCGCGCCGCAGATCGCCGGCGGCTCGAGCGCGGGCTCCGTGCTCACCTGCTCGCAGGGCGCGTGGGCGCCCGACCTGCTCGGCTCCTTCCTCTACCGCGCGCCGCAGAGCCTCGCCTACCAGTGGAGTCGCGATGGCGCCGAGATCGGCGGCGCGACCGACAGCTCCTACACCCCGAGCGTCGCCGGCACCTACAGCTGCCGGGTGACCGCCACCAACCAGGCGGGCTCGACCTCGCAGACGAGCGCCGGCCTCAGCGTCGCCGGGCCGAGTGCAGCGGCCGCCAAGGATCCGAAGTGCAAGCGCCTTCGCAAGAAGCTCAAGCGCCAGAAGAAGGGGCTCGCCAATGCGGGAAGCGAGAAGAAGCCCTCGATGATCCAGGACACCAAGAAGAGGCTTGAGAAGCTCGGCTGCTGAGAGCTCTCCCGATAGCCGGTAGCGGTGCCTTACGAAAAGTCCCGCACTTGCGGGGCTTTTCAGTTTGGAGAACGGAGCCGGCCAGCACCTTGTCTGCTGTGACACCGCTCCTTAACAGACCATTGAAGAGGCGATGCTAGGTTGAGCGGGTCCGACACTCCGAACCGCCTGCGTTCCGGCGCCGGCGGGCGGGGGGCCCAGTAGGTGGGGCGAATCGGCGGTTTATGCGCCGTAGCGACCACAGGGTCGCGAGCCCGTCAGCTAACCCCGTAGGAGCCAACCGAATAGGCCTAAGGAAGTCTGCGATGACCGCGCAAAGCACGGTGGTGGAGAGACGGGTTGGTCGGGAGGAAGGGATGCCGGAGGGCTCCGCAACCATCGACGGCGGCGGGCGCGGCGCGATCTTCCTTACAGGCGGCACCGGCTTTCTCGGGATGGAGCTCCTCGCCCGCTATCTGGAGCGCACCGACCGCCACGTCTACGTCCTGGTCCGCCCCAGCGACGACGCAGAGCCGGTGGAGCGCCTGCGCGGGGTGATCGAGGAGCTGAGCGGCGACCCTGACGCGTTTCCGGCCCGCTGGACCGCGGTCGCCGGCGATGCCCTGGTGCCAGGGCTCGGGATCGACCCCGCCAGGCGCCGCGAGCTCGCGGCCGAAGTCGACACCGTCGTCCACAGCGCCGCCTCGGTCTCCTTCTCACTCCCCCTGGAGGAGTCGCGGCGGATCAACGTGGCGGGCACGCGTCGGGTGCTGGAGTTCGCTGAGCTCTGTCGCGACCGGGGCGGGATCCGCAGGTTCGCCTACGTCTCCACTGCCTACGTGGCCGGCGATCATCCCGGTCGCTTCGGCGAGGACCAGCTCGACGTTGGGCAGGGGTTCCGCAACTCCTACGAGCACTCCAAGTTCGAAGCCGAGCGGCTGGTCCGCCGGTGCGCCTACGAGCTGCCCGTACAGATCTTCCGTCCCAGCATCATCGTCGGCGAGCAGTCGAGCGGTTGGACGGCGAGCTTCAACGTCCTCTACCCGCCCCTGAAGGGCTTCGAGGCCGGTGCATATCCGGCGCTGCCCGCTCGCCCCGACA
This sequence comes from uncultured Solirubrobacterales bacterium, assembly GCA_963825825.1. GTDB lineage: Bacteria > Actinomycetota > Thermoleophilia > Solirubrobacterales > 70-9 > DASUPK01. The sequence continues at coordinate 183,004 of CAWGUT010000006.1, read as the reverse complement.
CCCCGGTCGATGTCGTCCCGGTCGACTACGTCGCCGATGCGATCTTCGAGCTCGCCGAGCGGCCCGCCGAGCACGAGGAGGTCAACCACCTGGTCGCGGGAGAGCGGGCCACCACGGTCGGCCTCATCGCCGAGCGCGCCGGGCGCTACTTCGGGCGCCGCCCGCCGCGCATGCTGCGGCCCTGGCTCTACCGCTTGATCATCCACCCGCTGCTGATCGCGGTGAGCCGTGGCCGGCGCCTTCGCGCGCTGCGCCGGGCCGAGACGCTGTTTCCCTACTTCCGGATGCGGGTTCGCTTCGACGACCGGGGCTCGCGGGCGCGGCTCGAGCCCGCGGGGATCCGGCCCCCGCGGCCCGAGAGCTACCTCGACCGCCTGCTCGACTTCGCGGTCGCGGCGCGCTGGGGGAAGCGCCGGGTGACCCGGGCCGATGCGTATCGCCTCGACGGGGCAGTGCGGCGACGCTGAAAGACCTGATCCGCGCCGCGCAGTCGAGTCCGACTGAGCCCTCGGGCGGAGTCTGCGCAGGGAACCGCTGTCAAGGGGCGAAATCGTCCCGATTAAGCACCCGTTAACCGCTCGAAACTACGGCCAATTACGCATTCCACGCCTGGGGTCCTAGGTAGGATCGCTACGGAGCTGCAGGATGCGGCAGGAGAGGAAGGCTGCTGAGACGCAGATGAGGAGCTGCTGGATGAAGGGACCGTCATAGGGACCCGAACGGAAGCTCGGCGCTCGCATCCAAACCGTCGCCGGCAGGCGAGGCGTCGGTGACCCCTGCGGAGGGGGCCGTTTCGCCGCAGTTCGCACGGGTCAGGAGAGGGCGCGGGTTCAGCCGTATAGCCGCGATTGCCGCCCTGATCCTGATCGCGGTCGCGATCATCGTCCTACTGCTCTCCAGCGGGGGCAATTCCAACCACTACAAGCTCGTCTTCGAGACCGGCGGCCAGCTGGTCAAGGGCAATCGGGTCCTGATCGGCGGCGCGCCGGTCGGCAGCGTCGACGACGTCAAGCTGATCGACAACGGGCAGGCCGAGGTCGACATCTCGCTCGACCGCCCCCTCCACGAGGGCACCTCGGCGATCATCCGCTCGACCTCCCTGTCGGGGATCGCGAACCGCTACGTCTCCATCCAGCCCGGGCCCAACAACGCGCCGGAGCTGCAGAAGGACGCCACGATCAGCCAGGTCGACACGACCACCCCGGTCGACCTCGACCAGCTCTTCAACACCCTGCGCGGCCCCGAGCGCCAGGCCCTCCGCAACATCATCCAGGGCTCCTCAACGGTCTACGCAGGCAAGGGCCCCGAGGCCAACCGGACCTACAAGTTCCTGAGCCCCTCGCTGGTGGCAACGGATCGCCTGCTGCAGGAGCTGAGCCGGGACGAGGGCACCTTGACCAGCTTCCTCGTCAACGGCGCGAGCGTCGTTTCCTCGGTTGCCGAGCGCCGCGACGACCTCTCGGCACTGACCCAGAACACGAACCTGGCGCTCGGCGCAATCGCGAGCCAGAACCGGTCCTTCGACCAGGCCCTGGTCGCACTGCCCCCCGCGCTTCGGGAGGCCAACACGACCTTCCACAACCTGAGGCCGACGCTCGACGACCTCACCGCATTCGTCAACGCGGCCAAGCCTGGCACCAAGAACCTGCCCGCCTTCCTCAAGAACCTGAAGCCCGTCGTCACCCGATCGGTGCCGGTCTTCCGCGATCTGAACCGCGCGGTCAACCTGCCGGGCAAGAACAACGACCTCGCCGATGTCTTCGCCAAACTGCCGTCGGTTGAGAGCGCGGCGAGCCGGGCCGTCGGGCCCGCGGTCCAGGCGCTGAACGATTCGCTGCCGACGCTGACCTTCATCCGGCCCTACACGCCCGACCTGCTCGGCGCCGTCGGGAAGCTCGGCCAGGTCACCGGCTACTACGACGCCGATGGCCACTACGCGCGCGTGCAGCCCGCCGGGCTCGGCGTCTACCACTGGAACGACACCACCCAGGACCTGGAGCCGATCTCGCTCCAGCAGCAGTTCGACGACTACTGCCTGCCGACGTATCCCGGCACCCCGATCGACACCGGTGGCTGCACCGCCACCGGCGCAGCCCCGTCGCCCAACTTCAAGGTCTACCGGCGCTGCCCCGGCGGCACCACGCAGTCCGCGCTCGACAACTCCAATCCGTTCGTCGCCCCGACCTGGCCCGGCAGCAACCTGACCAGCCCGGCCCCGCCGAACGACTGCACGGCAGGCGACCACCCCCTCGGCCCATGAGGCGGATCCTGCTCATAGTCATCGGTCTGCTGGCGGCGGGGCTGCTGATCGCCCTGCCGGCCATCGGCTCGAACGGCTCGACGAGCGGCACCTACAAGGTCCGGGGGATCTTCGACAACGGTTCGTTCGTGGTCGCGGGCGAAGAGGTGCGCGTGGCGGGCGCGACGGTCGGCACGGTCTCGTCGGTCGACGTCTCCAACGACGATGAGATCGTCAGCCTGCAGGGCGGCCCGCATGCGCTGCCCGGCAAAGCCGTCGTCGTCATGCAGATCGACGACAGCGGCTTCAAGAACTTCCGCACCGACGCCAGCTGCATCATCAGGCCGCAGTCGCTGATCGGCGAGAAGTACATCGACTGCACCCCGACCCAGCCGCGCGCACCCGGCACGCCCCCGCCGCCCTTCCTCGAGAAGATCCCCGACGGCCAGCCCGGCAGCGGCGAGTACCTCCTCCCGCTCGAGAACAACGGCAAGACCGTCGATCTCGACCTGGTCCAGAACATCCAGCGCCTGCCGTTCCGCGACCGGTTCCGGCTCATCCTGAACGATCTCGGCGCCGGCCTCGCGGGCCGTGGGGACGACCTCGGGCAGGTCATCGACCGTGCCAACCCCGCGCTGCGCGAGACAGACCGCGTGCTCAAGATCCTGGCCGATCAGAACCAGCAGCTGGCAAGCCTGGCCGCCAACGGCGACGCGGACCTGCAGCCGCTCGCCGAGAACCGCGCTCACATCACGAGCTTCTTCCACAACGCGGCGATCGCGGGCCAGGCCTCGGCAGAGCGCGGCCCCGCGCTCGAGGCTGGCCTGCGGAAGTTCCCGGAGACGCTGCGCCAGGTGCGGCTGACGATGGGGAAGCTGAAGGACTTCGCCGACCAGGGCACGCCGCTGTTCACCGACCTGAACGCGGAGGGCAAGGATCTCAGCAAGGCGACAGTGAAGCTCACGCCGTTCGCCAATCTGGCGATTCCGGCCCTCCGGACCCTCGGCACGGCTGCGCAGAGCGCCGGACCGAAGATCGCGGCCTCCGATCCGGTCCTCGCGGACCTCAACACGCTCGGCACGAAGACCGGCCCGGCGTCCAACAACCTGGCCGCGATCCTCGACACGTTCACCAAGACGGGCGGCGTTCAGAACCTCATGGACTTCATCTACTTCTCGACCGGCGCGATCAACGGCTTCGACAATCTGGGCCACCTCCAGCGCGGCAACCTCCAGATCACCGCCTGCCAGCAGTACCAGCCGACGGTCTTCTCCGGTTGCGAGGCCTTCTTCCAGCACACGAGCGCGCCGAGCACCGCGCCGAAGAAGAAAAAGAAGAAGGCGAGCAAGACGCGCTCGGCCAAGGCGAAGCTGCGGTCGGCGTCGCCGCTGCCTCACATCGACGTCCCGAACCTCCAGGACCTGCTCCCGCAGCCCGCTCCCGATCAGGGCGAGTCCACCGAGCCGCCCAGTCCCTCCGATGGCGGCTCGGAGACCACGACCACCACGCCCAATGACACGACCCGGCAGCAGCCGGGCAACCAGGCCGTCTCGATGCGAGAGGCCTCCATGTTCCTCCAGTTCCTGCTCGGGGGCGGGGCATGAGGGGCGGGCGCGTCGGCAGCCTCGCCGCGAGTCCGACCCTGGTCGGGGCGGTGACGGTGCTGGTCGTGGTGGTGGGGGTCTTCCTCGCCTACCAGGCGAATTCGGGGCTGCCGTTCGTCCCCACCTACAAGCTCTCCGCCGAGCTGCCCGACACCCAGACGCTCGTCCCGGGCAACGAGGTGCGGATCGGCGGGATCCGCGTGGGCCAGATCAAGTCGGTCGAGCCGGTCACGGTCGACAACGCGCCCTGCCCGAACGATCCCACACAGCAGTGCGTCAGCGACGTCGCGAAGGTGAACATGGAGCTCAACCAGGACCTCCAGCCGCTGCCCGAGGACTCAACCGTCGTCGTCAGGGCGCGCTCGGCGCTCGGGCTCAAGTACCTGCAGATCAACCGCGGCAGCTCGAGCCAGGGGTTCCAGCCGGGCTCGACGATGCCGGTGAGCGCCGCCCGGCCGGAGCCGGTCGACATCGACCAGGTGTTCAACATGTTCGACGCGCCGACCCGTAGCGCGATCCAGACGAACCTGCTCGAGTTCGGCAACGCGCTCGCCGGGCGCGGCGTGGCCCTGAATGCCGCGATCGGACAGCTGAAGCCGCTCGTGGAGCGGCTCACGCCGGTGATGCGCAACCTCGCCTCGCCGACGACAGGGCTCTCGAACTTCGTCTCCTCGCTGTCGGCGACCGCGGCAGAGGTCGCCCCGGTCGCGCAGATTCAGGGACAGCTGTTCGTGAACCTCGATACGACCTTCGCCGCCCTTGCCCGAGTCTCTCGGCCCTTCATCCAGGAGACGATCTCCAAGGCGCCGGCTGCGGAGGACACGGCGATCGCGGCGCTCCCGACGGTGAGGCCGTTCCTGGCCAACACCGCCAGGCTGTTCACCGAGCTGACGCCGGGCTTCGATGCGATCCGCCCCGTGTCGAGCGACATCTCCGGCGCGGTCGTCGAGGGCGTCAAGGCGCTCCGCCTCTCGCCCGCCTTCAACGCCCAGCTCGACCCGACCGCGCAGTCGCTGCTCGACTTCAACAACAACGCCGGCGTGCGGGGCGGCATCAATTCCCTCAACGCGCTCGGCGACCAGCTCAAACCGCTCCTGGCCTTCGTCGCGCCGGCCCAGTCGGTCTGCAACTACGGAACGCTGCTCTTCCGCAATGTCGCCAGCTCGCTGAGCATCGGCAACCCCAACGCGACGTTCCAGCGGTTCATCGTTCTCGCGCCGCCGGACGCACAGAACAGCGAGCAGGGGCCAAGCTCGGGACCGGCCAGCGGCGGTGCTGCGGACACCCTCGGCACGAACTTCCTGCACTTCAACCCGTATCCGAACACGGCCGCGCCCGGCCAGGTTCGGGAGTGCGAGGCCGGCAACGAGAAGTACCTCCCGGGCCAGGTCGTGATCGGCAACGAGCCCGGCAACCAGGGGCTCGTCACCCAGGGCCAGATCCAGACCCAGCTCAAGGCGACCAAGAAGAAGAAGAAGGGCAAGAAGTGAACGCCCAGCCGCCACCGGGACAGCCGATCCAGGCCAAGGACTACGACGAGCGGATCTACCGCAAGGGTAATCCGCCGCACCGGGTCCGCAACGCCCTGATCCTGATCGCGCTCGCCCTGATCGGGATCTATCTCGCCTGGACCAAGGCGATCCCATTCCAGTCGCACTACGAGCTCAAGGCGGTCTTCCAGAACGCGGCGAACATCCGCCAGGACTCGCCGGTCCGGATCGCAGGGGTCAACGTGGGCAAGGTCGAGAGCGTCAAGAGCGTCTGCCAGAACGGCCAGACGGACACCTGCGCGAGCAACTACTCGGAGGTCACCTTCACGGTCGACTCGAACGGACAGCCGGTGCACAGCGACGCACAGCTCGAGATCCGGCCGCGCATCTTCCTGGAGGGCAACTTCTTCCTCGATCTCAGCCCGGGAAGCCCGAGTGGCCACGACCTCTCGAGCGGCGACACCATCCCGGTTACCCAGACCTCCACGGCGGTACAGCTCGACCAGATCCTCACCTCGCTACAGGCACCCGACCGCGCCAACCTGCAGAAGCTTCTCCGGGGCTATGGCAACTCGCTGCAGCACAAGCCGACGGCCAGCGACGACGCTACCCAGGACCCCGAGGTCCAGGGACTGACGGCGGCACAGGCGATCAACAAGTCGTTCGACTATGGCCAGACGGCGGCCCGCGACACGGCGATCGTCAACCAGGCGCTGCTGGGAACGGAGCCGCACGACCTCTCGGGCCTGGTCGCCGGCCTCGCTCGGGTGTCGACCGCTCTCTCGGGTCACGAGTCGCAGCTCCAGGGCCTGATCACGAACTTCAACACGACCACGGGCGCGCTTGCCTCCGAGGCCGGGAATCTGCAGCGGACGATCAAGCTGCTCGGGCCGACGCTCGAGATCGCGGAGCCTGCCCTGCGGCACACGAACGCGACCCTGCCCTTCCTGCGCACGTTCTCCCGCGACCTGACGCCGGCGATGCGCGAGCTGCCCGCGACGATCGCGGTCTCGGCGCCCTGGCTCCAGCAGACCGCAGCGCTGCTCGGGCCCAACGAGCTCAAGCCGATCGCGCACCAGCTCCGGCTGGCGGCGCCGCCCGGCGGCATCGCGGCCGCCGCCTCCCCGGGCCTGTTCGGCCAGACCGAGCTGCTCAGTCGCTGCACCTCAAACGTCCTGATCCCGACCGGCAACGTGACGCTCAACGACCAGTTCTCGATCGGCGTGCCGAACTTCAAGGAGTTCATGTACGCGGTCGAGGGATTCGCCGGCGAGAGCCAGACCTTCGACGGCAACGGCCCGTACCTGCGCTTCCAGTCCGGCGGCGGCTCCTTCGGTGGACCGAATAACGGGCTGGTGTCCTCCCCGCAGCCCTCGGGCGGGACCCAGAACGACCAGCTCTTCGCGCGCAGCATTGCGCAGCCGGTCGGAACGCAGCCGCTGCTCGGCTCCAAGCCCCCATTCCGCACGGACATCCCCTGCTACGTCAACGCGATACCCGACCTGAACGGCCCGGTGGCGGGCCCGGGTGCGCCGGATCCGGCGGTGGTGCCATGAGCCGCACGCTGAGAGCCCACACGCGTGACATCCTGGCCATCGGCGGCCTGATCCTCGCCGGGCTGTTCGCGGTCACCGTGATCCTGATCAACCAGCGCGCCGCCCTGCCGAGCTGGGTGCCGCTGATCGGCACGGACCGCTTCGCCCTGAAGGCGGAGTTCACCTCGGCGCAGGCCGTGACGCCGGGTCAGGGCCAGTCCGTGGACATCGCCGGGATCAGGGTCGGCGAGGTGTCGGCGGTCAACCTCGAGAACGGGCACGCCGTCGTCTCGATGCAGGTCGAAAACAAGTACGCGCCGCTGATCCACGACAACGCCTCGCTGCTGCTGCGGCCGAAGACCGGCCTCAACGACATGGTGGTCGAAGTCGATCCCGGCACAACCGCGAGCCCGGAGGTCAAGGAAGGCTCGACCCTCCCGCTGGCCTCGACCCAGCCCCAGGTGAACCCCGATGAGATCCTCTCCTCACTCGACGCCGACACCCAGCAGTTCCTGAAGCTGCTCCTCGCGAATGGCGCTGAGGCGCTCGATCCCGCCAAGGGCCGCGACGTGAAGCTCTCGAATGCCCTGCGCCGGCTCGACCCCTTCGCCCGCGACATCTCGCGGATCAGTGGCGCCCTGGCGGTCCGCCGCGAGAACATCGCCCGCTCGATCCACAACTTCCAGCTGCTCTCCACCGAGCTCGGCAACCACGACCAGGACCTGACCAACTTCGTGGACTCCTCCAACGCGGTGCTGGCGCGCTTCGCACACGAGGAGGCCTCGATCCGCGGCGCCCTCCGCGAGCTGCCCGGCACTCTCCAGCAGACCCAGGGCGCCCTCACCAGCGCCAACGACCTCGCGCTTCAATCCGGTCCCGCGCTCAAGAAGCTGATCCCGGGAGCCGCCGCGACCGCCCCGGCCCTCCGCGCGCTCCGGTCGCTCTTCCGGCAGACCGTGGCCCCGATCCAGAACCAGATCCGTCCGTTCACGAGGCAGGTCCGCCAGTCGGTCACCGACCTGACCGGTGCGACACAGGGCCTCGGCAACACGACGCCGCCGCTCAAGGTCGCCTTCACCCGGCTGAACGAGGCGCTCAACGCCGCCGCCTACAACCCGGACGGGCAGGACGAGGGCTTCCTCTTCTACGTCCCCTGGCTCAACCACGACACCAACCTGCTCTACACCGTCCAGGACGCCCACGGCCCGCTGCGGCGCGGCCTGGTGCAGGAGTCCTGCGTCACCGCGCAGCTCGCGCAGGGGACGTTCCTCGCCTCCCCCTTCCTCAACACCCTGGCCCAGCTCACCGCCCTTCCGAATCCGCCCGACCTGCCGGGATGCAGCCTCTGATGGGAAAGCGCGCACCGACACTCGGTCAGATCGCCGTCGCGGTGGCATTCGCGTTCTCGTGCTTCGGACTGCTGCTCTTCCTCTGGACGACGTTCGGCGGCCCGATCCCGCTGAAGCCCGAGGGCTACCGGATCAAGGTCCCCTTCAATGAGGCGACGCAGCTGGCGCAGGAGTCGGACGTCCGCATCTCCAACGTCTCGGTCGGCAAGGTCAAGTCCATCAGCCTGGCGAACTCCGGCCCCAACAGGGACCTGGCGGTGGCGACGCTCGAGATCGACAGCCCGTACGCGCCGATCCCCGCCGACGCCCGGGCGATGCTCCGCCAGAAGACCCTCCTGGGGGAGACCTACGTCGAGCTCACGCCGGGAGACCGCGACGGGCCGAAGCTGGCGGAGGGGGCGACGTTGCCAAGGGCGCAGGTCGAGCCCTCGGTGCAGCTCGACGAGATCTTCCGAACGTTCGATCCCCAGACCAGGGCCGCGTTCCAGAGCTGGATGCAGCAGCTCGCCATCGCGGACACCGGGCGCGGAGCGGATCTCTCCGCAGCGATCGCCAACCTGGAGCCCTTCGCTCAGGACGCGAACCGCGTGCTGCGCGTACTCGACACCCAGCAGGGCGCGGTCCAGCAGCTGGTCCGGAACACCGGCGTCGTCTTCGGAGCCCTCAGCGAGCGCCAGGGACAGCTCCAGGGCCTGATCCGCAACGGCGACACCGTCTTCGCCACGACGGCGCGCCGCAACCGCGATCTCGAGGCGACGTTCCGCGCACTGCCGACGTTCCTCGACGAGTCGAGGCTGACGCTCGACCGGCTCGCGACATTTTCGCGCGACGCAAACCCGCTGATCACGCAGCTGCATCCCTCGGCGCGCCTGCTGAGCGGGAATCTCAAGCAGGTGGCCAAGGTCGCGCCTGACTTCCGCGGCTTCTTCACCGGCTTCCGCAAGGTCGAGCAGCGCGCCCACGCCGCGCTCCCCGCACTTCGCGCCCTGCTCGGCAACGACCTGCCGCCGCTCCTCAACAACCTGCAGCCGTTCCTGGGACAGCTGACGCCGATCGTCGCGGGGGCGCTGCGCTACGACCAGGACATCACCGCGTTCCTCGGCAACGCCACCGCGGCCTTCCAGGGCGCCAACAGCACGGCAGAGAGCAACAATCAGCCGGCCCACTATCTGCGCTCGGCCGGCCTGCTCTCGCCGGAGGCCTTCGCCGTGTTCCCCACGCACCGTCTGACCACGAATCGGTCCAACCCGTACCTCGCGCCGGGCGGGGCGCTGGACGTCGGATCGGCCCTCAAGTCGTTCCCCATCGACGCCTGCCCGGGGGCGTCGCGCGTGGTCGCGAACCTGATCGAGCTCCGGGCCGCTGGGGCCGACCGGGCCGACCTTCACGACCCGGTTCCCGCCACCGATCGACCCGACGACCTCTTCAACCGCATCAAGCACTTCGGCTTCAGCGACGCCACCAGCTCTGCCGGCGCCGCTGCACCGCCGTGCACCAACCAGGGCCCGCAGGCCTCGATCGGCCAGATCCCGGAGATGACCGACTACCTGCACGTTTACTCGAACCCGTAACAGTCCTCACAAGGCAGGACTTACCGAGTAGTTGGTGTTCAGGTTTCAGAGAGCGAAACCGCACAACAACGCGCGTAATCGCGTGTTAGGTTCAGCGACGACTAGCAACTCAGGGCAGGGCGGCGTCCTTCTGCGGAGCCGCCCGGACGGCCCTCAGGAAAAGGAGTGGTATGCGCAAGCGCAAGTATCTGATTGCGGCAACGCTCGCCCTGGCGGCCTCCGTCGCCGTGGCGGCGATCGCCCAAGCAACCATTGGCACGCAGAACTTGATCGTCTCCGTCGTCGCGAAGAAGCAGGACAAGAAGGTGAAGGGCCCGGCCGACATCAACATCACGGTTGACACCGCCTTCGACGCCGCCGCAAAATGCCGCGCAGACGGACCATGCTGACGACCGTGGACATCGACAGGGACTTCACGATCACGCCGGGCAAGCTGCCGACGTGTAACGCCACCTCGTTGGCCGGGACGACCACGGACCAGGCAAACGCAGCCTGTGGTCGCGCGAAGGTCGGATCGGGCGCGGCGACGCTCTGCTCCGCAGCGGCCGGATGCGCCGGCACGCCGGGTGGTGGCGTCCAGGGCACGGTGACGGCCTTCAACGGTCAGCCGTCCGGTGGTAGCCCGGCGATCATCCTCCACGCGAGGTTCGGCCCGCCGGCCAACACGACCACGGTCCTCACGGGCTCGTTCGTGCCCTCACCGCTGGGCAATCCGTACGGTCAACGCCTCGTGGTCCAGGTGCCGGATACGGCCCTCACCGGCCTGCGTCTGACGCACTTCCAGTCGGCGATTTCGAAGATCGTCTCGGTGAAGGCGAACAAGAAGAAGGGCAAGCCGGCGAAGTACTTCGTCATGGCGAAGTGCAGCCACAAGTCATGGTCCTTCCACTCGGAGACCAACTTCCGGGCGGGCGGCGGGCAGCGCTCCGCGACACGACGGTGGCCTGCACGCAGAAGAAGACGAAGAAGAAGTAAGAGTCTCTTCTTCCGTTTGAGTTCCGAGAGGGGCGGCCGAGAGGCCGCCCCTCTCATTTGAGGATGGACCCGACATACGGTCGGTGGTCAAGGGAAGTCCGGTGAGAAGCCGGCGCGGTCCCGCCACTGTGACCGGGCGATGAGGCTGAAGCACTAGCCACTGGGGAGCCCGCGGCTCCCTGGGAAGGCGCGGCAGTCGAGCCCGGAAGCCAGGAGACCTGTCCCCGGCCAGCCAACACGACCCTCGAGGAAGGGGTGGCTCAGATGAGAATCAATATCTCGACCCTCGCCCGGGCGGCGGCGGTTGCGCTCGCCACGGGCGCGACCCTGGCCGCTGTGGCGACCGGCGCCGGCGCGAGCGTGCCGGTCGACCTGCGCGTGGTCAGCAACGACGGTGGAAACCTCGCCGACGTTCGCCAGTACGTACCGGGCACGACGACGGTGAAGACCTACGACGGTCCCGACTGCTTCAGCGCGGCCAACCACAGCAGCGGGCAGAGCTACACGCTGTCCAGCCCGACCATGCTCAGCGCGATCTGGGAGGCCGCTCAGGTGGAGCCGGCGCTGCAGCCGGTGCGGCTCTCCGACGCGAACTACGCCGATTTCGGCTCGTTCGGGGTCTGCCAGATCAACGCGAAGACGCCGCCTGGTTTCTTCTTTCTGAAGGCCAACCATCAGGCGCTGGAGGTGGGCGCGAACCTGTTCAGCGTCCAGGGCGGAGAGGATCTCCTCGCCTACCGGACCCCCGACGATTTCACTGCTGACGAGGAGCTCGATCTCAGCGCTCCGGTGCGGACCGCCCCGAGCGTCCCGGTGAACGTCAACGTCCGTGCCTACACGACCACGGTCCAGCCGCGTGGCGGCGCCACCGTTCTCGGAGCCGACTCGCCGGCTCAAACAGACTCCGCCGGCAACGCGACGGTGAGTTTCGCCACGGAGGGCATCCATAGCCTGACCGCGGTCGGTGACTACAACGACATCCCCAGCCGGGCGCTCACCGTCTGCGTCAGCGCTCGTCCTGAGCAGGCCTGCCCCGCCGAGCGCGGGCGGGAGATTCTCGGCAGCGACGAGCCCGAGGGAATCAAGGGAACCGACGGCGAACGACGTCATCCGTCCTCGCGGCGGCAAGGACGGTGTCAAGGCGGGCGCCGGCGCCGACCTGATCGTGGCCAACGGCGGCGGCCGCGACCGCATCTTCTGCGGCGGCGGCAAGGACACGGTCGTGCGCGACCGCAAGGACCGCGTCTCGAAGAGCTGCGAGATCGTGAACGGTCACGGGAAGAAGAAGCACAAGAAGAAGGGAAAGCACCGCAAGTGATGCGCGCCCGCGGCCTGCCGACCGCCCTGGCGCTCTGCGCCGCGGCGGTCGCCGGCTGCGGGCTCGGGCCCGGGAAGGACGAGGGCGACGTCAGCCTGACGGTGACGCGCGACTACGGCAGCAAGGTCATGCTCCAGAAGACGGACTCGATCCGCGAGTCGGACACCGTGATCCGCCTGCTCGACAGAAATGCGGACATCACCACCCGGTACGGGGGCGGCTTCATCCAGTCGATCGACGGGCTTGCGGGTGGCCAGAGCGGCGGGCGACGCAGCGACTGGTTCTTCTACGTCAACGGCATCGAGTCGCCCATCGGCTCGGCCGAGTACGACCCCGCCGGCGGCGACCGCATCTGGTGGGACTACCGCGACTGGACCGCCGCGATGCGCGTGCCGGCGGTGGTCGGTTCCTGGCCGGAGCCGTTCCTGCACGGATTCCAGGGGCACCGCTGGCCGGCGATCCTCGATTGCCGGGCCGCGGCGCCAACCTGCGAAGCCGCCAACCAGCGTTTGTCGCCGCTTGGCGTCAAGACGTCAGGTCCGACCGCGGATGCGATCGAGGTCCTGGTCGGGACCTGGAACGTCGTGCGCACGAATCGAAGTGCCGCGCTGCTCGCCGATGGACCCGACCAGAGCGGGGTCTTCGCCCGGTTCGTCGGGACCAGGAGACCCCTGCTGGAGGTGCTAAACCAGCAGGGTCAGCCCGCCGGAAGCATTGGCAAGGGCGGCGGGCTGATCGCAGCTTTGCGGCCTGGCGACGGCCCGCCCACCTGGGTCGTCACCGGAACCGATGCGAAGGGCGTCGCGGCCGCCGCCGGACTGCTCGGCGATGCATTGCGGAATCACTACGCGCTCGCGACCCAACCCGGAGCAGATGCGAGGGTGCGCGTCAGCGCATCCGTGTTATGTGGGGTGCCGGTGCCGTGAAGCCCGCCCTCGCGTACACGCCTGGCCGCAGCCCGCTGCACCGTGCCTCGCCCGGCGCCTCGATCGCCTACCTGGGTGCGCTGGCGCTCGTCGGCTTCGTCTACTCGAGCCCGTTGGTCCTCCTCGCAGCCGCCGCGGCCACGGCGCTGGCCGGCTATGCGGCCGGGGCGGGCCGAGCCGTCCGGGCCTCGCTGCGGTTGGCGCTGCCGCTGCTCCTCTTCATGGTCCTCATCAATGCGCTCGTCACCCACCGGGGCGACACGGTCCTGGTGCGGGGCTGGGAGATGCCGGTGCTCGGCAACACCGACATCACGCTCGAGTCCCTGGCGGCGGGTGCGGTCATCGGCCTCAGGGTGGTGGCGGTGGTCCTGGTGTTCGCCGTCTACTCCGCCTGTGTCGACCCCGACCGCGTTCTCCGCGCCCTTCGCCCGCTCGCGCGACGCTCGGCGATGACGGCGGGGCTCGTCACGCGCATGGTCCCGCTCGCCGCCGCCGACGGCGCACGCCTGAAGGAGGCGGCGGCACTGCGCGGGCCGGCCGCAGAGCCGGTCGGGCGGGCCGCCCTGGCGCGACGCCTGGTCGAGGGCTCGCTGGATCGCGCGGTCGACGTGGCGGCCACACTGGAGCTGCGCGGACACTCGCTGGGGGTGCGGCCGCAGACCCGGCGCGAGCCCTCACGCGACGATGCGCCGCTGATCCTGACCGGCGCCGTGATCGCGCTCGCCGCGGTCGGGGCCCGGATCGCCGCCGCCGGGGGCTTTGAGACCTACCCGCGGATCGCCATGGACGCCGGTGCGCTGACGCTCGCCCTCTGCGTAGCCCTGCTCGCCCTCGCCGCGGTCCCCTTCGTTCTGTGGAGGTGGCGGTCGCGTGGCTGACGCGGTATTCCATGCGAGCGGGCTCACCTACCGCTACCCGGAGGCATCCAGCGACGCGCTGAGCGAGGTCGACCTGGTCGTGGACCCCGGAGAGTTCGTCGTGATCGCGGGACGCTCGGGTTCGGGCAAGTCGACGCTGCTGCGTGCCGCCTGCGGGCTCGTCCCTCACTTCCACGGCGGGAGGGTGGAGGGCGAGGTCGAGGTTGCCGGGTTGGACGCCAACTCGCACGGCCCGGCGGAGCTCGCCGAGGTCGTCGGGCTGGTTGCGCAGGAGCCGGAGACGCAGGTCGTCAGCACCACCGTGCGCGCCGAGATCGAGCTGCCGCTGGAGCTCCGGGGCGTCCCGCCCGCGGCGCGATCCCGCGCCGTCGAGGAGGTCTCGTTGGCGCTGGCGATCGACGGCCTGCTCGAGCGAACGACGGACACCCTCTCCGGGGGAGAGCTCCAGCGGGTCGCGCTCGCGGCGGCCCTCGCAACCCGGCCGCGGCTCGTGCTGCTCGACGAGCCCACTTCGCAGCTCGACCCTGTCGCCGGCGACGAGCTGATCTCGCTGCTCCGCAGGCTGAACGAGGAGTGGGGGGTGGCCGTGCTGCTGGGCGAGCACCGCCTCGAGCGCTGCCTGGCGGCCGCCACTCGGGTGATCGCTCTCGATGCGGGGTCCATCTCGTTCGATGGCGCACCCGGCGAGTTCCTCGAGTGGGCGCTGGATACCGACCCCGTGCTCGCGACGCCTGGCGCCCGACTGCTGCGTGAGGCCGGCCTGCCGGCGCCGGCCAGCGTCCGCGACGCGCGGCGGACCCTGCGGGCCTCGAGCATCGCCCCGAACGTCCCGCAATACCCGCTGGAGGGGGGTACGCGGGACGTTCACCGGAGCGGGGCGCGAGATCGCGCTGGCCCTTCGTGACGTCTGGGTGGAGCTCGGTGACGGAGGTGAGCGGACCGAGGCGCTGCGGGGGGTGGACCTCCGGATCCAGTCGGGGGAGCGCGTCGCCCTCATGGGCCGCAACGGCGCCGGAAAGAGCACGCTGCTGCGGGCTGCGGCCGGCCTGATCGATCGGCAGCGCGGGCGGATCGACGCGCCCCGCGACGTCGCCCTGCTGCCCCAGCGGCCCGGCGACCTCTTCGTTCACGAGCGGGTCGGCGACGAGGTCCGTGGCGATGCGGGAGCTGCCTCGTTACGGCGGTTCGGGCTCGAGCTTCTGGTGGATTCCGATCCCCGCGACCTCTCCGGCGGCGAGCGACAGCGACTGGCGTTGGCCATCGCGCTCGCAGGCCGGGACACTGCGGACGGCGAGCTCCCCGGTGCGCTCCTGCTGGATGAGCCGACGCGCGGCATGGACCGGGCCCGCAAGGCCGATCTGGCGGAGCTGGCGCGCGCCCTGGCCGCCGGCGGCACCGCCGTGATGATCGCGACCCACGACGTCGAGTTCGCGGCCACCTTCGCCGAGCGGGTGGTGCTGCTGGGCCGCGGCGAGGTCGTCGCGGACGGATCGGCCGAGGAGCTGCTCTCCGGAGGCTGGTACTTCTCGACCGAGGTCGCTCGCATCCTCGACGGGGCGGCGACCACGGTGGAGCAGGGGTCGGGCGTCCTCCGCGAGGCCGGCGGGAGCGCGCGGACCGAGGAGCGGGCGCGGTGAGGTGGGAGGTCGCCGCGCTGGTCGTCCTCGGGGCCACACTGCTCGGGGGTTTCGCCTGGTACGAGCGCTCGCGGCCGCCCGCGCAGATCGTGGCCCTGGTGGCGGCGCTGGCGGCGATCTCGGTCGCCGGGCGCGTCGCCTTCTCTCCGATCCCGAACGTGGTTCCCACCACGGACATCGTTCTGATCGCCGGCTTCTCCCTGGGTGCCGCGCCAGGATTCGCGGTCGGGGCTCTCTCGGGGCTGGTCTCCAACTTCTGGCTGGGGCAGGGACCGTGGACCCCATGGCAGATGGCCGGGTGGGGGATGACGGGGGTGTTCGGCGCCTGGCTCGCGACCCTGACCGGCCGGCACGTCGGTCGCTTCGGGCTCGCCGCCGTCTGCGCGTTCGCGGGCTTCGCCTACGGCGCGCTACTCGACTTCTCGCTGATGGTCACCTACGGCGGCGAGCAGTCGCTCGACCGCTTCCTCGCGATCTCCGCGAGGGGCGTCCCCTTCAACATCGCGCACGCCGCGGGCAACGCCGCGCTGGCGCTGGTCGCCGGCCCGGCGATGGTGCGGATGCTGGTCCGCTACCGGCGCCGGTTCGAGTTCGCATGGAAGGGGCGTGGGCCAGTCGCGGCGGCGAGCGCGGGCGGTACCGCGGCGGGAGCCGCGTGCCTGATCGCGGCCCTTCTGATCGCCGGCTCAGTCTCCCCCAGCGAAAGGGCGGACGGCGCAAGCGGAGGGCCCGGCGCCGGCGTCGCCTGGCTGCGGGCCGCGCAGAACGACGACGGAGGCTTCGGCTTCGCCGCGGGGGAGGAGTCCAGCCCGGCGATGACCGGCTGGGCCGTGCTCGGGCTCGAGTCGGCGGGGATCAACCCGCTCGACCTCGATCACGGCGATGCCACGCCGATCTCCTATCTGGCCGGGAACGTCGGCGAGATCACGACCACGGGCGACCTCGAGCGCACCATCCTCGTCCTGCGGGGCGCGGGGCTCGATCCGAGGCATTTCCAGGGCCATGACCTGGTCAGCCGCCTGCTCGCGAGGCGCGGCAAGGACGGCTCCTGGGGAGGGCAGGTGAACCAGACGGCGTTCGGGATCCTCGCCCTGCGGGCGGCGGGGGCGACCAGCGGCAACGGACGGACGGCCGCCTGGCTGCGGGAACACCAGAACTCCGACGGCGGCTGGGGCTTCGCCGCCGGCTCAGCCAGTGACGCGGACACCACGGGCGCGGTGCTGCAGGGCCTGGCCGCCTCCGGGAACAGCGCCGGGATCCGGAGGGGGACCGCCTATCTCCGCAACGTCCAGCGGCCCGGCGGCGGGTTCCCGCTGGCGGGCGGCGTGGTCAACGCCCAGTCCACCGCGTACGCGGTCCAGGGCCTGATCGCCGCGGGCGCCACGCCGTCGTCGGTGCGCGAGGGCGGCCGCTCCCCGCTCGACTACCTGGCCTCCGTGCAGGCCCGCGACGGCCACTACCGCTACTCCGCCTCGAGCGACCAGACGCCGGTCTGGGTCACCGGGCAGGCCTTGCTGGCCGCCAACGGCGCCGCCTTCCCGCTCGCTCCGGTGGCCAGGCGCACCGCCTCGGCGCCCGCCGCTGTCCCCGGAACGGCCCCGGCCTCCGCCAAGGGCGGCTCGGCCACACCCGCTGCGAAGCCGGACCGGAAGAAACACCCCAGCGCCAGCGGCCGCGGCTCAACCCGCGGGCGTGCCCGCGTCGGTGCCCCTGGCTCCGGCCTCCGCGAGCGGTGACGACGGCCGAGGCGGTGGCGGAGGCATCCCGGCCTGGCTGATCGTCGTCCTCGCAGTCGCGGCGATCGGCCGCGGCGGTGTGGGGCGGCTGGCTCCTCTACCGGCGCCGCCTCCCGGCGAACACGTCCGGCTAGCTAGCCTGCCCTCGAATGGAAGTCGAGGAGGCGATCCGCACACGGCGGACCCACAAGGCCTACCGGCCCGAGCCGGTCGACCGCGAGACGCTCGAGGAGATCCTCGATCTGGCGCGCTGGGCCCCCAACCACAACCTGACCAACCCGTGGCGCTTCCGGGTGATCGGCCCGCAGGCGCTGGAGCGGCTCAAGGAGGCGGCCGGGCCCGAGTCGGCCTCAAAGCTCGATCGTGCGCCGACCCTCGTGGTCTGCTCCTGCGCGCTCACCGGCGATCAGATCCAGGACGAGGAGGACCTGCACGCCACCGCCTGCGCCGCCTACATCGTCCTGCTCGCCGCCCACGGCCGCGGGCTCGCCACCTACTGGCGCACTCCCGAGGTCCTGCGCACCCCGGAGGGCCGAGCGGCAGTCGGGATCCCCGACGACGAGCACTTCGTCGGATTGCTCCACCTGGGCAAGCCCGTCCAGGAGCAGCGTCCGCCCGAGCGCCTTCCAGCCGACCAGGTCATCGAGTTCCTCGGATGATCTCCCGGAACGACGCGCTCCAGGCGATCCAGGAGCATCCCTTCGACGTGGTCGTCGTCGGTGGCGGGATCACCGGCGCCGGCGTGGCGCTTGACGCGGCCTCGCGCGGCTACTCGGTGGCGCTGCTGGAGCGCAACGATTTCGGCCAGGGCACCTCCAGCCGCTCCTCGAAGATGGTCCACGGCGGTCTCCGCTATCTGCGGAACTTCGACCTCGGCCTCGTCCGGGAGGCCCTCCTCGAGCGCCAGCTCCTGGTCCAGCTCGCGCCTCACCTCGTCTATCCGACTCCGTTCCTGGTGCCGGCCCTGGGCGAGAGCCGCCGAGACCGGCGCATCGGGATCGGCCTGAACATGTACGACGTGATGGCGACCTCGCGGATCGGTCGGGGGCGCAGCCAGCGAAATGAGCACTCGGGGGAGGCGTACTTCTGGTCACCGGACCGGCACCGGACGATCTCGGGCGAGGAGGCCGCCGAGCTGATTCCGGCCCTGGGGCCGCTGGAGCCCAGCTCCGCCTACCTCTTCTACGACTGCCAGACCGACGACGTCCGACTGGTGCTCACCGTGCTCGGCGAGGCCGAGCGCTTCGGCGCGGTCGTGCTGAACGGCGCGGAGGTGACCGAGGTTCTCGATGAGGGCGGGCGCGCCGCCGGCGTGGCCTTCCGGGAGGCGGAGTCCGGCGCCCGCATCGAGATGCGCGCCGACAACGTCGTCAACGCCACGGGTGTCTGGGCGGACCGGATCCGGCCGGACGAGCTCCTCACGGAGGAGGAGATCCCCCGCATCCATCCCAGCCGCGGCACCCACGTCACGCTCTCGACGGAGCGACTCGACATCGGCACCGCCGCCTGCATCGTGCCGGCGGGCGGCGAGCGGACGATCTTCGCTCTCCCCTGGTACGGGCGGGTCCTGGTGGGGACCACGGACAACGACTACGAGGGCGACATCGACCACGTGCCCCCGAGCGGCAGCGACGTCGAGTACCTGCTCGAGGCGCTCAACGACTACTTCAGCACCGACCTCGGTCCCGACGATCTGACCGGCGCCTATGCGGGGGTGCGCCCCCTGATCTCGAGCGGCGACCCCAAGAAGTCCGTCGACATCTCGCGCAGGGCGGAGCTCTATGAGACCTCGTCGGGAATGCTCACGATCACCGGCGGCAAGCTGACCACCTTCCGGCGGATGGCGGCGCAGGTCGTCGACCGGATCACGCAGCGGGACGGCCGGGACGCCGAGTGCCGCACCGATGACATCCCCCTCGGCATGGCCGCGCGCCCCGATGACCTGGAGACGGACGTGTCCCTCCCGGAGGGCGCCGCCGACCAGCTCGCCTTCCGCTACGGCCACGCCGCGCGAGCGGTCCTCGACCTCTGTGAGGAGCGCCCGGAGCTGGCGGGACCGATCGCCCCCGGCCACCCGGATCTGCTCGCCGAGGTGGTGATCGCGGCCCGCCGAGAGCAGGCGCGCTCGGTCGCCGACGTGTTGCTGCGACGCACCCGGCTCGGGCTGGTCGCAGCCGTCGAGCTGCGGGACGCTGACGCGACGCTCGCGGTCGCGGAGCTGCTCGGGGAGGAGCTCGGCTGGAGCGAATCGAGGGTCGCAGCCGAGGAGGAGGAGTGGCGACGGGTGGCCGAGGCGGAGGGCATCGATCCCGCCCGCATCCCGGCGCAGTAGCCGGCTGCGCCTGAATAGCATTCGCCGCGCAATGGCCCTGACGGACCAACACCTGGCAGAGCTGCATCAGCGCGCGCGGGAGCTCGGCGTGCCGAAGTACCGGATGCTGACGCGAGACGAGCTGATCGAGGCGATCGACTCGGCCGGAGAGCCCGAAGGCGACGGCGGCCGCGAGGAGGCGGTCGACGCCGGCCTCGAGCGGCCCCGCCGCGAGCCGGAGCGGCGGGCCCGCGGGGGGGACGCCGATGAGCCGGAGCAGGATGGGCCGGAGGAGGATGGGGAGGAGAGGGCCGAACCCGACACCGAGGAGGTCAGCGGCGTCCTCGACCGGATGCCCCAGGGGTACGGGTTCCTGCGGTTGGGCGGCCTGCGCGAGGCGGCGGGGGACGTCTACGTCTCCGCCTCGCAGATCCGACGCTGCGAGCTCCGCCCCGGCGACGAGGTGAGCGGCCCGGCGCGCCCGCCCCGCCGCGGCGAGCGCCATCGCGCCCTGGTCCGGATCGAGTCGGTCAACGGCCAGAGCCCCGAGGAGGAGCGGCGCCACTTCGAGGACCTCACCCCGGCGCCGCCGAGTCGGCGCATGTTCCCGCCGGACGCCGAACTGGACCCGCTGGTGCGCGCCGTCGACCTGCTCGGCCCGCTTGCCTTCGGGCAGCGGGTGCTCGTCCTCGCCCAGCCCCGCTCCGGGCGGACGACGCTTCTTCGCGCCCTGGGCTCGGCGATCGCCGAGACCGACGCCCACCTCTGCGTGCTGGTCGCCGACGAGCGGCCCGAGGAGGTCCCGCAGTGGGAGCAGGCGCTTCCCCAGGCCGAGATCTTCGCCGCCACTGCCGACGAGGAGCCACGTGAGCAGGTCCGAGAGGCCGAGCTGGCGATGGGCCACGCCAAGCGCCTCGCCGAGGCCGGCGGGGATGTCGTCGTCCTGATCGACTCGCTGAGCCGCCTGGCCCTCGGCTACCGGGACCCGGCCAGGGTGAAGCGGATCTTCGGCGTCGGCCGCCAGCTGGGGGAGGAGGGATCCGGTTCCCTGACCGTGATCGCCACCGTGCTCGACTCAGATGACCGCGGAGCCGAGGTGCGCGAGGCCGTGGAGACCACCGAGAACCTCTTGCTCCGCCTCGATGCCGGCCTGGCCGCCAAGGGAATCTTCCCCTCGCTGGTAGCCCGGGACAGCCGCGCCTCGGGCGAGGACCAGCTGCGAGACCCGGAGGAACTGGAGAAGGCGCGGGTACTGCGCACGGAGCTGGCGGAGATGGAGCCCGAGGAGGCGGCGCGCGCACTCGCGGATCAGATCGCAGCGACCTCCAGCAACGCCGAGCTGCTCAGCCGGCTCTAGAGCGCCCGCTTCCTTCTCAAAGCGAATCCAGGCGCCTCTCAACCCGCTAGCGCTGGAGAGAGCAGCGAGACGAATCACTCGGACTGCTGTTTGGGACGAGTCCTCGGCTTGCGTCTTCGAATGTGAGGACGCTAATCGCCTCGAGCGACCATCATGAAGCCGAGCACCCCGTCCCTCCGGACGAGATGTTCGAAGTCCAGTCAGTTCAAGTGGGCAATCACCTCTGCGTTCTTGTCTCGGGGAAGCTGGACCTGGGCTCGGCGGACGAGCTCGAAGAGGCGATTCGCGTGGCAGAGAAAGCCACGGCGGGAGCAATCGTCGTCGATCTCACCAACCTTCGCTTTTTGGACTCCAAGGGCCTGAACGTGCTGCTGGAAGCCCACGACCGGAGCCGACAGGACGGAGATCGGATCAGGTTCCTGCCCTCGAAGTACGACGCGGTCAGGCAGCTGGTTGCCGTGACGGGCGACGAGCAGGATGTTCGACTGACGGCGTCCGCTAGGCGCGGTCTCTGCCGCCGTAGGCGATGCTGCCCCAGGAGGGCTCGGCGGAGAGCTCGATCAGCTCGGAGTCTCGGTCGGGTTGCACGTAGCCGAAGGTCTGCGACGACTCGTCGAAGACGATGTCGAGCTCGCCCTCCTTGACCCGCTGATCCAGCCAGGCGCCACGGAAGACCAGACGGCGAAGCCAGTGGACGAGGCTCTTGTTCGAGGGACCGACCAGGTCCTCCCAGTTCTCGTTGACGTGCTCGCCGAGCGGGGAGCAGGGCTCGCGGATCTCGCCGTTCACCGCCAGCTCGAGCAGGTCCTCGAGCTCATGCTCGTCGAGGCCCTGGCGCACGAAGTCGAGCTTGACCGCCGCCTGCTCGACGCGCTGGGCGAAGTCCCGCTCGTTGAACGAGAACCGGAGCTCTCCATACTCGAGCACGTAGTCCGCGCCGGACTCGTAATTTCCTCTTCGTGCGGTCTCGTCCACCGGTCGGAGCATCTTCGCGCATGAGCCGTGCTCGTCGCCAACTCCCGACCCCTCCTGAACGTGCGGTTGCAGCAAAAGGGAACCCAGCGTTGACGTCGACGTGTGCTACCGGAACGCGCAGCCGGCGAGGTGGTCGTTGACCAGCCCCGCGGCCTGCATCGTCGCGTAGGCGGTCGTCGGACCGACGAAGACGAAGCCGCGCCGCTTGAGCTCCTTGGCCATCGCGGTCGACTCGGCTGTGGTGGCCGCGAGGTCCGCCCCCGTTTTGGGCGCGGGACGAGAGCCCTGGTCCGGCGCGAAGCTCCAGATCACATCGTCGAGCGTCTCGCCGTTCGCGTGCAGATCCCGCGCGGCCCGCGCATTTGTGATCGTGGCCTCGATCTTGCGCCGGTTGCGGATGATCCCGGCGTCGCCCAGCAACCGCTCGATCTCAGGCTCCCCGTAGTCGGCGACGCGGTCGATGTCGAAGGCGTCGAAGGCCCGCCGGAAGTTCTCCCGCTTACGCAGGATCGTCAGCCAGGAGAGGCCAGACTGGAATGCCTCCAGGGTGAGGCGCTCGAAGAGCTCGCGCTCGCCGTGCAGCGGCCGACCCCATTCGTCGTCGTGGTAGGAGACGTACTCCGGCGTGCTCAGCGCCCACCAGCAGCGAGGCTTGCCGTCGGGGCCCGGCACCACTCCGGTCTGCTCGGCAGGGCTCATGGCACGTAGGGGGGCGCCTCGCCCCAGCCCCAATGCGGGACCGGCGCCTCCTGTGGGACGTCGGCCCCGGGCTGTGAGTTCTGCATGGCGAGCCGCGTTCCCCACTCGACGTAGGCCATGAAGGCGGACCGGAACTCGGGGTCCTCGGGCAGGCCAGCGTCGTCGGCGGCCAGGCTCATCAGGGTGGCGAAGCGCAGCCGCTGCTCGGGCGTGATGGCGAGGTCGTGGTGCTTGGTCACCATCCGGTGATAGCCGCCCGAGCTTCTCGGTGTACTCGGCTGGCCCGCCGAAGACCTCCGACCACCAGAGGATCACGTGGTCGCGATGCTCGCGGCTGACCCCTCCCGGGAACAGTGGCGAAATCAGCTCATCGCCCTCCACCCGGTCGTAGAAGGCGTCGATCAGCCCCTCGAACGCTTGCCGGCCGCCCGCCCACTCATAGAGCGTCGGTGGATCGCCCGATTCAGCCATGCCATGACGCTAGCGCGAGGACGGCTTCGGCAGGACAAGGGGAGCACGCCGCTCTACCCGGCCACCACCCAGCCGCCATCCACGTGGATCACCTGACCGGTGATGTACCCGGCCCCGTCCGAAGCCAAGAACAGGACGGTCTCGGCGATCTCCTCCGGCTTGCCGAAACGCTTCAGCGGGTTCATGGCGATCGCCTCGTCGATGTGCTCGGGCGAGACTCCCCACTCGGTCTCCCATTCGCCTGAGATTGGACCGGGTGCGAGCGCGTTTACGCGAATCTCCGGGGCCAGGTCCCTGGCCAGCGTGGTGGTGAGGCCGCGGATCGCTCCCTTCGCGGTGGAGTAGGTGACGGGAACGAAGTTGATCGCGTTGTCGGGGTTGATCCCGTTCCCGTAGGTGCTCGAGAAGTTGACGATGGCACCGCCGCCACCTTCGAGCATCATCGGCCTCACCGCGTGACACATCCGCATCGCTCCGATCACATCAACCTGAAGGAGGGCGCTCGCCGCGGCGGTGTCCAGCTCGCTGAATCTCACCGTGTCCGCCTCGTCGAGGCGGCCGGCGGCGTTGACCAGGACATCCAGACGACCGTAGCGCTCAACGACGTCGGCGACGAACGCGTCTACCGAGTCCTGATCCGTGACGTCGAGGGGACCTGAGTGAGCCTGCCCGCCCTGGCCCTCCAGCTCCGCCACGACCTCCTCGGCCTGGGAGCGAGAGGAGCGATAGCCGATCGCAACCGAGGCGCCCTCCGAACCGAAGCCTCTGGCAACAGCTCCACCGAGCGTCCCTCCGCCCCCGGTGACCACCGCCACCCTTCCCTCGAAGCGCCGCCCATCATTCCATTGAGCACCCATGCTTCTCCCTCGGTCGGTGGTCTCTGTGGCCAGGCGATTAGATCAGAGCCGGTGGAGCCCGACGCGCAGGCGGCCTCAGCCTGACTGGGTCCGGGCTGGCGCTAGCGCTCTTGGCCGAAGATGCGCAGCAGGAAGAGGAAGAGGTTGATGAAGTCGAGGTAGAGGGCGAGCGCGCCCAGGATCGCGGCGCGCCCCTCGGCGTCGCCCGTGAGCCCCTGCTCGTTGATCTGCTTGAGCTTCTGCATGTCGTACGCGGTGAGCGCGGCGAAGATCGCCACCCCGGCGTACGTCGTGATCCAGTAGAGCGTGCTGTTCGCCCAGAAGATGTTCACGATCGTCGCCAGGATCAGCCCGATCAGGGCCATGAAGGCGATCGAGCCGACCTTGGAGAGGTCGATGTCGGTGACCGCGCCCCAGACGGCGAGCGCGCCGAACATCCCGGCCGTGATCAGGAACGTCGTGAAGATCGACTGGGTCGTGTAGAGCTCGAAGAGGAAGGCGAAGGTGATCCCGACCGTCGCCGAGTAGATCAGGAAGAGGACGGTCGCCAGCCCGACCGAGATGCGCGGTTGATCGCGAAGCTGATCCCGAAGACGATCCCGAGCTGGACGACGATCGACGCCGATGATGATTCCCGGCGACTCGGTGATGTCGGTGAGGAGCTGATCGATGGAGCCGATCGCGGCCGCGACCCCGCCGGTGATCGCGAGCCCGACGAACATCCAGAGGAAGACCCGCTGCAGGAACCCGGAGTCGGCACGGGCGACGGCAACGGGCGGCTGGGCTGCGTACTCCATCGCCGCCGAAGCTTATGCGGGGGTGGAGACACCATGGCGCTTTCGGGGGTTGGAGCGCGCCGAGCTGCTCGGCTTCGAGGTTCCGGTGGCCACGACGCCCGCTCAGCCGCCTGCTGGGGCTGGCGCTGCTCTCTCGCGAGCGGTCGGGGGCAGGCCTGCTGATCCCGAACTGCCGCAGCGTCCACACCCTCGGGATGCGTTTCCGGCTCGACCTGATCTTCCTTGATCGCGAGGGTCGCGTCGTTGAGCTTCTGCCGCGACGTGCCAGCCGGCCGCGTCTTCCGCCGCCGGAGCGCCGCTGCCGTACTGGAGCTTCCGTCGCCAACCTGACGCGCTACGGTCGGTTGGGAATGGCGCGGCTCATCGGGATCAACCACGTTGCGCTCGAGGTGGGCGACATCGACGAAGCGCTCGACTGGTACGGGGGCTTCTTCGAATTTGAGCTGCGTGGCCGGATTGGCAGCTCGATGGCCTTCATCGACATGGGCGATCAGTTCATCGCGCTGGCAACCGGGCGAGGCCAGTCCCCGGATCAGGCACGGCACTTCGGGCTCGTCGTGGATGACAAGGAGGGCGTCCGTGCGGCACTCCGGGAGGCAGGCGTCGACGTAGCACCGACCGGGTCACTCGACTTCACCGATCCATGGGGTAACCACGTGCAGGTCGTCGACTACCGCGATATCCAGTTCACCAAGGCGCCGCTGGTCCTTCGCGCGATGGGCATCGACCACCTCCCGAAGACCGAGGCAGCGACGCGAGGAGCTGCGTCAAGAAGGGTGGTCATCGACTGAGGCCGGGGGAGAGTTTGACGCCGACGCCGCTCAATCCGGCGTGCTGCCCAACGTGGAAGAGCTCGCGACGGTGGTCGTCTGTGAGGACGACGACGCGACTCGCGAGCTCCTCTGCGATCACCTGACCGCCGATCGCTACCGGGCGCTCCCGGCACCGAGCGCCTCGGATGCGCTCCGGCTCTGCGGTTACAACCACCCCGACCTGATGGTGCTCGATCTGGGCCTCCCGGACGCCTCGGGGATCGACGTGCTGCGGGAGATTCGGGGGGCGGGGGAGCGCTTCGACCCGGAGCTGCCCGTGCTCGTCCTCTCCGGCCGGACTAGCGAGGCCGACCGGCTGCGGGGCTTCGAGGCGGGCGCCGACGACTACCTGCCAAAGCCGTTTCACCTGCCTGAGCTGCTCGCCCGGGTGGCGGCCGTGCTGCGGCGTCGGAACGGGCGCCGCCAGGGCCCGGTCCGGGTCGGGGACCTGACCGTGGATCCCGTCACGCGCCGGGTCGAGGTCGGCGGCCGCGAGGTGCAGCTCGCCAACAAGGAATTCGCTCTGCTCAGGGCACTGGCGTCTGAGCCGCGCCGGGTCTTCACGAAGGACGAGCTGTTGCGAGACGTCTGGGGATTCCGGGCCAAGGGGCGGACGCGGACACTCGACTCCCACGCGAGCAGGCTCCGCCGCAAGCTCGACCCCGATGGGGCCCGCTACGTCTGCAACTGCTGGGGGGTCGGCTACAGGCTGCTGGAGGGCTGATGATCACCCCGGGCCACAAGCGCGCACTCAACCGCGCCCTGCACGAACTGCGACGGCCACTCCAGACCCTGCTTCTCCTGGAGGACACCGGGGGACGCCCGGCGGCCGCACCGCCGCGCGCCAGCCGGCGAGGCCTGCTCGAGCTCGTGACCACCGCGCTGCAGGATCTCGATGGAGTCCTGAACGGGAATTCGTCTTCCCGGCCCTTCCGCCGGTTCTCGTGCCGCGAGTCCCTGATGGCCTGCCTTGAGCGCTGGCGCCCGCACGCGGCCAGCGCCGGCGGCATCCGGGTGTACTGGGATGCGGGGCCGGCCATGATCGAGGGGGACGCGGCCCGACTGGCACAGGCCCTCGACAACCTGGTCTCGAATGCCCTCGAACACGGCGGGCCTCCGATCGTGGTCACTGGCGCGCGGGTCGCGGGACGGGTCAGGATCACGGTGGCGAACGGGATTCGGAGCAACCGGATGGCGGGCGGCCCCGACCCCCGGCACGGTCACGGGACCGACGTGGTCGCCGATGTGGCCGGCGCCCATGGAGGGCGCTTCGCGCTCTGCGACACGGGCACCGGCTGCGTTGCGGCGCTCGAGCTGCCCCTGGCCGAGCCGGGATACGCGCGCGCGGCGTGAGCCGCCGCGCCCGGGCCCTCGCCTTCCTGGTCGCGGCGCTGGTCTGCGCTCTGCTCGCCGCCACGGTCGCCGGCCGCTACCGCTCCCGCCTCGAGGCTCGATATGGACCGCTCAGGCCGGTCGTCGTGGCGACCTCGGACCTGGCGCCGGGCGAGCCGATCGGCACCGAGCGGGCGCAGACGGCGCTCAGCGTGCGCCGGGTGCCGGCGAGCTTTGTCCCACCCGGGGCATTGACGCGACCGGCCGATGCGCTCGGTCGTGCTCCCGCAGCGACGGTCCCCGTCGGCTCGTACGTGCTCGGCGCCCAACTGGTCATCCCGCACGCCAAGGAGCCGCGGGCGCCGGGCTTCGGGGTGGGTCTGCGGCCGGTGCAGGTCGCTGTGGCAGGTGCCGAGGCACTCACGGTCGGTGGCGCCACCCCGGAGGGGCGCCCGGTCGACGTGGTCGTCTCGAGGCAGGCCGGGCTCGGCCGCTCGGCCAGCGCCCACATCGCCGCCGGCGCCGTGAAGCTGCTTGCTCTTGCGGCCCCTGCCGGTCCGGGCGAGCCGTGGAACGCGACGCTGGCGGTCACGGAGCAGCAGGCGCTCTCGCTGATCGCGGCGCAGAGCGCCGGCCGCGAGATTCGCCTGCTGCCTCGCCCCTGATCGTTCTCAGAGCACCGTCGTCTTGCCGAGCCGGATCGTGTTCCCGGAGGGGTCGCGGAACTCCGAATCGATCCCGTACGGGCGCTCGGACGGGGCCTCGGTGAACTCCACGCCGCGTTCCTTGAGCTCCTCGTAGGCGGCCTGCACGTCGTCGGTCGTCATGAAGACCGACCCCGCGAAGCCCTTCGCCATCAGCGCCTCGATCTGGTTCTTTGTTTCCTCGTCCATCACCGGGGGCCCGGGGATCGCGAGCAGCGCGATCGAGAAATCGTCCTGGCCGGGCGGCCCGACCGCGAGCCAGCGGAAGTCGCCGAGCTCGGGCATCGTGATGTCGGCGCGCACCTCGAAGCCGACCTTCTCGTTCCAGAACTTCAGCGCTTCCTCCTGGTCGTGCACCCACAGCTGGGCGCTCGATACCTTGATCATCTTGGTCTCCTTTGTTCGGGTTTTGCGTCGGAGGCCAACCTAGATGCGGCTCAGCCCGGTGTCTTCTTCAAACGTGCTGCCTGTGGCCGCAGGTAGGTCCGCATCACGCAGCTCGGCACCCGGGCCTGGAGTGCGGCCGGCGGCTGGTTCTCCCGGTAGGCGGTGGGCGTGCTCCCGTAGGCGCGCTTGAAGCTGGTCGTGAATGAGCCGAGGCTGCTGAGCCCCACCGAGACGCAGATCTCGCCCACCGTCCAATCGGTCATCCGGAGCAGCGCGGCGGCTCGCTCGAGCCGCCTGGTGAGGACGTAGTGGTGGGGCGATTCCCCGAACGCGCGACGGAACTCGCGGCTGAAGTGGGCCTTGGAGAGCCCCGCCGCTCCGGCCATGTCCTCGACCTCGACCCGCTCGGAGTAGTGGGCGTCGGCGAGGTCCTTCGCTCGCAGGAGGTGGCGCGCCGGGGGGACGAATGCCATGAGTGCCGGTTGAGACTCCCCTAGGGCGCCCGACTCATCGCCGAGCGGAACGCCTCCTCGGCGTCGTCCCCCCGGATGGCGAAGACCACGCGCTCCAGGCCGCTGTCCTGATCGAGGTGGCGGCGGACCTCCTCCACCTCGATTCGGGCCGCCTCCTCGAGCGGGAACCCGCCGACGCCCGTGCCGAAGGCGACCAGCGCCAGGCTCGTGGCGCCGAGCTCGTCGGCCCTGGTGAGCGTGCTCGCGGTCGCCCGCCTGATGATCTCGGCCGAGGTCGGTCCGCCGAGCTCCATCGTCGCGGCGTGGATCACCCACCGGCAGGGCATCTCGCCGCCGCTGGTCTCGACGCACTCTCCGAGCCCGATCGGGGCCCGCTCGTCGCTCTCGGCCTGCACAGCCGGGCCTCCGGCTTTCGAGATCGCGCCCGCCACGCCACCGCCGTGCCGGAGGTCGGTGTTGGCGGCGTTGGCGATCGCATCCACCTCGAGCTTGGTGATGTCGGCCTGCTCGACCTCGATCCGGGCCACGCTCGCCAGGCTATCGCCGGATCGGCCGGCGACCTCACACCGGTGGGGGCGAGTCGAGGCGGGCTTGTCGCTTAGATCCACGTGGACGACCGGGTCCGCCGCAGACACCTGGACGAGCTCGCCGGCGAGCTCCGGCGCCGCCTGATCGAGCGACGGCGGGCCGAGGCCGCCCGGGGGGCGGGGAGACTCGATCCGCTCCCCGAGGCGGTCCGCGAACTCGTCGACGAAGACGCGGCGATCCTCGAGCCCTCGACTCGTGAGCGCCTCTGCGAGCTGATCCTGCGTGAGGCGGTGGGACTCGGGCCGCTCGAGGAGCTGCTCGCCGATCCGGCGGTGGAGGAGGTGATGGTGAACGGTCATGAGAGGGTCTACGTCGAGCGCCGCGGCCGGATCGAGCGCACCGGCGTCAGCTTCCCGTCCGAGGGAGCGTTGCGGGATGCGATCGAGAGGATCCTGACCCCCCTTGGCCGCCGGGTCGACGAGCTCAGCCCGATGGTGGACGCGAGGCTCGAGGACGGGTCGCGGGTGCACGTCGTGATCCCGCCGCTCGCGGTCGACGGCCCGACGATGTCGATCCGGCGGTTCTCGGCTGTCCGCCCGGGTCCCCGGGAGCTGGTCGAGTTGGGCACCCTCACCGAGGAGCTCCACGACCAGCTGTCCGCCGCGGTCGAGGCGCGTCGCAGCATCCTGGTGAGCGGCGGGACGGGGTCGGGCAAGACGACACTGCTCAACGCGCTCTCCGCCTTCATCGATCAGGACGAGCGCGTGATCACGATCGAGGACGCCGCCGAGCTTCGCCTGCGCCAGCCGCACGTCGTCCGCCTCGAGAGCCGCCCGGCCAACGTCGAGGGCCGCGGCCGGGTGACCATCCGCGAGCTGCTGCGCGGGGCGTTGAGGATGCGTCCCGACAGGATCGTGATCGGGGAGGTGCGAGGGGGAGAGGCGCTCGACCTGCTGATGGCGCTCAACACCGGCCACGAGGGAGCTCTCTCGACCGTCCACGCGAACTCGCCCGAGGATGCGCTCCGCCGCGTGGAGACCCTCGCGCTGATGGCCGGGGTCGGGCTGCCCCACGAGGCGATCCGCGAGCAGCTCGGGCGCGGCCTCGACCTCGTCATCCACCTGGCCCGGCTCAGCGACGGCTCACGCCGTGTCGTCGAGGTGGCGGAGGTGGTGAGGACGGCCGGGTCGGTCGGGGTCCGCGGCCTGTTCAGGCTGGGCAGCGAGGTGGAGGGAGGGGCGTGGGCCCGGCGGCCCTGATCGCGCTCGCGGCGCTGGCCGGCGGGCTCGTCGCGGTGGCGGTCCGCGAGGCGATCCTTTCGGCTCCGCTGGTCGCGACCTGGATCCGCGAGGCGGTCAACCCCCTGAGGCGAATCGGCAGCGAGGGTCATGTGCCGAGCGCCGACGAGCAGCGCCGGCTGGCGCTGCTCGGGAGCGCCTCGATCGCCGCGGTGACGGTGCTGGTCACCGGTCCCGGGCCGCTGGCGGTCGCGGCCGCGGCCGGGCCGTGGTGCGTCGGGGCGGTCGTCGCGCGCAGGAGGGAGGGCTACCGGCGTGCGGTCGAGCGCTCGGTCCCGGACATCGCCTCGGCGATCGCTGACGCGATCTCCGGCGGCCATTCGGTGCGCGGCGCGTTGGCCGCCGCCTCTGAGTCGCTCGAGGGGCCCGTCCTCCGCCGAGCTCAAGCGGGTCGCGGCGGACCTGGAGCTCGGCGCGTCCACCGTGGACGCCCTGGACGGAATGCGCGGCAGGCTGCGATCGGAACGCCTCGACTCGCTGGCGACGGCGCTGCTCAGCCAGCAGGTGGCGGGCGGCGACGTGGCGGCGCTGATGCGGCGGCTGGCTGCCGCAGCGGCTGAGCGTGACCGGGTGGACGACGAGGCTCGCGCGGCCACCACCCAGGCGCGGTTCACCGGGCTGCTCGTCGTCGCGCTGCCGGCCGGGGCGGCGCTGTTCGCCGAGCTCCTGCAGCCGGGGTTCATCTCGCAAGTCCTCGGCGAGCCCGCGTCGGCGGCCATGCTTGTCGCCGCCGGCGCGTCTCCAGCTCGTCGGATTCGCCGCTGATCCGCCGGCTCGGGAGACCCTCGGAGTGACGGGCGCGCTCGCTCCTCGCCGCGGTCGCGCTGATGCTCGCCTTGGCGGCCGTGCTGCAGCTGCTCCCCGAGAGCGGTCGCCGGGCGGCGAGGCGCGAGCCGCCGGTCCGGCGTGCCTCACGCCGTGGCCGCGGCCGGCGCGCTCTGGTCGATGCCGCATGCTGCGCGGACGCCCGGCTCGGGCTTTCGGCGCCGCATCGTACGAGCGGGGCTCGCCGACCGGATCTCGGCGCAGCGCCTGCTCGCCGCCAAGTCCGGCGGCGCCCTCGCCGGGCGCGCTCTGGGCCCTGGTGCTCGCGCCCGCGGCGCCGGGCCGCCTCGCCTGGATCGTCGCAGCGGCGCTGCCCGCCGCCGGTTTCCTGGGGCCGGACGCCTGGCTCGAGCGGCGCGCACGCCGGCGACTGCGGGTCCTGCGCGGCCGGCCTGCCCGATGCGCTCGATCTGCTCGCGGTCGGGCACCGCCGCTGGTCGCAGCCCGACTCGCCGGGCTCGCCGAGCTCGGGGCGGGGGAGGGGCCGCTGGCGCGCGAGCTCGCGATGCTCTCCGCCGAGAGCGCCTGCGGGCTTGGCGCAGAGCGAGGCCCTCGACTCCCTGCGGCGCCGGGCACCGGTCCGGGAGGTCGCGGCGATGTGCGGAGTGATCGAGCGCTCGCGGCGCTACGGCTCGCCGCTCGCCGACCAGCTCCATGAGCAGGCAACGGCCCTCCGTGGCGTTCAGCGTCGGCGGATCGAGGAGCAGGCCGCTCGGGCGGCCCCCAAGATCCAGCTCGCGGTGGCGCTGCTGCTTGTCCCCTCGGTCCTGCTGATGATCGCGGCAGGGCTGCTCGCCAACATCGACCGCTTCATGGCCGGGTTCTGACAAGGTTCCCGGCGCCTGGCGCTGCCCACGACCCGCCTAAGATCGCCTCATGGGAGTGGGTGGAGCGTCAGACGGGGCGGCCGGGGAGCGACGAACGTCGCGTGCGCTTGATCCTCGCCTTGGAGGCTGTCGGCTCGCTCGCGATGTGGGCGGCGATCCCGCTGGCCTGGCTCTGGATCGGCGGCCGCGTCTATGCCTTGACCGGTTCGCTGGCGGCGGACGCAGCAGTCGCCTTTTCGGTTCGTCGGAACCCTGCTCCTGGGCGGCACGATCGGAACTGGTCGCTCTTCGACGGCAAGCCGGCTACGAGCGGCGGACTGGCTCTGCCGCAGGTCGTCACCTCTCGTGAGCGCTCGCCCTGGTCGTGTTCTTCGCCTGGTACTACTTCTTCTCGCACGCGTACGTGCTGCCGTGTCATGCCCTCGGGTGCCGGTGCCTGAGGGCCTCAGCGCCCGAAGCGCATCGGCTCGAACTCGTAGCCGCAGTGGGGGCACTCGCGCCGCTCGAGCCGGACCCGGCGGCCGCAGCGGTGGCATGGCCGGGTCGGCGGCCGGTGCAGGAGGGTCACCCCGACCAGCAGGGCGAGCAGGGCGAGGACCGCCAGGCCGAACGTCGTCAGGTTGAGGATCACCGCGGTCACAGGGGGCCTGGAAGGGTTCTGCCCGATCCTCCTCCTGCAACCGCGCTTGCAGAACGGGCCCTCTTCGCGGTCCGGACCGGCGGATCGCGAGTGATCGCCGCAAACCGCATTGGAATGCGGTTTTCAGGCCGTCATCGGGGCGGCTAGCAATTCCGTCCGACGGATCGTGTCCAATTCCGCGGGCCACGATGTGTTGCAAAGTGGGACAGAGTGGGTTAGCGTGGCGACCAAGAGTTGGTCATAGGGCCGGGGTGATGAGGCTCCTCCCACCTCACCACCCCGGCCCGCTCCGAATCCCGGAGTGCCAACTCGTCCTTAGAGAGGAAGCCCACCTTGTCGTTTCTCGGTCAGTACGAGCACAACCTCGATGCGAAGGACCGCCTCACGGTCCCGTCGAGGTTCCGCGCGGCGCTCGCCGATGGAGTCGTTCTCGCCAAGGGCCTCGAACCCTCCGTCTGGGTGTTCGCGCCCGCGGGCTACGAGCGCTTCACCCAGCAGTTCCTCGGCAAGACCAACCCGCTCGGCCGGCAGGGCCGGATGATGCGTCGCCACTTCCACGGCGGGGCCTTCGACGACTCCCTGGACTCGGCGGGCCGCATCCGGCTGCCGAAGAAGCTGATCGAGCACGCCGGCCTGGGGGAGGGCCCATGCGTGATCGTCGGCTCCGACGACTGGTTCGAGATCTGGAACGCCGAGCGCTGGACCGCCTACGAGAAGGAGATGGCGGAGGAGGTCTCCGATGTCGCGGAGAACCTCTCCGAGGACGAGCGAGGAGGCTGAGATGGGCACCGGTACCGCAACTCATCGCGTAGTGGGATCACCCACATATTCGGCCGCCACAAACACCGCGGCCTCACAGCGAACCTTACGTACGTGCCCAAGGATCACGAACCCGTTCTCGCCGAGGAGCTCGTCGACCTGCTCGACCCGCGCCCGGGCGAGACCTTCGTCGACTGCACCTTCGGCGGCGGCGGCCACGCGCGCCTGATCGCCGAGCGGCTCGGCCCGGACGGCGAGCTGATCGCCGTCGATCGCGACCCCGCCTCGGAGGAGCGCTGGCGGGAATTCGCCGCCGATCTGCCCTGCCGTGCCCGTTTCCTGCGCGCCGACTTCGTGGCGGCCCTCGAGGGCCTGCGGGGCGAGGGCGTTCGGCCCGACGGGATCCTCTTCGACCTCGGCATGTCCTCGATGCAGGTCGACGCCTGGGAGCGCGGCTTCTCCTACTCGTACGACGCCCCCCTCGACATGCGGATGGACCCGACCCAGAGCCTCTCGGCCGCGACCGTGGTCAACGACTGGCCCCAGGACCGCCTGGCTCGCGCGATCCGCGAGCTCGGCGAGGAGCGCCGTGCCGGGTCGATCGCCCGAGAGATCGTCAAACGCCGCCCGATCGAGACGACCTCGCAGCTGGTCACCGCGATCAAGGCCGCGATCCCGCCCTCCGAGCGCTTCGGGCGCGGGCATCCGGCGAAGCGCACCTTCCAGGCGATCCGGATCGCGGTCAACGGAGAGCTCGAGTCGCTCGATCGCGCGCTGCCGATCGCATGGGAGGTCCTGAAGGTCGGCGGGCGTCTGGGCGCGATCTCCTTCCACTCGCTCGAGGACCGGCGCGTCAAGCGCTTCCTCGCCGACCGGGCGCGTGGATGCGTCTGCCCGCCTGAGCTTCCGGTCTGCGTCTGCGGGCGCGAGCCCGAGGCCGATCTGCTCACCAAGCGCGCCTGTCTCGCCGGGGACCGAGGAGCTCGAGCGGAACCCGCGAGCGGGCTCCGCGCACCTGCGGGCAGCGCTCAAGATCCGCGAGGAGGAGCAGGCCTGATGGAAGCCGCAACGGCACGCACCGCTCCGGCGGCGAGGCCGACGCCGCGGCGAAAGCCTCGGAATCGCCGCTCGCCTACCTCAACTGGGGCGAATAACCGGGCCAGAGCAACGGTAAAGCGCCCCAGCGTGCGGGCCTCGCAGGCACCGGCGGGCCGGTTGATCAGACCCGCGATGGCCGGCGCCGCGCTCTTTCCACAGGCTGCGATGCGAAGCGCGGGGGCCGTCCGCGACCTCTCCGACTCCGGCCTGATCGTCCGCCTGACCCGCGGCCGCGGCTGGATCGCGGTCCTCTGCGCCCTGCTCGGCGGGATCGTCGCGCTCAACGTGCTCAGCCTCAGCCTCACCGCCGGGTCCGGACGCGTCTCGCTGCAGATCGACGAGCTGAAGACCCAGGTCTCGGGGCTCCAGGCCCAGATCGAGGAGAGGCTCTCCGCGAGCAAGGTCGAGGCGGAGGCCGTCAGGCTCGGCCTGGCGAACCCGGACCCGAAGGCGATCACCTTCCTGCGCGCGTCCGACGCCGACGCCCGGCGCGTGGCCCATCTGCTCGCCACCGACGGCTTCCTGCTGGCGCCGAGCCTGCCGTCGAGCTATCCGGCGCCCGGGACCTCATACGCGCCGGTTGCGACGACGAGCCCGGCCACGACGGCGACGGCCGAGACAACGACCACGGCGCGCGCCGACCACCACCGTGCCCCCGAGCAGCGCCCCGGCTCCGAGTGGCGAAGCAACCGGCACCTCGGGCAGCGATACGTCGACCAGCGGCGCCTCCAGCGGCTCGTCGACGGCCACTACCGGAGGCGTGGGGCTCTAGGAGGCCAATGCGGGGCATCGACCGCCGGCTGGGGCTGCTCTTCTGCGGATTCCTGCTGGTCTTCTCGTTCGCGGTCGCTCGCTCGTTCTGGCTCCAGGGGGTGCGCGGCGGGGCGCTGCGCGCGGAGGCGCACAGCCAGCAGGTCACGGAGGTGACGGTCCCCGGCCAGCGGGGTCGCGTCCTGGATCGCAACGGCAAGGTGCTGGCCTCCTCCGAGGATGCGGCGGACGTGATCGCCACGCCGTACCAGGTCAAGAACCCGGGGCAGACGGCGCTCCGCCTCCACGACCTCCTCGGCGAGCCCACCCCGGACCTGGTCTCCAAGCTCGCCGACCGCAACTCCGGCTTCGAGTACCTGGCGCGAAAGGTCGACGCGGACACGGCCGCCACGATCAAGAAGCTCAACATCGCCGGAATCTCGACGGTCCCGACGAGCCGCCGGCTCTACCCGCAGGGGGAGCTCGCCGCGCAGGTGATCGGCGCGGTCGGAACCGAGAACCAGGGCCTGACCGGCCTCGAGCACTCCGAGAACGACGTCCTCGGCGGGGCGAACGGGGAGCAGGACGTGGTCCACGATGCGACGGGGCGCCCGCTCCGGATGGAGACCGTGAAGCCCGCGAGCATCGGCGAGGACATCCAGACCACGATCGACGCTGCGATCCAGGGGAAGACCGAGGAGGCCCTCTCCCAGGCGGCCGAGCAGTACGGCGCCAAGGGCGCGAGCGCGATCGTCATGAATCCCAACACGGGGGAGGTCCTGGCGATGGCGAACTGGCCGGGCTTCGACCCCTCCGACCTCCAGGACGCGACCCCGGACGAGCTGGAGAACCGGGCGACGGGCTTCACCTATGAGCCGGGCTCCACCTTCAAGGCCTTCACCGTCGCCTCCGCGCTCTCGGACCACGTGGTGACGCCGTATTCGAGCTTCTACCTCCCGCCCGAGATCCAGCGTCTACGACCGGACCATCGGCGAGTCGCACCCGCGCGGCGCGGTCACCCTGACCACCGCCCAGATCCTCGCCCAGTCTTCGAACGTCGGCGCGGTGACGATCGGGCTGAAGGAGGGGGCAACGCGGTTCTCGCAGTGGATCAACCGCTTCGGATTCGGCCGGCCCACCGGCGTCGACTTCCCCGGCGAGGAGCGGGGCATCGTTCCCGCGCTGAAGGACTACTCGGGCTCCACCATGGGCAACCTGCCGATCGGCCAGGGGCTCTCGGTGACCCCGATGCAGATCGCCACCGCCTACGCGGCGATCGCCAACGGCGGCATCCTGCGGCGGCCCACCCTGATCAGCTCGATCGGCGGGCAGCCCGCGGGGGAGGACACCGACCCGCACCGCGTGATCAGCGCGCGCGTGGCGGCGCAGCTACGCCGCATGCTCGAGGGAGTGCTCGAGCCGGGCGGAACAGCCTCCGCCGTGAGCGTGCCCGGCTACGTCCTCGCGGGTAAGACCGGCACGGCGCAGAAGGTCGAGAACGGCACCTACTCGGACACCAAGTACGTCGCCTCGTTCGTCGGCTTCGCTCCGGCACAGGATCCGAAGCTGCTGGTCGCAGTGGTGGTCGACGAGCCGCAGTACGTGCACGTCGGCGGGGCGGTCGCCGCGCCCGTCTTCGGTCAGATCGCCTCCTTCGCCCTGCCCTACCTGGGGATCTCCCCCAACTAGGGAACGCGGGCGGACTCCGATGAGCGGGCGAGGATCGCGGGGACCACGAGGTCCCAGGAACGCCTGGGGAGCTCGTGGCCGACGCCCTCGAGGGCGAGCAGCTCGGCCGACGGGATGGCCTCGGCGAGCGCCCGGCCGTGCTCGAACGGGAACATCGGATCGTCTCGGCCGTGGATCACGACCGTGGGAATGGCGAGCTCCTCGAGCCGACGACGCGGCGGATCCCCCGGATCGATCAGATCGTGGTTGGTGAGCGCCGCCTCGATGTCCGTGGTGCGATCGAACATCCTCGCCGCCACCCTGCGAACCTCTTCCTCCTCGAGGGGCGCCGAGTCGCTTGCGCAGGCCCTCTGCAGCTCGACCAGGTAGTCGATCACCGCGACGCGATCCGCCCACTCGGGCCGAGCGATCGCGAGACGCGCGGCGGTCTCCTCGCTCATCCCGGGCAGGTCGGAGTGGCCGCGGTCGGCGAAGCTGGTCGAGATCAGCGCCAGCGAGGCCACCCTCTCGGGGATGGTCGAGGGCGATCACCTGGGCGATCGCGCCGCCCATCGACATGCCGACCAGTTGGGCGCGCTCCACGCCGAGCGCGTCGAGGATGCCCACCGCGTCCCGGACCAGATCGCTGCCCGTGTATCCGGGCTCGCCGGGCGGATAGCTCACCGATCGGCCGGTGTCGCGGTGGTCGTAGCGGATCACGAATCGGCCCCCGGCGGCGATCAGCTCGCAGAGCTCCTCCTCCCACCAGTCCATCGAGGCGGCCGAGCCCATGATCAACAGGACCGCAGGGTCGCGTCGCTCGCCGAACGTCTCGGCGCAGAGCTGAACGCCGTTGACGCTGAGGATCAGTTCGCTGCGCAGCTTGCTCACCTCCCGGCTCTCGCCGGTTTCGAGTTCCAATCAGTCTGACCCGTAAACGGCCCCAAATTCATCGCTGTGAGGCGGCGGGCGGGCTCGCGCGCGAGGGTCGCTACCTAGAATCGCCCAGCATGGAGCTGGGTGAGCTGCTGAGAGCCTCCGGGGTGGCCGCGGAGCTGCGCGGGGATGGGTCCGTGGAGATTCGCGACCTGGCCTACGACAGCCGGCGGGTCGGCCCGGGCACGCTGTTCTTCTGCTTCCCCGGCGAGCGGACGGACGGGCACGACTTCGCACCGGCGGCGGTGGAGGCCGGCGCCTCGGCCCTGGTCGTCGAGCGGCCGCTGGAGCTCGACGTGCCGCAGGCGCTGGTCGACGACGCGCGCGCGGCGATGGCGCCGATCGCGGCGACCTTCAACGGCGATCCGACCTCGGAGCTCGGCGTGGTCGGCATCACCGGCACGAACGGCAAGACCACCACGGCCTTCCTGGTCAGGCACCTGCTCGAGTCAGCGGGTCACCGCTGCGGGCTGCTGGGGACCGTCCAGCAGGTGGTGGGCGGCCGGGTGGAGGAGGTCGAGCGGACCACGCCCGAGGCGATCGACCTGCAGCGCACCTTCGACCGCATGCTCGAATCGGGCGACGAGTACTGCGCGATGGAGGTCTCCTCGCACGCCCTCGTCCTGCACCGCGCCGACGCGATCCACTTCGCGGCCAAGGTCTTCACCAACCTCAGCCAGGACCACCTCGACTTCCACGCCGACATGGAGGACTACTTCGAGGCGAAGCGGCTGCTCTTCTCCGGCGAGGGCGGTGCCCCGATCATCGAGCTGGAGGGAGGGATCTCGGTGATCAACGTCGACGATGCCTACGGCCGCCGGCTCGCCGAGGACCTCGACTGCGGGTCGGGGGAGGAATGCATCAGCTACTCGGCCGCGGGCGGCCGGGCGGACCTGAGTGCCCGCGACGTCACCTTCGACTCCTCCGGCTCGCGCTTCACCTGCGTCACGCCCGAGGGGGAGATCGACGTCCGCATCCCGCTCCCGGGCGACTTCAACGTCGCCAACGCGCTGGCCGCCCTCAGTGTCGCCCGCGCCCTCGGGCTGGACCTGCGCGCGGCGGCCGCGGCCCTCGCCTCCGCCGAGCAGGTGCCCGGCCGCTTCGAGTCGATCGACGAGGGGCAGCCCTTCGGCGTCGTCGTCGACTACGCGCACACGCCCGACTCGCTCGAGAACGTGCTCGAGGCGGCTCGGCGCGTCACCGAGGGGCGCCTGATCTCCGTGTTCGGCTGCGGCGGCGACCGCGACCGCGAGAAACGGCCCCTGATGGGCCGGGCCGGGGCGGAGCTCTCCGACGTCGCCGTGGTCACGTCCGACAATCCCCGATCCGAGGACCCCGCGGCGATCATCGAGCAGATCGAGGCGGGGATCGAGGAGGGCGCTCCCGCCGAGGTTCTCGTTGAACAGGACCGCCGGGCGGCGATCGCGATCGCCCTCGGGCGTGCGGGGCAGGGGGACCTGGTGGTGATCGCCGGCAAGGGGCACGAGCAGGGGCAGGAGTTCGAGGACGGGCGGAAGATCCCGTTCGACGACCGCGACGTGGCCAGGGACGAGCTCCGCAAGCTGAAGGCCGCCGCGGGTTGAGGACGCTCGACGGTGAACGACTCGCCTCTGCGGCCGGCGCGGAGGTGCTGGCAAGCGGCGCGGCCGGCGGTCCCGCACGCGCTCTGATCGACTCGCGTGAGGTCGGCGAGGGCGACCTCTTCATCGGGCTGCCGGGGGAGCGCTTCGACGGCGGCGAGTTCGGCGCCGAGGCGCTGCGCAGTGGCGCCTGGGGCATCCTCGTCTCGCGGCAGTGGGGACGCGAGCTCGCCATGCAGCGCGACGTCGGGGGGACGGAGGAGGGGGCGGGGTGGGTGCTCGGCTCGGCCGACCCGCTGGCCTCGCTGCAGTCCCTCGCCCGGGCCTGGCGGGAGGAGCTCGCCTGCCCGGTCGTCGGGATCACCGGGTCCACCGGCAAGACCTCGGTCAAGGACATCTGCCGCGCGGTCCTTCCCGGCGAGGTCCACGCCAGCCCCGAGAACTACAACACCGAGATCGGCATGCCCCTCGCGATGCTCGGGGCTGCGGAGGGCACAGACGTCCTCGTCCTCGAGATGGGAATGCGCGGTCCAGGCCAGATCGCCGAGCTCTGCGCGATCGCCGAGCCCGACGTGGCGGTGATCACCAACGTCGGTCCCGTCCACGTCGAGCTGCTGGGGTCGATCGAGGCGATCGCCGCGACCAAGGCGGAGATCATCGACGGGCTCCGCTCGAGCGGGACCGCCGTCGTCCCGGCCGATCCCGGCCCCCTGGCACCGCATCTCGAGCGAGCGCCGAAGCTGCTGCGGTTTGGTTCCGGCGGCGACGTGGAGGCGATCGAGGTGCGTGTCGAGGCGGGGGAGACCGACGCGCTCGTCCGCACCCCCGCCGGCGAGCACCGCTTCTCGTTTCCGTTCGCCGAGGCACACAACCTCGACAACGCGCTTGCGGCGATCGCGGCGGGCGTCGCGCTTGGTTTCGGCCTTGATCAGATGGCCGATCTGGCTCCCGGGATAGTCTTCTCGCGGCTTCGTGGGGAGCTGGTGGAGCTCCCGGAGGACGCCATCCTGATCAACGACTCCTACAACGCCAACCCCATCTCGATGCGGGCGGCGCTGGACCATCTCGCCTCACTCGAAGCGGGGGGCCGGCGCGTCGCCGTCTTGGGCGAGATGCGAGAGCTCGGCCCGGACGCCGCGGCCTACCACCGCGAGATCGGGGAGTACGCGAGGGAGCGAGGCGTCGAGCTGATCATCGGGGTCGGCGAGCACGCCTCCGCATACGAGCCCGACCAGCAGGTGGCGGATGCCGAGACCGCCGCAGACGCGCTCGCGGCGGCGCTCGGGCCCGGCGATGCAGTCCTCGTCAAGGGCTCGCGCGCCGTGGGGCTGGAGCGGGTCGCGGAGAAGCTCGCGGAATCGGAGCGCTGAGTGCTCGGCGAGATCCTGATCGCGGGCATGGCCGCGATGCTGATCTGCATCTTCCTCGGCCCGAAGTTCATCGAGTACCTGCGGCTGCGGGAGTTCGGCCAGCAGATCCGCGAGGAGGGCCCGGAGGAGCACCACGAGAAGGCCGGAACGCCGACGATGGGCGGACTGATCATCTTCACCGCGATCTCGATCCCGTA
This sequence comes from uncultured Solirubrobacterales bacterium, assembly GCA_963825825.1. Lineage (GTDB taxonomy): Bacteria > Actinomycetota > Thermoleophilia > Solirubrobacterales > 70-9 > DASUPK01. The sequence continues at coordinate 142,095 of CAWGUT010000006.1, read as the reverse complement.
TCTCGTCCTCTCGGACCGCAGCACGGCGAGCCTCGCGGTCTTCGGCGTGGCCCTCGGCTGCGCCCTGATCGGCTTCATCGACGACTTCCTGAAGATCACCCGGCGCCGCTCACTCGGCCTCTCGGCCCGCTACAAGCTGGTCTTCCAGGCCGCTCTGGCGCTCGGCCTCTGGTACGTCGCCAGGCACTCGGTGGGCCTCGACTCGAGCCTCGAGCTGCGCATCTCCGACGCCTCGCTCGACATTCCCGACTGGCTGTATCCCGTCGTCATCTTCCTGGTCATCGCCGGATCGGCGAACGCCGTCAACCTGACCGATGGGCTTGACGGCCTGGCCGCGGGCTGCTGCGCGATCGTCCTGCTCGCCTATATCGCGATCACCTTCATCACCTCCGGGGAGCACGACCTCTCGCTGCTCTCGGCCACTCTCGTCGGGGCGTGCATCGGCTTCCTCTGGTTCAACGCGTTCCCGGCGTCGATCTTCATGGGTGACACCGGCTCGCTCGGGCTGGGAGGCGCGATCGGCGCGCTGGCGGTGATGACCCAGACGGAGATCCTCCTGATCATCACCGGAGGGATCTTCGTGATCGAGGCGCTCTCGGTGGCGCTCCAGGTCGCCACCTTCAAGCTGCTCCGCCGGCGCGTGCTGCTGATGGCGCCGGTCCACCATCACTTCGAGCTGCTGGCGTGGTCGGAGACCAAGATCATGCTGCGCTTCTGGATCGTCGCGGCGGTCTGCGCGGGGATCGGCTTCACGCTCTACCAGCAGGCGATCGGGACCTAGGTGGCGGCCGATCCGATCGTCGTCCGTGAGGGGGAGGGGCACGTGGTCGGCAACGTGGAGTTCCTCGCGCGCAGCGCCGACACGCCGCGCTTCAACTTCGCGATCATCGAGATCGCCGCCGGCCGCGTGCTGGAAGCCCACCAGCACGGAGGAGGACGACGCCTTCTACATCCTCGAAGGTGAGATGACTTTCTTCTTCGGCGACCGCGAGGTCAGCGCCCCACCCGGGACGTTCGTCCTGGTGCCACCCGGAGTCGAGCACGGATTTCGAAATGACGGCGATGGCCCGGTGCGGATGCTGAACATCCATGCCCCCGCCGGGTTCGACCGCCGGATCGGCCTGGAGAGCTGAGCGGCGCAAGAGGAAGTGCCGGCGGAATCCGCGACTGCATCGGCGTTCGGGTGTTTGAAGGGCGAGGACGATGAGGGCACGGCTGCTGATCGCTGTCTTGGTTTCGCTGCTAGGCGCAGCGTTGCTCGTGTCCGCGGCACACGGGGCGACACAGGTACGTCGGGTTCAGGTCGAGGTGCCCGGTCCCACGAGCACGCCGCCCACTCCAGCGGGGACCCTGACCCTCGACTTCGTCTTCAAGAACAAGCGGGGCAGCAAGCGCAAGTTCACACCGCGACAACTCACCCGGATCGACTTCTCGCAGGTTCCCCTCCACTGCTTCGGTCCGAATAGCTCGACCTCGATCCTCCTGTTCACCAGGACCTTCGCGACCCAGGTCAAGGTGAAGAAGCTGCCGAACCCGAGCGGTCGCAAGCCGAAGCCGGGCCGCTTCGCATTCAATTTCGTCTACAACTTCGCCGACTTCACGGGCACGATCAGCGGGGTTATCGACAAGCGAAATGGCAAGGGCGCCCCGATGTCTCAGGGCAAGCTGCGGATTCAGGACCTCGACGCGGATCCGGGCCACATGAATTGCAACTCGAATGGCCTCTTTGCCTGGGGCCGCCTTCCCCTGACGCAGGTCTGACCAGCTGCGGGAAGGGCCTCAGCCGCGCAGGGAGTAGCCGGCCGAGGGCGAAGATGATTATGTGAACTCAGGCACGAAACCGCGCCCGCCCCTGCCTGCGGGGCCGTTTCTGGTCGTCGGGCTGGCGCGCTCCGGAGCCGCGATCGCGACGGTTCTCGCCGAGCGCGGCGAGACGGTCATCGGCGTGGATTCGGGCAGCCCCGAGGAGGCGGCAGGGCTGGAGCAGGCGGGCGTCGAAGTCAGCTTGGGCGTGGATGGAACACGGCAACTCGATCGTGCCCGAACGCTGGTCAAGAGCCCCGGCGTGCCGCAGGACGCGCCCGTGGTCAAGGCGGCGAGGGAACGGGACATCGAGGTCACCGGCGAGCTCGAGCTCGCCTGGCGCCTGATCCCGAACGCCTTCTGCGCGGTCACGGGAACCAACGGCAAGACCACCACGAGCGAGCTGATCGCCCATCTCCACCGGACGGCGGGCCGGCCGGTTGTCGTCGCGGGCAACGTCGGGAACGCCCCTGGCCTCGCTGGTCGGCGCCGTCGACCCCGAAGCCACGGTGGTCTGCGAGGCCTCGAGCTTCCAGCTCGAGGACACCTCCTACTTCAGCCCGGAGTGCGCGGTCTTCATCAACCTCGCCCAGGACCACCTGGACCGCCACGGCACGCTCGAGAGCTATCTCGCCGCGAAGCTGCGGATCTTCGCCAACCAGGGCAACGACGACGTCGCCGTCTACAACGGCGACACGGAGGAGCTGCGAGGGCGTGACCTGGGCGGGTGCGCCCGCCTCGTTCGCTTCTGCCCGGCGGAGGGAGAGGTCGGCCGATCCCGGACTGCGAGCTCAGCCTCCGCGACGGGGTCATCTTCGCGGCCGATGAGCCGCTGATCCGGGCCGACGAGCTGCAGTTGCTGGGCGCCCACAACGTCGAGAACGCAATGGCGGCGGCCGCGGCGGCGCTCGCCTCCGGACTGCCGCGCGATGCGGTGGCCGAGGGCCTGCGCAGCTTCCCGGGCGTCCGACATCGCCTCGAGCGGGTGCGTGAGCGGGAGGGCGTGCTCTGGGTCAACGACTCGAAGGCGACCAACGTGGCATCCGCGCTGGCGGGCATCCGGGCGTTCGACGGCGGCGTTCGCCTGATCGCGGGTGGGCGGCCGAAGCAGGAGAGCTTCGAGCCTCTTGCCCCAGTGGTCGCAGAGCGCTGCGTGGCCTGCTATCTGATCGGCGAGGCGGCTGAGCGCATGGCAGCCGAGCTGGCTCCGGCTTCAGAGGCCGGCGTCGAGATCTCGGACGTCGGCACGCTGGAGCGGGCCGTCGAGGCCGCGGCCCGCGACGCCAAGGAGGGCGAGGTCGTCCTGCTCTCCCCGGCCTGTGCCAGCTTTGACGCCTTCAAGGACTTCGAGGAGCGCGGCGAGCGCTTTCGCGAGCTGGTCGAGGCGCTGCCGTGAGCAGGTCGAGGCGAGGGCGCGCGAAAGCGCGACCCGCGAGAGGTGGGAAGCAGGCGGCCCCGCCCCTCGAGTACTCCCTGCTGCTGACGGCGACGCTCTGCCTGCTCGCCTTCGGGGCGGTGATGGTCTTCAGCGCCAGCTCGGCGCGCTCGCTGCTCAATCACGGCGGCAGCGGCTTCTACTACCTGGAGCGCACGCTGCTGTTCGGGGCGATCGGGCTGGTGGCGATGCGAATCGCCGCCGTCCGCGGGGTCGCGGCGGTCAAGGTGCTCACTCCGCTGATCCTGGGCGTCTCCCTCTTCTTCCTCTTCGCGGTGCTGCTGCCCGGGGTCGGCCACCAGGTGAACGGTTCGCAGCGCTGGATCGGCGCCGGGATCCTGCAGTTCCAGCCCTCCGAGCTCGCGAAGCTCGCGCTGGTGCTCTACGGAGCATTCCTGCTCTCGAAGGAGCCGAAGCGGGCCCGCACTCTGGGCGGTCTCGGTCCTTACCTGCTGATCGTCGGCCTCGCGTTGCTGCTGATCGCGAAGGAGCCCGATCTGGGGACCACGATCATCGCTTCGACCGCGGTCTGCTGCGTGCTCTTCCTGGGCGGCGTGAAGCCCCGGACGCTGGCGCCCGTCGGGATCGTAATCGCGGTGATCGGCATCGGGATGGTCGCCATGAATCCCTACCAGGAGGCTCGGCTCACGGGCTTCCTCCATCCGAACAGCGACGCTAGCGGGGCGGGGTTCCAGGCGAAGCAGGCCACGATCGCGGTCGGCTCCGGAGGGATGTTCGGGGTCGGGCTCGGGGAGAGCGTGCAGAAGGCCTCCTATCTGCCCGAGGCCCACACGGACATGATCGCGGCGGTGATCGGCGAGGAGCTCGGGCTGGCCGGGATGTTCCTGCTGATCGGCCTGTTCGGGATGTTCGGCTACGCGGGGCTCCGGGCGGCCCACCGTGCCCGCGATCGCTTCAGCAAGCTGCTCGCGGCCGGGCTCACCTCGCTGATCATGGCCCAGGCCGCCCTCAACCTCTTCGCGGTGCTCGGTCTGGCCCCACTCACCGGGGTGCCCCTGCCATTCGTCTCGTATGGAGGCACCAGCCTGGTGATGACGCTCGCTGCGGCCGGGCTGATCCTGAACGTCGCCCGCCGGCCCGCCCGCGCCAACGCCGCGGGACGCAGCGGCTCCGGCCGCTCGCGCAGCGGTGGGAGCCGCACGGCCGGGGGCCCTGCGAGACTGCGCGTGGTCGAGGGCCGAACTGACACCAGGAGGAAGCGCACAGCGAGCAATGGCACGAGTCGTGATAGCGGCCGGCGGCACGGCGGGGCACGTCGTACCGGCGATCGCCGTCGCCGACGCGCTTCGCGCTGACGGCGCGGAGGTCAGCTTCGTCGGCACCCGCGAGCGCGCCGAGGCGGAACTCGTGCCGGCCGCGGGCTATGAAATCGATTACCTCCGCGTCAGCGGACTCGACCGGCGCAACCCGATCAAGGCCGCGATCGCGGCTGGGCGCGCTGTCCGCGCCGTGGGCGCGGCGCGGCGGCTGCTGAGCGCGCGGCGGGCAGACGTGGTCCTCGGAGGGGGCGGCTACGTCGCCGGGCCGGTGGGTTTCGCGGCGGTCCGCTTGGGACTGCCCCTGGTGCTCACCGAGGCCGACAGCCACCTCGGGCTGGCCAACCGCCTGCTCGCCCGCCGTGCCCGCCGGGTCTGTCTCGCCTTTCCGATCCGGGGCCGCGACGGCGGTCCCTTTGTGGTCACGGGCCGCCCGGTGCCGCGGGCGGTGCTCGAGGCTGACCCGACCGTCGCTCGGCGGCGCTTCGGCATTCCCGAGCCCGCCGATTGCGTGACCATCGTCGGCGGCAGCCTGGGAGCCCGGTCGATCAACTTCGCGGCCTTCGACGCCTTCACGCGTCTCGAGCGCGGCCTGCCCCACGACCACGTCGGCCAGCCCTGGATCGTGCATGTGGCGGGCCGCCGCGACTATCCCGAGCTGCGCCGCCGCTGGACCGAGCAGGGGAGCCCGGAGCGCTACTCGCTGATCCAGTACGAGCCGAACCTCGGCGACGTCCTGGCCGCGGCCGACCTGGTCGTCGCACGCGCCGGCGGCTCCGTGATGGAGATCGCCGCGGCCGGCCGCCCCGCGATTCTCATTCCCTATCCGCATGCGACCGGGGACCATCAGACCACCAATGCCCGCTGGATGGCGGACGGCGGTGCGGCCGTTGTGATCCCAGACGGGGAGCTCAGCCCGCAGCGCCTCAGTGCGGCGATCGCCGAGCTGCTCTCCGACGAGGACCGCCTCCGGGCGATGTCGATCGCCGCGCGCCGCCTGGCAAAGCCCGATGCCGCCGAGCGGATCGCCGACGAGGTCTTGCGGGCGGCGAGCGGTGGCTGAGCCGATGAGAGGGCGGCGGCTCCACTTCATCGCGATCGGCGGCGCCGGGATGAGCGGCCTGGCTTTGGTCGCAAAGACGCTGGGGGCCGAGGTGACCGGCTCCGACCGGACCGAGTCCTCGTACCTGGAGCGCCTCCGCTCCGCCGGAATCGATCCATGGCTCGGCCACGACGCTGACCACGTCCCGGCCGACGCGGAGGTGGTCGTCTCGACGGCCGTGCCGGACGACAACCCGGAGCTGGTCAGGGCCCGGGAGCGCGGCCAGACCGTGATCCACCGCGGCGAACTGCTGGCGGAGCTCTGCTCGCTGCGACGTCTGCTGGCCGTGGCCGGCACACACGGCAAGACGACCACGACCGCCATGTGCATCTGGGCACTTCGCGAAATCGGCGCCGACCCGGCGTTCTTCCTCGGAGGGGAGCTCCCGGGCGCCGGACCGGACGGCGCGGCCGCCAACGCCGCTTGGGGTGAGGGGGATGGGTGATTGCCGAGGCCGACGAGAGCGACGCCAGCTTCCTCGAGCTTCGTCCCGAGATCGCGGTGATCACCAACGTGGAGCTCGATCACCATTCGCGCTGGAGTTCGCTCTCGGAGCTCTCGGAGGCCTTCGCCGCCTTTGCGGCGCCTGCGGCCGGCCTCGTCTGCGGCGCCGAGGTCCGCCTGCCGGCCACCGAGGGCCAGCGCGTCGTCCGCTTCGCGCTGGAGCCGGGCGCCGGTGAGCCGGCGCCGGAGGCCGAGTTGATCGCGACCGAAATCCGGACCGACCCGAACGGGGTTACCCGCTTCCAAGCCCGCGGCGCGGGAATCGAGGCGGAGGTCCTGCTCCAGGTTCCGGGTCGCCACAACGTGGCCAACGCGCTCGCGGCGCTCGGCGGGCTGGCGCTCGCCGGCTTCGACGCCGAGGCCTGTGCGGAGGCGCTCGCGGGCTTCCCCGGGGTGGCTCGCCGCCTCGAGCTCAAGGGCCAGCGCAACGGCGCCAGGATCTACGACGACTACGCCCACCATCCAACGGAGGTGTCCGCCGCGATCGCGGCGGCGCGAGAGCTCGGTGCACGCCGCGTGATCGCAGCCTTCCAGCCCCACCTCTACTCGCGCACCAAGGCTCTGGCCCCCGAGCTCGGGGCCGCCCTCGCCGATGCGGACGAGGTCGCCGTCCTCGACGTCTACCCGGCGCGCGAGGAGCCCATCGGCCCGCTCGCGGGCGTCAGCGGCCTGATGGTTGCCGAGGAGGCCGCCGACCACGCCGGCGGCGGGCGCGTCTGGTGGCTGCCCAGCGCCGAGCAGGCCGCGCAGGCCCTCGGCGCGAGCCTGCGCGAGGGGGATCTCCTGATCACGATCGGCGCCGGGGACATCAACAAGCTCGCCGAGGCGCTCGTCGACGAAGGAGGTGAGGGGTGAGCGAGCCCCAGGGCGTCGAGCGGGATTACCCGCTCTCGCGTCTCACCACCGTGCGGGCCGGCGGCTCGGCGGACTTCTTTGCCCTGCCCTCATCGGATCAGGAGGTCGTCGAGCTGCTCGCCTGGGCGGAGCGGGAGGGATTTCCGGTCGGCCTGGTCGGGTCCGGCTCCAACCTGCTCGTCGCGGACGATGGCTTTCGAGGACTGGTGATGAAGCTGGCCGGCGATCTGACCCGGATCGAGCGGGAGGGAACGCGGGTTGATGCCGGCGGGGGTGCGCGGCTGCCGTCGGCGGCGGCCAAGGCGGCCGGTTGGGGCCTCGCGGGGCTCGAGTTCGGCGTGAACATCCCCGGGACCGTCGGCGGCGCCGTTCGGATGAACGCCAACGCCTATGGCGGTGAGCTCGGCGAGGTCCTGGACGTGGTCGCGGTCAGCACGGCCGCCGGCACGGAGACCAGGCTTCCCGGCCAGCTGGGCCTCCGATACCGCGGCTCGGGCCTGGGTGAAAGGGAGGTGGTCACCGGTGCCGCGTTCGCCCTCCAGGAGGCGGATCCGGCCGAGGTGAAGGCCACCATGGGGGAGATGCGGCGCAGGCGAAAGGAGGCGCAGCCGTCCGGGATCAAGACCTTCGGCTCCACCTTCGTGAATCCCGATGACCCGCGCGCCGAGGGCCGCTCCGCCGGCCAGCTGCTCGACGCGGCCGGCTGTAGCGGGCTCGCGGTCGGCGGGGCGCGCCTCTCGCCGAAGCACGCGAACTTCGTGGAGAACACCGGGCAGTGCGACGACGGCGGAGATCCTCGCCGTGATGGCGGCCGCCAGGCGCAGGGTCTACGAGCGCTTCGGCGTCGTGCTCGAGCCGGAGGTGCAGATACTCGGAGAGGTGAGCTGGCCCGAGGAGTGGCAGCTCGGTACCTGACAGCGCAGGAAAGGCAGGGCGGGCGGTGAATCGGCAGGCATGGCAACCAGAGCGCTGAGCCCCAGACGGCCGGGCGCGCGCGCCCGGCCGGCCCGGCGTACGGCCCCTCGTCCGCGGCCGGCGACGGGTCGGGCGGTGATCCGCCGGCGAGTGATCGTCGCCGGGATAGCGCTCGTGGTGCTCTACGCGGGCTACCTGCTCTGGTTCCGGAACCTTCCGCTCTTCTCGATCAACGAGGTCACCGTCACGGGCGCGACCACGAACGAGCGCCAGATCAAGATGGCGGTCGAGCAGGCCGCCCAGGACATGACCACGCTCCACCTCAAGGACGGCGAGCTGCGCGATGCGGTCGCGCAATTTCCCACCGTCGCCTCGGTGGGCGCCAGCACCAGCTTTCCGCACACGATGGAGGTGACGATCACCGAGCGGCTGCCCGTTGCGTTCATCAAGGTCGGCCCGAGACGGACCGCGGTCTCCGCCGACGGGTACCTCCTGGTCGGGGCGAGCTTCGATCCCAAGCACCTGCCCCGGATCGAGGAGGCCGCCGCCCACGGGCCCCGCCTCCAGGGCGACGCCGCGGCCGAGGCGGCGATCCTCGGCGCCACTCCCTCGCGCCCTTCGCGATCGCGTCACCGGCTCGAGCTGGGACGACGCGCAGGGCGGGGTGGTCGTGGGCCTCGACGGAGGGCCCGACCTCCGCTTCGGCGACGGTTCCAGGGTTGAAGACAAGTGGACCGCGGCGGTCGCGGTGCTCTCCAGTCCCGATCACGGCTCACCCTCCTATCTCGACGTGAGCGTCCCGGACCGGCCCGTCTCCGACGGCTGAATCCCGGCCCGCGCCGGACTCCCAGCTCTGCAACGCGACGTGCACCCGGATTGGGGCCGACAGGCGATCGGTAGGCGGCGCCGAAATGAGATGGCACGATGTCCGTGGAATGCCGCTATTTGCAGGACTTTTCGGGAGCCTCAACCAACCCTGTCCCTCGATCTGTAGAGGAGAGTTACCCCGCTGGAACTCTCAAGCGTGAGTTGAGAGTTCGGGCGTGGGAAACCGTTGACAGTGCGTAAGCTTTGCCCTAGTTTCGGAATCGCCCAATAGCCGATTCGCGGCTCGGGCTCGGAGCAGGACCAGCAAATGGAGACTTCATATCTGGCCGTGATCAAGGTCGTCGGCGTCGGCGGCGGTGGCTCAAACGCCGTCAGCCGGATGATCGACGCTGGGCTGCGCGGCGTCGAGTTCGTCGCAGTCAACACCGATGCGCAGGCGCTGCAGGCGGCTGACGCCGACGTCAAGATCGGCATCGGCCACAACCTGACCAAGGGCCTCGGCGCCGGCGCCAATCCCGAGGTCGGGGCTGGCGCGGCCGCCGAGTCGCGCGACGAGATCAAGGACGCTCTCAAGGGCGCGGACATGATCTTCATCACCTGCGGCGAGGGTGGTGGCACGGGTACCGGCGCCGCCCCGGTGATCGCCGAGATCGCCAAGCAGGAGATCGGCGCCCTGACCGTCGGCGCGGTCACCAAGCCGTTCGAGTTCGAGGGCAGGAAGCGGATGGCCCAGGCAGAGGAGGGAATCGACCGCCTCCGCAAGGAGGTCGACACGCTGATCACCGTCCCGAACGAGAAGCTGCTGCAGATCGTCGAGCGGCGGACCACGATCCTCGAGGCCTTCCGCGAGGCCGACGACATCCTCCGCCAGGGCGTCCAGGGCATCACCGACCTGATCACGATCCCGGGCCTGATCAACCTCGACTTCGCCGATGTCCGTCTGGTCATGCACCAGGCCGGCTCGGCACTGATGGGCGTCGGCACCGGCACCGGCGAGAACCGAGCCGTGGAGGCCGCCAAGGCCGCCATCACCTCGCCCCTCATCGAGGAGCAGATCGACGGGGCGAAGGGCATGCTGCTCAACGTCACCGGCGGCGAGGACCTCGGCCTCTTCGAGGTCAACGAGGCCGCGCGTCTCGCGATTCAGGCCGCCGACACCAACGCCAACATCGTCTTCGGAGCCGTGGTGGATTCATCGATGCACGAGGAGGTCCGGGTGACCGTGATCGCCACGGGTTTCGAGGGCTTCGAGATGATCGCCCGGGCGCCGGAGTTCACGGCGCGCGCGGCGGAGCGCCGCCCGGCTCCGGTCCGCGGCGGACGCGAGGGGCTGAGCGATCTGCGGATCTCGGAGTCCGAGATCGACGTCCCGGACTTCCTGAAGTAGTCAGTCGCGCAGGGCCCGGCGAGCGTCGTCCTCCTCGTGCTCGAGGAAGATCTCCACGCGCGTGATCAGTCCCTGCTCGTCGAAGCGGTAGACGGTCCAGGCGCGGATGTCGATCTCGATCCCGCTGCCGGCGCCGCGGGCGCTTGAGCGGACCTGGGCCAGGGCACGCCCCCCGTCGACCTCGAACGCGAGGGCCTCGGTGACCTGAGACTCGAACGCGTCCGGCTCCATCCACTCGCGGACCCGCTCAACGCCTCGGAGCTCACCCGCTCCGCCGGGCCGGACGAGCACGATGTCCGAATGGCTCAACTCGACCGCGTCGTCCAGCTCCCCGGCGTTCAACGCCGCGAGCAGCTTGGTGATTCGCTCGATCTTCTCGTCGTCAGAAATTCCCACGGCCGCCAGTATCGTGATCCGGGATGGAAGCCGGAACGCTGAGACGGACTCCGCTGTACGAGGCCCACGTCGAGGCTGGGGCGAAGCTGGTCGACTTCGCGGGCTGGGAGATGCCGGTCCAGTACGACGGAATCCGCGCCGAGCACCTCAGGGTCCGCAACTCGTGCGGCATCTTCGACGTCTCGCACATGGGGGAGATCGAGACGGAGGGCCCCCAGGCGTCGGAGCTGCTGCAGCGGCTGCTCTCGAACGACGTCTCGAAGATCCAGGTCGGCGGCGCTCAGTACTCCTGTCTCTGCCGCGAGGACGGCGGCGTGCTGGACGACCTGTTCACCTACCGGCTGGCGGACGACCGTTACCTGACGGTCACCAACGCGGCCAACCACCGGCGCGACCTGGAGTGGTTCGAGGCGCACGCCGTCGAGTTCGAGACGGAGGTGCACGACCGCATCGAGGACTACGCGATGCTGGCCGTTCAGGGACCCGAGGCCCGCGAGATCGTTGCGCGCCTGGCCGATGGAGAGCTGCCCGCCCGATTCAGGACCGCGGAGCTCGCAATCGCCGGTGCCTCCGCGCTCGTCTGCGGGACCGGCTACACGGGCGAGGACGGCGTCGAGCTCCTGGTCGCCGCGGGTGACGCTGTCGGCGTCTGGGACGCCCTGATCGATGGCGGAGCCGGCCCCGCGGGGCTCGGCGCCCGCGACACGCTCCGGCTGGAGGTCAACTACTGCCTCTACGGCAACGACCTGACCGAGGAGCGGACCCCGATCGAGGCCGCCCTCGGCTGGTGCGTCAAGGAGGAGACCGGCTTCGTCGGCTCCGAGGCCTGCCGGCGGGTACGCGAGGAGGGACCGCGGGAGCTCCTCGAGCCGTTCGTGATGACCGGCCCCGGCATCCCGCGCCAGGGCAACCCGATCCTCGCCGACGGCGAGCGGGCCGGAGAGGTGACCAGCGGCACCATGTCGCCGTCCCTCGAGGTCGGGATCGGCATGGGCTACGTCAGCGCTGACCGCGCCGAGCCGGAGACCGCAATCGAGATCGACGTCCGGGGCAAGCTCCGGCCGGCGGAGATCCGCGAACGCCCGCTCTACTCGAAGGACTGAGCGGCTCGATAGGTTTCAGGCGTGGCTGACGAGAGCTATCCGGACGATCTTCGCTACCACCCGGAGCACGACTGGGCGCGGATCGAGGGCGACAGCGCGACCTTCGGCATCACCTGGTACGCGCAGGACGCGCTCGGAGAGGTCGTCTTCTACGAGCCCCCCGAGGTCGGCAAGCAGGTGACCAAGGACGAGGCCTATGCGGAGGTCGAGTCGGTGAAGGCCGTCTCCGACGTGTACTCGCCGCTCTCGGGCGAGGTGACGGAGGTCAATCCGGCCCTCTCGGCGAACCCCGAGAAGATCAACCAGGACCCCTATGGCGAGGGCTGGATGGTCAAGGTGAAGCTCTCGGATCCCTCCCAGGCCGACCAGCTCATGGACGCCGCGGCCTACAAGAAGCTCCTCGAAGAGTCCGACTAGCCTGGAAGAGATGAGGCGGTCGTCGTGAGCGGCCAGGCCCTTGGGCTGGCCGTCTCGGTCTTCCTCGCCTGTGCGGTCGAGGCCGTAGAGGCGCTGACGATCGTGCTCGCCGTCGGAACGACACGCAGCTGGCGCTCGACGCTGATCGGTGTGGCGGTCGCCCTGGTGGTGCTGGCGGCGACCACCGCGGTCGTCGGGCCCGGTCTCACCTCCCTGCCGATCGACACCCTCCGCCTGATCGTCGGCGGCCTCCTGCTGGTCTTCGGGCTGCAGTGGCTCCGCAAGGCGATTCTCCGCGCGCGGGGCTGAGGTCGCTTGCACGACGAGGAGGAGATCTTCCGCGAGGAGAGGGCGGCGGCCAGGGCGGCGGGGCATGCCGGATGAGGGATTCGACGGCTACTCGTTCACGATCGCCTTCAAGGGAGTTCTGCTGGAGGGGCTCGAGGTCGTCTTCATCGCCCTCACCTTCGGTGCCAACCAGCATCGCGTCGGCCTGGCGGCGGCCGCGGCGGCGGCGGCCGTCGTGCTGGTCGTCGCGGCGGGCATCCTGTCCGCGCTCCCCTCGCGCGGGTCCCTGAGAACGCGATGAAGTTCGGGGTGGGGGTGATGCTGACCTCGTTCGGGATCTTCTGGGGCGCCGAGGGCGCGGGGGCGAGTGGCCCGGCGGCGACCTCGCCCTCCTGGTGCTCGTCCCGACCGTGCTGGTCTTTTCACTCGCTCTCGTTCGCGTGTTCCGCTCGACCCCGTCCGGAACCCAGGCGGCCCAGGCGTGACGAGGGTGCGAGCGGCCCGTCGGGAGTCTGGGACTTCTTCGTCGGGGACGACTGGCTCACCGCAGCAGGCGTCGTCCTGGCGCTCGCCCTGACCGCGCTGGTCAGCGACGGGAGTCGGCTTGGTGTCGTCATGCCGCTCGCGGTCGCGCTCCTGCTGGCCCTATCGATCTGGCGGGAGGCCCGAACCGCCGCCAGGAGCGATCAGGGCGGCTGACTACGATGAGTGGCCCGTGAGCCGCTACACGTCAGCAACTGATGAGGACCGCCGCGACATGCTCGACGCCATCGGCGTCGGCTCGATCGACGAGCTCTTCGAGGACATCCCCGGCGCGCTCCGACTCGGCCGTCCGCTCGAGCTTCCCGACGGCAAGCCGGAGACCGAGGTCTACGACCGGCTCTCCGCCCTGGCCTCGCGAAACGCGCACGCCGAGGCCGAGACGAGCTTCCTGGGCGCCGGCATGTACGACCACTACGTGCCGGCGATCGTCGACGCGATCACCAGCCGCTCCGAGTTCCTCACCCCGTACACGCCCTACCAGCCTGAGATCTCGCAGGGCGGCCTCCAGGTGATGTTCGAGTTCCAGACTGCGATGTCCGAGCTCACCGGCCTGCCTGTCTCGAACGCGGCGCTCTACGAGGGCCCCTCCGCCGTCGCCTCGGCCGCCTACCTGGCGATCGCCGCGACCGGGCGCAGGAAGCTGGTCGCCTCGCGGGGCGTCCACCCGCACAGCCGCGAGTCGCTCGTCACCTACGGCGCCGGCTACGGAACGGATCTGGTCGAGGTCCCGCTCGCCGATGGGGTCACAGACCCGGCCGCGCTGGCGGAGGCGATCGACGACGAGACCGCCGCCGTCTTCCTGCAGCAGCCGAACTTCCTCGGCGCGGTCGAGGACATCCAGGCCCTCGGCGCGGCGGCGAAGGAACGCGGTGCGCTCCTGATCGTGGCCTGCGACCCGATCGCCCTCTCGATTCTGCGGCCGCCGGGTGAGTGCGGAGCGGACATCGCGGTGGGCGAGGGACAGCCGCTCGGCAATCGGCTCGACTACGGCGGCCCCTCCTTCGGGTTCTTCTGCGCGACCGAGGAGCACATCCGTCGCATGCCCGGCCGGATCGCCGGGGAGACGACCGACGTCGACGGCCGCCGGGGCTTCGTCCTCACGCTCCAGACGCGCGAGCAGCACATCCGCCGCGAGAAGGCGACTCACAACATCTGCACCGCCCAGGCCCTCAACGCGCTGGCCGGGATGGTCCACCTCGCCTGGCTCGGCAAGCGCGGCTTCGTCGAGCTCGGCGAGCTCCTGGTCAGGCGCACCGCCTATGCGCGCGAGCGCCTGAGCGCGGTCGAGGGCGTCGAGCTGCTCCACGAGGCGCCGGTGGTGAGGGAGTTCGCCGTCAGCCTCGACGCCCCGGTCGACGAGGTGCTCGACCGCTGTGCGGCTCAGGGAATCGGCGCCGGCTATCCGCTGGGGCGCGAGTACCCGGAGCACGAGAACGGCCTCCTGGTGGCGATCACGGAGCGCCGCAGCCGGCAGGACATCGACCGCCTCGCCGATGTGCTCGGCCGGGCGGTCGCCGATCTGCGCCGGACCAAGGTCGCGGAGGGGGTCGCATGAACAGGCCCCCGACAAGCGTTGATGGCGGCACCCCCATGCAGCGCGACCCCGCGACGACGATCTACGAGCGCTCCGTGGAGGGACGCCGAGCGGCCACGATGCCGGACGCCGGTGTGCCGGAGACGCCGCTCGAAGAGCTGATCCCGAAGAACCTGCTGCGCGAGCGCCCGGCGGAGCTTCCCGAGATCTCCGAGCCCGAGATCGTCCGCCACTACAACCGGATCTCGCGCCGGAACTTCGACCTCGACACCGGCTTCTACCCGCTCGGCTCCTGCACGATGAAGCACAACCCGCGGCTCAACGAGCGGGTGGCGGCGCTGCCGGGCCACGCCCGCCTCCACCCGGCCCAGGAGCCGAGGCGCGCGCAGGGCGCCCTCGAGCTGATGTGGCTGCTGCAGCAGTCCCTGGCCGAGATCTGCGGCCTCCCGCACGTCAGCCTCCAGCCCTCGGCGGGCTCGCACGGCGAGCTGGCGGGGCTGCTGCTCACCCGCGCCTACCACGCCGATCGCGGCGAGGAGCGCACCAAGGTGCTCACCCCCGACACGGCGCACGGCACCAACCCCGCCACAGTGACGATGGCCGGCTACGAGGTGGTGAAGCTGGCCTCCAACGAGCGCGGCGGCATCGATCTCGACGACCTGCGCTCCAAGGCGGGCGACGACACGGCCTGCCTGATGCTGACCAACCCGAACACCCTCGGGCTCTTCGACGAGAACATCGCGGAGATCGCCAGGATCGTCCACGACGCCGGCGGGACCCTCTACTACGACGGCGCCAACCTGAACGCGATCATGGGCCATTCGCGCCCCGGTGACATGGGCTTCGACATCGTCCACGTCAACCTGCACAAGTCCTTCTCGCAGCCGCACGGGGGCGGCGGTCCCGGTGCGGGGCCGATCGCCTGCTCGGACCGGATCGAGCCCTACCTGCCCAGGCCGCAGGTGGTGCGCCGCGAGGGCCAGAACGGCGGCGAGCCCAGCTTCGACCTCGACTTCGAGAGGCCCAAGTCGATCGGCCGGCTGCGCGGCTTCCAGGGCAACTTCGGCGTCTTCGTGCGCTCCTACGCCTACATCCTCAGCCTCGGAGGCGACGGCCTCCAGGAGGCATCCGAGACCGCGGTGCTGAACGCCAACTACCTGCTGGCCCGGATGAGCGAGGGCAAGGCCGGCAGGTACACACCGGTCGCCTTCGACCGGCGCTGCATGCACGAGTTCGTCCTCTCCGGAGCGCCGGCGAAGCGCGAGCTCGGCGTCAAGACCCTCGACATCGCCAAGCGGCTGCTCGACTACGGCATGCATCCCGCCGACCGTCTACTTCCCGCTGCTGGTCGACGAGGCCCTGATGATCGAGCCCACCGAGACCGAGACGCCGGGAGACGCTCGACGCCTTCGCCGAGGCGATCGACGCGATCCTGGAGGAGGCGGCGGAGGACCCGGGGATCGCGCAGGGCGCGCCCTACACGACCCCCGTTCGCCGGCTCGACGAGGTGGCGGCGAACCGCAACCCCGTCGTCCGCCAACAGAGCTGAACGGCTGGGTCAAGGGGCGCCGGCCGCGTCCCCTAGATTGCGGCCGGCGCCTCATGCGAGGCCGCGCGTAGCGCGAGCCGTTTTGTGCAGGCAGGCGGATGCAATCCCTTCTACGCCTGGGTTCGCCGCCCGGATCACTCTTCGAGGCTCTCTAGCGCGGGAAGCTTCTGCCTCAGCTTGAGGACCGGCTCGAAGAGGTCGCCCTCCTTCTCGATCCGCTTGATCGCATCCGGGATCTCGAAGCGGATCTTCTCCGTGTCGCCGCCCCTTGCGGTGCGCTCCACCTCGCGCCAGTGGAGCGGGATGGAGGCCGTGGGATGCTCGCGCGCCCGCAGCGAATAGACGGCGATCGTCGTCTTCTTCTGGTGGTTCTGGCTCCAGTCGACGAAGACCTTGCCGCGCCGGTCCACCTTGGCCATCTTCGAGACGACGTCCTTCGGGGTCTGCTTCTCGAGCAGCTGGGCGACGGTCTTCGCGAAGGGACTCGGTCTGCTCGTAGGTGACCTTGGTGTTGAGGGGGAAATAGACCTGCAGGCCCTTGCCGCCGGAGACCTTGGGGAAGCCCTCGAGCCCGAACGCGCCGAACAGCTCCCGGACGCGCAGGGCGACCTTGCAGCACTCGACCAGGCCCGCCGGGGCCCCGGGATCGAGGTCGAAGGCGAGCACGGTGGGCTGCTCCATCCGGGTCGCCTTTGACAGCGAGGGGTGCAGCTCGAGGGCGGCTAGCTGGGCCATCCAGATCAGCGTCGCCCGGTTCTCGCAGAGGCAGAAGTCGATCTCGCCCGCCCGCCGATCGACGTAGATCGGCGTCGTCTTCACCCACTCGGGCCGGTGCTTCGGGCAGTTCTTCTCGAAGAAGGAGGTCTGGGGGTTCCCGACGCCCTCGGGGAAGCGGCGCAGGGTGAGCGGGCGTCCCTTCAGGTGGGGCAGGATCACGTCCGCGACCCGGGCGTAGTAGTCGATCACCTCCGCCTTGGTGGTCTTCGTCTTCGGGTAGAGGACCTTGTCCAGGTTGGTCAGCTTCAGCCGGCGGTTGCCGACCGTGACCTCCTGGTCCCGCTTCTTTGCCTTAGCGGGCAACCTCGGCCGCTGGATCTAAGCCTTGGCCTTCTTGCGAGAGGTGCTCGACTTGCGGCGCCCGTTGCTCGACGAGCTCTTCGATTTGGATGAGCCCTTCGACCTGGACGATGCCTTGGGCTTGGCCTTCGCCTTTGACCCCTTGCCATCCGTGTCCGCTTCCTCGCCCTTGACGGCCGCGAGGCTCTCCTCGAGGGCGGCCATCAGGTCCGGGGCCTTGGTCGGCTTCGGCTCCTCGCTCGGGGCCGAGACGACCTCCTTGCCCTCCGCCTTGCGCTCGAGCAGGTCGAGCAGCTCCTCGCGGTACTCGTCGCGGTACTTGTCGGGCTCGAAGTCGCTGGTCAGGGACTCGATCAGCTGCTTGGCCATCTCGAGCTCGCGCTTCTCGGGCTTCTTCGGCTTGGCCTCCTCGAAGACCTCGCCGTCGAGGTCCTCGGGCGAGCTGACCTCGTCGTGGAAGCGCATCGTCGTCAGGGTGAGCACGTCGTCCATCGGGCGGATCGCCGCGAGATGCTCCTTGTTGCGGAGCACGAACCGCGCGATCGCGACCTTCCTTGCCTCCTTCATCGCCTGCACGAGGAGGGCGTAGGCACGCTCGGCGCCCTTGTCCGGGCCGAGGTAGTAGGGCTGCTCGAAGTAGATCGGGTCGATGTCGTCGAGGTCGACGAAGTCCTGGATCTCGATTGCCCGCGTCCTCTTCGGGTCGAGCTCGGAGAGCTCGTCGCGGGAGAGAACCACGTATTGGTCGGGCGCGTACTCGTAGCCCTTGACGATCTTCTCGTAGGGAACTTCCTTGCCGTCGGACTCGGCGACGCGCTTGTGCTTCACGCGCGAGCCATCGCCCTCGCGGAGCTCGCGGAAGCGCACCGTCTGCTTGGAGACGGCGCTGTAGAGCTTCACCGGCACGTTGAGCAGCCCGAAGCTGATCGAACCACTCCATATCGCCCTAGCCATGCGTAATCACCTCGATCCTGGATCCTTCGACACCACTCAGGTTACCCCTGGGCGCGTTCCCCGAACCGGGCGCAAGCTTGCGTCCCATGCACTTCCAGACCGCCGCCGAGGGCGAAACTCATCGCTCTAGGGCTCCCTGACGACCTCGCGCGGGTCCTTGTCGTCGACCATGCCCTTGAACGCCGGCTGGCGCAGCGTCCCCTCGTCGGTCCACTCGGTCCAGGAGACCTGGCAGACCAGGTCGGGCTCGCACCAGACCGCGTAGCGCGCCTTCGGCCCCGTGGGGGCGCCGACGTCGAAGGGGCTGTCGGGGCGCTCGCGCGCACGCAGCTCGCGCGTGAGTCGATCGATCAGCTCCTCCGTCAGGCCGGAGCCTGCGCCGCCGGCGAAGTGGAGCGTCTGCTTCTCGCCCCTGTGGAGCTCCGAGGCTCTGCGGTCGTAGTAGCCGACCAGCAGCGAGCCGACGCGATTGGAGCGCCGGCCCTCGCCCGGGATGTAGCCACCGATCACGAACTCCTGGCGGCGCCAGACCCGCTCCTTGATCCACTCCCCGCTGCGTCTTCCCGCCCGGTAGGGACTGTCGCAGCGCTTCGCGACGATGCCCTCGAGACCCTGCCGGCGCGCCGCCTCGAGCAGGGTTGGCGCCGCCGCCGCGGCGGAAGCGAGGAGTCCGCCAGCGGGGACCCTCGAGGCCGAGCTCGTCGAGCAGCTCGCGGCGGCTGACGTAGGGGAGATCCCGGACGCAGTGCCCGTCGAGGTGCAGGAGGTCGAAGATCACGTAGTCCACCGGCGTCTGGGCGGCCCGGGCCTTGACCGCGGCGGGGGAGGTCAGACCCATCCGGCTCTGGATCAGCTGGAAGCGCGGCCTGCCCTCTGGATCCAGCGCGACCACCTCGCCGTCGAGGATCGCGGCCCGGTCGGCGAGCTGCCCGGCGATCGGGGCGAGCTCGGGATAGCGCGCGGTGACGTCCTCGAGGCGGCGGCTGAGCATGGACCAGCGACCATGATCCGCGTAGCCGAGGGCACGGATCCCGTCCCACTTGATCTCGTAGGCCCACTCGCCGGAGTCCGACTCGGGGATGCGCCCGTTCTTGGCCAGCATCGGCTCGAGCCGCGTCGGCATCTCCTCGGCCGGCGCCGTCTCGAGGAGGCGGCCGCTTTTCGTCCTGGCCATGGCACCCGATTATGCGTGCCGGCTTTAACAACGGCCGGATAATCGGAAGGTGCTCTTCGAGCTCGAGGACGTCACCTATTCGCGCGACGGCAATGTCGTGCTCGCGGACGTCCGCACCCGTCTCCCCGTCGGCGCCAGTTCGCTGCTCGGGCCGTCGGGCAGCGGCAAGTCGACCCTGCTGCGGCTGCTCAACCGGCTCGCCGATCCGGATTCCGGGCGCGTGCTCTACGAGGGCCGGGACGTCCGCGAGTACGACCCGCTGGCGCTGCGCCGCGAGGTGAGCCTGGTGCCGCAGCTCCCGGCGCTGATCGAAGGGACCGTCCACGACAACGTCGCCTATGGCCCGCGACTGGCGGGACGCAGCTTCGATGCCCGCAGCTGCCTCGAGCTCGCCGGCCTCGACCCCGCATTCGAGGACCGGGACGCCTCCAAGCTCTCGGTGGGTGAGCAGCAGCGGGTGATGCTGGCCCGCGCGCTCGCCCTCGAGCCCCGCGTCCTGCTCCTCGACGAACCGACCTCCGCCCTCGACCAGGCCGCGCGCGACGCGGTGGAGGGGACCCTGCTGCGCCTGCGCGCCCGGACCGCGATCTCGCTGGTGGTGGTCACCCACGACATCGCCCAGGCCCGGCGGCTGGCGGACTACGTGGTCCGGATCGATTCGGGCAAGGTGATCGCCCAGGGGCCGGCAGCAGAACTGCTCGCCGAAGACGTCGGAGCCCGCGATTGCTGCCGCGGAGGACGCCACCTGATGGTGCCCCTGGCCGCCTCCTCGATCAACGTCACCCTCGGCGAGGTGGCGGCGGCTCTTGCCCTCGTCGCCATCGCGGCGCTCGCCTCGCGGGCCTGGCATGCCGGACTCGAGGAGGACATCGGCATCGCGGTCGTCCGCTCGTTCCTCCAGCTGACCGCGATCGGCTACGTGATCACCGTGATCTTCGACGAGAACTCCGCCGTGCTGGTGATCGCGCTGATCGCCGTGATGGTCGTCTTCGGCGCTTTCACCGCGCGGAGCCGCGCGCAGCTGGTGCCCGGCGCGTTCTGGCCGCTGCTCATCTCGCTGGGAGTCGCGGCCGCGGCGACGCTCGGGCTCGTGCTGGGGCTCGGCATCTTCCCCGCGACGCCGCGCTACGTGGTGCCGGTCGGCGGGATGGTGGTGGGCAACTCGATGACCTCGGCTGCGGTCGCCCTCAACCGGCTCGGCGAGGACGTCCACGATCAGGCCCGGCGGATCGAGGCCACCCTGGCCCTCGGCGCGACCTCCACGGAGGCGGTCGCGCCGCTGGTCCGCCGCAGCCTGCGCTCGGGCATGATCACGCTCGTCGACTCGACGAAGACGACCGGCCTGATCTTCTTCCCCGGGACGATGGTGGGGATGCTGCTGGCGGGGGCGGACCCGACCGACGCCGTCCGCCTCCAGCTGATCCTGCTCTACGTGCTGCTCGGCGCGGTCTCGATCGCGGCCCTGATGTCGATCACGCTCGCGCGGCGAAACTTCTTCACGCCGGCCCACCAGTTGCGGGAGCCGCCCGTGCCGTAGACAGCAGGCGTCAGCCCTAGTGGTCGTCCGGGTAGATGAAGTGGTGGCCGAGCAGCTCGGTCACCGTGACGAACCTGTAGCCGGGTGGCGGAAGTGGGAGAGGATCGCCGGCAGGGCCGCGACCGTCTCACTGCGATTACCGCCGCCGTCGTGCATGACGACGATCGAGCCGTTGTGCGCGTTCTGGATGACGTTCGAGGAGATCGCGGCAACCCCGGGGTCGGCCCAGTCGCGGGGGTCGACGTCCCAGTTGACGGTGACCAGGTGCTGGGCGTGGGCGCGGGCGATCAGAGCGCTGTTGACGTGGCCGTCCGGCGGGCGGAAGTCACAGGGCCGAAAGCCGGTCGCCCCGCGGATCAGGCGGTTGGTCTCGTGCAGCGAGCCCGACGATGGATCGGACTCATGGTGCAGCGAGTGGTTCCCGATCTCGTTGCCCTGGGCGAGGATCTTCTTCATCGTCGCGGCCGCGGCCCGGGGTCTCCTGGCCGATCTCGAAGAAGGTGGCGTGGGAGTCGAATCGCCGCAGGACCCGCAGGACGCTGAGCGTGTAGTCGCTCGGCCCGTCGTCGAAGCCGATCGCGATCCGCTTCTTCCTGCGGGGGCCATGGGTGCGGAACGGGACGCGCCGCCGTGGGTGCAGCCGATCGGCAGCGCTGCACGGCCTTCCCGGGACCGCCTGCTGCGCGCGGTGTCCCTGCGCGCGGAGCAGCCGGCTCCGCGCCGGCACGGCGGCCAGCGCCAACGACGCCACCGCGATGAACGCCACCCGTCCCCTCATCGAATCGGGGCCAGTCTCGCCCCTTCCTCGGATCTGCAAGCGCGCGCGCTCAGCTGAGACAGGCGTCCTCCGTAGACTGGGATTGCTCTTGTCCGACGACCGTCGCCGCAAGCGCTTCACGATGATCGCGACGATCCTCGGCTCGACGATCGTGTTTCTCGATGCCACGGTCGTCAATGTCGCCCTGCCCGCGATCTCGGACGACCTCAACGCCGGGCTTGCCGACCAGCAGTGGGTCGTCGAGGCCTATGCCCTGGCCACCGTCTCCCTGCTCCTTGTCGGAGGCGCGCTGGGCGACCAGTTCGGGCGCCGGCGGATCTTCACGATCGGCCTGATCGGCTTCGGGATCACGTCGATCCTCTGCGCCATCGCTCCATCGAGCGCGATGCTGATCGGCGCCCGCGCCCTGCAGGGCCTGACCGGCGCGCTGCTGGTGCCGGGCTCGCTGGCGATCATCGCGGCGACCTTCGAGGGCGCCGAGCGCGGCAAGGCTGTGGGCACCTGGACGGCCTGGACCGGGATCGCGACGGTGATCGGGCCGGCGGGAGGAGGAGCGCTCGTCGAGGCGATCTCTTGGCGCGCGATCTTCTGGGTGAACGTCCCGCTGGTGATCTTCACGGTGCTGCTGACTCGCTCCCAGGTCGCAGGAGAGCCTCGACCCGGAGGCGGATCGCGCGATCGACTGGCTCGGGATCCTGCTGTCTGCGCTGGGCCTCGGCGGGGTCGTCTTCGGGTTCATCGAGCAGCCGACGCACGGCTGGAGCGACCCGATCGTGCTCGATCCCGCTGATTCGGCGGCGTCCTGCTCTTCGCGCTCTTCCTCGTCTGGGAGTCGCGTTACCGGCACTCGATGCTCGACCTCGGCCTCTTCCGAGTTCGCAACTTCGCCGTGACCAACCTCGAGACGCTGATCGTCTACTCGGGCCTGATCGGAGCCTTCTTCTTCGTCACGCTCTTCCTGCAGCAGACCGTCGGCTACTCGCCTCTGGCCGCCGGCTTCGCGACCACCCCGATCTCGCTGATCCTCTTCGCCCTCTCGCCGGTGTTCGGCAGGATCGCGACGAGCACCGGGCCCTCGGGTGCCGATGTGCGTGGGACCGATCGTGGGCGGAATCGGGCTGCTGCTGATCACTCGCATCGATGCGAACGCGAACTACGTGACCGACGTGCTCCCCGGCGTGATCGTCTTCGGTCTCGGCCTCTCGGCGACGGTCGCGCCGCTCACCGCGACAGCGCTCAACTCGGTGGCGGAGAACCGCGTCGGGGTCGCCTCGGGAATCAACAACGCGGTCTCGCGGATCGCCGGCGTGCTCGCCGTCGCGGTGTTCGGTGCGCTGATCGCCGGCAAGTTCGGCTCGACCGTGGACGCCAAGGTCGGGGACGCCAAACTGTCCGCTCAGGCCGATCAGGCGATCACCAAGGCGAAGGACAATCCCCTCCAGCCGCCGTCCACCGATCGGCTGCCGCCCGCGGAGGCGGCCGAGGTCGAGAGCGCGACCGTGGCGGGAGCGGAGGACGGCTTCCATCTGGCGATGATGACCGCGGGGACGCTGATGATCGTCGGCGGGGTGGTCGCCGGCATCGGGCTGCGGAACCCGCCGCGCGAGACGGCCTACGACCCGCCGCGCGCGGCCCCCGCCGGGGAATGCGCTCATTGTCCCGATCACCTCGACGACACGCCCCGCCGCGAGCGCGAGCCCGTGGCCGAGCCGGCCTAGGCTGACGGCGTTGGCCGAACTCCATCCCGAGGCGCGCGTGCTTGATCGAGTCGAACCGCCTCGCCCACATGGTCACCATCAATCCCGATGGGAGCCCCCAGGTGAGCTGCATCTGGGTCGGGCTCGACGGCGACGAGATCGTCAGCGGCCACCTGCCGCGCAACCAGAAGGTCAAGAACGTCGAGCGGGACCCGCGCGTCGCGATCTCGATCGAGGGCGCGGACGACAACGAGGTCGGGCTTGCGCGAGTACCTCGTCGTCCGCGGACACGCCCGCGTCCGAGCAGGGAGGCGCCGCCGAGCTGCTGCAGCGGCTCGCGCACGTCTACCTCGGTCCCGACGTCAAGTTCCCGCCGATGGACGACCCGCCGCCCGGCTACGTGATCCGCACGACGCCCGAGCGGATCGGCGGGCGTCGGGCCGTGGGCCGGTCAGCCCTCTGACGGGCACCATCGCGCGCTTCCTATAGTCCGCGCCCGTGCGCATCTTCAGCGGCATCCAGCCCACCGGCAGTAAGCACCTCGGCAACTACATCGGGGCGATCCGGCAGTACGTCGAGGGCCAGGACAGAGGGGACCCCGCGATCTACTGCATCGTCGACCTGCACGCGATCACGGTTCCCTGGGACCCGGCGACGCTGCGCCAGAGCGTCTACGACACCACCGCGATCCTGATCGCGGCCGGACTGGACCCCGAGCGCTGCATCCTCTTCCGCCAGTCCGACGTGCGCGAGCACACCGAGCTCACCTGGTACCTGTCGGCGCTGACGGCCCACGGCGACCTCAACCGGATGACCCAGTTCAAGGAGAAGTCCGCGAAGCAGCGCGAGCTGGTCTCGGCCGGGACTCTTCTTCTACCCGGTGCTCCAGGCGGCCGACGTGCTCGCCTACAAGGCGCAGGAAGTGCCGGTCGGCGAGGACCAGCGCCAGCACGTCGAGCTGATGCGAGAGATCGCGCGGCGCTTCAACGAGCGCTTCGGACCGATCCTCGTGGAGCCGGAGCATCGGATTCCGGAGGTCGGCGCCCGGATCATGGACCTGCAGGAGCCCGAGCAACAAGATGTCGACGACGGGTGGCAGCGAGGCGGGGACCGTGCTCGTGCTCGATGACCCCGACACCGTGACCAAGAAGATCAAGAGCGCGGTCACCGACTCGGGATCGGAGGTGAAGCGCGGCGATGGCAAGGAGGGGATCGCCAACCTGATCCAGATCCTCGCCGTGGCCCGGGGCACCACGGAGGACGAGATCGAGGGCGAGTTCGAAGGATCCGGCTACGGCGACTTCAAGGGCGCGGTGGCACAGGCGGTCGTGGAGTTTCTGGCGCCGGTCCGCGAGCGCTACGAGGAGCTGCGTCCCGACGAGGCCGCCCTCGAGGGGGCCCTCGCAGCCGGAGCCGAGAAGGCGCGCGCGATCGCCTCGGAGACTCTCGCCGAGGTGCGCTCGGCGATGGGCATCGGGCCCGCCTGACGCCGAACGTCCCGCTAGCCGACGCGCCGTCTAAGGTGAAGCGCCGATGACCTCGGTCGCCGAGCTCGACCTCGATCTGGACGTCTTCCAGGGCCCGTTCGACCTGCTGCTGGCGGTGCTGCTGCGGGAGGAGATCTCCCTCTCCGAGGTGCCGCTCGGGGAGATCGTGATCTCCTACGTCGACCACCTCGGTGAGACCGGCGATCTCGACCTGGAGACGGTCACCGAGTTCCTCGTCCTGATCGCGGCCCTCTGCGAGCTCAAGTCGCGGCTGCTGCTGCCCAATGAGGACGGCGCGGAGGAGCTCGGGCCCGAGGAGGCGGCGGACGAGCTGCTCGCCCGGATGCTCGAGTACCGCCGCTACAGCGAGGCCGCGAGGCTGTTCGGCGAGCTCTTCGAGAGGGAGGGCGCTGTCATGTATCGCTCGGCGGCGCCGCCCCCGGAGCTGCGGCGGGCGGCGCTCGACGCGGCCACGCAGGCCTACGAACCCGATCGCCTCGGGGTCGCGCTGGGCGACCTTCTCGCGCTGCCCGCCGAGCCCGACACGCAGCACATCCGCACCACCGTCTCGCTGCAGCGCCGTCTCGGCGTGGTCCGCGACCTGCTCCGCTCCCGCAGGACGCTCGACTTCGACGACGCCTTCGGCCGCGAGGACCGCTTCACCCAGGCCGTGACCCTGTTCGCGCTGCTCGAGCTCTACCGCCGCGGCGAGGCGACCTGGACCCAGAAGGAGACCTTCGGCCGGATCGAGGTGGAGGCGCTGTGAGCGTCGACCCCGGTGCCGTCGAGGCTCTGCTCTTCCTCTCGCCGGAGCCGGTCTCGGCCGCTGAGCTCGCCGAGGCGATCGAGGTCGATGAGGAGGCGGTCGCCGAGGCGATCGACGAGCTGGAAGGACGCCTGGCGGCGGACGAGCGGGGCGTTCGGCTGCGCCGCGTCGCCGGCGGCGTCACGCTGGCCGCGGTCCCCGAGGCGGAGGAGGCGGCGCGCCGGCTGCTCGCCAAGCCGCGGACGCCGCCGCTCACCCAGGCCCAGGCCGAGGTGCTGGCGATCGTCGCCTACCTGCAGCCGGTGACGCGACCCGAGATCGCCCGGATCCGCGGCGTCTCCTCGGATTCGGCGGTATCCAGCCTCACCGAGCGGGGGATGATCGAAGAGCGGGGCAGGAGCCGCTTCGGGGCCGTCACCTACGGGACGACGCCGCTGTTCGAGAAGCTCTTCGGCCTCTCCGGGCTCGATGCCCTGCCCGATCCGGTCCAGTTCGATCCGACGCCCGAGGACGAGCGCGAGCTGCGCGAGCGCCTGCTCAAGGCGGGTGAGCAGCGGGCCGAGTGAGGCGCCATTGTCGCGCGGCGGCCCTGGCGCTGGCCGCGCTCGCGGCGGGTGCCGCCGGGGGCGGGGCGGCGGCCGATCCGCCGGCATCGACCGCGACGCAAGCAGGTCATCCTGGGGCAGGTCGGTTCAGAAGCGGGCCGATCACGGCGGTTCAGATCGGAGACCCGGCCGGGACGCGCGTCGCCCTCGTCGTCGGCGTGATCCACGGTGACGAGCGCGCCGGGCTGCGGATCGTGCGCGCGATCAAGCGCGAGGCCTCGCGCGACCGGGGCTGCTGGCCGGCACGCAACTCTGGGCGATCGCGACGGTTAACCCAGATGGGCTCAGGGCGCACACGCGCAAGAACGCGCATGGGGTGGACCTGAACCGGAACTTCCCGTACCGATGGCGCGGCAACGTCCCACACTCGAGCGGCTACTACCCGGGCCCGAGGCCGGCATCCGAGCCGGAGACGCGGGCCGTGATGGCGTTCGTCCGGCGCCTCAGACCGGATCTCTCGATCTGGTACCACCAGCCCTGGGGCGCGGTGCTCGCCTGCCACGGCAGCCCGCAGGTCGCGTTGGAGTACGCGAGACTGGTCGGCATGCGCACGAGCTGCAGGGGAGCGGGCCTGCGCGGCACCGCGATCAGCTGGGAGACCAACACCGTTCCCGGGAGCACCGCCTTCGTCGTCGAGATGCCGCCGGGGAAGACCAGCGGCCACTCGGCCACGCGGCAGGCCCGCGGTGCCCTGACCGTCGCGGAGGGCCGCTGAGATGACGCGGATGGTTGGCGCGCTCCTGACGGTCGCCATCGCGGTGGCGGTGGGCGCAGTGGCCGGCGCGGGCGCCTCGTCGCCCCCGCCCGCATCGCCGGCGGCCGCCACCAAGCCTCCGATCCACAAGGAGCTGATCCCGTATCCGAAGAAGCGAAAGCGGGAGATGGCGGCGTATTCCCAGAGGCACTACGGCCAGCACAAGTGGAGCCTCGTCAACCCGAAGGTGATCGTCATCCACTACGCCGAGGCCGGCAGCATCAGCGCGATCTTCAACACCTTCCGGACCGACCAGCCCGATGTCGAGTTCCACGAGCTGCCCAACGTCTGCTCCCACTACGCAGTCTCGGCCTCGGGCGCCGTCTACAAGTTCGTGCCCCCGACGATCCGCTGCCGCCACACGGTCGGGCTCAACTGGAAGGCGATCGGCGTCGAGCACGTCGGCTTCTCCGACCAGGACATCCTCGGCCGCCCGGCGCAGCTCAACGGCTCTCTCCAGTTCGTCCAGTGGCTGCGCTGCCGGTTCGGCATCCCGGTCAACAACGTGATCGGCCACAACGAGAGCCTCTCGTCGCCCTTCTACAAGGAGCTCGACCCGCGCTTCAAGGGTCAGACGCACGGCGACTGGAACCACGCCGACATGCAGATCTACCGCTCGGATCTGACCAAGCTCGGCGCCTGCTGAGCGAGCCGAGGAGCCCGTACACGGCGATTTTTCCTCTTGCTTTTCGCCGCACCC
The DNA here is from genome assembly GCA_963825825.1 of uncultured Solirubrobacterales bacterium. Classification (GTDB taxonomy): domain Bacteria; phylum Actinomycetota; class Thermoleophilia; order Solirubrobacterales; family 70-9; genus DASUPK01. The sequence continues at coordinate 114,630 of CAWGUT010000006.1, read as the reverse complement.
CGGTGAGAGACTCGCCGCCGTTTCACCGACCGGTGGAAAGCAGAGAGGGGGGTGAGGAGACAAGCATGGGAAGAATCAGCAAGTGGTTCCCGCCGTTCACCGGAGTCCTGTTCGTTGTCGCCGTTGTCGTGATCACGATCCTGCTCGGACAGGGCCAGGACGCGACCAAGAAGACCGCCCAGGAGATTGCCCAGCACTACAAGGACCACAGCACGAAGGAGTCGATTGGCGCGATCCTGATCGTGTACGCGTCGATGTTGATGCTGTTCTTCGGAGGCTGGTTGCGCCGGATCCTGCGCGATGCCGAGGGCCCGGGCGGAATTCTGTCGACGGTCGCCTTCGGGGGAGCCGTTGCGTTCTCGGCCGGGGCGGCGGTAGCCGGGTCGATCCACCTGGCCCTGCCGGATCTGGCTGACGACATCAACCCGATCGCCCTGCAGGCGATCAACGGGATCGACTTCGACATGTTCTTCTTCTTCCCAGTCGGTCTGGGGACGCTGGTGCTCGCCACGGGCATCTCGGTGGTCCGCCACGGTGCCCTCCCGAAGTGGTTCGGGTGGGTGAGCGTCGTGCTCGGGGTGCTCTTTTTCACCCCCGCGTTCTTCATCATTTTCTTCGTCGGGCCGATCTATTTCCTGCTGTTGAGCATCCTCGGGATCAGGCTCGCGTTGAGGGAGGACGCCGCTCCGGCAGCCGTCTAGCCGTTCGTGGAGGGGCGGCCGGCGGCCGCCCCTCCACTCGGCTTCAATCGTGGGGTGAGGCTCGCCAAGTACCTCGCCCACGCGGGCGTCGCGTCCCGGCGCTCCGCCGAGGAGCTGATCGCCGCCGGCAAGGTGAGCGTCGGGCGGCGAGGTCGTCACGGACCCCGCAAGGGATGTCGACGAGTCCGCCGAGGTCGCGGTCGACGGGAAGCGGATCTCGCCCGAACCGCGCGAGGTGTGGGCGGTGAACAAGCCCAAGGGCGTGGTCTCCGACCGGCCCGAGAGCCCGGGCAAGAGGCGCGCCGTCACCCAGCTGGTCGACTCCCCGCGGCGGCTCTATCCGGTCGGGCGGCTCGATGCTGACTCGACCGGCCTGATCCTCCTGACGAACGACGGCGAGCTCGCCAACCGGCTCACCCACCCGCGCTATGGCGTGCCGAAGACCTATCTCCTCGAGCTCGCCCGCCCACCCTCGGAGCCCGATCTCGACCGGCTTCGGAAGGGGGTCCGGCTCGAGGACGGCCCGACGGCTCCGGCCGAGGTGGAGCGACTCGGCGAGCGCCGGGTCGAGATCACGATCCGGGAGGGCCGCAAGCGCCAGGTGCGGCGGATGGCCGAGGCGATCGGCAATGAGGTGGAGGGGCTCACCCGGATCCGGATCGGCCCGCTCGACCTCGGCGACCTCCGCCGCGGAGAGGCCCGGCGGCTCGACCGCAGGGAGATCGCCGCGCTCTGGGAAGATTCCGCGCCATGACCCAGGACCTGAGACTGTGGGCCGTCCGCGGGGCGACGAAGGCCGAGCGCAACGATCCCGGGATGATCGTCGAGGCGACCGAGGAGCTGATGCGCGAGCTGATCTCGCGCAACGATCTCGTGCCCGAGCGGATGGTGAGCTGCATCTTCACCTCCACCCACGACCTCAACGCTCAGTTCCCCGCCGTCGCGGCGCGCAACGTGGGACTCGACGCGGTTCCGCTGCTCTGTGCTCAGGAGGTGGACGTCCCCGGCGCGATGCCCTCGGTGATCCGCGTGCTGGTCCACTACTACGCCCCTGACGATCACACGCCGGCCCACGCGTACCTCGGTGAGGCCCAGGAGCTGCGCTCGGATCTGAAGGCGGCGCAGTAGTGGAGGGCGGGCCGGTCCGGGTCCGCGATGCGACGCCGGACGACACCGATGCGATCGTCGCCGTCACGGCGGCGGGATGGCGGACCGCCTACCGCGGCATCGTCGCCCAGGAACGGCTCGCCGAACTGCCGGTCGAGCGCTGGCGCCACGAGGTGCACGTCGGGCTGCGCCGCCCGGTGGAGGACGCGTTCAGTTACGTGGCCGAGATCGACGGCGAGTTCGCCGGCTACTGCTTCGTCGCCGCTCCCTCGCGGGAACCCGAGCTCGGACCCGACGTGGCCGAGCTGGTCGCCATCTACGTGGAGCCCGATCGCTGGCGGCAGGGCGCCGGAGCGGCCCTGATGCGGGCGGCGATGGATCGCCTCTCGAAGCTTCCCTACGACGAAGTCTTCCTCTGGACCTTCAAGGAGAACGCGCCCGCGATCTCCTTCTACGAGCGCCACGGGTGGAGAGCCGACGGGGACGAGAAGGTGCATCCTCGCTCGCAGGCGGTGGCGATCAGGTTCCGGCACCCGACGCCCTGAGCGGCTCCGCAACAATGCCCTGCAGATGACGGTCACCTTCGCCGACAAGCTCGCGCGGATCCCGCACTACGAGCCGGGGACCTCCCTCGACGACGCCAAGGCCCGCGCGGAGACCGCGGATGCGATCAAGCTCGCCTCGAACGAGTCGCCCTTCGCGCCCCACCCCGACGTAATCGATGCGATCAGCCGGGCCGCCGCCGGCGTGAATCGCTACCCCGATCCCGACGCTCGCGCGCTCCGGCAAGCGATCGCCGACCACCACGAGACCGATCCGGCGCGGATCGCCGTCTCCAACGGCTCCTGCGAGATCCTGCTCGCCGCTGCACTCGCCCTCTGCGAGGAGGGCGATGAGATCCAGTTCGCCTGGCCCTCCTTCTCGATCTACCCCTACCTGGCGCCGCTCTGCGGAGCGAGGGAGATCCGGGTGCCGCTGGGCGAGGGCTACGTCCACGACCTCGAGGCGATGCTCGAGGAGGTGACGGCCGCGACGCAGCTGCTGATCGTCTGCAACCCCAACAACCCGACCGGGACCCACATCCCGGCGGACCGGATCGGCGCCTTCGTGGAGAGCGTTCCCGACCGCACCACGATCATCCTCGACGAGGCCTATGTCGAGTACCAGACCAACGATGACCCCGACACGACGCTCGACCTGCTCGCGAAGCATCCGAACCTCGTCCTGCTGCGGACCTTCAGCAAGTGCCACGGCCTGGCCGGGCTCCGCGTCGGCTATGCGCTCTGCTCGCCGCAGTTCCGTGCGGCGGTGGACGCGGTGCGTCAGCCGTTCAGCGTGAACGCACTGGCGCAGGCGGCTGCGACCGAGGCGATCCGCCATCAGGACGACGTCGCCGACCGCGTGGAAAAGAACGTGATCGAGCGGGTCTTCGTAGAGGAGGAGCTCCGCCAGATGGGCTTCGAGACCGCGGACTCGCAGGCCAACTTCTCCTGGATCGACCTGGGCGATCTCGACGAGGGCGAGGTCGTCGAATCCCTGGCGAAGGCGGGTGTCGCCGTCCGGCCGGGCACGCCGCTCGGCGGCCCCGGTCACCTGCGGGTCACCTACGGGACCCGCGCCGAGAACCAGCGCTTCCTCGAGGCGCTGGGCGGGATCGCGGGCTGAATCCTTCGACGGCTCGTGCGCCGTCTGCTTCAATGGGGCGCGCATGCAGCACGGCACGCACACCGCTTCTCCTTCGAGCCGCTTCGCGGCCCCCGAGCGTGCCTACTTCTACTTCTGGCGATTTACCTAGGCGTCCGGCCCGCGGCTGCCTGAAGCCGCTGACGCAGAAGCTTCACCCGCCGGGCGCCGCCTCTCACGGTTGATCCGTCCCCAAGGACCCTCGCCAGACCAGTAGAAAGAAGGGACAAGCAGGATGAATTTCGAGATGAAGGAGATACCGAGACAGCAGTCGGATCGCGTCCGGGACCAGCGCATCGAGCGCGTCGTTGAGCTGGTCGCGCCGGCCGAGATCCTGGAGGACCTTCCGCTGGGGAGGGAGCGGGAGGACGCCGTGCTCGCCCGTCGCGCGGAGGTCAAGTCGATCCTCGATCGCGATGACGATCGCGTGCTGGTCGTCGTCGGGCCCTGCAGCGTGCACGATCCCGAGGCCGCGACCGACTACGCCCAGCGGCTGGCCGAGCGGGCAGCAGGACCTGCGCGACGACCTCTGCGTCGCGATGCGCGTGTACTTCGAGAAGCCGCGCACGACCACCGGCTGGAAGGGCCTGATCAATGACCCGCAGCTGGACGGTTCGCGGGACGTGAACGCCGGGCTCCATGCCGCCCGCCGGCTGCTGATCGAGGTGACCGATCTCGGGCTGCCGATCGGCTGCGAGTTCCTCGATCCGATCACGCCGCAGTACATCTCCGACGTCGTCGCCTGGGGAGCCATCGGCGCCCGGACGACCGAGAGCCAGATCCACCGCCAGCTCGCCTCCGGCCTCTCGATGCCCGTCGGCTTCAAGAACGGCACCGCGGGCAGCGTCAAGCTCGCCGTCGATGCCGTCCGTGCGGCTGCCGCTCCGCATGCTTTCGCGGGGGTCGATGTCAGCGGCACACCGGCGATCCTCTACACGGAGGGAAACGAGGACTGCCATGTGATCCTCAGGGGCGGCCGCGCTGCCCCGAACTACGACGCGGACTCGGTGGACCAGGCGCTCGAGCAGCTGCGCGCGGCCGGGCTGGCCGAACGGGTGGTGATCGACGCCTCCCACGACAACAGCGGCAAGGACCACGAGCGCCAGCCCGACGTCGTCAGCGAGATCGCCGATCAGATCGCCGCAGGCAACGGCGCCATCGTCGGGGTGATGATGGAGTCCTTCCTGGTCGCGGGGCGCCAGGACCTCGAGTCCGGCCGGCCTCTCGTCTACGGCCAGTCGATCACCGACGCCTGCATGGACTGGGACCACACCGTCCTGACCCTCGACCGGCTCGCCTCGGCGGTGCGGAAGCGGCGCGAGGCCGGCTGACCTGACTCGATGCGGATAGCCGTCCTCGGTGTCGGCCTGATCGGGGGCTCGATCGGCCTGGCCGCACGCCGCAGGCTGGAGGCGGAGGTCGCGGGGTTCGACCCCGACCGCGACCTGCTCGCTCGCGCCGAGGAACTCGGGGCGATCGATTCTGCGCACGAGAGCGCGGCGGCCGCCGTACACGAAGCGGAGCTCGTCTTCTGCGCCGCACCGGTCACCGCCCTGCCCGGTCTGGCCGCGGAGGCTCTCGACGCCGCAGGCGAGGATTGCGCGATCACCGACGTCGGCTCGGTGAAGCGCGACGTGATCGCGGCGCTCGGCTCCGAGAGCCGCTTCATCGGCGGGCACCCCCTGGCCGGAGCGGAGACCGCCGGTGTCGAGAACGCTCGCGCCGACCTCTTCGAGGGCGCGCGCTGGTACCTGACGCCGACCCGAGCGGACCGGCGGGATGCTCTACGACCGCGTCCAGCGGGCGATCTCCGAGATGGGGGCGAGGCCACAGGCGATCGAAGCCGAGACCCACGACCGCCTGATGGCCACGGTCAGCCACCTCCCGCACGTGCTCGCCAACGTGCTCGTCACCCAGGCCGCTACCGCTCTCAGCGAGGAGGCCGAGCATTTGCCCGAGGTGGGCCCGAGCTTCCGCGACGCCACCCGGGTGGCCGGTGCGAACCCGGCGATCTGGGCCGACATCTTCGCGGGCAACAGCGAGGCCGTCGCGTCGGAGATCGACGGGGTCATCGAGCGGCTCAGCGAGACGGCCGAGCTGCTTCGCACCGGCGACCGGGACGCCGTCAGCGCCTGGCACGAGCAGGCCGCCCGCCTGCGCCGCGAGCTGATCGAGACCGAGATCGCGGGCGGTCCGCTGTACGAGCTGCGCGTTCTCGTGCCGAACCGGCCCGGGATCGTCGCCGAGGTCGCGCTCGAGCTCGGGCGCGCGGGCGTCAACATCGAGGACATGGCTCTCTATCCCGCCGCGGACATGACCTCCGGCGCGATCTCCCTCTACGTGGCGGGCGACGAGCAGGCGGAGCGGGCCGAGGATCTCGTCCGAGAACTCGGCCACGACGTCTCCCGGGTGCAATGAGATTTGAGCCGGGGCGCCCCCTCCAGGGGGAGCTCCACCCGCCACCCGACAAGTCGGTCTCGCACCGCGCAGCGCTGATCGGCGCGATGGCCGAGGGCCCGACCCGCATCAGCGGCTACCTCGACTCAGCCGATACCCGTTCGACGCTGCGCGCCATCGCGGCGGTCGGCGCCGAGGTGAGGGAGGGGGAGCCCGATGACCACGGAGGCCTGTTCATCGAGATCGAGGGCATCGGTTTGCGCGGCCCGCGCTCGGCCGAGATCGACGTCGGGAACGCGGGGACGCTGCTGCGGCTGATGCCCGGGTGGCTCGCCGGGCAGCGAGAGGGAGCCTGGACTCTGGACGGCGACGAGTCGATCCGCCGGCGCCCCGTGGACCGGATCACGGAGCCCCTCGGCCAGATGGGCGCCGACGTCGAGGCCCGCGATGGCCGCCTGCCGCCGTTGCGCGATCCGCGGGGCGCCCCTGCGGGGCATCGACTACGAGCTGCCGGTCGCCAGCGCGCAGGTCAAGTCCTGCCTGCTGTTGGCGGGTCTGCTCGCCGATGGCGCGACGACCATCCGCGAGCCGTACTGGACGCGCGACCACACGGAGCGCCTTCTCGCTTCGGCCGGCGCCGAGATCCGGCGGGACGGGGGCAGGATCACGGTCGCCCCGACCGAGCGCCTGGAGGCCGGGGATGTGCCCGTGCCCGGCGACTTCTCGTCGGCCGCCTTCTTCCTCGTCGCCGCTCTGATCGTGCCGGGCAGCGAGATCCGCCTGCGCGAGGTCGGCATCAACCGAGCCCGAATCGGGTTGCTCTCGATCCTCTCCCGCATGGGCGTCGAGATGGGTGGCGCCCACCTGATGCAGGGCGGTCCCGAGGGCGCGACCCGCGAGCCGCCCGCGATCACCATTGAGGAGATCCGCGAGCCGGGGCCGGAGCCAATCGCCCAGCTCAATGTCCACTCCGCCGCCCTGCGGGGGGCGGAGATCACCGCCGACGACGTTCCATCCGCCATCGACGAGCTCCCGCTGGTCGCGCTGCTCGGCTGCTTCGCCGAGGGCGAGACCGTGGTCAGCGGCGCCACCGAGCTGCGCGCGAAGGAGTCGGACCGGATCGCCGGGATCGTCGAGGGCCTGTCCGCGTTGGGCGCGGAGATCGAGGGGCGGCCGGACGGCTTCGCCGTTCGGGGCACCGGCGGGCTCCGCGGCGGCACGCTCGACGCGCGCGGCGATCACCGCCTGGCGATGGTCGGGGCCGTCGCCGGGCTCGCCTCGCGCGAGGGTGTCGAGGTCACCGGCTTCGAGTCGGTCGAGGTGAGCTATCCGGGCTTCGAGCGCGACCTGCGGTCGCTGCTCGCCTGACCCCGGACTACTCGTCGGCCGCGCGCTCGCGCACTTCCTCGGGCTGGGACGGGTGTCCGTCCCCCGGCCACGGGGAGAGCACGAGCAGGATCCGGGAGTCCTCCACGGCCTGGACCTCGTGGCGCTCGGACGGATCGAAGATCGCCAGCAGACCCGGGCCCCCGGCGGCCCATTTGCCGTCGGGCGTGTTCAGCTCGACGTTGCCGTCGACCACCAGCAGCCAGGCGCGCTCATGCACCTGATGCTCCCCGAGCCTGCTCGCCCTTGGGCAGATTGATCACGATCGCCCGGCCCTCCGACTCGGAATCGAGCACCTCCGGCTGGCGCGGCAGCACCTCGAGCTCGTTCAGGTTCCAGCTCTCCATGGTCACGCGGCACTCTATATCCGCCGCCGTGGAGGCGAAACCGTTTAATGGGGCCATGGTGATCGCCATCGACGGTCCCGCCGGGGCCGGCAAGTCAACCGTGGCAAAGGGTGTCGCGAGGGCGCTCGGCTTCACCTATCTCGATTCCGGCGCGATGTACCGCGCCGTGGCGCTGGCGGCCCTGGAGCACGGGATCGACCCGGACGACGGCGAGCGGCTCGGGGAACTGGCCTGGGACCTCGACATCGGCTTCGATGGCGACACCATCCGCCTCGACGGCAGGCCCGTCGAGGGCAGGATCCGCTCGCCGGAGGTCACCATCGCGGCCTCGCGCGTCTCGGTGCACCCCCAGGTGCGGCGGGCGATGGTGAAGCGGCAGCGGGAGCTGATCGCCTCCGGCAACTACGTCGCGGAGGGACGTGACATCGGGACGGTGGTCAGCCCCGACTCGCCGCTCAAGGTCTTTCTGACGGCGGACGAGCAGGAGCGCGCCCGGCGCCGGGCGGGCGACACCGGGGAACCGGTGGAGGAGGTCGAACGGGCCATCCGAGCCCGGGACAGACGGGATCAGGAGCGGGCGGACAGCCCGCTGCGCGAAGCGGACGGCGCGGTGCGCATCGACACCACCGATCTCACTTCGGATCAGGTCGTCGAGAAGATCGCGGCGCTGGCGCGTGAGAGGGGGGTCGGCTGATGGAAGGGGAGGGCGGCAATCGCCCATTGGCGCGCCCGCTGCGCCGCCGCCCGGCGGTGGCGGTGGTCGGGTTTCCGAACGCCGGGAAGAGCACCCTGATCAACCGGCTGGCCGGCGGGCGCGAGGCGGTCACCGACGCGGAGCCCGGTGTGACCCGTGATCGCAGGGCGCTCGAGTGCGAGTGGAACGGGCTCAGCTTCGACCTGATCGACACCGGAGGCGTCGACCTGGCCAACGACGACGCCCTCGCGCGGGCGGTCCAGGCGCAGGCCCGAGCGGCGATCGAGGACGCCGAGGTGATCCTGCTGGTGGTGGACGCACGCAGCGGCCTCGGGCCCGGGCGACGCCGAGCTCGCCGATCTGCTGCGCCGCTCGGACCGCCCGGTGATCGTGGCCGCCAACAAGATCGACCGGCCGGAGGACGAGCCGCTGGCAGCCGAGCTGCACGCGCTCGGGCTCGGCGAGCCCATCCCGGTCTCTGCCAGCCACGGCCTCGGAACCGGAGACCTGCTCGATCGGCTGGTGGAGGAGCTTCGGCGCCATCTGCCCGAGGAGGCGGGGAGCGAGGAGGAGGAGTCGCCTCGGATCGCGATCCTCGGAAGGCCGAACGTCGGCAAGTCGTCACTGCTCAACGCGATGCTCGGCTCCGACCGGGTGATCGTCAGCGAGCGGGCCGGGACCACCCGCGATCCCGTCGACACCGAGGCCGAGGTGGACGGCGAGCGCATCGTCCTGGTCGACACCGCCGGGCTGCGGCGGCGGGGCAAGGTCGCGGGGACGGTCGGCTACTACGCGCAGCTGCGCACCGAGCGCGCCGCCGAGCGCGCGGATGCCGCCATCGTCGTCTGTGACGCGAGCGAAGGGCTCACGGCCGAGGACCTGCGCGTCGCCCAGCTCGCCATGCGCAGTCGGTTGCGCCACGGTGCTCGCGATGAACAAGTGGGATATCTCACGGACTGACATCGATGATGCGCGGGCGCGCGCCGCGCAGAAGCTGCGGCTGCGGCCGCCCGTGCTCACCTGCTCCGCCCTCACCGGGCGCAGTGTCGCCGCTGTCCTCGCGAGGCCATCAGGCTCGCCCACCGCGCCGCGGAGCGGATCGCGACGCCGGAGCTGAACCGGTTCGTCTCGGGGGTGCTCGCGGATCGGCCACCGCCGCAGAGGCACGGCAGGCGCCTGCGCATCTACTACGCCGCCCAGGTTGGGCGGCGGCCACCGCGCTTCGCCCTCCAGGTCAACGACCGCAGGCTGATCAACCGCGACTGGGCGTTCCACCTCGAGAACCGGCTGCGCGACGCCTACGACCTCCAGGGCGTCCCGCTGGTGATCGACTACGTGCCCCGAAAGGGCAGGAGGAATCGCAGCGCGCAGCGCGCGGGCCGGGTATAAGGGCGGTCCGTGAGTACGCCCGAAGCCGGTGGACCCGGAGGCGAGGATGCCCCGAGTGAAGCCGGCGCCAAGAGCAACGACGGCGAGGAATCCCGCCTCGCTCGCCTGCGCCGCAGGCTGAGTCCGCGGCGCAGCAAGCCGTCCCCGCCGACGCCCCCACCGCCAGAGCCTCCCGTCTCTCCCGACCCTCCTCAGGAGGAGAAGAAGCCGAAGCGCTCCAGCGAGCTCGCCTTCAGGGCGAGGACCCGCCTGCGGGCGATCCGCTACTGGCTGCGCGAAAAAGCACAGATCGCCTGGCGCTGGCTGAAGCGGACCCTGGCGGGCTGTGCGGCCTGGTGGTCGAGACGCAGTCGGGGCAGCAAGATCCGCGCCGGCGCAGTCGCCGGCCTCGTCGTCCTCTACCTGATCATCAAGTTCCTGCCCGTGCCCGGCGTGCCCTGCCAGGTCTCGGCGGCGAAGGAGTGCGCGCCCTCCAACGACACGATCGCCTACGTGCCCCGGAACGCCGTTCTCTACGCCCACATGACGGTGAACAGCGACAGCCACCAGTGGGAGCTTGCCCGCGACCTGGGCGACGAGCTGCCGAGCTTCACGGCCCTGCTGCAGAGCGACACCAGTGCGCTCGGGGGACCGGCGGGCAGGCCACTCGACCTCGCGCGCGAGGTCCTGCCGTGGGTGAAGGACGACCTGGCTCTGCTCGCGGTGCCGGGCCCGAAGGGCACCGCTCCCGAGGCTTACGTCGCGGGAGTCGGAGACAGCGGCAAGGCCAACCAGTTCGCGGCGAGCCTCTCGCCCGGGAGGGCCAGAGCCAAGCAGGCCAAGGTCGGCGAGGCCTCGTTGACTGTCTATTCCAACGGCGTGGCGACGGCTCGCTCCGGGGATCAGCTCGTGTTCGGCAACGTCGCAGCGGTGCGCGCCGCGCTCGCCGCCAAGTCCGGGCAGCTGCCCGGGCTGGAGGGCTCCGACCAGGACGAGGCCCGCGAGCAGCTGCCGGACGTTCGCCTGGCGGAGGTGTACCTCTCCCGCGCGGGCGTCCAGCGCTTCCTCTCGCCTACCGCGACCGGCTCCACCCAGCTCGACACGTTCGTGGACTACGGGGCCACGAGCGGCATGGCCGCAGGGGCGCGCGCCCGCGATGACGGGGTGCAGGTGAATCTGGTCAGCGAGCTCGACCCAGCGCTCGAGCAGAAGAGCCCGACTGTGTTCGCGAGCCTGCCCGAGTTCGAGCCGGGACTCGCGGAGGAGGCCGGCCCGCGCGCCCTCGGCTACATCGGTGTCGGCGATCTCGGGCCCGCGATCAACAACGCGCTCACCACGGCGGGAGTCGGCGCCCAGGGGCTGGCGGGCTCGCTCAGGGGGCTGGCGCAGCGCCTGCAGAAGGAGGCGGGGGTCGATCCGCTGAAGGACCTGCTGCCGGCGCTCAAGGGCCAGGCTGCGCTGGTCGCCGAGCCGACGAACGCGACTCCCTACGCGACCCTGATCGTGGACGGCGTCGACGAGCAGAAGGCAGGCGACGCGCTCGCCTCGCTGCAGCGGCCGTTGCTCCGCTCGGTGGGCACGCGCGGTGGGCGGGTGCCCAGCTTCCAGACCAGGGAGATCGACGGGGTGACCGTCCACTCGCTCGAGGTCTCGCCCACGATCGACCTCTCCTACGCGATCTTCGACGGCAAGCTGGTCGTCTCGACGCAGCCCGAGGGCATCTCCCAGGTGCGCTCGAGCGGCGACACCCTGGCCGGCACGAGCGCTTTCGAGGACGCGACGGATCCGCTTCCGGACCGGGTCTCGGCGCTAGTCTTCCTCAACCTCGATGAGGTCGTCGGGCTGGCCCAGCGGGCCGGCCTGGCGGATAATCCACTGTATGCCTCGCTCAGCGAAGACATCTCGCGCGTCGGCTCTCTCGGCCTAGCCGTGAACGGCAGCGACGACGAGCTTCAATCCGAGCTCTTCCTGGCCATCCACCACTGAGGAACCAATGCAGAAGCTTTCCGAGAACGAGTACCTGTTCACCTCCGAGTCGGTAACGGAGGGGCACCCAGACAAGATCTGCGACCAGATCTCTGACGGCGTGCTCGACGCGATCATGGGCGAGGACCCCGAGGGCAGGGTGGCCTGCGAGACGCTGGTCAACACCGGGCTGGTCGTCGTCTCGGGCGAGATCACGACCCAGTGCTACGTCGACATCCCGAAGATCGCTCGCGAGACGATTCGCAAGATCGGCTACGACGATCCCCGCTACGGCTTCGACCACGAGGCATGCGCGGTGCTCACCGCGATCGACGAGCAGTCACCCGACATCGCGCAGGGTGTCGACAAGGGCTTTGAGCAGCGAGAGGGCGAGTCCGCGGACGAACTCGATGCGGCCGGCGCCGGCGACCAGGGAATGATGTTCGGCTACGCGAGCCGGGAGACCAAGGCGCTGATGCCGATGCCGATCCAGGTCGCCCATCAGCTCGCCCGCCAGCTCGCCCAGGTCCGCAAGGCGGAGGTGGTGCCCTACCTCGGGCCCGACGGGAAGACCCAGGTCTCCGTCCGCTACGAGAACGACCGTCCGGTCGAGATCGCAAAGGTCCTGATCTCCACCCAGCACCGCGAGGACGCCGGGAAGCAGATGATCCGCAACGACCTCTGGGAGCACGTGCTCGAGCCTGTGCTCCACACCGAGTACAAGGAGCTCTACACCGAGAAGGAGCTCCTCGAGAACTTCATGGTCAACCCGACCGGCAAGTTCGTGATCGGGGGACCGGTCGGGGATGCGGGCCTGACCGGCCGCAAGATCATCGTCGACACCTACGGGGGAGCTGCCCGCCATGGCGGCGGCGCCTTCTCCGGCAAGGACCCCTCGAAGGTGGACCGCTCAGCCGCGTACGCGGCCCGCTACGTCGCGAAGAACGTCGTGGCCGCAGGGCTCGCTGAGCGCTGCGAGCTGCAGGTCGCTTACGCGATCGGTGTTGCCCACCCGGTCTCGATCATGGTCCAGACCTTCGGCACGGGGAAGCTGTCCGACTTCGAGATCGGGCGGCTCGTGGAGAAGACCTTCGACCTGCGGCCGGCCGCCTTCCGCCGCTACCTCGACCTGCACCGGCCGATCTTCCAGAAGACCGCGGCCTACGGGCACTTCGGCCGCGAGGACGCGGACTTCACCTGGGAGCGGACGGATCGCGCGGAGCAGCTCCGCGAGGCGGCGGGGCTGGGGACGAAGGCCAAGGCGCCGGCCTAGGAACGCCTCTCGGACTCGGCCTCGCCCTGGAGGCCGGTGACGATCGGGGTCGAGTTGCGGCCTCGGCCGTCCGCGGGCGCGCCTAGTGTGAGGCGCCCCACAGGCGAAGCCGAGGAGCGACCCGACTAATGAAGTGGATGCCGATCGCCAAGGTCGAGCCACTGCTGACCACCCGGAGCGTCTCCGGGCCATTCGACTACCGCCTGCCCGAGGCGATGAGCGAGGTCGAGGTCGGTTCGGTGCTGGTCGTGCCGTTCGGGCGGCGGCGGGTGGTCGGAGTCGTGGTTGGGCTCGCCGACCGGAGCGACCTGCCGCAGGACCGTCTCGCCGAGCCACTGGAGGCGCTCGAAGCGGGCGTCCCACCGGAGCTGGTCGCGCTCGGCCGCTGGGTCGGGGAGGAGTACTGCTCGACCCCGGCTCGCGGCCTCGGCCTCGTCCTCCCGCCAGGTGTCGGGACGGGGGCCGAGGCGCGCCGCGTCCGGCCCCTGGTCGAGCTCGAGGTCGAGGCGACCGAGAAGGGACTCGAGGCCATCTCTCTCGGCGATCGGCTCGGACTTCGGCAGCGGGCAGTGCTGCGCGCGCTCGCGGCGGGGCCCAAGGCGGCGCGGCAGCTGGCTGCAAGCGCTGGATCGGATCGGGCGACTCTGAGGAGGCTCGAGGCCCGGGGGCTGGTTGCGACTCGCGAGATCGAGCGCCGCCGGCGCCACAGCTCTCCGGCGGTGGGGGCGGTTCGAGAGGGCGTCGAGCTGACCGGAGACCAGAGGGCTGCGCTCGAGACCATCGTCGCGTCGCTCTCCGGTCCGAGCGAGGAGTCGTCGACACGTTCCTTCCTTCTCCACGGCGTTACCGGCTCGGGGAAGACGGAGGTCTATCTGGAGTCCGCGCGCGAGGCGCTGGCCCGCGGCCGTGGCGCGATCGTGCTCGTCCCCGAGATCGCGCTCACTCCGCAGACGATGGATCGGTTCCGGCGTAGGTTCGGCGATCGAGGTGGCACTGCTTCATTCCCGGATGCCGGCCGGCGCCCGCTACGACGAGTGGCGGCGACTGCGCTCCGGCGAGGCGCGGATCTGCGTCGGCCCGCGCTCGGCCGTCTTTGCGCCCGTAAGCGATCCCGGGCTGATCGTGATCGACGAGGAGCACGACTCCTCCTACAAGCAGGAGAGCGACCCGCGCTACGACGCCCGTGAGGTGGCGAGGCGGCGGGCAGCCGAATCGGGAGCGGTGCTGATCTGCGGGACGGCGACCCCGCGCCCAGAGGCCTGGCACGAGCTCGAGCGGCTCGAGCTTCCGAGCCGCGTGGACGGCCGGTCCCTGCCGCCCGGTGGAGATCGTCGACATGCGCGGCGGCATCCCCGGGCCCCTTCATCCGACGACCCGCGAGGCGTTCAACGAGGTCGCGCGCCAGGGGGGCAAGGCGATCCTCCTGATCAACCGCCGGGGATGGTCCACCCATCTCACCTGCCGCTCCTGTGGCCACGCCTGGGAGTGCCCGCACTGTGACGTCTCGCTCGTACTCCATCGCGACGGCGGCCTCCGCTGCCACCACTGCGGGCACGCGGAGCCGAAGCCGGGATCGTGCCCCGAGTGCTCGTCGGTGACGATCGCGCGGGTCGGCTCGGGGACCCAGCGGGTTCAGGCCGAGCTCGCCGAGCTGCTGCAGCCGCTCGAGATCTTCCGGCTGGACTCCGACAGCGCGGCGAGCCGTGGGCACGCCGAGGTCCTGAGTCGCTTCGAGCGGGCCGAGTCGGGGGTGCTGGTCGGCACCCAGATGGTGGCCAAGGGACACGACTTCCCGGATGTGACCCTGAGCGTGATCCTCGACGCCGATGGCGCCCTGCGGCTCCCTGACTTCCGCTCCGAGGAGCGCACGTTCGCGCTGATCACCCAGCTCGCCGGACGCAGCGGCCGCGGCCCCGGGGGCGGCCGCGTCCTGGTCCAGGCGCTCGCGACCGGGGCGCCGAGCATTCGCCACGCCGCACGGCACGATTCGACCGGCTTTCTCGCCGAGGAGCTCGGGCGCCGCCGCGCCCTGCGCTACCCGCCGTTCTCGCATCTGATCGAGATCGCGCTCGGTGGAGTGGAGGAGGCACGAGTCGAGAGCTCCGCCGAGACCGTGCGGGAGCTCGTCGCCGAGCGGCTCTCGGCCGATGACGAGCTGCTCGGCCCGGCGCCGCTCTTCCGGCTCCGCGGGCGGCATCGACGCCGGCTCATGATCAAGTCCGAGCGGCGCCACGAAACCGTCACCGCCGTGCGCGAGGCGGTCGCGACAGCGGTGCGCGACCGCGCCCTCCGCGAGCTGGCGATCTCGGTGGACGTCGACCCGCAGTAGGGGTTCTGTGTCGCTTTCGCTCCCGCTCAGCGGGACGGACGGGACTCAGAGCGAGGATCGAAGTAGCTCGTCGCGGAGATCGGCGGCGACCTCGCCCGCTCGTTCGGTGATTTGCTCGCCAGGTGTAGCGGACGACCCGAAACCCCATCCGACGAAGGGCCAGCTCGCGCTCGCGGTCTCGGCTGACTGCGCTCCAGCTGCCATGGGCCGCCGCGCCGTCGAGCTCCACGACGAGCCGCTGGGTCTCGCCAGAGGGCGTCGACTCGCATGCCGGCGATGGCCGCATTGACCTCGGGCAAAGGAAGCCCGGCGGTCTCACAGAGCTCGAAGAAAGCGATCCTCGAGGGCGCTGAGCGTTCGAGCGAGTTGAGGAAGGTGCTGCTCGAGGGCGCGCCGGAGCGCTCGTGAGCCCTGGAGACCCGGTTTCAAGGCCGACCCGGATCTCGTCGGCGGATCAGGAGTCCGCGGTAGTCGGCCTCGGCGAGGGCTCGGCGAAGTTCCCGAAACGAGAGCATCCCGGCAAGATCGACCAGGGTCCGAGCGATCGAGGTCACTGGGAGATCGCCACAGGTTGCCCTGGGCCAGATCTCTGGAGCGGTGAACACGAACACCGGGCAATGAAGAGCGCCGGCCCGGGACCGTGAGGTGGATGCGGGCCGGCTCGGAGTCGATCAACGACCAGATCCACGCCGCGGTGGTGTGGCTGAAGACCGCCTGATCGCCGGCGTATAGAAGGGCCGCGATGAGGCGAGCGTCAAGCGACAGGGCCGAATGACCAACTGCATAGACACGTGGATGAACACGGTGAAGTCGTCCCGCGGCGACCCAACGAGAGATGGCGCTGCGTGTGATCCCGAGCGACTCCGAGCTGCGCGCAGCTGACCACCCCATGCTGCCGTGTCGCAAGTGCCGCCAGCCCTTCTGCGTCCCGTTCGTCTCGCTGAGCGGGAGTGACGGGACGCAGAAGGGGCATGGCGTCGATGCTTGGCGCCCAAATGCGCCGGGAGGGTTGGGGCCGTGTCCATTCATTGCCGGTTTTCGGGCTTTCGTCGCGCCGGATTAGACTCGAAGGCGATGAGCGACGAGGCGATAGAGACTCTCGACGACAGCAGCTGCTGCGACGACGACGAGCTCGCCACCGAGGCCGGGGCGCCCGACGACCTCGACCAGGAGGCGCTCGAGCGTCGCGGCGCCGCGCTCTCCCAGGTCGTCAAGTTCGGGGACCCGGTCCTCAAGTCCCAGGCCTCGCCCGTCACCGAGTTCGATGACCAGCTATCCCAGGAAGCCGAGCGGATGATCGGCCTGATGCGCGACGCGATCGGCGTTGGGCTCGCGGCCACCCAGCTTGGAGTTCTGCGGCGGATGCTGGTGTTCCAGGTGGGCACCGAAGCGGTGCCGACGGTCCTGGTCAACCCCGAGATCGAGTGGCGTTCCGAGGATTCCGCGACCGCGGAGGAGGGATGTCTCAGCATCCCGGGCGTGGTGGTGGACGTCGAGCGCCCGCTCTTCGTCCGGGCCCACGCCGTCGATGTCCACGGTGAGCCTCTGACCATCGAGGCCTCGGGCCTCGAGGCCCGGGTGATCCAGCACGAGGTGGACCACCTGGACGGCGTCCTGATGCTCGACCGCACCGAGAAGGACCAGCGCAAGGGCGCGCTGCGAGCCCTCCGCGAGGGCGGCACCTACGCCCCCGAGCAGCCCGAGGACACGGACGAGATGCGAGGGGACCCCGGAGGCGAGGCTGAGGAGCGACCCGATTCATGAGGGAGTGAGGACCGCCTACCTCGGCACGTCCGAGTTCGCGGCGACCGTCCTCCGCCGCCTCGCCGATAGTCCTCACCACCCGGTGCTGGTGGTCACACCGCCGGACAGCCGCCGGGGAAGGGGTCGCAAGCTCAAACCGCCGCCGGCGGCCGAGACAGCGCGGGAGCTGGGCCTGGAGCTCCACCAGACGGCCGATGTGAACTCCGACGAATCCCTCGCGGCGATCAGGGCGGCCAAACCGAAAGCGATCGTCGTCTGCGCCTTTGGCCAGCTGGTCAAGGAGCCGCTGCTGAGCGAGTTCCTGATGCTGAACGTCCACCCGTCGCTGATCCCGCGCTGGCGCGGCGCTGCGCCGATCGAGCGCGTGCTGATGGCGGGGGAGGGGCTGACTGGGGTGACGATCATGCGGGTGACGGCGGGGCTCGATTCTGGGCCCGTTGCCCTCGCAGAGGAGGTGCGCGTCAAGGAGAACGACGACTATGCGTCGCTGTCGGCTCGGCTCGCGTCGACGGCCGGGGAGGTGGTGGTGCGAGCCCTGGACGCGCTCGAGGCGGGAAATCTGGAATTCACCGAGCAGAACGACGCCCGCGCGACCTACGCCGAGAAGATCTCGCCCGAGGAGCGGCGACTCGATCCATCCCGGCCCGTCGAGGAGCTCCAGCGGCATGTGAGGGCGCTGACGCCGCACGTGGGCGCATACCTGGAGCTCGACGACGGGACCCGGCTTGGCGTTCGCTCGACCGAGGCCGCCCACCGCCAGGGCCCAAACGGATCGTCGGAGCCCGGGAAGATCGTGGCCACGGACGACGAGCTTTGGCTCGTCGGCAGCGACGGCATGCTCCTGCTCGAGGTCGTCCAACCGCCCGGAAAGAAGCCGATGAGCGCGGCGGATTTCCTTCGCGGTCACCCCGCCCCGAAAAAGGCCACCTGACCGCTCGCTACCCTCGTCACGTGGCCGAACGAACCGAAACGCGGCCTGGGAAACTCGGCCGAGACAGAGGAGGCGAGCGAGGGGGCGCTCCATCGCCCGAACTGCCCGGGCTGCGGCGAACCGTGGCTCCGCCCCGCGCAGCTGCCCGGGCGTTTCGTCTGCGTCTACTGCCTGCGCCGCTTCGAGCTCGTCTCCCAGTGCCCGAACTGCGGTGAGCATGGGACGATCAGCCGCATGAGCCGCACCGAGGACATGATGTGCAACAGCTGCGGCCACTCGATGCTCCGGAGTATCTGAGGCGGCGGATGGAAGCCGCCACCGATAAGGCCTCGTCCACGCGGCGCGACCTCTACGCGAGCAAGCGAGTCGCGCCCTCGATCCTCTCGTCCGACTTCTCGCACCTCGGAGCGCAGGTCGAGGAGGTGATGGCAGCAGGCGCGCGGATCATCCACGTCGACGTGATGGACGGCCACTTCGTCCCCCCGATCACGATCGGACCCCTGGTCGCGAGCTCGATCTCTGACCAGGTCCATCAGGCCGGCGGCGCAATCGACGTCCACCTGATGATCGAGCGTCCCGATCAGCACATCGAGGAGTTCGCCAAGGCCGGCGCGGACTCGATCACCTTCCACGCCGAGGCCACCCCGCACATCAACCGGACTCTCAACGCGATCAAGGAGCTTGGCTGCCTCGCCGGGCTGGCGATCAACCCGGGCACGCCGGTCGGCGCGGTCGGCGAGTCGATCCACGACGCCGACGTCTTCCTCTGCATGACCGTCAACCCGGGCTGGGGAGGCCAGCCCTTCATCGCGGACTCTCCCGACAAGGTCCGGAGGCTCGCTTCCCTGGTCGGCGAGGGCACCATCGAGGTCGACGGCGGAATCGACCCGGGCACCGCCGGCAGCGTGGCCGACGCCGGCGCGGGGCTCTTCGTCGCCGGTTCGGCCGTCTTCGGCGCCGACGACCCGGCGGCCGCCTACAACGCCATCGCGGAGGCGGCTGGCGCTGTATAGGCGGGAGCGCGCCGAGCTCGAGCCCTTCCTGAGACGGCTGGCGGCACTCGCCGCTCTGGTCGTCCTCATCCAGGTGGCGGGGATGGTGGCCTACTCCCTGTTCGAGGACGTCTCGGTGTGGCGTGGCTTTCTGTTCACGCTGGACACGGTCGCGACCGTCGGTTCCAATCCCGACCCGCCGGATCTCGGCGGCCAGATCACCAAGGTCCTGCTGATCCTGGTGGGCGTGGGTACGCTCTTCTACGCCCTGGTGACGATCGCGGAGTTCTTCGTCGCCGGGCACCTGGGAGAGATCCTCGAGGAGGGCCGCACGCTGAAGAAGATCGACGACCTCAAAGATCACCACCTGATCTGCGGCTTCGGCCGGGTGGGGCGCCAGGTGGCCAAGGATCTCCAGATCGGCGGTGACCGCTTCGTGGTCGTCGACGAGCTCGACGAGAACAAGGGCCTTGCCGACCACATGGGCGCTCCCTTCCTGCAGGGCCGCCCCTCGGACGACGAGATGCTGAAGGCCGCCGGCATCGAGCGGGCGGTCTCGGTGCTCGCCTGCGTCGACTCGGACGCGGAGAACATCTTCACCTGCCTGACGGCCCGCGAGCTGCGCTCCGACATCACGATCGTCGCCCGCGCCAGCGTCGAGGACTCGGAGAAGAAGCTGCTGCGGGCGGGCGCGGATCGGGTGATCTCCCCCTACAAGTCGAGCGGGGCGGAGATGGCGCGCCTCGCCCTCCAGCCTCAGGTCACCGGCGTCGTGGACGTGGCGCCCGAGTACCGCATGGAGGAGATCGACGTCTCGGAGGGCTGCGCGGGAGAGGGCAAGACGATCGGCGAGATCAGGGGCACGACCTCCGTCGCGGCGCTCCGCAGTGCCGACGGGACGGTGTCGCCGCAGCCCTCCCTCGACACCGTCCTGCACGCGGGCGACGTGCTCGTCGCGATGGGCACCGTCGAGGATCTGCGAAAGCTCGAGTCGCTGTTCGCCCCTACCCGCCCGGGCGCGACGGTTTCCGGCTCCGGTCAGCCGGCTTCGTCCGCCGAGGCGAGCTGAAGCTCCATCTCCTCGGCCGACCCGGGCTCCAACCGTGCCTCCCGTGGCTCGAGCGGCTGGCGGTAGAGCCAGTAGAGCAGTGAGCAGAGCAGGGCCGCGGCGCCGAGATAGCCGATCACCACGCGGGTGACCTCGCTGTCGACGATCGGCACGACGTTCCAGATGACGAACGCGATCGCGCATCCGACCCAGCAGAACGACGCCCGGCGAACCTGCCCTCGTGCGAGCGCGGCCTGGTTGAGAGTGGCCGCCGAGAGATACAGGCCCATGCCGATGGCGACCACCACGAGGTCGGCCCGGCCGTAGCTGTGCTGCTTGCCGAAGGCGATCTGCATGATCTGCGGCCCGGCGATCAGCATGGCGAGGGTGACCAGCGCCGCGAACCCTGCAATCGCCACCAGTGTCACCCGGATCGACGCGCGAAAGTCCTTCTCCTCTCCCCGCGAGCCCAGCGTCGTCAGGTGGGGGAGAAGGCTGGTCTGAACCGCCTGGAAGAGCTGGAGGGGCGCCCGGGCAATCATCAGGATGTTGAAGACGAAGCCCGCCGCGGCCGCGTCGGCGGTGGCGTTCGTGAGCAGGACTCCCGCGTTCAGGAAGGTCTGCTCGCTGAGCAAGATCAGGAAGACCGCCGCGGCGAATCGTCCTCCGCTGGCGAGGGTGAACTCGTCGGCTGAGGCGTCGCCCGGCGGGGGTTCCGAGGGCCGCCCATCGGCGGGACTTCCCTCGGCCGCCCCGCCGGCGGGCGCCCTCCCGAAGCGCCGCAGGAACGCGAAGGGCACCACCAGCAGCGAAAGGGTGGGGGCCGCGGCGATCCCCAGGGCGATCGCGGTCTGGCCCGATGCGATCCCCAGCGCCACCGCGAAGGGAAATGCGGTCCTCGCCACCGATTCGCTCATGATCTGAAGCGCGTAGATCGTCAGCCGGTTGCTGCCGGCGAGAAAGCCGCGGGCGAAGAAGCTCGCGCCGTAGGCCGTGACCGCAGCGACCCCGATCCAGTAGAGGGTCGAGTTGCCGTCCAGGAGGTGGTCCTGGATCGGCGTGCGCAGCAGCAACACGATGACGTCGAAGCCCACCGCGACCCCGAGCTGGATCGTTGCGGCGACCCGGACCGTGCGCCCGATGGGCACGTCATGCGCGAGGTTCTCGGAGACGGTGCGGGAGAGGAGCTGCTCGACCGGGCGCTGCAGGACCGAGACGACGATGAAGACCGCGGACCAGAGCACGGCCACCTGCCCGTATTGATCCCGCGAAAGCTCATGCGAGGCGATCGCGAAATAGAGGTAGGTGATCAGCCCGGTGATCCCGACCCCGATGGAGAGCAGGCTGGCGCGTCGGCCGTAGCTCCTCGTCTGATCCGTCGCCTGCACCCTTCCCAGTCTCGGCATGACGGCGGACTTTACTGCCGTACAATTACTGGCTGACTGACCAGTCAATCAGTCTGGAGGGCGGATGGCCACGGTCGGCACCGAACAGGACGCACCCCACCTGCGCCGGGCACTCGAGCTCGCCGAGGAAGGACGCGGGCGCGTCAGCCCCAATCCCCTGGTTGGCGCCGTGATCGTCCGCGACGGCGAGGTGATCGGCGAGGGATACCACGCCGCCCTGGGTGAGCTGCATGCCGAGCGCGCGGCGATCGAGGACGCCGGCGCTCGCGGAGAGGATGTGGCCGGCTCGACCATCTACGTCACGCTCGAGCCCTGCGCCCACACGGGCAGGCAGCCGCCCTGCACCGAGGCGATCCTCGAGGCCGGGATCTCCCGCGTCGTCTATGCGTCGGAGGACCCGACCGATAAGGCGGCGGGTCGCGGGCCGGGCATGCTTCGCGACGGCGGCGTGGAGGTCGAGCTGGCGGGAGGCCCCGAGGCCGCCTCGGCCCGTCTGCTCAACCAGCCCTTCCGCAAGCGAGCTCGGGCCGGACGGCCCCTGGTCACCTACAAGGCGGCCATGTCCCTCGACGGCCGCGTCGCCTCGCCCACCGGCGACTCCCGGTGGATCTCGAGCGTCGAGAGCCGCGAGCTCGTCCACCGCTGGCGGGCGGACTCCGACGCCGTCGCGGTCGGGATCGGCACGGCGTTCGCCGACGACCCGCTCCTCACCGCCAGGCTCGAGGAGGCTGCGCGGCAGCCCACCCGAGTCGTCTTCGACTCGCACGCCAGGCTGCCGATCGACTCCGCGCTGGTCAACTCGATCGACGAGGCGCCGCTGATCGTGATCTGCGCGCCCGAGGCGCCCTCCGCCCAGCGGGACGCGCTGGAGCGCGCCGGCGCCGAGGTGATCGTCGCCCCGGGGCGGACGCCGCGCGCGCGGCTCGAGGCCGCGCTCGACGAGCTCGGGCGCCGCGAGATTCAGGACCTCCTGGTCGAGGGCGGGCCGACACTCGCCGGGGCGCTGTTCGACGCCGGCGAGATCGACGAGATGCGGCTCTTCATCGCGCCGGTGCTGGTTGGCTCCGCCCAGGCGAGGGCCGTCCTCGAGGGCGAGGGAGTGGCCCGGATCGCCGACGGCACCCGGCCGCTGGCCACGAGCTTCGAGCAGGTCGGCGAGGACATCCTGGTCCGGGCGAGGCTGCGGGAGTGGTGACCGGCTGATGTTCACCGGGATCGTCAAGGAGCTGGGTGAGGTGGCGGCCGTGGAGACCTCCGCGGAGGGCGCCCGGCTGCGTATTCGCGCCGAGCTCGCGGAGGAGCTCGGCGCGGGAGACTCCATCGCGGTGGATGGAGCCTGTCTGACGGCGACCTCGGTGACCGGTGACGAGTTCGAGGCCGACGTCATGCACCAGACGCTCGAGCTGACCACGCTCGGCGAGCTCGAGCCGGGTTCCCGCGTCAATCTCGAGCTCCCGCTGCGGGCCTCCGACCGACTCGGCGGCCACGTCGTGCAGGGGCATGTCGACGGGACCGGGACCGTCGCCGAACTCTCCGACGACGGCTTCGCGCAGCGCCTGCGCGTCGAGCTGCCGGACGAGCTGCTGCCGTACGTCGTCGAGCACGGCTCGATCGCGATCCAGGGCGTCAGCCTCACCGTCGCTGCGCTCACCGACGACGCGGTCGAGGTCTCGCTGATCCCCGAGACGCTCGAGCGCACGACGCTCGGGGCGGTCGGGCCCGGTGACCGCCTGAACATCGAGTGCGACGTCCTGGCCCGCTACGTGCGTCGCCAGCTTGAAACCGATTCGCGCCTGTCACCCTTATCCGAGGAGTAATCGAGATGGCCAAGCCCACCGAGCAGACCACCGCCGAGACCAAGACGGACTCCCCGTTCGCGACGATCGAGGAGGCGATCGAGGACATCCGCCGCGGGCGGATGGTCGTGGTCTGCGACGACGAGAACCGCGAGAACGAGGGCGACCTCACCATGGCGGCGCAGTTCGCCACCCCCGAGGCCGTCAACTTCATGGCCAAGCACGGCCGCGGCCTGATCTGCCTGGCGCTCACCGACGAGCGCTGTCAGGAGCTCGGCCTCAACCTGATGGCGGCCAAGAACGAGGCGCCGTTCCAGACCGCCTTCACGGTCTCCGTCGAGGCCCGGGACGGGGTCACGACCGGGATCTCGGCCGCCGACCGGGCCCGGACGATCCAGGTCGCGATCGACCCGCACTCGCAGCCGCAGGACCTGGTCCAGCCCGGTCACGTCTTCCCGCTGAAGGCGAAGGACGGCGGCGTTCTGGAGCGGACCGGTCAGACCGAGGCCGCCGTCGACCTGGCGCGGCTCGCCGGCCTGATCCCGGCGGGCGTGATCTGCGAGGTGATGAACGAGGACGGCACGATGGCGCGGGTGCCCGACCTGGTCGACTACTGCGCCAAGCACGACCTCAAGATGATCACCGTCGCCGACCTGATCGCCTACCGGCGGCGCACCGAGAAGCTCGTCGAGCGAATCGTCTCGACCAAGCTGCCGACCGCCTTCGGCGAGTTCACGGCCGTCGGCTATCGGTCGCTGATCGACGAGAAGCACCACGTCGCGATGGTCAAGGGCGAGGTTGCCGGGTCCGAGGACGTCCTGGTCCGGGTCCACTCCGAATGCCTCACCGGAGACGTCTTCCACTCGCTGCGCTGCGACTGCGGCGAGCAGCTCGAGGCGGCGCTGGCCAACATCGAGCAGGAGGGCAGGGGCGTCCTCCTCTACCTCTCCCAGGAGGGCCGCGGCATCGGACTGCTCAACAAGCTCCGCGCCTACAAGCTCCAGGAGGAGGGCCTCGACACCGTCGACGCCAACCTCAAGCTCGGACTGCCGGCCGACCTGCGCGACTACGGGATCGGGGCGCAGATCCTGGTGGACCTGGGGTTGACGAGCATCCGCATCCTCACCAACAACCCGAAGAAGATCCTCGGCCTCGAGGGCTACGGCCTCTCGGTCACCGACCAGGTGCCGATCCAGTCCGTCCCCAACCCGCACAACGAGGCATACCTGAACGCCAAGCGCGACAAGATGGGCCACGCGCTGCACCACCAGGGCCTGCCGCTCGACGAGCAGCTGCTCTACGAGGAGCACCGCAAGGACGAGGAGAATCGCCGGGAGGACGGCCGTCGCGACGGATTACCCGCCCGGCGACTAAGAGTCGCTCCGCTCCGGATAGGTTCCCGCCGTGGCCGATCTGGCGACCATGGAGTTCGCGGTCTGCGTGGCGACCTTCTACGAGGACCTCGCCGAGAAGCTGGTGAACGGCGCGGTGGAGGCGTTCAGCGAGGAGGAGGTCGCACCCACCTCGGTCCACACCTACGAGGTCCCGGGCGCCTTCGAGCTGCCGGTGGCGGCGAAGTGGTGCGCGGAGTCGGGCCGCTTCAACGGCGTGGCCTGTCTTGGGGTCGTGATCCGAGGCGAGACCAACCATTACGACTACGTCTGCGCCGAGGCAGCCTCCGGCATCCAGCGGGTACAGCTCGACACCGGAGTGCCCTGCGCCTTCGGGCTGATCACCTGCGACACGCGCGAGCAGGCCGAGGCCCGCGCCGGGGGCGACAAGCGGGATCAGGGGCGGAACGCGGCGATCGCGGTGATGCGGATGGCGCGGCTCCGCGATTCGATCTAGCTACCATCACGCGCCCATGGCCAAGGTCTGTCACAGCTGCGGCAAGCGCCCCGCCTTCGGCAATTCGCGCAGCCACTCGATGGTCGCGACGAGGCGGCGCTTCAACCCCAATCTCCAGAAGGTCCGCATCCAGGAGGAGAACGGCCGCACCCGGCGCGTCTACGTCTGCGCGCGCTGCCTGAAGTCCAACAAGGTCACCAAGGCCGCCTAGCAAGCCTCCGGGGTCTAGGGTTTCGGGAACCCCCGGTATGGCCGATCCCTCCATAGAGCGATTCCGGCGAGTCGTCAGCGCTGCGGCCTCCCATCTCGAGGAGCGGCGCCAGGAGGTCAACGACCTCAACGTCTTTCCCGTCGCCGACGGCGATACGGGCGACAACATGGCGCTCACGCTGCGCGCGGTGAGCGACGAGCTCGATCGGCTCGACGGCCAGCTGGTCGACGAGATCGGGCGCACGGAACTCGTGAACGCCCTGGCCCGCGCCGCGCTGATGGGGGCCCGCGGGAACTCGGGCGTGATTCTCAGCCAGATCGTCCGCGGTGCTGCCGAGGAGCTTGCCAGCCGCCCCGGCGAGCTGGTCGACCCGATGCTGGTCGCGGCTGCGTTCGCGCGCGCGGCCGACGCGGCCTACGAGTCGGTGAGGGAGCCGGCGGAGGGGACGATGCTGACCGTCTTCCGCGAGATGGCGCACTCGATCTCCCGGCGTCTCGCGCATATGGACGAGACACGTCTCCAGCCGACTGCCAGCCCGGCCGAGCAGGATGCCCTGCTGGCGGAGCTCCTTGAGGACGCGGTCCGCGATGGCGAGGCGGCGGTCGCCCGGACGCCCGAGCAGCTCGAGATCCTGCGCGAGTCCGGTGTGGTGGATGCCGGGGCATACGGCCTCGTCGTGATCCTCGCCGGCGTGGTGGCCGGCCTACGTGGCGACGCCGCGCCGTCGGCGCTCACGCATTACCTCCCGGCGACCGACACCCGCCCGCACCACGTGGACAGCCGGTATCGCTACTGCACCAACTTCATCGTCACCGGCTCCGGCATGGACACCCGCTCGTTCGCGCCAAGGCTCGAGGAGCTGGGCGACTCGGTTCTGGTGGTCGGAGACGAGGCCACCCTCAAGGTCCACGTGCACACCGACGAGCCGGAGGCGGCGATGGCCCTCTTCGAGCACACGGGCCGGGTCTCCCAGCTCGACGTCGCCGACATGCGCGAGCAGATCGCCGAGCGAAGCGCCCGTCTGCAGGCCGGTCGCTGCGCCGCTGTCGCGGTGGTGTCCGGAGGTGGGATGCGCGAGCTCTATGAGGGCCTGGGGGCCTTTGTGGTCGACGGCGGCGAGACCTTCAACCCTTCGATCTACGACCTGCTCGCCGCGATCCACGAGGTGCCGTCGGAGGAGGTGCTCGTCTTCCCCAACAACCCCAACGTGATGATGGCCGCCGAGAGGGCCGTAGAGCTGTCGGACAAGCAGGCCCGGGTGGTGCGCTGCGACTCCCAGCAGGCCGGGGTCGCGGCGCTGGTCGAACTCGACCCCACTGCCGCGATCGACGAGAACGAGCGGCGAATGGTGGCGGCGCTCGAGGGGATCCGGGCCGGGTCGGTCGCGCCGGCGGCCCGCGATGACCCCAAGGGCCGATTCGTGCGGGGGGACGCCGTCGGCTTCGTCGGTGACGAGATCGTCGCCTGGGGAGGTGCCGGATCGACGCTGGCGGAGACCACGGCCCGGCTCGCCGAGGGCGCAGAGATCCTCACGGTCATCAGCGGCGAGGGGGCGCCGATCGCGCTGAGCGAGCTCGAAGGCCATTCGCCTGACGGCGTCGAGCTGGAGCTGCACGAGGGCGGTCAGCCGCACTACTGGTGGCTGCTCGCGGCGCAGTGAGATGAGCGACGGGCTGCCCGTCCTCTGGCAGTACAGCTTCTCGAACTACAACGAGAAGGCCCGCTGGGCGCTCGACTTCAAGGGGATACGGCATCGGCGCCACTCCGTCATGCCGGGCTGGCCGCGGAGCCTCTGGCTATCTCGCGGGCGACCGGACGCTGCCGCTGCTGGACCTGGACGGCAAGCGAATCGTCGATTCGACCCGGATCATCGCTGCCCTCGAGGAGCGCGTCACGGAGCCCGCCCTCTACCCGGCGGACCCGGAGGAGCGGCGGCGGGCGCTGGAGCTCGAGGACTTCTTCGACGAGCACGCCGGACACGACATGCGCCGGGTCGGCTTCTGGGAGCTGCGCGAGGATGTTCCATACGCACTCGACTTCATGACGACGGATCAGCCCCGGGTCGCGCGCGCGATTGGGCGCGTGGGGCTGAGGGCCGGATTTCCATTCGTCTGGCGCTACATGAGCGCTCGCTACCGGTTCACCGAGCAGGCGGTCGAGGACAGCAGGGAGACACTGGCCGCCGCACTCGACAGGATCGAGTCGGAGCGGGCTGGCCGCGACTACCTGGTCGGCGACACCTTCACAGTGGCGGATCTCACCGCCGCAGCTCTCCTCTATCCGCTGGTCTGGCCGCCGGAGTTCCCCTACGAGCTTCCGGAGCCCCTGCGCTGGGAGTTCCTCGAGCCGATGCGCGACCACCCCGCGCTCGGCTGGATCTCGCGAGACCTGGCAGGCGGCACCGTGGCGCGTCGGCCGCGGTCTGATCACCAGCCCTCGGAGCCGGGCTCGCCCTTGAATGGGCCCTCGATCTCCTCGGTGATCCAGCCGCCGTAGTAGGCGCCCGGCTGCGGAGTGACCAGCTCGTCGTCGAGGTAGGCGGCGTCCACGCGCCGCGGATAGAAGGCGAGATGGTCCCGGAGCTGCTCGAAGCCCTCCTTCGGCTCCGGGTAGTACCAGGCGACCCTGCTGGGCCCGCTTGCCGCCCGCCTCGGCGTGCACGTAGGAGGCCGTGCCCTTCCACTCGCACTCGGTGTGCACGTCCTCGGCCTCGATCAGGAGGTCCGTGCGGACGTCCTCGCGCGGGACGTAGATCGTCGGCGGGCCTGCTGTCTCGAGCACCCGCAGCGCGCGGTCGCTCTCCGCGATCGTCTCGCCGCCGAGCACCACGCGGACGTGACGGTCGAGCGGCTCCACTCGCGGCGGGCGCGGGTAGTCCCAGACGGATTCCTTGGCTCTCTGCGTCTTCATGGCGTGTCGTCCACGGAGGACCATCCAACGTTACGCCTAGCCTCTGTCCGGCGATGGAAGCTGCTCTCGAACGCGACTCTCGAACCGGCTGCGGTCTACCTCCCGCGCGCAATAGGCAGTGGCGAGCCCTTGGGGCGCGAGCGGCTGATCACAGCCGCCACTGAAGACGCTGCCGCGGCCCTCGATCCTCGACGCCCCGATCACCAAGCTGCGCGGCGCCGGCCCCAAGCTCTCGGCGGCCGCCGCGGAGATGGGCATCGCCAACATCGGCGACCTGCTCCGGCACCTCCCGCACGGCTATCGCGACCGCGCCGAGCCGGTGGGCCTCGCCGACCTGAAGCTCGGGGAGGAGGCCACCGTGGAGGTGGAGGTGATCCGGGCGAAGGTGCGGCCGACGCGCCGCCGTCGGCTGACGATTCTCGAGGCGGATGTCCGCGATCCGAGCGATCAGGCCAAGGCCGTCTGGTTCAACCGCGCCTGGCTCGCCGATCGGCTGCAGCCCGGCACCAGGCTCCTGCTCCACGGCAAGTTCGAGAAGCGCGGCTTCAACGTCGCCGAGCACGAGTTTCTCGACTCATCCGAAGCCGGCCTGCACACGACGGGCATCGTCCCGGTCCACCCGGCGAGCGAGCGGCTCCGCCCGCAGCGAATCCGCGAGTGGGTCTGGCAGGCCATCCCGCAGGCGCGCCACGCGGTCGAGCCGATCCCCGGTCGCCTACGCCGCGAGCTCCGCCTGGCCGGCGCGGAGGATGCCCTGGTCGCCTCGCACTTCCCGGCCGACGAGCACGCCGCCGAGGCGGCTCGCGAGCGACTCGCGTTCGAGGAGCTCTTCCTCTACCAGGCGGCCCTCGTCTCGCGGCGAGGCCGCCGAGTCTCCGGCGATCGCGGCGTCCGGCCTGCCCGAGGGCGGGGAGCAGGTCGCGGCATGGGTCGACTCCCTGCCCTTCGCGCTGACCGCGGACCAGCGCCGTGCGATCGAGGAGATCGACGGGGACCTGGTCGCGCAGCAGCCGATGCAGCGGCTGCTGATGGGGGAAGTGGGCAGCGGCAAGACGGTCCTCGCCCTCTACGCGATGCTCCGCGCGATCGAGGCCGGGCACCAGGCCGCCCTGATGGCCCCGACCGAGACGCTCGCCGAGCAGCACTTCCGCACGCTGGAGACGCTGCTCGCCGCCGAACCCTGGCCCGGCCACCCTGCTCACCTCCGCGACGCCGGCGTCCCGTCGCGGGGAGCTGCTGGCTTCGCTCGCCGCCGGACAGCCCCAGCTGGTCGTCGGCACTCACGCCCTGATCGAAGATGCGGTCGAGTTCTCCTCGCTGGCGGTCGCGGTCGTCGACGAGCAGCACCGCTTCGGTGTCCGCCAGCGGGCCGCGCTCGATGCGAAGGGACCGGGCCGCCGGCTCCCGCACGTCCTCCACATGACCGCCACGCCGATCCCGCGCACCCTCTCGCTGACCGCCTATGGCGATCTCGACACCACCGCTCTTCGCGAGCTGCCCGCGGGCCGGCAGCCGATCCAGACGCGCGTCGTCGACGAGGAGAGCCGCCCAGCGGCCTATGAGTTCATCCGGGCCCGGCTGCGGGAGGGCCGGCAGGCATTCGTCGTCTGCCCGCTGGTCGCGGACTCCGAGGCGGTCCAGGCGAAGGCCGCCGAGGCGGAGGCCAAGCGGCTCGCCGCGACCGAGCTCCGGGACTTCCGTGTCGCGCTCCTCCACGGCCAGATGTCCTCGGAACAGAAGGCCCGGGCGATGGACGCGTTCGCCTCCGGGCGAGGCCGACGTCCTCGTGGCGACCACGGTGATCGAGGTCGGAATCGACGTTCCCAACGCGACCGTGATGCTCGTCGAGGGAGCGGAGCGCTTCGGCCTTTCGCAGCTCCACCAGCTGCGCGGCCGGGTGGGCCGCGGGGAGCACGAGTCCTTCTGCATCCTCTTCGGGGACCCGGAGTCCGACGCCGCGCGGGCGCGGCTCGACGCGATCGCCGAGCAGGGAGACGGCTTCGCCCTGGCGGAGGTCGACCTCTCGATCCGCGGCGAGGGTGAGATCCTCGGCACGCGTCAGCACGGCCTGCCCCGCTTCCGGGCCGCCACGCTGCCCGAGGACACCGCACTCCTGCTCGAGGCGCGCCGCCGGATCATCGAGCTGCGGGAGCGCCACGGGTCGCTGGAGGCGACGTCGCTCGGACCGCTGATGGACGAGGCGAGACGGCGCTTCGGCGATGAGAGGCGCGAGCAGATCGCGGCGTAGATGCCCGAGCTTCGGATCACGGCGGGCGAGCTGGGCGGCCGGCGGATCCGCGTGCCCAAGGGCGCCCGCGAGCTGCGACCGACGACGGAGCGCGTCCGCGAGGCGGTGTTCTCGATCCTCGGTGATATCTCCGGCGCCCGGGTGCTGGACCTGTTCAGCGGCAGCGGTGCGCTGGCGATCGAGGCTCTCTCCCGGGGGGCCTCGGAGGCGACGCTGGTTGATACCCGCCCGGCCACAGCTCGCCGCAACCTCGAGTCCCTCGGCCTCAGCGATCAGGGCCGAGGCGGTCCGGGCGGACGCGGTGCGCTTCCTGCGCCGCGCCGAGCCGGAATCCTTCGAGCTCGTGCTCTGCGACCCGCCCTATAGACTCGCCGACCGCCTTGCCGCCGATCTCGTCCAGCTCATACCGGGGGTGCTCGCCGGGGGCGGGCGGGCGATGACCGAGTCCTCGCCCGAGCGCCCCCTCGACCTTGAACTGCCACTGCTCACCGAGCGGACCTACGGAGACACGATGATCAGGATCTATGGAGATATGGGAGGGTGCTCCGCAGGCGAAGCCGAGGAGCAACCCGTCTGATGTCTGACGAGAACCCGCGGGTCGCGATCTGCCCGGGGAGCTATGACCCGGTGACCAACGGGCACCTGGACGTGATCAGCCGTGCCGCGAAGGTCTTCGACAAGGTGGTGGTCGGGGTCGTCAACAACCCTGTCCGCAAGGAGAAGACCCTGTTCACGGCCGAGGAGCGGAAGAAGTTCATCGAGGACGCCACGGCCGAGCTCGGCAACGTCGAGGTGGGCGTCATGTCCAATCTCCTGGTCGAATTCGCGCGCGAGCACAACGCGACCGCCGTCATCAAGGGCCTTCGCGCGATCTCGGACTTCGAGTACGAATTCGAGATGAATCAGCTCAATCGGAAGCTCGCCCCGGAGATCGAGTCGATGTACATCTTCGCCTCGGCGAACTACAGCTTCCTCTCCTCGACCGGGGTGAAGGAGATCGCCACCTTCGGCGGGGACGTCGGCGATCTGGTGCCGGGCCCCGTTGCAAAAGCGCTTGCGGAAAGGCTTGCCCGCTAGGTCGGTGCCCGCGCGGTTCGTGCGTGGCGGTTGGGCAGGAGCTTGCAGTTCGCCGGAGAAGGGAGCCCCGCGGCCCCCAAGTCGCGCGGTGCGTAAGCTTTAGCGACCTCAGATGGACGTTCTAGTACTGATCGACAAGCTCGACGACCTGGTCCACAACGCGCGGCCGGTGCCGCTCACGGACCAGGTCCGCGTTGACCGCGAGGAGATCTACGACCTCCTCGATCAGATGCGTGCCACGATCCCCGAGGAGATCAAGCAGGCGCGCTGGATCGTCAAGGAGCGCCAGGAGATGCTCGCCGAGGCCAAGCGCGAGGCCGAGCGGATCGTCAAGGAGGCCCGCGAGCAGCAGGCCCGCCTCGTCGCGAACGAGGAGATCACCCGCCAGGCCGAGCGTGCCGCCGAGGAGATCGTCGAGGAGGCCCGGGAGCGCGAGCGCGAGATCCGCCTCGGCGCCGAGGACTACGCCGACGACATCCTCTCGACCCTCGAGGTCAATCTCCAGAAGTTCCTGCAGGCCGTGCAGCGCGGCCGCGACCGTCTCCAGGGCCGCGAGCGCGAGCCCTCCGAGATCGGCTAGAGCAGCTTCACGCTGCCGCTCTCGATCTCGTAGACGGCTGCCACAACGCGGAGTGATCCGTCGGCGACCGCCGGGCGGATGATCGGCTCCGTGCCGGCGAGCTTCGCCGCCTGGGCGCGGGCGTTGGCCTCGATGCAGTTCGGCAGGGTGCGCTGGTCGGCCGGAAGCGACTCCACGCTGGGGACGACCGCGTCGACGATGGGCCCGATCGATCCGTATTGCTCGGCCGGGTAGCTCTTGGCGCCTTGCGCGACCTCGAGCGCCGCCTTGACCGCGCCGCAGTCGCTGTGGCCGAGCACCATGACCAGCCTCACTCCCAGCACGGCGACCGCGTACTCGGTGCTGCCGAGCGTGCCGGCGTCGATGCTGTTGCCGGCTATCCGGGAGACGAACAGGTTCCCCGGCGCGAGATCGAAGATCAGGCTGGGGGAGAGGCGCGAGTCCGAGCAGGTGACGATCGCGGCGAATGGCCGCTGACCCTCGGCGTGCCCCACTCCCGGCGGCGAGTGGGTCCGAAGCTCGCGCTTCCCGGCCCGCTGGCGCTCGTTGCCCGCCTGCAGGGCGTCAAGGGCCTCGGCCGGGCTCTCTGGATGCGTCGCGGGCGGCATTGGGTGCGGCACCGTACAACTAGGCTCAGCGCATGGAGGAGCTGGCCGCGGGCGTTCGCGAGGTCCTGGCCGAGCGCGGCATCGACGCCGGCGACCTCAGCCTGACCAAGATCCCGGGTGGGGCCTCCCGCGAGACCTGGCTCGCGGAGGGTGCGGCCGGTCGCTGGGTGCTTCGCCGCGACCCGAGGGGATCGGTCTCGCTCGTCCCGATGGCGGACGAGTTCGCCTTGATCTCGCGGGCTGCGGAGGCAGGCGTCCCCGTCCCCGGACCCGCTCGCCTTCGAGCCCGAGGGCGGGCGGTTCGGACTCGCCGGGATCCTGATGGCCCACGTCGAGGGCACCTCGGTCGCGCCGCGGATCCTGCGCAAGCCGGAGTTCGAGGCCGCGCGGGGCAGGCTCACCGGACAGCTCGGCCGAGGCGCTCGGCGCGGATCCACTCGCATCGATCCGGCCGAGCCTGGGCGGGGTCCTTCCCGAGCCACTGGGAGATCCCGCCCTCGATCAGATCGCGGAGTGGGAGCGCCAGCTCGACGAGATCGGGGAGCCGCTGCCCGCGGTCGAGCTCGGACTGCGCTGGCTGCGCGCCAACGCCCCCGAGCCCGCGGAGCCGCGCCTTGTCCACGGCGACTTCCGGCTCGGCAACTTCATCGTCGACGAGCGACGGCCTGGCGGCGGTGATCGACTGGGAGCTCGCCCACCTCGGCGACCCGGCCGAGGACGTCGGCTGGCTCTGCATCCGCTCCTGGCGCTTCGGCAATGACGAGCAGCCGGTGGCGGGTGTCGGTCGAGCTCGACGAGTTCATCTCTGCCTACGAGTCCGCCGGGGGCGCGCCGGTCGATCGGGACCGTGTCCGCTACTGGGAGGCGTTCGGCAACGTCAAGTGGGCGGTGATCTGCGCGCGCCAGGCGCACGACCATCTGACGGGCCTGCGCCGAAGCCACGAGCTCGCCTCGCTCGGGCGGCGGATCTGCGAGCCGGAGTGGGACCTGCTGGCAGCTGATGCGAGGCGAGTCAGCCTGATGCAGGACCGTCCGAGCGCCGCCGAGCTGCTCGACTCGGTCGCCGAGTACCTGTTCGCCGAGCTGCGGCCCGAGGTGCCGCGCGAGCAGCGGTTCAAGGTGCTGGTGGCCGCGAACGTCTGCGCGGTGGTCGCCCGGGAGATCCGGGCGGGCGAGGAGCCGGACGCGGAGGACCTGGCGCTGTTCGGCGAACTGCTCGGGCGAGCGAGGTCGGACGGACGTGCAGCCGAGCAGCCGCGGCGAGCTCTCCCAGCGCATCCGCTCGGGCGAGCTCGACGACCGGATCGACGAGCTCGCGCCCGGCTCGCGCGAGCACGTCCGGCGCAAGCTGGAGATCGCGCGGCCGGGCTACGAGGAGCGGCTAGAGCCCGGTCTCGTGAGACCCGGCGCGCCCGGCGTCGGTCTTCTCGTAGAAGCGGCCGAGCAGCTCGGCGGTCTCCTTCGGGTCGGCGCAGGTGTAGGCGTTCCAGGCCTCGTTGCGGAGTT
Organism: uncultured Solirubrobacterales bacterium; assembly: GCA_963825825.1. Classification (GTDB taxonomy): domain Bacteria; phylum Actinomycetota; class Thermoleophilia; order Solirubrobacterales; family 70-9; genus DASUPK01. The sequence goes on along the minus strand of CAWGUT010000006.1, from coordinate 80,455 downwards.
GCTCGTCGAGCGTCTTGCCGACCGTGTCGAGGATCGTCTGCTTGGCCGAGCGCACGGCGCGCTGGGAGTTGCGGAGGATCTGGCGGGCGACGCGTCTCGGCCTCCTCCATCAGACGCTCGTGCGGGACGACCTTCGAGACGAGGTTGCACTGCGAGGGCCCGCTGAGCGTCGATCGGCTCGGCGGTGAGCAGCATCTCCAGCGCGATTCCGGTGCCGCAGGTGTTGACCAGGCGCACGATGCCGCCGTCGCCGTGGTGGAAGCCGCGCCGCGCCTCGAACGAGCCGAACATGGCTCGGTCCGAGGCGATCCGGATGTCGCAGGCGAGCGCGGTCTCGAGCCCGCCGGCGAGCGCCCAGCCGTTGATCGCGCCGATGATCGGCTTGTAGATCCGGTGCATGCCCGCGCGTGAAGCCGTTCAGGCCGAGCTCGGCGATCTCGCGGATGTCGGCGATGTTCCCGTCGGCGATGATCGGCGGGATGTACTCCTTCAGGTCGGCCCCGGCGCAGAAGGCCTCGCCGGCGCCGGTGAGGATCGCGACGTCGACCGAGTCGTCCTCGGCGAAGTCGGCCCAGGCGGCGATCATCGCCCGGTGCACCTCGGGGCTGACGGCGTTGCGGGCCTCGGGCCGGTTGATCGTCACGTAGGCGATCCGGTCGCGCTTCTCGTAGAGGACGACTCCCTCGTCCGCCGAGGGCGGCGGGCCTGGACGTTCCGGGTTGTGGTGGGTCATCCATCCTCCTTGTCGTAAGTGGCTCGGACGACCGCGAGGTCGTCCGCGGTCCAGGTGATCTCGCCGCCGCACCACTCGGCGAGCTCCTCGGCTGTGTCCGGGAAGTCGAAGTCCGGGCTCGATCGGCGTCACCTGCCGCTCGGCCTTGACGACGTCGCCGATCACCAGGGCGCGCGACTGCTCGCGGACCCGGCGGAACAGGGTCCGCTTGGCGTCGTCCTTCAGGTGGTGGACCGAGAGCACCGAGATCACCAGGTCCCAGGGGCCGTCCGGCAGCGGGTCCTCCATCCGGGCGAGCTGCACGTCGTCGTACTCCTCGCGCAGGCGGTAGACCATGTCCGGGCTGGAGTCGAGGCCGATCACCCAGGCGTCCGGGTAGGCCTCGAGCAGGACCCGGGTGGTCTCGCCGGTGCCCATTCCGAGCTCGAGGACGCGGTCGGGCGCGAAGGGGATCGCGTCCACCGCGGCCCGCTGCAGCTCGTCGTAGCGCGGGACCTCCGCCCGGATCTCCTCCAGGTAGGTCTCCGGGTTCCAGTGGAATTGCGCGCACACGGTGTGCTCGCTACCCTCGAAGCGAGTGTATGCGGAAGGCGGAATCGTCGATCTCGAGCGCCTCGCGCTGTCCTCAGGGCAGGCCCGCGTCGCTCGATCTCGAGGTCGGGCTCGAGCCCGATCGAGCTCGGCGGGCAGACCTACGCGCCGGCCGGCGGGGGCAGCGAGGCGCGGCTCGACGTCTCCCGGACCAGCTACCGGCTACGCGCTGCGCCTTCGCTTCGCCAGCGAGCTGACCGGCCCCTGCGTCCGCTGTCTCGAGGACGCGGCGACCGACTGCTCGAGATCGACGCCCGCGAGGTCGACCAGCCGCCGCTCGCGCGACGAGGAGCTGCGCAGCCCCTACGTCTCGGAGGGCAACCTCGACGTCGACCGCTGGGCGAACGACGCGCTCGTCCTCGCCCTCCCGGCGCAGCCGCTCTGCCGCCCCGACTGCGCCGGGCTCTGCGCGGTCTGCGGCGAGTCGCTCAACGACGCCGATCCCGAGGCCCACCGCCACGAGCAGGGCGGCGACCCGCGGATGGCGAAGCTCAGGGACCTGAAGCTCGACGTGAGCTGACTCCATGCCGCCGCGCCGATGGCGGTCCCAAGAAGGACAGTCGAGGACGCGGCGCGACAAGCGGCGCGCCCAGCACAAGGTCTCGGCCCCGCGGCTGAACGAGTGCCCGCGCTGTCACAGCCTGCGGCTGCCGCATCGCGTCTGCCCGACGTGCGGCACCTACGCCGGTCGTGAGGTGATCCGCCACGAGGCGCCCGAGCGCGGCGCCGGCGGGCGGAGAGCCCACACCCAGCGAGTAGATGTCTCCGCCTCTCCCGGTTGCGCTCGACGCCTACGGGGCGGACGGCGGACCCGAGCTGGTCCTGGAAGGCGCTCGCCTCGCCGCCGCCGACGGCATCCCGGTCCGCATCTTCGGCCCGAGCGGCCTCGAGGTCACGGATGGAGTCGAGCTCGACTCGACCACCGAGTGGATCGGCAACGAGGCGGAGCCGGTCGCGGCGGTGCGCTCGACGCCCGACGCCTCGGTCGTCCGCGCCGCCGCGGCAGTCGCCGAGGGGCGCTGCAGCTCCCTGGTCGAGCGCCGGCTCGACCGGCGCGACGATGACCGCCGCCCTCTTCGCTCTCAAGCGCGCCCAGGGCGTCCACCGGCCGGCGCTCGCGGTGCAGATCCCCGTGCCCGGCACCGACGGCCCGCCGCTGGTCTTCCTCGACTGCGGCGCGAACACCGACGTGCGCCCGCAGCACCTGATCCAGTTCGCGTTCCTCGGGTCGGCCTTCAGCGCCGCCGTTCTGGGCACCGAGAGCCCGCGGGTTGCGCTGCTCTCCGTCGGCGAGGAGCAGAAGAAGGGGCGCCAGGACGTGGTCGCGGCGCATGAGGCTCTGACCGAGGCTGAGGGAATCCGCTTCATCGGCAACGTCGAGGGTCGGGACCTGCTGAGCGGGGAGGCCGACGTGATCGTCACCGACGGCTTCACCGGGAACGTCACCCTGAAGACCCTGGAGGGGACCGCGAGGGCGGTGGCGGATGCGGTTCGCGCCGCCGCGCGCTCCGGCCCGCTCGCCGCCGCGGGGGGTCTGCTGCTGCGCCCCGCCCTCGGCGGGCTGCGCCGAACGATGGATCCGAACGCGGTCGGCGGGGCGATCCTGCTCGGCCTGCGCGGAGTCGCGGTCGTGGCCCACGGCAGCTCCACCCCCGAGGGGATCGCCAACGCGGTCCGCCTGGCCGCACCGAGCGGTGTCCGAGCGCGCCGTCGAGCGCACCGCCGAGCTCCTGGCGACCTCCGGCGCCACGCGCGATGCCCTGCGCGAGCGAGCCCTCCGGGACAGCGAGCGATAGGGGATAATCCAGGCCATGGAGCGCGACGAGGTGATGAAGCTGGTGCGCGACCACCTGAGCACCGAGCTCGAGGTCGCGCCCGAGCGGATCCAGCCGGAGACGCGGTTCCGCGAGGACCTCGACGCCGATTCCCTCGATCTCTACGAGCTCGTCATGGAGCTCGAGGATCGCTACGGGATCCGGGTGAGCGAGGAGGAGGCGGCCGAGATCGAGACGGTCGGGGACGCCGTCGACTTCGTCACGGCGCGGGTCCCCGCTGCGTAGGGGAGGAGCTTCGGTCTGATCCCATGACAGCCACCACCGCCACCGCTGGCGGAGCTGTTCGCGGACGTCCCCGAAGAGCTGCGCCGGCAGGCACTCTCTCATTCATCCTGGGTCGAGACCCGCACCGAGTCCTACGGCAGGCTCGCCTTCCTCGGGGACAGCGTGCTCGGCCTCTCCGTCGCCGCCCTGCTCTTCACCGAGCACCCGGACGCCGACATCGGCGAGCTCACCAAGATCCTCAACCAGGCGGTCAGCGGCCGGGCCTGCGCCGAGGTCGCCCGCGAGCTCGGCCTCCCCGACATGCTCGCGGCGCAGTCGCCGGACGAGGGCGACGGTCTGCCCGTCGAGACGCTGCTCGCCTCCGAGCGGACCCTGGCCTCCGTCTGCGAGGCGGTGATCGGCGCCTGCTATCTCGCGCACGGCTTCGAGCGCACCTCGAGGGCCGTGGTGGAGGCGTTCCGCGACGAGGTCGAGCAGGCGACGCGGGAGCGCCTCGACTTCAAGTCCGAGCTGCAGGAGCGGCTGGCCCGCGACGGCGACACCGTCAACTACGAGGTGATCGGCGAGGAGGGCCCTCCGCACGACCGCCGCTTCGAGGTCCGCGCCACGGTCGACGGGGACGAGATCGGCTCCGGCTCGGGGAGGAGCAAGAAGGAGGCCGAGCAGGCGGCCGCGCAGCGCGCCCTGGAGCAAGTTGCGCAACTAGCGGGAAGGCGTCCGGGCTAGGCGCGACGCTTCAGTCCCTCTGCGACCCTTCCGACCTCGATGTATCTGAAGGCCATCAACCTGAAGGGCTTCAAGTCCTTCCCCGACCGCACCCGGCTGACCTTCTCGCCGGGCGTCAGCGTGATCGTCGGGCCGAACGGCTCCGGCAAGTCGAACATCACGGACGCGGTGCTCTGGGCGATGGGCGAGCAGAGCCCGACCGCCGTGCGCGGGCAGCAGATGCGCGACGTGATCTTCGCGGGCGGCAACGGGCAGTCGCCACGACGCTTCGCCGAGGTCGAGGTGGTGATCGACAACACCGAGGGCCGCGCCGCCAGCGAGTTCTCCGAGATCTCGATCTCGCGCCGCATCGAGCGCAACGGCGACGGCGAGTACAGGCTGAACGGCGCCCGCTGCCGCCTCGTCGACATCGTCGAGGCGCTCGCCGACACCAACATGGGACGCGAGGCCCACTCGGTGATCAGCCAGGGCAAGGTCGAGCAGATCGTCAACTCGAAGCCCCGGGATCGGCGCCTCCTGATCGAGGAGGCGGCAGGCCTCGGCAAGCACCGCAAGCGCCGGCACAACGCCCAGCTCAAGCTGGACCGCACCCGCGACAACCTGGAGCGGGCCATGGACGTGGAGCGCGAGGCGCGCTCGCGGCTGCGCCCGCTGAAGCGGCAGGCGGAGGCGGCGGAGCGGACGGCGAAGCTCGAGCGCGAGTCGAATGAGCTTCGTGCGCGGGTCGTCGCCGACGCCCTGCGCGCCCAGCAGCAGCAGCTCGCCGCGGCCGAGAGGAAGCTGGCCGAGGTTCGGCGCCACCCGCGACTCCGTCGAGAAGCGCTTCGAGGAGGTCCGGGCCCGGCGCACGGCGATCGAGGAGCGGATCGCGGCGGGCGAGGAGGGGCGCCGCCGCCACGGCGAGCTGCTGGCGGAGGCGCGCGCCGCGACCGAGCGGGTACGCGCCCGCGCCGAGTCCCTCGAGCTCGCCGAGCGCGACCTGCGCGCCGCACTCGGGGAGCGCCAGCTGCGACTCGAGGCTCTCGAGACCGAGCCGGATGAGGACGCCACGGCCGCGCGGATCGCCGAGCTCGAGGCCGAGCTCGCCAAGCTCGGCGCGGACACCTCCGAGGAGGGCGTCCAGCTGCGCCGGGAGGCCGAGGAGGCCGAGCGGCGCCGGGCCGCCGCCAAGGCGGAGCTCGAGCCTCTCGAGGCGGCCGCGGAGGAGGCGGGCACGGCCCTTCGCCGGGCGACGCAGATGCAGGTGAGGGCGCTGGCCGAGGCGCGGAAGGCCTCCGAGCGGAAGGCGGCCCTTGCCGGCGAGCTCGCAGCCGTCGAGGCGAAGCTCGCCGCCGCGGCGGTCGAGGGCGAGCACGAGGCGCTCGCCGGCCTGATCGAGACCGGCTCGGGCCTCGAGCGGGCGGTGTCGGCGGTGCTCGGTGAGCGGCTGCGCGCCTCCATCGTCGGTTCGATCGGCGAGGGCCGGGAGCGGCTGGCGGGCGCCGACGGCGCGGCGCGGGCTCTGATCTCGACGAGTTCCCCAGCTCCGCCCTCGCAGCCGCCGAAGGACGGCGCGCGGCGCTTGCTCGATCTGATCGAAGCGCGTGGAGAGGCCGGGCCGATCACCGAGCGCCTCCTCGCCGACGCGTGGCTCGTCGACGACCTGGACGACCTCGCCGAGGACTTCCATGGCGTCGCCGTCACGGTCGACGGCGAGTGCTACGACGCCCGGGCGGGCGAGGTGCGCAGGCTCCCGCGGGAGGGCACCGACCCCGCCCTCGCCGCGCGCTCCGAGCGCGAGGAGCTCGTCTCGCGGCTCGCGCAGCGCGAGCGGACCGAGGAGCGCGCCAGCCGTGACCTGGAGCGGGCCGAGTCGGCTCTTGCCGAGGCCCGTCAGCGCGAGGAGGAGGCGCAGCAGCTCGCTGCGCGGAGCCCGGCGTGGCCTCGATGAGGCCACCGAGGAGGCCAACCGGGCGACCTGGCTCGCCGAACGGCACGCCGAGCGCTCCGAGGAGGGCTCGGGGTCTGGCGCCATCCAGCGCGCCAAGCTCGAGGCGGAGCTGGCGGCGGAGCGTCGTCACGCCGAGGCCGCCGAGCGCGCCAAGGAGAAGCGCCTGCTCGACCGCCAGGAGCTCGAGCGGCGGATCTCGCTGGAGCAGGAGACGCTGCCCTCGCTCGGCCGCGCGCGCGAGGCGCTGCTCCGGCTCGGGCAGGGTCTGGAGCGGCATGCGGCGGCGCTCGCCGGGCGCGGAGGGCGAGGACGGCTCAGACGTCGCGGCCGAGCTTCGCGAGTGCTCCCAGGAGGAGTTCGGTCTGCAGGGCGAGTTGAGGGGGGCGAGCGAGGCGATGACGGTCGCCGAGGTCGAGGCCTCCCAGCTGCGAGGGCAGCGCGACGAGAGCACGGCGGAGCTGGAACGGCTGAGCGAGGCGCTCGGGGAGAAACTGGCCGCGGCTGGGGCGCAGCTTCCGGACGACGGAACGCGAGGCCATCGAGGCGCGACTCGAGCGGCTGCAGCGCAACCGGGAGCAGATCGGACCCGTCAATCCGCTGGCCAAGCGGGAGTACGAGGAGGCGCGCGAGCACGTCACCGACCTCGCCGAGCAGCGGAAGGACCTCGAGAGGGCGATCACGGAGCTGCGCGCCCTGATCCGCCGGACCGACAGGGAGATCGCCGCGGCCTTCGAGGAGACGTTCGAGGCGACGGCGCGCGGCTTCGAGGAGATGGTGGCGGAGCTCTTCCCGGGCGGGAAGGGCCGGCTGCGCCGAGTGGACGTCAGCGGCGCGCCGCGGCCCTTCGCGGGGCAGGAGCCGAAGCATGAAGAGGGCGAAGAGGATGACCCCGAGGAGATCGCGCCTCCGGATGAGGACGGCGGCGTCGAGATCGAGGTGACGCCCGCGGGCAAGTCGACGCGCCGGCTCTCGCTCCTCTCAGGAGGCGAGAAGTCCCTGGTCGCGCTCGCCTTCGTCTTCGCCGTGCTGATGGCACGGCCCTGTCCCTTCTACATCCTCGACGAGGTCGAGGCGGCGCTCGACGACATCAACATCGACCGCTTCCTCCGCCTGGTCCGCCGTTTCGCCGAGCGCTCGCAGTTCATCGTCGTCACCCACCAGAAGCGGACGATGGACGCCGCGGACATCCTCTACGGCGTCAGCATGGGCGGCGACGGCATCACCAAGGTCGTCTCTCGCAAGCTGCCGCGCGACGAGCTGGAGACGCTTCCGGGCGAACCGGAAGCGACCGCCGAAGCCGCCTAGCTGGCTAGCCTCGCGCTATGCCCAAGACCTGGCAGGAGGCGTTCGACCTCGGCGACCGCTCGGTCGCAGCCCCCGAGCCGCAGGAGGAGAGGGCGGGCGTCTTCCGGCGCCTGCGAGAGGGGCTCTCACGAAGCCGTCAGGCACTGAGCGCCGAGCTCTCCTCGAGCTTCACCGAGCGGATCGACGAGCAGACGTGGGAGCGACTCGAGGAGGCCCTGATCCTCGCCGACGTCGGCGCCCAGACGACGGCGGCCGTGGTCCGGCGCCTCGAAGACGAGGTCGAGGCCGGGGAGCTGAGCGGCGGCGAGCAGCTGCGCGAGCGTCTCATCGAGGTGCTGGCGGAGACCGCCTCGCCGCAGGGTGAGGAGGGCGCCCGGATCCATCTGCGGGATCGGCCCTCCGTCCTGATGATCGTCGGCGTGAACGGCACCGGCAAGACGACCACGATCGGCAAGATCGCCTGGCATCTCCAGAAGGAGCTCGGCCTGGACGTGATCGTCGCGGCCGCCGACACCTACCGCGCCGCGGCCGTCAACCAGCTTGCCGAATGGGCGGACCGGGCCGGCACCCAGATCGTCCGCGGGACCGAGGGAGGCGACCCGGGCGCCGTCGTCTTCGACGCGGTCGCAGCGGCCGAGGCGCGCAGCGCCGACGTCGTCATCTGCGACACAGCCGGCCGCCTCCACACCCATGGCAACCTGATGGAGGAGCTGGCCAAGGTGCGTCGCGTGATCGGCAAGCGGATCCCGGACGCTCCGCACGAGACCCTGATCGTGATCGACGCGACCACCGGGCAGAACGGGGTCCGCCAGGCCCAGGAGTTCGCCAACGCCGTGGAGGTCACCGGCGCCGTCCTGACCAAGCTCGACGGCAGCGCCAAGGGCGGGATCGCGCTCGCGATCGCCTCCGAGCTCGGCATCCCGGTGAAGCTGATCGGGATCGGGGAGTCGCTCGAGGACCTGCGGCCCTTCGACGCCGAGGAGTTCGCCAGGGCGCTGATCGAGGAGTAGCTCCCGGGTGAACCGGGATTACTCGGGATGCAACCGGACTCGCAGCCTCTACCTGGTTCTGGGGGAGCCTGAGGTTCGTGCCAACCGAGGGCACTCGCCTTCTCGCCCTGCTTGGGGCGATCGCGGCGCTCGTCTTGGCGCTGCCCGCTCAGGCCAGCGCAGGCAGCGCGCACGTCGCCGCGCTGCAGGTGGCGATGAACGCGCTCGGGCTCTATCCGCATCCGGTCGACGGGATCACCGGACCCTGGACGCAGCAGGCGGTGCGCACCTTCCAGTCGCAGCACGGGCTGGCCGTCGACGGGATCGCCGGGCCGCAGACCCGCGCGGCACTCGGCAAGCGCGGCAAGCCGATCGCTCGGCGCGCGCCCGATGCACGCGGGCCAGCGCGGCTGGGATGTCGCCGCCCTCCAGTTCCTGCTCCATGAGCGCGGCTTCGAGCCCGGCGGCTTCGACGGCGGGTTCGGGCCGAACACGACGAACGCGGTTCGGCGCTTCCAGTCGGCTGCGCACATCGGCGTGGACGGGGTGGCCGGGCCCGGCGACCCTGAACGCCCTCCGGGGCAACCAGGTCGTCACGACCTCGCCCGATCGGACCCGGTCCGCTTCTTCCGCCCCGTGCCCGGGGCCGATCGGCGACGGCTTCGGCTGGATCCCGCCCGGGCCGCTGGCACACCGGCGCTCGACTTCCCGGAGCCGATGGGGACCCCGATCCACGCAGGCGGGGTGGGCGTGGTCTCGTTCGCCGGCTTCAACACCGGCGGCTACGGCAACCTCGTCGTCATCACACACCGGCTCGGCTTCGAGAGCTGGTACGCGCACATGTCGCGCGATCGCCGCGTCGGTGGGTCAGCGCGTCGTGCGGCGGTCAGACGATCGGCTACGTCGGCTCCACCGGTCACTCGACCGGCCCGCACCTGCACTTCGAGGTTCGCCACTTCGGTACCCCGGTCGATCCGGCGCCGTATCTGCTCGGCTACCGAGCCGCGAGCGCGCATCCTGGCGCCCGGGCCGGCAGGAGCGCGGGCGGTCCCAAGCGCCGGCCGCGTCGCTGCCGGCCGAACGGCGACGCGCGCGGCCGTGGGGCCGACCCGCTGACCGCGCGCCTCGACCGCTGCCCCTAGCGCCTCGGGATAGCGCCTAAGCTCACTCGACATGTTCGATCAGCTCTCAGACCGCCTCCAGGGCGTGCTCTCCGACGTTCGCTCTCGGGGCAAGCTCTCCGAGGACGACGTCAACAAGGCCCTGCGCGAGGTGCGCCTCGCGCTGCTCGAGGCCGACGTCAACTTCAAGGTCGTCAAGGACTTCACCGCTTCGCTGCAAGGAGCGGCTCGCGGGCGAGGAGGTCTCGGAGGCGCTCAACCCCGGCCAGACCGTGATCAAGGCGGTCAACGACGAGCTCACCGCGCTGATGGGCGGCGCGGGCCGCGACCTCGTCTTCGCGCCGAGCGGGCCGACCGTGATCCTGATGGCCGGCCTGCAGGGCTCGGGCAAGACCACCGCCTGCGCGAAGCTCGCCAAGCTGCTCGCCAAGGACAACCACGACGTCGCGCTCGCCGCCTGCGACCTGCAGCGCCCCGCGGCCGTCGAGCAGCTCGAGAAGCTCGGCGCCCAGGCGAAGGCACACGTCTACTCGCAGCCCGGCGAGACCGACGCGGTCAAGGTGGCCGCCTGGGCGCGGGAGCAGGCGGTGCAGGAGAACCGCGACGTCCTGATCGTCGACACCGCGGGCCGCCTCCACGTCGACTCAGGAGCTGATGGACGAGCTCGCCAAGCGTCCGCAAGGTCACCAAGCCCCACGACGTGCTGCTCGTGGTCGATGCGATGACCGGCCAGGACGCCGTCAACGTCGCCGAGAGCTTCGCCGAGGCCGCGGACTTCGACGGCGTGCTGATCACCAAGCTCGACGGCGACGCCCGCGGCGGCGCCGCGCTTTCGGTCCGGGCGGTCACCGGCAAGCCGATCATCTACGCCTCGACCGGCGAGAAGCTCGACGAGCTCGAGCGCTTCCACCCGGACCGGATGGCCGGGCGGATCCTCGGCATGGGCGACGTGATGTCGCTGATCGAGAAGACCCAGGACGAGTTCGACGAGGACCAGGCCGCCGACCTCGAGCGCAAGATCCGCAAGCAGCAGTTCACCCTCGAGGACTTCCTCCAGCAGATGAAGCAGGTCCGCCGCATGGGCCCGCTCGGGAACCTGATGAAGATGATGCCCGGGATGGGCAAGGCGATGCGGGGGATGGGGCAGGTCGACGAGCGGGAGCTCGACCGGATCGAGGCGATCATCCTCTCGATGACTCCGTTCGAGCGCGCCCACCCGACCGAGATCAACGGCTCGCGCCGCAAGCGGATCGCCACCGGGCTCCGGCACCACGGTTCAGGCCGTCAACCGGCTCGTCAAGCAGTTCGGCCAGATGAACAAGCTGATGAAGCAGCTCTCCGAGGGCAAGATGCCCGACCCGCAGCAGCTGATGCGCGGCATGGGCTAGCCGCTAACCTCCGCCGCCGCATGTCCGTGAGAATCCGACTTCGCAGGGTCGGGTCAAAGAAGAACCCGATCTGGAGGGTGGTGGTCGCCGACCAGCGCTCGCCGCGGGACGGCCGCACGATCGAGACGATCGGCCAGTACAACCCGCAGCCCGACCCCTCGCTGATCGTGATCGATGAGGATCGCGCGAAGCACTGGCTGGAGCAGGGCGCGCAGCCGACCAAGACGGTGGCGACCCTGCTCCGCACCAAGGGCATCGAGTCCGCCGGCAGCTAGGACGGGACGTCCGTGCGCGAGCTGCTCGACTTCCTCGCCCGCTCGCTGGTCGCCGATCCCGGGGCCGTGCAGGTCAACGAGGTCGAGGAGATCGACGGTGAGGTCGTGCTCGAGCTCGAGGTCGCGGAGGACGACCTCGGGCGTGTGATCGGCCGAGGCGGCCGCGTCGCCAACGCGCTGCGCTCGGTGATGAAGGCCGCGGCGACCCGCGAGGAGAAGCGCGTGGTCGTCGACATACTTGACTGAGTTGAACGCTCGACGTCTTCACGCTGTTCCCGGAGCACTTCGACTGGTTCCTGCGCCAGCGCCACGTCTCCAACGCGCTCGCCCGCGGTCACGAGCTGCGCTTCCACAACTACCGCGACACGACGCCGCTGAGCGCTGGGCAGGTCGACGACGCGCCCTACGGCGGCGGCGCCGGGATGGTGATGCGGGTCGACGTCGTCGACGCCGCGCTCGAGGCCGCCTACGGCGCCGAGCGCGACCGGGTCCGGAAGATCGCCCTGGCGCCGGCCGGCCGGCTCTTCGACGAGGCGCTCGCGGCAGAGCTGGCCGACGAGACCCATCTGGCGTTGCTCTGCGGCCGCTACGAGGGGTTCGACGAGCGCGTCGTCGAGCACCTCGCCGACGAGACCATCTCGATCGGCCGCTACGTGCTCGCCGGCGGCGAGCTGCCGGCGATGGTGATCAGCGACGCGGTGCTGCGCAAGCTGCCCGGCGCGCTGGGCGACGCCGAGAGCGCGGTCGAGGAGTCCTACAGCGAGGCGCTCGAGGGGGCGCCCGAGTACCCCCACTACACCCGCCCCGCCGCGTACCGCGGCTGGGAGGTCCCGGAGGTCCTGCTCTCCGGCGATCACGCCAGGGTGCGGGAGTGGCGGCGCGAGCAAGCCCGCAGTCGAGCCGACTGACGCCTCTCCGCTAGCATTTCGCGTCGCTGCGCGAGGCCCACGGGCACGCGCATTTTTTGAGTCCCCAGTCGGCACGCCGTTTAGGCGTCGCTCAGACCAAGCCCAGACGATCAGCGCCCAATGAGCACAGTCATCGAAGACCTCGAGAAGCGAGCGCTCAAGCAGCGCCCCAGGTTCGCCGCGGGCGATCGCGTGCGCGTGCACTTCCAGGTCGTCGAGGGCAACCGCAGGCGCACCCAGGTCTTCGAGGGCATCGTGATCAAGCGGCAGGGCAGCGGCGCGCGCGAGACGTTCACCGTCCGCAAGCAGTCGTTCGGCGTCGGGGTCGAGCGGACGTTCCCGCTGCACTCGCCCAAGATCGAGAAGCTCGAGGTGGCCGCCCGCGGCGATGTCCGGCGGGCGAAGCTCTACTACCTGCGCGAGAAGGTCGGCAAGAGCGCTCGGGTCGCCGAGCGGCGCTGGGGCATCGAGGACGAGCTGGTGGTCGCGCAGGAGGACGCGGAGGCCGTCGACGCCGAGGGCGTCGCGGTGAGCGAGGCCGAGGCCGAGGTCGTCGAGCCGCCCGAGGAGGAGGGCGAGCAGCCGGCTGAAGAGCAGGCCGAGCGAGCCCGGCTGAGCAGGAGGAGCCCGCCGATGGCGACGAGCAGGGCGGGAATGGTGGGGACACGGCGGAGGCGGAGTCGGAGCCCGAGCAGAAGCCGAAGGCCGACGCCTCCCCCGACGAGGCAGAAGACTGAGAGTCCCGCGGCCCCAGAGCACCCAGGGCGCGCTCCTCGAGCTCGTCATCATCGTCGCGCTCGCGCTCGGCCTGGCACTCGGGATCCAGGCCTTCATCGTCAAGCCGTACCAGATCCCCTCCGAGTCGATGGAGCCGACCCTCGACGTCGGCCAGCGGGTCCTGGTCAACCGGTTCCTCTACCACTTCACCGACCCCAAGATCGGGGACATCGTCGTCTTCCATCCGCCCGAGGGCGCCGACGGCGGCGGCGCGCGGAGGGTGCGGCGACCCGAGGACCGGGGCCAGCGGCTCCAGCGGCGCCCCCTGCGACCAGCCGACGCCCGAGGAGGCGGACGTCAACTTCATCAAGCGGATCGTCGCCGGACCCGGCGACACGCTGAGCGTCCAGAACGGTCACCCGGTGGTCAACGGGAAGATCGCCCAGGAGGACTTCATCAACCCCTGCACGCCAGGCGGAGCCTGCAATTTGCCGCAACAGATCACCATCCCGCCCGACCATTACTTCATGATGGGCGACAACCGTGGGTCGAGCGACGACAGCCGCTTCTGGGGACCCGTCCCCCGCGACTGGATCATCGGCAAGGCCTTCGCCACCTACTGGCCCCCGGACCGAGTCGGAATCTTCTAGTTCGCCCCGGAAGCGCCGCAAGAGGCGCACGGCCGCTCGGCTCTTCCGCTTCGACCGCTCCTTCGGCCGCCGCTTCGTGGCCGGCGTGGACGAGGCCGGTCGCGGCTCGCTCGCCGGCCCGCTGCTTGCCGCCGGCGTGCTGATCGACCTCGAGCGAATCGGCCGCTCCGAGCGCCTCGCCCTCGCCCGGCTGGACGACTCGAAGCAGAAGAGCGCCGAGGAGCGCGAGGAGCTCTATCCCGCACGTGATCCGCGCGGCCGCCTGCGTCTCGGTCGCGGTGCGCTCGTCCGCGCGCATCGACCGGAACGGCCTGCACGTCTCCAACATCGCGGCGCTCACCGACTGCATGCACGCCGTGGCCCGGGAGGACGCGACGCGCCTGGTCGACGGCTTCCGCCTGCCCGCCTGCGAGCTCGAGCACGACCCCGTCGTCGACGGCGACGCGCGCAGCGCGGCGATCGCCGCCGCCTCGGTGATCGCCAAGGTGACCCGGGACCGCTACATGCACCGGGTCGCGCCGCTCTATCCCGAGTGGGGCTTCGAGGGGAACGTCGGCTACTCGACCCCCGAGCACCGCGAGGCGATCATGCGGCACGGCATCTGCCCGCTACACCGGCGCTCGTTCGCATCGGTCGCCTACTCCCAGCTCGAGCTGGACTCCGCGGCCGGCGAGTTCGAGGAGATCGCCAGGATCAGAAGGCGGCGCGGATGTGATCGACATCCGCGAGGCCATCCGGGCCGAAGCTGACCCCGACGACGTCGAAGCGGTAGCCGGAGACGCCTGAGGGCCCGCGCCGCTCCGCGATCCACTCGCGGGCGAGGCGCCGCAGCTTGAGCTGCTTGCGGCGCCCGACCGCGTGCGCCGGCCGCTCCGGGCCGAGCACGGTGCCCGGCGCGGCCCGCCTTCACCTCGACGAAGACCAGGGTCCGCGCCGTCGAGCGCGACGATGTCGAGCTCGCCCGAGGGCAGGCGGACATTGCGCCCGACGATCCGCCAGCCGGCGCGCTCGAGCCGGGTGGCGACGAGCTGCTCTGCGCGACGGCCGAGCCGCTGCCTCGCGAAGGTCATCCGGTCCGACGCTGCGCTGCCGCGGTGCGGCGGGCGCGCGCCGATCGCAACGGCTCGGTGACGCGAATCGTGACGATCCGCGCGCCAGGCGCGAGGCGGCGCTGCCTACGCGTCGCCCCATGTTCGCGCTCGCCCGCACCTTCGCCCTGATCGGGGTCGACGGCCGAGCCCGTCCACGTGGAGGTCGACATCGGCGGCGGGCCTGCCCTCGTTCACGATCGTCGGGCTGCCCGACGCCGCGGTGCGAGAGTCGCGCGAGCGGGTCCGCTCGGCGCTGGTCAACTCCGGCTTCAAGTACCCGCAGCACCGGATCACCGCCAACCTCGCGCCGGCGGACCTCCGCAAGGCCGGCCCCGGCTTCGACCTGGCGATCGCCGCCGCGATCCTGGCCGCGATCGGGGCAGCTGCCGCGAGCGGTGCGTCGACGACTACGCGCTGGCCGGCGAGCTGGCGCTCGACGGCGCGATCCGGCCGGTGCCCGGGCGCGCTGGCGATGGCCGAGGGAGCCGCGAGGGCTGGGGCATGCGGGGCGTCGCGGTCGCGCCCGAGGACGCTGCCCAGGCCGCGCTGGTCGAGGGGATCGAGGTGATGCCGGTCGAGCACGTCACCCAGCTGACGCGAGCTGGCGGAGGGGACGATCGAGCCGGCGCCGCCGAAGCGAGCTGCCCACCCGACCCCGACGGCGAGCTTCCCGACCTCTCGGACCTGCGCGGCCATCCGGCGCTCCGCCGCTGCCTCGAGATCGCCGCCGCCGGAGCGCACAGCCTGCTGCTGATCGGCCCACCGGGCGGCGGCAAGACGCTCGCCCTGCAGCGGCTGCCGTCGCTGCTGCCGCCTCTGAGCGCGAACGAGGTGATCGAGGTGACCCGGATCGCCGGCGCCTGCGGTGAGAACGGCGGCCCTCGGCTCCAGCGGCCGTTCCGGGCGCCGCACCACACGGTCTCCGGACGGGCGCTGGTCGGCGGCGGCGCGCCGCCGCGGCCGGGAGAGGTGACCCGGGCGCATCGCGGCGTCCTCTTCCTCGACGAGCTCGGGGAGTTCCGCCGCGACGCGCTCGAGGCGCTGCGGGTGCCGCTCGAGGACGGCGCCGTCACCGTCACGCGGACGACCGGCACGGTGTCCCTGCCCTGCCGTTTCATGCTGGTGGCGGCGTCCAACCCCTGCCCCTGCGGCAACGGCCCGGACTCCGGCGAATGCGATTGCCACCCCGGCGCGGTGACGCGGTACCTGGCGAAGCTGAGCGGCGCGCTCGCCGACCGGATCGACATCACGCCACCGCGTCGATCCCGCCGCCGGCCGAGGAGCTGGCCGAAGGAGCGGTGGAGGGCTCGGCGACCGTCAGGGAGCGCGTCATCAGCGCGCTCGTCGGATCCAGGAGGAGCGCCTCGGGCCCGGGTCGCGCGAACGCCGAAATGACGCCCGCCGAGCTGCACGGAGCACTGCGAGCTCGATCGAGAAGGCGCGGCGGCCTGCTCGAGCAGGCCCATCGCCAGCTCGGCCTCAGCGCCCGCGGCTGGGACCGCTGCCTGCGGCTGGCGCGGACGATCGCCGACCTCGGCGGCGAGGCACGGATCTCGACCCGAGCACGTCACCGAGGCGCTCGCCCGGCAGACGCGGCCGGAGCTGTGAGCGGCAGCGCGCGGCCGCGCGCCTGCGGCGAGTGCCTGCGGCGGGCCTGGCTGTCGCCTCGCTGGCCGGCCACATCGACAAGGCGGTCGATGTGACGCCGGGCAGCCGCGCCCGCGAGCTCCTCGCGCTCTCGGACGAGGACTCGGCCGAGGCGATGGCGCGCTCGCAGGCGAACGTCGTTCCTGCGAGCGGGCGGCAGAGCGCGATCCGGTGCGCATGCTGGCCGCCGTTCCGGAGCCGGGGCCTGGGCGACGCTGCCGGCACGACGACCTCTACCCGGAGGCGCTGCACGACCTCGGGGATGCGCCCGGCGGTCCTCTTCGGCCGGGGCGATTCGGGGATCCTCCAGGGGCTCCGAGCGCGAGGACGCGCGGTGACGATCGTCGGCTCCCGGCGCCCGAGCCGTTACGGGCGCGAGCTCGCGACCGAGCTGGGCGCGGAGCTCGGCTGCCGCCGGCTTGGCGGTGGTGAGCGGGATGGCGATGGGGATCGACTCCGCAGCCCAGGCCGGCGCCCTGCGAGGCCGGCGGCTTGACGATCGCGGTGCTCGGCAGCGGAGTCGACGTCGCCGTATCCGCCTCGCTAGCGCCCGCCTCTACGAGGAGATCGTCGAGCGCGGAGCTGGTGATCGGCGAGCTGCCGCCCGGGGACCCAGCCGCGCCGGTGGACCTTTCCAGCCCGCAACCGGATCATGGCCGCGCTCGGCGGCGATGACCGTGGTGGTCGAGGCGCGTGAGCGCTCGGGCTCCCTGATCACGGCGACGATGGCCGAGCAGCCTCAACCGCGAGGTCGGGGCCGTCCCCGGCCGGGTCGGCAGCTCTCCCGCGGCGGGCACCAACGGCCTGCTCCGCGACGGCGCGCACGTGATCCGGGATGCGCAGGACGTGCTCGACGGGCTGCTCGGGCCGGGCGCGCAGAGCGCTCCGCGCGTTCGCCGCGTCGGGCCGGCGCTCGAGGAGGAGCTGGCCCGCGTGTTCGATCTGGTCGAGCGGGGGGCGGGACAGCGCCGATGCCCTGGCGATGGCCTCGGAGCTTCGAGCCGGGAGAGCTCGCGGCTGCCCTGGTCCAGCCTGGAGCTCTGCGGCTACGTGCGGTGCGAACGGAGACGGCCGCTACGAGCGCACCTCGCTGGCGCGTGCCGGAGCCCGCGTAGGCCGGGGCTTTCGCGCCTCTAGCCTGTCGGCCGTGGCAGGCGAGCGATCCACTCCCGTCGCGATGACCATCGCGACCTCGGATTCCGGCGGCGGCGCCGGGATCCAGGCGGACCTGAAGGCGTTCGCCCGCTGCGGCGTCCACGGGACCTCGGCGATCGTCGCGCTCACCGCGCAGAACACCCACGAGGTGATCTCGGTCGAGACGCTTCCGCGGCAGTTCATCCTCGATCAGGTCCGGGCCGTAGTCGAGGACATGGGGGTCGACGCGGTCAAGATCGGGATGCTCTTCGACGAGCCCACGATCGAGGCGGTCGCCGAGGCGCTCGAGCTGATCGGCGACGCCCCGGTGGTGGTCGATCCGGTGATGGTGGCCGAGAGCGGCGCCGTGCTGCTGCGGCCGGAGGCGAAGCGGGCGCTGATCGAGCGGATCCTGCCCCGGGCTGCCGTCGTGACCCCGAACCTGGCCGAGGCGCGCGAGCTGACCGGGCTCCCGGAAGCATCGCCCGAGGAGCTCGCGCGAGCAGCTTCTTGATCTCGGCCCGGCGGCGGCCGTGGTCACCGGCGGACACACCGATGACGGCGCCGACCGCTTCTTCGACGGCACGAACCTCGAATTGATCGAGGGGCCGCGGCATCCCGGCGGCGCCTCCCACGGCTCCGGCTGCACCCATTCCTCGGCGCTCGCCGCCCGTCTCGCCCTCGGCGACACGCCGCTCGAGGCGGCCCGCGCCGCTCGCCAGATCGCCTCCGAGGCGGTGGCCAACGGCCTGCGGGATCTCGGCTCCGGGGCGGGGCCGGTCGACGTACTGGGCATAATCGAGTCATGAAGCTGCTTCGCATGACTCCGGGAAGGGGCGACGTGCTGCTCGCCGAGGGCGACCCCGAGGTGGCCGAGGACGAGGAGCGCCTCGTCGAGGAGTTCCGCCGCCAGCTCGACCTGGGCATGTGGGCCGCGGTGCCGCACGAGGGGGCGAGTGGCCAGCGCGAGGCGACCATGGTGCGCGACTTCTCGGAGATCCCCGAGGGGGCGGAGCGGGTGATCTTCTTCCCGCAGGCGGCCGGAGGCTGATTTGGCCCCCCGGTACGCAAGGGATCCGGCGCGGGAGCGCCGGGCCGAGAAACGGGCGCGCGAGCTGCTCCGCTCAACGGCGGGCGACGAGGCGCTCGAGATGTACGAGCGGCTCGGCTTCCTGTCGATCGAGCACGAGGGCGGCGAGTACGGCTATCTGATCTATCCGCAGCGGCCGATCGTCGCCTACGACGCCGCAGCGGCGAGCTGCTCTCCGAGTACTGCGTGCGCTTCCGCGACGGCTCCGACCCCGAGGCGGGGGAGAGGCTGCCCGACGCCGACGACGTGCTCGCCAAGTGGCTGGCGCTGCGCATGGACGAGGACCACACCGATCGGCACCGCCAACGTGCATCCGCTCGGGCGCCAGCTCGATCCGGCGATGGTGCGCCGCGATCTATGCCTGGCAGCGTCTGGAGGCGACGGTATGAGCACCCCCGGAGGAGTAGCGAGCCGAACGGGCTGCGCACGCGCTCGTCAGCGTCGTCTTCGACGGTCCCGAGCGCGCCTTCGCACGCGCCTACATGAAGGGGATCGGCTTCGGCGACGACGACCTGCAGCCGCCCGACCGTCGGCATCGCCAACACCTGGATCGAGGCGATGCCCTGCAACTTCCACCTCCGCGGCCTCGCCGAGCACGTCAAGGAGGGCGTCCGAGCCGCCGGCGGCACGCCGCTCGAGTTCAACTCGATCGCGATCTCCGACGGGATCACGATGGGCACCGCAGGGCATGAAGACCTCGCTGGTCAGCCGAGAGGTGATCGCGGACTCGATCGAGCTCACCGCCCGCGGCTACCAGTTCGACGCCGTGATCGCCCTCTCCGGCTGCGACAAGACGATCCCCGGCTGCGTGATGGCGCTCGCCCGCCTCGACATCCCCTCCCTGATGCTCTACGGCGGCTCGATCCTGCCCGGCCGCTGGCGCGGCAAGGACGTGACGATCCAGGACGTCTTCGAGGCGATCGGCAAGCACGCCACCGGCGAGATGTCCGACGACGACCTCTACGAGCTCGAGGGCTGCGCCAGTCCCGGGCGCCGGCGCCTGCGGAGCGCAGTTCACCGCCAACACGATGGCCTCGCGCCTTCGAGGTGATGGGCATCAGCCCGATGGGCTCGAGCATGGTGCCCGCGGTCGCGGGCGCGCGGGAGCAGGTGGCGCGCGAGTGCGGCGAGCTGGTCATGCAGGTCCTCGCCGACGACCTGCGCCCGAGCCAGATCATCACCAAGGACTCCCTCGAGAACGCGATCGCCACCGTCGCATGTCGGGCGGCTCCACCAACGGCGTCCTCCACCTGCTCGCCGTCGCCAACGAGGCGGGGATCGAGCTGACGATCGACGACTTCGACCGGATCTCCGAGCGCACGCCGCTGCTCGGCGACCTGAAGCCCGGCGGGCGCTTCGTCGCCAAGGACCTCTTCGAGGCCGGCGGCGTCGGCGTTCTCGCGAAGCGGCTCGACGAGGCCGGCGTTCTCCATCGCGACGCGATCACCGTGACCGGCAGGACGATCGGCGAGGAGGCCGACGCCGCGTCAGGAGACGCCCGGCCAGGAGGTCGTCCGCCCGCTCGCCGATCCGCTCAAGCCGACCGGCGGCCTGGTGATCCTGCGCGGCAACCTCGCCCCGGAGGGCTGCGTGGTCAAGGTCGCGGGCGAGGAGCGCCGCAAGCACACCGGCCCGGCCCGGGTCTTCGGCTCCGAGGAGGAGTGCTTCGCGGTCGTCGAGCAGCAGGGCATCAAGCCCGGCGACGTCGTCGTGATCCGCAACGAGGGCCCCTCCGGGGGCCCCGGGATGCGCGAGATGCTCCAGGTGACCGCCGCGCTGGTCGGCGAGGGGATCGGCGACCAGGTCGCGCTGCTCACCGACGGCCGCTTCTCCGGCGCCACCCACGGCCTGATGGCGGGCCACGTGGCGCCCGAGGCGATCCGCGGCGGCCCGATCGCGGCGGTCCAGGACGGGGACGAGATCACGCTCGACATCGACGCCCGCCGCCTCGACGTCGACCTCTCCGACGAGGAGATCGCCAGGAGGGTGGAGGCCTACGAGCGCCCGAGCCCCGCTACAAGCGCGGGGTGATGGCGAAGTACGCGGCCTCGGTTTCGAGCGCCTCGGAGGGCGCCGTCACTTCGTAACCGCGGTCCCGCGGACGACTCGCGACCGGTTCGGCGAGCTGCGGCGTCAGCTGCTCGAGCCGCTCGTGCACGAAGCGACACGACCATCGCGCCCTCGCCGACCGCCGCGGCGACCCGCTTTACCGAGGCCGAGCGCACGTCGCCCACGGCGTAGATGCCCGGGACGCTCGTCTCGAGCAGCCTCTCGCGCCGGCCTCGTTCCCGGTCAAGACGAATCCGTGCTCATCGCGGGCGATCTCCTCGCCCAGCCATTCGGCGCATGGGTCCGCGCCGAGGAAGACGAACAGAGTGGTGAAGGGCAGCCGCTCGCCGTCCGACAGGGTGACGGCCTCGAGCTCACCGTCGCTGCCATGCAGCTCGGCGACCTCGCTGCGGTCGCGGACCTTGACCCCGAAGCGCTCCAGGTCGCGGATCAGGTAGTCGGACATCGTCTCGCTCAGGTCAGCGCGCCGATGAAGCAGCGTGACCAGGGCTCCTCCGCGGGCCAGCCAGATCGCGGCCTGGGCTGCCGAGTTGCCGCCGCCCACGACCCCGACGCGGCTCCCGCCACAGCTTCTCGCCTCCGGCGGGCCGGCGGCGTAGAAGACGCTGATCCCCTCGAACTCGCGGAGCCGGTCGACGGGGAGGCGCCGGTAGTTGGCGCCACTCGCGAGCACGACGGCGCGGGCGGCGATCTCGATTGCCGTCCTCGACCCGGACGACGTGGCGGTCTCGCGTCGCGTCTCCATGGACGACGGCCACATACGGCGTCGCGGTGCGAGCGCCGAACTTGCGGGCCTGGGTGACGGCCCTGCTCGTCAGCTCGCACCGGTGATCCCGCCGGGGAAGCCCAGGTAGTTCTCGATCCGACGCGAGAAGCCGGCCTGCCCGCCCAGCACGGTCCGCTCGAGCACCAGGGTGTCGAGGCCCTCCGATGCGGCTAGACCGCGGCGGCCAGGCCCGCGGGTCCGCCCCCGACGATCAGCAGGTCGACCTCCTCGCGATCGGCCAGTTCCAGTCCGATACCCAGGGCGCGGGAGAGCTCGCCGTTCGTCGGCCCTTGAAGCTCCACGCCGCCCGGGAGGCGGACGAGCGGGAGCTGCGACGGAGCGAGCGAGCCGACCAGGTTCGCCAGCTCGTTATCGCCGGCGTGGTCAGGGCGCTCGGGATCGCGCCAGACGTACGGGATCCGGGCGTTGCGCAGCCATTGAACTGTCAGGCGCGTGCGCTCGGAGGAGCGCGGACCGATCACCTCGATGCCGATTCCCGTCCTCGACCCTGAAGGAGCTCCCGGCGAGCCATGAACGCCGACAGCACCAGCTCGGAGAGGTCCGAGTTGTCGAAGAGCAGCTGTCTCAGCTCGTCGCGATCGATTGCGATGTAGCGCATCGGCTTGGTGGCGACGGCGGTCAGGAAAGCGCTCTGGCCGGTGAGCAGGCTGAGCTCACCCAGGAAGCCGGCGGGCCCATGACTCACCACCTCGTTCCCCGCCGCGTCCTCGATCCTTGCCTCGCCGTCGAGGATGACGATGAACGGGTAGCGCTTGTCGCCGATGCGGAACAGGACCTCGCCGGCATCGGCGGTCCGCTCCTCGCCGTGCTCGAGCGAGTAGCTCCATCTGGGCCGGGAGAGAGGACCCGGGCAGCGGTCGAGGCCATTGAGGGAGCGTAACGCCGGCCGGGCCCTCTGGCCTCCGGGCGTCTCGGCCTAGCGACAGGTCGCCGGCGCGACCGAGGAATTCCTCGAGCACCCGGTTGAAGCGAACCGGCCGCTCGATCTGGGGCACGTGCCCGCAACGGTCGAAGATGACGAGCTCGGCGTTGTCCCCGATCCGCTTCTTGTAGGAGAAGGCGGCGGGGACCGGGACGACGCGGTCGTTGCGGCCCCAGACGATCAGCGTCGGCACGCCGATCTCCTCGAGCCGGTCGCGGATGTCGTAGCCGACGAGGTTCCTCATCGCGTCGAAGTAGCCCGGGCTCTGGAACGCCGGGACGATGTTCTCCCAGAGCATCTCACGGCGCAGCGCGTTCGGGTCGTAGAAGACGCCGCGGAATGCCCGGCGCCGGAACTTCGGCCGCCGGATCCCCGACATCTGGAAGCGCAGGGCGACGGGAGCAGCGGCGCGGCCGACCCTGGCCAGCATCTCCGCGGGCTCGCGGCGGGCTCGCGCCCAGGTGATACCCGCCGCGGAGACGAGCGTCAGGTCGTCGACCCGCTCAGGCTCGCTGATCGCAACCTCGGTGGCGATGAAGCCGCCCATCGAGTTGCCGACCAGTGAGCAGCGGTCGATCCCGACCCGTTCGCAGAAGTCGCGGACGAAACGGCCGTAGGCCGGGATCGTGATCTCCCAGGGCGGCATCGGGCTGGCGCCGAAGCCCGGCAGGTCGAGAGCGATCACCCGGTGGGTGCGCGCGAAGTGGGGGATTTGCTCGAGCCAGTTCTGCCAGCAGCCCGCGAGGCCGTGGACGAAGAGCAGGGGGGTCCCTTCGCCCATCTCGACGTAGTTCGCCGTCGCCCCGACGACGTCGATCTCCCGCCGGTGCTCGCGCCAGTCGATCCGCAGCCAGTCGGGATCGGGGTTGCCGTAGGGGTCGGGCCCGTCCGAGGGCGTGGCGGGCGGAAGCTCGACGCGACCGGCCGCCAGGCGAACGGCGAACGCGGTGTCCGAGGCGATCCGCCGGAGCTCCTCGCGGACCGGCGGCGCTCCGACGATCTCGCGGCTGGGGCTTTTCACGCTCATGCGTATCCCATCCGCTCGAGGATCGGGATCTCGCGGATCTGCGGCGGCTGCAGGTGGTCCCAGAGGATCCCGCGCGGTCGCGGGTACTGGCGCTCGACCTCGATCACCGCGCGCGGTGTCGCGATCAGGTCGACCGGCAGGTCGTGCGCGGTGCTCTGCAGGTGCTCGCGCAGGATCTGGATCGGGTGGACCGTGGTGGCGACGGTGGTGTGATCGTCGATCTTGCCGGCCTCGATCAGCAGCCCGTACTCGAGGTCCGAGAAGCCGCCGCCCTTGCCGACCCGGGCCCCGCTGAGGTTGACGGCCACCGATCCGCAGAGCACGAAGTCGATCTCGGGAAGGTCCTCGTCGGCGACGACCCGGCCGTGGCGCATCGCCCCCTTGATCGTGGCCGCCTCGCGCAGCTGCTTCGCCGAGAGCTTGCGAGGCTCGAGCAGCCGGAAGGGGTGGACGTCTCGGAGCCGGGGCACCGCCATGATCAGCGTCTTGCCCTCCTCGAGCGCCGTCCGCCGGACGTGGGTCTGCGGCGAGTCCGGGTTCACCTTGAGCACCTGGGCGCGCTTCCAGAGACGGTGGCCGGCGAGCTTCTCCGCGGCCAGCTTGGCGCCGGCGAAGTTCGGGATCCTGCCCTCGGCGCCGGGAAAGCGCGAGACCCCCTCGCGATCCATCGCCTTCCAGACGTCCCTGCGGACCTGGTCCTTCGTTCTCATCAGGTCCGGATCGTCGCTTGGCGTCATTCCGTCGGGCATCCTAAAGTGAGGCCTGCAAGCGGGCCGATTCCCCCGCAAATGCGGTTGCGAAACCCGGGCGGGCAGGTTCGGGCGGCCGCGAACCGTAGAATTCTGCGACAGGGGTAAGCCGTCCGAGAGGTACGAGTTGCAGCGCGAGGCTGAACAGATCACACAAGGTCGCGATCGCCCTGGTGGCGCTCGTTGTCCTGGGCCTGCTCCTGGCCGTGGGGGTCTGGGCCTACGACGACGCACAGAAGGACCAGATCGCGCCGGGAGTCGAGATCGGCGGCGTCGACGTCGGTGGGCGCGACGCCGACTCGGCTCGCAAGATCATCAAGCGTCGAGGTGGTCGCGCCGCTCAAGCAGCCGGTCGTCGTCACCTACGACGGCAAGAGCTACACGCTCAGCGCCGAGCAAGCTGAACCAGACCGCGGACGTCGACGGCATGGTCCAGGAGGCGATCGACCGCAGCCGCGAGGGCGACCATCCTCGATCGCGTCACCCGCTACGCCAGCGGCGGCGATGTGAACGCGAACCTCGCGCCGCGGGTCAAGTACGACAAGAAGGCGGTCAAGGACTTCGTCAACCAGCTCGCCGAGCGAGATCGACCAGGAGCCGGTGGACGCCACCGTGGTCCCCGGACGGCTCGAGGCTCGCGAAGCGGGCCGGCGAGGCCGGCCGTCGCCGTGGACAAGGCGCAGATGACGGACGCGATCAACGCCGCCGCCCAATCGCCGGGCCGCGACCAGCCGGTGCAGGCCGTCGTCAAGACGACGAAGCCCGAGGTCACCACGAAGGACCTGCCGCAGCGCCTACCCGCGCTACATCTACATCGACCGGGGCGGCTTCACGCTGCGGTTCTACCACCACCTGAAGCTGGAGAAGAGCTACCCGATCGCGGTCGGCCAGCAGGGCCTCGAGACGCCCGCCGGGCTCTACCACGCCCTGGACAAGCAGGTGAACCCGTCCTGGCACGTGCCCAACTCGGCCTGGGCCGGCAGCCTCGCCGGGCAGGTGATCCCGCCGGGGCCCGCCGATCCGCTCAAGGCGCGCTGGATCGGCATCTTCGACGGCGCCGGGATCCACGGCACCGACGACATCGGCTCGCTCGGTTCGGCTGCTCGCACGGCTGCGTGCGCATGTCGATCCCGGACGTGATCGACCTCTACGACCGCGTCGAGGTCGGCGACCCGATCTACATCCAGTAGCGCAGCGGCCAGGGGTCGCAGGGCGCCGCAGCCGCGGCGAAGTTATGTACATGCGCGAGGCGACGCGAGAGCCCGCTCTGAGCGAGCCCTGGCGCGAGGCGCTGCGCACCTTCGACCGCGACCTGGCGGTCCGCTCCGCGGCCGAGTCCACCCGGAGGGCGTACGCCAACGACGTCGGCCAGCTCGCCGCACTGGGCGAGCGGGATGGCGAAGGACCCCGAGTCGCTCGGGCACCGCGACCTGCGCCGCTTCGCCGCCAGCCTCTCGAACCGGGGGATCTCGAAGGCGGGCGTCGCCCGCAAGCTGGCGGCGATCCGCGCCTTCTACGCGGCGCTCCTGCGCGCCGGCGAGCGTGAGCGCCAACCCCGCCGACCTGGTCGCCACGCCCGAAGCGCGACCGCAAGCTGCCCCGGGTCCTCAGCCGCGAGGAGATGCAGACGCTGCTCGACCGGATCCCCACCCGGACGCCGCTCGAGATGCGCGACCGGGCGATGCTCGAGCTCGCCTACTCCTGCGGCCTGCGCGCCGAGGAGGTGGTCAACCTGAACGTCGATGCCCCGGACTTCGAGGGCGAGCGGCTGCGCGTCGAGGGCAAGGGCGGCAAGACGCGCCTGGTGCCGATGGGAGAGCCCGCGCAGGCGGCCCTCAGCCGCTACCTCGACCGCGGCGCGGCCGACTCTCGTCGGCGCCGGGCGATGAGGAGGCCCTGCTCGTCTCGAAGAGCGGCAGGCGCCTTCATCCGTCCGACGTGCGCCGCCGCCTGCAGCGCTGGGTGCGCGAGGCCGCGATCGCCGGCGGGGTCTCGCCGCACGCGCTGCGCCACTCGTTCGCGACCCACCTGCTGGAGGGCGGGGCGGACCTGCGGACGCATCCAGGAGCTGCTCGGGCACTCCAGCCTCTCCACGACGCAGGTTTACACCCAGGTGGAGCCCTCCTGGTTGCAAAGCCAGTACGCTCGCAGTCATCCTCGCGCTTGAGGAACGCGCCAGAGTGCAGGTGAAAGGCCTATGGAAGCGGAGGTAAAGGCGTTCGAGCTCCGGGAGCTCTGGCGCCGGTACAAGGAGGGGGGCGACGGGAGCGCCCGCGAGCGGCTGGTGGTCGCCTACTCGCCGCTGGTCAAGTTCGTCGCCGGCCGCACCGGCGCCCGCCTGCCCTCGCACGTCGACCAGGCCGACCTGATCTCCTACGGGATGATCGGCCTGATCGAGGCGATGGAGCGCTTCGAGCCCGACCGGCAGATCCGCTTCGAGACCTTCGCCATGCAGCGCATCCGCGGCGCGATCATCGACGAGCTCCGCTCGCTCGACTGGGTGCCGCGCTCGGTCCGCTCGCGCGCCCGCGACATCGAGGAGGCGAACTCGAAGCTCGAGCACGAGCTCGGCCGCGCGCCGACCGACGCGGAGCTCGCCGAGCGCCTCGGGATGACCGAGGAGGACCTCCAGGAGGCGCTGCTGCAGATCTCCAACTCCTCGATCCTCGCCCTGGAGGAGCTCTGGATGACGCCGGACGCCTCCGGCGACAAGGTCTCCCTGCTCGACACGATCGAGGACGAGAGCGCGCCCGACCCGCAGGCGGCGCTCGACACCAGCGAGGTCAAGGACCGGCTCTCCGAGGCGATCCAGGACCTGCCCGAGCGCGAGACCCTGGTCGTCGCCCTCTACTACTTCGAGAACCTCACCCTGCGCGAGATCGGCGAGGTGCTCGGCGTCACCGAGTCGCGGGTCTCCCAGCTTCACTCCAAGGCCGTCCTGCGCCTGCGCTCGAAGCTCGAAGACGCTCGGGTTGAACCGCGGCTCTGACGTTCCCATAGGGTCCGTGGCCATGCCTCACAAGGCCGCCGACCGGATACGAAACGTCGCCCTGATCGGCCACCGCGGCAGCGGCAAGACCTCGCTGCACGAGGCGCTGCTGTTCGAGGCCGGGATCGTCAACCGGCTCGGCCGCGTCGAGGACGGGACCACCACCTCGGACTACGAACCCGACGAGCAGGAGCGGGAGATGTCGATCGGCGCCACCGTCTCGTCCTTCGAGCACGACGGCCGCAAGATCAACCTGATCGACACGCCGGGCGATCCGAGCTTCATCGCCGACACCGTCGCCTCGCTGCGGGTGGCCGACGCCGCGGTCGTCGTCGTCAACGGCGTGATGGGGGTGGAGGTCCACACCGATCGGCTCTGGCAGCGCGCCGACGAGGAGGGCCTGGCCCGGCTCGTCTTCGTCAACATGCTCGACCGCGAGCGCGCCGACTTCTTCCGGGCACTCGAGTCGCTGCAGGGCGCCTTCGGCAACCACGTCGTCGCCACCGAGATCCCGATCGGTTCCGAGCACGAGGTGCGCGGCGTCATCGACCTGATCGACATGAAGGCCTTCATCGCGCAGGGCGAGGGCAGGGGCGCTCCCGAGCCCCAGGACATCCCCGAGGAGCTCCAGGCGCAGGCCCAGGAGTACCGCGAGAAGCTGATGGACGAGGTCGCGGAGAACTCCGACGAGCTCATGGAGCGCTATCTCGAGGGCGAGGAGATCGACCACGACGAGATCGTCACGGTGCTCAAGCGGGGGGTCACCGACGGCAAGATCTTCCCGGTCACCTGCGGCGTCGCGACCAAGAACCTCGGCACCACGCGGCTGCTCGAGGCGCTGGTCGAGGACCTGCCCTCGCCGGCCATGCGGGGCCCGGTCACGGCCCTGGGCGAGGACGGCGAGGAGATCGAGATCGCTCCCGACGAGGACGGCCAGCTGGTCGCCTACGTCTTCAAGACCCTCGCCGATCCCTACGCCGGCCGGCTCAATCTCTTCCGCGTCTTCTCGGGCGTCATCAGGGGCGACTCGCAGGTCACCAACGTGACCCGCCGGGCCAAGGAGCGGATCGGCCAGATCCTGATCCCGGGGGGCAAGGAGCACGAGCAGACGGACGAGCTGGGTGCCGGGGACATCGGCGCCGTCGCCAAGCTCAAGGAGACCCGGGCCGGCGACGTGCTCGCCGAGAAGGACGCCAAGATCTCCTTCCCGCCGCTCGACCTGCCCGCCCCGGTGATGGCCTTCGCCTTCGAGCCGAAGACCAAGGGCGACGAGGACAAGGCCGCCAGCGCGATCCGGCGCCTCGAGGAGGAGGACCCGACCCTCGACGTCCACCGCGACCAGCAGACCGGAGAGCAGATCATCGCCGGGCTGACCCAGATCCACGTCGAGGTGATCGTGGACCGGATGAAGGACCGCTTCGGCGCCGAGATCGAGCTGCACCCGCCGCGGGTTCCGTACCTCGAGGCGATCCGCAAGCCCGCCAAGGCGCACGGCCGCTACAAGAAGCAGACGGGCGGACGCGGCCAGTTCGGCGACTGCCACATCGAGATCGCGCCGGGCGAGTCGGGCAGCGGCTTCGAGTTCGTCGACGAGATCAAGGGCGGTGCCATCCCCAAGGGATTCATCCCCGCCGTCGAGAAGGGCGTCGCCGAGGCGATGCAGCACGGCACGCTCGCCGGCTATCCGGTCAAGGACCTGCAGGTCCGTCTCTACGACGGCCAGTACCACCGGGTCGACTCCTCGGAGAACGCCTTCAAGGTGGCCGGCTCGATGGCCTTCAAGGACGCCATGGAGCAGGCCGACCCGGTGCTGCTCGAGCCGATCATGCTGCTCACCGTCAGCGTTCCCGAGGACGTGGTCGGCGACGTCGTCGGCGATCTCAACTCCCGCCGCGGCCGGCCGCTCGGCATGGAGGCGAAGGGCTCGGCCACCGAGATCAAGGCCGAGGTCCCGATGGCCGAGGTGCTCGACTACGCGCGCGACCTGCGCCAGATCACCGGCGGGCGCGGCGACTACACGATGGAGTTCGCCCGGCACGAGGAGATCCCGTCGCACCTCGCCCAGAAGGTGATCTCGGAGGCTCGCTCCGAGGAGGAAGTCCGGGCATAGGTCTGAAGGTCGTCGTCAACGTCGACGGGGGCTCCCGGGGAAATCCGGGGCCCGCGGCGATCGCCGCCGTCGTCACCGATCCGTCCGGCGAGGAGCTGGCGGAGCGCGCCGAGACGATCGGCGACGCGACCAACAACGTGGCCGAGTACCGAGCGCTGCTGCTCGGCATCGAGCTCGCCAAGGAGCTGGGGGCCGACGAGGCCGAGCTGGTCGCGGACTCGATGCTGATCGTCGAGCAGGTGCGCGGCAACTGGAAGGTGAAGCAGGCCCACCTGCGGCCGCTGCGCGAGCAGGTGAGTGCGCGCGCTCGAGGGCTTCGGCTCCTGGTCGATCCGGCACGTCAAGCGCGGCGACAACGAGCGCGCCGACCAGCTGCTAAACGATGCCTTGGACGCGGCGGCATGACGAGAATCACTGACGAAAACGCCGGCACGATCGAGATCGGCGATCGCCGGGTGCGCCGGTTGGGCTTCGGCGCCATGCGGATCACCGGCCCCGGCATCTGGGGGCCGCCGGCCGATCACGACGAGGCCATCGCGGTCCTGCGGCGGGCGGTCGAGCTCGGCGTCAACCTGATCGACACCGCCGACTCCTACGGCCCGCATGTCAGCGAGGAGCTGATCGCCGAGGCGCTCCACCCGTACCCGGAGGACCTGCTGATCGCCACCAAGGGAGGGCTGACTCGGACCGGCCCGAACCAGTGGCCGCGCGACGGCAGCCCCGAGCACCTGCGGGAGGCCTGCGAGGGCTCGCTCCGGCGGCTGAGGCTCGACACGATCGAGCTCTACCAGCAGCACAGCCCCGACGCGAAGGTGCCCTACGAGCGCTCGATCGCGGCGCTCAAGGAGCTCCAGGACGAGGGCAAGATCCGCCACATCGGCGTCTCCAATGTCTCCGTGGAGCAGCTCGAGACTGCTCGCGAGATCGTCGAGGTGGTCTCGGTCCAGAACCGCTTCAACCTCACCGACCGCCATTCCGCAGGACGTGCTCGAGCGCTGCGAGGAGCTCGGCATCGCCTTCTTCCCTTGGGCGCCGATCGCGACGGGCGAGCTCGCCGAGCCCGGCGGCCCGGTGGACCGGATCGCCTCGCGCGCACGATGCGTCGCCCGGGCAGGTCGCGCTCGCCTGGCTGCTCGCGCGCTCGGCCGCGATCGTGCCGATCCCCGGCACCTCATCCGTCGAGCATCTCGAGGAGAACCTCGGCGCGGCCGACCTTCAACTCACAGCGGACGAGCTGGCGGAGCTCGAGGCGGTCGCGGACTAGGCAAGAAAAAGGCCGGGCCCTCGGAGCCCGGCCTTTCTCGACCAATCGGTTCAGAGCCCGATTACTACAGGCCCAGTCCCTTCACGCCGACGCCCTTCTGGATCGCGCCGACGATGTCCGGGGTGAACGGCTCGGTGCCAGGCACCAGGTTGACCCCGGAGAACTGCGCAGCATTCGCGTGCATGTACGCGAGCTCCATGCCGAGGTTGCCGACGCCGTTCGAGCCGGCGAGCGGCGCGAGCTGCACCGTGCTGAGCACGCCGATCGCTCCGCCGGTCGCCGTTCATGAACCCGCTGCCGGAGTCACCCGGGATCCCGGGAGTGACGGTGTAGACGTCGTGGCTCCAGCCGCTGGGAGTGCCCTGGACGACGATCCCCTGCTTCGGGCTGAGCGCCGCGACGCCGCCGCGGAGCTCGGAGTTGCCGTAGCTGTAGACCGTCGAGCCGGTGTCGCCCCAGGAGCCGACCCCGGTCGGCCCGCCGAGCGCGGGAACCGAGGGGTTCACCTTCCCGACGTCGGCCGGATCGAGCTTGATCAGGGCGAGGTCGTTGAACGCGCAGGTGTCCGCGTCCGTCTCGCCCTTGGACTGCATGGTGAGCCAGCTGTTGTAGACGAGCGTTCCCGGGTGGTCCGCACCCGTGACGTCCACCGGCGTGCCGATCGGCAGTGAGCCGGAGTCGCAGCCGTCCGTGTCCGTGGCGGCGCCGGTGCCCGAGCAGTGAGCCGCCTGGCCCAGATAGACATTGGAGGCGTCCTGGTAGACGAAGTTCGCGGTGCACTGAGCGCCCTGCGTGAATACCTGGACACCGGGGTGGACGGTCGCCTGGTCGGCCGGAGCCCACGCCGAAGCGACCGAGGGTGCGATGAGAAGGACCAAAGCCGCGACTGCGCCGAGCAGTGCGGTCAGAGCCTTGCGGTGCATTCCAGATCCCCTTCCGTGGTAGTTACCCCAAGCGCGGGGACCATACCCAAAATTACGCAGCGGTAGCGCCAGTCGACCGCGCCTATACTTTTTCGCCGCGCGGCTGTAGCTCAGTTGGCTAGAGCGTCTGCTTGCCATGCAGAAGGTCGTGGGTTCGAATCCCATCAGCCGCTCTGCCTCGATCCAGGCCCCGCGAACGGCAGGAAGCCTCGCGGGGTTCTTCTTTCCGGCACGGCCCCGCTAGCTTGGCTTTGTGCGACGGATCGCCCTTCTGTCCCTCCTCCTCCCGACACTGGCGGCCGGCTGCGGCGGCGGCTCGAATGAGGCCACAACGCAGGTCGCGACGAACGACGGGCAGCCGCCATCCAAGGCGGACTACGTCGGGCTGGCCGACGCGATCTGCCGCAATCACCAGTCACGCCGCGAGGATCTCGAGAGCCAGGCGGGAGAGCTCGGGCCCCTCACCTCCAAAGCCAAGGCTCACCAGGCGGCCGCGCTCCTGCGCCAGGAGAGCGCCAACCGCAGGGCCGAGGTCCAGGAGCTGCGAGGCCTGCAACCGCCGGCCGCCGATGCCGCGACGGTGGATTCGGTTCTTTCGCTGGTCGGCGCCGAGACGGCCGTGATCGACAGGTGGGCAAAGGCATACGACGACCTCGCTCCTCCTCCCGACCCTGGCGGTCGGCTGCGGCGGCGGCTCGGATGCGGCGACAACGCAGGTCGCGACGAACGACGGGCAGCCGCCGTCCAAGGCGGACTACGTCGGGCTGGCCGACGCGATCTGCCGCAATCACCAGTCACGCCGCGAGGATCTCGAGAGCCAGGCGGGAGAGCTCGGGCCCCTCACCTCCAAAGCCAAGGCTCACCAGGCGGCCGCCTCCTGCGGCAGGAGAGCGCCAACCGCAGGGCCGAGGTCCAGGAGCTGCGAGGGCTGCAGCCGCCGGCCGCCGATGCGGCGAAGGTGGATTCGGTTCTGGCGCTGGTCGGCGCCGAGACGGTCGTGATCGACAGGTGGGCAAAGGCCTACGACGACCTCGACGCGGCGGCCATCCGACGGCTCCAGATTCGCCTCGGCCTGACGGCCGGCACGGCGGCGCGGCGGGCCCGCGCGTACGGGTTCGAGGTCTGCGGGCAGCAGTGAGGCCCGTCGCTAGGCTGGTCCCACTTCGGCGCCTTGGCGGAGTGGTTACGCAGCGGCCTGCAAAGCCGTTTACACCGGTTCGATTCCGGTAGGCGCCTTTCGCACGGCAGGCCAACTTACGCCCCTGAGCACCTTAGGCGGCCCGCTGCCGACTAGCGGTGAGCGGCTTGGACTAGCCGACCAGCTCGCAATTCCTCTTTGCGTCGCCGCCGCCCTTGCAGGTGTCGATCGCCTTATCCGGCGGAGCCTTCGGGGTGCCGCCGAACAGGCGGTCGATGCTCGCACCGCCGTCCAGGGTGTCCGGACCCGCGCCGCCGATCAAGGTGTCGCCACCGGCGCCGCCCCGGAGGTTGTCCTTACCGCGACCTCCGCAGAGGAAGTCGTTTCCGGAGAGGCCGTTCAGCACGTCGTTGCCTCCGAGCCCGACAATCACGTCCCGGCCCGCCGTCCCGGTCAGCGTTTCCGGTTGCCCGGTTCCGATGATCGTCGGCTGCTTGCCGCCACACAACCTCTTCTTCTCGGCAGGTACGGCTTGCTGCTGAGGCGGCGCAGGAGCTGCAGGAGGCCCTCCGAAAATCGGGGCCCCTCCCACCCCTCCGAAGGCGAAGATGAACGTATTCGGAGTCCCGAGGGTAGGCCCATCGGGCGTGCTCGGCTGCCCGAACGAGAAGACCTCCGCGCCGACGGCCCCCAGGGCTGCGTTGGCACCCGACTCGTCTCCGGCTGCGCCGTAGTAGATCTTGAAGGACTTGGAATCACCGGGGTTCACGGTTCCAAACCCGAAATCGAACAGCGCTCCGTGATCGTCCGGGCCGTTGTCAGTGGCGTTACCGGTGAAGTCGATCTGGCTCGGTCCGGCGAGCGGATCCGCGTCAGCGAACCCGTCGTCGCTGTCGAACAGCAGGGCGCTCGAGGTACCGCCCTGGATCGTGACGAACTCGTCGAACGCAGTCGGCTCCACGTCCCAGTCCATCACTCGCCGATAGCGGGCGTCGACCGGGGAGGAGCTGACGTTCTGGATGGTGACCGTGACCTCGTAGAGATTCGGCGTGGCCGCCGAGGGGTGATAGTCCTGCGTCACCCGCAGCACCGGGTTGGAAGAGCCGTCCAGGATGTCGACCACCGATACGGCGCTGCTCGCATTAGATGTGAAGCTCACCAGGCTCAGGTTGGGCGACGCACCGCCAAAGTCCTCGTTCGCCGAGCCGGTCACCCCCGACGTGGCGTCGGCTGCGCCCCAGCCCTCGCAGAGGCAGCCGGGAGCTGTGGCCTCGGCATTGGTCGGGATGTAGCGCAGCCCGACGGTCGTCACCCCGCCAGAGGACGGCGTCCCGCCAGGGACGTTGAGATCACCAAAGTCGTGGACCCCGAGCTGAATGGTGCCGTTGTCGATGAAGGCGTCCGCCTGTGCCGACGCTGCCGGCAAGCACAGCGCGGCAAGCGTCAGGGACGAGAGCAGGGCAACGACGCGTAGACCCCGCGGCCGCCTCCGTCGGCCGAAACGAATTCGACGGTCGGAACCTCGGCTAAGCATCATGGCTCTTCTCCCTATTTCCCGTGGCGGATATTCCCCTACGCGAATCGAAGCAGGGGGAAAGCTATGCGCGATTCAGTGCGGGTGTCAATACTCAAAACTCCCCGCGTTCTAGCCGCCTAGGTCCCCGTCGTTATGCCGTCGGTTGGACAGCGCGATCCTCGATGAGGGTCTCGATCTCAGCCACAGCGCGGTCATCGGCGAGCTCTTCGCTGATTACGGCTGCGATCCGTTCGGCCGCTTCGCGATAGCGCGGCTCTCCGAGAACCGTCGCCGTTGCCGCCGCGATCTCCCCAGGGGCGGCGGAGGCATCGAGACGAACCCCGGCCCCGCGGTGGACCACCCGTGCAGCGATGTCGAGCTGATCGCGACCCATGGGCAGGCAGACCAGGGGCACGCCCGCCGCCAGCGACTTGATCGTGATCCCGTGGCCGCAGTGGGACACCACCAGATCGGCCTCGCCCAGCACCTCTGCGTGCGGGGCGGAGCGAACCACTTGGACGCCGGGCGCATCCGGGACATCAGCGGGATCGATCCCCTTGCCCGTCGTGACGACCGCGCGGACCGGCATCCGGCCGAGGGCTGCAGCGATGCGGTTGAGGAGATCGCCCTGGTCCTGGAAGTCGGAACTCAGCGCGACCAGCACCAAGGGCTCGTCGCCGGGCGGGGCACTCCAGGGCTCCGCCCACACCGGATCGGCGAGCCGGGGTCCGACGTGCTTCACCGTGGGCGGAAGCTCGCCCACGAAATCGAAAGCGGAGCTCGTCATCACCAGGGTGAGAGCGGCGCTTCGACCCTGCTCGAGCACGTGCTCCAGCGGCTCGAGTCCCTGTTCTGCGCGGGCGGCGTTGAGGGCGGGCAGGGCCTCATCCCATGCCTGCATTCCGAGCTCCCCTGCGATCCGATCACGCTCCCGGTCGGCGTCGGTCTCGGCCGGCATGAGGCCCTGGCCGAACGGCGGGACGCCCGGCGCCGGGATCACGTTGACGGTCGGGTTGAGCACCACGTAGGGGACCCCTGCCGCCTCCGCAGCCACCTGAGGCCCGAAGAGCAGAAGCTCGGTCAGGAGGACGTCGGGACGGCTGCGGTTGAGCTCCTCTCGCACGTCGGCGGCGAAGGCGGCCGCGGGGCCGACGGCGAGGTTGTCCCGCATGAGCCCGAAGCCGCCCGGGCCGGCTTCCCAGTCTCTGACGAAGTGGCTGTCGAGTTCGGGGGATTTGCGGTGCGGCGCTCTGTTCCAGCTCAGGTGCTCGGCGCCCGTTGCCTCCACATCGGGACGCAGGACGGGGTCCGCGAGAACGCGAACCTCGTGACCGCGATCCACCAGCGCGCTCGCCACGCTCATCAGGGGTGGCGTGGTGCCGGCGCCGTCCCAGGTCGTCATCAGGATCTTGGTCATGTCGAGGCTCCTTGGTTTGGGTTGGTGAGCACGAGCACGAGCTCACGCATGGCAGCAACGGTCTGGTCGCGGTCGAGCCCCTTGTCGCGGCGCAGGAGCTTCCAGGTATAGACGTCGGTGACCGCTACGAGCTGAGCGAGGCGACGCGCGCGCGCCTTGCCTCGCAGGCCGGAGAGAGCACCGTCAAAGACTCGCTCGCACCCACGCTTGGTGTCCGGCACGGCCAAGCTCCATCTGTCGGTGGACGACTGGAACCCGCGGCTCGACGGCGAGCAGTCGCAGGTTGAGGTCTCCCGTTCGCTCGTAATCGTCGACGAGCGTGGAGATGGCCCCATCGACATCGCCTGGTGTCACGGCACCGCGAACGGATTGGATGCTTGCGTCGATTCGCTCGATCGCGGCCAGGAAGAGGTCGTCCTTGGTGGGGAAGTGGTTACGGACCGTCTGGAGCGCCACCCCGGCTTCGCTGGCGACCCCGCGAATCGTCACTTCGTCGTACCAACGCTCCGAGAACGCCTCGACGGCGGCATCGATGATGCGCTCGCGGGTGGCCTCGGCGGCGGCCGCTCGGGTTGACATTCGGTAGGTCCGTGTACCAGTCATTAGTACGACGATATAGCGAAATGTGGCGCCGTCGTCAAGTGCCGGGCCGACGCCGCCCCGGATCGCGCTCCCCGTCATCCTCTCGTCCCATGCGACTGTTGAGTGACCGCTACCGGCTCGAGCGAAAGCTCGGGTCCGGCGGAATGGCGATCGTCTGGTTGGCGCGGGACACGAAGCTCGACCGTGACGTCGCGATCAAGATCCTCTCCGACGTGATCTCCGCCGCGCCGGGATTCCGGCAAAGGTTCGATCGGGAGGCGCGGACGGCGGCGAACCTCTCACATCCGAACCTGGTCAGGATCTATGACTACGGGGCAGACGAAGACCGTCCCTATCTCGTCATGGAGTACATCGACGGCGAGACCCTTGCGGAGAGGACCGCTGGGCGGAGCCTCGACGAGGAGGCGGGCGAGCGGCTCGCCCGGGAGCTGCTCGGCGCGCTCAGCGTCATTCACGCGGCCGGGGTGATCCACCGCGACGTCAAACCGTCGAACGTCCTTCTCGATCGCGCCGGCCGGGCCCATCTGACGGATTTCGGAATCGCCCAAACCGGCGATGCGACCAAGCTGACCGAGACCGGGCACGTGATCGGGACTCGGGGCTACATGGCCCCCGAGGTTCTCGAGGGCGGCGACGCCACGGCTCGCTCCGACCTCTATTCCTGCGGGGTGGTGCTCGCGGAGGCGACCGCGGATCCGGAGCGGGGCCGCCTCGCATCGCTGATCGCCCAGCTCACCGAGCCGGATCCCGGGCTTCGCCCTCCGAGCGCCGACGAGGCGCTCCGCGCCCTTTCGGAGACACCGTCCGACCCGGCCGACACGGCGGCGACGCGGCCGCTGCCCACCTCTCGGACGCAGCCCCTGGGGACGGGACCCACGGAACAGATCCGGCGTCGCCGCGTTCCGCTCTGGGCGCTGGGGCTGGCGCTGGCCGCTGTGCTGGCAGCGATCGGGGTCGCCGCGCTCGGCGGCGGCAGCGATCAACAGCCGGAATCGGCGAAGCGGCCGGCCTCGACCGCGACGACTCCGCCGGTCACGGTCACCCAGACGACTCCCGCCGCCCCGGCTCAGACGAAGCCCGCCGCCCCGGCCGGAGGTCCCCCGCCGGCGCGGGGCCGAGCGATGCGGCTTCCGGATGTGCCGCGCTCGAGGAGCAGAGAAAGGCGCTTGACGACGAGCAGCACGCCGCCGACGAGCGCTTCAAGGACGATCCCGACGCCAAGAAGGCCGCCCACGATCGGATCGACGCGCAGAAACATGCCCTGGACGACCAGCTGAAGGCCTGCCACTAGGTCGATGATCCTGGTCGGCGCGATCGCGCTCGCGGTCTCTCGTGCTGCCGCCGGGCTGGGGGATCGCCGCCGTGACCCTCGCGATCGTGATCGAGGTCGCCGAGGTGGGTTTCTGGATCCGCTTCCTGCGGCGCTATCGGGTCAGCACCGGGGTGGAGGGGCTGATCGGCTCGAGCGGCGAGGTGATCGAGACCTGCGATCCGAGCGGACGGGTGCGCCTGCGCGGCGAGATCTGGCACGCTCGCTGCCCGGCGGGGGCGAGGTCGGTGACCGAGTGACGGTCACCAGTGTCGAGGGTCTCACCCTGGAGGTCGAGAGGAACGGAAAAGGGCCCCGGTGAGGGGGCCCTTTGTATCCGAAAGGACGTGCCACCGGCGAAATTCCACTTCACCGGCCCGTCGGTCCTTCAAGTCTTACGGCTCAATGTCGGCGGCGCGGAGACCCGACTTGAGCCTGTGTGAAGAGACACTAACACGACCATTCGCCGACAGGTTGCACTTCTAGCGCGTAGTTGCGGGAGATTTTGCGGAAGTCTGCGGATTTCCCGCAGCTCGGCGACGGTGAGCGATCGCTCGCAGGACATTTGGCCGCCCGGCCAGGATAGGATCCGGCGTCGTGCGCTACCTGATCACAGGCGGCTCCGGATACATCGGCGGCAGGCTCACGGACGAGCTCTCCGCGCGCGAGGAGACCGAGAAGATCGTCGACGTCGATCTGCGCCCGCCGCCCCGCGCCTGGCCGAAGCACGAGTTCGTCAGGGCCGACATCCGCGATCGCAACCAGATGCGGGAGCTGCTCGAGCGCCACGAGATCGACGCGCTCCTCCACTTCGCCTTCGTGCTCAACCCGATCCGCGACGAGGCGAGGATGTACGACATCGACGTCAACGGGACTCAGGCGGTCCTCCAGGCCGCCGTCAGACGCCGGCGTCAAGCAGGTGATCCAGACTTCGTCGGCCACCGCCTACGGCGCCTTCCCGGACAACCCGAAGCCGATCGCCGAGGACTGGCCGGTGCGGGGCGCCCCCGACTTCTCCTACGCCAAGCACAAGGCCGACTCCGACCGGATCGCCCAGCTCTGGGCGCTGCAGAACCCCGACGCGGTGATGACCATCGTCCGGCCCTCGATCGTCTTCGGGCCGAGCGTCGACAACTACATCGTCCGCGCCTTCCAGAACAACCCGTTCGTCCCGCTGCTCGACGGGGTCGACGAGGAGTTCCAGCTGGTCCACGAGGATGACGTCGTCTCCGCCCTGATCGCGCTGCTCGACGGCAAGCACGAGGGCGCCTTCAACCTCGCCGGCGACGGCCTCCTCACCTGGGGCCGCGCCGCGGAGCTGGTCGGCAAGAAGACCCGGAACATCTCACTGAAGAACATGAAGCGCTTCAACAACGCGATGTGGAAGCTCCACGTCCCGCGGACCGAGGCGCCCGCCGGCAACCTCGACTTCATCCGCTACCCGTGGGTCGTCTCGACCGAGAAGCTCAAGTCGACGACCGACTGGCAGCCGAAGTACGACACGCTCGAGACCTTCAAGGTCACGATGCGCGCCAGGGGCATGCTGCCCGACGCCCCGACCGACGGTTCAGACGCCGACGGCGCCTGTCGCGTAGCGGCACCGCGGCGCTACATTTCTTCGCCCCGGGCGTATAGCTCAGTTGGGAGAGCGCCGCCTCGACAAGGCGGAGGTCACTGGTTCGAGCCCAGTTGCGCCCATCAAGGGGACGGAGAGGGATGAGCTGGCGAATCAGCGGCAGCTACTTCGAGTCATGTAACTGCGACCCGATCTGTCCCTGCCGACGGATCGACGGCGTCTCCGGAGGGCGCTCCACCCACGGCGAGTGCCTCGGCCTGCTCTCCTGGCTGATCGAGGAGGGGGACGCCGACGGCGTCGATCTCGGCGGGCAGCCCGTGGCGCTTGCGTCCCGCTACAGCGACGACGAGGAGGGCTCACCGTGGAGCTGGATCCTCTACCTCGATCAGGCGTCGAGCCCTGATCAGCGCGACGCCCTCGAGGCGATCTACGCGGGGCGTCTCGGCGGCGACGCCGAGAAGCACTTTCCCTGGGCCTGGAAGGCGAGCGAGCTGGTCGCGGTGCGGCCGGTCGAGATCGAGGTCGAGCACACCCGCCGGCGCCAGTGGCTGCGGATCCGCGATCACGTCAGCGTCCGAATCCGGGACCGCTACGAGGGCCCGGAGACGGTCACCTGCGTGATCCCGGGGCACGAGCGCGCAGGGCGAGGAGCTGGTTGCGGACGAGCTCGTCGTCGAGGACGGGCCCGCTCGCCTTCAGCTACCGGGGCGTCTGCGGCTACGCCTCCGACTTCGACTACAAGGGCGACTAGCAGCCAGCCATCTAGGAGTAGGAGTCCCAGTAGAGGAGCTCCGGCAGCGGGTCGTACGGCGCGCCGCCCGAGAACCAGCCCGGCGCGGTCCAGCGCTCGAAATGCAGATGGCAGCCCTCGGCGTCGCCCGTGGCGCCGACCCGGCCGATCTGCTGGCCCGCGTAGACGGCGGTCCCGGCCGGCGCCCAGCTCGGCCGCTGGAGGTGCATGTAAACGGAGTCGGTGCCGGTGATCGCGCCGTGGATGACGACGTAGTAGCCGGCGCCCGATGCCTGGTAGGCATTCACCTTGACGTCGCCCGTCTCGTCCACGACCTCCTTCTGGCCGCAGGCCGCCGGGATGTCCTGTCCCTGATGCGTATGGCCCGAGCGCGGTGCGCCGAAGCGGGCGTCCGCCCCGCCGAAGTTGTGTGGACCCGGGCACGGGGAAGGCGTGCAGGTGGAGCGAGAACGGCTGGGTCTGGCCCGACGCGCTTGCACCGGCCGTGTTCGACTTGCCGAGCTTGAGCTGGTAGATCCCGTCGGGAGCGGCGCCGGCCGCCGTCATGCCGTTCCAGGGGACGTCCTGCGACCCCGCGCCGGCGAAACTCACAGGGATCAGCTGGACGAGGTGCCCGCAGACGTCGAGCACCTTCACCTTCGCGTTCCCGGCGTGCCGGGAGGTGACCGTGAGCGTGGGGCTGACCAGGCCCTGGACGAAGTAGCTGCCGCTCACGCTGCTCTTCGCGAGCAGCTTGCGAATCCGCTTCGCGTCCTTGCGGCTGATGACGCCGTTGACGGGCCAGCCGCGCTGGGACTCCAGAGCCTCGACGCTCTTCATCGTCCCCTTGCCGTAGGCGCCGTCGACCGCCGTCGCGACTCCGAGCCGGGTCAGGGAGCGCTGCAGATAGCGGACGTCCTTGCCCTTGGTTCCGGGCCGCAGGACGCGAGAGCCGAAGGGGTGCTTGTGCTTCGCCTTCGCCTCGGCGGCGTGCGGCAAGGCCGCGATCAGTGCCAGCGCGACCACCGCGCACGCAACCGATCTGGGCCTCCGGATTCCCATTGGCGCTCCTAACGGGTGTACGGCGGCCGAGTTGCGCGTCCCTGCAAGCTGGGCGAGAACGCCCAGCGGTCGCTTAGCATCAGCCGCGATGGCGACCGCGGAGAAGATCCAGGTGAAGCTGCCCGACGGCTCCGAGCTCGAGCTGGACGGTGGGCGCAACCGGCGCGGACGCCGCCGCCGCGATCGGCTCCGGCCTGGCGAAGGCGGCGCTGGCGATCAAGGTCGATGGCGAGCTGCGCGACCTCTCGGCGCCGCTCGCGGGCGGCGAGTCGATCGAGATCGTCACCGACCGCAGCCCGGAGGCCCTCGAGCTGATCCGCCACGACGCGGCCCACGTGCTCGCCGAGTCCGTGCTCGACCTCTGGCCCGAGGCGAAGATCTCGATCGGGCCGCCGATCGAGAACGGCTTCTACTACGACATCGAGTTCCCGGACGGCAATCCCGGCGAGGAGGACCTGCGCCCGGATCGAGGAGCGGATGGCCGAGCACGTCAAGGCGGACGAGCCCTTCGAGCGCCGCGAGCTGCCGACGAGGGAGGCGATCGAGCTCTTCCGCGACCAGGGCCAGGACTACAAGGTCGAGCTGATCGAGGACCTGGTCCGCGACGAGGGGACGGAGACCGTCTCGCTCTACCGCAACGGCCCCTTCGAGGACCTCTGCCGCGGCCCGCACGGTCCCTCGACCGGCCGGATCGGGGCCTTCAAGCTGACCTCGCTGGCGGGCGCCTACTGGCGCGGCGACGAGACCCGGCAGATGCTGACCCGCATCTACGGGACGGCCTTCCTGAACCGCAAGGACCTCGAGCAGCACCTGGAGCGGCTTGAGCAGGCGCGCGAGCGCGACCACCGCAAGCTCGGTCCTGCAGCTCGACCTCTTCGAGTTCCGCCCGGAGGCGCCGGGGATGCCCTTCTGGCTGCCGCAGGGCACGGTCCTGCTGCGGCTGATCGAGGCGGAGGTGCGCAAGCAGCTCGACGCCGGCGGCTACCTCGAGATCAAGACCCCGCAGGTGCTCGACGTCGAGCTCTGGCACCGCTCGGGCCACTGGGACAACTACAAGGAGAACATGTTCTTCACCGCCGCCTCCGAGCGGGAGAGCTCAGGCGAGGAGCGCCAGCTACGCGCTCAAGCCGATGAACTGCCCCGGCGCCTGCCTCGTCTTCGCCTCGCGGCCGCCACTCCTACCGGGAGCTGCCGCTGCGGCTCGCCGAGTTCGGCCTCGTCTCCCGCTACGAGCGCGAGGGAGTGCTGCACGGCCTGCTCCGGGTCCGCGCCTTCACCCAGGACGACGCGCACGTCTACTGCACGCTCGATCAGGTCACCGACGAGGTCGACTCGATCTGCACCGCGCATCGACGAGCTCTATGAGCGCTTCGGATTCGACGAGGTGCGGGTCGAGCTCTCCACCCGGCCGGAGAAGTCGATCGGCACCGACGAGCAGTGGCAGCGGGCCGAGCACGGTCTCCGCGAGGCGCTCGCGCGGCAGGGTCGGGAATACGACGTGAGCCCGGGGGAGGGCACCTTCTACGGGCCGAAGATCGACTTCCACATCACCGACGCCCTCGGCCGGTCCTGGCAGTGCGGCACCTGCCAGCTCGACTTCCAGATGCCGGAGCGCTTCGAGCTCACCTACACCGGCGCGGACAACGCCGAGCACCGGCCGGTGATGATCCACCGCGCGCTGCTCGGCTCGATGGAGCGCTTCGCCGGCATCCTGATCGAGCACTACGGCGGGCGCTTTCCCCTCTGGCTGGCGCCGGTCCAGGCGGTCGTCCTGCCGGTGGCCGACCGACACAACGAGCGCGCCGCCGAGGTCGCCGTGCGAGCTGCGGGGCAGCTGGCCTCCGCGCTCGCGGTCGACGACCGCACCGAGTCCGTCGGGCGGAAGATCCGCGACGCCGAGCTCTCCAAGGCGCCCTACATGCTGGTGGTGGGCGACAAGGAGGCGGACTCGGAGACGGTCTCCGTGCGCCACCACGGCGACGGGGACCTGGGCGCGCTTCGTCTCGACGACCTGATCGAGCGGATGAGCGAGGAGGCGGGCGAATAGAGCCCTTGCGCCGATCTTGCATGGGACCCGGAGCGGGCGTCTATACTGGCCGCAATGCCGGGCACCCACACCACGCCGCGCGTCTAAGCGCCCTCGTGCCCGCCTACCCGAACCACTCTCTCCCATCAGCTTGAAGCTCTACCTCATGCGCAGCTAGTGGCGGTCTCCCGCTTCGACCGCCGTCCGCCCGAGCGCGACACCACTCGTATCAACGAGCGGATCCGCGTGCCCGAGGTCCGCCTGATCGACGAGAACGGCGAGCAGGTCGGGATCGTCCCGACCCCGGACGCCCTGGAGC
The DNA here is from genome assembly GCA_963825825.1 of uncultured Solirubrobacterales bacterium. Taxonomy (GTDB): domain Bacteria; phylum Actinomycetota; class Thermoleophilia; order Solirubrobacterales; family 70-9; genus DASUPK01. The sequence goes on along the minus strand of CAWGUT010000006.1, from coordinate 37,563 downwards.
GCGCCCGCGAGCGCGACCTCGACCTGGTCGAGGTCGCCCCGAACTCCAAGCCGCCGGTCACCCGCATCCTCGACTACTCGAAGTACAAGTACGAGCAGGAGCAGAAGGCCAAGGCCGCCCGCAAGCACCAGCACCAGGTGAACGTGCGGGAGATCAAGCTGCGGCCCAAGATCGCCCAGCACGACTACGAGACCAAGCGCGGCCACGTCGAGCGCTTCCTGAAGCAGCAGGACAAGGTCAAGGTGACGATCATGTTCCGCGGCCGCGAGCAGAGCCATCCCGAGCGGGGCCGGATGCTGCTCGACCGGCTTCTCCAGGACGTCTCGGAGATCGGGGTGATGGAGCAGGCGCCCCTGCAGGAGGGCCGCAACATGACGATGCTGCTCGCGCCGACTCGCGCCGCGGGACAGGAGAAGGAAGCAGCGGCCGGCTGAGGGGCCGCACCGCCGCATGAGCGAGCTCGATGAGCTCCGGCGACGCCGGGCGCTCACGGAGGACGCGGCCAGACCCGAGGCCGTTGAGCGGCGCCACAGCACGGGCGGCAGGACGGCACGGGAGAACGTCGCCGACCTCGTCGATCCCGGGAGCTTCGTCGAGTACGGCCGCTTTGCGATCGCGGCGCAACGCGGGCGCCGGGAGCTGCAGGAGCTGATCGAGCGCACGCCGGCCGACGGGCTGGTGGCGGGCACGGCACGCGTGAACGGGGAGCTCTTCGGGGAGCGCGCCGCCTGCGCCGTCCTCTCCTACGACTACACGGTGCTCGCCGGCACCCAGGGCGCGCTCGGACACCGCAAGAAGGACCGCCTCTTCGAGCTGATCGAGCGGATGCGCCTGCCGACGGTGTTCTTCGCCGAGGGCGGCGGAGGACGGCCCGGAGACACCGACTATCCCGTCGTCTCCGCGCTCGACGTCCGGGCCTTCGCGCTGTGGGCGCGCCTCTCGGGACTGGTCCCGCGGATCGCCGTGGTCGCGGGACGCTGCTTCGCGGGCAACGCGGTGATCGCCGGCTGCTCGGATCTGATCATCGCGACCGAGAACGCCTCCATCGGGATGGGCGGCCCGGCGATGATCGCCGGGGGCGGCCTCGGCGACGTCGATCCCGACGAGGTTGGCCCGATCGACGTGCAGGCGCCCAACGGCGTCGTGGACCTCGTCGTCGCCGACGAGGAGGCCGCCGTGGCCGCGGCGAAGCGAGTGCTCGGCTACTTCCAGGGGAGCATCGCCGAGTGGTCCGGTCCGGATCAGACGCCGCTTCGCGAGGCCGTGCCGGAGCGGGCGCGCCGCGCCTACAAGGTGGGTCCGATCATCGAGACCCTGGCCGATCAGGGATCGGTCACATTCCTGCGCGAGCGCTTCGCGCCGGAGCTCGCCACCGCCCTCGTGCGGATCGAGGGCAGGCCCGTCGGCGTGATCGCCAACAACACGATGGTGATGGCCGGCGCCGTGACCAGCGGGGCGGCCGACAAGGCAGCCCGCTTCCTGCAGCTCTGCGACGCGTTCGGCCTGCCCGTGCTCTCCCTCGTCGACACCCCCGGCTACATGGTCGGGCCCGAGGCCGAGGCGACCGGACTGGTCAGGCGCGCGTCGCGCCTGCTCGTCGCCGGCGGTGCGCTCAGCGTGCCGCTGGTCGCGGTGATCCTGCGGCGCGGCTACGGGCTGGGCGCCCAGGCGATGACCGCCGGCAGCCTGCACGAGCCGCTGCTCACCGTCGCCTGGCCGGGGGCTCACCTCGGCCCGATGGGTCTCGAGGGAGCCGTGCGGCTCGGTCTGCGCAAGGAGCTCGAGGCGATCGAGGACGAGGAGGAGCGGGAGGCTCGTGTGCGGGAGATGACAGCTGCGGCCGAGCGCAACGCCCAGGCCCTGAATGCCGCACAGCTCTTCGAGATCGACGACGTGATCGATCCCGCCGAGACCCGAGACCTGATCGCGGCCACCCTGGCGGCGGCCGGTCCCGCGGACCGCCGCCACGGCCACCGCTTCGTCGACACCTGGTGAGGGCGGGCCGGGACCCACGGTCCGCACGCCGCTCGGCGACCGTGCTTCAATAGTCGGCTCCGATGCCGAAGATGAAGACCCATTCCGGCTCCAAGAAGCGGTTCCGCAAGACCGCCAAGGGCAAGCTGCGCGGCCGGCGCGCGTACTCGAGTCACATCCTCGAGAAGAAGTCGCCCGCGCGGAAGCGGCGCTTCAAGCGGCCCTCGGTGATCTCGCATGCCGACCGGAAGCGGGTCGAGAAGCTGCTCGCGGGGGGTGGTCGCTGATGGCTCGCGCCACCAACGCCGTCGCCCGGAAGAGGCGGAAGAAGAAGGTCCTCGACCGCGCCAAGGGCTACTACGGGCGCAAGCACTCGAGCTACCGGCTCGCCAACGAGCAGGTGATGCGCTCGGACGCCTACGCCTACCGCGACCGCCGTAACCGCAAGCGTGACTTCCGCCGGCTCTGGATCACCCGCATCAACGCCGCCGCGCGGCAGGAGGGGATGAGCTACTCGGAGCTGATCCACGGCCTCCAGAAGGCCGAGGTCGACGTGAACCGCAAGATGCTCGCCGACATCGCCGTCAACGACCCCGATGGATTCCGCCGATTTGTCGAGCTCGCCCGGGAGGCTGCCGCCACCTAGATCAAGGCAGCCAGAGCCAGATTCCCCGGGCGGTCCGCGAAGCGGAGCCGCCCTTTTTCGTTTCAGCCTCAGATCCAACCCCGACATGACGATGATCACCAGCCCCCACAACGAGAAGCTCAAGCTGATCCGCCGCCTCGGCCGGCGGCGCAGCCGCGAGCGCGAGGGACTCTTCATCGGCGAGGGAGAGGACCTGCTCGCCGCTGCGCGCGAGGCCGGCGCCGAGCCGGTCGAGCTCCTGACTGCGGCCGGGCGAGGGTCTGGGCGGCACCGAGGTGGAGCCGGCGCTTCTCGACCGGTTCTCCAAGCTCGGCTCCGGGACGCGGGCGATCGGCGTCTGGCGCGAGTCGTGGGCCGAGCAGGCCGAGGCGCCCTGCGTCTATCTGCACGGCGTCTCCGATCCCGGCAACGTCGGCACCGTGATCCGGACCGCGCACGCGCTGGTCGGCGGCTCCGTCGTCCTCGGCCCCGACTGCGCGGACCCCTACGGGCCGCACGCCGTGCGGGCGAGCATGGGGGCGGTGTTCGCCGAGCCGCTGCTGCGCGGCGGGATCGACGCGACCCCGGAGCCGCGGGCGGCGCTGGTCGCCCACGGCGGCGAGCCGCTCGAGGCCCTCGAGAGCGCGGCGACGGTCTGCCTCGGCGCGGAGCGGGAGGGGCTGCCCGAAGCGACGGTCGAGCGCTGCGACGTCCGGGTGACGATCCCGCTGCGCGAGGGGGCCGAGTCGCTGAACGTGGCGGCGGCGGCGGCGATCGCGCTGCAGCGGATAGCGTCCGCTGGCGAGACGGCCATGGCTGAGCGGATAGAGGAGATCAGGAAGGAGGCCGCCGAGGCGATCGGCTCGGCCTCGACGCACCGCCGAGGTCGAGGAGCTCCGCGTCCGCTACCTCGGCCGCAAGGCCGAGCTCACCCAGATCCTGCGCGGGATCGCCGAGCTTGCCGGGGAGGAGCGCGGGCCGCGTCGGCAAGGCCGGCAACGAGACCCGGCGGGAGCTCGAGGAGCTGCTGGAGAGCCGGAGCGCCGAGCTCGACGCCAGCGAGCTCGGCGCGCGTCTCGCCGAGGACGCGATCGACGTCACGCTCCCGGGCTCGCCGCCGGTCCCCGCCGGGGCGCTCAACCCGCTGATCCGCACCCAGCGCGAGATCGAGGACATCTTCGTCGGCCTCGGCTACCGGGTGATCGAGGGACCCGAGGTCGAGCTCGACTACTACAACTTCACCGCCCTCAACCACCCGCCGGGCCACCCGGCGCGGATGGCGCAGGACACCTTCTACGTCGATCCGTCGACGCTGCGCTCCGACCTGCGGATCCCCTCGAACGGCGACGAGCTGCCGCCGGGACCCGAGGACGTCGTCCTCCGGACCCACACCTCGCCGATGCAGGTTCGCTCGATGGAGGCCCAGCCGCCGCCGATCTTCATCGTGGTCCCGGGTCGCTGCTACCGCTCGGACCCCTTCGACGCGACCCACAGCCCGATCTTCCACCAGGTCGAGGGCCTCGCCGTCGGGCCCGACGTCACCCTCGCCGACCTGAAGGGGACGCTGGACGAGTTCGCGCGCGCGATCTTCGGCCCAGAGCGCGAGACCCGCTTCCGGCCGGGCTTCTTCCCCTTCACCGAGCCGAGCGTCGAGGTCGACGTCTCCTGCTTCCGCTGCGGCGGCAGCGGCCAGCTTCCCGACGGATCGCGCGATCCGCTCTGCAAGGGGATCGGCTGGATCGAGATCCTCGGCGCCGGGATGGTCGACCCGAACGTCTACGGCTTCGTGCGCCGACAACGGCTACGACCCGGAGCAGGTCCAGGGCTTCGCCTTCGGCATGGGGATCGAGCGGATCGCGATGCTCAAGTACGGCGTCCCCGACCTGCGCAAGTTCTTCGAGAACGACGTCCGCGTCCTGGAGCAGTTCCGATGAGGGTGCCGGACTCCTGGCTGCGGGCCTACTGCGACCCGGGGCTCTCCGTCGAGGAGGTGGCGGACGAGCTCGCCATGCACTCGATCGAGGTCGAGCGGATCAGCCACGTCGGCGCCCCCTCGCCCGACGCCTTCGTCGTGGGGAAGGTCCTCTCGGTCGAGAAGCATCCGGACGCGGACAAGCTCAGCGTCTGCGAGGTCGACGCCGGCGACGGCACGCGCACGATCGTCTGCGGCGCGCCGAACGTCGCGGCGGGCCAGACCGTGCCAGTGGCGCTGCCCGGAGCCGTGATGCCGGACGGGACCAAGCTCGGCAAGGCGAAGCTGCGCGGCGTCGAGTCGAACGGGATGATCCTCTCGGAGGCCGAGCTTGCAGATCGGCGACGACGCGGCGGGAATCGCCGTGTTCGAGGAAGACGGTCTGGCTCCCGGAACGCCGCTCTCGGAGGTGATCCCGGTGTCCGACCCGGTGATCGAGCTCGAGCCGACCTCCAATCGCGTCGACTGCTTCGGCGTCTACGGCGTCGCCCGCGAGGTTCACGCGGTCACCGGCGCCGACCTCGCCGAAGCGCCCTGGGCGCAGGACGCGGAGGCGACCGGCGAGGGAGAGGTCACCGAGTACGCCTCGGTCACCGTCGAGGTGCCGGATCTCTGTCCCGCGCTTCACCGCCCGGGTGTTCACCGACGTACAGATCGGGCCGTCTCCGCTCTGGCTCAAGGCGCGCCTGATCGGCGCCGGGATGCGGCCGATCAACAACGTCGTCGACATCACCAACTACGTGATGCTGATGACCGCCCAGCCGCTGCATGCTTTCGACCTCGACAAGGTCCCCGACGGCGAGCTGATCGTCAGGACCGCGAAGCAGGGGGAGAAGTTGACCACCCTCGACGGCGTCGAGCGGACCTTCGACGAGGACATGGTCCTCGTCTGCGACCGCAACGGCCCCTCGGGCATCGCCGGGATCATGGGCGGCCAGGTCTCCGAGGTCTCGGACACGACCACCCGGGTCCTGCTCGAGGTGGCGACCTGGAACGGGGTCAACATCCTGCGCACCTCGCGGAAGCTCGGCCTGCGCTCCGACGCCTCGAACCGCTTCGAGAAGCAGCTTCATCCCGAGCTCGCGATCAGGGCGCAGCGGATCGCCTCGCAGCTGATGGTCGAGCTCTGCGGCGCCAAGCTCGTCCCGGGGACGATCGACGAGGCCGCCGAGATCCCCGATCCCCACCGGATTCGGCTGCGCCACGAGCGGGTCGAGCGCCTGCTCGGCATGCCGATCACGCCGGAGCAGTGCGCCGACTATCTGGAGCGCCTCGACTTCGAGGTCGAGCGCGACGGCGACGACCTGGAGGCGACGGTGCCGGTCCACCGCCACTACGACGTCACCCGCGAGGTCGACCTGATCGAGGAGGTCGGCCGCATCCACGGCTACGCGAAGAACCTGGTCGCGACCTTGCCCTCGACCAGCGGCCAGGCGGGTCGGCTGACGCGGGAGCAGAGTCTGCGCCGCCGCGCCGAGGAGGCGATGCAGCGACCTGGGCTTCGACGTCGTCGTCAACCTGAGCCTGACCGATCCGGAGATGTCCAGCCGGCTGCGGATACCGGAGGACGATCTGCGGGCCGAGCCGATCGGCGTCTCCAACCCACTGTCCGCCGAGCACTCCGTGGAACGTACGGTGATGATCGGCTCGCTGCTGGACAGCGCCCGCTACAACCGCGCCCACGGCGCCGAGCGGATCGCCCTCGTCGAGTCCGGTCGCGTCTACCTGCGCGAGGGCGAATCGCCGCACGACGGGGTCCTGGCTGGGAAGTTCGTGGGGACGCGCCCGGCCCCCGCCTACGAGCCATGGCGGATCGCCTGCATCGCGACCGGCCCCCTGTGGCCGGGTGGCTGGCGGGGTGCGGCGATGCCGGCCGACTTCTACTCGCGTCAAGGGAGTGCTCGAGGCGCTCGCCGCGCGGCTCGAGATCGCCCTCGAGGTGAGGCCGGGCGATGAGCCGTTCCTCCAACCCGGGCGCGCGGGCCGCGTCCTGATCTCCGGCGAGGACGCCGGCTGGATCGGCGAGATCCACCCGCTGGTCTGCCGCGAGTGGGACCTGGAGGGGGCCGCCGGCTTCGAGGTCGACCTCGCGCCGCTGGTCGCCGCCTCGCCGATCGGCGAGGAGACCTATGAGGACGTGATCTCCTATCCGGCCGTCCACCAGGACGTCGCGGTGGTGGTCGACGAGGCCGTGCCGGCCGCCGAGGTCCGCGCCGCGGTGCTCGAGGGAGGTGGCGAGCTGCTGCGCTCCGCGGAGGTCTTCGATCTCTACCGCGGCGAGCAGCTGGGCGAGGGACGCAAGAGCCTGGCGCTGCGGCTCACCTTCCGCGCCGCCGACCGGACGCTGACCGACGAGGAGGTCGCCGAGCGCAGGCGCGCGATCGAGGCGGCCGTGGAGACGATCGGTGGGTCGCTCCGTGAGTAGGGTCCTCGTGGCCGGGGCCTCCGGGTATGCCGGTGCGCTCGCGGCCGAACTGGTCAGGAAGCACCCGAGCCTGGACCTGGCGCGGGTCACCGCGCGGACCGATGCCGGCAGGCCGCTGAACGAGCTCTACCCGCAGTACGGGGTCGACCTGGTGCTCGAGGAGCCCGCGGCGGAGGACGGCGCCGACGTCGACGCGGCGATCGTCGCCTATCCCCACGGCGCCGCGGCTCCGGTGGTGGCGGCCCTCCGCGAGCAGGGCACGAAGGTCGTCGACCTCTCCGCCGACTTCCGCCTGCACGACCTCGACACCTACGCGCGCTGGTACGGGCGAGCACGGCGCGCCGGAGCTCGTCTCCGAGGCGGTCTACGGCCTCACCGAGCTCCACCGCGAGGCGATCGCGGGCGCCGAGCTGGTGGCCAACCCCGGCTGCTATCCGACCGCCAGCGTGCTGGCCCTGGCGCCGCTCGCCGCCGAGGGACTGATCGAGGACGTCGTGATCGACGCCAAGTCCGGCGTCTCCGGCGCCGGCCGCGCCGCTGCCGAGGAGATGGCGGTGGTCAAGGAGACGGACGACACGAGGCCCTACAAGGTCACGGCTCACCGCCATACCCCGGAGATCGCGCAGGAGCTCGGCGAGCTCGCCGACGGCAACGGAGCGGCCGCGCTGACGTTCGTTCCCCATCTGATGCCCTACGACCAGGGCGAGCTGGTGAGCTGCTACGTCCGCACCTCGGAGCCCGTCGACATCTCGCGGCTGCTCACCCTCTACGAGGAGCGCTACGGCGAGCGAGCCCTTCGTCGAGGTGACCTCGGAGCCGCCGGGTGTCAGCGGCGTCCGCGAGACCAACCTCTGCCGGATCCACCTCGCCCACAACGAGGCCTCGGGCCGGGTGATGGCGTTCGCCTCGATCGACAACCTCTGGAAGGGCGCCGCGTCGCAGGCGATCCAGAACCTCAACCTGATGCTGGGGCTGCCGGAGGGGGAGGGGATCTCGTGAGTCCCGCGGTCAGGACCTTCTTCACCTCGCGCTGGGTGACGCCGCCCGACGGGGTGGAGGAGCTCGATCCCGCGCAGCTCGCGCCGGGCTTCCGCGCCGCGGGGCGTCGCCTGCGGCCTGAAGGGCGGCGGCGGCGACCGACGTCGGCGTGCTGGCCTGCGACGAGCCGGGCGTGCGCTCGGCGCTCGCGCTGACCCGGAACGCGGCCGCCGCCGCCCCCGTCCGCGTCTGCCGGGACGACTGCGACGCGCGGTGCGCTCCGCGCCGTCGCGGTCAACTCCGGCAACGCCAACGCGGCCACCGGCGAGCAGGGCTACCGCGACGCCCTGGCGATGCGGGACGCCGCGGCCGAGGCGCTCGGCGTGGATCCGCGGACCGTGGCGGTCGCCGAGACCGGGACGATCGGCGTCCCGCTCGACATCGAGGCCGTCACCACCGGAGTGCTCGAGGCCGTCGAGGGCCTCTCCGCCACCGGCGGCGGCGAATTCGCGCGAGGCGATCATGACCACCGACAAGGGCCCGAAGCGCTGCACCGTCCGCGCCGGCGGGGTCACCGTCTCCGCCCAGGCGAAGGGCGCCGGGATGATCGAGCCGGGCTTCGCGACGATGCTCTGCTTCGTCCAGACCGACGCCGAGGTCGACGACCCGGATGCCGCGCTCCGCTCGGCCCTGGCCGGCTCGATGGAGCGGATCACCGTCGACGGGCAGATGAGCACCAACGACACGGTGCTGCTCCAGGCCACCGGCGCGGCCGGGGCGCCGCTCCCCGACGGCCTGCTCGACGCGGTTCTTCTGCAGCTCGCCCTCGAGATCGTCGCGGACGGGGAGGGGGCGACCCGGGTCGGGCGGGTCGAGGTGACCGGCGCGAAGGACGAGGACGAGGCCGAGCGGGTCGCGCGGGCGATCGCCAACTCGCCGCTCGTCAAGACGGCGCTCTTCGGCCGGGACTCCAACTGGGGGCGGATCGCGCAGGCCGCCGGCATGGCGCTGGCCGGAGAGGAGCTCGAGGAGCTCGGGCCCGACCGGATCCAGGCGGCGGAGCTGGCATCCGAGGCGCCGGAGGCCGAGCTCTCCATCCGTCTCGGCCGCGGCGACGGCGCGCGCCCACGTCTACTTCAGCGACCTGACCCACGACTACATCCGGATCAACGCGGAGTACACGACATGACCGCGGCTCCCCCGCCGGGGCGTCCTCGGTCGAGACCCTCCTCGAGGCGCTGCCCTACATCCGCGAGTTCCACGGGCGCACGATCGTGATCAAGTACGGCGGCGCGGCGATGCGCGACGAGGAGCTGCGCGAGGCCTTCGCCCGGGACGTCGTCCTGCTCAAGTACGTCGGCATGAACCCGGTGATCGTCCACGGCGGCGGCCCGGAGATCACCCACTACATGGAGCGCATGGGGATGGAGGTGAAGTTCGTCGAGGGCCTGCGCGTCTCCGACGCCGAGACCGTCGAGGTGGCGAAGATGGTCCTGCTCGGCAAGATCAACTCGGACATCCTCGTGCGGCTCAACCGCCACGGCCAGCCCGCGGTCGGTCTGGGCGGCGAGGACGGCTCGCTGTTCGAGGTCCGGCCGGTGGCGAACGCCGAGCGACGTCGGCTTCGTCGGCGAGATCGAGAAGGTCAACGTCGACGTGATCGACCACATCGCCGAGGACTACGTGCCGGTGATCGCCTCGGTCGGGACCGACCGCGACGGCGCGTCCTACAACGTCAACGCCGACGAGGCGGCCGGCAAGGTCGCCGCCGCGATGCCCGCCCACAAGGCGATCTTCCTGACCGACGTCGACGGCTGGCTGAGTGACCCGGAGGACCCCGATTCGCGGATCTCCACGGCCACGGCGGACGAGGTCCGGGCGGCTCTGGCCGGGATCGAGGGCGGCATGCGGCCCAAGCTCGCCGCCTGCGTCGAGGCGATCGCGGGCGGGGTGGAGGCGGCCCACATCGTCGACGGGCGCCGGCCGCACACCCTGCTGCTCGAGCTCTTCACCGACGCCGGCATCGGCACGAAGATCACCGCGTGAACTCCGCTCGCCGAGCTGCAGGAGCTCGAGGCTCGCTGGCTGATGCAGACCTACGCGCGCATGCCGGTCGAGTTCGTGCGCGGCGAGGGCGCCCGGCTCTGGGACTCCGAGGGCAAGGAGTACCTCGACTTCCTGGCGGGGATCTCGGTCTGCTCCGTCGGCCACTGCCACCCGGCCGTGGTCGAGGCGGTGCGCGAGCAGGTCGGCACCCTGACCCACACCTCCAACCTCTACCTGACCGAGGGCGGCGTGCGGCTCGCCGAGCGGCTCTGCAGCTCGAGCCTGGGCGGCAAGGCGTTCCTCTGCAACTCCGGGCACCGAGGCGAACGAGTGCGCGATCAAGCTGGTCCGCAAGCACGCCCACGGCCGCGGCATCGCCGAGCCCGGAGATCGTCGTCCTCGAGGGCGCCTTCCACGGCCGCACGATGGGCTCGCTCTCGGCGACCCCCGGGCTCGCCGACCAACGAGAGCTTCGCGCCCGTACCTGCCCGGGCTTCCGGCCGGTCCCGCGCGACGACGCCGGATGCGCTCCGCGCGGCGGTCGGCGAGCGGACCGCCGCGGTCATGCTCGAGCCGATCCAGGGGGAGACGGGGGTGCACGTGATCCCCGACGAGGTGATCGCCGCCGCGCGCGAGGCCTGCGACGCCGCCGGCGCGCTGCTCGTCTTCGACGAGATCCAGACCGGGATGGGCAGGACCGGCTCGCTCTGGGCCTACGAGCAGCTGCCGGTGCGGCCCGACGTGATGACCACCGCCAAGGCGCTCGGCGGCGGCCTGCCGGTCGGCGCCTGCGTCACGAGCGCCGCGATGCGGGCGACGTGCTCGAGCGCGGCGACCACGGCTCGACCTTCGCCGGCGGGCCGCTGATCGCGGCGGCCTCGCTGGCGGCCTTCGACGTGATCGACGACCCCGAGCTGCTGCGCGGCGTGCGCGACCTCGGGGCGAGGTTCCGCGAGGGGCTCGAGGGCATCGACGCGGTCGCCGAGGTCCGCGGCCGCGGGCCTGATGGTCGGTGCCGCGCCTCGAGGGTGTCGACGCGCGGGAGGCCGCGGAGCGCCTGCTCGAGGAGGGCCTGATCGTCAACCCGATCGGCGGCGACACCCTGCGCTTCCTGCCGCCGCTCGTGATCGGCGAGGCCGAGGTCGACGAGGCGCTCGAGATCCTGCGCGTAACGCTGCCCTGAGCGCTAAGCCCTCCCGGGCCGGGGCTTGTCAACGCGCACCCGTCTTGTAAGAATCGCCTCGTCGAAGCAAGACGGGTCGCCCGGCCGTTAGGGGAAGGGGCGAGCCGGATTGCGTTTTCGTTTCCGAGGAAGGAGACGCGAATGCGACCTGCCACCACTCGAACGCTGGCTCGGCCGTATGACGGGCAAGCATGGCGAGATCGAGACACGCCGCGACGGAGAGTCCGTGACTGTCTCCGTCGCCGGAGAGATCGATGTCTCGACGGCTCGACCCTGCTCTACGCCGCGATTCGTGAGGCCGAGGAATCCGAGACCTCTCGGCTAGTCGTGGACCTACCGACCTCTCCTTCATCGACTCCACCGCCCTCGAGGTTCTCCTGCGGGCGAGCATCCGGAACAGACAGGACGGCAATCGGCTCAGCTTCGTCCCGTCGAAACACGACTCGGTGACGACCCTGATTGCCCTGACCTGCACCGGCGAATTCTTCGAGTGAGGCTGTCAGCTCTACGGCACCGTCCAGCGGCCCTCGCCGCTGATCGCGAACAGGTCCATCCGCGAGAGCTTCGCGAAGACCGCGTAGCGCTGGGCGGCGCTGTAGGGCGGGTGGCAGGCGGTCAGCACCAGCTGGTCGAAGCCGACGGGCTTGAGGATCCCGACGTCGCTGGGGTCGACGACCTCGTGCCTCTGCACGGTGTAGGTGAAGGCGGCGTAGGGCATCTCGACGCGGATCTCGTCGCCGTCCTCGATCTGATCGATGTGGCGGAAGGGCGCCAGGTAGGTGGTCCGGTGGCCGGCGATCGCGACCGTGCCCGGCTGGCCCGGGAGCGGGGTGTTCGTGTAGTGGCCCGGGCCCCTTCTGCAGCGAGGCGGTGTCGGTGCCCTGCACGACCACGATGTCGAGGCCGATGCGGTCGATCTTGATCCGCCCGATCGCGTGGCCCTCCTGCAGGTGGGGCTCGAAGCGGTCGGCGAGGATCCGCGCCTTCGCCGCGCTGCCGCTCACCCCGGCGATCGCCGCCAGGTCCGCGGCGGCTCGGGTACTGCGCCTCGAGCTCGGTCGAGCTGGTCCTCGGCCTGGCCCTGCTCGAGGGAGCCGTAGGCGGCCGAGAGCGGCTCCTGCCAGACCAGGGTCAGGCCGGCGTCGGCGAGGACGACGATCCCCGCCGTGATCAGCATGATCGAGACGATCCGTGATCGCCCGCTGCACTGCCGGGATTCTCGCAGCGGCGGCCTGAACAAACCCGCCACACTTCCCCGCTCGATGGCCGACGCAGGCACCGCGGAATCGCGTCCTACCAGGCCGACCCCGCCGAGGTCGGCCGCGTGCTGCTGCTCTACTCGGGCGGCCTCGACACGAGCGTGATGCTGAAGTGGATCCAGGAGCGCTACGGCGCCGAGATCGTCACCCTCACCGTCAACCTCGGCCAGCCGGGCGAGGACTGGGACGTCGTCACCGGCAAGGCGAAGCAGCTGGGCGCCGTCGAGACGGTGCTCGTCGACGCCCGCGAGGAGTTCGCCGACGACTACGTGCTGCGGGCGATCAAGGCCAACGCGCTCTACGGCGGCGGCTATCCGCTGTTCACCGCGCTCGGCCGGCCGCTGATCGGCAAGCTCGCGGTGGAGGCCGCGCGCGAGCACGGCTGCGACACGATCGCCCACGGCTGCACCGGCAAGGGCAACGACCAGGTCCGGATCGAGGCGACGATCGCGACGCTCGATCCGGAGCTGCGGATCATCGCCCCGGTCCGCGAGTGGCAGATGGGCCGCGAGGAGGAGATCGCCTATGCCCGCGAGAACGGCATCCCGGTCAAGGGCGGCACCGAGGTCTCGCCGTACTCGATCGACGACAACCTCTGGGGCCGCTCCTCGGAGGGACGGGCGATCGAGGACCTCGACGCAGGCCGCACCCGACGACGTCTTCCAGCTCGTCACCCGGCCCGAGGAGGCGCCGGACGAGCCCCAGGTCGTCACGGTCGGCTTCGAGCGCGGCCGCCCGGTCTCGCTCGACGGCGAGCAGCTCGGGCTGGTCGAGCTGCTCGAGCGGGCCGCCGAGATCGGCGAGCGCCACGGCGTCGGGATCGTCGACCACATCGAGGACCGGGTCGTCGGGCTCAAGGTGCGCGACCTCTACGAGGTGCCGGCCGCGGCGATCGTGCTGGCCGCCCACCGCGAGCTCGAGAAGCTCGTCTGCACGATCCACCAGAACAACTTCAAGGGCGCGCTCGAGAGCCAGTGGGCCTACCTCTGCTACGCGGGCCTCTGGCTCGAGCCGCTGCGGCGCGGATCTCGACGCCTACATGGACTCGGTCAACGAGTTCGTCACCGGCGAGGTGGCGCTGAAGCTCTACCGCGGCTCGTCACGCCGGTCGAGTCGCAGCTCGCCGTACGCCCTCTACGACCGCTCGCTTGCATCATTCGGCGAATCCGGGGGAGAGTTCTCACAGCACGCGAGCCCCGGGTTCATCGAGCTCTTCACGCATGCAGAGCCGGCTGGCCCACCGAATTCGAAAGGAGAGCGAGGAGTGATCTACGAGCTGATCGGCCGGCTGGTGGTCCAGGCGTTCGTCAGCTGCGCTACGGGCGCGAGATCCGGATCGCCGCCGGCGCCGGGCTCGGCGCTGGCCGCGCTCGGCGTCGGCGCCTACCTGGCCACGCGCGAGGACGACGAGGAAGTGCCTGAAAGGGCCGCGGCTGCGGCCCCGCCGGCGCTGCCTAGAAGCCCCTGCCCGCGGCAGCAGGTGGATGTGCTCCGAGCCGGGGACGTAGGGCGCGCGAGAACCGTCGGCCCGCAGCGCGTGGGTGCGGCGAGCCCGCTCCTGGCGACGTCGCCGGACGTCCTCGCGGAACAGAGCCCACCGGCTCATCGGAGGGCCTCGGATGCCGGTCCGGCGGGCGCGGCGATCTCGCCGCCGAGCCGCCCCCGCAGGCGGCTGCAGCAGTCCCCGCCCGCGGCCGCGGCTCAGCTGACCCGCCCGCTCTGCGAGCGAGTGAGCGAATCCCGGCGGTGTGCCGGAACGGATCGGCGATCGACTCCCCGGTCGCCAGCGGAACGAGCCGCCACCAGGCGACCGTCGACGATCCCGCCGAGCAGCGGGGCAGGTGGGAGTGGACGCGGTGTCGAGCTCGTGCGAGCCGCCCGAGTGCCGCCCCGTCCTCGGGGCCCAGAATCCTGATCTCGATCGTGTCCTGGTTGGTCATCCGCTGCTCCTCTCGTCGGCGTTCATTGATGGAACGAGTCGATGGTCCTCGACGTGAGGTATCAGCGCAACATGGATTCCTTCTCGCCTGATAAGTTGTGCTTATGCTCGACGTGAGGCGATCTCAGGGTCCTGCGGGAGGTGATCGCGCGCGGCTCGTTCTCCGCCGCCGCCGAGTCCCTGCATCTCTCGCAGTCCGCCGTCAGCCAGCAGATCGCCGTCCTGGAGCGCGAGGTCGGCATCCCCCTGCTCGAGCGCACGAGCGACGGCCCGAAGCTGACCTCCGCCGGCGAGGCGCTGATGGAGCACGGCGACGCGGTGATCTGCCGCCTGGAGGAGGCCGAGCGCGAGCTGGCCCAGATCGCCGGGCTCGAGGGCGGCCGCCTCCGGCTGGCGAGCTTCCCGACCGCCAGCGCCACGCTGATGACCCGAGCGCTCTCGCTCTTCCGCCAGCGCTTCCCGAAGGTCGAGCTCGAGTTCACCGAGGACGAGCCGGAGGACGCGTTCCCGGCCCTGAAGCGGGGCGACTTCGACCTGGCGGTCGTCTTCGACTATCCGGCGTTCCCGCTCGACTTCTCACGCGACGTCGAGGCCGAGCTGATCTACGAGGAGCCGATGCGGGTGGCCCTGCCGCCCGGGCATCCGCTCGCCGCCGCGAAGTCGGTGCGGATCGAGGACCTCGCCGACGAGGACTGGCTCTGCGGCGCGCTGCCCAGCTCCTGCCGCGACCAGGTGATCAAGCTCTGCCGCGAGGCCGGCTTCGAGCCCAGGATCAGCTTCCAGAGCGAGGACTACGAGGTGATCAAGGGCTTCGTCGCGGGCGGCCTCGGCGTCGCGATCCTGCCCGAGCTCGCGGGCGACCACCCCGGCATCGAGCTGCGGCCGGTGCGGGGACAGAAGCCGGTGCGCAGGGTCTGGGCGGTGACCCGCGAGACCGAGGCGCGCTCGCCCGCCGCCGAGGAGATGCTCGGCATCCTGCGAGAGGTCTGCCGTGCCTATCCGCGAGCGAGCCGGCAGCCTGCGCGCCGCTGCCTAGAGCTGCACGATTCCTTGCAGCGAGCAGGCGGTGTCGTCGCGGGCGCGACGCACGCGAGGCGGCTGTGAGAGCGTTCGCTACGGTTCCGGGCTCGATAGAGCCGAATCCCTCGGTTCCAGCGTGAGCGGGGGACCCAAGGGCGGACCCAGAGCCGTCCAGGGGCGAATCGCCGGCAACCAGCTCCGGCGTAACGCGACTCTCAGCGCGTGAGCCCGTCAGCTAACCCCGCAGGCACAGAAGGAGATGACAGCAGCGCACACATCACGCAGCACCGCGCAGCGCTTCCGGCGCGCGGCGCGGCGTCGCCGTGCGGCGCTGGGGATCGCGCTCGCGGCCGGCATCGTCGTCGCGCTGGGCGTCGAGCCTCGCCGGGGCCGCGGACCCCTCGCTCAAGGACCAGATCGGCTCGGCCAGCTCGAACGCCGGGCAGCTCTCCGACCGCGTCTCAGCGCAGACGGCCCGCATCGTTTCGCTCACGGAGCAGGCACACCAGGCGGGCGCACAGGCGATGGTGGTCGACCGCCCAGGTCGAGGAGGCGGAGGCGCGCTCGCGCGAGCTCGCCGACCGAGCTCGCGGCCGCCGAGCGCAAGCTCGACCGGCTCCGCGCGGAGTACGCCGTCGCGGTCAAGCAGCTCGAGGACCGCCTGGTTTCGATCTACGAGAGCGACACGCCTGACGAGCTCACCGTCCTCCTCAACTCCAACGGCTACGACGACCTCGCCACCCGCTCCGCCTACCTCGACGCGCTCCACAATGCCGACCGGCGCGTCGCCGAACGCGTGGCCTCGCTGCGCGACCAGGTCGCCGCCCACGTCCACCAGGTCGCCGACCTGAAGCAGCAGGCGGACGCGGAGGCCCAGCGGCTGAGCGCCGCGCGGGCCAGCCTGGAGGCGAGTGAGCGGGCGGCCAACCAGGCCGCCGCCGCCGTGACCGCCGCGCGCGCCCAGACCGAGGCATCTCTCTCCAACGCCAAGGGCCAGGTCGCCGAGCTCGAGCGAGCAGCTCGCCGAGCAGCAGGCGGCCGTCCGCGGGGACGCCCGCCTACCTGGGCGGCCCCTACTCGATCCCCACCTACATCGTCATGTGCGAGTCGGGCGGCAACTACCACGCGCTCAACCCCTCGAGCGGCGCCGGCGGGGCGTACCAGATCCTGCCCTCGACCTGGCGCGCCTACGGCGGGCCAGGGCGCCCCGCAGGACGCGCCCGAAGGCCGAGCAGGACCGGATCGCGGCCGAGATCTGGCGCGACTCCGGGCCGAGCGCCTGGGCCTGCGCCTAGCTGTCTGCGATCGCCCGCAGGTCCTTCGGCCGCATCAGCACGTGGAGGAGATGGTCGTCGATCGCGGCGATGCCGCCCTTCTTCATCTTCACGCGGGAGCCGGTGACCAGGGCGACCGCCGAGGAGAAGTCGGGCTCGTGGCCGACCAGCATCACCTCGCCGCGGCCGGCCGCCAGCTCGAGCGGGTCGAAGTCGCCGCCCGCGAGGCGGTCGTCCTCCTCGACCGGGCAAGTCGAGCGCCTCGCAGGCGAGCTCGGCGGTTCGCCGGGCCCGGACCTTCGGGCTGGTCAGGCAGACGTCGAGCTTCACGCCGAGCGTCTTCAGCGCCTGGCCGGCGGCGCGGGACTGGCGCTCGCCCTTCTCGGTCAGGTCGCGCTCGGCGTCCGGCTTGCCCTCGCCGTCCTCCGCGTCCCCGTGTCGCAGCAGCCAGATCATCAGCTCGCGAACGGTTATCCACTCCCGCGAAGGTGCGCGCACCAAGATTCGTCGCCGTGTGCGGCTCTTCGGTGCGCATCCGTGTCGTCTGGCCGCTCGCGCAGGCATGATCGACGGGTGAGCGCCGGAGCGGTCCACCTGCACGTCCACAGCGAGTACTCGCTGCTCGACGGCGCCTGCAAGATCGACGCGCTCGCCGCCCGCGCCGCCGAGCTCGACATGCCCGCGCTCGGCCTCACCGACCACGGCGTGATGAACGGCTCGGTCGAGCACTACAAGGCGTGCGTGGCGGCCGGGATCAAGCCGATCATCGGGCTCGAGGCCTACCTGGTCGACGACCGCAACGCTGACCCCGACCCAGCCCCGCTACGAGCGCAACCACCTCACCCTGCTGGCCTCGAGCGACGCCGGCTTCCGCAACCTGGTCAAGCTCAGCTCCGCCGGCTTCCTCGAGGGCTTCTCGCGCGGCAAGGCGAACGTCGACATGGAGCTGCTCTCCGCCCACTCCGAGGGAGTGATCGCGCTCACCGGCTGCCTGCAGTCGCGCTTCTGCCGCCGCCTGGTCGAGGACCGCCCGGCCGACGCCCGCGCCCACATCGACGACCTGATCCAGGCCTTCGGCCCCGAGCAGGTCTACTTCGAGGTCCAGCGCAACGGCGTCGCCGAGCAGGAGAAGGCGAACGAGGGGATCGTCCGCACGGCGAAGGAGCTCGGCCGGCCGCTGGTGGCGACCGCCGACGTCCACTACCTGCGCCGCGAGGACTACGACTCGCCACGCGGCGCTGCTCTGCGTCCAGACGAAGTCGACGATCGAGCAGCCGAAGCTCCGCTTCGACACCAACGAGTTCTATTTGAAGAGCTCCGACGAGATGGCGGAGTCCTTCTCGGACATGCCCGAGGCCGTCGCCAGCACGCTCGAGATCGCCGAGCGCTGCGAGCGTCGAGATCAAGCTCGGCCAGCTGCTCCTGCCGCGCTTCCCGACCCCGGAGGGCACCGAGCCGGGGGAGATGCTCCGCGAGCTCGCGACCGAGGGACTGCGCCACCGCTACGGAGACCCGATCCCGGCCGAGGCGCGGGAGCGGCTCGAGTTCGAGCTGGGCGTGATCTCCGAGATGGGCTTCGAGTCCTACTTCCTGATCGTCTGGGACTTCGTCAAGTACGCGAAGGAGAACGGGATCGCGGTGGGGCCGGGCCGCGGCTCGGCCGCCGGCTCGATCGTCGCCTACGGCCTCGACATCACCGACATCGACCCGCTCGCCAACGACCTGCTCTTCGAGCGCTTCCTCAACCCGGGCCGCAAGTCGATGCCGGACATCGACATCGACTTCTCGGTGCGCGGCCGCGAGCGGGTGATCCGCTACGTCGCCGACAAGTACGGCCGCGAGTGCGTCGCCCAGATCATCACCTTCGGCAAGATGGCGCCCCGCGCCGCCACCCGGGACGCCGCGCGGGTCCTCGGCTACGACTACGCCACCGGCGACCGCCTCGCCAAGCAGATCCCCGAGCCGATCATGGGCCGCAGCCCGAGCTTCGAGGAGTGCCTGAAGCCGGGCGAGGAGCTGAAGCGCACCTACGACTCCGACCCCGACGCCCGCCGGATCATCGACACCGCCCAGGGCCTCGAGGGCATCGTCCGCAACCACTCGATCCACGCCGCGGCCGTGGTGATCGCCGACCGGCCGCTCCAGGAGATCGTCCCGCTGCAGCTCGCCGAGGACCGCGGCGCCGGCAACGGCAACGGGAACGGCAGCGAGCGAGCGCGCCTACAAGACGGTCACCCAGTACTCGATGGGCCCGATCGAGGAGATCGGCCTGCTGAAGATGGACTTCCTCGGCCTGCGCAACCTCGACGTGATCGAGGACGCGGTCGCGATCATCGAGCGCTCCCGCGGCGAGAGGATCGACATCAAGGACATCCCGCTCGACGATCCCAAGACCTACGAGATGCTCGCTCGCGGGGACGTCGATCGGCGTCTTCCAGTTCGAGTCCGACGGGATGCGGGACGCGCTCAAGGCCATCCGGCCCGACCGACTTCCAGGACCTGGTCGCGATCGGCGCGCTCTACCGGCCCGGGCGCCATGCGCTACATCCCCGACTACGCCAGGGGCAAGCGCGACCCGGAGGCGGTCCGCTACCCCGACCCGCGTCTGCGCCCGATCACCGAGTCGACCTACGGCTGCGTGATCTACCAGGAGCAGCTCATGGAGATCGCCAAGCAGATGGCCGGCTTCAGCCCCGCCGAGGCGGACGACCTCCGCAAGGCCGTCGGCAAGAAGAAGCGCGATCTGATGGCGACCATGAAGGAGAAGTTCCTGGAGGGCCTCGGCGCGTCGGACACCGACCGCAAGGTGGCCCAGGACCTCTGGTCGCTGATGGAGGCGGCGGCGGACTACTCCTTCAACCGCTCCCACGCCGCCTGCTACGCGCTGATCTCCTACCGGACCGCCTGGCTGCGCGCCAACTACCCGGCCGAGTACATGGCGGCGCTGATCTCGACGGTGATGTCGACCAAGGACAAGGTCCCGTTCTTCGTCAACCGCTGCGCGGAGATGGAGATCGAGGTGCTGCCCCCGGACGTCAACACCTCCGACCACGGCTTCGTGGTCTCGGGCAACAGGATCCGCTTCGGCCTCGACGCGGTGAAGAACGTCGGCCACATCGCGGTCCAGGCGATCCTCGACGCGCGCGAGGAGGGCGGCGAGTTCACCTCGCTCTGGGACTTCTGCGAGCGGGTCGACACCCGTGCCGTCAACAAGCGCGCCGTGGAGTGCCTGGTCAAATGCGGAGCGCTCGACTCGACCGGCGCCTCCCGCAAGGGGATGCTGGAGGTCCTGCCGGCCGCGATCGCCTTCGGCCAGAAGGCCCAGGAGGACTCGCGCCTGGGCCAGTCCTCGATCTTCGACCTCGGCGGCGGCGCGGAGGAGTCCGGCCCGTCGCCGCCGGCACCATGCGCCGATCAGGGCGGAGGAGTTCGACCAGCGCGAGCTGCTCCGCCTCGAGAAGGAGACGCTCGGCACCTTCCTCTCCTCGCATCCGCTCGCCGAGGTGAAGGAGGCGCTCCGGGCTCGGGTGGACTGCTCGCTCTCCAGCCTCACCGAGCAGGCCCGACGCCTCCTGGGTGACGGTCGGCGGGATCATCACCGAGTTCAAGCGGCACAAGTCGAAGAACGGCTCACTGATGTCGTTCGCGACCCTCGACGACGTCGAGGGGCAGGTCGAGATGCTGGTCATGGGGAAGGCCTACGAGGCCTCCCACGAGTTCCTCGCCGCAGACGCGATCGTGATCGTGCGGGGCCGCCTCGACCACAAGGGCCGTGGCGACACCAAGCTCGTCGCACAGGAGGTCGAGCTCTTCCAGCCGACCGAGGACGAGGTCGCCAAGGCCAGGGCCGCGAGGGAGCGCGACAGCGGCCCGCTGCGACTTCACATCGACGCCTCCGCGTTCGGCGTCTCGGTGATCGAGGAGCTGAAGACCATCCTCGGCCACTTCCCCGGTGACTCCGAGGTCCTCCTGGTGATGAAGACCCGCCAGGGAGTCCGCGAGCTGCAGTTCGGGCGCGAGTACCGCGTGCGCCGGTCGGCTGCTCTCGACGCCGAGATCGATGCGCTGCTCGGCGGCGCCGCCCGCGCCGCTTAGAAGGACCTGCGGCCGCGCTCGGGCATCGCGCGCTAGCAGATCACCCCCCGTTTGCACAAGGGCGGGCGCCCGCCGACATTCCCATCCGTCCGGCGACGGGTCCTAGACTGGACGCCTCGTGTCAGGGCAGACCCAGCAACAGCGAAACACCGCAGGCGAGTGCCGCCAGTGCGGCTCGTTCTGCGACAAGCTCGTCAACCCTGCGGGCTGCCTGGAGTTGGGGTGCAAGTACCTCTACACCTACGAGGACGCTCGTAGCGGCGCTCGCTACATGGGCTGCATGAACAAGGTCTTCAGCGCCGAGATCGACTTCGACATGTTCCTGCTGGCCGAGCGGACCCGGGAGGGCTTCGGCGGCGTCAAGATGACCGGCGATCCGCTGCCGCACTGCCAGTTCAGCGTCGAGCGCGCCTACGAGAGGGACGGCCCCGCCTATGAGTGCGTGAACCGTCGCTTCTTCGATGCGCCGGACGAGCATCCGGATTCGATCCGCGCGTTCGATCTCCGCAACAGCCTGACCTGAACGGTTCGGTCAGCCGAACAGCTTCTCGAGCTTCTCGAAGCTCTCGCTCCAGCCGCCGTCGTGAAGCGCCAGCCGCTCCCCGGTCGCGAACTCGCCCTGGGTGAGCTCGACCTCGGTTTCCTCGCCGCGCTCGGCCAGCGACAGGGTCACGAGCGTCTCCCGGTCGTCGGGGTGCGGAGGGTCCCAGACGAACGTGAAGGCCAGGACGGAGCGAGGTTCGACTTGGCGGAACTCGCCCTGCAGTGGAAGAGGTCTCCTTCGGGCGGCTGCATCACGATCCGGTAGCCCTCGCCTACGCGCGGCTCGAACTCGACGCTCGAGGGACCGTGAAGCCCTTCGGTCCCCACCACCGGGCGAGCTCCTCGGGTCCGTAAGCGCCTGCCAGACCGCGGATTGGGAGGCCGGGAGCCTCCGAGCCAGTTGCAGCGTTAGCGCTTTGCTCACCGTGCGCACCTCCGGGGGATTGGTCGCATCCTAGGCCCGGACTCGCTATCAGTCCATGCGATGAGCGGGACTCCTCCCAAGCTGTCGGCGGCCCTGGTCGCCGGGTCGATCGCGGCGATCGCGCTGGTCGGGTGCGGCGGCGCCTCAGCATCGTGCCGCAGCAGGTCGCCGACGGGATCACACAGAACGACGCCGCCCTGCGAGAGGCGATCGACGCCTGGCGCTCCGCCGGGGACCCGCCGTCTGGCCCCCCGCCCGCGGACGTCGTCGATCGAGCCGCGGACCTCCAGGATCAGATCGCGTTCCTCGGCGACCACAGGAACCTGGTTGCCCGCGTGATGCCGTTGCTGAGCGGGTCGGTCCGCGCCGAGGTGGCCCGGCTCCTCGCCGCCCGGCGTGCCCTGCTGCGGCTGTCCGCCGGCTCCAGCCACAAGCAGCTGAAGCTCGGCCAGCGTCCGCCGCTCGCCGACCTGGTCGGCTTCTACGGCGAGGCCGAGCGCCGCTTCGGCATTGGCGCCAACTACCTGGCCGCGATCCACCTGGTGGAGACCAAGTTCGGCCGGGTGGTCAATAACAGCGTTGCCGGGGCCCAGGGCCCGATGCAGTTCATCCCCTCCACCTGGAGGATCTACGGCCACGGCGGGAACATCCGCGATCCGCACGACGCGATCCTCGGCGCCGCCCGGCTGCTGCGCGCGAACGGCGCGCCCGGGCGCTACGGACCCGCTCTCCGTGCGTACAACCCGTCAGGGCTCTACGTCGCGGCCGTCACGCAGTACGCCCGCCTGATCGGCAGCGACCCGTACGCCCTCTACTACCTCTACACCTGGGAGCCCTAGGGAACCGGAGAGGCCCTCACCGAACGTCCCGACCGCTCAGATCGGGGCCACCCGGGACGTTCGCGGCGGGCGGTCAGCCTTTCGTGTCGCCTCGCGCCATAGCCGGCGGATGAGCTGCACGTCCTTCTTCTCGACGTCGTGCCCGTCGATGCCCGGCCCCTCCAGCACCGCCGGGACGCCCTGCAGGCGGGGCTCGCCGAGGAAGGCGCGGAAGCCCTTCCGCCCGATCTCGCCCTTGCCGATCGGCGCGTGGCGGTCCCGGTTGGAGCCGCAGCGGGTCGGTGGCGTCGTTGACGTGCAGCAGCTTGAGCTGCTCGAGGCCGACCTTCGCGTCGATCTCGTCGACCAGGTCCTTCGTCCCCTTCGGCGTCGCGATGTCGTAGCCGGTGGCGTAGAGGTGGCAGGAGTCGATGCAGAGGCCGAGGCGCTTGGGGCCGCCCGTCTTGTCGATCAGCTCGGCGGTCTCGTCGAAGTCGCGTCCGAGGAGCTGCGGCGAGCCCGCGGTGTTCTCGTAGCATGATCGGGCAGCGCTCGCTCCGTGCGAGCGCCTCCTTGATCAGGTTGATCGCGCGCTTGCGCGCGTTGCGTCCTGCGTGTCGTCCTTGAGCGCTCCGGGATGCACCACCACTCCCATGGCACCGATCCCGTCGCCGACCCGCAGGGCGTGGGTGAGCGACTCCAGCGACTTGCGCCGCATCTCCCTGTCTTTCGCGGCCGGGTTGATCAGGTAGATCATGTGGATGGCGACCACCTGCACCCGCGATCGCTCCATCGCCTCGCGGAACTCCGCGAAGTCGTCGTCCGAGTAGCGGGTCGGCCGCCACATCCGCGGGCTCTGGTTGAAGATCTGGATCGCGTCGCAGGTCCGCTCCTCCGCCCGCTCGATCGCCCGGACCAGCCCGCCCCCTGTGGAAACATGGGCGCCGATCAGCATGGTGAGCTCAGATCCATCGGTCCGCGTTCGCTTCGCCCCTTCGCCGACGGGCGCCCTGCACATCGGGGGAGCGCGGACGGCACTGTACAACTGGCTCTTCGCCCGCGGGCGCGGGGGAGAGATGGTCCTGCGGATCGAGGACACCGACCGCGAGCGCTCGACCCCCGAGAACGTCGAGCAGATCCTCGACGCGCTGCGCTGGCTCGAGCTCGACTGGGACGAGGGGCCGGTGAGCCAGCACGAGCGCGCCCAGCGCCACCGCGAGGCGCTCGAACGGCTGCTCGAGTCGGGAGCGGCCTATCGCGACTCGGCGACCGGCGATGACGTGGCCGCCTGGAAGAGGGAGCACGGCAACCGCGGCTATCGCGGCGAACCCTCGGACGGTCCGAATGCAGCCGTCCGCCTGCACGTCCCCGACGGCGGCGACACGGTCGTCGCCGACGAGATCCGCGGCGAGGTGCGCTTCCCGAATGACGCTCAGGACGAGTTCGTCATCGCCCGGGGTGATGGCTCCGTTCTCTACAACTTCGCGGTCGCCGTCGACGACGCGGACATGGGGATCACCCACGTGATCCGCGGCGACGACCATCTCTCCAACACCCCGAAGCAGCTGCTGGTGATGGAGGCCCTGGGGGTCGCGCCGCCGCGCTATGCGCACCTGCCGCTGCTGCACGGCCCCGACGGCAAGAAGCTCTCCAAGCGACACGGCGCCGCGAGCGTGCAGGAGCTGCGCGACGCGGGCTATCTGCCGGCCGCTGTGAGGAACTACCTGGCGCTGCTCGGCTGGGGCACCGCAGGACGACACCACGATCCTGAGCACCGAGGAGCTGATCGAGCGGTTCGATCTCTCCGGGGTGGGCCGCTCCAGCGCGATCTTCGACGAGCAGAAGCTCCGCTGGCTGAACGGCCGCTTCATGCGCGAGATGGATCTCGATGCCTACACGGAGGCGGTCGCGCGCTATCTCGGGCGGGAGCCCGACGAGCGCCTGCGCGCCGCCTGCGCGATCGCGCAGGAGAAGGCACAGACCCTGGCTGAGGTCTGGCCGCTGATCGGCTTCCTCTTCGATGAGCCCGAGACGGACGAGAAGGCCTGGCGCAAGGTGATGAAGGACGGGGCGCTGCCGTTGCTGACCGAGGCCCTCGAGGCTCTGCGCGGGACCAGCTCGTTCGAGCCGGAGGAGCTCGAGACCGCGCTCGGGCGGATCCTCGCCGAGCACGACGTGAAGCCGGGGCAGCTCTACCAGCCGATCCGGGTCGCGATCACGGGTACCTCGGTCTCTCCGGGGATCTTCGAATCGCTCGCCGTGCTCGGCAAGGATCGCTCTGTAGAGCGGATCGAGCGGGCCGTGCAGCGGCTTTCTACGGAGGGCGCCGACAGCAACCGTTCATGAGTCAACACATGGGCTAAACAATCGGCCAGGCAGTGCCGATGTGACCCCCATGGCAACGACCGCCACCACGACGCGTGGCGCCCAGAACGCCACTCGAGGGGAGGGTCGCGGGCGCGTCCTGGCAGCGGCTTTCGCTGAGGCCGAGCGTCAGCCGGCTCTTCAGGAGGGTCGCGATCAGGCACTCGAGCAGGTCATTCGCGGGGCGCCGCCGCATGAGGTCGCGAGCGTGGTCGAGACAGACGTCGGCCTCACCTGCGCGATCGTCCGCGCGGCCGGCCAGCTGCAGGGCGGCGGGCGCATTCGCAGCGTCGCCGATGGGATCGAGCGCCTTGGCCCCGGCGCCGTGGAGGCGATTCTGCGCTCGGCTCCCGCCTACGACATCTTCAATGGCGACGGCCGCCTCGCCCTCGCCCCGGACACGTTCCGCCTGCACGCGCTCGACGTGCAGCGGGCCGCCGACCGGATCGCCGAGCTCAGCGGAATCGGGGACCGCGACGAGGTCGCCCTCGCCGCAATCCTCCACGACATCGGCAGGCCGGTGCTGGCGCGCCTCCACCCGGTTTACGCCGAGCGCTTCGACCGCCGCAGTGCGACCCCGGACGAGCGGATCGCCCAGGAGCGTCGCGAGCTCGGCATCGACCACGCCCTCGTCGGCGGCGTTCTCACCCGTCGCTGGGGCATCCACGCGCGCGTCGGCGAGGCGATCGAGCGGCACCACACCCATGAGGCCGAGGGAGTGGCCGCGGTGCTCCGCTTCGCAGACATGGTCGCCGCCCACCTCGAGGACTGCCCGGTCTCGACCCAGGACCTGATCGAGTCCGCCGAGCACTGCGGCCTCGACGAGCCGGCGGTCCGGATGGTGCTCTACGAGCTTCCCCAGGGCAAGGGGGCGCGTCGCCGCGCGACCGGTCCGTGCCCGCTCTCCTCGCGGGAGCTGGATGTCCTCCGGCGTCTCGCCGAGGGCAAGGTCTACAAGCAGATCGCAGCGGAGCTGGATCTCTCCGCGAGCACCGTCCGGAGCCATCTGCACAACGTCTACGGCAAGCTCGGCGCCCTCGACCGCGCTCAGGCGGTGCTCATGGCGACCGAGCAGGGCTGGATCTAAGGCCCAGGGCCTCTGGGTCGATTTCCGTCCGACGGTCGGACGTCTTTCGACGCAGATTGATCAGCAGCGCCGCAATCGCCATCCCGATCGAGTCGATCGCGACGTCGACGGGCGTGCCCGTCCTGCCGCTGACGAAGGTCTGGTGGAACTCGTCGGTGCAGGCGTAGGCGAAGGCGATGCAGACCGCGATCAGCAGCGGCCTGCCGATGACCCCGCGAAGCGCCCACCACCAGAGTGCGGTGAGCAGCGCGTAGCCGGTGACGTGGCCGAGCTTGCGGAGGATCACGTCCCACCACGCATGGTCGCCGGATGACGACTGCGCCGAGAAGTAGAAGATCACGCCCATCAGCAGCAGGGGGGCGATCGCCCGCAGCAGGGTGCGGTTGCGTCGATTCATCGCCGAGCCGCCCGGCGCGGTAAAAGGGTTGTCGTGATCTCGGTCACCTCGAAGTCACGTTACGCGGTGGTCGCGCTGGCCGAGCTGGCGCGGGCCGGCGACAGCCCGATGCCGATCGGCCAGGTCGCCGAGCGCCGCGGCATCCCGGTGCAGTTCCTCGAGCAGCTCTTCTCGACGCTGCGACGCGCCGGGATCCTGGTCAGCCATCGCGGGGCCAAGGGCGGCTACACGCTCGCCCGCCCCGCCGGACCAGATCACCGTCCTCGAGGTGGTCCAGGCGCTCGACGGCGTCGTCGGCCAGGAGGGCAAGGAGGCCGGCGGCATCTGGGAGGAGGGGGTGGAGGCGCTGCGCACGACCTTCCGCTCCACCACGATCGCCGATATCGCCCGCCGCGAGGCCGAGGGGGCCGGCGCCGGGCATGTACCACATCTAGGAGGCGGCATCGGACCGCCAGGCGGAATTCCGGATTCGTGCCTAGAAACTCCGTTGGAGTCCGGTTAGACCGCTGGGCGAGGATCTGGTTTTTCCCTCGGTTTTCCCATGCGTGACACGGCGTGGCGCCGCCGACCGCGCGGGGAACAATTCGATCCACATGGCGACAGCCATGGACAGCAGAAAATTCCTGAGTGTGGGCGAGGCCGCGCACGAGCTGCGCGTCTCCAAGGCGTCCGTCTATCGGGCGATCGAGTCGGGCAACCTGCCGGCCGTCCGTCTGCAGCCGCTTGGCAGCCTGAGGATCCCCGCAGACGCGCTCGAACCGGAGCGGCACCGCGAGGTCGAGCGATGATCATGAAGACGGCAGCAGCTGCCCGCCCCAGCACCCGGCGCCCACGGCGGTTCGGGGACGGCATGATGGAGCCCGATAGAGGCCTTGGAGGTCAAAGATCCGGTCACGGGGTGGAGCCGGTTGATTCCTGGGGTTTCTAGGGTCTCGATTGACTGGTGGGGCTACCGCAAGAACCCCGAGTTCTTCCGGCCTGCCAACCGCGACGACACCCGCACCGTCGCCCGTCACCGCGAGAACCTCGAGCGTGCCCGGCGCCTGATCGAGCGCGACCTGGCGGGGACGACCAGGGCGTCGACCTCGAGCAGGCAGAAGCGGTTCCGGCTGCCCGACCGCCGGCGCGAGAGGTTTCGCCTGCCATGACCACTTTCGTTCCAGGTGAAGCGACTCGCACCGGGGGCGGCCCCCTGCTTCCACTCCCGGTGCGAGTACCGCTCAAACAACCCACTGAAAGGACATCGACCGATGGCCACCGCAAGCAAGCCGAGGGAACGCCGAGGAATGAGCTCGAGCTCGCTCGGACAACCTCAAGGCGCTGTGACCCCCACCCCCCAGGGGGGACGGCGTCAATTCGGAACTCGCGTTTTGTAGAGGAGCGCGCTTTCGACAATTTCCCTCTCCAATTTTCTCCCCGATGCCTGGGAATGGTGAGGTGCGTCCCGTTCCCGCGGTGGGCTTGCCAAGCCACTCGAGCGTTCTTCGCCGACAAGACCAAGTCAAACGGGCGCCGGTTCATCTGCAAGGCCTGCGACCTCGAGCGGTCGAAGGCTACTACCGCTCACACCGCGAGCAGAAGCTGGCGAAGGTCAAGGCCTACTAAGCCCGCGTGCGGGACGAATTGGAACAGTCGTAAGGGGGCTCTTTGTCGAAAAAAACTCCTGCAGTAGCTAGTCCCCTCGCCCCGGTGGTCGTGGGAAAGACCGCTGCTTTGCATGGAAAGCAGCGACCTTGCTAGGCGCTCGTCTGGTCTTCAAGGATCGAATCTGGCGGCGGGATTCGAACCCGGCACCTTCGGGTTCCCGTCTGGTACCACGAGCAAATGGAACCTTCGTGTCCGCGGCCGCCCGACTCCTTGACACCACGCTGAGCCGCCTGACACAGTGGCATTGTTGGCAGGTGTAGGGCTCGCCGCATCGAGAAGGGAAGGGAGACGGGGATGATTCGCAGGATCGCTTTGCTCTCGGCGCTCGCGATCGGTCTCATGGCGGCCTCGATCCTCGCCGCGGCCGCGCCGGCAACTGCCCAGAGCGTCCAGCTTGCCCATTCGGCGGCCAGACGTTCAGCTCGCCCGACTACGTGACCGGCGCCCCGGGGGACCCCAGCCGGGTGTTCGTGGTCGAGGAGGGCGGGGACGATCCGCCTGGTCAAGAACGGGGTCACCCAGTCGACACCCCTTCCTCACCATTCCCGCCGAGGTGCTACGCGGGTTGTAACGATTGCGGCCTCTTCTCGATGGCGCTCGCCCCTGACTACGCGACGAGTGGGCTGTTTCTACGTCTTCTACACGCGGGACTCGCGGGCTCATCGGCAGCTACTACCTGCGCATTGAGGAGTTCCGCCGATCG
This sequence comes from uncultured Solirubrobacterales bacterium, assembly GCA_963825825.1. GTDB lineage: Bacteria > Actinomycetota > Thermoleophilia > Solirubrobacterales > 70-9 > DASUPK01. The sequence goes on along the minus strand of CAWGUT010000006.1, from coordinate 8,790 downwards.
GCCGCCAATCCCGACGTCGCGGATCTCGCCAGCCGCCGGATCGTGCTCGAGATCCCGCACGACTCCACGCGTCCACAACGGGGGCCAGCTGCAGTTCGGGCCCGACGGCCTCCTCTACATCTCCGTCGGCGACGGCGGTTCCCAGGCGACCGACGGCAATGCCCAGAACACGGGATCGCTGCTCGGCAAGCTGCTGCGGATCAATCCCGCCGGGACGCTGCCCGGGCAGTACTCGATCCCCGCCGACAACCCGTTCGCGGGGGCCACTCCCGGTGCGGACGAGATCTACTCCTACGGGCTGCGCAACCCATGGCGCTTCTCCTTCGATCGGCTCACCGGCGACCTGACGATCGGGGACGTCGGTGAGTTCAGCTGGGAGGAGATCGACTTCGTACCGAAGGGCGCCGGGCGCGGCGCCAACTTCGGCTGGAACTGCTTCGAGGGCAGCCATCCATTCTCGCCGACGCCGGCGGGCTGCAACCCGCTGCCGAAATCAGACGCCGCCGGTGCTCGAGTATCCACACCCCGCCACCGGGAGGGCCGATGTAGCGGGGGGCTACGTGATTCGCGACGGAGCGCTGCCGTCGCTGCTCGGCCGCTACATCTACGCCGACATCGACAACGCCTTCGGCGGCGAGTTGAGAACGGCGCAGCTCTTCGCGGGCGGCTCGAGCGGGGACTCGGGCCTCGGCGTCTTCGCGACCAACGTGGTCTCCTTCGGCGAGGACGCCTGCGCTCACATCTACGTGGCGGCGATCGGGGGCACCGTCTACAGGCTGCAGCCGACGAGCAGCCAATTCCCCTGCCTGCCACCGACGATTGATGGAGGCGAATCGGGTGGAGCCCCATCCGCGCCAACGGTGAGGCCGTCCCCAATGGTGACCTGCGCCCGCAGGAACGTGACGATCACTGGCACCGAGGGCGCCGATCAGATTCGCGGCGCTCGCCGCGCCGACGTGATCGTCGGTCTCGTGGGAAACGACAAGCTCTCCGGTCTCGGGGGCAACGATCTGATCTGCGGCGGCCTGGCAAGGACACGCTGAAGGGCGGTAAGGGTAACGACACCCTGAACATCGTCCTTCGTGAATTTTATGCCCGCCCGGTCCATGACCTGGGAGACCGCGCGATGGCCGATCTCGCGATACGGCGTGTGATCACGATGGAGCAGCGCGTCGATCATGGAGTTCTCAAAGTGGGTCCGCCGCCACCAGGTGACGAACGAGTTCGGGTTGCCGGTCCAGCCCTTCTCCTTGAGGAACGGCGTCGCGATCTTGACGAGGCCGCCTTGCATGTCGACGACCGTACCGTACTGGTCGAACATGCAAACCTTGATGGTATCCTTGAGCTTCTGAGTGTCGGTCATCGCCTTCGTCCCTTGCTATCGTTGCGTAATGAATGATCCGGATTTGACCGCATCAGGCGCCATTTTCGAAATGGATAGTTCTTCTGCGCACATTCGTGAAATGAATGTTGGGCTCGCCTACGTCAGTCGCATGATGAAGGGGTTTTGCGGTGCCTGAGTGGAATTGTTCAGCCACACGCTCTTCACCTGCAGGTATTCCTTGATCATCTCCTGACCGCTCTCGCGGCCGAGTCCCGATCGCTTGTAGCCGCCGAACGGCGACAGGTAGCTCACCGCGCGATAGGTGTTGATCCAGACCGTGCCCGGCCTGAAGCTTCTCCGCCATCATCAGCGCGCGACGCATGTTCTGCGTCCACACGCCGGCCGCCAGACCATACACCACGTCGTTGCCGATCGCGATCGCTTCCTCTTCGTCCTTGAACGGAATCACCGACGAGCACCGGACCGAACACTTCCTCCTGCGCGATGCGCATGCGGTTGTTCACGCCCTCGAAGATCGTCGGCTCGACGAACCAGCCGTTGCCGCATTCGGGACGCGTCGCGCGGGCTGCCGCCGAGCACGGCTACGCGCGCCCTCGCCCTTCGCGATGTCGATGTACTTGAGGATCTTCTCGAACTGCGGCTTGTTCGTGACCGGCCCGATCTGCGTGTCCGGACTCATCGGGTCGCCCATCTTCGCCGTCTTCGCCAAGCGCCACGAGCTTCTCGAGGAACTGGTCGTGAATGCTCTCGCTGCACGAGCAGCCGCGAGCCGGCGATGCACGTCTGTCCCGTCGCCGCGAAGATGCCGGAGATCACGCCCTTCACCGCGTTGTCGAGCTCCGCATCGTCGAAGACGATGTTCGGCGACTTGCCGCCGAGCTCCATCGTCACGTGCTTCAGCCCGCGCGCGGCGGCTTCGTAGATCCGCTGGCCGGTCGGCGTCGCGATCCGGTGAACGCGACCTTCGCCACGAGCGGATGCTCGACCAGCGGCGCGCCGACGTCCGCGCCGAACCCGGTGACGACGTTGACGACGCCGGGCGGAAAGCCCGCCTCCTCGATCAGCTTCATGAACTCGAGCGTCGAGCGCCGACGTGAACTCCGACGGCTTGATCACCACCGTGTTGCCGGCGGCCAGCGCCGGCGCCAGCTTCCACGTCAGCAGCAGCAGCGGCGAGTTCCACGGCACGATCGCCGCGACGACGCCGAGCGGCTCGTAGCGCGTGTAGTTGAAGGTGTCGGGCTTGTCGGTCGGCAGCACCGCGCCTTCGATCTTGTCGGCCAGCCCGCCGTAGTAGTGGAACCACTGCGCCATGTACGCCGTCTGCATGCTCATCTCGGCGATGCAGCTTGCCGTTGTCGCGGACCTCGAGTTCGGCCAGTCGTTCGGCATTCGCGCGCGATGAGATCGCCGAGCCTGCGCAGCAGCGCGCCACGGGCGGTCGCCGACAGGCCCTTCCAACCGGGAGCTTGGAAGGCCGTCTTCGCGGCAGCGACGGCGGCATCGACATCCTGCGGACGCTGTGGGGAATCTCGCACCAGTTCTCGTTGCGATAGGGATCGAGGCTCGGCAACCACTTGCCGGGGGCTGCCGACTTCTTGCCGCCGATGAGATTTTCGAATCGTCCACCGAATTTCCTCCGCGAAAACTGCCGCAGCCATCGTTTGGCGTCATGCGGCCTTTGGTCCGAAAATGCGGGAATCCGCGGTCGTTTCGCCAACTTAAGTTTGGTATGGCCTCATTCACCGGAATGATATGCGGCGATCTCGGTCGGGCAACTTCGGCGTTACATCGACCCAACCAATGGTGGAATTGGCGAAACGAATTGGACATCGTTGCCGTCCGGCCACCTAACGGTCCGATGGAACGCAAAGGGTCTGTGCATGCAGCCATCCGCTAGGTCCGCCGCTGAATTCGACTACATCGTGATCGGAGCCGGTTCCGCCGGCTGTACGGTCGCTTCGCGATCGAGCGAGGATCCGTCCGTCTCCGTTCTGGTGCTCGAGGCCGGCGGTCCGGATCGCAACATCCTGATCCACGTGCCCGTCGGCTACGTGAGACCATCGACATGCCCGGTTTGAACTGGCGGTTTCAGACCGAGCCGGAGGCCTACACATATGACAGGCCCTTCCCGATCCCGCGGGGCCGCGTCGGGCGGGACGAGTTCGCTCAACGCGATGCTGTATGTCCGCGGCGAATCCCGCGACTACGACGGTTGGGCGCAACTCGGCAACGCGGCTGGTCCTGGACGACGTTGCTTCCCTACTTCCGCAAGTCAGAGAACTGGGAAGGTGCTCCCGCCGCCTGGCGCGGTAAGGGCGGACCTCTTAAACGTCCGCGATCAGTACGAATCCGCCGAGATCACCGACGCATCGATCGCGGCTGCGGGCGAATGCGGGTACCCCACCAATCGGACTACACGTCCGGACAGCAGGACGGCTTCGCCTACTTCCAACTGACGCAGAAGAACGGCGTCCGGTGGTCAACCAAACGGGCCTTCCTGGAACCGGCCATGAAGCGCCCCAACGTCCACGTGGAGACCGGCGCGCATACGCACGAAAGATCCTCATCGAAGATCGACGCGCGACCGGGGTGGCCTATTAGAAGGGAGCGAAGAACGTGGTGGCCTCGGCACGACGCGAGGTTCTGCTGTGCGCGGAGCGGTCCAATCTCCCCAGTTGCTCGAGCTCTCAGGGATCGGTAGGCCCGACGTTCTTCAGGCGCAAGGCATCGACGTGCTGCACGCCCTGCCGGGAGTGGGCGAGAATCACCAGGACCACTACATTATCCGTATGGTCTGGCGGGTCGGCGGCACCCGCACCCTGAACGAGCGGTCACACGGCCTGCCTCTCCTTAAGGAGATCTTCAGGTACGCCATCACGCGTCGCGGCGTCCTTACAACGTCAGCCGGAATCGTAAACGGCAACGTCAGATCGCGACCGGAATTAGAAACTCCGGATATTCAGTACACGATCGCCCACGCCAGTTTCAAAGATCCCGTCAAGCGGATCTTGGATCGTGAACCGGGGCTGACTATCGGGCCCACTCCCCTCAGGCCAGAAAGCCGCGGGACAATTCATATCAAATCGAACGATCCGCTCGCGGCACCCGCGATCCGCCCGAATTTCCTGAGCAGGGAGAGCGATCGTCGTTGCCTAGTGGAAGGTATGAAAATCGCGCGCAGGATCACGTCGGCACCCTCCTTGGCCCGCTACATCGCCGAAGAAGTTGATCCCGGCGGCGATGCTCAAAGCGACGACGAATTGCTGGACTTCGCCCGGCGGAAGGGCGGTACGATCCATCATCCCGTCGGCACAGCGAAGATGGGGTCCGATGCGATGGCCGTCGTCGACGACAGATTGCGCGTCCATGGCATCCGTGGGCTGCGCGTAATCGACGCCTCGGTCATGCCCTTGATCGTATCCGGAAACACCAACGCTCCGGTGATCATGATTGCCGAAAAGGCCGCCGACATGATCAAGCAGGACGCCAAGGAAGGCCGACGGTAACGGCGGCCTGCTCGATGCGCTCGCAGATGCTCTGGGCGGACTGCGGTTATGATATAGACCAACTGCGAACGGCCCCGAAGGGAATATTGACATGCCTTGGAAGATTGAGCGAAAGCACGACCACGTCGTCGTGGTGACGATGAATACCAACAAGGTCAATGCGCAAAACCCCGCGTTCTTTGCCGATCTTCATGCCGCGTTTGATCGCCTCGAAGCCGAGTTCGATGACTGCGCTGTCGTTCTGACTGGGATGGGCAAAGTGTTCTCGGCAGGCCTCGACTTGGATCATCACTTCGCAATGTTCGCCCGTCGCAACATTAAGGAGATCGACGATTGGTTCGCTGCATATCGCGCCACTAATCTGCGCCTTTTTACTTATCCTCGGCCCACGGTCGCAGCGCTCAATGGCCATGCCTATGCGGGCGGGTTCATCACGGCGATTGGCTGCGACTATCGGGTCGCGGCGGAAGGCGCGTCACAATTTTCCTTGAATGAAGTCCCGATCGGCATTCCGATGCCCGCAGTTTATTGCGAGATCATCAAGTATGCGATTGGCTCGCAGGCCGCGTCCGAATTTACGCTCTTCGGACAGGTCTACGATTTGGATGCCGCAAGCCGGATGGGCGTCGTGCAAAAGATCGTACCGCCGGAGCAGCTTCTGGATGCTGCTGTCGCTTGGGCCGGTCACGTAACGCCTGACTGTTATCCGGCTTATTCATTTTCGAAGCGAGCTTTGCAGGCAACGACTATGGCTGCAATTGACGCAGCGGCGCGGCTCGATCTTGATTGGCTGTCCCGGGGCATGTCCGATCCCAAAAGTCTACGGGCGAACGCCCGTCGCTACCGGGAACTGAAGGGTAAGGAAATCACTTGGCCGCTGCCCGCCTGATGGGTTCGGTCATCCCTGGATAGCTGATTAACGCCGGTCCGCTTGTGGCACTTTTCGATCGGGCCATGTCCTACGATGTCGGCTTTACAGGGCGAGAACGGATGTCCGCCGTCCGGCCCGTTTATGGGTTTGACCCAAAGCCCAATAGCGTCCTGCGAATATTTTATGAGAAAAGACATTACGACCCCTTCGCGAAGGGTATTACAGGGATATGCGCCATGGGCCATATGCTATGGGATGTATCGGGAAACCGTTCGAGGAGATTGTAAGCGTGATAAACCTGAAACTAGCCATTTCTTTACTGGCGTTGACTGCATTTTCGGCATATGCCGTGCATGGCTCAGCAGTACAAGTACGAAACCCCGATTGCACCGGGCGTCGCCGTGCCGGACAAGATCGAGTCCTCGATCGGGACGCTGAATCTCAATTACGGCTACCCGTCGGCCGATACCGTCGACAAAATCTACGACAACCTGGACCGTTCGCGCGCGCTGCAGGCTTATCTGCTGGCGATTCCGATCGTGAATCAGGCCGGCATGCGCGACTCGATACGCAAGTTCGGACCCGACAACCAGACGAACGTGATCTGGGAAAATCTGGTCGATCCGAAGACCGTCGAGCTGACGGCCAACGACAACACGATCTACAACTTCATTTGGGTCGACACGAGCAAGGGACCGTTGGTGGCCGAGATTCCGCCCAAGGTGCTGGGGATGGTCGACGACTTCTGGTACAAGTGGGTCGCCGACATCGGCATCACCGGGGCCGACAAGGGCGAGGGCGGCAAATACCTCCTGTTGCCGCCTGGATTCAAGGGCGACATACCACCGGGGTATCACGTCTTGCGGCCGAGCACCTTCGGCAGCTACCTCGTCTTTCGCGCCTTCGTTGTGGACGGCTCCACCCAACCCGGGGTTGACTCGGTCAAGAAGAACCTGCGGATCTATCCCCTGGCCGAGGCCGCCAACCCGCCGCCGATGAAATTCGTCAATGCCTCCGGAATTCCGTCGAACTTCGTCGCGCCGGGTGACTACTCGTTCTGGAACCTGTTGAACCAGGTCATCCAGGAAGAGCCGGCGGACGGTTCCGATCCCACCACCTTGGGCCTGTTCGCCTCGATCGGCATCGTCAAGGGCCAGCCCTTCAATCCCGATGAGCGGATGAAGAAGATCCTCACCGACGCCGCCAATATCGGCGCCGTGACGGCGCGGACGATCGCCTTCAAGATTCGCGCGAAGGATGCGTATTTCTATCCGGACAGTACGTGGCGCCTGCCGTTTTTCGGCGGCTACAAGTTCGAGTCGCGCCCGGTGTCAGCAACCTGGATGGTGCCGTCTTCTACTATTACTTCGCCATCGGCGTGACGCCGGCGATGGAGGAGAAGATGGTCGGCCAGGGCTCGCAATATCCCTGGTCGGTTCAGGATGCGAAGGGCAATCCCTTCGATGGCGGCAAGACCTACAAGCTGCGCCTGCCGCCAAATGTCCCGGTCAAGGATTTCTGGTCGGTCATCGTCTACGACAACCAGACCCGCTCGATGGTGCAGACCGACCAGCAAGCCCCGAGCGTCAGCAGCCAGAACAAGGGCGTCAAGGCCAATGCGGATGGTTCGGTGGATGTCTACTTCGGACCCAAGGCCCCGGCGGGAATGGAGAACAACTGGGTGCAGACGATCCCGGGCAAGGGCTGGTTCATGATCCTTCGCCTCTATGGTCCGCTGGAGCCGTGGTTCGACAAGACCTGGCGGCCGGGCGAAATCGAACTGCAATAGTAGATGGAATGACTGATTTCACCATCATCATACGAAGCCCCGGTCTCAACGCCGGGGCTTTTTGTGCAGCGCATCGTAGTCCGGATTTGGCACTTTTCGGACCTCGGGAGATGTCCGATTTAAGTCCGCAAGTCGCCCGGATAGCGGACATGGATCAAGCTACGCTCGCGAACCTCGTTTTATGGTTACGCCCTAATCAACCTTAATCCCAAGGTCGGTCACGGTCTTGGTCCACAAGGATGTCTGCTGCTCTACGAAGCTAACGAGTTGCTCGTCCGGAATGTTTGGAATGTCGGCTCCTTGGACTTCCCACGCCTTTTGGACGTTTGGATGATTGAGCGACTCCTTCACGTTCTTTCGAATGACCGCTACCACTTCCTTGGGTGTTCCTGCCGGCGCCCATAGTGCGTACCAAATCGCCGCGTCGAGCTGCGGTCCCCCGGCCTCGGCGAAAGTCGGAATGTCCGGAAACCGAGGTGAACGCTTCAATACCGTGAGGGCGATGGCGCGGAGTTTCTTTCCTTCGATCTGGGGGGCTGAGGTGCCCATCCCGTCAAACATCATGTCGCAGACGTTCGCGATAAGGTCAGTCAGTGCAAGCGCCGTCCCGCGATACGGCAGATGCTGAATCTCAACGCCTGTTTGGCTCTTAAACATCTCGGCGATGATATGCTGGGACGTCCCGTTCCCGGAGGAACAGTAGTTCAGCTTACCCGGGTTGGCCTTGGCTTCCTTGATGATGTCTGTGACCGTTTTGAAGCGAGACTGCTCCGGAACAACAAGAACGTTAGGTACCTCGGCCGTGATGGCGATTGGGACGAAGTCCTTGTCGATGCGATATCCCCTTGAGGGATAGATGGCTTCGGCCATGGGTTGATGGACGCCGCCGGCCAGCAGGACGTAACCGTCGGCCGCGGACCGCGCTGCGGCAAGGACCGCAACGGTGCCGCCCGCGCCCGCGCGATTTTCGATAATCAGCCGATTGGAAAGCTTCTCGCTAAGGACGGACGCGATCGGGCGAGCGAAGCTGTCGACACCTCCGCCAGGTCCGTACGGCACGATAATCTTGACGATCCTGTCCGGCCAATCGGCCGCGGCCGCACTCGATATCTGAATGGCAGCCAAGGCGATGGCCGCGAACCCGATCAGCCCACATTTCTTGGTTGATTTCCTCAAGGATCGTCCCTTTCATTTTTGCGCAGCGACATGCAGTCGTTGGCGAATGGCGTCAGACTCGGCGTTGTTCGCCGGCGAGCAGGCTTTTCATCAAGCGGGA